>NZ_JBEXNA010000006.1:96600-574875 GCF_040610875.1 Kribbella sp. NPDC003505 | reverse complement strand
AAATCCGACCCGATCGACGCCGAAGCCGCCGCCCGCGCCGCCCTGGGCAGAGTACGCACCGGCACCCCCAAAACCCGCGACAGCCAGGTCGAGGCGCTGCGGAACCTGCGAGTCGCCCGCACCAGCGCCGTCGACCAACGCGCCGGCTGCCTGCGCCAGATCAAAGCCCTGATCGTGACCGCACCCCATGCCCTACGCGACCAGCTGCGAGGCCTCACCGCCGCCCGCCTGATCCACACCTGCCGCAACCTCAGACCCGATCCCACCCAGACCGGCATCCCCGAACAAGCCCCCGTCAAAACCGCGCTGCGTTCACCGGCCCGCCGCTACGCAACGGCCCAAGAAGACATCGCCGAACTCGACACACTCATCACCACACTGATCGAAACGATCAACCCCGCACTCCTCGACCCGCCCGGGGGTCGACCCCGGGGTCGGCCCCGAGATCGCCGGGCAACTCCTGGTCGCCGCCGGCCCCAACCCCGAACGGATCCACTCCGAAGGCGCCTTCGCGATGCTCTGCGGCACCGCCCCCATCCCCGCATCCTCAGGCCAAACACACCGCCACCGCCTCAACCGCGGCGGCGACCGCCAAGCCAACAAAGCCCCTCTACGTGATCGTCATCAACCGGCTGCGATACGACCCCGCACCCAGGCCTACACCACCAAACGCACTGCCCAGGGACTTATCCAAGAAAGACATCATCCGCCCACAGGAACTGAAGCCGCGTCAACCACCCGTCAGGCGTGGCCCTCGCGTTCGACCGCAGACCCGTACTACTTGCTGCGTTCGCACCGGACGGTCGCGCTGGTGCCAGGATGGCGTTCCCAGCCGCACTCGGTGATCGCCCGCCGGTCGTGTCGATCGGTGCCTCAGCACCAGCACCACCTGCCGTCACAACCCCGAGCTCGGCACGGTGAAGCGTTCTCAGTTTCTGAGGTGGAGTCTTCGGGCTGCTTCGGCTACTGAGCCAGAGATGGAGGGGTAGACGGTGAAGGACTGGGCGACCTGGTCGACGGTGAGGCGGGCGGCTACGGCCAGGGAGATGGGGTGGATGAGTTCGCTGGCGCGAGGGGCGACCACGACGCCGCCGACGACGATGCCGGTGTTGGGCAGGCAGAAGAGTTTGACGAAGCCGTCGCGGACGCCCTGCATCTTGGCGCGGGCGTTGTCGGCGAGCGGGACCTTGACGACCAGGGCGGTGCTTCCGCCGGCGTCGACGACCGCCTGGGTCAGGCCGACGGTGGCGATCTCGGGCGCGGTGAAGACGTTCGCCGACACCGTCGACTGGTCCAGCGGTGCGACGGCGTCGCCGAGCGCGTGCGCCATCGCGATCCGGCCCTGCATCGCGGCCACCGACGCCAGCATCAGGACGCCGGTGCAGTCGCCGGCCGCGTAGACGCCGCGAGCGGTGGTCCGCGATACCCGGTCGACCTGCACGAACCCGCCGTCGGTGAGCGACACGCCCGACTCGACGAGATTCATGTCGTCGGTGTTCGGCAGCGATCCGACCGCGAGCAGCGCGTGCGACCCCTCGACCTTCCGGCCGTCGGTCAGCGTCACCACGACCCCGTCGCCCTGCCGCTTCACCGACTCGGCCCGCGACTTGCTCAGCACGGTCAGACCGCGCCGCTTGAACACGTCCTCCAGGACGGCTGCCGCGTCGGCGTCCTCGCCCGGCAGCACCCGGTCCCGGGACGACACCAGGACGACGTCGCTCCCGAGCGCGTCGTACGCGCTGGCGAACTCGGCGCCGGTCACACCCGACCCGACCACGATCAGCCGCTCGGGCAGCTCGGAGAGCTCGTAGACCTGCTCCCAGGTCAGGATCCGCTCGCCGTCCGGCTCGGAGCCCTTCAGCACGCGAGGCCTTGCACCAGTGGCGATCAGCACCACATCGGCGTCCAGCCGCTCGTCCCCGACCACGACCTTCTCCGGACCGTCCAGCCGGCCCCGGCCCTGGATCACCCGGACCTTGTCGCGGTCCAGCCGGCGGCTGATGCCCGCCGACTGGGCGGCGGCCAGCGCCTTCACCCGTTTGTTGACGACGGACAGATCGACACGCACGGAGTTCGCCGGATCCTCGTCCCCGTCGTCCAGCCGGACGCCGAGCTCGCCGGCCTCCTCGACCTCGGTCATCACTTCCGCCGTGGCGATCAGGGTCTTGCTCGGCACCGCGTCCGTGCGCACGCCGGAACCGCCGATCCCGTCGGAATCGACGACCGTCACCTCCGCCCCTAACTGGGCGGCCGCACTGGCCGCTTCGTACCCGCCTGGACCGCCTCCGATGATCACAACTCGCGCCACGGGAGGCCATTCTTCCGTATCCTCTGATTCCGTGACCCTGTACGCCGCGTTTGCGTCGAATCTGGACCCGAACCTGATGGCCGAGCGGTGCCCGTACTCGCCCCTGCGCGGGACCGGCTGGATCACCGGCTGGCGCCTCACCTTCGGCGGCGAGGAGCTCGGTTGGGAGGGTGCGATGGCGACCGTGGTCGAGGACCCGGCCGACCCCGCCAACCAGGTCTTCGTGGCGCTGTACGACATCCACCCCAAGGACGTCGAGCGGCTCGACGAGTGGGAGTGGATCGACGAGGGCGTCTACCGCAAGATCCAGGTCCGGGTGCAGACCCTGGACGGCGAGCAGCTGGCCTGGATGTACGTGCTGAACGCGTACGAGGGGGGCCTGCCCTCGGCCCGTTACCTGGGCATCCTGGCCGAGGCCGCCGAGGCGGCCGGGGCCCCCGACGACTACGTGGCGGACCTCCGAACCCGGCCTTGTCAGTCGTCGGGTCACTAGAGTGCCCATGTGACCGATGATCTGAGGGCCGCCGCCGAAGCCTGGCTGAGCGAGGACCCCGACCCCGACACGCGCGCCGAGCTGCGGACGCTCCTGGACGCCGGGGCGCTGCCAGATTCCAAGAGCGCCGCAGAGCTGGCCGACCGGTTCGCCGGCACCCTGGAGTTCGGTACGGCGGGCCTGCGCGGCGCCGTCGGCGCCGGACCGAACCGGATGAACCGGGTCGTGGTGATCCGCGCCGCCGCCGGACTCGCCGCGTACCTGAAGTCGAAGGGCCTCACCGACGGCCCGGTCCTGGTCGGGTACGACGCCCGCCACAAGTCCGACGTCTTCGCGCAGGACACCGCCGCGGTGATCCGGGGCGCCGGCCTGGACGCCGTCCTGTTGGACCGGCCGGCCCCGACGCCGGTGGTCGCCTTCGGGATCAGGCACCTGCACGCGGTCGCCGGCGTCGTCGTGACGGCGTCCCACAACCCGCCGCAGGACAACGGCTACAAGGTCTACCTGGGGGACGGCTCGCAGATCGTGCCGCCGGCCGACGCCGAGATCGCGGCCGCCATCGCCGCGGTCGGCCCGCTGGCCGAGGTGCCGCGGGGCGACGACTGGCAGATGGCCGGTGACGACCTGCTGGACGCGTACCTGGACCGGATCGCCGAGCTGGTGCCGGCCGACGCACCGCGGGATCTGAACGTCGCCTATACGCCGCTGCACGGCGTCGGGCGGACCCTGGTCGAGGCAGCGGTCGCCCGTGCGGGGTTCGCCGTACCGCGGGTGGTCGCGTCGCAGGCAGACCCGGACCCGGACTTCCCGACCGTCTCGTTCCCGAACCCGGAGGAGCCGGGCGCGATCGACGCGGCGCTGGACCTGGCCCGCGAGATGAGCGCGGACATCGCGGTGGCGAACGACCCGGACGCCGACCGCTGCGCGGTCGCGGTCCCGGATGCTGCGGCGGACGGGGGCTGGCGGATGCTTCGCGGCGACGAGCTGGGCAGCCTCCTCGGCGAGTTCCTGCTCCCCGGATCGACCGGCGTCGCCGCGTGCTCGATCGTGTCGTCGTCGCTGCTCGGCAAGATCGCGGCCTCGTACGGCGTCCGGTACGTCGAGACGCTGACCGGGTTCAAGTGGATCGGGCGGGTGCCGGATCTGGTGTTCGGCTACGAGGAGGCGCTCGGGTACTGCGTGGACCCGGCGGCAGTGAAGGACAAGGACGGCGTGTCGACGCTGGTCAGGGTGCTGCAGCTGGCGGCGCAGGCGAAGGCGGCGGGACGCACGCTGGTCGACCTGCTGGACGATCTGGCGGTCAAGCACGGGCTGCATGCGACCGACCAGCTGTCGGTGCGGGTCGACGACCTGTCGCTGATCGCGCAGGCGATGGACCGGCTGCGCGCGACACCGCCCACGACGCTCGGGTCGTACGCCGTCGAGCGGATCGACGACCTGAGCCAGGGGTCGGAGACGCTGCCGCCGACGGACGGCCTGCGGTACACGCTGGCCGACGGCGCACGCGTGGTCGTGCGCCCGTCGGGTACGGAGCCCAAGCTGAAGTGCTACCTCGAGGTGGTCGTCCCGGTCACGACGGACGTCCCCTCGGCACGCGCTCAGGCGGCGACCGCGTTGGCAGCCGTCAAGACGGACCTGGCTGCCGCGGCAGGTATCTGACTCCGGAACACCTGGCGGGTGGTTCCGGGAGCTTCAGCGGGCGGCTGCGGCCGCTTCGGCCTGCTCGGCGCGCAGAGAGCTCTGCAGCGAGGAGTGCAGGATGCGGAGCGTGCTGGTCGACTGCATCAGCGCGTCCCGCTCGTCCGGGTTCCGGTTCGCCAGCGCGGTGATGTCGTTGATGGCGGCCTCGATCCGGGCGATCCGGTCAGCGACCGTACCCTCCTGACTGCTGGCCTTACGGATCGCGTCGGACGTGACCGTCCAGATGTCCTCCTTGTCGTTGGTCCGCCGGGACATGTCCACCATCTGGCTCAGCGCGGCGAGGTCGTGATCGACCTGGGTGCGCTCCACCGGCACGGTGATCCCCACGGTCGCCTGCCGCAGCCGGGTGACGTGCCCGGACAGCTCCGACCAGGTCGAACGCCCGCTCTTGATCTTGTCCAGCACCTTCGCGTACTCGGTGTTGAACTCGTCGTAGTTCACTGTGACTCCTGCCGTTCGAGACTCGACTCGCAAACTCTAGGGCGTGCGCACCCGAAACAAGTAACCACACGATCGCAGATCGTGCAGGTGTCGCCAAAACGAAACAGCCGCCCGGTACGCCAACGCGTACCGGGCGGCTTTGTTACGTGTTGATGCTGTCCGTCGATCAGGCGACGTACGTCGAGCTGGCGTTCCAGGTGTTGCAGTTGCCCGCGACGGTGTAGCTGTGCCGCGCGTTGAAGCCGGCAGTCACCCAGAACGCGTGGTTCTTCAGCGAACCGTGGTCCCGCACGCCGCCCGGCTGGTCGCCGCTGTTCGCGACGAGGTAGTTGTACTGCGTCATGAAACCGCCGCTGAACGGGTAGTTGCGCTTGTTCGCGCCGTCCACGGCACCGCCCAGGCAGGACGCCTGCAGCTCACGACGGCGGCTCTCCTCGAGCTGCGCGGCGTAGGTGCTGAAGGCGCGCTGACGCTGCCAGGACGCGCCCAGGATGCCGGTCAGCCACTGGACGTGGTGGCCGTACTCGTGGGACAGCGTGAAGGTGGCGTACGCCCGCGCGAACGTCGGGCTCTGCGCCCAGTAGTTGATGATCTGGTAGGCCGGGATGTAGATCCACGCCTTGCCGTTGTAACCGCAGAAGAACGCGGTGTCGGTGACGACGCCGCAGAACGAGTTGACCGTCCGGTTGTTGTGGACGACCAGCGTCGGGGCGACCTTGTACGCCGCGCCGGCCTGCTTCAGCGGCAGCGCCCAGGACCCGTAGAGGCACTTGAACAGGTTGTTCTCGTACGCGACGACACCCGAGAACGTGCGCAGGGAGACGTTGAGTTCCTTGCAGTTCGAGGTCGGGATGGCGCCGGTGGTGTACAGGCGGTTGTAGCGCACCAGGTTCAGCGTCGACGACTTCGTCGTGAGGCCGTCACCGGCCGGCGGGTTGCCGATCGCGTACGCCACGCCGTCGACCGGCGTCGGGCTGGCGGTGGCCGCAGCGGCAACCGTGGTGGTGGTGCTGGTGGTGCCGGAGGCCTGCGTGGCCTGGGCGTTCGGCATCACCACGGCGGCGAACCCGGCCAGGGCGCCGACGGTGGCCACGCCACGCAGGGTGTAACGGGAGAGGTTGACCATGAGCTCCACTCTCGATGTGTCTAGGGACCTGTCGGACCAATCCTGGAGTGCACAGGGGTTCACTCGAGGGCCGGACACGGGATCCGACGCGGCGATCCACGCCACAGTTCCGGTCACCGGCCGACTTTCTCGCCCAGGAATCGCAGCTGGTCAGGCAGCATGCGCCGCCAGTAGCCGGGAGTGTGGACGCCGGCCTGCTGCCCGCCGGCCGCCTGCAACTGTTCGCGGAGCTCCCGGGCGGCGTCGGCGAACGGATCGTCCCGCCCGCAGTCGATGCGGACGGCAACGTCCCGGAAACCGCTCGGCCGGTCGAACACCTGACTGCGCTCGAAGTCCGCGGCGTCGTCGAAGGCTCCGGGCTGTACGTCGGCGTACGTCCGCCACAGCGCCGGGCTGAGCGCACCGACCGCGACCGCACGCGCGGACGGGCCGACCCGCCGCTGCCAGTAGTGCAGGGCGACCCACAACAACGCGCCGTACCCGCCCATCGACCAGCCGAGGACGCCGAATCTGCTGGTCCGCAGGCCGCGCCTGGCCAGCAGGGGAAGGAATTCCTGGTCGAGCATGAACCCCGGATCGTTGCCGTCGGCGCGCCGGTGCCAGTAGCTGTCCCGGCCGCCGTCGACGGTCGCCAGCGCGAACGGCGGCGTCCCCGCCCGGACCGCGGCGGTCAGGTAGCGGTCGATGCCGAGGTCGTTCACCGCGGAGGTGTGATCGCCGCCGCGGCCGTGCAGGACGAGGACGACGGGCAGCTCGGCCGCCGCGTCGTACCCGTGCGGATAGAGGATGCTGTAGCCGACCTTCGTGCGACGGCCGAACGAGTCGAAGCTGCCGGACACCGCCGGGCCCGCGGGGACGTCCGGGACGACGCCGTCCGGACCGGTGAGGCCGAGCAGATCGTGCACGCGCGCCCGTCCGGGGACCACCCCGGTCTCCAGGGCGGCGACCGCGGCGACTCCCGCCACCCCTGCCGCGGCTCCGGTTCGGAGCAACGCGCGACGGGTGAGCACGCTCAGCGGACCACGGCCGCCACGACGGCGATCACGGCCAGCACCCCGAAGATCGCCAGCTCCGGCACCGCCCAGCTGTTCTGGATCTCGCCGCCGGACGTCGCGGCGTACTGCTCCTGGTGGGTCTCGATCCGGTTCACGACGAACTCGGCCTTGGAGATCGAGCTCTCCGCGTTGGCCTTGCGGCTGCCGACCCGCTGCTTGCGGAGGTCGCGCATGACCAGCTGGACGCCGGGGGCGCGGAACCGGCCGCCGTCGACGTGCACCCGGAGGATGTCGGTCACGTCGACGCCGGTCACCTTCGACCACGGGATGCGGTGGTCGCGCAGGTGGTTACGCAGCAGCACGTTCTCCGGGCTGAGGGTGACCGAGGGGCGGATCAGGCCGACGTAGGCCAGCACCATGAACATCCCGATGATCGCGGACACCATCAGGCCGGTCGTGGTCCGCCACTCCAGCAGCACGTCGAGCAGGCCGAGCGCCCCGATCACCAGCACGATGGACCCGGTGATCCGGTTCGACGCGGACAGGTACTGCTCGCTCTCGGGCGATTTCGACTTCACCCGCACAAAGTAACCGGCCCGCAGTACCGGCACTAGGATCGGCACTAGACTCCCAGGGGTGACCACACTCGACAGCGGCGTCGACACACTGGCCGACGTGACCTCGTCCGAGGATCGGCTGCGCCGGTTCCTGCTCGGGCTGCCGGGCGTCGACCAGGTCGGCGCGGAGGCCCGCGCCGCCACCCTGAGCACCCGGTCGATCAAGACCACCGCCAAGCAGTACGCGCTGGATCTGGCGATCCGGATGATCGACCTGACCACGCTCGAAGGCCAGGACACCCCCGGCAAGGTGCGGGCCCTGTGCGCCAAGGCGAAGCGGCCCGACCCGTCCGACCCGTCCACCCCGCAGGTGGCCGCGGTCTGTGTGTACCCGGACCTGGTCGCCACCGCGAAGCGGGAGCTGAACGGCTCCGGGATCAACGTCGCGAGTGTCGCCACCGCCTTCCCCAGCGGGCGATCCAGCCTCGCGATCAAGATCCAGGACACCAAGGACGCGGTCGCGGCCGGCGCCGACGAGGTCGACATGGTGATCGACCGCGGCGCCTTCCTGTCGGGCCGCTACGGCATGGTGTTCGACGAGATCGCCGCGATCCGCGAGGCGGCCGGCGACGCGCACCTGAAGGTGATCCTGGAGACCGGTGAGCTGGTCACCTACGACAACGTCCGGCGGGCGTCCTGGCTGGCGATGCTGGCCGGTGCCGACTTCATCAAGACCTCTACCGGCAAGGTGTCCCCCGCGGCCACGTTGCCGGTCACCCTGGTGATGCTGGAGGCGGTCCGCGACTACCACGAGACCACCGGCTTGCACATCGGCGTCAAGCCGGCCGGCGGGATCCGGACCGCGAAGGACGCCATCAAGTACCTGGTCACGGTCAACGAGACGGCCGGACCGGACTGGCTGGACCCGGAGCTCTTCCGTTTCGGCGCCTCCAGCCTGCTGAACGACCTGCTGATGCAACGCACCAAGCTGGCCACCGGGCACTACCCGGGCCCCGACTACTTCACCTTGGACTGACAGGCATGAGCAGATTCGAGTACGCACCGGCGCCCGAGTCGCGGGCGATCGTGGACATCAGGTCGTCGTACGGGCTGTTCGTCAACGGCCAGTTCGTCGAGGCGACCGACGGCAAGCCGTTCAAGACCGTTTCGCCGGCCTCCGAGGAGGTCCTGGCCGAGGTCAGCGAGGCGGGTCCCGCCGACGTCGACAAGGCGGTTCGCGCCGCCCGCAAGGCCTTCGACAAGGTCTGGGGCCCGATGAGCGGCCGGGACCGGGCGAAGTACCTGTTCCGGATCGCCCGGCTGATCCAGGAGCGCTCGCGCGAGCTCGCGGTGCTGGAGTCGCTGGACAACGGCAAGCCGATCCGCGAGTCCCGCGACGTCGACATCCCGTTGGTGGCCGCGCACTTCTTCTACTACGCGGGCTGGGCCGACAAGCTCGAGTACGCCGGCGTCGGCGACGACCCGCGGCCGTGGGGCGTTGCCGGTCAGGTGATCCCGTGGAACTTCCCGATGCTGATGCTGGCCTGGAAGATCGCGCCCGCGCTGGCGGCCGGCAACACCGTCGTGCTGAAGCCGGCCGAGACCACCCCGCTGACCGCGCTGGCGTTCGCGGAGATCTGTCAGCAGGCCGACCTGCCGCCGGGCGTGGTGAACATCGTCACCGGCGCCGGCCGCACCGGTCAGGCCCTGGTGGAGCACGAGGGAGTCGACAAGGTCGCGTTCACCGGCTCCACCGAGGTCGGCCGGGCGATCGCGAAGTCGGTGGCCGGCACCCGCAAGGCCGTGACTCTGGAGCTCGGCGGCAAGGCGGCGAACATCGTCTTCGAGGACGCGCCGATCGACCAGACGATCGAGGGCATCGTCAACGGCATCTTCTTCAACCAGGGCCACGTCTGCTGCGCGGGTTCGCGGCTGCTGGTCCAGGAGAGCGTGTACGACGAGGTGCTCGGCCGGCTGAAGCGCCGGATGGAGACGCTGCGGGTCGGCGACCCGCTGGACAAGAACACCGACATCGGCGCGATCAACTCCGCGGCCCAGCTGGCGAAGATCCGCGAGCTGTCGCAGATCGGCGAGGACGAGGGCGCCGAGCGCTGGTCTCCGGAGTGCGAGTTGCCGGCCAACGGCTACTGGTTCCCGCCGACGGTGTTCACCGGCGTCTCGCAGGCGCACCGGATCGCCCGCGAGGAGATCTTCGGCCCGGTGCTGTCGGTGCTGACCTTCCGCACCCCGGCCGAGGCGGTCGAGAAGGCGAACAACACCCCGTTCGGGCTGTCCGCCGGGATCTGGACCGAGAAGGGCTCCCGGATCCTCTGGATGGCCAACCAGTTGCGCGCCGGCGTCGTCTGGGCGAACACGTTCAACCGCTTCGACCCGGCGTCGCCGTTCGGCGGCTACAAGGAGTCGGGCTACGGCCGCGAGGGCGGTCGCCACGGTCTGGAGGCCTACCTTGCCCACTGAGACTCAGCGGCTCGAAGTGCGTAAGACCTACAAGCTGTACATCGGCGGCGCCTTCCCGCGCAGCGAATCCGGCCGGTCCTACGTCGTGTCCAATGCCAAGGGCAAGTTCCTCGCCAACGCGTCCCAGGCCTCCCGGAAGGATGCTCGCGACGCCGTGGTGGCGGCCCGCAAGGCGTTCGGCGGCTGGCACGCGCGGACGGCGTACAACCGCGGTCAGGTGCTGTACCGGATCGCCGAGGTGATGGAGGGCCGGCACCAGCAGTTCAGCGCCGAGGTCTCCGCGTCCGAAGGGTTGTCGATCTCCAAGGCCCGCGCGGTCGTGGACGCGGCGATCGACCGCTGGGTCTGGTACGCGGGCTGGGCCGACAAGCTCGCCCAGGTGGTCGGCTCCAGCAACCCGGTGGCCGGGCCGTACTTCGACTTCTCGTTGCCCGAGGCAACCGGTGTGGTCGCGGTGCTCGCGCCGCAGGACTCCAGTCTGCTCGGCCTGACCAGTGTGATCGCGCCCGCGATCGTGTCCGGCAACACGGTCGTCGCGGTCTCGTCGTTCGAGCGGCCGCTGCCGGCCGTCACGCTGGGCGAGGTGATGGCGACCTCCGACGTACCGGGCGGCGTGGTCAACATCCTCACCGGGTCGGCGTCCGAGATCGGGCCGTGGCTGGCGTCGCACCAGGACGTGAACGCGATCGACCTGTGCGGCATCGAGTCCGCGGACGAGGCCCGCGACCTGGAGATCGCCGCGGCCGGCAACCTGAAGCGGGTCCGCCGTCCCGCCGCGGAGGACTGGACCGCGGACCAGGGCCTGTCGCACCTCACGCAGTACCTCGAACTGAAGACCGTCTGGCACCCGATCGGAGTCTGACACCAGTGTTGAAGCCTGGGGACCGGGTCGCGATCGTCTCGCCGTCCCGCGGATTGCCGGAGATCTTTCCGGGTCCGTACGAGCTGGGGTTGCGCCGGCTGCGCGACGACTTCGGGCTGGAGCCGGTCGAGTACCCGACCACCCGGAGGCTGCAGAGCACTCCGGAGGAGCGGGCGGCGGACCTGCACGCGGCCTGGTCCGACCCGTCGATCCGCGCGGTGTTCGCGTCGATCGGCGGCGAGGACCAGATCACCGTGCTGAAGCACCTGGACCCGGCGATCTTCCAGGCCGACCCGAAGCCGTTTTTCGGCTACAGCGACAACACTAATCTGCTGAACTTCCTGTTCTCGTTGGGTTTGCCGGCCTTCCACGGCGGCAGCGTGATGGTCCAGTTCGGGCGCGGCGGCGCCATGCACCCGGACACCGAGCGCTCGCTGCGCGCGGCGATGTTCACCGGCGGCGAGTTCGAACTGACGCCTGCCGAGGGATGGACCGACCACGACCACGACTGGGCCGTCCCCGAGAACCTGGAGACCGAGCCGCCGCTGTTCCCCGGCACCGGATGGACCTGGCAGGGCTCGAAGGTCGTGAGTGGGACGCTCTGGGGCGGCTGCATCGAGATCCTCGACTGGCAACTGGCCGCCAACCGCTGGATGCTGCCGACCGAGTCGTACGGCGGCGTGCTCTTCGGCGAGACCAGCGAGGAGATGCCGTCGTCCGAGACCGTCTACCGGATCCTCCGCAACTTCGGCGAGCGCGGCCTGCTGGCGCGCTTCGACGCGGTCCTCTGGGGCCGCCCGAAGTCGAGTTCGCTGTTCCAGGAGCTGACCCCCGAGGAGTCGGTCGCCTACGTCACCGGCCAGTACCTGGCGGTCGACCGCGCGCTCGCGGAGTACAACCCGGACGCGGTGGTCGTGAAGGGCCTCGACATCGGCCACACCGACCCGATGCTCGTCCTCCCGTACGGCGGACCCGTGCGGGTCGACCCGGCCGCGCAGCGGATCACCGTCACCTACTGACCGAACCACCCCGAACCACCCCGAAGCATGGCCCGGCGCCACACGTCCGCACGAGCTGCAAACCCCTGAGCGCAACACCCGTCTGGCACACGCGCCGGTACGTCTCAGGGGTTGACCCCTCACAGGGGTGGTTGGCCCCTCGGTTTTCAAGGGGTCAACCAACCAACTCCGGGGTCAACCCCTGAGACGGCATCGCGCGCGAAGTCAAGCGGTGATCGCGGCACCGGTGCCGGCGGCGGCTCGGAGCTGCGTGGATCAGCGCACCGCGGTGCGAGTGAGGACTGGATTCGGGTCGGGATAGCAGCTGACGGGCGCGGTGGTGGTGACGAACTTCCACTTGATCTTGGCCTGCAAGGTGAGACCCGGATCGTCGTAGCTGGTGCCCTTCAGCTTGGTCTCGATGGTGGTGCGGGCACGGCCGGATTTCAGGCGGACGCTCAGCGCGGGGAGTTCGTAGCTCGCGCCGCCCGGGATCGGACCGGCGACCTTGACGACCGCGGTGTTTCCCTCGAGCTGCACGGTGGGAGTGGAGTTCAGGCCGGAGCCGCCGGTGAGGCGGGCGCTGACGTAGGACGAGTTCGCCGGGACCGGGATGCGCAGCGCGAGATCGCGGACCTCCTTCAGTTTGAAGCCCTTCACCTCGCTCGGGAGGGTCCCGGGTTGCAGGTGGACGGCGACGGTGAAGCGAGAATTGGCGGGGACCACGGCCGGCGCCTGCGCATCGACGGCCTGCCGGAGCGAGACGGTGTGCCGGCCGAACTTGGTGTCGGCGCGACAGGCATAAGTGGCGACAGGTGGCGCCGCCGGGGTCAACAAGGCAAGGGTCACCGCAATACTGCAGTAAGTAGCCATATGACTACTCTATGCAGTCACATCCCGAAGAGGAACCATCCGCCGACGCCGGCCGCGACGAACACCACGGGCAGCGCGAGGAGGAACCAGGCGCGCCGCCGGCGCCGTCGCCGGACCGGCGGGTCGGCCGCGACGGTGGTGTCGATGGCGTCGATGGCGTCGATGGCGTCGTCGGTGATCGTGGTCCGCTCGGAGGCCCGCAGCGGAGCCTCCTGCTCCAGCCGGTACGCCTCGGCCTCCAGGCGCTCGGCCAGCGTGTCCGCGCGCTCCCAGCGGTCGGTGACGCGGTAGGCCAGCGTCCGCGCGAAGATGTCGTCGAGTTGCCCAACCGACTCGTGCAGCACCGGGCGCAGGCTCGGCGGCGGCAGGTCCGGGTCACGGTTCAGCACGTCGCCGATCGAGCCCGCGGAGTACGGCGGATGGCCGGTGACGAGCGCGTACGTGACCGCGCCGACCGCGTAGATGTCCGCGCGCTCGTCGAATCCGCCGTCACCGCGGCCTTGCTCGGGCGCCATGTACGACGGCGTACCGACGGCCTGGGTGAGGCCGGACGCCTCGGCGGCCCGTTTCGCCAGGCCGAGGTCGGCGAGCACGATCCGGTGCGTGCCGCCGCCGGCCTCGTCACCCGGCCGGAGCAGCAGGTTCGCCGGGGTGACGTCGCGATGCACGACGCCCTCGCTGTGCAGGGCGGCCACCGCGCGCGCCAGGTCCGCGCCCCACCAGAGCGCGTCCACCGCGTCGAGCGGCCCGTGCTTCAGGACATCCCCGAGGGTGCCGCCGCCGACGTAGTCCATCACGAAGTACGGACGGCCGTCCGGGAGCTTGCCCAGGTCGAACACCCGGACCACGCGGTCGCTGGAGATCCGCCGCATCAGCCGCGCCTCGGACAGGAAGCGCTCGCGGACGTCGGCGCGCGACGCCCAGTTGTCCGCGAGCACCTTGACGGCGACGTCGACGTCCAGGTCGTCGTCGTACCCCCGCCAGACGGTCGCGAACGCGCCCGCGCCGATCTTGTCCCGTAACCGGTACCGCCCGATGACATCCATCCCGGCTATTGTCGGTCACAAACCAGTTCAAGAGGGGGAGCATGACGGTATTGATGCCACGCCTCCGGCGCGGCGGGTCATGGGGCTGGAACTCCCGGTCTTCCCTCGTCGCTCCGGTCGCTTCGCTCCCTGCGCTCCTCAGTCCAGACCGGGAGGCCCCATGACCGAGGGGTTGGAAGAACTCGCGGCTCGGGCTGCGGCCGGGGACCAGACGGTGCTTCCACAACTTCTTCAGGCCATCCGGCCGCAGGTGCAGCGCCGGGTGGCCAAGTTCCTGCCGTACCGGGAGGACGCCGAGGAGGCGGTCCAGGACACCCTGCTGCAGGTCGCGAACAAGGTGCACACCTTCAAGGGCACCGGGAGCTTCGCGGGCTGGGTGACGATCGTGGCCACCAACCAGGCGCGGCAGACCTACCGGTCGCTGAAGCGCCGCTCGGTCGAGCAGTCCGCCGAGGTGCTGCCGGAGTCGGTCGACCCGCGGACCACGTCCGTCATCGCCGGTTCGCGGCTGGACCTCCTCGAGGCGCTGGAGGCCCTCGAGTCGAGTCACCCGCAGCTCGTCCAGCCGCTCGTCCTGCGCGACCTCGGCGCCCTGTCGTACGCCGAGATCGCCGATGAGCTGGACGTTCCGCTCGGCACCGTGAAGGCCCGGATCCACCAGGCCCGCAAGGCCGTCGCGGAACGTCTCACCGTCCGCTGACTCAGCCGAAAGTACGCCGTACCCCGACGGCGCGGCGCAGGTCGTCGAGGAAGTCCGCGGTCTGCCGGCGGATGCCGGACACCACGGACTCGTCCGCGATCAGGGCCTCGGCCGGGGCGATCAGCTCCGGGTCGACGCTGAAGCGCGGGGCGATGCGGTGGGCGGTGAGCCCGAGGACCATGCCGGACCGAATCTCACCGGTGTGCGCGATGTCGGTGAAGTAGCGGCGCTCGTACGGCGCTGTCGCGGCGGCCTGGATCGGGTGCCAGAAACCCTCCGCCGCGGCGAGGAGTTCCTTCACGCCGACGGTCGGGTCGGTCATGATCCGCGTCCAGGCCGCCTCCTTGCCGTCGGGCAGCGCGGCGCCGCAGCGGGCCGCCTGGTTGACGCCTTCGGTGGAGCGGTCGCGCGCCAGTTCGGCGTCGATCTCCGCAGCGCCGTGGGCCCCGAGCCGCACCAGCCGCAGGACGATCGCCCAGCGCAGGTCCGCGTCGATCTCCAGCCCGTCCGGGCCGGCGGTGCCCTGCAACCAGGAGGTCAGCAGGCCGGCGTCGTCCGTGGTCGCGATCAGGCCCCGCGCGGACACCAGTTGCAGGCTGCTGCCCGGCGCGGTCCGCGCCAGCTTGTCGCGCAACGCGTCGGCCGCGACCCCGTGGTACTCGTCGTAGTCCAGGTACCGCCCGAGCAGCCGGTTCTCGAGCCACTGCACGAGCGATCCGACCGCGATATCGCTCGTCTCCTGCGGAAGCGCCGCCACGAACAACTCGAGCGCCCGCCGCGGATCCAGCTCCGCATCCGCGACCGAGTCCCGCACCGAGTTCCACACCACCGCCCGCGTGGTCCCGTCGCCGATCGTCGGCAGCACCACCGGCAGATTGGCCAGACTGGTCGCGTCGAGCCGGATCTTCGCCCAGGTGTCGTCCTCGGCGTCCGGCACGACCACGGCAGCATCATTGCCTAAGGCAACCTCGATCGAGTCCTGGTCGAGAACCACGTCGACCGGGGTCCCCGATCCGTCCGCGGCGTACCCGCCGACGCTCAGCTTGTGCAACCGCCGCGACTCGTCCGGGCTCGAACGGTGCAGTACGGCCCCGGCCGCCGTCCGCTCGGCGGAGATCGTGTCCAGCCCGGACGTCCGCAACCATTGGCCGGACCAAGCATCCAGGTCGCGTGCTCCCGCCTCGGTGAGCTTCGCGATGAACTCGGCCAGATCCGCGTTCCCGTACTCGTGCGCCTCCAGATGCGCGTTCACCCCCTTGAGGAACACGTCGTCGCCCAGGTACTTGGCGAGCTGCTTCAGCACCGCCGCGCCCTTCGCGTAGGAGATCCCGTCGAAGTCGTCGAGCGACTGCCGCGCGTCCTTCAGACTGTCCGGCGCCACGGGGTGGGTGGAGCTGGTCTGGTCCGTGTGCAGCCCCCACCACTTCCGCACGAACGCGAAGTCGGTCCAGTTGCCGGCGTAGCTGGTCGCGTCCTCCGAGACCCGGTGCGCCATGTACTCGGCGAACGACTCGTTCAGCCACATGTCGTTCCACCACTTCATCGTGACCAGGTCGCCGAACCACATGTGCGCCATCTCGTGCACGACGATCCGGGCCCGGGTGCTGCGCTCCGCCTCGGTCGCCTGCCCGCGGTACACCAGGCTGTCCGCGAACGTCACGCACCCGGGGTTCTCCATCGCACCGAGGTTGAAGTCCGGCACGAACGCCTGCCAGTACTCGCCGAACGGGTACCGCTGCCGGAACAGCCGGTGATACTCGTCGAACGCCTCGCGCGTGGTCCGGAACAGGTCCTCCGCGTCGCGCTCGAGGTGTTCCTTCAACGACTGCCGGCAGGCGAGGCCGAGCGGGATGCCGTCGTGCTCGGAGCGGATCTGGTGGTACGGCCCGGCCACGACCGTGACGAAGTACGTCGACAGCGGCTTGGTCTCGGCGAGCCCCCACTCACCGGGCGCGGTGCGGGTGGCGGCGCCGTTCCCGAGGACCACCCAGTCCTCGGGGCACTTCACGGTCACCGTGTACGGCGCTTTGAGGTCGGGCTGGTCGAAGCACGGGAAGTACCGCGGCGCCGACTCGAGTGAGGACATGCCGTACGTGTAGACGCGGCCGTCCGCGGCGTCGACGGACCGGACGAGGCCCTCGCCGTCGGCGGAGTACTTCATCTCGGCGGTGACCACGAGCTCGTTCTCGGCCTGGAGGTCGCTCAACGGATACCGGCCGCCGTCCAGCAGCAGCGGGTCCAGGACCTGCCCGTTGAGCTCGACGCCGAGCAGCCGCTCGGGTTTCACGTCCACCCAACTGCCGGCGCTCGTCGCCCCGAACCGGATCCGGCTGGTCGTCACGAACGTGTCCCCGGCACCGGTCAGGTCGAACGCGATCTCGTACGACCGCAGGGCCAGGTCTGCCGCCCGTTGCCGGGCCTCTTCAACTGTCAGCGCGCGCATGCACAGCACGCTATCCCGCCGCGCCGGTCGCCTTCCGCCGCGCGGTGTCTGCTGCCAGCGAAGCGACCGCGCGGATCTGCTCGTCCGTCGTCCGCTCCAGCATTCCCGAGAGCAGTTCGGCGTCGTCGGGCTCGGCCAACGTCGTCAGTACGTTCAGGGCGCTCAGGTGGTCGAAGCCGGCCTTGATGTCCTCGCTCGCCTCCACGGGCGGCCGGGACAGGATCTCGAGCGCGACCTGGCGGACGTCGCCGGCCAGCGGTTCGAGCGGGTTGCCGCCGCTCAACCGCGTGTACGCCGCGGCCACCTGGTACATGTTCAGCGCCCGGCACACGGTCGGCACGTTAGGGCTGTGCAGCAACGCGTCGAACGCCTGCAGGGGAATGCCGACCTCGTCCGCGCTCATATCCGAAGGCTAGTCGGCGGGCTCGGGCGTGAAGAACCGCAGTACCTTCTCGCCGGCGTCCGGGCCGGTCAGCAGTTCGGCGGCTGCCGCCGAGCGGCGCGCGGTCTCGGCGGCGCGAGCGAACATGGCCGGCTCGTACTCGTCGAGCGCCGCCTCCATGTCACCCGGGTGGGCCGCGATGGCCCGGGCGAGTTCGGCGCCGTCGAGCATGGCGTGATTCGCCCCCTCGCCGACCGGCGGCATCAGATGGGCGGCGTCACCGAGGAGCGTGACGCCTGGCCGGCGCGGCCACGTCAGGCCGATCGGCAGGACGAACAGCGGACGCACCACGAACGGCTCGTCGCACGCAGCGAGCAGTCGCTGGAACTCCGGCGCCCAACCGTCGAGCAGCTCGCCGACCGCGGGCGGATCGTAGTCGGGCGCTCCCTGCAGCGAGACCCCGACCGTGATGGTGCCGTTCCCGTTGCGCTGCGCGGCCAGCCGGCGATCCGGCCCGAAGGCCCAGAAGTTGCCGCGGCCGACCATGGCCGCCAGCTCGGGCTGGGTGCGGTCGGCGTCATGGATCGCGCTCAGGATCGAGATGCTGCCGGTGTGCTCGGGCCGGACGTCGGTCAGCAGCGGGCGGACCGCGAGTTGGCGCCGTCGGCGCCGACGAGCAGGTCGCAGGTCGCCGTGCTGCCGTCGGCGAAGTGCAGGGTGTGGCCGTCGGCGTACTGGAACGCGCTCCCCCAGCGGACGGTGCCGGTCGGCAGCGATCGCAGCAGCAGCTCCCGCAGGTCGGCGCGGTCGATCTCCGGCCGCGCCATCGGCGCGTCGTCGGGGGTGTCCTCCTGGAGCAGCAAGGCGCCCGTGAAGTCGAACATGCGCAGGTCCTGCCCCTCGCGGCGGGCGTGGCGCAGGAACTCCTGCTCCAAACCGGCCGCGCGCAGGGCCGCCTGGCCGGTGTCGGTGTGCAGGTCGAGCATGCTGCCCTGGTCGCGGGCGTCGCGCGACGCGTCCCGCTCGTACACCACCGCCGCGATGCCGTGGACGTGCAGCACCCGGGCGAGCGTGAGTCCACCAGGACCCCCGCCGATGATCGCGATCATGCTTCTCCTCTCGATACACCGTAGGAGTCGATACACTGTATCGACAGAGGCAGTGTATCGTTCATCGGGTGCCGAACGAATCCGTGATCTGGGAACGGCCGGAGCCTCCCGAGCGACAGGCCCCCAGCCCGCTCAGCCGGGAGCGGATCGTCCGTGCCGCGATCACGCTCGCGGACGCGGACGGTTTGGACGCCGTGTCGCTCCGGAAGGTCGCCGCCGCGCTCGACGCGGGCCCGATGCGCCTGTACCGGTACGTCGACACCAAGGACGAGCTGCTCGCACTGATGGCCGACGCGGTGTACGCCGAGATCCCCGCGCCCACCGGATCGACAGCGGGCGACGTCCTGCGCTCGATCGCGCACGGGATCCGCGACGCCGCCCTGCGGCACGAGTGGTTCGCGGACCTGCACGGCGGCCGGCCGCAGCTCGGACCCGCGACGCTGGCCCACGCCGAGGCTTGCCACGCCGCGCTGCACGCATCCGGCCTGGACGACCTCGACGCGAGGGCCGGCGCGATGGAGACGCTGAGCGTCTACCTGGTCGGCGCCGTCCGCAAGGAAGTCGCGGAGCGCCGCGCCGAGCGGGCGAGCGGGCTGGACAAAGAGCAGTGGCAGCACACGTTCGGGCCGTACCTCCAGCGAATGCTTGCCACCGGCCACTATCCGCGGCTGGGCGAGTCGGTCCGCGGCGCCCGGCACCTGACCGCGTCCGAGGTGTTCGAGCTCGGCCTGGACTACCTCGTCGAAGGCATGGCGTCGCGCTAGCCGTCCGCCGCCGCGTGCAGGTGGGACGCGAGCAGGTGGGTGGCTTCCGGTGCGTCGGCCGCGTAGCACAGCAGATGGGCCCGGCGTGACCAGGAATCCTGGAGCGGACAGATCTCGGCGGCGGCCGTGGGGTTCACGGCTCGGCGCGGCACGACGGCGAGCCCGGCGCCGGCGGTGGCGAGCGTGATCAAGGCGTGCAGGGTCGGCACCAGCGTGCGGTAGCGCGGGGCCGGCGCGTGCGGGCCGAGGCGGTCGTCCATCCACTGGCTGAGCGGCGAGTGCCGGTCGAGACCGACGAGTGGATGCTCGGCCACCTCGGCGTACGCGATCGAGGCCCGGCCGGCGAGGATGCCGCCGGCCTGCCCGATCACCACCAGCGAGTCGTCGGCCAGCGGTTCGGTCCGGAGCTGGGTCGGCTCGTCGTCGAGGATCACGCCGAGATCCGCCTCACCGGCCGCGAGCAGCCGGACGCTGCGGATCGTCCGGCGCTCGCTCACGTTCACGTCGTACTCCGGATGGTCGCGGAGGAACGTGGCCAGTGCGAGCGGAACCAGCTGGTGCATCGCGGACCCGCCCGCGACCAGGCGGATCGGTGCCGCGCGCGACCCGGCGTACGACGCGACCGCGCTGTCCAGCCGGACGGTCTCGGCGAGCACCTCGCGGGCGTGCCGGGCCAGCGTGGCGCCGGCGGGCGTCAGCCGGACGCCGCGTCGCTCGCGCACCAGCAGCGGTACGCCGGCCTGCGCTTCAAGCGCTCTGACCCGTGCACTGGCCGAAGGCAGACTGAGGTGCATCAGGCGCGCGCCGCCGGTGATCGAGCCTTCCGCCGCGACATGGGTGAATAGCCGGAGATCGTCCAGGTCGTACCGCATGGCACCAGCCTACGTCTCAGCCTAAGGCTGGCTACGGGGATCGCGCATTGTGGAGTGCGCGCCGAGCCCGGATCCTCGAAGGGTGCTGCTGATCCTCCTGGCCGGTGTCGCGGCCGGTGCGCTCAATGCCGTCGGCGGCGGCGGGAGCTTCGTGGCACTGGCTGCCCTGGTGGCCGGCGGCATGCCGCCGGTCACCGCGAACGCGACCACGACCGTCGCCCTGCTGCCCGGGAACGCGACCAGCGCCTGGGTCTATCGGCGAGAGATCGAGGGACTCGCCCAGCCGTCGCCTGCCCGGCTCACCCTCGCCAGCGTCGCCGGCGGGGCGATCGGAGCGGGCTTGCTGCTGTTGCTGCCGTCGGCCTCCTTCGACGCGGCGGTCCCCTGGCTGCTGGCGTTCGCGACGGTCGTTCTCGCGTTCGGCAAGCGACTGACGGCCGCGCTGCGACTCGGGCGACCCGGCCCGGCCGCGATCCTGGCCGGTCAGTTCCTGCTGGCGATCTACGGCGGGTACTTCGGCGGCGCGGTCGGCCTGATGATGCTCGCGTTCTGGACCGCGACGACGTCGCTCGACCCGGCTCGTGGCAACCCGCTGCGGGTCATCCAGGTCGCGGCGGTCTACCTGACCGCGGCGGTGATCTTCGTGTTCGCGGCCGACGTACTCGCGCAGCCGCTGCATCTGGTCGCCCTGCTGGCGGGTGCGGTGCTCGGCGGGTACGGCGGAGCGCATGTCGTCCGCCGGCTGCCGCCGTCGATGCTCCGCGGGCTGGTCCTCGGTACGGCGGTCCTGATGACCGGCCTGTTCTTCGTCCGGGCATTCGGATGAATCGGGCGCAGCTGGCCATGGCGTACCAGGCCTGCGAGGTCGCGGACCTGGCGGCCGCGGCGGTCGGGCTGGACGATCCGGTCGAGGCGGCGGCCCAGGCGGCGCGGGTCCTCGCGGCCGCTCGGCAGCTGGTCGCCGCCGCGGACCGGCTCGACTCGTGCGAGCCGCCCGCGGATCCGCTGCAACGCTTCGCCTACGAGCACCCGGAGGAAGCCGCCGGGGACGTGGCCGACTGGGTCAGGCGCCGCCCGTAGACCGGCGGCCGCTCGGCGACCGGTGCGGGAGTTGCTCGCGCTCCTTGCGCAGATACAGGCCCGCTGCGGTCGACACGCTGGTGAGCAGCCAGACCGCAACGCCCGCGTCGTCGGTGACGCCAATGATCGGCAGGAGGTCCGGCAGGATGTCGATGGGCGACACCAGGTACACGAGCGCGAGCACCCACAGGAACGTGCGGCTCTTCGGCAGATCGGCGTACGTCCCCCGGCGGACGTCCCGGAGCAGCCGCGGCAGCGCCTTCGCCCGGTCGAACACGGTGCCGACCGGGACCGGCTCGCCGTTCGCGATCTTCCGCCGCCGGACCGCGCGCCGGCGCAGCACGCCCAGCACACCGACCACGGCGCCGATGACGAGCAACCCGATCCCGACCGCGACAGCGGGCAGCCCGACGACGTCGTCGTCGCGGACCAGCAACGTCAGCAGCCCGATCAGCCCGAGCACCGCACCGAAGTACACCATCCATCCACTGTAGAGGGCAGATTCACGGAAGCGGGCTCAACGCAGCGAGGCGGGCGAGCTGGTCCGGGGTCAGTTCGAGTCCGGCCGCCGCAACGTTCTCCTCGAGATGCCGGATCGAGCTGGTTCCGGGGATCGGCACCACCACCGGCGACCGGTGCAGCAGCCAGGCTAGCGACAGTTGCGCGGCGGTTGCACCGGCCTCGGCGGCGATCATCCCGAGGAGCTGCGAGGCAGCGTGCTCACCGTGCGCGATCGGGATCCACGGTACGAACGCGATTCCCTCGGTCGTGCAGTGGTCGAGCACGTCCTCGTGCCGGCGGTCGGTGAGGTTGTACCGGTTCTGCACGCTGACCACGTCGACGTACTGCCGCGCCTCGCGGAGCTGCGGCACCGACACCTCGGACAGCCCGATGTGCCGCACCTTGCCCTCGGCAACGAGCTGCGCCAGCGCGCCGAGCTGCTCCGCGAACGGTACGGCCGGGTCGACCCGGTGCAGCTGCAGCAGATCGATCCGCTCGATCCGCAAGCGTCGCAGGCACAACTCGGCGGCCTGGCGCAGGTACTCCGGCCGTCCGCACGGCGTCCACTCGCCGGGTGACGGGCGGGTGTGCCCGACCTTCGTGGCGATCAGCACGCCATCGTAGGGATGCAGGGCCTCGGCGAGCAGCTCCTCGTTGGCGCCGATGCCGTACGCGTCGGCGGTGTCGATGAAGTCGACGCCGAGCTCGACGGCGCGGCGTGCGACCCGGATCGCGTCGGCCCGGTCGTCCGCCTGCCGGTACCCGGTCAGGCGCATCGCCCCGAAGCCCATCCGGTGGACGTCGAGCTCGCCGATCTTCAGTCGTGAGGTGTTCATGCGGCCCAGCGTCCGGCCGCGGGACGCCGTACCTGAAATGATTTAGGCTGAGCTGAATGCTGACGATCACCTTCACCGTGGCCGACCTGGCGCGGACGAGGCTCGCGATGTCCCCGCTCTGCGAGGTGGTGGCCAGCGTCCGGCTGCTCAAGTCGCCGCGACCGCACCCGTTCCACAGCCGCTGGGCACGCACCACGAGGGAGCGGCTGGCGGGGATCGAGCTCGACCTGCTGTTCGACCTGGTCGATCCGTCGGTCTGGTACCTCGCCGACTTCCTCACACCGCCGCCGAACAGTCCGCTGCCGGATCTCGAGGCCGACCTCGGCACGCTGCGGCGGGTCTCGCCCGACCAGGTCCGCGCCGACCTCGATGTGCTCGCGTACGCGCGCCGCCGTCCACTCGGTTCCCTGGCCGAGGCACAGCTGCCGCGTCGGCTCCGCCGGCCACGCCCGGGCGAGCTGCCGTCGGCCGGAGTGGACGAGCTGTACGCCGATCCGGTCGACGGCATCGCTCGCCTGGCGGATCAGGTCGCGGCCTACTGGGAGCTCGCGATCGCGCCGTACTGGGGCCGGATCCGCGCGCTGCTCGACAGCGACCTGCTGTACCGCGGACGCCGCCTCAGTCAGGCCGGCCCGGCCGGTCTCTTCGAGGATCTCGCCGACGGGGTGCGGTGGCGCGACGGCGCCCTCTCGATCCGTCACCGACGCTTCCACGGCGAGCGCACCCTGTCCGGCGAAGGGCTCCTGCTCACCCCGTCGGCGTTCGTCTGGCCGACCGTCTACTCCAGCACGATCCCGCCCTGGCAGCCCACCCTCACCTACCCGGCCCGCGGCACACCGCCACCGTCTGGGACGAGTCCGCACGCCCCACCCCCGTCGGCCTGGCAGCTGTCATCGGAAAGTCCCGGGCCGACCTGCTCAACCACCTCGACACGCCCCGCTCGACCACCGAGCTGGCCACCCGCACCGGCCTCACCCCCGGCGGCGTCTCCCAGCACCTCAGCACCCTACGAAGCGCAGGCCTGGTCACCCGCCACCGCACCGGGCGTACGGTCATGTACGCCCGGACCACCGCCGCCGACTCCCTGATCGACGCGGCCTCCTGAGCTTTCCGGAACAAATCCGGCGGTATCCGGCGATTTCGGTCCGCACACCGGATTGGCTCACCTACTGGTTGTAGGGCTGTGAGAGGAGCGGGCGCGTGTTGCCGAGGACCTGGGCGTAGTTGGCCCGGATCGCGGGCGCGTCGACGGTGAGCGCGGGCTCGGGTTTGCCGACCGGCACCTGCCAGGTGGGCGGGGTGGCCGCGCCGGACAGGGCCCAGGCCGCCTGACGGGCAGCGCCGAGGGCGACGTACTCGGCCGGCTCCGGGAGGACGACCTCCGCACCGAGCAGGGCCGGGGCGAGAGCCTGTACGGCGCGGGAGCGGGCGCCGCCGCCGAGGAGCAGGACGCGCCGTACCGGAAGGCCCTGGTCGCGGAGCGCGTCGACGGCGTCGGCGAGACCGCACAGCAGGCCCTCGACCGCGGCGCGGGCCATCGTCGCGGGCTGCATGGTCGCCCGGGTGAGGCCGTAGATCAGGCCGGTCGAGTGCGGCAGGTCCGGCGTCCGCTCGCCGTCCAGGAACGGCAGCAGGACCAGCCCGTCGCTGCCCGGCGAGCTGATCGCGGCCTCGTCGAAGGCCGGCAGCTCCAGGCCGAGCATCTGGGCGGTCGCGGACATCACGCGGGCCGCGTTGAGCGTGCAGACCAGCGGCAGGTACTCACCGGTGGCGTCCGCGAAGCCGGCCACGAGACCGGTCGGGTCCGCGGTCGGGTGGGCGGACCGCGCGAACGCCGTACCGCTGGTGCCGAGGGAAACCGCGACGTCACCGGGCTGGAGGTCGAGGCCGAGCGCGGCCGCGGCGTTGTCACCGGTACCGGCCGCGATCGCCGCACCGAACGCCGTCTGCCCGACGATCTCCGCCGGGCCCGCCACGCGCGGCAGAGCCAGCTGGCGGCCGAAGGCGAGCTCGACCAGGTCGGTCCGGTAACTGTTGGTGGTCGGCGACCACCACCCGGTCCCGGACGCATCCCCACGGTCCGTGGTGATCCCGTCGATGCCGGACCGGTCCGCCGCCAGCCGGTGCGTCATCCAGTCGTGCGGCAGCACGACCGCAGCAGCCCGCCGCACGGCCTCCCGCCGCACAGCGGCAGCATCCGCGCCGGCCTCGCGGGCGGCTTCGTCCCTGAGCCAGCGCAGTTTGGTGACGGTGAAAGACGGGACCGGGACGGAGCCGACGGCCTCGGCCCACGCCTGGGCGCCGCCGAGCTCGGCGATCAGTTCCGTGGTGGCGTCGGCGGAGCTGGTGTCGTTCCACAGGACGGCCGGGTGGACGACCTCACCGGCGTCGTCGAGCAGCACCATGCCGTGCTGCTGACCGCCGATCGCGATCGCCTCGACCCCGTCGAGCAGCCCGTCGGACGCGATCTCCCACGCCTTCCACCACTCGGCCGGGTCGACCTGGGTGGCGTCCGGGTGCGGCGCCCGTCCCTCGCGGACGACCGCTCCGGTCTCGGCGTCGCACACCAGAACCTTGGTGGCCTGGGTGGAGCAGTCCACCCCGGCAACCAGCCTCAGCTCAGTCATGGATCACAGACTAGAGCGCTTCCACCGTCGCCCGCGCGCCGATCTCGTGCAGCGATCGCAGCGCGGCCTTGTACGGCGTCACGAACCGCTCGTCCGACGCCAGATCGCCGAACAGGTCCGGATCCGCGATGAACACCAGCGGATCCTCCCGGTTGTGCTGCGCCCGGTCGACGAGCTTGTCGCGCAGCCGGTCGACGACCTCGATCGGCCGCCCCTGCTCGTCGACGCCCTCGGCGTACCGGGCCCAGGACGCGACGACGAGCACCGACCGCTTGATCTCCCGGCCCGCCGCCAGTTGCTCGCGCACCACGGGCAGCAGCCACTTCGGGATCCGGTCCGAGCTCTCCGCACACAGCCGCGCCAGGGTGTCGCGCACCTCAGGGTTCGCGAAGCGCTCGATCAGCTGGTGCTTGTAGCGATCGAGGTCGACCCCGGGCACCGGCGGCAGCGTCGGCGTCCCCTCGTGGTCCATGTAGCCGAGCAGGAAGTCGACGTACAGCTTGTCCTGGCACACCTCGTGCGCGTACCGGTAGCCGTCCAGGTAGCCGAGGTAGCACAGCGCCTGATGCGAGGCGTTCAGGAGTCGCAGCTTCATGAACTCGTACGGCTCGACGTCCTCGACGATCTGGACGCCGACGTCCTCGTACGGCGGCCGCACGCCGCCGAAGTCGTCCTCGAGCACCCATTGTGTGAACGGCTCGCACACCACCGGCCACCCGTCCTCGATCCCGAACCGCTCGGCCAGCGCCTCCCGGTCCGCGTCGGCGGTGACCGGCGTGATCCGGTCGACCATGCAGTTCGGGAACCGCACCTCGTTGTCCAGGAAGTCCGCGGTCGACGGATCCTTCAACCGCGCGAACGCGGCGATCATCTTGCGCGCGACGTGCCCGTTGCCGGGGATGTTGTCGCACGACATCACGGTGAACGGCGGTACGCCGGCCTCCCGGCGCCGGCGCAGCGCCTCGACGATGAACCCGAACGCGCTCCCAGGGGTCGCCCCGGGCTCCAGGTCGGCCTCCAGCCCCGCGGTGTCGAGTTCTCCGGTCACCTGATTGACGTGGTACCCGCCCTCGGTGATCGTCAGCGACACGATCCGGGTCGCCGGATCCACCATCCGCGCCAGCACGGCTTCCGGATCGTCCGGCGCGAACAGGTACCCGACGATCGACCCGACCACCCGAGGCTCGAGGGTCCCGTCCGGATGCTTGACGACCAGTGTGTAGAGACAGTCCTGGGCGGCCATCACCTCGGCCATCCGCCGGTCGTTCGGCAGCACCCCGACGCCGACGATTCCCCAGTCCAGCGCCTTCCCTTCGGTCATCAGCCGATCCAGGTACATCGCCTGGTGCGCGCGATGGAACCCGCCGACCCCGAAGTGCACGATCCCCGGCGTCACCGCCGTACGGTCGTAGGAAGGCACCGGAACGTCGTTGCCCACGGCATCGAGGGAGGCAGCAGCCAGTGCGGTCACTTGACCGCCCCCAGCGACAGCCCCTGGACGAGCTTGTCCTGGGCGGCGAACCCGGCGATCAGCACCGGCAGCGACACCACGATGGACGCGGCACAGACTTTGGCGAGGAACAATCCTTGGCTGGTCACGAACCCAGTCAAGAACACCGGCGCCGTCTGCGCCACCGTGCCGGTCAGCACGCGGGCGAACAGCAGCTCGTTCCAGCTGAAGATGAAGCAGATCAGCGCCGCCGACGCGATCCCCGGCGTGACCACCGGCGCCACCACGGACCGCAGCGTCCGGGTCAGCGACGCGCCGTCGACCGAGGCCGCCTCGAGGATCTCCACCGGCACCTCGGACAGGAAGCTGCGCAGCATCCAGACCGCGATCGGCAGGTTCATCGACGTGTAGAGGATGATCAGCAGCCAGATGTTGTCCAGGAAGTGGACGGACTGCGCGAACAGGTAGATCGGCAGCAGGCCGGCCACCACCGGCAGCATCTTCGTGGACAGGAAGAAGAACAGCACGTCGGTCCACTTCTTCACCGGCCGGATCGACAGTGCGTACGCCGCCGGGAACGCGAGCAGGATGACCAGCACCGTGGACAGGATGCTCGCGGTCAGCGAGTTCAGGATCGACGGCCACGGCCCGGTGTCGAAGAACGCCCGGTAGCCGTCCAGGGTCAGCGGCGCCGCGACGTCCGGCGGGTTCTTCGCCGCGTCCTCCTCGGAGTGGAACGAGGTCAGCAGCATCCACAACACCGGCAGCACGAACAGGATGCCCACGATCCACGCGAGCCCGCTCAAGGCCCAGCCGCCGCCACGGCGCTGATGGCCTTTCACGATCGTGATCTGTCCACCACTCATCGACCGGTCTCCTCTCGGAACAGCGTGGACACCGATCGGAGCGCGAGCGTCGCGATCACGATCGTGCCGATCACCACGATCACACCCGCCGCCGAGGCGCGGCCGTAGTCGTGCGCGGTGTAGAACGTCTGGTAGATCGTGTACGGCAGGTTCGCCGTACCGAGACCGCCCGACGTGATCGTGAAGACCGCGTCGAAGTTCTGCACGACGTAGATCGAGCCGAGCAGCGCGGACAGCTCCAGGTACTGCCGCAGGTGCGGCAGCGTCATGTAGCGGAAGATCTCCCACTGGTTCGCGCCGTCGATCCCGGCCGCCTCGATCACGTCCAGCGGCCGGCTCTGCAGCCCGGCCAGCAGGATCAGCATCATGAACGGCGTCCACTGCCAGACCAGCGCGAAGATGATCGACCACAGCGGCTGGTTGCTGATCCAGTCCGGCTGCGGCGCGTTCTCGCCGAACAACCACTTCAGCACGCCGTTGAACAGGCCGTACGTCGGGTTGTAGAGCGCGTGCTTCCACAGCAGCGCGGCGGCGACCGGGACGACCAGGAACGGCGTGATCATCATCGTCCGGACCGCGCCCCGGCCGCGGAACCTGCGGTCCAGCAGCAGGGCGATCAGCAGTCCGAGCACCAGGCTGATCAGCACGACGCCCGCAGTGAGCACGATCGTCACCCAGATCGCGTGCCGGGTGTTGGCGTCGGTGAGCACGCGGCGGAAGTTGTCGATCCCGGCGAAGCCGCGCTCGTCGGGGTAGTACGCGTTCCAGTCCATGAAGGACACGACGATCGTGACCACGAACGGCAACTGCGTCACGATGATCATGAACACCAGCGCGGGCAGCAACGGGCCGCGCCGGGCCCAGTCGCCGGTCTTGCGCAGCATCGTGCCCTCGGAGCCGGGCGGCGCGGCGCGGCGCGCGGGCTTCACCGCGGTGTCAGGCTTGGCGTCGACGGACATTGGCCCCACCCCTCACTTCGCTTGCCGCGAGCGGTACCGCTCGGCGACGTCGTCGGCGAGCTCCTGCCCGCGTTTCAGTGCCTCGTCGACGCTCATCCGCCCGGCGATCGCCGAGCTCACGTCCTGGCTGACCTGGGTGCCGAGGTCCGGGAACTCCGGGATGTCGACGAACTGGATCCCCGGCGCCGGCCGCGGCTGGGTGCCCGGGTCGGTCGGGTCGGCGTTCTCGATCGCGCTCTTGGTCGGCTCCGCGAACGCGGCGGCCTCCTTGACGTACTCCGGGATCTCGTACGTCGACGCGCGCTTGCCGGCCGGGACGTTGGACCAGCCAACCTTCTCGCCGACGAGCTTCTCGTAGTCCTTGCCGGACGCCCAGGAGATGAACTTCCAGGCGTTGTCCTTCTTCTTCGAGGCCTCCTGGACACCCCAGGCCCACGCGTACAGCCAGCCGGAGCTGTCGGTCTTCACGACCGGCGCCGGCGCGTAGCCCATCTTGCCCTTCACCGGCGAGTTCGGCGCCTCGAGCGAACCGGCCGCCGACGTCGCGTCGTACCACATCGCGACGTTGCTCTGGATCGTGTTGTTCAGGCACTCGGTGAAGCCGGCCTGCGGCGCGCCGGCCTCGCCGTGCGCACGCACCAGGTCGACGTAGAACTTGGTCGCCTCGGTGAACTCCGGCGCGTCGACCTCGGCCTGCCAGTCCTGGGTGAACCAGGTGCCGCCGAAGGTGTTCACGACCGTGGTGAGCGGGGCGAACAACTGGCCCCAGCCGGGCTGGCCGCGCAGGCAGATGCCGCGCATCCCCGGCTGCGCGTTGTCGACCTTGGCCGCGATGTCCGCGACCTGCTGCCAGGTCGGCTTGTCCGGCATCGTCACGCCCTTGGCCGCCAGGATGTCCTTGCGGTACATGAGGAACGACGACTCGCCGTAGAACGGTTCGCCGTAGATCTTCCCGTCCTCCGCGGTCATCGACTGCGTCATCGGCTTCAGGACGTCGTCCTGGTCGAACGACGGATCCTTGCCGATGTAGTCGGACAACGGCGCGATCCACTTGCTCTTGGCATAGATCGGGATCTCGAAGTTGCTGACCGACGCCACGTCGTACTGACCGGCCTGGCTGGAGAACTCCTGGCTGATCTTGTCCCGGACGTCGTTCTCCGGCAGCACGGTGAAGTTCACCTTGATGCCGGTCTGTTTGGTGAAGTTGTCGGCGGTGAGCTTCTGCAGATCGACCATCTGCGGGTTGTTCACCATCAGCACGTTGATGCTGTCGCTACCACCGCCGCCGCCACCGCCGCCACCCCAGCCGGCGCAGCCGCTGACCGCGCTCACCAGGACCGCGACCCCGACCGCTCCGATGCGTTTGCGCCTACTCAGCACATCTGCCTCCGCTCATTTGAGCACGCCTCTGCTCACACCATGAGTGAACCGGGAAGGGGCTTGACCTGTCAAGGGTCTGTGCAACACTTGGGGACACGTGTGCTCATATGAGCGGCCGAGGGATTGGGGAGCGTTGATGGAGACGTTCGGGCCGGCACAGCTGGTGCTGACGGCGTCGATCGCGCGGCGGTACTACGTCGACGGGCGGTCGAAGGTGGAGATCGCGGACGAGTTCCGGCTCAGCCGGTTCAAAGTCGCGCGATTACTCGACCAGGCGCGCAGCAGCGGACTGGTGCGGATCGAGATCAGCCACCCCGGCGCGATCGATCTCGACCTGTCGGCGCGGCTGCAGGAGACCCTCGGGCTGCGCCGCGCGATCGTCGTCGACACCCCCGAGGTCGACGAGCCCGCACTCCGTACCCAGCTGGGCAAGGCGGCGGCCGATCTGCTCACCGAGATCGTGACGCCCGAGGACGTGCTCGGGCTGGCGTGGGCGCGGGCGGTGACCGCGATGACCGAGCAGCTGACGTCGCTCGCGCCGGTGCCCGTCGTCCAGCTGACGGGGGCACTGACCCGCCCGGACGTCGAGGCGAACTCGGTTGAGCTCGTCCGGCACACCGCTCGCCTGTCGGGCGGACCGGCGTACCTGTTCTACGCGCCGCTCGTGGTGCCGGACGCCGCGACCGCGCGGGCGTTGCGGCAGCAGCCCGAGGTCGCGGAGGCGATAAGCCATTTCGACTCGGTGTCGAAAGCGGTCGTCGGGCTCGGGTCGTGGGCGGCCGGGCAGTCGACGCTGTACGACGCGATGGACGAGAAGGCCTGTGAGCAGTTGCAGCGCCGCGGCGTCGTGGCGGACATCTCCGGCGTCTTCGTGGACGCGGACGGCGCACCGGTGCAGAGCCGGGTGACCGACCGGGTGATCGCCATCAACGCCGAGCAGATGGACAAGATCGACGAGGTGATCGCGATCCCGTACGGCCTGGCCAAGGTGGCCGCGGTCCGGGCCGCTGTCCGCAGCGGCCTGGTGAACGCGATCGTTACCCACGCACCCCTGGCGAAGGCCCTGCTGGAGCCGTCAAACTGACGCGCGATGCCTGCTCCAGAGGTCGAGTTGGTCGGAGGTACGGCGAACCGCGGGTTGGTGGTGCGGGTCGGGGATACCGTCCGGCGGCCGCTGCGCGCCAGCAGTACGGCGACGCACGCGCTGCTGCAGCACCTGGAGAGCGCCGGCTTCAAGGGTGCGCCGGCGTTCCTCGGCATCGACGCGCAGGGGCGGGAGGTGCTCTCGTACCTGCCCGGGGAGACGGTGACACCGCCGTACCCCTCCTGGTCGATGACGGACGAGGCGCTCGACAGCGTGGCCGAGCTGCTGCGGGCGTACCACGAGGCCGTCGCGGACTTCCGGCCGACCGGTCCGGAGTGGGCGGAGCCGGTGCCGGCGAGCTACGTCACCGGGCTGATCAGCCACAACGACCCGAACCTCGACAACGTCGTGTTCCGTCACGGGCGCGCGGTCGCACTCATCGACTTCGACCTCGCCGGCCCCGGCTCGGCGCTGTGGGACGTCGCCACCGCGGTCCGCCTGTGGGCGCCGCTGCGTCCCGACGCGGACATCCACGACGTACGACGGGGGCGCGCGCCGGCCCGCCTGCGCCGCTTCGCCGACACCTACGGCCTCACGGACGGCGACCGCCACCGGCTGGTCGACGCGGCCGCCGACAACCACGTCTGGTGCATGGACTACGTCCGCCGCGGCTCCGAGGCCGGGCACCCGTGGTTCCGCCAACGCTGGACCACCGGAGAAGCCGAACTGACCGACCGCACCAACCGATGGTTCAAGCAGTCGGAGGCCGCACTCCGTCTGGCTCTTCTGGATTGAGCTCCCGCTCAGCCTCGGCCCGCCCCTCGTAGTACTTCTCCTGCATCCGCTTCACCCACGGCGGGATGAGCGCCGTCACGATGCTCGGAAAGGTGCCCCACTCCTGGCCCACCGCGTACACCACGAACTCGGCGACGACCAGTGCGATGACGACGATCCAGCCTTCGCGGCAGATTCGAGGTCCCTCGTCGGACATCAGCCCCCGCCGCGTGATCGCTCCGATGCCGAACATCACCCCGATCAGCGCGAACACGGTCGCCCGCGCGATCAGGTACCACTGGTCGGCACCGGCGAACCGGCTGTCCCCGCGAAGAATCATCACCGCGGCGCCAACACCCCCGACCGCGAACAGACCGTAGAACGCGGCCCCCAGTTTCAGCTTCGGCATACCGGGATTATCGAGCCGACCGGATTGGCTGTTACTGCAGGAAGTGGAAGACAATATGCCGGTGCGTTCACGGGTAGTACTGCTGGCGGGGCCTTCCGGCGCGGGGAAGTCGCGCCTGGCGGAGCAGGTCGGCCTGCCCGTCGTCCGGCTGGACGACTTCTACCGCGACGGCGACGACGAGGCGATGCCGCGGTCGCCGCTCGGCATCGTCGACTGGGACGACCCGCGCTCCTGGGACGGCGACCGCGCGGTCGCGGCCCTGGAGCAGCTGTGTACGGCGGGGACCGCCGACCTCCCGATCTACGACATCGCCGCGGACGGCACCGTCGGTCACCGGCCGGTCACCACCGGCGGTTCTCCGCTGCTGGTTGCCGAAGGCCTCTTCGCCGACCGGATCACCGGTGCGCTCCGCGACCGCGACCTGCTCGCCACCGCGATCTGCGTCTACCACCACCGCGTCGTCACGTTCGTCCGGCGGTTCCAGCGGGACCTCCGCGAGCACCGCAAACCGCCGCTGACCCTGCTCCGGCGCGGCCTGCTGCTGTTGCGCGACGACCCGCAGGTGGTCGGCCGCTGCGTCACCGCCGGCTGCGAGCCAATGCACCCCAAGGCGGCCCGGGCCCGGATCGAGACGCTGCTCATCGAAGCGACCTCCTGCTAGCACGCGGCTGTTCGCCTGAAGTTCACCAACTTCTGTTGGTATCGGTGCCGTGAGACGGAATGCGTCAGGCGTCGCCGTGGTCGTGATCGCCGCCCTGCTCGGCATGACCGCCTGCGGGAGTGAGGACAGCGCATCGGCGAGCGCTGCCCAGACCCCGGCCGCGAAGCATTCCGCGCTCTCCGGATCGGCAGGCAAGACAGCGAAGAGCGCCCTCGCCTCGCTGGCCGCGCTCCCCCGTGGATACGTCGCCGACGCCCGCAACGCGCCCCGCCCGTTCACCGCCACGGCGTACCTGAGCACCTGGTCGGCCGACCCGGCGCTGGACCGCGCGCTGCTGCTCAACGCGAGCTTCGTCGAGGGCTACCGGGCGAGCCGGCTCAGCCCGGACAAGAAGAAGCGCTACACCGTTCAGCTGTTCAAGACCGGCTCGGCAGCCAAGGCGAAGACTTTGCAGCAGGGCCTGTGGAGCCAGGACGTTCACGACCACCCGTTCACGATCCCGAACGCGCTCTCCGACGCCCGGGTCGAGTACGACGGCAGCACGGACCAATCGATCGCGATCGCCGAGGCCAGCCTCGCGGTCGGGGCCGTGGTCGTCGAGCTCACCGTCCGCGAATCCGGTGCCCTGGGCACCAGCCTCACCCCGGACACCGCCCTCATCACCGCCCTGGCAAAAGAACAGCACACCCGCCTGACGGCTACCTCCAGCTAGCTAGCCGGCCTTTTCACGCGAGCGGATATCCCCTCGCGCGGGGGGTTCTCGGTTGGTGTGCGCGCGGAGAACCCCCAACAGCAGGGGATATCCCCTCAGGCGATGCGGTCGATCAGCAGGGGGCCGGGTTCGTACGAGTCGGCGACCGCGACCGCGTCGGTCAGCGACTCGAGAGCACGCTCGATGCGGCCGGGATCGTCGGTGTGCAGCGTCAGGAGGGGCTGGCCTTCGGTGATCTGGTCGCCCGGCTTGGCGTGCATCTCCACGCCGGCCACCGCCGACACCGGGTCCTCCTTGCGCGCCCGCCCCGCACCGAGGCGCCACGCCGCGACCCCGACCGCGAGCGCGTCGAGCTTGGACAGTACGCCGGACGCCGGCGCGGGGACGACGTGCTGCTCGGGAGCGACCGGGAGCTCGGCGGCCGGGTCACCGCCCTGCGCCGAGATCATCGCGCGCCAGGCGTCCATCGCCGTACCGTCGCGCAGCTTCTCGGCCGGGTCCACACCGGTGACACCGGCCGCGGCCAGCATCTCGTTGGCCAGGGCTACGGTCAGCTCGACCACGTCGGCCGGACCGCCGCCCGCGAGTACCTCGACCGATTCGCGAACCTCCAGGGCGTTTCCGGCGGTGAGCCCCAGCGGAACGGACATGTCGGTGAGCAGGGCAACGGTCTTCACACCCGCGTCGGTGCCCAGCGCAACCATGGTCTCGGCCAGCTCCCGGGCGTCCTCCAGGTCCTTCATGAACGCGCCGGAGCCGACCTTCACGTCCAGCACCAGAGCCCCGGTGCCCTCCGCGATCTTCTTGCTCATGATCGAGCTGGCGATCAGCGGGATCGCCTCGACGGTGCCAGTCACGTCGCGCAGCGCGTACAGCTTCTTGTCCGCGGGCGCCAGACCGTCGCCGGCCGCGCAGATCACCGCGCCGACGTCCTCGAGTTGCCGCATCAGCTCGTCGTTCGACAGCGCGGCCCGCCAGCCGGGGATCGACTCCAGCTTGTCGAGCGTGCCGCCGGTGTGCCCGAGGCCGCGGCCGGACAGCTGCGGTACGGCGACGCCGCAGGCAGCCACCAACGGGGCCAGCGGCAACGTGATCTTGTCGCCGACGCCGCCGGTCGAGTGCTTGTCCGCGGTCGGCCGGGACAGCGTGCCGAAGTCCATCCGCTCGCCGGACGCGATCATGGCCGCGGTCCAGCGCGCGATCTCGCGCCGGTTCATCCCGTTCAGCAGGATCGCCATCGCCAGCGCGGACATCTGCTCATCGGCGACGTCGCCCTTGGTGTAGGCGTCGATCACCCAGTCGATCTGCCCGTCGCTCAGCTCGCCCTTGTCCCGCTTGGCCCGGATGACATCCACCGCGTCGAAACTCATTACTCCTCCAGAAACTCGGGCCCGAACGCGTCCGGCAGCAGCTCGCGCAGCGGCCGGACCCCGGTCGCGGTCTCGATCAGCAGCGCCGGGCCGCCGTTCTCGTGCAGCAACTGCCGGCATCGTCCGCACGGCGTCAGCAGATGCTCGTGCCGGTCCACACAGGTGAAGGCGACCAGCCGGCCGCCCCCGGTCCGGTGCAGGTCCGACACCAGCCCGCACTCGGCGCACAACGTCAAGCCGTACGAGGCGTTCTCCACGTTGCAGCCGGCAACGATCCGCCCGTCGTCGACGTACGCCGCCGCGCCCACCGGGAAGTGCGAGTACGGCGCGTACGCGCGGTGCATCATGTCGACGGCAACCGCGCGCAACGCCGGCCAGTCGACCTCACTCGGTGACGTAGGGCTCACCGTCGGCCTTCGGTGCTCTGACCCGGCCCACCAGCCCGGCCACCGCGATGATCGTCGCCAGGTACGGCGCCATCAGCAGCAGTTCGCCGGGGATCGGCGTCTGGATGATCTGCAGCTGGGACTGCAGCTGGGTCGCGAAACCGAAGAACAGCGCCGCGACCATCGCACCGATCGGGTGCCAGCGGCCCATGATCAGCGCGGCCAGCGCGATGAACCCGTTGCCCGCGGTCATCTCCTTGCTGAACGAACCGGCGTACCCGACGGTGAAGAACGCGCCGCCGAGCCCGGCCAGGACACCGGCCGCGAGCACCGCGGAGTACCGGATCCGCTTGACCTTGATACCGACCGTGTCGGCCGCCTTCGGGTGCTCGCCGACCGCCCGGATCCGCAGGCCCCAGCGGGTCTGGAAGAGCACGAACGTGACGACCGCGACCGCGATGTAGGTCAGGTAGACCAGGATCGTCTGGTTGAACAGGATCGGCCCGATGAACGGGATGTCGGCCAACCCCGGGATCTTCACCGCCGACAGCACGTCCGGCGTGTTCAGCTTCTCGGCCTGCGGCTGCATGAACTGGTCGAACAGGAAGCCGGTGATACCGGTCGCGAAGACCACCAGGACGACGCCGAGCACGACCTGGTTGACCAGGTACTTGATCGAGAACACGGCCAGCAGCCAGGCCATCACCACACCGCTGGCCGCCGCCGCGATCAACGCCGCGGCGTTGCTGTTCGTCGTACTCGACACCAGCGCCGCGGTGAAGGCGCCGACCAGGAACTGGCCCTCGATCGCGATGTTGATGACACCGGCCCGCTCGCACATCACGCCGGCGAGCGCGCCGAGGATCAGCGGGGTCGCGAAGTTCAGCGTGCCCTGGAACTGGTTGGCCAGCGGGAAGGTCTTACCGGCCGCGGCCCAGCACAGGAAGGCGCCGATGAAGCAGATCCCGAGCAGGGCCGCCAGATAACCGGAGTACGACTGCGGGACCCGGCGGAGCAGGTAGGCGCCCGCGGCGATCACACCGAGGATCCCGAGAACCAGCGCGGTGAACTGGGCGGGGATGCCGAGCAGGTTGTGCTGCAGGTCGCCGGACACCAGCTGGAAGGTCGCCTTGCCGCCTTTGGTGAACGCCGCCAGGGCGAGCCCGATCAGCGCGAACACCAGCATCACGCCGCCGACCCGCAGCCGGCGGGTGCGATCGGCCGGGGCCTCGATCACCGTCGGCTTGGGTGCGGCCTCGGGGACCGCATCCGGAGTCGTCTCGCTCATCCGTTCCAGCCTTTCGCGAGCACTGCGCCGGCGCCGCGTTCCTTCGGCAGGAACCGGAAGATCGAGCGCACCAGCGCCGGGGCCGCGACGAACAGCACGATCACGGCCTGCAGGACAGTGGTCAGGGTCAGCGGCGTCTGCGTCACCAGCTGCATCTGCAGACCGCCGGCGTTCAGCGCGCCGAAGAGCAGCCCGGCCAGCACGGTGCCGAGCGGCGTACCGCGGCCGAGCAGCGCGACCGTGATCGCGTCGAACCCGACCGAGGCCGCGACCCCGTCGGTCAGCGGCAGGTCGGTGCCGAGCACCTGCTGGGTCCCGGCCAGACCGGCGAGCGCACCGGCCACGACCATCGCGATCACGTACGCGCGGCCGACCGACATGCCGGCCGTCCGGGACGCTTCCGCGTTCGCGCCGACCGCACGGAGCTCGAAGCCGATCGTCGACCGGTTCAGCAGCCACCAGACGAAGACCGCGGCGAGCAGCGCCAGGATGAACCCGACGTGCAGCCGGGTGTCACCGAACTTCGGGTACTGCGCGTTGGTGTCGACGATCGGCGAGATCGGGTCGGTCCGCCCGGGCCGCCGGAACGTCGACGTGGTCAGCAGCCAGGCGAGCAGGTAGATCGCGACGTAGTTGAGCATGATCGTCACGATCACCTCGTGCGCGCCGGTCCGGGCCTTCAGCAGGCCGACCACGCCGCCCCAGAGCGCACCGCCGATCAGGCCGGCGACGACCGCCACGATCAGGTGCAGGATCGGCGGCAGGTGCCAGGCGAAACCGACGTACGCCGCGAGGATCGCGCCCATGATCAGCTGGCCCTGGGCGCCGATGTTGAACAGCCCGGTACGGAACGCCAGCGAGACCGCGAGGCCGCCGCAGATCAGCGGTGTTGCCTGGGTCAACGACTCGCTGATCGCCGTCCAACTGCCGAACGCGCCGACCGCGAGCGCCTTGTACGCCTCGCCGACCGCGCTCACCGCCGCGGACACGGTGTCCATCGGGGCGGCGCCGAAGTACTTCACCGCCGCCTGCACCTGGTCGTCGCCGACGATGATCAGGATCGCCCCGACCAGCAGGGCCAGCACGATCGCGCTCAGCGAGACCAGGCCCTGGACCGCCCAGTTCGGCAGGCCGGACCCCCGCGGCTCCTTCGCGGGCGCGGGCGCCGGCGCCACCTCTGTCTCAGTGCTCATCAGATGGTTCCCAGGGTCGTCGGGTGTTCGGTCGCCTCGTCGTGCGCCTCTGCCTTCGACGCGCCGGCCATCATCAGGCCCAGCTCGTCGCGCGGCGTGTCGGACGGTACGACGCCGACCACCTTGCCGCGGTACATCACCGCGATCCGGTCCGCCAGCGCGGCGATCTCGTCGAGCTCGGTGGACACGATCAGCACCGCCGTCCCGCGGTCGCGCTCCTCCACGATCCGGCCGTGCAGGAACTCGATCGAGCCGACGTCCACGCCGCGGGTCGGCTGCGAAGCGACCAGCAGCCGCAGCGGCCGGGACAGCTCGCGGGCCAGCACGACCTTCTGCTGGTTGCCGCCGGACAGCGACGACACCGGCAGGTCGATGCCCTGGGTGCGGATGTCGAACTCCTCCACCCGGGCCTGCGCGTTCTTCTCGATCTCGTCGGTGCGCAGCGCCAGCCCGTTGCCGAACGGCGGCTTGCGGAACAGGTCGAGGACCAGGTTCTCGGCCACCGAGAACGAGTCCACGAAGCCGTCGTGCCAGCGGTCCTCGGGGACGTACCCGATGCCCGCGTCGAGTCGATGCCGGGTGTTCCGGCCGGTCAGGTCCTGCCCGTCCAGCGAGATCGTCCCGGCCGCGATCGGGGTCAGCCCGAGCAGCGCCTCGGCGAGCTCGGTCTGACCGTTGCCCTGGACACCGGCCACCGCGAGGATCTCGCCGGCCCGCACCTCGAGGTCGACGTCGTCGACGGCGGTGAACCCACGCTCGTCGATCACGGTCAGCCCCTCGACCCGCAGGACGGCGTCCTTCGGCGCGGCCGGCTCCTTGTCCACCACCAGGTCGACCGCGCGGCCGACCATCAGCTCGGCGAGCTCCTCCTCGGACGCGGACGGCTCGGCCTGGCCGACCACCTTGCCGCGGCGGATCACGGTGATCTTGTCCGCGATCGCCTTGACCTCTTTGAGCTTGTGGGTGATGAAGACGATCGAGGTGCCGTTCTCCTTGAGCTGGCGCATCACGCCGATCAGCTCGTCGATCTCGGCCGGGGTGAGCACCGCGGTCGGCTCGTCCAGGATCAGCACGCTGGCGTCGTTGACGAGCGCCTTGATGATCTCCACCCGCTGCTGCACGCCGACCGGGATGTCCTCGACCAGCGCCTCGGGGTCGACCTCGAAGCCGTACCGGTCGGAGAGCTCGGTGACCAGCGCGTGGGCCTTCTTGCGGTCCAGGACGCCGCCGGCCCGGGTGTTCTCGCGGCCGAGCATGATGTTCTCCGCCACGGTGAACACCGGGACGAGCATGAAGTGCTGGTGCACCATGCCGATCCCGTGCTTGATCGCGTCGCTCGGCGAGGTGATCTTGACCTTCGCGCCGTCGATCACGATCTCGCCCGAGTCGGGTTGCAGCAGGCCGTACAGCATGTTCATCAGCGTGCTCTTGCCGGCGCCGTTCTCACCGAGCAGGCAGTGGATCTCCCCCGGCTCGATCACCAGGTCGATGTGGTCGTTGGCGACCAGCGAGCCGAAGCTCTTGGTCAGACCGGACAGCTCGAGGTGCATCGGGCAGCCTCCCCTTCAGACGGCGAGCCAGGAAGGCGACGACCTGTGGGCCGGCCTTCCTGGCTCGCACCGTACTACGCGGCGTTGCCGTGGCTCAGGAAGCCTTGGGCTGAACCTTCGACTGGACGGTGATCTTGCCGCTGATGATGTCGGCCTTGATCTGCTCCAGCTCCGACTTCACGTCGGCCGGGATCTTGCTGTCGAACTCGTGGAACGGCGCCAGCGCCGTACCGTTGTTCTGCAGCGTGCCGGTGAACTGGGTGTTGTCGAACTTGTTGTCGACGACCGACACGACCGCGTCCTTCACGGCCACGTCCATCCCCTTCTCGACGCTGCTCAGCAGCACCGAGCAGTACTCCGCGGCGCTCACGCAACCGTCGGTGTCGACCCAGATCGCGTTCACCTTGCCGTTGCTGGCCTTGGCCGCCTGCAGACCGCCCAGACCGGACGGGCCGGCCACCGGGAAGATCACGTCGGCGCCCTGGGTGATCAGGTTCTGCGCGTTGTTCTGGCCCTTGGCCTTGTCCTCGAAGTCACCGGTGAACAGACCCGCCTGCTTGGCGTCGTCCCAGCCCAGGACCTGGACGTTCTTGCTCTTCTGCTGGTTGTAGTAGCGCACGCCCTCGGCGAAGCCGTCCATGAAGATGGTCACGGTCGGGATCTTCAGACCGCCGAAGGTGCCGACCTTGCCGGACTTCGACATCGCGGCGGCCAGGTAACCGGCCTGGAAGCTGGACTGCGCGGTGTTGAACAGCAGCGGCTTCAGGTTCGGGATCGGCTTGGCCGGGGCCGAGTCGACGATCGCGAACTTGATGTTCGGGTTGGCCGTGGCCGCCTTCTCGGTGGCGTCCTCGAGCTTGAAGCCGACGGCGACGATGACGTTGCACTTGGCATTGACCATCGCGGTCATGTTGGTCGGGTAGTCGTTGTCGGACTTCGACTCGGCCTTGACCTCGGTCAGGCCCTTCTCCTTCACCGCGTCCTGCAGGCCCTTGTACGAGGTCTGGTTGAACGACTTGTCGTCGAAACCCCCCGAGTCGGAGACCATGCAGGCCTTGAAGTCCTTGTTGGCGCTGCCGCCTGCGTTGTCCTCGGTCGGCTTGCTGCCACAAGCGGCGACGGCAAGCGTCACAACGCCCACGATCGCCGTTCCCCGCACGTACTTCTTCACCGGACGTCTCCTTCGTCGACCAGATTCTTCTGCCTGCCGCACGCCTTCCCCCACGTGCCGCATCCGCAGACTATAGGGCGACCGCCGTCCTTCTTTGAACGTCAAGCAGGCCTCGATACCGGAAAGTGACCGGCGTTCGCGTCACATTTCGACAACTTCTCCGGTGCGCTCACCCGGTGCTGCCTGGACGTCACGGTGCGCACGCTCCGTGGTTGCGCTCACCGTCCGTGGCCGTGACGGACGGTGACAACTGGGGAGCGCCCCGTCGGGCGGTGGTTGCGGGATGAAACAATCGCGGGATGAGTCATCAGTTGCTGGTCGCGGACGTTCTGGCGCGCGTCGAGTCTGTGCGCGAGGACATGGTCGAGGTACGCCGCGACCTGCACGCGCACCCGGAGCTCGGGTGGCACGAGGTACGGACGACCGAGCTGCTCGAGAAGCGGCTCGTCGACGCCGGCCTGTCGCCGCGGGTGCTGCCGACCGGCACCGGGCTGATCTGCGACATCGGCTCCGGCGACACCTGCGTCGCGCTGCGGGCCGACATCGACGCGCTGCCGGTGTCGGGCGGCGTGGACGCACCGTGGCGGTCGACCGTCGACGGTGTCGCACACGCCTGCGGCCACGACGTTCACACCGCGGCCCTTCTCGGTACGGCGCTGGTGCTGGCCGGGATGGCGCGCGACGGGCAGCTCGACCGGCGCGTCCGGGTGATCTTTCAGCCGGCCGAGGAGGTCATGCCGGGCGGCGCGCTCGGGGTGATCGCGGCCGGCGGCCTGGACGGCGTACGCCGGATCTACGGCCTGCACTGCGATCCGCGACTCCAGACCGGTCAGGTCGGCCTGCGCGTCGGCGCGCTGACCGCCGCCGCCGACAAGCTGCTGGTCCGGCTCACCGGCCCCGGCGGCCACACCTCACGGCCGCACCTGACCGCGGACCTCGTCTACGCGCTCGCCACCCTGGTCACCGAACTGCCCGCCGCGCTCTCCCGCCGGGTCGACCCGCGCGCCGGCATGTCACTCGTCTGGGGCCGCATCACCTCCGGCTCCGCCGCCAACGCGATCCCGTCCCGCGGCGAGGCCGAGGGCACCCTGCGCTGCCTCGACGTCGCCGCCTGGCGCCTGGCCGACGAGCTCATCCCGTCCCTCGCCGCGCAGATCGTCGAGCCGTACGGCGTCGAGGTCGACACCGAGGTCACCCACGGCGTACCGCCGGTGATGAACGACGCGATCGCGATCAACATCCTGCAGAACGCCGTCCACCAGACCCTGGGCACCAGTGCCGCCACCCCCACCGACCAGAGCCTCGGCGGCGAGGACTTCGCCTGGTACCTGGAACACGTCCCCGGCGCCATGGCCCGCCTCGGCGTCCGCCCACCCACCCAGGAAACCGCCGCCGACCTCCACACCCCCGGCTTCGCCCCCTCCGAAGAAGCCATCACCATAGGCACCACAATCCTCACCGCCGCCGCCTTACTGGACTGAACAGGACGGCGCTTCGCGCCGGCCATCTCTCGCCGCCTCCGGCGGCTGCGCGCCCAGGGTGCGCTAATGTCCGCAAGCATGTTCGACGTGCGAGGTAGGACTGCGCATCTGGCGTGGTACCGGACCGATGAGGCGATTGCTGATGTCGCGTTCCTGCACGGCTTCTCGGACTCCGCGCAGTGCTGGGAACCACTGCTCGGCGAGATGCCCGGGATCCACGCGCTCGCGATCGATGCGCGCGGGCACGGTGAGTCCGGGCTCCCGGAGGAACCCTTCCGCTACACCGCCCTCCGCGACGACGCCGCCCTCGTACTGTCGAGCCAGCCACGCGACGGCGGAATGGTCGTCGTCGGCCACTCGATGGGCGCGATGTCGGCCGCGTACCTGGCCGCAGCGAGGCCGGACCTGGTCCGCGCAGTCGTACTGGAGGACCCGCCGACCGGCGGCGCGGATGCCCACCAACCGGACGAACCATGGTCCGAACCGCCCTGGCTCACCGAGATCCGAGCCCTGGACCTGCCGTCGCGGATCGCGCAAGGCCGCGCCAACGACCCCGACTGGCCCAACGACGAACTCGAACCCTGGGCCGTCTCGAAGGCACAACTCAACCCGCACATGTTCGACCTGCCGTACCAGGACCCGCTCTCGCTGACAGACCTGCTCACCGAGATCACCTGCCCCGTCCTCCTCATCCACGGCGACAGCGAACGCGGCTCCTTGATCTCCACCGAGTACGCCGAACGCTGCGCCGAAGCAGCCGCCGGCGACTTCAACGCCGTACACATCCCCAACACCGGCCACTCAATACACCGCGACAACCGCCCGCAGTACCTCGCAGCCCTCACCCCCTTCCTGAACCACCACCGCTGAACCCCTCGACACCTACGTGCATACCGGCGACGGCGGCCGACAGTTGGCGTCGACGAAAAGGTGTGGCCTCTCCCGTCCCACCACATTCCCGGGCGCCGGCAGCACCCCGGCCGACACCACCGTCACGCACCCGCCGAAGGCGGCAGAAGACAGCCACCGCGAAGCGGTGTCGTTTGGGCGGGGGCCTTGCAGGTGTTGGGTCAGAAGGTGTCGGCGGGGACGTAAACGCCCCAGACGTCCCGGAGGGTGTTGCAGACTTCGCCGACGGTGGCTCGGGCTTTCAGGGCTTGTTTCATGGGGTAGAGGCAGTTGTGGTTGCCCTGGGCTGCTTTCTTCAAGGCGGCTAGCGCCTCGTCGACGGCGGACTGGTCGCGGGTTGCGCGGAGGGTGGCGAGGCGGTCGACCTGCTGGGCCTCGATGGCGGGGTCGACGCGGAGCGGTTCGTACGGCTCCTCCTCGGCGATCTTGAACTTGTTCATACCGACGACGACGCGTTCGACGGAGTCGATCTGCTGGGCGATCTGGTACGCCGAGCGCTCGATCTCCTGTTTCTGGAAGCCCTTCTCGATCGCGGCGACCGCACCGCCGTACTCCTCGACCTGGTCCATCAGCTCGACCGCGGCGGCCTCGACCTCGTCGGTGAGCGACTCGACGACGTACGAGCCGGCGAACGGGTCGACCGTCGCCGTCACGTCGGTCTCATAGGCCAGGACCTGCTGGGTGCGGAGCGCAAGCCGGGCGGCCTTCTCGGTGGGCAGCGCGATCGCCTCGTCGTAGGAGTTGGTGTGCAGGGACTGGGTTCCGCCGAGTACGGCAGCCAGGCCCTGGATCGCGACCCGCACCAAATTGACCTCGGGCTGCTGCGCGGTCAGCTGTACGCCGGCCGTCTGGGTGTGGAACCGCAGCATCAACGACTTGGGATTGCGGGCGCCGAACTCATCACGCATCACCCGGGCCCAGATCCGCCGCGCCGCGCGGAACTTCGCGACCTCCTCGAGGAACGTCGTCCGCGCGACGAAGAAGAACGACAGCCGCGGTGCGAACTCGTCGACGTCCAGCCCGGACGCGACCGCGGCCCGGACGTACTCGATCCCGTTCGCGAGCGTGAACGCGATCTCCTGCGCGGGCGTCGCACCGGCCTCGGCCATGTGGTAGCCGGAGATCGAGATCGTGTTCCAGCGCGGCAGCTCCGCCTGGCAGTACGCGAAGATGTCGCTGATCAGCCGCAGCGACTCCTTCGGCGGGTAGATGTAGGTGCCGCGGGCGATGTACTCCTTCAGTACGTCGTTCTGGATCGTGCCGGTGAGCTTGTCCCCGGAGACGCCCTGCTCCTCGGCGACCAACTGGTACAGCAGCAACAGCACGGACCCCGGCGCGTTGATCGTCATCGAGGTGGACACCTGGTCCAGCGGGATCTTGTCGAACAGCACCCGCATGTCGTCGATCGAGTCGATCGCCACCCCGACCTTGCCGACCTCGCCGTGCGCGATCGGGGCGTCGGAGTCGTACCCCATCTGGGTCGGCAGGTCGAACGCGACCGACAGGCCCATCGTCCCGTGGTCGATCAGCTGGTGGTACCGCTGGTTCGACTCGGCCGCGGTGCCGAACCCGGCGTACTGCCGCATCGTCCACGGCCGCTGGGTGTACATCGTCGGGTACACGCCGCGGGTGTACGGGAACTGCCCCGGCTCGCCGAGCTTGGCCGCCGGGTCGAACCCGTCCAGCGGCCCGTACACCGGCGCGAACTCGAACCCCGACTCGCTGCGATGACTCATCCCCCAACGGTATTCCGAACCAGCACCGCACTGGTATGCACCACCGGGTGAGATCGAGCACGCGCGCTGAACTGTTGACTCGTGACGTGGGTCACATCAGGCTGCCGCCATATGCACCGTCGACCGGGGAGGGGCGACATGCGGAGAACGTCGGTTTTCATCGCGGTACTGGCCGTCGTATCGGGGGGACTGGCCGTGGGGCAGGCGGCGACAGCGGCACCGGCGCCAGGAGGTGACGGGCTCGAGGTGTACGTCGGCGACCTGAACGCGCAGCAACTGCAGAAGGTCGTGGACACCGGCGTGGACCGGGCCGACCTGGCCACCGGGAAGGGCGCCGGCGGCACCACGAGGGTCGAGGTCGTCATCTCGGAGCGGCAGGCGGCGAAGCTCCGTTCGGACGGCGTCGATCTGAAGGTCAAGAAAGTGAAGGGACACACCGCCAGCGAGGAGGCCGCACGGCTCGCGGCGGCCGGCCCGACGGTGTTCCGCCCGTACAGCGGGGCCGGCGGACTGCTCGAAGAGCTGACCCAGACGGCGGCCGCGAATCCCGGGCTGGCCAAACTCGTCACGATCGGTACGACGGTGCAGGGCAAGCCGATCGTCGCCGTCAAGGTCACCAAGGACGCCCGCCTGGTCACCGACGGCTCCCGGCCCTCGGTGCTGTACGCGGGCGCCCAGCACGCCCGTGAGTGGATCACCCCGGAGATGGTGCGGCGGCTGATGCACTACGTCATCGACGGCTACGGCCAGAACGCCGAGACCACGAAGATCCTGAACACCAGCGAGCTCTGGTTCCTGCCGGTGGCCAACCCCGACGGCTACGACTACACGTTCGTCGGCGACCGGCTGTGGCGGAAGAACCTGCGCGACAACAACGACGACGGCCAGATCGCTCCCGGCGACGGCGTCGACCTGAACCGCAACCTGGCGACCAAGTGGGGCTACGACAACGAGGGATCGTCACCTGACCCGAGCAGCGACACGTATCGCGGTCCGTCCCCGGGCTCCGAGCCGGAGACGAAGGCCCTCGACCAACTGTTCCAGAGAGTCCGCTTCACGGAGCTGATCAACTACCACTCCGCTGCCGAGCTCCTGCTGTACGGCGTCGGCTGGCAGGTGAGCACGCCCACGCCGGACGACGTGATCGCCGAGGCGCAGGCCGGCGACGACGCGCAACCCGCCGTACCGGGGTACGACCCGGACATCTCGGCGGAGCTGTACACGACCAACGGCGAGACCGACGGACACGTGACAGACACGTACGGGACGATGGCGTTCACGCCGGAGATGTCGACCTGCCAGACCGTGTCGGCCGCGGACCCGAACGACCAGTGGCTGCCCGAGGACTGTGTCAGCGTCTTCAGCTTCCCCGACGACGAGGGCCTGATCCAGGCCGAGTTCGCCAAGAACATCCCGTTCGCGCTGTCGGTCGCGAAGTCCGCGCAGGACCCCGACGACCCGGTCTCCGTGGTCGGGCGGAAGGCCGCTGATCTGGTCGCCGACCCGTTCACGGTCTCGTACGGCACGACCCAGCCGGTCGCCGTGATCGCCAAGCGGGCGTTGAAGAACCTGCGGATCAACTACCGGATCAACGGCGGCGACGCGATCGACGACAAGGTCGCGGAGTGGACGGGCGGCGAGCGGTACGGCGACACCGGCGACCGGTACTACGCCGAGTTCCGCGGCACCGTACGCCGCACCAAGCCCGGCGACTCCGTCGAGGTGTGGTTCACCGGAAACAAGGTGGGGACCGGGGCGGTCTCCAGCGAGCACTTCACCTACAAGGTGGCCAGCGACATCGGCGGACAGGTACTGATCCTGGCCGCGGAGGACGTCACCGGCGCCAGCCCGGCGCAAGGACTGACGACAGCTCGCTACGCCTCCAGCTACGCCAGCGCGCTCACCGCGGCCGGAGTCACTTCGGACGTGTACGACGTGGACGCCAACAACCGGACCGCGCCGCATCCGCTGGGGGTGCTGTCGCACTACAAGGCCGTGGTCTGGGAGACCGGCAACGACATCATCACGCGCAAGATCGGCCAGCCGGCCGGTACGGCTGCTGAGCTGGCGCTCGACCTGGAGCTGTCCGTCCGCGACTACCTCAACGAGGGCGGCAAGCTGCTGTACACGGGTAAGTACGCCGGCTTCGCCAGCAACCAGGACGGCGCCTACTACTACAACCCGTTCGAGGAGCAGCAGGGCGAGTGCACCACACCGCGGGCATACCCGTGTCTGCCGTTGCTGAACGACTTCGAGCAGTACTGGCTCGGCGCGTACTCCCAGGTCGACAACAGCGGCAGCGACAGCAACGGGACCCCGTTCCCGATCACCGGGACGTCCGGCGCCTTCAACGGGTTCGCCGGGACTCTCAACGGCGGCGACTCGGCCAACAACCAGGACCACACCAACGCGTACGTCCTGACGTCGAGTGTCTTGCCGGCAGCCCAGTTCCCGCAGTTCGCGAGCTCGGCACCGTTGAAGTGGCAGCGGCCCGGCGGCGCGCCGTTCGAGCCGTTCACGGGATCGCAGTACATCTACAGCCAGCGCGCGGACATCAGCTACAAGCGGCTGGCCCGGACCGTCGACCTGAGCGGTTTCTCGAGCGGTTCGCTGGCGTTCAAGTTCTCGTACGACACCGAGGCGGACTGGGACTACGTCATGGTCGAGGCGCACACCGTCGGTCAGGACGACTGGACCACGCTGCCGGACATCAACGGCCACACGGCGCAGGACACCGGTCAGAGCTGCCCGGCCGGTTGGGTGCAGCTGCATCCGTTCCTGGCCCACTACCAGGGCGCCGACTGTTCACCGACCGGTACCACCGGCGCCTGGCACGCGTCGTCCGGGGCCAGCGGCGGTTGGCAGGACTGGAAGGTCGACCTGACGCCGTACGCCGGGAAACAGGTCGAGCTGTCGATCACCTATGTCAGCGACTGGTCGACGCAGGGCCTCGGCTCGTTCGTCGACGACGTCTCGATCACGAGGGACCAGAGCACCGAGTCGACCTCGTTCGAGGCCGACCTCGGCGGCTGGGCGGTGACCGGTGCGCCGGCCGGCTCGGCGAAGAACCCGAACGACTGGATTCGGACCACGACCGCCTTCGTCGAGGGCGCAGGCGTGACCACGCCGGACACCGTGTACCTGGGCTTCGGGGCCGAGGGGCTCACCACAGCGGCGATGCGCAACGACCTGGTCCAACGGTCGATGACGCACCTGCTGAACACGCCGTAAACCGATCGTTGGCAGGGCGGCCGATCCTGGCCGCCCTGCCAACGGAAGGCGTTCAGCGCGCCGCGGGGCGATCGACGATGCCCAGAGTTCGCATCCGACTAACCAAGCACAGCCCGGTGGCAACCTGAAGGACACTTCAAGGCCCTGCAGCCGTCGCCAGGCCATCGACGCGGTGTCACGAGAGCGTCGCCCAGGGTTCATGGTCGGTGAGGAACCTTCGAGATGTGCGAATCGTGATGGTGGCCGAGACCTTCCTGCCGCAGATCAACGGCGTGGCGAACACGGCTCGCCACGTCGCCGACCGGCTGCGTGCCCGCGGGCACGAACTGCTGATCATCGCCCCCGGCCCGGGTCCGGACAGCTACGGCGACGTCCCGGTCCTGCGGGCCCGGAGCTTCCGGACGCCGGGGTACAAGGAGTACCCGGTCGGTCTGCCGGACCCCTCGATCGAGCGGGCGATGGCCGACTTCCGGCCGGACTTGGTGCATCTCGCCTCGCCGTTCATCATCGGCGCGTACGGGCTGCGCGCCGCCCGCCGGCTCGGCGTACCGACGGTCGCGATCTTCCAGACCGACATCGCCGGCTTCGCCCGCCAGTACCCCTGGTACGCCGCCGCGGACCGGGGCATCTGGCGCTGGGTACGGCGGACACACTCGCGCGCCGACCGGACCCTCGCGCCCTCGACCTCGGCCGTCGACGCACTCGTGCAGCGCGGCGTACCGCGGGTCTACCGGTGGGGCCGCGGCGTGAACCTGGATCTCTTCGACCCGTCGAACCGGGACGAACAGTGGCGCCGGGAGATCTCTCCGGACGGCAAGCCGATCGTCGGGTACGTCGGCCGGCTGGCGGCCGAGAAGAAGGTCCGGCGGCTCACGGAGCTGACCGATCTGGACTGCCGGATCGTGGTCGTCGGCGACGGGCCGGACCGCGCCGCCCTGGAGCACGCGTTGCCGACGGCAACCTTCCTCGGGATGCGCCGCGGCGCCGACCTGGCGTCGATCTTCGCCGGCCTGGACGTGTTCGTGCACACCGGCGAGCACGAGACGTTCTGCCAGACGATCCAGGAGGCGCAGGCCTCCGGCGTTGCGACCGTCGGCCCGGCTGCCGGCGGTCCGCTCGACCTCATCCACCCCGGCGAGAACGGCCTGCTGTTCGAGCCCGGCAAGTCTGGCTCGCTGCGGGCCGCGGTGAATACGCTGCTCGACCACCCGGCGGCCCGCGGCCGGATGGCGGCCAGCGGCCTGCAGCGCGTGCAGTCGCGCACCTGGTCCGCGGTCGTCGACGACCTGGTCGACCGCCACTACGCCGAGGTGCTCCGGGACGCGGCCGCCGTACGGCGGGTCGCATGACGGGCCTGCGGATCGCCCAGCTGGCCAACTTCGTCGGGCCGACGTCCGGCGGGATGCGGACCGCGATCGAGCACATCGGCCGGGGGTACGCCGAGGCCGGCGCCGAGCGGATCGTGATCACGCCGGGCGAGCGGGACTCCGTGGTCGAGACCGAGCTCGGCACGATCGTCCGGGTGAAGGCGCCGAAGGTGAGCGGCGGCTACCGGCTGATCACCACGCCGTGGACCGTGATCGACGTACTGAAGCGCTTCCGGCCGACCACGGTCGAGATCTCCGACAAGTCGACGCTCCTCCCGGTCGCGCGCTGGGCTCGCAAGAACGACATCGGCACGGTGCTGTTCAGCCACGAACGCCTCGACGCGATGCTCGCCCTCGGAGCGGCGCGCCCGGGTCAGCTGGGCGGGAACGACGTACTCCGGCCGGGCCGGATGCTCGGTGAGCGGCAGGTGCGGTGGGGCTCCGACGGGGTGAAGTACAGCCAGCTCGGCGTGGTCGCCACGGTGTCCGCGCTGTACAAGCTGCTCAGCCGCACGTACGACGCGGTGGTGGTGACGTCGCGGTACGCGGCGGCCGAGTTCGACGAGGTGACGACCCCACTGGTCCGGATCCCGCTCGGCGTCGACCTCGACACGTTCCACCCGTCACTGGGTTCGCCTTCGGACGACGGGCTTCTGAAGCTCGTACACGCCGGCCGCCTCTCCCGTGAGAAGAGCCCGCACCTCGCCGTCGCCACCGCCGCCGAACTGCACCGCCGCGGCGTGAACATCCGGATGGACGTCTACGGCACCGGCCCGCACCTCGACGAGCTGATCGAGATCGCCGGCGACGCCCCTGTGTTCTTCCATGGGTACGTCGACGGCCGCCGTACCCTCGCCAAACACCTCGCCGAGGCCGACATCGCCCTGTCCGTCTGCCCCGGCGAAACCTTCGGCCTGGCAGTCCTGGAAGCCCTGGCCGCCGGCACCCCGGTAGTCACCGCCAACACCGGCGGCGCCCGAGAACTCGTCGACGAATCCTGCGGCCGCTGGGCCCCCGCCAACCCATCGGCTCTCGCCGACGCCGTCCTGGCCCTCGCCCACCACCCCAACCGCCGCGCCGCCGCCCGCCGCCGCGCGGAGCTCTACACCTGGCAATCCTGCATCGACCGCATGCTCACCCTTCACCACCGCCTGGCCCAGAGCCGCCTCGCTGCGTAAGCGCCCGGCGACTGTCCGCCGACCACACTTGCAGGAAGTGGCAAGCGTGTTGCGGTCAGGCCCGGAAACGCGGTAAATCTCTCCCTTTCGCCGGTGCCACTCGGGGTGCGCCGGAGTCCCCTGCCCTGGAGATTCAATGCGCCGCGCCCGCAAACCCGCCCTGTTCCGCGCCGCCCTGGCCACCGCCCTGGCAGCCATCACCATCCCCTTCATCGCCCACGCCGCCTTCGGCGAGGAAACCGCGCTGGGCGTGGTCACCAGGGACATCCTGGTCGTCGACAGCTACGGCACCAAGCGCATCACCGACGACAGCGAGATCACCTCGGCGACCACCCAGGACGGGGAGCTCTACCTGTCGAACGTCTGGTTCGGCCCGCCCCTCGGCCAACGCCTCGCGAACGGCACGACGTACGACGTGGCAGCACAGCGAACCGACTCGGCCGGACTGATCGGCAACGTGTGCCGCACGTTCGACAACCAGGTCTCCCAGGCGAAGTCGGGCGCGCTGACCGTCGACGAGGTCAAGTACGACGGCGACACCATCACCAGTATCTCCGCGAGCTGGACGGTCGAGTGCCAGAACGGTTCGACGACGTCGCAGGGCTTCGTCCGACTGGCCGACGACCGCCCGCACCCACTGGTCGCGCCGGCGCCGGTCACCATGCCCCAGGCGGGCCGGACGGATCCCGTCCAGGCAACCGTGACGCTGACCAACTCCGGCGACGCCGCCACCGGGACGCTCGGCGCGGCCACCGTCGATCCGGCTCTCGCCGACGGCCAGTACTACGACGTCGCCGCCGACAGGTGCGCCGGAAAGAGCCTGGCAGCGGACGAGACCTGCACGGTCGACATCGTCTACCAGCGGGGCACGGCCGGGATCTCCAGGACCCGCATCGCCGTGGCCGCGCCGGGGTATCCAGGGGGCAGGATCCTGGCGGCCGCGACCGGGACGACGATCGTCGCGCCGACGGCTCCCGTCGTCACGCCGTTCCCGATCCTGACCGGGCAGGGCCTCCGCTGGTACGGGGTCATGAACGCCTCGTGGTTGCAGGTCGAACGCCGGCTGCCCGGGGAAACCTGGCAGGACGTCTCCGGCCGGATCGCGGGGACCGCTACGACCTGGGCCGACCGCACGCTCCCGGTCGGCGGAACCGCGGAGTACCGCGTCACGGCCGGAAACGCGGACGGGGCCTCACCGCCGAGCGCCGTCGTGACCGCGACGAGACAGCCGGACGTCGGCACCGGCACAGTCACCGCGCTGTCCGTCGACACCGACGGGCCGGCCGACCGGGTGGTGACGTCCTTCGAGGAGACCTCGGCCGAGGCGAACTACCGCATGCTGCGCTCGCCGGCGCTGTCCGTCACGTTGCCCAATCTGCCCGGACCGGGGGTCTACAAGATCGGCCCGGAGGCCGCGTACCACGTGTCCATCCGGTCAACGCTCGCGTGCTCGATCGACGGCACGCTGCGAGTCGATCAGCTCGCCTACACCGACGACTTCTGGCCGACTGCCACGATGGCAGCGACAGCCGACGGTGTCTGCCGGACGGAGAGCGGCGACGGCCCACACGTAATCCTGGAACTGCGGGTGCACAGCGCACGGCCGCTGGTGGCGATCGCGACCGGCCCGGTCGACGCCGGCCGCGTCGTCGTCGGCCAGGCGTCGGAGCCCAAGACGGTCACCATCCGGAACACCGGCAGCACGCAGGTGCAGCTCGGCGCACCGACCGTCGTCGGAACCACGGCCGGCGACTGGACGATCCAGACGAACCACTGTCCGGCAGCCCTCGCCGTCGGCGCGAGCTGCACCGTCGACGTAGTCGTCCGGCCGTCGGTGTCCGGCGCGCACAGCGCTCAGCTGGAACTGCCGGACAACACAGCCAGAGGGAAGCATCACGCTGCCCTGACCGTCACCGGTGTCGGTACGGCGGCCGCACCGACCAACTTCAAGGCAGTGGGAACGCTCACCGGCGTCGACCTGAGCTGGGATCCGCCGACCGACAATGGGCAGAGCGAGGTGACCGGCTACACCGTGCACCGCCTCGCCGGCGGGACCACGACGACGTTCGAGGTAGCGCCGGCCGCGAACGGAACGACCTCACGCTGGAACGACTCCAACCCGCCGGCCGGTGCGACGTACGCCGTCTCCGCCGGGAACCAGATCGGCGACGGCGTACCGACCGCCGCGCAGGCCCCGCGGCAGACGTCCGATGTTCTTGCCTACAGCAACGGTGGGCTTTACCAGTGGTCGTGGCCGGACGGCACCCAACCGGTTCCGGTCGGCTCGGGCATCCCCGCGCAAGGCATCGGCGAAATGGCTGCCTCGAGCGATGGCCGGTACCTGGCGTACGTGGCGGACGGAGCACTGTGGACCGTTCGCGCGGACTCCCGAGCGGTCTCGACGCCGGTCCGGGTGGCGGCGGTCGGCACCGTGTGGGACATCGCCTGGTCGCCCGACCGGAGCCGGCTGGCCTATGCGCAGACGCAGCCCGGCGAGGATTTCTGCGTCTGGGTGGTCACGCTGCCGAGCGGCGACCCGGTCAAGGTCCGATGCGGTGTCAGACAGCCCAGCTGGCTTCCCGACCTACAGGCACTGGTGGTCGTAGATACCCACGGCGGTGCGCTGCAGAGGGTCGCGGCCACCGCGACCGGCGCCGTGCTCGGCACCTACGCCGGCACCATCGGCGCGACGACGACGGCGGTGTCTCCTGACGGACGCTGGATCGCGTATGCGAGCTCTCCGTTCGCACCCAAGGTGGGCCTCCTCCCCCTGGTCGGCGGCGTGGCACAGTCGACGAGCCTGTCCTACCTGCCCGGCAAGCTGTACTGGTCACCTGCGGCCGACCGCCTCCTCACCTGGGCCCACACCGATACGCACGGCCTGCTGACAGTGGCCGCGGACGGCAAGCTCGGACCCGAGGCGTCGCTCTTCGCGCAGTACATCGAGGGCATTCGGGCGCCCGTGTGGCAGGGCCTGAGCGTCGAGATCCCGCCGACCGCGGCCACGATGGGGAGCGCTGTCAGCATCCCGTTCGACGTCTCCGCCCTCAGCGCCGGCACGTCGACGGTCTGCCGGCTCGACTCGGGCGCCTGGGCGCCTTGTACGTCGCCGTACCGCGCCACCGGCGTGACCGGCGGCGCCCACACGTTCGCTGTGAAGGCCACCGAGCCCAGCGGCCGTACGGTCGTCGGCTCCCGGTCCTTCACCGCCGACGCGACCGGGCCGGTGGCTCGGGTGACCGGGCCGACGTACCAGGCGTCGGTGGCCGCGACGGCGACGCTGACTGTGTCGGCCACGGATGCCGGCGGGGTAGCGTCGTACGACGTTCGGTACCGGCGGGCGACGTCCACGGGGGCGTACGGCGCGTACGTGCAGCCGTGGACGCGGACGACCGCGACGTCGATGAATCTCGCGGTCGCTGCGGGGTACGAGTACTGCGCGTCGGTTCGGGCGACGGACAAGCTCGGCAACGTCGGCCAATGGAGTGCGGACCGGTGCTTCTCGCGGCCGCTCGACGACCGGTCGCTGTCGTTGGCCTCGACCGGGTGGACGCGGGCGACCGGATCCACGTTCTACTTCGGCACCACGACGCAGACCTCGATGTACGGCAAATCGCTGACGCGGACCGTGCAGGGGAAGCGGTTCTTTCTGGTCGCGACCCGCTGCCCGACGTGCGGCTCGGTCGCCGTGTACGCGGGGAACAGGTACCTGATCACCGTGAATCTCTCCTACCCGACGACCCACAAGCAGGTGCTGCTCGGTCTTCCGGTGCAGAGCACGCTCTTCAGCGGCACCCTCAAGTTCGTCAGCGCGTCCAGCGGCAAGCTCGTCCAGATCGACGGGTTGGCAGTGGGCAGAACCTGACGAACGGCAGCTCGACAGGAGGTGTCGCTCAGCCGGGCGCCGGGAGGCGCCTAGCTGAGCGTGAGCCCTCGGTCTGGTGGGCGTATACGTACTGTCGAGCTGCAGACGTCAGGTCAGGTGGTCGTAGTCGCCGCGGACCCAGGCGGCGTGGCGGTCGGCGGAGCGGCGGACTACTGCTTTGGCGTCGACGGGGATGACCGAGCCGAAGTTGTTGTAGAGGCGGTCGTACTCGAAGGGGTCGAGGGAGCGGGCGACCCGGTCGACGACGGCGCCGGACAGGGGGATGCGGTTCGGGTAGCTGCGCATGAAACTGACCGAGGTGCGGTCGGGGTTCGCGAAGATCGTGTCGCCGGACAGGATCACTCCCTTGCCGTCGGCACCGTTCGCCCAGTGCACGACCGCGCTGCCGGGGAAGTGACCGCCTGGCTGGATCAAGGTCACTCCGGGTAGCGGAGTGAGCTCACCGGACCAGGTCTTGATCACCGGGTCCTGCCGCGCGACCCACTCCTTGTCCGCCTCCGAGACGTACACCGGCACGTCGCCGAGGCGGTGGCTCCACTCGACCTGGACGCCGTACATGTGCGGGTGGCTGGCGACGATCGCCACTACCTCGCCCAACGCGCGGATCCGGCCGACGGCGTCGTCGTCGAGGTAGCCGATCGGGTCCCAGAGCAGGCTGCCCTCGGCGGTTGTCAGCAGCATCGACTGCTGGCCGATGCCGACCGGCGGCTTCGAGCGGACGCCGTACAGGCCCGGTTCGACCTCGTCGATGGTGACCTCGGTGCCAGCCGCGGCCAACTCCTCGAGCGTGGTCCAGTGCTGGCCGTCGGCGGGTACCCACTGCCGCTCGTCGGCACAGATCGCGCACACCTCGACCTGCTCCGAGTGCTCCACCGCACACGTCGCACAGATCCAGAAACTCACCGTAACTCTCCCCTCTCAGCGGAAGCCGCCAGTGTTTTCGTTCAAGCCCAGTTGAAGTCAAGGGCATCGAAGGGCCACCGTCGAGGGCCACTCCGGGCCCGTGTCGCTGGGCCACCGACGCGACCGATCTCACACCTGTCAGGACATTTCGGGGTCGGTGGCGGGACTAGCATCGAATCGGCCTGGATTCCGCCAGGCTCGGGAGCTCCGATCGGAGGACGGTTTGCCCAGCAAACCAGCCGGCACGCTCTACCGCGGCCGGGAGGGCATGTGGTCATGGGTCGCGCACCGGATCACCGGTGTCGGGATCTTCTTCTTCCTGCTGGTGCACGTGCTGGACACCGCGCTGGTCCGGGTGTCGCCGGAGGCCTACAACGAGGTCATCGGCACCTACAAGAACCCGGTCGTCGGCCTGCTCGAGGTCGGCCTGGTGGCGGCGATCCTGTTCCACGCCTTCAACGGCATCCGGCTGATCCTGGTGGATTTCTGGGCCAAGGGCCCGCGCTACCAGCGGCAGCTGATGATCGGCGTCGGCGTCGTCTGGGTCGTCCTCTTCGTCCCGTTCGTCATCCGCCATCTGACCCACGTGTTCGGAGGCTGAGATGAGTGACATCGCGGCTCCCCGGTCCAGCAGCCGCTCGAGGAACCTGAAGGGCGGCGGCCGGAACCGCTCCGGCCAGACCAACTTCGAGCTGTACAGCTGGCTGTTCATGCGGCTGTCCGGGCTCGCGCTGGTGATCCTGGTGCTCGGGCACCTGTTCGTGAACCTGATGCTCGGCGGCGGCATCACCGCGCTCGACTTCGGGTTCGTGGCCGGCAAGTGGGCCAACCCGCTGTGGCAGGTCTGGGATCTGCTGATGCTGTGGCTGGCGATGCTGCACGGCACCAACGGGCTGCGCACGATCATCAACGACTACGCGGAGAAGGACCAGACCCGGTTCTGGCTGAAGGCCCTGCTGGTCACGGCCGCGATCGTGATCGTGGTCCTCGGCACCCTGGTGATCTTCACCTTCGACCCCTGCCTCGACCCCAGCTCCACGCTGTCGGTCTGCACCAACAACTAAGGAAGTCATGCAGGTCCACCAGTACGACGTTGTCATCGTCGGCGCGGGCGGGGCGGGCATGCGCGCCGCCCTCGAGTCGAGCAAGCGGACCCGTACCGCCGTCCTCACCAAGCTCTACCCGACCCGCTCGCACACCGGCGCCGCCCAGGGCGGGATGTGTGCCGCGCTGGCGAACGTCGAGGAGGACAACTGGGAGTGGCACACCTTCGACACGGTCAAGGGCGGCGACTTCCTGGTCGACCAGGACGCGGCCGAGGTGATGTGCCGCGAGGCCGTCGACGCGGTTCTCGACCTGGAGAAGATGGGCCTGCCGTTCAACCGGACGGCCGAGGGCAAGATCGACCAGCGGTTCTTCGGCGGCCACACCCGCAACCACGGTGAGGCCGTCGTCCGGCGGTCCTGCTTCGCCGCGGACCGGACCGGCCACATGATCCTGCAGACGCTCTACCAGCAGTGCATCAAGCAGAACGTCGAGTTCTTCAACGAGTACTACGTGCTCGACCTGCTGATGACCGACGGCAAGGCGAGCGGCGTGGTCGCGTACGAGCTGGCCACCGGCGAGCTGCACGTGTTCTCCGCCAAGTCGGTGATCTTCGCGTCCGGCGGTTTCGGCAAGGTCTTCCGGACGACGTCCAACGCGCACACGCTCACCGGCGACGGCATGGGCATCGTGTGGCGCAAGGGCCTGCCGCTGGAGGACATGGAGTTCTTCCAGTTCCACCCGACCGGCCTGGCGGGGCTCGGCGTCCTGCTGTCGGAGGCGGCCCGCGGCGAGGGCGGCATCCTGCGGAACAAAGACAACGAGCGGTTCATGGAGCGCTACGCCCCGACCGTGAAGGACCTGGCGCCGCGGGACATGGTCGCCCGCGCGATGGCGAACGAGGTCCGCGAGGGCCGGGGCTGCGGTCCGGACGGCGCGTACGTGATGCTCGACCTGACCCACCTGGAGCCCGCGCACATCGACGCGAAGCTGCCGGACATCACCGAGTTCGCCCGCACCTACCTGGGCGTGGAGCCGTACACCGAGCAGATCCCGGTGTTCCCGACCGCGCACTACGCGATGGGCGGCATCCCGACCAACATCAAGGGCGAGGCGCTGGCCAACAACGACGACGTGATCCCCGGCCTGTACGCCGCGGGTGAGGTCGCCTGCGTGTCCGTGCACGGTGCGAACCGGCTGGGCACCAACTCGCTGCTGGACATCAACGTCTTCGGCCGCCGTGCCGGGATCGCCGCCGCGGAGTACGCCGAGACCGCTTCCTTCGAGGAACTGCCGGACGACCCGTCGGCGTACGTCGTGGAGCTGGTCGAGGGCCTGCGGACCTCGGCCGGCGAGGAGCGGATCGCGGCGATCCGCGCCGATCTCCAGGCGACGATGGACCTGAACGCGCAGGTGTACCGCACCGAGGGCTCGCTGAAGCAGGCGCTGGTCGACATCGAGGCGCTCAAGGAGCGGTTCAAGAACGTCGGTGTCCAGGACAAGGGCAAGCGGTTCAACACCGACCTGCTGGAGGCCGTCGAGCTGGGCTTCCTGATCGACCTGGCCGAGGTGCTCGTGGTGTCCGCGCTGGCCCGCAAGGAGTCCCGCGGCGGGCACTTCCGCGAGGACTACGACAAGCGCGACGACGTCAACTTCATGCGGCACACGATGGCGTACCGCGACGTCGACGCCGAGGGCAACGTCAACATCCGGCTCGACTACAAGCCGGTCGTGCAGACCCGCTACAAGCCGATGGAGCGCAAGTACTGATGGACGTCAAGGTCAAGATCCTCCGGTACAACCCCGAGGTCGTCGACGAGGCCGAGTGGAAGACGTACTCCGTCACGCTGCAGCCGACCGACCGGGTGCTGGACGCGCTGCACAAGATCAAGTGGGAGCAGGACGGCACGCTGACGTTCCGGCGGTCCTGCGCGCACGGTGTCTGCGGCTCGGACGCGATGCGGATCAACGGCCGCAACCGGCTCGCCTGCAAGACCCTGATCAAGGACCTGAACCCGGAGAAGGAGATCACCGTCGAGCCCATCAAGGGCCTCGCGGTGCTCAAGGACCTGGTCGTCGACATGGACCCGTTCTTCGAGGCGTACCGCTCGGTGATGCCGTTCCTGGTCACCAGCGGCCACGAGCCGACCCGGGAGCGGATCCAGTCGCAGGCCGACCGGGACCGGTTCGACGACACCACCAAGTGCATCCTCTGCGCGGCGTGTACGACGTCCTGCCCGGTGTTCTGGTCCGACGGGCAGTACTTCGGGCCGCAGGCGATCGTCGGCGCGCACCGGTTCATCTTCGACAGCCGTGACGAGGGCACCGAGCAGCGGCTGGAGATCCTGAACGACAAGGAAGGCGTCTGGCGCTGCCGGACCACCTTCAACTGCACCGAGGCCTGCCCGCGCGGTATCGAGGTCACCAAGGCGATCCAGGAAGTGAAGCGGGCGCTCATCTTCCGCCGAGTGTGAGGGTGGGCCCCTCCTCGCGTAAGATTCCTCCGCCGACCTGACCCGCCTCGCGGGGGACATCTCTGCCTTGGGGGGTGACTGTGGAGCCGCGCCTGCGGGAGCTTTCCGACCGCTACTACCGTCGCCTGGCGGAGGTGCTGGAGCGCTGCGGCCTACCCCGCAGCATGCCGCCGTTCCTCGTCCTCGGGGTGCTCGCGGCGACGACCTCGATCGTGCTCGCGGTCGTGCACCTGGCGTCCCACCGGCACCCGTCCGACGGGCCGATCGCGATCGCACCGGCCGCCGCCGGGCGGTCCGGCAGCTCGGTGGTGAACTCCGAGCGGGCGCAGGTGCTGTCGGTCACGATGGTCACCCGGAACCGCTGGGCGGCCGGCTGGTCCGACTGCACCAGCGGCCCGAACTGCCGGTACGCCGCCGTCATCGACCGCGACGGCTCCCGCGCCGTCGCCCCCGAGTGGCCGGTTCCGTATGCGACGCTTCAGGCCGGCAAGGAGGCGATCGCGGTCGCACCGCCGCTCGAGGGCACGCTGACCGGCGCCGCGACGATGATGTTCCGGCTCACGTACGACGGGCCGGTGCTGACCCGGCTCCGGTACCGGCTGCCGACCTCGACGTTCGAGGAGGACGAGATCCTCACCGATCGGATCGTGCCTGGGTCGATCGTCGTGGTCAACCCGCAGGAGTCCTCGGTCCGGCTGCTCAAGACCCGGGGCACCCGGTCGCCGCTCTGCGACGACAGCGGCCGCTGCTGGGTCCTGACCGGGATCGGCCGGACGGACATGCTCTGGACCGACGACGGCGGTCGGAGCTGGGACTCGCGGTCGCTCGACAGCCACAACCAGCTCGGCCGGCTCGCGGTCAGCCCGGACGGCCGCACGCTGCTGACCACCGCGGTGGCCGTCGGCGCCAACGGCCAGACCGTCTCGAAGATGGAGCTGTCCACCGACCGCGGCGCGAACTGGACCACGGTCCAGGACCCGCCGGCCACTCTGAGCGCGTCACCGCTGGCCTTCGACGACGGCACCGCCCTGCTGCTCGGCGGCCGCGCCGGCGACCGCCCGCGGCTCTACCGGGTCCGCGACGGCGCCGCGAAGCTGGACCGCGGCTACCCCGGCGACCTCGCCGACCTGGCCGGCGACTCCGACCTGATGTACGGCTTCGAGGTGCCGAAGCGCCGCACCACCGAGGTCGTGCTCAGCACCGACCAGGGCGCCACCTGGACGAAGTTCGCCCCTCGCTAGTGGTGCTTGGCGGCGCCCTTGAGGGTCTTGTCGACGGCGTTCTTGGGGCCGTAGAGGGCGATGCCGACCAGATCGAGCTCGGCGGTCCCCACCGCCTTCACCGCCGCGCGGTTGTCCTGATCGTTGCCGGTGGCGAACAGGTCCTGGGTGAACACGGAGTGCTCGATGCCCCGGCCGAGAGCTCGCTCGTGCGCCGTGGCCATGAACTCCTTGGAGCCCTCGAACACCATCACCGGCTGCCGGAACATCGGCAGGTACCGCACCCCGTCCGCGTCCTCGTACGCCTCCCCCACGACCTCCGGATGCGTCCCGGCAATCCCACTGACCAGAAACGCCGTCACATTCAACCGCTGCCACACAGCCAGGTCGTCCCGCAACAACACAGCAATCTTCGTATCGAACTTGTCCACACCCCGATGCTCACCGGCGCGCCCGGCTCGGGTCTTGTACGTTCTTAACCACCGGTCAGCAGTTGGGTGACCTGCAGGGTCAGGTAGAAGGACCGCAGCAAAGCGATCGGCGGATCGGTGTCGCGACCAGTCGGGTACACGTCGAAGCCGGCCGACCGGAGCGCCTGATGGCGCTTGTCCAGGTCGCGGTTGAACGCGCCGGACGAGGCCGCGCTGGTGCCGCGCTCGGCCTGTTGCACCAGCCAGTTACGCAGGTCGAGCAGTTCTGTCGGTGCTGCAGGCGTCGCGGTCAGGGCCTGCCCGGTCGCGTGCCGGCGGCGCGAGGCCTCGCCGCCGAAGTGCAGCGCCTCGACCGCTCGCCCGGCAGGGCCCTCGGGGTGGATGAGGCTGAGCGGCTCGCCAACCAGCCCCTCGGCGGTCCTCCTGATCCTGGCCACCACAAGCGTGCCCCGCTCCGGCTCCGGACGTGCTTCGATCGCATCGACCGCGTGGCTAGTCTCCAGCGAGTACGGCAGTCGCAGCGGCAGTACGTCGCCCGCGACATCGGTGACCGGCCATTCGAGTCGTTGCATGACCTCGTCGAAGCGCGCCGGTGCGAACTCGGCGGGTCGCAGTACGGCCCACTCGCGCTGCGGCCCCTCGTGCTCCAGGATGCTCAGCGGTCGCCCTCCGAGCAGGTCGGACCAGCGGTCGGCCGCTGGTACCGCGTCCGCGATCGCTGCACCCGTCATCGGTTCATCGAAGGCGTGCGTTCCGTCTGCGCTCGACAGCCGGCCGTTCGCGGTCAGGCGGGCGCCGGTCAGCTTCAGACGTGCTCCGGTCGTGTGTGACGGGCTGTGCAGGCCGTCCCAGGGACCCGGCGCCGTGTACCGCCCGCGTGGCTCGAAGATCATGCTGCTCGGCCGGCTGTCCGTCCAGGTAACCGGTCGCCCGTCGTCGACCGACCAGAAGACGACCGTCAGGCCGGCGAAGCCCGACGCAGTCCGCCACGGGTACGCGCCGAGACCGATCAACTCGAGCTTGCCCGCGAGCTCGAAGCGCCCGCGCGCGGATCCGACCAGCCGTGGCAGGTCCCCGAGTTCTCCGAGCGCACTGACCAGCGCGTATGTCGTGGCCAGCTGTTCGAGCAGCACCTGTTCGTCGGCCTGGGCCGAGCGGGCCAGCGTCAGCTCGACCTGCCCCGCCATACCACGCAGCAGCCCTGCGAGCCGGTGGTACTCAGCGCCTTGCGCCGAGACCGCCAGCGTCTCGTAGCGTTGGAACAGGGGCTCCGACAGGTGGGCAACACCAAGCTGGACCGTGTCACGCAGCAACTGCTCAACCGCCGACCGCAGCGTACGCCGGTTCTCGCCACCGGACTTCGCCGGCACCCGACGCTCGATGGGCTCCAGCTCCAAGCCACTGGCCCGTTGGTACGCGAGGACGGCCGCGACCTGGTACTTCTCGACCGACCGAAGCCCGCCGTCGACCACGAGGCCACCGAGACCGGCGCCCATCCAGTGGAAGCTGATCCGCGGGCTCAGCAGCGTCAGCACCAGATGCTGCCCCTCTTCGATCCGGATTGCCTCCTCCAGGTCCAGATCCTGCACGTACTCACGGGCCCATCGGTACGCCGCCGTGCCGGCGAACGCCTTGAGGTCGGCCGGCGTGAGCTGGAGCAGCTCCGCGCCCAGCTCCTCGGCGCCATCCGCGGCGCCGTCCTCGGCGCCATCCTCGGTGAGCCACAGACCGGCCGCGATGATGTGCTGACAGGTCGAACCACTCGGGCAGCTACAGGTCGCTCCGGTCGGACCTGTCGGACCGAAGACGACCGTCGCGGTGCCGACTGCCACCTCGAGTGCAGCCGGGCCCTCACCGACGATCGTCGGCGGCGCCTGCTCGAGATCCTTGCGGGCGCGGCGCAGCAGACCCTTCGATGCCAACGCCGCCCAGGCTTCGTCGTCGTACCGGCCGAGCACGGCGACCAACTCCGGACGGATGCTCATCCGGTCACCTCGACGAGCCAGGACGCGAGTTGACCCGGTGTCAGGGCGGCGATCTGCATGCCCTCGTCGGCCAGCCGGCCCGCCATCGCCCGGTCGTAGAAAGGCTCCGCGGTACCGTCGAGCGCCGCGAGTCCGAGTAGCTTCACGCGCGCCTCGGCGAGGCCGCGAATCGCCCGGATCAGGTCCGTCGGCGAGCCGCCTTCGCAGAAGTCGGTGACCAGCACGAGGACGGTCCGGTGCGGGTTCTCGACGAGCCGAGCGCAGTACCGGACTGCCTTGGCGATGTCGGTTCCGCCGCCGAGTTGCACCCGCATCAGTACGTCGACCGGGTCGTCCACGTGCGCCGACAGGTCGACGACCGACGTGTCGAAGACGACCAGCCGGATGCGGAACGCCGGCAACCCGGCCAGGATGCCGGCCATCACCGCGCTGTGGATGACGGATCCGGCCATGCTGCCGCTCTGGTCGACGCAGACGACGATGTCCCAGGGCAGCCGGCGGGCGTTGCGCTCGAAGAACAGCACGTCGGCGAGCACGATCCGCTGCCCGTCCGGGTCGTAGTTCTTCAGGTTGCGGCGGATGGTGCCGTGCGGGTCGAAGTTGGCCGCGACCTTGAGCGGTGAGTGCCGGTGCTGGTGGAGCCGTCCGGCCATCGCCGCCCGGATCTCCAGGTCGAGCCGGCGGCGCAGCTCCTCGACGACCTGGCGGATGATCCGCCGCGCAACCGTGAGCGTCTCCGCACCGAGATGCCCCTTGAGCATGAGCAAGGTCTTCAGCAGGTCCTCGTCCGGCTCGAGGCGTTCGAGCAGCTCCGGATCGGTGATCAGCTCGGTCAGGCCGTAGCGGTCGAGGGCGTGGCGCTCGACAATCTCGACGGTCTCGCGGGGAAACAGCTCGCGCACCTCGGACAACCAGGTGACCAACGCGGGCGCCGAGGCGCCGCTTCCGCCCGGCTGCACCTGGTTCGTCCGGGAGCCGCCTGCGGAACCAGCGTCTTCCTCCCGGACGCCGCGACCGCCGTACTCGCGCCCATACAGGAAATCCAGCGCGGCCTCCATCCGCGCCTGCGGACTGCCGGCCGGCGCCGACCCGAGCCGCCCGTTGGCGTACCGGCCCAGCACCAGCCGCCACCGCTCGACGTCCTGACTCACCCGGACCACCCGCCGAGACCGTCACGCTGCAGCAGCGACCGCGCCTGTTCGGAAACCTGAAGCCGACTGTGCACCTCTTCGGCGGTGGCACTCGGGACCGTCATCGAACCCAAATCGGCGAGGCCCTTCAGCGATGCCACCAGCTTCGCGACCCGATCGGTCTCGATCGGCGTCAGGTCGGCGAACGCCAGCCGGAGCTCGGGCAGGTGCTGCACGAAGGTCGCCTGATCCCACCCGGTCAACCGCCGATCGAGCTCCGCGAGCAGGCTGTGCTCCTGCCACGCCGCCTCACGGGCCGTCAGCAGCAGCCCGGACACGAACGCCACACCAGCCGCAGGTGAGACGCCGCCCGCCAGGTGGCCGGTCACGCGGGAGACCACGTCGTCGGCACCGGAACGGCCCGCAGAATAAGCGATCCCGGCGGCCGCACCCTGCACGAACGGCTCCGCGTGGCCGTCGGCGATCCGGTCCACGAGATCCCAGTACAGGTCGGCGTCGAGGTCACCGCCGGTCTGGGCGACCAGAAGATCTCGCAGCCGCACGAGCGCGTCGGCGGTCGGCCGGGGCTCGCCGACAAGCTGCCGACCGAGGTAGATGGCCCGACGGTACGCCGTACCCAACAGAGCCGGGACCTCGCCGAGTTTGCGCGCCTCGAGCGGCTCCCGAGCCTCCCACAACAGGGCGAGCTGCGTGACCGCGGCGCCCACCGCGGCGAAGGCCACGTCCGCGGCGACACTCGACTTGACCAGGTCCAAGGTCTCGCCGACTCGGTCGTGCAACCCGAGCACGCACGCCTGCGCGAGCAGCGCGACCGCTTCCCGGGCGCCGACAGACGTCGTACGGCGCTCCGCGAGGATCTCTGCGAACCGGGTCGTCACCGCGGTCGAGACGGTCGAGCCGTAGATCGAGGCCTCGACCAACGCCCCCTCGACGAGCGGCGTCCAGCTGTAGTCCCACTTCTCGTGCAGGCGGCCGAGGCCCGTGCCGCGGACGAAGTCGGGACCAGCGGTCCGGTACGCGAACGGGACACCGAGGATCGCCAGGCCGTGCAGAAGCCGTGAGGTCTCGCGATGCGCCGGGTTGCGGTACAGGTCGAGCGAGGTCGACTGCCGGCTGATCTCGTCGACGCGGATCCGCTGCCGGCGCAGTCGTTGCAAGGTGTCCTCGACCAGCGGCGTCCGGCCGGCGCCGGGCGGGAGCTTGCCCATGGCGTCGCCGGTCAGCGTGTACGTGCTCGCCGCGCGGACCAGCACGCCCTCGATGTCGACATCGCCCTTCACGAAGCAGCTCTGCACTGCGTCGAGCAGATCGCTGCGCAGCGGCGCCGGCCGTTCGCGCAACGCGGCCAAGCGCAACGCTTGTTCGAACGCCGCCACGACCGACGGCAGCGGCAGCGGCAGGCGATGCCGCTCACGCAGCTCCATGCTGATGTCGAGCAGCGCGGTCAACGTCGCCGCGACCCGCGGATGCTGGCCGACGGGCGGATCGGTGAGGTTGGTCCAGAGCCGCTGGTGCCAGGCCGGTGAGGTCATCCCGGCGCTGTATCCGTTGAGCCGCTCGAGCCGCTCGAAGGTGTAGCGGATCAGCGCCGAGTCACCCGACACGTTGCCGGTGTCGATCCGCGGACGCGTGGGTGGATCCGCAAGCAGGGCGGGAAATGCGACCGCATGGAACCCGCCGACGACCACCAGCACCGGGCCGTCGTCCGGCGCTCGGGCCGCGAGCGCCTCCCGGACGTGCCACACCATCTCCGCTTCGCGCAGCGTCGTACCGTCGTCGCGCTCGGCGTGATCGGTGCGAGCCATCAGGCAGTACGCCGCCATGCGAGCGATCTGCTCGGCGGTGCTGGTCGTCCGCGCATCGGACTCGAACAACAGCTCCCACAGGTCTTCGGCGTCGGCGCACCCCATCCGCTTCGCCAGCAGGAGGAGACTCTCGCTGTGCCGGAAGTGCCGCTCGTCGAGCAGCGATTGGCCTTCCTCGCCGCCGTCCTGCGGTGTCTGCTGCACAAGGTGTTGCTCGGCCAGTTCCAGGTCGATGAAGCGGCTCGGGATACCGGCAGCTGTCGCGTCGCGAAGCGCCACCAGCTCAGGCGAGTAGTCGCAGAACGGATCGTAGGCCGCCCACCGGTCGCCGTCGCGCGCCGCGTAGGAGTAGACGGCGAGCGGCATCTCGGCCTCGGCATGGGTCAGCAGTGGGATCAGCGGCGTGAAGGCGCGCGGACCTTCGACAAGGACGACGCTCGGGGAGTGTTCCTCGATCAGACGGCGTACCAGCAGCGCACAGGCAGGGCTGTGGTGCCGGACCGGCACCACGACCAGATCGTCGCGGACCAGCTCCGCCGCCAGGTCCCGCACCTCTCCCGCTTCCATCGGACTGCTCAGCGGTCCAGCTCGCGGCGAGCCTCGAGGACGCGGCGCCACTGGCGGTCGGACTTCGCGCGCTGCTTGACCACCACGTCGAAGTAGTGCCGCAGCTTCTTCCCGTCGTCCGGGTTGTCCTTGAGCACCGTCCCGATCAGCTGCCGGGCAACATGTTCACCACCGACCGTCCCGTCGCCGAAGTACTGCGCATCGAGCCCGGCCGCGAACCCGACGGCGACAGCTTCCGCGGACGACAGCACCGCGCTCGGGCGCTCGATCACCGTGCCTTCCGCCGTCACGCCGTCCCGCAGGTCGTGGAACGCCGTGACCAGCAAGGACACCACGTCGTCGGTCAGCCGCGTCTCGACCTCGGACTGCGCGAGCAACGTCGCGGTCTGCTGCTTGACCAACGACTCCTCCAACCGCCGGTCGGCGATCGGCCGCACGGTCTCGAAGTTGAACCGGCGTTTGAGCGCGCTCGACATCTCGTGCACCCCGCGGTCACGCAGGTTCGCCGTGGCCAGCACGTTGAAGCCGCGCTCGGCGAACACCGCGGCCTCGCCGCCGGACAACTCCGGGACATGGATGACCTTGTCGGAGAGAACCCCGATCAGGACGTCCTGGATCTCCGGCTGGACGCGCGTGACCTCCTCGAAACGGCACGGTTTCCCCTGCTCGGCAGCGACGTACATCGGGCCCTTCACGAGCGCCCGCTGGGTCGGCCCCTCGGCGAGCAGCAGGGCGTAGTTCCACGAGTAGGTGATCTGGTCCTCGGTGGTCCCGGACGTGCCCTGGATCGTGCAGGTCGAGTCGCCGCCGATGGCTGCCGCGAACAGCTCGGACAGCATCGACTTCGCCGTCCCCGGCTCGCCGACGAGGAGCAGGCCGCGGTTGCTCATCAGCGTGACCACACAGCGGTCGACCAGCGCGTCGTCGCCGTAGAACTTCTGCCGTACGTCGAGTTCGCGGTCGCCGAGCACGAACGCCCGGACCGCCCGCGGCGACAGCTGCCACCCGGCCGGACGCGCGCCGGTGTCGGCCGCCCGCAACCGGTCCAGCTCGGCGGCGTGCACGACCTCGGCCGGTTCGCGCAGAATCGTTGCCTTGTGCATCAGAACTCCGTCTTCTTCTCCCAGTCCGGATCGAAGCCGGAACCGTCCGAGGCCATCAACCGGACGTCGTTGTAGATCTCCGAGAGCAACACAGCCGGGATGTCGCCGAGCCGCACGGACCTGCCCATGCCACCGCCGTCGGCCGACCGCAGCACCCGGACCACGCCGAGCGCGACCGTCCGGTTCTGCTCGGGCAACGGGTTCCCGGAGAAGCCGACCTCGACGACCAGGCCGAGGGTCGGGAAGCGCTTCTCGTACTCGTAGAACCAGCCGGCGTCCTGCGGCGTACCGCGCGTGTATCCGAGTTTCCCGGTCCGGCCGCGCAGCGCGAACGCCTCGACCAGATGACCCTTGAAGTCTTCGAGGAGGTGGTCGTCGGCGCGCTCGGCCGGCAGCTTGAAGATTCCCTTGCCGAACTGCTGGAACAGCGGCACCACCTCATAGTCGTCGAAGTGCTGCTGCCAACTGCGCACGACGTCGGCGTCCAGCAACGTGTCATGCGCGATCCGCACCACCGCGTCGGCGGCCAACTCGACCTCGTTGTCGTCGGCATCGGTCAAGGTGCCGTCATCCAGCGGCCGGAAGACGGTCTTGTGATCGGCGACCCAGGCCAGCCGCTGGACCAGCCGGCGCATGATCGGATGACCGTTCAGATACCGCTGCCAATCCTCGAACGGCCAGGTCCGCTCGGTGCACAAGCCCTCGTACAACCGGTCGGTCTGCAACTGGACGACCGCCTTCAACTCGCGTCTCGCGGCCGTCAGCGACTTCTTCGCCGCCTTCACCGCATCGGCGTCATCGGACTGCCGTGCCGCCGGCAGCGCCTTGATCTTCTTGCCTTCGGGCGACAGCAGCACGACAGTCAGGTCCGGCTGCAGGACGGCGGTGAACACGCGATCGCCGTACGAGAGCTCGATCCGGCCGTCCTCGTCGAGGCCGGCCACCGGCACGCTGCGGTCGGCGAGCTCGTTGATCGTCCAGCCCTTCCGCTCCGCGAGCGCCTCGGCCTGCCGGGTCGCCTCGTCCTGGAAGCTCTTCGTCCGGAAGCGGGACCCGACCGACAGCATCAACTGGATCGCACTCGGATGGTCGATCCAGGCGAGCATCGCGATCAACGCCTTACCCTGCGCGGCCCGCGTGCCGTACCACTCCTTCAGGTACCGCCCGACCGGCGCTGCGGCCCTCTCCCCAGCACAGGCCGCAACGACCGCCAGCACACCTTTGGAAGCAATCGCCGATCCGGCGGGCTGCCGGCTGAGCGCCGGCAGCATCTGCGCAATCATCTCCTGCTTGCTGAGCCCCGCCATGCCTGGCTGCTGGCTGTAGTACGAGAACCACTGCGTCACCTGCTGCTCGGCGCTCTCGTACGCCTTCTCCTGGCTGATCGGTACGACGTCCTGCGCCAACCAGGACTCGAGCAGATGCTGCCCCAACTTCTCCCGCTCGGTCGCGTCGAACATACCGCAGTACTTGCGCAGCAAAGCGTTCGGCTCCGGGGACTTCGCCTTCACGGCTTGGGCGATCAGCCACTTCAGTACCTCCGGCGGTGCGGCGTCGCCGTTGTCGGCCCAATGCACCTGAGGCAGCAGCTCCCAGCGCATCCATTCGAGGCCCTTGGGCAGCCCTTTCGCCAGGCCTTTCTCGGCGTCCTTGCGGAGACCACCTCGATCGACGTACTTCTCGACGGGCCGCCCGAAACTCTCCAGCGCGTCCAGCAGCGCACCGGTGGTGACGTCGTTCTTCTCCTTGGCGATCGCGGCTTCCAGGGCGGCTACGGCGGGCTCGTAACCCAACCGCTGCAGCCATTGCGCCGCGACCGCACGTACTTCGGCCTTGGTGTCCTGCAGCGCTTTCACGGCCCGCTCCTCGAAGCCGTCGACCCGTGTCAGCGCGTCCTGAGCAGCCCGCCGCTTCGCCTTCTGCGGCCGCAACGCGATCCCCGTCAACGCCTCGACAGCCTCCGCCGGCAACTCCGGCAAGGTCGCCAGCGCCCGGAATGGCGCCTCGTCGCTGGAATAGTAGTCCCCAGTGATCTCCAGCATTTCCAGGAACTGCGGCAAGGCCTGCCGCACGAACGGCGCGACGGCATCGTCCGGCCAATGCGCGCCGAGTCCGTCGTACCGGCGCTTGTAGCGGTCCGCCACGAGCGCGTTGCCGTCGAGGCCCATCGCGTCCAGGATCGCGGCGAGCTCGATCAAGGTCGGCTGCCCGGTCTGACTGAACAAACTGTTGTAGAAGGAGCTCGCCTGATCTGTCAGCAGGTGGTTCCAGCCGGCCATCAGCAGCCCGGTTCTGGCCAGCACCACGGTGGAAACAACCGGCCCCATCTTCGCGGCGTACTGGCCGAGGACCTGGGTCATCCACCAGTTGTGCGGCACCTGGCGCTTGGCGATCTCGCAGGGCACTCCGGTCTCGAGCGTGGTCAGCACCTGCTGCAGGTCGTCCTCACTCAGAACCTCGGCGTCACTGCCGGGCCCGAACGTCCGGTTCCCCCGCATCGCATCGGCCCACACGGTGCGCAGCAACGCCCGCAGCTCGTCGGTGACGGGAACTCGCAGGTCGACGGCACGAATCTCCGGCAGTGGCACGTCCTGGGGCGCGGCGACGGCCCAGGCGTCCAGGAGCTTGCGGACACTGGCGGCCCGGTCGGCGCCGGCGCGCTTTTCGGCCCAGGCCCGCTGCTCGTCGTCACCCGTTGCCCATAGCAACTTCAATGCCTCGAGTCGCTGCTCCGGCTTGCCGCTCTCGGCCAGCACCCGGAGCTCCTCCGGCACGCCCTCGATCGCCAGAAACCGCTGCGCGTCGCCTCGCACCTCGCGGTTGGAGGAGGCGACGATGCACGCCAGCTCCGGCGCGAACTCCGTCAGCGTCTCGGCCGGCAGATGTGTCAGGCACGGGATCGCCGACTGCTGGTGCGCGATCTTGTCGAGCGTCAGCCCGGCCTTGAGCGTCGGGAGGTGCCGCCGTACCGCGTCGTCGTACCCGGTCATGTGGACGACGGCGTGGACGCGGTGGTCCGGGAAATACCCGATGCTGCCGGCCGGCATCTCGAAGGCGATCAGCAGCATCGCGGCAGGGTCGAGCCCCTGCGCGACAAGCAGTTCCTCGAAGCGTTCGTGGCTGAAGGTGGAGCGGACGTTGCCCAACTGAAGCAGGAGTGCGCCGATCCACGACGGCTGGCCGGCCATGTCGCGCGGATAGTAGTGACCGGCGTGCGCCAGCGCCGCACCGAGGACGTTCGCCCACCGCGCCACGACGTCGATCGGCAGCGTCGCAAAGCCGCCCAGGAACCGCCGCAACGCGACCTCTTCGGCAGGCTCTCCGTGCCCGATCACCCCCAGCTTCCAGCACGCTTGATAGCCATCGAATCTGCCGAGAGCCGACCGCGGCGCACCCGTCAGCACATACGACACCAGGTCGTTGTGCAGCACCGTGTCGCCGTCCGCGACCGGCCTGATCGCTGTTCGTAGCGCGGCTTCAAGGTCGGCCGGCACCGTCGTTGTCGTCATCCCCACCCCCAGGTCGTCGAGTCCCCGAAAGCTACCGACGAGCTCCGACAGTTTTCAGCAGTACGGCGGATTCGACGTCACGGCCGTCGCCACCCGCAGGAACACGTTGAAGAGTCGGTAGAGCTGGAGCATGTCGGCTTCGAGGGTCACGGTGCGGTCGTCTTGGCGGGTTACGCCGGGGATGGCGGTGAGGTGGGAGGCTACGGAGGCGGATTGCCAGCGGACGGACAGCGTTCGGGGAGCGGCGGGGCGGGTGGGTGGAGTGAGATTGGCCAGCGCTTCGGTGGTTGTGGACTCGATCGCTTCGCGGGCCTCGGTGACCGGGACCAGTTGGGCGGCGAAGCGGTCCTTGGCGAACTTGACCGGGACGGTCGCCACGGTCGGGTCCCACGCCTTCATCTCGTTGCAGGCGGTGTCGTCGCCGGTCAGGAGGGCGACCGGTACGCCGTACGCCGCGGCGGCCGCGTGGAACAGGCCGATCTCGCCGGTGATCTGGTCGTCGAGCCAGATGTCCTCGATCTCGTGGCCCATGAAGCTGTGGCTGAGCACGCCCAGGACGCCGGCGCGGGCGTGGTACCCGACGCAGAGCGCCGCGTCGTACTCCGGGATCAGGCCCTCCATCATGCCCATCGGCTTCGGGCGGCCCTTGATCAGGCGGGCGCGCGGGTCGAGGAGGTCGGGCAGCAGGTTGCGCATCGGGCCGTGCGCGTCGTTGACCAGTACCTCGGTCGCGCCGGCGGCGTACGCACCGCGGACCGCCGCGTTCACGTCCTCCGTCATCAGGACCCGGGCGCGCTCGTAGTCGCGGCCCGGCGGCTGGACGTCCTCCGCGTCGACGACTCCGGTAACACCTTCCATGTCCGCACTCACGTAGACCTTCACACGCAGCAGCGTATGTTCTGAGTATGAGCGGTCGCGCCGAGGTCCGGGCGTGGCGACCCGGCCTGCCTGGCGTCGTCGAGGTGCTGCACGCCTATTTCCCGTCGCATGCGTACCCGAGCCACACGCACGACGCGTGGACGGTGCTGATCGTCGACGAGGGCGCGGTCCGGTACGACCTCGATCGGCATGAGCACGGGCTCGCGCAGGCACAGGTCTCGCTGTTGCCGCCGCACGTTCCGCACGACGGGCGGTCGGTGTTTCCGGGCGGTTTCCGAAAACGTGTTCTGTACCTGGCGCCGGACCGGCTCGGCGGCACCGACCTGATCGGTGCGGCGGTCGACCAGCCCGAGTACGTCGACGCGCTCCTGCGGCACCGGATCCACCAGTTGCATCGAGTGCTCAGTGACGGACGCGAGGACCTGGAGGCCCAGAGCCGCCTGACGTTGATCGAGGAGCGCATCCAGCAGCACCTCACGCGCCAGGTCGGAGAGCCGGGTAGCGGACGCGTCGGGCCGCTACGGGACGCCGGCGTGGCGGGCCGGCTGCGGGATCTGCTGGACGCCCATGTCGCGGACGGCCTCACGCTGGAGGACGCCGCCCGGATCGTGCATGCGCACCCGGCGCACCTGGTGCGGGCGTTCAGCCGCGAGTTCGGGATGCCGCCGCACCGGTACCTGACCGGGCGGCGGGTCGACCTCGCGCGGCGGTACCTGCTGGACGGGCACCCGGCCGCCGAGGTGGCGACGCTGGCCGGCTTCTACGACCAGTCGCACCTGAACCGGCACTTCAAGAAGGTGCTCGGGGTCACACCGACGAGCTTTGCGGGGCCTTAGCCGCCTTGTAGGCGCGGACACCCCAGGTGCCGAGCAGCGCCGCGATCAGCAGGTTCACGACGATCAGGATCGTGTGCGCGACGTAGTAGCCGGTCGGGCGGTCCTCGGTGTCGACGAGCGCCTTGATGAAGCGCACATAGGTGATGACGTTCCAGGCCGCGATCGCGAGCAGGACAACGGCGTGTTTCCGTTCGAGTTTCACTCAGCCATTCTGACTCGGACGGTCGACCATCCGGAGCAGCTGGGTCCGGTTGGCCACGCCGAAGCGGCGGTACAGGCGGGTCAACTGCGACTCGACTGCCTTCACCGACAGGTACAACGCCGCGGCGATCTCCCGGTTGGTGGAGCCGTCGCGGACCATCGAGACGATCTGCTGCTCGTTGTCGGTCAGCTCCGACGGCTGCCGGCTGCGGCTCGGTACGTCGAGGCGGGCGAGCTCGGTCTCGGCGACCTCGCGCCAGGCGGGTGCGCCGTACGACTCGAACTGCTCGATCGCGTCCAGGAAGGCGGTACGGGCCACCGAGCGGCGCCGCGCCTGCCGCGCGATCCGGCCGCGGGTCAGCTCGCAGCGCGCGAGATCGAGCGGGTAGACCCGGTCTCCCGCCGTACCGACGGCCTTCTCCAGCAGCTCCAGCGCCGCGGCCGGGTCGCCCTGCTTGGCGATCAGCAGCGCCTCGGCGCGATCCAGGCCGAGCTTGACGACGCCGCGGTCCAGGTTCTCGGCGCGGGTGCGGATCTCGGCGATCAGCGTGGCCGCGTCGTCGAGTCGGCCGGCGGCGACCAGGGCCTCGGCGTAGTCGGCGTGCCACGGGATCACCGCCGGGTCCCACGGCATCGCCGCCTCACCCGACTCCGCGATCGCGTCGAACGCCTCCACGGCCCGCTGTGGGTCGCCGGTCAGCACGCCGAGCATCCCGAGACTGGCCAGCGCGGGGCCGGTCCACTCGTCGTTCCCGATCCGGCGGACCTCGTCCAGCGCGGCGTCGGCGAGCTCGCGGCCCATGGCCGCCGTACCGCCCGCCCACTCGGCGCGGCTGGCGATGATCAGACCGACCTCCGCCTCGTCGCCGATGTCGCGCATCAGCTGGTAGCACTCGTGCCCGGCGGCGAGCGCGTCCGCGCCCCGGCCGCTGCGCTCGTAGATCGCCGTCGCCGAGATCAGGACCGAAGCCAGCCAGCGCATCGCGCCGTGGTCGCGGACCTCGTCGGCCAGCGCGGTGATCCCGGTGATCGCCTCGGCCGTCCGGCCGCGGAACAGCTCCTGCATCGCGGCCATCTGGCGCGCGTTCACCGTGGCCTTGGTGAGCGGCAGGCCCTTGGCGAGGTCGGCGGCCTGCTGCAGTACGGCGTCCGCGGACTCTTCGGCGTCCCGGGCGATCAGCACCGAACTGGCGGCGCTGAGCGCGTCGACGATCGCCTCGGTGTCACCGGCCTCGCGCGCCAGCGCCTCGGCGATCCGAGCGTCCTCCTGCGCGTCGTCGAGGCTGCGGTCGAAGTAGTGGCTGTGGCTGCGCTCGATCCGTACCCGGGCCTCGAGCCGCTTGTCCCCCGCGGCCGCCTCGAATGCCTCCGCGAGCAGCTCGACGCGCCGGTCCCGCTCCGGCCAGACGGCGTCCGCGCAGAGCAGCAGCGCCGGCACCTTGATCGCCGGCAGGGTCGCGGTCTGTACGGCGAGACGCGCCATGTCGGCCGACTCCGCCAGATGACCGGCGGCGGCCGCGTCGTCGGCCGCGCGGGTGAGCCGCCGGGCACGCTCGTCCGGCTGCGTGCACGGCGTACGGTCCGCACTCAGACGCCACAGCGTCGCGGCGGCACCGGGCGCTCCACGTCCGGCGGCGACGGTGGCGGCTTCCTCGATCGCCGCAGCCAGTGCCGCGTCGGCCTCCTGGGTGGCGAGGGCGCGGTGGGTCGCGTTCTCGACCGGTTCGTCCACCGCGGCGGCGAGCTGGGCGTGGGCCTGGCGGCGGGCGGCCGACGTGGCCTCGGCGTACACGAACTCGCGGAGCAGCGGATGGGTGAACCGGAGCCGCTCGGCGGAGATGTCGATCAGGCCGAGCGTCTCGGCCTCGGCCAGGTCCGCGTCGATCGGGCGGTCGAGCGACGCCGCGAGCTGGGTCGTGGTCGGGCGCGGCGACGAGGCGGCGTGCAGGAGCAGCTCGTGCGTGCCGGCGGATAGCGTGGCGAGACGTTCGCCGAGCAGGGTCTTCAGGCGGCTGGAGACCGGCAGCGGGTCGTTGGGCGAGACGCTCTTCGGATGCCGCAGTACGGCGCGACCGAGCTCGAGGGCCATGAACGGGTTGCCGGCGCTCGCGGTGAAGATCCGCCGGGCCGTACGAACCGGGAGCGGGCTGGACAGCCGCTGTCGGAGCAGGCCGAGCACGTCGGGCTCGGTGAGCGGCGGAACCTCGAGCTGCAGGACGGGCTCCGGGCACGCGTCGGCCATCACCGGCAGATCGCCGTCGGCGACCTGCTCGGTGGCGAGCAGGTGCACCCCTTCGGTCAGCCGCCGGGCGCAGAACGTGAGCACCTCGAGGCTCGACGGATCCACCCACTGGATGTCGTCGACGACGATCAGCACCGGGCCGGTCGTGGCGAGCCGTCGGAGGACGTGCAGGACGGCCAGGCGCACGGCCAGCTCGTCACGGACCGTGTCCGGCGCGCTCGCCTTCAGCAGCGCCACCTCGAGCGGCTGCCGAAGGTGGTCCGGGAGCACCTGCCAGGCGAAATCGAGCTGGTGGGAGAGCAGGTCGAGGAGCGTAACGTACGGCAGGCCGGCCTCGGCGTTGGACGGTGCCGCGCTGAGGATCCGGCAACCCCGACGAACACGCTCCGCGACCAGCGCCCGGGCCAGGGCCGACTTGCCGATACCGGTCGGGCCGTAGAGCAGCACACTGCCGCTGGTCTCGAGCTGCTTGGTGGCACGCTCGACCAGTCCCTCTCGCCCGACCAGCTCGTCGTCAGTCAATACAACTCCTCGAAGGATTACCTTCGCCGATTATCACAGTCGATCGGTGTTCGACACGGCGAGTGTCACATGAGGAAAGATGCTGGCCACCATCCTGACACCCATTGCTGCCCGGTTCCGAGCAGTCAGCACGGCACGATCGTGCCGGGGCACCGGATGGTCTTTCGACGACTTTGGGCCCCCACCAACCGTTTCACCCCTGCGAGAACGGTTGGTGGGGGCCCAAAGAGCGTGGACGTCAGATGGATTCGAGGTCGCGTTCGATCGCGGCGAGTTCCTCCTCGGTGCCCTGGACCTTGGGGCCGGTGAACCAGCGGCGGGCGGACAGGAACCAGTACGCCGCCGCGAAGCCAAGCACGACGAGGACCGCGACCGGCGTGTAGTTGAACGTGCTACCGGTGACCGGGCTGACCTGCGGCAGCATGAACAGGATCGTGATGAACGCGACCCAGACGATCGCGACGATGCCGATCGGCCGGCTCCAGCGGCCGAGGTTCCACGGGCCCGGCTGGAAGCGGTCACCCTGCAGCAGCCGCAGCAAGGTGGGTAGGACGTAGGCGATGTAGAGGCCGATGACCGCGATCGACGTGACGGCGGCGTACGCGGTGGCGTTCCACAGGTACGGCAGGCCGAGCACGAATGCCCCGCCCGCGGCAAGCCAGATCGCGTTGGTCGGCGTCCGGGTGCGGTGGTTGATCTTGTGCCAGAACTTCGACCCGGGCAGCGCGCCGTCGCGGGAGAACGCGTAGATCATCCGCGAGTTCGCCGTCACCGACGACATCCCGCAGAACAACTGCGCGCCGATCACGACTAGCAGCAGGATCTTCCCGGTGACCATGCCGACCGCGTCGATGAAGATCTGCGCCGGCGGTACGCCGGTGTCGCCGCTGAGCGCGCCGTCGTAGCTCTGGATCGCGAACGTCAGCCCGATCAGCAGCACCCACCCGGCGGCCAGCGACACCAGGATCGACATCACGATCCCGCGCGGGCCCGAGCGGGCCGCGTCGTGCGTCTCCTCGGTCATGTGCGCCGAGGCGTCATACCCGGTAAACGTGTACTGCGCGAGCAGCAGGCCGAGCAGCGCGACGTAAAAGGTGGAGCCCCAGCCGGTGTTGTTGACGAAGTGGCCGAACACGAACGACGCCGACTGGTGCTTGTCCGGGACGAACACGAGCGCGCCGACGATGAACAGCACGCCGACGATGTGCCACCAGACGCTGATGTCGTTGAGCCTGGCGACCAGCTTCACGCCGAACGAGTTCAGCAGTCCGTGCACCAGCAGGATGATCCCGAACAGCAGGATCGTGTGGCCCGGGGTGGCACTGAAGCCGAACTGCAGATCGAGGAACGCGTTCAGGAAGAACGCCGCGCCGAAGTCGATACCGGCCGTCACCGCGACCTGGCCGAGGAAGTTGAACCACCCGGTGAACCAGGACCAGGCGGCGCCGTTCGACGGGGCGAGTTTCGCGGCCCAGTAGTACAGGCCGCCGGCGGTCGGGTAGCTCGAGCAGACCTCCGCCATCGCGAGGCCCACGAACAACGTCATCAGGCCGACGATCGGCCAGCCCCAGACGATCATCACCGGGCCGCCGGTGTTCATCCCGAACCCGTACAGGGTCAGGCAGCCGGACAGGATCGAGATGATCGTGAAGGACACCGCGAAGTTCGAGAACCCGGACATCGTCCGGGACAGCTCCTGCGCGTATCCCAGCTGATGCAGGCGTAACTCGTCGTCGGTCATCGGGGCGGACTCGGTGCGGTCGTTGCTCACTGGGCCTCCTCAGCACTGCGGCTCAATGGTCTCCCCCCAGACCTTTAGCTCATTGAGGCACCGGGTTCCGGACGTGTCAAGGGAAACGGCGCGCATTGACATCGCCGCGTGGGACTGAGTCAATGGTTCAGGGACAGACCAATAGACTCCGGGAGTGTGCCGTGTTGAGCGTGGAGGATTTACGGAGGCTGGTCGACGCCGGTGAGGTCGACACCGTGCTGGTGGCGATCACGGACATGCAGGGGCGCCTTCAAGGAAAACGTTGCGGTGCACGGTATTTCCTGGAGGAGGTGCTGAAGCACGGCACCGAGGGATGCAACTACCTGCTCGCGGTCGACGTCGACATGAACACCGTGGACGGGTACGCGATGTCGTCCTGGGAGCGCGGGTACGGCGACATGGTGATGGCGCCGGACCTCGACACGCTCCGTCTGGTGCCGTGGCTGGAGGGCACCGCACTGGTGCTGTGCGACGTGCAGTGGCTGGATGGTACGCCGGTGATCGCCTCGCCGCGGCAGGTGCTGCGCGCGCAGCTCGACCGGCTGGCCGAGCGCGGCCTGAAGGCGTACGTCGGGACCGAGCTCGAGTTCATCGTCTTCGACGACACGTACGAAACCGCGTGGAACAAGCGGTACCGCGACCTCACGCCGTCCAACCAGTACAACGTCGACTACTCGCTCGTCGGCACGTCCCGGATCGAGCCGCTGCTGCGCGACATCCGCAACGGGATGACCGGCGCCGGCCTGTACGTCGAGTCCGCGAAGGGCGAGTGCAACCTCGGCCAGCACGAAATCGCTTTCCGGTACGACGAGGCGCTGGTCACGTGCGACAACCACTCGATCTACAAGACCGGCGCGAAGGAGATCGCGGCCAAGCACGGCAAGAGCCTGACGTTCATGGCGAAGTACGACGAACGCGAGGGCAACTCGTGCCACATCCACCTGAGCTTCCGGGGTGACGACGGCTCGCCGGTGCTCGCGGGCGACGGTGCTCATGGTTTCTCGCGGTTGATGGAGCATTTCATCGCGGGCCAGCTCGCCTGCTTGTCCGAGTTCACGTATCTGCTGGCGCCGAACATCAACTCCTACAAGCGTTTCGTCCGCGGGAGCTTCGCGCCGACCGCCGTCGCTTGGGGTCTCGACAACCGCACCTGCTCGCTGCGCGTGGTCGGTCACGGCGATTCCCTGCGGGTCGAGAACCGGCTGCCCGGCGGCGACGTGAACCCGTACCTCGCCGTCGCCGCGATCATCGCCTCCGGCCTGCACGGCATCGAGCAGGAGTTGGAACTCGAGCCGCTGCTGGAGGGCAACGCGTACGAGTCCGCCGACAAGGAACACGTCCCAGCCACCCTCCGCGAAGCCGCCGCCCTCTTCACCGGCTCGAAACTCGCCCGCACCGCCTTCGGCGACGAAATGGTCGACCACTACACCAATGCCGCCCGCGTCGAACTCGCCGCCTACGACGCGGCCGTCACCGATTGGGAACGAGTCCGTGGCTTCGAACGCCTCTAGGCCGCGCATCGGCATCACGACGTACCTGGAGCCCGCTTCCTGGGGTATCTGGCAGCGGTCGGCCGCGCTGGTCCCACAGGTGTATCTCGATGCGGTCGTAGCGGCTGGAGGGGTGCCGCTGCTCCTGCCGCCGGTGGGCACCGATCCCTCGGTGCTCGACGTGCTGGACGGTCTGATCATCGCCGGTGGGTGCGATGTCGACCCGTCGTCGTACGCCGCCGTGCCGCATCCGGAAACCGTCGACACCCGCGTCGACCGGGACCAGCACGAAGCCGTCCTGATCCAAGCCGCGCTGGACCGCGACCTGCCGCTGCTCGCGATCTGCCGCGGCCTGCAGATGCTCAACGTGACACTCGGCGGAACGCTGCACCAGCACCTGCCCGACCTCGTCGCCCACGACGAGCACCGGCCGTCGCCTGCAGTCTTCGGTGCTGTCGAGGCGAAGACCGAGCCCGGCACGCTGACCGCGGGCATCCTCGGCGAAAGCGCTCTGGGCAGCTGCTACCACCATCAGGCGATCGACACCGTAGCCTCCGGCCTGAAGGTCACCGCCCGCGCAGACGACGGCACCATCGAGGCAGCCGAGGTGGAAGGCCACACGTTCGCGCTCGGCGTCCAATGGCACCCCGAGGAAACCCCCGACGACCTCCGCCTGTTCACCGCCCTGATCAAGAGCAGCACGTGACATGCCCCCACGTCGCCGGCTGCGACCTCCGCCTGTTCACCGCCTCGACCAGGAGCGGCACGTGACACATCTCCAGATCGCGGCTGTGACCTCCGCCGTTTCCTCGCCCCGGGCGCGCTGCTCGCTCAACTCCCCAGTCCAGGCCGGGAGGCCTCATGACGTATGACGTGATCAACCCAGCCACCGAGAAAGTGATCCGGACGATCTCTCTCGCTTCGGAGGCGGAAGCCGACGCGGCGATCGAACGTGCCGCTCGGGCCTTCGAGACCTGGCGCAACGTGACGCCTGCCGATCGCGGGCGGCTGCTGCGGCGGTTCGCCGACGCAGTGGACGCCGATCTGGAGAATCTGGCCGCGCTGGAGGTCGAGAACGCCGGACACACGATCGGAAACGCCCGCTGGGAAGCCGGAAACGTCCGCGACGTCCTCACGTACTACTCGGCCGCCCCGGAACGCCTTTTCGGAAAGCAGATTCCGGTTGCCGGCGGCATCGACGTCACCTTCCAGGAACCGCTGGGCGTGGTCGGCGTGATCGTTCCGTGGAACTTTCCGATGCCGATCGCGGGCTGGGGCTTCGCGCCCGCGCTGGCGGCCGGAAACACCGTTGTCCTGAAGCCCGCCGAGCTCACACCACTGACCGCTCTGCGCCTCGGCGAACTCGCTTCGGAGGCCGGCCTGCCGCCCGGCGTCCTGGAAGTCGTGCCCGGTAAGGGAACCGTTGTCGGAAACCGTTTCGTCACGCATTCCGCGGTCCGGAAAATCGTCTTCACCGGCTCCACCACGGTCGGCAAGCAGATCATGGCCGGCTGCGCGGACCAGGTGAAGCGCCTGACGCTCGAGCTGGGCGGCAAGTCCGCGAACATCGTCTTCGCCGACGCCGACCTCGAGAAGGCGGCCGCCCAAGCGCCGTACGGCGTGTTCGACAACGCCGGTCAGGACTGCTGTGCACGCAGCAGGATCCTCGTCGAGCGGTCGGCGTACGACCGGTTCCTGGAGCTGCTCGAGCCCGCCGTGAAGCGCTTCAGGGTTGGCGATCCAAGCGATCCGGCGACCGAGATGGGACCGCTGATCTCGGCCGGGCAGCTGGAGCGCGTCGCGTCGTACGTCGAGAACCCCGCGTTTCAGGGGACGGCGCCGGGCGGGCCTGGGTACTGGTTCCCGCCCACCGTCCTGGCACCGGCTTCCGAACGCGCTGTCCGCGAGGAGATCTTCGGGCCGGTGGTCGCGGTGATCCCGTTCGAGGACGAGGCGGACGCGCTGCGGATCGCGAACGACAGCGAGTACGGCCTGTCCGGCTCGATCTGGACCCGTGACGTCGGGCGCGCGCTCCGGGTCGGCCGCGGCGTTGAGGCCGGAAACCTGTCGATCAACTCGAACTCGTCGGTTCGCTACTCGACACCGTTCGGCGGTTACAAGCAGTCCGGCCTCGGCCGGGAGCTCGGAGCGGACGCGCTGGCCGCGTTCACCGAGACCAAGAACATCTTCATCAGCACGGAGGACTGAGATGGACGTCAAGGCACACCGGCTCGAAGGCAGGGTCGCTGTCGTCACGGGTGGGGCGAGCGGCATCGGCCTGGCCACGGTACGGCGGCTCGCGGCGGAGGGCGCGCACGTCGTGATCGGCGACCTCGACCCGGCTGCGGGGAAGGACGCGGCGGACGAGATCGGCGGGTTGTTCGTGCCGACCGACGTCACCGACCCGGCCGCGGTCGACAACCTGTTCAAGCAGGCCTTCGACACGTACGGCGCGGTCGACATCGCGTTCAACAACGCGGGCATCTCGCCGCCCGACGACGCGTCCATCCTGGACACCGGCCTGGACGCGTGGCGCAAGGTCCAGGAGGTCAACCTGACCTCGGTCTACCTCTGCTGCAAAGCCGCCATCCCCTACATGCAACGCCAGGGCCGCGGCTCCATCATCAACACAGCGTCCTTCGTCGCGATCATGGGCGCAGCAACCTCCCAGATCTCCTACTCCGCCTCCAAGGGCGGTGTCCTCGCCATGAGCCGCGAACTGGGCGTCGAATTCGCCCGCCAGGGCATCCGCGTCAACGCCCTCTGCCCCGGCCCGGTCAACACTCCCCTCCTCACCGAACTCTTCGCCAAAGACCCCGAACGAGCCCAACGCCGCCTCGTCCACGTCCCCATGGGCCGCTTCGGCGAACCAGAGGAGATCGCCGCCGCGGTCGCCTTCCTTGCCAGCGACGACTCCTCCTTCATCACCGCCAACACCTTCCTGGTCGACGGCGGCATCTCCGGCGCCTACGTAACCCCGGCCTGAACCCGGCGGCCGGCATCTGGTGGGTAGGCGTCCGAAAGTCAGGGTTGGCAGCCGTTATGCCGATGGCCAACCCTGCATCTCGGACGTCCACCCAGGAGACCGGGGGACGGCGTACCGCGCAGTCCGGCATCTCCGACACCTACGTGACCCCGATCTACGGCCGGCGGCCGGCATCTGGTGGGCAGGCGTCTGAGAGTCAGGGTCGGCGACCGATATCCCGGTCGCCAACCCCGCATCTGCGACGTCTACCCAGCAAACGGGGGACGGCGTACGCCGCGGTCCCCACATCTCCGGCGGTGCAGCCGTCGCAAGGTTGACGGTTCCGGGCTCAGGCGGGGTTCAGCCGTAGGCTGGAGGCATGGTCGTTCAGGCAGATGACGCGGTGTTCCGGCCCGTGCGGGCCGGGAACCCGTTCGAGGAGACGGTCGAGCGGTTGCTGCAGGCAATCAAGCTCGGCGTCGTCGTGCCCGGCGACCGCCTCCCGCCCGAGCGCGAACTCGCCGCCCGCCTGAACGTCAGCCGAGTCACCCTCCGCGAGGCCATCCACGCCCTCACCGAAGCCGGCTACGTGGAGTCCCGCCGCGGCCGGTACGGCGGCACGTTCGTCAACGAGCACCTCCCCAAACCCCGCCGTACGACGGCCAAACGCCTCGCCCGCGACCTGGCCGCCGGCCTGGACGACGCCCTGACCCTCCGCCAAGTCCTGGAAACCGGCGCCGCCGAAGCCGCCGCCGCCCGCGCCCTGACGCCCGCCGAGCGAGACCACCTACAACGCTGCCTGACCGACACAAACGCCGCCACCCTCACGGACTACCGCCGCCTGGACTCGCGCCTACACCTAGCCATAGCCGAGGTGACGGGCTCTCCATCCCTAACCTCCGCAATGGCCGACGTCCGCATGCGCCTCAACGAACTCCTGGACGCCATCCCCCTTCTGGAACCCAACCTCCAACACTCCAATCAACAACACGAGGCGATAGTCACCGCAATCCTCACCAACGACCCCGAAGCCGCCCGCCGCTCCATGCAAGAACACCTATCCGGCACTGAAGCCCTACTCCGAGCCTTCCTCGGCTGACAGCCCCTTTACGCGGGCTCGCACGGCCGGCGACAGACCTCGGAACTCGCCATGTCCCGCAGAAGCTCTTGGACGGTTTCACGCTCGAAGCATTCCCGGTCGGACATCTCGATTGCCCACGGTGCGGCGAGTTGCATCCAGTACGAACGACCGGACCTCCACGCCGATGCGACCGTCAACTCGAGGAGCCTCTCGGGAGTCGAGATTCCACCCCCGCGGAGATCCGGCCAGTGACCGGCAATCTCGGCCAAGACACTGGAGAGATCCCGCTCGAGGTAGGGCCACATCGGGACGAACCCGGACCCGACAAGCGAAGCCCGACCCTCCGACTCAACCCCGACCCCGATCAGTCCGTCGGACATGATCCCGATCCATGCTCCGTCGCCTCGATAGACGACGGGCTTCCAACTGGTCATCCCGACCCCAGCTCAGACAGCGAGGATGGCCTGGGTCATCAGTTCGTTGCGGGCGTCCTGGCCCGTTGGGACGGTGGTGTGAACGCCTTCGCGGAGGTACTGGGACATCTTCGACGGCTGGGTTGCCAGGAATTCGGCCCAGCGGACGATGCGGAGGTTGGCGTACTTCTTGTCGGCGTCGTGGATCTGGGAGTTGATCCAGGCGCTGTTGCGCTGGTCGGCGACCTGGATGGCGGCGGACTTGGCGGTGCGGGAGATCTGGGTGTTGACCCAGATCACGGTGCGGTTCGAGCCGACGATCTTCATCGTGCGGTCCACCTGAGCGGCGAACACCGGCGGGTTGAAGATGTCGTTGGTTCCGGTCGCCATCAGGATCCGCCGCGGCAGGCCGTACTTGATCGCCCAGTTCTCGAGCGCGTCGACGGCGGGCCTGGTCGGCCGCCCCGACCAGTTGTGGACCGCGAGGCTGATGCCGCGGTTCAGGAGTTTTGTGGCCAACGCCTTGCCGTCCTGGACGGCGATGCTGTCGCCGAACATGAACACGCCGTCGTGGTCACGGACATAGGTGATCGTCGCCGTCGTCGAGATCGAGCGGCTGAGAATCGTCCAGTCCCCCAGCTCACCGGAGCCGTAGAGGTCGGCGGCGCTGGCCGACTCCGCTGTCGCCACCCCCGCAACCGCTGCCGCAGCCCCCGCCATCAAGACTTGCCGACGGTTTGGTTTCAGTCTCTTCAAGTTCCCCACAGAGAGGAACTGTGGGCTATACCAATCGGTACGCGCAAGTAGGGCTATTCGAACGTTATATCCGCACGGTGCGGATTGCAGCTTGTTGCAATCCGCACCGGCTGATCCGTCTCAGCTGACGGTCAGAATCTTGTTCGCCGAGAACGCCTGGGCATGGTCGGCGTCGGCCGGGAACCACACCCGGTAGACGATCTGGCCGCGCACGGCCGGCTTGATGCCGAACGCGTACGCGCCCGTGGTGCTCAGCTTGACCGAGGCGATCGACTTCCACGCCCGGTTCGAATACTGCTGCAGGTAGACCAGTTTCCCGTAGTGCGCGGGAGCGACGTACCCGCTGAACTTGGTCACCCCTCCCAGCCGGATGGTTGCCGGTGACAAGGTCGCCGAGATCGTCGGCGCGACCTGCACCGTGAGGTCGACGCTCCGGGTGCCCATCAGGTCCGTGTTGCCGGGGAACGTCATCATGAACACCGACGACACCAGTGGCTTGTACGCGTAGCTGACTGTGCCGGTCGAGGACGTCTTCAGCGCCGCGAGCAGCTTGAACGTCGTCGAGTTCTTCGGCCGTACGTACAGGTTGACCGGCAGCCCGGCGTACACCTTGTTGTCGATCCGCAGCGTGCTCCCGCTCACCGTGATCGTGCCACCGTAGTTCACGAGCGCCGCGGTCGCGCCGATCGTGGTCTTCATCCCCAGCAGCTGGCTGACCGCGACCGGGCTCACCTTCCCGCCGCGGTCCTTGACCCAGGCGGCATAGGTGTACGTCGTGCCTTGCGCGAGGCCGGTGTTCTTCACGCCGGTCGCCGTGCCCGCGTAGACCAGCGTGCCGGTGGTCAGCGTCGGGACCTGGCTGCCCGCGTTCCGCCGAACGACCACCTCGTCCAGATCGGGGAGCGCTGGGATCTGCCAGGTGAGGTTGGCGGCGAGATAGGCGCCTGCGGCGTCGAAGGTCAGCTTCGGCGGCGCCATATCCAGCGTCGAGAACACGCTGCTGAACGGCGCCAGATCCGTCCCACCGGCCTCCTCGACGCCCTTGACGACGATCCGGTACGGGGTGTTGTCCAGGAGCGGGCTGGTCGGTGTGAGGACCGCCTGCTTGGTCTCGGCGTCGTACGTGACGCTGGCGGCGACCGTCGTACCCGTCCTGCCGTGCACGAGGCGGACTGTCGTCGAGTTCACGCTGGTGGCAACGACCGCGCGGGCGAACGTGACGGCCGGGTGAGTGTCCAGCGCCTGCCCGCTCGCCAGGTCAGGCGGCTGGACCTCCCGCACGGGGTAGTCGGCGGTCGGGTTCGTACCGCCTGCGCCGGTCTCCTCGACGGTGAGCTCGTACGGCCGGGTGTCGCGGGAGCCGTTGGCGTTGCGTACGGCGATGAACGTGCTGCCGGTGCCCACGCTGACCTCGGCCGTTGCCGTCAGCGGACCCCACGTTCCGTTGGCGGGGAAGGGGTTCTCGGCGGAGCTCAGTGACTTCAGATCGGTGTCGTAGACGTCGATCCGCGGACCGAAGTTGACCGTGTACTTGTCGCCGTTGAACTCGGGGCCGGTCAGCGTGACCTTGAGGTTGCGGGGCGCCGCCGACACCACCTCGTACCAGTCGGTCTCGCCCTCGGTGCTGATCGTCGTACTGATCTCGTCGGACAGCGGGATCGCGCGCTCAGGGGTGTCGTTGAGGTCGATCGAGTTCATCGGGAAGTCCGGGGCCCAGCGGCCGCCGAGCGCGGCGTACGCGTCGAGGATGCCGGCGCCGTAGTACGGGTCGTTCCCGCGCGGACCGGCGTCGCGGGCAACCGACTTGAGCTTGGCCTCGACCTGCGCCGGGGTGAGCGTCGGGTACTTGTTCTTCACCAGCGCGGCCACGCTGGCGACGATCGGTGCTGAGCAGGAGGTGCCGCTGCAGTAGGCGTACTGGCTCGAGGTTCGAAGGTTGGTGCTGACGACGTCCCAGCCCGGCGCGGCGACGTCGACCCAGTCGCCGTACGAACTGAAGTCGGTAAGGACACCGCCGGCGTTGGTGGCGCCAACCGCGATGACCTCCGGGTAGGCCGCCGGGTACTGCAGCACGGCGCTGCCGTCGTTGCCGGCAGCCGCGACCACGACGACGCCCTTGGCGATGGCCCGCTTGATCGCGTCGCGCAGCACGGGGTTGTCGCCCGGGCTCGCGAGCGAAAGGTTCAGGACGGTCGCGCCGTGCATGATCGCCCAGTCGATGCCTTCGACGATGTCGAGATCGTTGGCGATCCCATTGGCCCCGGCGACCTTCACCGGCATCGCCTTCGCGCTCCAGCCGACACTCGCGACGCCGACGCCGTTGTTGGTGTTCGCGGCGATGATCCCGGTCACCATCGTCCCGTGCCCGTTGTCGTCCACCGGGTTCGGCCGGGTGGTCGAGGTCGCGTTGTACCCGGCGACGAGCCGACCTGCCAGATCCGGATGGCCGGCGTCGACGCCCGTGTCGAGCACCGCGACGAGCTGGCTGCCGGTCGACTTCGACACATCCCAGGCCTGCGGGACCCGGACCGTGTTGAGGTAGGCCTGCTGAAGCGAGCCGTAGTACGGATCATTCGGCACGGCCGCGACCCGTCTGTTGTAGCTCAACGAGGCCAACTCAACCGCCGGATCAGCCTTCACCTTCTTCAGCAGCTCAGGGGCGGCCAACTTGCCCTTCAGCTTGACAATGTCGTCACCGGCCTCGTCCGCCGCAGTCGCCCCAACCTTCGAGGCAGCAGCCCGACGTGCCGACGCGGTGGCCTTCTCCTTGAACTTGACCATCACAGCGTTGGGCTCGAACTCAGGCTTGCCCGTGTCGTGCCGCGAAAACGCCGCCCGCTGCAGGCCAGGCTCAGCCGCGGATCCTGAGGACCCACTCAACGCCACCAAAGACCCAGCCACCAACACAGCCGGGAGCCCACACCGCACCAACTCACCAGCACGCACGAACCCAACACCCCCACCAGATCCCGGAATCACAGTCGCCCGGAGTATGACAGAGGTCTACTCCGGATCGCGCTCCAACCCAGATGCCAAAAGCTGCGAATATTGCTCTTGCACTGTCCGCCACCACCCAGTGACTCGATCGGGTCACTGCTGAGTGGAACTGGCGTTCGCAAAGTCGGGGCTGAGTCCGGAGCCTGTGCCGAATAGCACGGCGGCGTATTCGCCGTTCAAGGCCGAGATATCTGACAGGATCGCCACGTCCGAACCATCCCCGAACACCTCCCGGTGACGCCTCGGCGGGCTTGATATCTGCACTGGAGACGCCACAATCCGCTCGCCACTATCTGATCGCGACACCCACGCCGAATTCACTCATGACATCTAAAACAGATTCCACTAACGCAGCACCCATTCTCTTCTGCGCATCGAGAGAATATTGCCATACCAACTCGAACGGAGCACCCTCACCTCGAGAAAATGCAAGGCATTCGGCAAGTGCGTCAAGATTGGATCCGAAGTATCCGCCCGGGCCATTAATTGATTCCCCGAGCGCGCAATAGAAGCTACTTTCGCCAAATATCTCCCTTCCGTCGATCACGGCAATTTCCGTGGCCCCGTACTTTTTTGCCGCGTGTCCTGTCTCAAACCAGGAGTTCTGAACGACATGGAGCCAGTCACCATGCGATTCCATCGGATATTCAGCCCATTCCCCCTTGGAGATAGGAACCCCCGAAGCCCACCGGCGCCAAATACTGCCCGCCGTAGGGTACGGACAGGTAAGGCCATAGAAGCTCGCAACGAACCCACTCGAGCCTCCGACGTCTCTGACCTCGAATGCGGACCGCAGCATTACGCGTCCGATGTAGTACGAGCCAATCGCCTCGCCAGCCGAGTTGACCACACGCAATTCCATATCGGAAAGATCCTTCCCGATATGAACAGACTCTCGCGCCACACCGAATATTATGACGTCCTCTGGTACCGCGTCATTCGAACCGACAAAGAACCCATCGATTTCCTGCGCCGCAACAATTACTCTTCCAGAGCCCTCTTCAACAAGGTGGTACAACGGAACAGTGGAGTTTCCTCGACTCATCTCAAGCCTCTCTGCTGCCGACACCCAGATCCTAAACGGAGAATCCAAGGAACCATTCACTCCCCTTATGAGTCTCCGTCGTATTCGCTTCTATCCACTACCACCCAGCGTCAGGGAAGTGAGGCGCACTGAAGGGATTAATCGTGCTGTAGTGGTCGGTCGTCCATCCCATGACCGTCCGGCCATCGGGCAGGGTCTTCATTAGAATACGTGAACTGTCACCCTGAGTGCCCGGCACCCGAAATTCCAGTGCTCCAGCCCAGCGCCTCTCGTGAGGCCGCCGCCCTTCAAAAACCTTTTGTAGTCCGGTAGCGGGATCAGTCTGTGGCTCACCTCTCCCTGCCCTGATTGCGTCGTACGCAGAGACGAACTTCCGCGACAATCCCTGCGGGAGCGGATCTGACAATTTCCCGCTGCGGCAGTCGACGTTGTGAACGAGGACCGGCATCTCCCCCGCGAGCACATAGTACGTGTGGAGGTCATCGACGGTCACGTTGTAGGCGGTCGCCACACGTTGTGAGGCGTGGCGGATGCCCTTGACGCGAACCTGGCGGCCGTCGGGCGTCAGAAGCTCATCGCCTGCGTCCAGTTGGTCGGCTTGTTGGAACTCGAGGTCAGTCGCATTCCAGAACGGGTGGTCCTCAGTTGTTGTCAGCGCACCGCTGTCCGTCTCGAGGACGAGCAGGGTGTCGGTGTGGATCCAAAGATGGGTGACTTTTCGCGGGCCGCGTTCACCGGTCTCGGGGTCGGTGGCCAGAACCTCGTCGCCGACCTTCACCTGGGAGATGGGCTTGCGTGTACCGTCGCCCATCTCAACCAATGTTTCGCCACTGAAGCTACGGAAACAACCACCACCTGTGGCACGACTGCCGGTCGGCATCTCCGGCCCGCCGCTGAGGCGAGCACCTCCGCCGTCATGGCCAAGGGGCACTCCCATGGTGCCAGTCGGGGTGTAGGGACCGCATCGGATTCCTGGCTGCTGACACAGTTCCTCGCCGAAGCGTCTGGAGAACACCGTGTCGGACCAGGCGCAAAGCGTGTCCTTGCCGCCTTCGACTTTCCAGGTGTCCAAGTTGTTGCAGCCGACTATCGCCTCATGCCCTTGGCCGCCTTCGTCACCGATGAGTTTCGACTTTGTCGCTTCGTATGCCGGCTTGAAGTCGCTGGTGTCCTGCGCGGTCACCTCGCGGCCGCCGATGGTGATGACCACAGGGTCAGGCGCGCGGCCTCCGCCCGAGGCCAGCGACTCGTTGATGTGGCCGCCGTTCTCGATGCGGCTGATGGGGTTGCCGCCGCCGAACATGTACCTGTTCGCGTTCCACGGGTCGGTGCCAAGCGCGATGTCTTGCAAGGCGCCGTTGAACATGTCGCGGGTGAGGAAGCGGTTCAGGCCGGGGTTGTACTCGCGGAAGCCCATGTCGTACGTGCCGGTGGCGCCGTCGTAGCGGCTGGAGTTGAAGCGGTACGGGTTGACAATATCGGCGTTTGCGGCTGGGTCGTTGTCCTTGATCTCATCGTCGCCGGTGGTACCGATCTTGTCCGGTTGGCCGTAGGCGGTGTAGCGGTATGTCGACGTGGTGGCGCCGGTGGTGGCGTCGGTCAACGTTTCGACGTCGCCGTGGGGGTTGGTGCCGTAGAACGACTTCTTCGAGGTGGTGCCGTTGACTGGGGAGTCGATCAGGGACAGGTTCTCGCCGCCGGCTCCATAGGCGTACGACTTGGAAGTCTTCCAGATGCCGTTGCTGTCCTTCTCCTCCTCGATTGCTACCTGGTCGGCTAGGCCGACGAAGGTGTAGCGGGTGGAGATTGACGCTGCTGCGCCGACCTTTTCGGACTGGTTGGTGACGCGGTCGAAGGCGTCGTAGGTCTGGTTGCGGGTGTAGGTCGGGTTGCCGGCGGTGTCGAACTTCTGTTGGCGGACCAGGCGGTCGTAGCCGTCGTAGGCACTCTGCTCCACGACCTGCGTGCCGGCATCCACTGTGGCGGAGCGGCCGAACGGGTCGTAACGGTAGTTGAGGGTCGTGCCGCCGACGGTCTTGACCAGCCGGTTGCGGTCGTAGGTCATCGTCGACGTCGTCGCGCCGATGACCTGCTCGATGGTGTTTCCGGCCGCGTCGTACTCGTACGACTCGCTGTCACCCTTCTCCACGCCGGTCTTGGTCACCGTGGCCAGTTGTCGGGACGGGGTGTAGGTGTACTTCGAGGCCTGATCCAAGTAGACCGACGAATTCGCCTTCAGAACCTTCTCGACGTCCAAAGAGCGGTCACCGTCGGCGTTGTAGTACAGCGAATGCGACGAGACCAGTTGGCCGAGCTTGGTCTTCTCGGTCTGGATCCGGGGCAGGCCGTCCTCGTGATAGGTGAAGGTCGCGAGGTTCCCGTTCGGCTTCGTGATCGTGGACTGCAGGCCACGCCCGTCGTAGGTGTAGGACCACGTGTCGAGCGGCCCGGCCGGCGACGCACCCGCCTTGACCGTGGCGACCAGGTTCCGGACATCCCACGTGTAGCCGGTGTATCGCCCCACCGCGGGGGTCCCGGTGCTCGTGTCCGCGTCGCGCTGGGCGTTGGTCGACAACACATTGGAGTCGAGGTCGTAGGTGTAGTCAGTCGTCGACTTCCTCGTGCCGGCCTTCAATTCCTGCACCTGCGTCGTACGGCCCAGACCGTCGGAGGTGACCTTGAAGGTGTCGGCCGGGGCGTTCGGATTGGTGTCCTTGACCTCGGTCTGCTGGCTGTTCAGGTCGTAGGTGTAGGTGAACGACCGGGTCTCGGCCGGACTGGTAGAGACCAGCTTGATGGCGTCCGCGCTCACGACGCCGGTCGCCGAGGGCTTCAGCGTGATCGTCTTCGCGACACCGTTCGGGAACGAGTAGTTGCCCAGGTTGATCCACGGTGTGGCCGCAGTGCAAGCCTTTTGATCGACCGTCTTCGTGGCCGCGCCGTCGGAGTGGTTGATCGTGTACGTCGCGGCCGTCGTCGCACCCGTGGCGACCGGGCAGGACGCGTACACGTCGAACGCTCCCGCCACATCGGGCAATACCCGCCAGTTGAACGTGTCGTTGGCCTCCGGCGTACCAACCGCCGCAGCCGCGTGGGTGCGGTAGTTGGCGCCCTGCGTGTTCGTGCCACCAGACACGGTCGCCCACGTACCGGTCGAGGTTGCCTGCCAGGTGTCGGCGTTGTCGACGATGTCGACCGGCTGCTGCGCGGCGGTGTCGGAACGAGCCTGCAACGCACCGTCGGCGTAGTAGGCCCAGGCCTGGGCCCGCTTCGCGTCGTCACCTGGCACAGTCAGCGTGCGGTCGGTCTGCTGACCCAGCTGGTTGTAGCCGTAGGTCGCCGTGATCTGCCACGGATCCGTTGAGGTCTTGATGTCGCCGGAACCGTAATAGGTGAAGTTCGTCCACTGCGCGGCCGGCGGCGCCGTCGCCGTGAATGTCGGCTCGGACTGCGCCTTGATCTCACCGGTCGGGTAGTACTGGATGAACGTGCTCGAGGGCGCCTTGTACGACGACGTCGTCGCCGGGTCGAACGCAGACTTGTTCTGGATCGGCCGGTTGTTCTTGTCGTAGACGGTTTCCGAGTACAGCTCGGGCCGGGTCGGATCGTCAACATCTGCCGGCCGGGTCTGGCGTGTGACGTTGCCGACCTGGTCGTAGGTCAGTTTCGTGACACGCTGCTTCTGGTGTCCGCCGATCGGCGTGTGCGGCACCGACACCTCGATCGGCTGGCCGGCCTCGTCGTACTTGGTCGTCTTCGTGTTACCGGTTTGGTTGACCTCCGACGTGACCAGCCCGTCAGCGTCGTACACCGTCTTGGAGGTGTAACCCGCGGCGTCGGTGACAGCGGTCGGGCGATGGTTCAGGTCATAGACCGTCTGGGTCGTGTAGTCGGTCGCCGGCGACGCGTTCCGCAGCGGATCGAGCACGGCTGTCTGATTGCCGACCTCGTCGTACTCGAAGGTAGTAGTCGGGTTCTGCGCAACCCCAGCTGAGTCGATGAACGGGGTCTCGACCTTCAGCACCTGGCCGATCGGGTCGTAGGTGTACTTGGTGACGAAGTCGTTCGGGTCGGTCGTGGTCGCGACACCCTTCGGCGCGGTCTCGGTGACCTTCCTGCCAAGTACGTCGTAGGTGTAGGCGAGTTGCCGGCCGGTCGTGTTGTTGTCCGGCAGTGTCTTGGTCAACAAGTTGTCTGCGGCATCGAACGTCGACACTGACTGCGCCCCGTTCGGCGCGGTCTGCTTCGTGACGTTGTCGTTCAGGTCGTAGTCGGTCGCCGACGTCCGCACCACCGCGCCGTCGTATGGCTTGGTGATCTTGGTCGGCCGGCCGAACGTGTCATACTCCGAAATGGTCTCCCGCTGGTACACCGTGCCCACCAAGTCCTCGGCGACGCGGGTCACGTTGCCGCGGGCGTCGTAGGTGAACGCCGTCGGGTTGAGTAACGGATCGGTGATCTTGGTCGGATAGCCGCTCGCATCGTACGTGTTGTACTCGGTCACGTTGCCCCGCGCGTCGGTGGCCGTCGCGAGTGTCCCGTCTTCGTTGTAGGTGTACGTCGGCCCGAACCCGAGGCCGTTCATCACCGTCTTGACGTTGCCGTTCGCGTCATAGGTGAACGTGTTCATGCGGCCGGCGGCGCTCTTCTTCGATGTCAGTACAGACATGGGCGCGCCGGTCGCGCCGCTGATCAACGGCTCATAGGTCAGCACGACACCGGGAAGACCGTTCTTGACTGCCATCGCATCTTTCACGACAAGCGGATAGCCGGTCGTCGGGTCGTACTCCCACGTCGACACCGCGCCGTTCGGCTCCTGCAACCGGATCACGTTGTGGTCCTTGTCCCAGGCAAGCAACGTTGCCTTCGGGGCAGCGACGGCGTTCTGGATCGCATCCACGATGCTCGTCGTGCGGCCGAACACATCCACCTTGTACGTCGTCACCGACGGTGTAGCACCATTCACATCGGTGACGGTCGCCACGACATCTTTGGCCGGTGAGACATTCGGATCGGTATAGGAGAAAGTCGTGTCATTGCCACGGCGATCGGTGTACCGCTTGGCGCAGCCGGTGCACTTAGAGTTTTCTGTCGCCGTGTAGTACTCGATCTTGGTGTCCGCCCCTGTCTGAGCGTTGCGTGGGTCCTTGATCGAGCTCAACTTGCCGTTCGTGTTCGTCGACGTGTAGCCGAATTGAAAGGTCTTGATCGCCGCGTCCGCATCGAACGCCTCGGTCAGCGGGTTGAACGGGCCCCCGTCCTCCAGCTTGACCAGTTGCTTCGAGTTGTAGCTGAACTTGAGCGCTCGTCCCGAGATGTCACGAATCCAGCTGACCAGCCCGGAGCCGGTGTCGTAATCCAGCGTCAGGACTGCCCGTCCGAGCGAATCGCGGACGGAAGTCAGCTTGCCCGCGGTGTACTGGTACGACATCGTGTTGCCGTTGCGATCAACGACCGAGGTCTGCAGCTTGGTGCTCTCGTCGAAGTAGAAGCGGGTGCCGTCTGGACGACTGAAGACAAACTCGTGAGCGGTGACATCATGCTTCAGCTCCAGGGCGACACCTGCCGGACGGGTGTAGGTGATCTCCTGAGCGCTGGACGTGTCGACTCTGTAGTAGTGCGTCGTACCGTCGCCGTCGATGAACGAGACCACGTTGTTGCTGTCGACTGAAAGACCTGCACCCAGCCGTGTCAATGTGGCCGCCTGCACAGAGACCCCGTAGCCGGACACCGAATCGCCGTCCTGGCTGTTGTACGCCAGCCTGACGAATGCCGACGGACCGATCGACGGGTTCGACATGGCGTCGTACGACCATACGACGTTTCCGTTGTACAGGTTCGTGAGAACCTGCGACCCGCCTCCGGTCTCCTCGCCGGCGTACGACAAGAACTTCTCGAGACCGAGCCGGTCCGACGTCGGGTCTTCGACGTAGCGGTCGACACACATCAGCCCCGAGATGACGACAGCGCATCCCTGGCTCGGTGCGATTTGATTCGTTGAGGGCCGGTGGTTCTTCGAATACCAGTCGCCGCCTGTCCACAGGTCCAGATACAAGTCGTAGGCCTGCCGCTTTGCGCCGCTGTCGGAGTTGATCGGAGCAACGACCTCCAACTGCAGCACCATTGACTCTCCGGGTGCCAGTGCCCGGCCCAGGGGAGCAAACCGCCGCTCGCTCGACACCGTAATGTCGTCCCAGTTCGGGATCTCGCTAGGCGGAGCCCACCGATACGACAGCTGAGCATCCGCAGGCCACACCTCGTTGGACGTGTTGGACACCGTTACCGAAGTAGTGACATCGGAGTTCGGGTCGAACCGCTCAGGAATCTCGTCAGCTTCGTAGGTGTCGGTGTTGTTCTTCGCCAGGTACTCGATCCACAACCGCGGACGGAGCAGCGTGTCCGGGGACTCGCCGTTCGTGATGCTCACCAATTGCTGGCCCGTCGCGTCCGGTGACTCGTTCTCGGTCTTCAGTAACAGACCGTGGTTGCTGGCCGGGTCGTCGACCCAGGACTGCAGTCTCGTGACCAGATTCGAGGTGATCGCGGTTGACGCGAACTTCAAGCGCTGCGCGTTGCCGTCAGGACGGACCGACCCCAGCGGCTTGGTGGAGTCGTAGTCGCCGCCTGGCGTGGTCCAGTTGATCGTCGACTCGGATCTGTTCCACGTCGCCTGGTCCTCCTTGAACGGCCGGGTCAACGCATACAGCTCGAAGTTGGCCCGACCGCTGCCGGAGCCGTAGTTCGAAAAGAGCTCCACACGAGCGTCGGTGACCTTCGTGCCTTGCTTGATCGCGCGCGTGTCGAACGCGAACACGCCGCGCTCGACCCCGTACGTCGGGTGGTTGTTGCCTACCTGCACCCAGTACCGCGTGTTCGGGGCCTGGGCAGTGCCGCCATCCGGACGCTGCAGGTTGACCGTCGGCAGGGTCTTGCTCAGGGTGGTGTCGGAAATGTCGCCACCGAACGAGCGCATGATCCGGCCCTCGCGCGGCGTCGTCACGGTCTGCACGTTGGACGCGGCCTTGCCGTTGAACGTGCCGTCACCCACCGTCCGCGCCACGACCCAATAGCTGTACGTCGCCGACTCGGATGCGCTCGACGGCTTCGCAGTCGTGTCGGTGAACGACCTCACCTCGGGCGGGACGGTTCCGACCAATGTCAGCGCCGTCGAGGCCGTTGTCGAGAAATAGTCACCGACCGGCGCCGTGCAACCGCCGACCGGCAGGATGCGGCAACCGCGGAAGATCTGGTATTCGACCAGGTCGTCATCGTCGGCCGGCGTCGGATCGTCGTACTTGCTCCACGACAGTTCTGCACCCGAAGCATTGATCGTCGACGGCGCGTTCAGCGTGACACCGGGTTCGTCGTAGGTGACGACCAGATTCGGCCGGGCCGCCGTCTCTCCGCCGAGAGCGTCTTCGCTCGCGGTGTAGTACAGGCCACCGATCGGCGGCGCCGTGATGTCGTCGGCCAGTTTCAGCATCACGCCGTTGTTGGGTACCTCGTTCTTCACCCACTGCTGCACGAGCGAACCGAGCGCGAACGAATGCCAACCATCACGGTCGCCCGCGGCCTTCGTCTGTGTCGAGAACTCCGTCCAGCGCACCGCATCCGCGATCGGCGTGGTCATTGCCGAGGTGTCGCGCTGGATCACCACCCGCGCTGTCTTGCCGGGCTCCGTGTGGACCAGGTTCTGCGGGTTCAACGGCGCCCAACCACCCGACGCCGAACCGACCGTCTGATTCCAGGTCGTTGCGAAGGCGGGCGCCGGAGAACCGGTGATCCAGACTGCCGGCTTGCCACGATAGGAAGCCGCGAAGTAGTAGCCCTCGACCAGATAGTCACCAGCGCTGGGCACCCGCGCATCCCAGGTAAATCTGTCTGCCGTTGTACCGCTCGGCGCAAAGGAGAATGAGCCACCGATAGCGGCGGCGTTGTCGTACTCCTTCCACGCACCCTCGTACGACGTCGACGCCAGATCCTGGTCGTCCACAACCACCCGGTTGTCGGCATACGCCGGGTCCCACGCGGCGTTCATCGACGCCCACGTCGCGGTCGACTCCGACCAGTCCTGTGTCGCCCGGACCGCAACGAAGGTCGGTGTTGTCGTGTCCGAGCCGAACGAGGCTCCGTAGTGCACGTTGAGATCAGCTGAGCGGATCGTCGTACCTGTAGGGATCATCGACGTGTCGAACTTCAGCAGACCGCGCCACGTGTTGTGGCTCGCGTCGTCACCGACAAGCACGGTCGGGTTCGAGCCGTACGGTGTGGTCGCGTTCGCCTGCGAGATCGACGTGTCCTGAGCGGCGTCCGGGTCCGGCACGACGACGATCGTCGGGTCGACGACGATCGGGTAGACCCGCTCCTTCGCGGCCAGCCAGGACCGGTCCGGCTTCAATGTCACGAGGGTCTTGCCACCCTGCTGGCTGATTGTCTGGGTGATCTTGTCCGAGTAGCCCGGTTGGCCAAGCTGGTTTTGTGCCGAGGAGTCGAACATGTTCGGCGCCGGGATGACGTACTTCGGGCGCTCGTCGTCGTTCTTCTTGAAGAAGCCGATCGACCCATCCGGCTGCGTCTTCGCGGTCAGGCCGCTGGTGTGCAGCTCGAACGTGTACTCGTCCGCGGCATCGGCGGGAGCCGTCAGTAGGACGGCTTCCTTCACACCGGTGCGCGAGACGTAGTACCGGACGTCCGCCGTACCGAATACGTCGGGAAAAGCCACCGACGAGTCCTTCATCACCGGCGTCAGTGCCCGCTTCTCACCCGCTGCGCCCAGACCGATCGAAGAACCGTCGGCCTCGAACGTCAGCAGCCGATCGCTCGACTTGCCGAACCGGGTGCGGAAGTTGTTCTTCGCGTTCTCGAAGGAATCGTCACCCGTGCCGGCCGTAACCTTGGTGTCGATGTCCTGCCATTTGCCCTTGGAATCCTTGTAGTGCACGGGTTCCGTCGACAGCTCGACCTGCGTCGTCCCGTCCGACATCCGGTAGCTCGTGGACGACGCGGTACGCCGCTCCTCGAGCTCCCGCACGCGGGTCGGCTTTCCAGCCGCCGCGGCGGTGGTCGACGCGTTCACCACACGCGCGGGCGCGGGCGGCGCCAGCGGACCGAGCGGGGGACGAACCACCTGCGGTACGGCGGCCTGCGCAGCCTGTTGTGGGTGCGCAAGTGCAGTGGCGGGAATCCCGAGTGAGGCGGGGAGGGACAGTAATAGGGCAGACGTCAGCAGAACGCGGGCGCGGCGCATCCAGACTCCAACAGGGGAAGGGGCGGAGATACCAGCGCGGCCCCCGCGGCACCGGTAGAGACGGGCAATTTGTATCCCGCGAACACCCGCCGCGACAACCCCATTGCACGTTGTTGCAGACGACACGCGGGGTCCCGGCGCAGCCATCCCCGACGTGCTAGTGGACTTTGCTGAAACGCCTTGGCCACAACGGCGAATGCCCCGGTCCGCATGGCGGCCGGGGCTTGTCGCGCGAGGTTCAGCTGATGCTGAGGATCTTGTTGACGGTGTACGCCGGGGCGTGGTCGGCGTCACCGGGGAAGAAGACGCGGTAGGCGATCTGCCCGCGGATCGCGGGCTTGATGCCGAAGGCGTACTTGCCCGACGAGCTGAGCTTCACCGACGCGATCGACTTCCACACCTTGCTGCCGTACTGCTGCAGGTAGACGGTCTGCCCGTAGTGCGCCGGCGCCACATACCCGCTGAACACGGCAGTCCCACCCAGCCGGATCGACGACGGCGACAGCGTCGCCGAGATCGTCGGCCGGACCTGCACCGTGACATCCGCGGTACGAGTCCCCATCAGGCTCGCGTTCCCCGGGAACGTCAGCATGTACACCGACGACACCAGCGGCTTGTGCGCCACCGACAACGTCCCGGTCGACGACGTCTTCAACGCCGCCAGCAGCGTGAACTTCGACGAGTTCTTCGGCCGGACATACACGTTCACCGGCAACCCCGCATACGCCACGTTGTCGATCCGCAACGTGCTTCCGCGCACCGTGATCGACCCGCCGTAATTGATAGACGTCGAGGAAACCGAGATGCCCGACTTCATCCCGAGCAATTGCTTCACTGCGGCTGGGCCGTAGTGACCGGCCCGGTCCTTCACCCAGGCCGCATACGTGTACGTCGTACCCTGCGCCAGACCGGTGTTCTTCACCGCCGTCCCCGTACCCGCATAGACCAGTGTCCCTGTGGTCGGCGTCGGCGCCTTGCTCCCGACGTTCCGCCGGACGACCACCTGATCGAAGTCAGGAGTCGAAGGAACAGTCCACGCCAGATTGGCGGACAAGTACCCACCGCCCCCGGTGAATGCGGTCAGCTTCTGTGGCGCCAGGTCGGCGGTCGTGAACACCGAACTGATCGGCGGCAGCACGGTCGAAAAGTCCTGCCGGACACCCGCCATCAGAAGCTTGTACGGCGTCGCGTCGAGCAGCGGCGCGGTCGGGGTGAGTACGGCTCTGCGGGTCGCGGCATCGTAGATCACATCCGCCGGCACCGCCGCGCCGGTCCTGCCGTTGAACAGCCGCACCGTGGTCGCGTTGACAGTATTCGCCTGGACGTCCAGCGCAAGAGTGGTCGACGGCCGCACGGTGACCGCCGCGCCTGCGGAGAGATCGGCCGGCACGACGTCGGAGATCGGATAGATCGATGCGTCCCGCCCACTGCCGGCTCCCTGCCCGAAGACGACCAGCGTGTACGGCCGAGCGTCACGTGATCCGTTCGCGTTACGAACCCGGATGAATGTCCTGTTCGTGACTGCAGGGACGTCTGCGTTCGCGGTCAACGGAACGGTCTGCGGGCGCCCGGTTGCCGGATCGACGTCCGGGTAGGGCTTCTCGCCGTGCTTCATCGGCTTCATGTCCGCGGCGTACACGTCGATGACCGGACCGAGGTTCGCCGGATACTGCGGGTCGTACGCCGCACTGGTCACCCACGTCTGGAAGCCCATGGGGGTTCCCCAGTCGACGACGTACCAATCGGATTCTCCCTCGGTGCCGATGACACCCTTGACTTCGATCGGCTGTCCCCAAGCGGGGGCTGCCACCGACACGGCACGCGACGGCTGATCATTGCCGTCGGCAGGGTTGACCGGAAAGTCCGGAGCCCACCGTCCGCCGAGCACCGCGTAGGCATCGACGACGCCGGCACCGTAGTACTGATCAATACCTCGCGGACCTGCGTCCCGCGCCAGTGTCTTCAGCCGAGTCGCCACCTGCGCTGGCGTATAGGCGGGCCACTTGTTCTTAACCAACGCGGCGACACCGGCAATGATCGGCGCCGCACACGACGTTCCCGTGCACAACCAGATCGGGTCCTGACCGGCCGGCGTCATCGAACGGGCTCCGGTGGTGACGATGTCCCAGCCAGGAGCCGCCACATCGACCCAATCACCGTAGGAGCTGAAATCCGTGAGCGCGCCGCCCTGGTCCGTGGCCGACACCGCGATCACTTCCGGGTACGCGGCGGGGAACTGCGCCGCCGCATTGCCGTTGTTGCCCGAGGCTGCGACAACGACGACGCCCGCGGCGACTGCGCGCTTCACCGCGTCATGCAGGACCGGATTGTCGTACGGACCGGCGAGGGACATGTTGATGACCGTGGCGCCGTGCGCGACCGCCCAGTCGATGCCCTCCGCGATGTCGGCGTCGTACCCCTCGCCGTTCGCGTCGAGCACCTTCACAGGCATCGCCTTCGCGGCCCAGCCGATGCCCGCCACGCCGTACCCGTTGTTCGCCGAGGCTGCGACGATGCCGAGAGCCATCGTGCCGTGGCCGTTGTCGTCGACCGGATTCGGCCGAGTACTGGACACCGCGTTGTAGCCGGGCACCAGGCGGCCCACGAGATCCGGATGACCGGAGTCGACGCCGGTGTCCAGTACCGCGACAACCTGATTGCCGGTCGACCTCGACACGTCCCATGCCTGGGGCATCCGGATCGTGTTCAGGTACGACGCCTGACCGGTCCCGTCGACGACCGGGTAGTACGCGTCGTTCGGCACGGCGGACGCCCACCGCTTGTAGTTCAGCGATGCCAGTTCGACGGCCGGATCGGCCTTGGCCTTCTTCAGCAGGTCCTGAGCGGATTCCGTACCGGTCAGCTTGACAGCCCTGGACGCGACCGAGTCCTCGGTCTTCGCCCGCAGCCTCGTGACGGCGGCCTGCCGGGCAGACGCGCTCGCGGACTTCTTGAACTTGACCACAACCGAGTTCGCCTCGAACTGAGGTGCTGTCGGCGTGTGCGTCAGGGCGAGCGGTGGTCGGTACGGCCGGGACTGCGACGCCGTACCAGCGGAGCCGGTGAGCGCGATCAGACCGGCGGCGACCAAGGCCGCGGGAAGGGCGAGTCGTAGGAGGTTGGCAGGGGTAAGGGCAGGTATGCGGGCGCGGCGCATCCAGGACTCCAGCAGCTAAGGAGGGAGGACCAGTGCGGCCCCCGCGGCACCGGTCTAGACGGCGTCACTTCTATCGTTCGAAGGACCGGTTTCGCAAGCCCGTTGCCGGTTGTCGCAGGCGTCCGGCGCGGTGGTGCCGTGGCACCAGTCAGACACGGAATGGGTTGGCACCCCGCGGGATGGTGGGGAAAATCGCCGGATTCGGCCGCACCGCCCAAAGCGGCCCGATTCGTGGAGGACCGCTATGCGATCTTTCGTTACCCGTCCCCGCGCCCTGGCCGTGCTTCTGGCCGGTACGGCGCTCGCGTTCAGTCCGCTCGGTGGACAGGCGACTGCCAAGGCGCCTGTCGACCAGACCACCGGACCGGCGTGTTTCACGCCGGAGGAAGGCCCGGCCGCCCGTGGTGGCTTCGGTGCCGACCACCGGGACCTCTCGGCGGCCGAGCAGAAGGCCATCGAGGCCAGGACCGCTCAGATCCTGAAGGCCAAGAAAGCGCGCGTCGGCACGCTGGCGTCGGCGAGTGTCCCGGTGTACATCCACGTGATGCTGAGCAAGTCCGGCGCCGGTGACGTCACGTCGACGCAGATCAGCCAGCAGATCGCCGAGCTGAACCAGGACTTCGCAGGTCAGGAGTCCTCGCAGGCGGCGAACACCGGCTTCACGTTCACGCTGGCCGGCGTCGACCGGTACTACAACGACCAGTGGCACAAGGACCGGCAGAGCACCTCGTACCGCTCCCAGACGCGTCAGGGCGGCAAGAACGCCCTGAACATCTGGCTCGTCGACTTCTCCTACCTCGGGATCGCGACCTTCCCGTGGGACTACGCGAGCAACCCGTCGATCGACGGCATCCGGGTGCAGTACAGCTCGCTGCCGGGCGGCTCGGCGACCAACTACAACGACGGCAAGACCGCGACCCACGAGGCCGGTCACTGGTTCGGGCTGTACCACACGTTCCAGGGCGGCTGCACGAGCACGAACGACTCGGTGGCCGACACGCCCGCCCAGAGCAGCTCGTCCAGCGGCTGCCCGGAGGGCCGGGACTCCTGCTCGCTGCCCGGTCTGGACCCGATCCACAACTACATGGACTACTCCTACGACTCCTGCTACAACCAGTTCACGCCGGGGCAGTCGACCCGGATCAGCGACATGTGGACCGCGTACCGAGCCTGACGCTGTGCCTGATTCAGGGCATGAGACCCGACTGTGACATCTGCACCGTCGGCCAACTAGAGTGCCGCCGATGCGTTTGCTTCTGACGGCCTGCGCGACCACCGCACTGGTGGTCGCCGGACCTCTGACAGCGACCGCCGCCGATTCGGGCCCACAAGGCCCGGTCGGCGGCGAGCTGCTGACGGCGAAGCCGACGGTCGTCGCCAACGGGGCGGCACCGCCGGCCGTGCAGGCGTCGGCGTACGTCGTGGCCGACCTGGACACCGGGCAGGTGCTCGCCGCCAAGGCCCCGCACGCGAAGCTCCGCCCGGCCAGCACCCTCAAGACGCTCACCGCTCTGGTTCTGTTGCCCCGGCTGAAGAAGACCGATCCGGTCGTCGGGTCGGATGCGGACGCCGGGATCATCGGCAGCAAGGTCGGCGTGTACCCGGGCCTGCACTACACCGTCGATCTGCTCTTCCAGGGCATGTTCCTGGCGTCGGGGAACGACGCCGTGCACGCTCTGTGCGCCCACGACCAGGGCGGCGTCCCCGCGACCATCCAGCGGATGAACGCGAAGGCCAAGGATCTCGGCGCGCTCGACACCCATGTCACCGACCCGACCGGCCTCGACGCCGACGGGCAGTACTCCAGCGCCTACGACCTGGCCCTGTTCGCCCAGGCGGGGCTCGAGCGCACGGACTTCGCGAAATACGCGTCGACGAAGTACACGAACTTCCCGAACGCCGGGAACAAGGGCACCTACCAGGTCGCGAACCAGAACAAGCTGCTGTTCAACTACGACGGCGCGCTCGGCGTGAAGACCGGCTACACGACGCTGGCCCGGAACACGTTCGTCGGCGCGGCCCGGCGCAACGGGCACACGCTGGTGGTGACGCTGATGAACGCGCCGCACGGCATCACCGGGGATGCCAGCAACCTGCTGACCTGGACGTTCACCAACTACGGCAAGCTCAAGCCCGTCGGCACCCTGGTCAAGCCGGCCGCCGCGCCGCCGAAGACCCAGACGCAGGGCAAGCCCTCCACGACCAAGCAGGGTACGACGACCGGCGCACCGCAGGCCCGCACCGCGCTGACCCCGGGCCAAGCGGTCAAGTCACTCGCCTTCCGCATCCCCGACTGGGCGTACGCCGCCCCGCCGGTCCTCCTGCTCGGCCTGTTCCTCCGCCGCCCGCGGGCGCTCCGCCGCCGCCGTCACCGAGCCCGCGTGTAGGTCAACGCAAGGTTCCCCCGCGGGAACGACTTCACGTCAGCCGGCGGACGAGGTGTCCAGCGCCTGTCAGGAGCGGCGGATGGAGCGAACTGCTCGGAGGCCTTGGAGCGCCAGGGTGGTGATCGTGACGCCGAGGACCGTTCCTGCGGCGACGGCGACCGTGTCTGCCTTGCGTTGCGGGACCGGGACGACCTTGTAGCGCTTGCCGGGCGGGCCGGGGAGCAGCGGTTCGGGCTCGACGGCCCGCGGCTGCTGCCCCGAACCTGCTTCAGACTTCTCTTCCGACCTCTCTTCGCGGGCGTGGGCGTCGAGGGTGGCTTCCTTCGTCCACGCGGCGATCAGCATGATCGCGCGGGTCATCAGGTAGATCCACACCAGCAGCGCCAGCGGCACCGCCACCGCGCCGTACGCCGCGTTCGCGCCGATGACGTGGTTGACGTAGAGGTTGCCGAGCCGCTGGGCGAGGTAGAACACGACGCCGCCGGCGAGCGCCGCGATCAGCGCCACCTTGGGGGGCAGCACGATCCGCGGCAGGACCGTCTGCATGTACAGGAACAGCGCGGCGCCGGCGCCGACCCCGATCACCACGCTGATCAGGCCGAGCCCCCAGTCCGCCAGCCAGGTGCCGTCCAGGTCGACCCAGTCGACGATGCGTTTCGACAACGCGGTCAGGATCGACGAGGCGCCGGTGGCGATCATGCCGATCAGGCCGAGGCCGATCAGGGCGCCGAGGTCGACCGCCTTCAGCTTGACCATGTTGCCCGGCTCGTCGTCCAGTTCGTGCATCGAGCGGATCGAGGCGCGTAGTGAATCGATCCAGCCGAGACCGGTGAGCAACAGCCCGACCGCGGAGATCAGGCCGATGGTCCCGGCGTGCGCGATCAGCGCGTCGATGTCGATCTTGTCGCCGATCCCGGGCAGGTTCTTCTCCAGGGATTTCTTCAGCGCGTCGATCGCCTCGTCGCCGAGCAGCGGGCCGATGATCGCCGCGGCCAGCACGATCAGCGGGAACAGCGACAGGAACCCGAAGAAGCTCGTTGCCCCGGCCAGCCGGTTGCCGCGCCGGGCGCCGTACCGGTTCCAGGCCCGCCACAGCTGCGACCTCGCGAACCGCGCCCAGACACGCTTGATGCTGCCCATGTGACTCCCTGTACCCCGATGAACGAGTCTCAGCCTGCCAGCGGGAACTCGCGCTGTGGGCGCCACACGCCGTCGGCGCCGTGTTCGTAACGGCTGAAGTGCTCGACGTCGAAGGTGCAGTCGTACTCCGACAGGGCGTCGTACGCCCGGTCGAGCGCTTCCTTCTCCAGGTCGTGCGCGACCGTGACGTGCGGGTGGTACGGGAACTTCAGGTCGATGCTGAGCGGGCCGGAGCGGACCTGCGACTGCAGCACCTCGCACGACGAGATGCCCTCCGCCAGCGGGACGAACACCACCGGCGAGATCGGCCGGAAGGTCGCCGTGCCGCGCAGCCGGATCCGGAACCGCGGGAACCGGGCCGCGACCGCGAGCAGGTGCTCGTCGATCAGCTCCAGGTCGCCGGCCTCGATCTCGGTCGGCGGCAGCAGCGTGATGTGGGTCGGGATCGACGCGGCCATCGGATCGCCGAAGTCGGCCCGGTGCTTCTGCAGCTCCGTGCCGTACGGCTCCGCGATCGGGATCGCGACACCGATCGTGGTCATGGGGCCTACCGTCCCTGCGGCGGGCCGGCGACGAAACCGAGGCGGTCGTAGACCCGGGCCAGCGTCGGCTCGGTGACCGCCCGGGCGCGCTCGGCGCCGGCCGCCAGGATCGCGTCCAGCTGCGCCTTGTCGTCGAGGTAGGTCAGCGTCTTCTCCCGGAACGGCGTGACGAACTCGACCACGACGTCGGCGAGGTCCTTCTTGAAGTCGCCGTACCCGCGCCCGGTGTACTCGTCCTCGAGCTCGCTGATCTTCTTGCCGGTCAGCGCCGAGTAGATCGTCAGCAGGTTGGCCACCCCGGCCTTCTCGACCGGGTCGAAGATCACGTCCCGCCCGGAGTCGGTGACCGCGGACCGGATCTTCTTCGCGCTCACCTTCGGGTCGTCCAGCAGGTCGATGATGCCGGCCGGCGAGGACGACGACTTGCTCATCTTCGCCGACGGGTCCTGCAGGTCGGAGATCTTCGCGGTCTCCTTGACGATGTACGGCTCGGGCAGCCGGAAGGTCTTGCCGAACCGGTGGTTGAAGCGCTGCGCGAGGTCGCGGGTGAGCTCCAGGTGCTGGCGCTGGTCCTCGCCGACCGGGACCCGGTCGGCCTGGTAGATCAGGATGTCCGCGGCCTGCAGAATCGGGTACGTGAACAGGCCGACGGTGGCGCGGTCGGCGCCGCCCTTGGCCGACTTGTCCTTGAACTGCGTCATCCGGCTGGCCTCGCCGAACCCCGTCAGGCAGCCGAGCACCCAGGACAGCTGGGCGTGCTCGGGCACGTGCGACTGGACGAACAGGGTGGACCGCTCCGGGTCGATCCCGGCGGCGAGCAGCTGCGCCGCGGACCGGCGGGTGCGCTCGCGGAGCGCCTTCGGCTCGTACTCCACCGTGATCGCGTGCAGGTCGACGACGCAGTAGAACGCCTCGTGGTCGTCCTGCAGGGCCACCCACTGCCGCAACGCGCCGAGGTAGTTGCCGAAGTGGAAGGAGTCCGCCGTCGGCTGGATCCCGGAGAGCACGCGCGGGCGTCGCTGGGAACCGGCTGCGGAGGGGTCAGACGCAGCATGGGACATGCGTCCGATTCTGCCAGCGTTCTCAACTCACCCTGCACCCGGGCGGGTTATCAGTCATATCTCAACGACTATGGGTCACCAGGACCAGCCGCGGGCGGCCAGTTCCTGCTCCTCCTGCCAGCGTTTCTCCTCGGAGCGTTTCAGCTCAGCCTCCCCCGGGCAGCCCGCCAGCCGGCAGGCCTCGTCGAGGAGGTCGTCGTACGCCGCCTCCAGCGCCATCAGCTTGTGCGCACGGGCGTACATGTGCGGCGTGGACTCGATGCTGCGGATCTTGGTGGACAGATGCCCGAGGCGGGTCTGCAGGCGGAGCGTGTCGAACGGGTCCGGCTCGGGCTCCCGATGCCGGTGCAGTCGCGCGGTCAGCCGCGCAGTACGCCGCTGGAGACCGCGCCGCCACCGCGACGGCGGCGGATGCGGCAGCAGCAGACTGAGCAGGACGCACAGCGTCAAGAACAGAACCACGACCGCCAGCCACTCCATCGCACTCCCTCCCCTCCTCCGAGCGTACGGCGGGGAGCGTCGGACGGCGATGGGGTTTTACCCGTTCGTAGCTTCGGGTTTCGTGATTCCGGAGTCGAACCGATGATCAGGTCAGTCCCGGTGGTACTTCGTGACCGCGGAGTCCTGTTTGAGCTTGTCGGCCGCCGCCTGGATCCGCGCGGTCCACTCCGACTGCTGCAGGCCGCCGGCCATGAACTGCCCGGTGGCCGTCGCGGCGGCGTCCGCGAACTGCGGGTACCAGTCGTCGAAGTACCAGATGATCAGCTGGTCGCCGGCCGCGGACAGCAGGTCCCGGGCCGAGCGGAGCGCCGTCCCCATCTCGAGCCCGTCGGCCGCGCCCCGGACGATGGTGAGCTGGCTCGCCTCCGAGGTGACCTGCGCCGCGACGTCGGCCGACAGCAGGGCCCGCAGGTACTCCAGCCCGCCGGCCTTGTTCCGCGCCTTGTCCGGTACGAGGAACGGCGCGGTCGCCGCGACGTGCACACCGCTGGCGAGCGCCGGCGACGAGTCCAGCGGCGGTACGGCGAACATGGTCAGCGCGAAGTCCTGCGGGACCAGGCCCTTCATCTCGTTCTCGAGCCAGTTGCCGCACGGCAGCATCCCGGCCTTGCCGGCGAGGAACCGTTTCTGCGAACCGATGTGGTCGTACGCCGCGGTCCCGGCTGCGAGCAGCCCGCGCTTGGCCAGCTCACCGACCGCGATGATCGCCTTGGTGACGCTCTCGTCCTTCCAGGCGCCGTCCTCGAGGTTGTCGATGCGCTTCACGACGTCCGGCCCGCCGGTCTTGGCGGCCAGCGTCAGCACCAGCTCGAGCAGGTAGTACGGATGGGTGCCGGCGTAGATGAACGGCCCGAGCTTGGCGGCCTTCAGGTCGGCGCCGAGGGCGAGCAGATCCGTCCAGGTGCGCGGCACCTCCCAGCCGTTGCGCTGGAACAGGCTGGCCGAATACCAGATGCCGTAGACACTCGCGATGTAGTTGACGGTGCGCTGAGTCCCGTCGTACCGGCCGAAGTTCAGCAGGTCGGGCAGCAGCTGATCCTTGACCGCCGCGTTCGGGTTGTCCCAGGACGGCGCGTCCAGCAGCTGCTGCAGGTCGGTCAGCTGGCCTTCCTCGACCAGCCGGCCGAGCTCCAGCTCGTCGTCGCCGGTGCTGAGCACCGCGTCGGGCGGGTTGCCCGCGGCGAACCGGGGCAGCAGCTGGCCGGACAGTTGCGGAGCCACCGTCGGCGTGACGACGGCGGCGGCGTACTTCTTCCGGTACGCCGCCGCCGCGAAACCGCCGTACTCCTCACTGATGACCAGGTCGACCGGAGCGGTCCCGTCGACGGTGAACGGGTTCTCCTTCGACACCGGCGGGGCGACCGGCTTCGTGGAACATCCGCTCAGGACCGCGCCGGCCAGCGCTCCCTGCAGTAGTGTCCGGCGTTTCAGCATCCCGGCAGGCTACCTACTTGACGCCTCCGGCGGTGACGGAGACCTGTAGTTGACGCTGGAAGATGATGTAGACGACCAGAACCGGAGCCACCGTGATCACCACAGCCGCGAACAGCGCGCCGAAGTCCACCGCGTAGCCGGCCTGCGACGCGAACGAGGCCATGCCCTGCGAGAGCACGTAGTTCTTCGAGTCGGTGTTCAGCGCGACCGGGAGCAGGAACTGGTTCCACAACCCGAGGAAGTTGAAGATCGCGACTGAAGCCATACCCGGCCGGGCCATCGGCAGCATCACCGAGAAGAACGAGCGCCACTCACCCGCGCCGTCGATCTGCGCCGCCTCGTAGACCTCTCCCGGCAGCGCCTTGAAGAAGGCGTGCAGGAAGAAGACCGTGAACGGCAGTGCGAACGCGACATAGGTGGCGATCAACCCGGGCAGAGTGTTGAGCAGCGCGAGGTTCTTCAGTACGAAGAACAGCGGCACGATCGCCAGGAAGACCGGGAACGTCAGCCCGGCCAGCATGGAGTAGTAGATCAGCCGGTTGCCGGGGAACGTGAACCTGGCCAGCACGTAGGCACACATGGCGCCGAGGATCATCACCAGCACCAGCGCGGAGCCCACGACGATCACCGTGTTCAGGAAGTACCGGCCGATCCCGGCCGTCGTCCAGGCATTGGCGTAGTTCTCGAACCGCAGCTTGCTCGGCAGCGACAGCGGGTTGCCCAGGACCTCCTGCGTCGACTTGAACGAGGACAACAGCGTCCACAGCAGCGGCAGGATCACCAGCAACGACCACAGGATCAGCGCGACGTGGGCGGTCGTCGCCACGCCTCTGCCCTCGCGGGCCCCGTGGTGGGGCGCGCGGCGGGCCCCGGCAACGACGTCGGCCCGGTCAGTGGCGGTGGTTGTCATCGGCGTACCTTCACTTTCCGCTCGCGTCCGCCGGTCAGGGCGTTCACCACGAAGACCAGGAGCGCGAACAGCATCGTCACCGCGGCCAGGACCACGCCCATGGCCGTCGAGTAACCGAACTGCCCCTTGGTGAAGGCAGTGGTGAACAGCTGCTGGGGCATGACCAGGGTGGAGTTCTGCGGCCCGCCGCCGGGGTTCAGCGCCTGCATGTAGACGAAGGCGTCCAGGGCGGCGATCCCGAGGTAGATGTAGGCGGTCTGCACGTTGTCCCGGATCAGCGGCACCACCAGCGACACCGCGGTCCGGAACCGGCCGGCGCCGTCGATCCTGGCCGCCTCGAACACCTCGGGGTCGATACCGCGGATGGCGGCGATGAACAGCACCATGTAGAAGCCGACGAAGCCCCAGATCATCACGAACATCGAGGCCGGCATCGCGGTCCGCGCGTCCCCGAGCCACGCGTAGTTCTCGAACTGCTCGAGCCCGATCTTGGTCAGCACCGCGTCCAGGATGCCCGAGCCGGGCGTGAACACCTGGGCCCAGATCAGACCGATCACGATCGCCGGGATCACGTACGGGAAGAACGAGACGATCCGGTAGAAGCCGGAGTTGCGGAGTCCGCGGACGTTCCCGGTGCCCGCACCGCCGATCGTCACCAGCGTGGCCAGGGTCAGCGCCAGCACGATCGTCACGATCGGCACCACGATCGCGAGCAGGATGTTGTTGCGCACGGCCTTCAGGAAGATGTCGTCGTGGAACAGCTTCACGTAGTTGTCGAAGCCGACGAAGTTCTGCCCTGCGCTGAACCCGGACCAGTCGGTCAGCGAGTAGTACAGCGCCTGCACGAACGGCGAGACGACGAAGATCACGAAAACCGCCAGCGGCAGGCCCAGGAACACGACCATGAAGCTGACTCGATCGAAGGTCAGCGGCCGGCGGCGCCGGGTGACGGACCGCTGGGGTCCGTCACCCGGCACAGCTTCTTGCGTGGTGGTCACTTCGTGACCGGGATCTTCTTGACGGAGCTGTCGTTACGCACCTTGTCGGTGATCTGCTGCAGGCCCTTGGTCAGGCCGGCCGCGTCGATCTGGCCGGACAGGAACGAGTTCCACACCACGAGGTTGTCGGTGTTCATGCCGTACAGGCCGACGAACTGGTAGTCGAAGACGTTGGTGCCGGCCGCGTCCAGCATCTGCGTCTGCGACTGCAGTGCGGTCGAACCGAACCCGTCCGCGGGAACCAGACCCTTGACGATCGTCGGCGCCAGCCGGGTCTTGGCGAAGTTGGTCGCCGCCTCCTTGGACAGCATCGCCCGCAGCAGCTCCTTGCCGCCGGCAACGTTCTTGCCCTTCGACGGGACGATGAACGGCTCGCCGGCCGCGCTGCGCAGCGCCTCGTACGGCAGCTTCGGGGCGTCGGTGAGCACCGGCTCCGGGACGCCCTTCATGTTGAAGCCCGCCTTGGTGGCCTTCTTCATCTCGTTCTCGATCCACGAACCCGAGGGGTAGAGGATGGCCTGCTGGTCGTTGCTCCACTTCGCCTGCGCGGCGGTGAACTGGGTACCGGCGCCACCGGGGACGAAGTACCCGTTCTTGACCATGGTCTCCAGGGCCTTGAAGATGCCCTGGATCTGCGGCATCGACCAGCAGTTCTCCTTGAGGTTCTCCAGCGCCAGCCGGACCTCGTCGCCGCCCTCCTTGATCGCGCCGTCGACGGCCATCGTGTGGTAGTAGGTCGCGGCTTCCTTGCCCCAGACGAACAGGTACTTGCCCTTCGCCTTGGCCTTGGCGCCGAGGTCGAGCAGCCCGTCGTACGTCTTCGGCGGCTCCCAGCCGTTCTCCTTGAACAGGCTGTCGGAGTACCAGATGCCGTAGAGGGTCAGCACGTAGTTCATCGCGACGAACTTGCCGTCGTAGGTACCGGGGTTCTTGGCGCCCGGGTACAGGGTGTCGGCGATCTTCGTGCCCTCGTAGTTGTTGGCCTCGAAGACGTCGTCGAGCGTCGACAGCTGGTCCAGGATCGTGTTGAAGCCGATCTGGTTCGCGCCGGAGTTGTCGATCAGGTCCGGCGGGTTGCCGCCGACGAAGCGCGGCTGCAACTGCTGGGCGATCTGGGTCGACGGAGCGACCTTGAACGTCGAGCCCGCGAACTTCTTCTGCGCGATGTTGGCCGCGAACGTCACGTAGTCGTAGCCGTAACCGCCGTTGAAGATCACCGCGTCGACGGTCGCCTTGTCGGCCATGCCGAACGGGTTGTCCGCGGTCTTGTCGGCACCGCCACTGCCGGAACCGGTGTCGTCGCTGCCACTGCCGGCACAGGCCGCCAGCAGCGTGCTGCCGCCGGTCGCCATCAACGTGCCGACCGCCGCGCGCTGCAGGAACAGCCGCCGCGAGAGGTTGTTGGGAGTGGTCATGTTGCCGCCTTCCGAGTGATGATTCAGGCAGTGCGCCGGATACGACCGGCGTACCGTGCTTCAAGGGCGTGGTTGTGCTCGTCGCCGCCCGGGATGTTCGCGGACAGGTACACCGGCGGCGTCTCGCCGGCGTCCGTCATCCGGCGCAGCACCTCCGCGACCAGCAGCTGCGCGATCAGCGCGGCGGTGATGGACGACACCGCACACACCTTGCCCGCACCGTCGGGCAGGTCGAGGACGGAGTCGCCGTACGGCGCGTGGTTGTCGAGGACCACGTCGGCGAAGTCGATCAGCTTCTTGCCGGACGGGTGCCGCGACTCCATACCGCCGGTGTGCTGCAGCGAGGTGATCGCGATCAGCGGGTGGCCCTTCTCCTTGACCACACTCGCGAGCTCGACGATCGAGCCGTTCACACCGGAGTTCGAGGCGATGACGAACAGGTCGCCCTCGCGGGCGGCGGACAGCTCGTAGAGCTTCCGGGAGTACTGCGGGTCGCGCTCGAGCTCCGCGCTGCGCAGCAGCTCGGTCGGCTCACTGCCGAGCAGCACGAGATCGCGCAGCGCGATCCGGTTGGTGGCGATCAGTCCGCCGGCCCGGCCGGCGATCTCCATCGCCAGCGCCTCGGAGTGGCCGGAGCCGAATGCCTGGATCACGCCGTTCGCGCGCAGCGACGTGGTCATCAGGTCGGCCGCCTGCTGGATCGGGCCGTCGATCTGTGTGGTGACTGCAGCCATGATCGGCATCAGGGTTTGAACATAAGCCTGCGCGCTCACGCCGCTCGTCTCCCCCGTGTTATCGCTGGCCATCAGCGGGCCCACCCCTCGACTACTGTGCTCGCAGCGACACTCCAGGTGCCGACAAATGCGCAAGTTTGCGGTTTGCTGGACAGAACTTTTCTCAACTCGCAGCTAAAGTCAAGGCTCATTCGTGTGATCTCCCCAGATCGGGACCGTTGCGTAACCTTGTTTCCTTGTGCTTACTTATAAGCTCTTTCGAGCAGTTTGGAGCATCGCGTATGTCGGTCGAACGCCCGCTTCCGGACGCTGACGCCGCACCTGTCGACCAGGTGGTCCTGATACCTGCCGGACCGCTGGTCCTCGGCGGCGACCTCGGCGGTACGTCCACCCGGATCGTGATCGCGGACTCTGAGGGCAACGTAATCGGTCGCGGCGCCGCAGCGGGAGGGAATCCGACCAGTCACCCCGCAAGCGCGGCGGCCAACTTCGGGCAGGCGCTTCACGCCGCGCTGGCCGGACTGGACCCGACGGCCGTCCAGGCGGCCGTCGTCGGTATGGCCGGCGGCGTGGCGCTCGCACGGCCGGACGTGGCCGCCCAGTTCGAGGCGGCCTGGACGGGCGCGGGCCTGATCGTTGCCCCCGACTACATCGGCGATCTCGAGGTCGCTTTCGCCTCTGGTACGCCGGAACCGGACGGCACCGTACTGATCGCGGGCACCGGCAGCAACGCCGGTCTGGTGCGCAACCACCAGCTCGTGCGCACCGCGGGCGGGCACGGCTGGCTGCTCGGCGACGACGGCTCCGGTTTCTGGCTCGGTCGCGAGGCGGTCCGCAGCGTGCTCCAGGCACTCGATCTGCGCGAGCCGCTCGGGGTGCTCGGGCAGGCCGTGGTGCAGGCGATCCTGCCCGATCGGGACGAGCACGCTGCTGCACAGCGTGAAGGATACGACGCGTTGCGTGACGATCTGGTGAGGACGGTGAACAGTCGTCCACCCGTTCTGCTCGCCGAACTCGCGCCGACGGTGATCGCGGCGTACGCACAGGACGACGAGACTGCGCGGGCCTTGGTGAAACGCGCAGCCGAACTGCTCACAGAAACGGCCGCCCGGCTGAAGACAACGTCGGACAAGGGCCCGATGGTGCTCGCGGGCAGTGTCGCGGGTGAATCTTCACCCGTCGGACAACTCATCCGGCAGCATTTTGCCGGCGAAGTCCTGACCGCCCGCGACGGCGTGGGCGGCGCCACCTGGCTGGCCCTGGGTGCCCTCGACCCAGCTCTCCCCACCCCTGCCAACCACACCCGCCTGGTTTCACACTGAACCTGAGACCACTTGTGGCGGGCGGAGACCTGGACCAACAGGTCTCAGCCCACCACTGCAGGTCTCAGGTTCGAGGGATCAGTCGAAAACTGACACCGGGCGGACCTCCACCGCGAAGAACTCGGCCTCGGGGATGGTGGCGGCTACCTCCTCGGCGCGGGACTGGGAGGCCACGTCGATGAGGAAGACGCCGGCCAGCTGCTCCTTCGCCTCGGAGTAGGGGCCGTCGGTGGTCGCGCGGACGCCTTCGCGGACGCGAACCACCCGGGTCTTCGACGGCGGGTCGAGCGGCACGGCCGTGATCAGTTCTCCGTTGGCGTCGAGTTCCTTCAGCAAGCCGTCGAGCTGGGCGGCGAGCGCGTCGCGGGCCTTCTTCGGCAGCGCCTTGCCGGCCTCGGTGTGCAGGAACGACGGGTGTCCCCAGGTGATCGGGTTGCTGTGGATCATCAGCAGGTACTTCATGACCGGTGTCCTTTCGGGCAGTTGTCGGATCTTCGCAGCAGAGGTCGGAAGCAACCGGACGCACTCGACATTTCGGCACTTTAGAGTGACGAGCATGGAGGAGATCGACTTCCGGACGGCCGACGGGCGGGTCCTGCACGGGTACGACAGCGCCCCCGGCGACGACGCGCGCCTGGCCGTCGTCTGGCATCACGGCACACCGAACCTGGGGACCCCGCCGGCGCCGCTGTTCGAGGCGGGCGAGTGGCTCGGCATCCGATGGATCTCGTTCGACCGGCCGGGGTACGGCGGGTCGACGGCGGCACCGCACCGCACGATGGCGTCGGTCGCCGCCGACCTGACCGCGCTGCTGGACACGCTCGGCGTCGGCACCTGCGCCCTGATGGGCTACTCGGGCGGCGGCTCGTACGCACTGGGCGCCGCCGCGGTCCTCGGCGATCGGGTCGAGGCAGTCGCGACCTTCGCCGCGATCGCGCCGTACGACGCCGAGGGCCTCGACTGGTACGACGGCATGGTCGCGTCCGGCCGCGCATCGCTGCAGGCCGCCGCCGCGGGCCGGGACGCGAAGGTACGGCACGAGAACTCCGGCGCCGAGTACGACCCCGAGTTCACACCGTCCGACCTGGCCATGTTCGACGGCCCGTGGGGCTGGCTCGGCTCGGTCGCCGGCGAGCAGTCGATGCCCGGCGGCCCGGACGGCCTGATCGACGACGACTGCTCCTACACCCACCCCTGGGGCTGTACGCCGAGTGCGGTCACCGCTCCGACACTCCTTGTCCACGGCACCGCCGACGGCATCATCCCGTGCGCCCACGCCCGCTGGCTGGCCGACCGTCTCCCGGCCGCAACGCTCGAGATCCACCAGGACCTCGGCCATGTCTCGATCCTGAGCCGGGCCGAACCAGCTCTGGAATGGATTCGCGACCGCACTGGCTGAATCGTCAGCTTGTCATCGGGGTACCGGGCGGACGTGCTGCTTGCGGAGCGCTATCGCACGTCCGAGATCCTCGGCCACGGTGGGATGGGCGAGGTCTATCGCGGGTGCGACGAAATCCTGGGTCGCCCGGTCGCGGTGAAACTCCTCCGGCCGGACCTGCGCGATCCGTTCGCCGCGGCACGGTTCCAGCGCGAGGCTCGAGCCGCCGCCATGGTGCGGGATCCGCACGTCGTCGCGGTCTACGACTTCGGCCACTCCAACGGCGAGTACTACCTGGTGATGGAACTGCTGGAGGGCCGCAGCGTCGCGCACGAACTCGCGCTGCACGGTCCGCTCCCCCCGGACCGCGCCGTCGGCATCGTCCAGCAGGTGGCCCGCGGACTGGCGGCCGCGCACCGGCACGGCATCGTGCACCGCGACATCAAGCCGGACAACCTGCTGATCGACGTCGACGGCTCGGTGAAGATCGCCGACTTCGGCATCGCGCACTCGCCCGGCGGAACCATCACGCCGGCGTCGTCGGGCCTGATCCTCGGCACCAGCCTCTACCTCGCCCCCGAGCGGGCCCTGGGACAGCCGGCCACGCCCGCCACCGACGTGTACGCGCTCGGCTGCGTGCTGTACCAGCTCCTCACCGGGCGTCCGCCGTTCGAGGGCGAGAACCCGACCGTGGTCCTCTCCCAGCACGTCCAAGCCACGCCGACCGTGCCCGAAGAGGTTCCGGCACCGGTCGCCGACCTGATCCGCCGGATGCTGGCCAAGGAGCCTGCGGAGCGTCCGACGACCGACGAGGTCGCGTCCTGGGCCTTCACCGACCCGCGGAACGCGACGACGGCCGAGCTCCCTCCCCTACCGCTACGCCGAAACCGGCGAGCGGTTTTCGTTGGCCTGGCCGCGCTGATCGCGCTCCTGGCAGCGGTGATCGCGGGGGTACTCACCAGCCAGAGCGCCGGTACGCCGCCGGCGCCGACGGATGTCGCCCCGTCCCGCACGCCACAGCCGACGGCTCCGTCACCCACGATGGTCACGACGCCGGCCGCGACGGCCACGAAGGTGACCACCACCAAAGCGCCGCCCGCGACCTCGGCACGGCCGACGGCCCGGACCCACGCGACGTCGCAACCCGCTGCCAAGCAGCCTCCGGGCAAGCACAAGCCGAAGCCGGGCAAAACGGGTAAACGCTGACAAGCACTGACATTCCAAGCAATGCCTTGACATCGGATCTGGCCTGGCGCATATTCCAAGCATGTCTTTGGAAAAGGATCCGCGGCGGACGCGGCTGCTGAGTGACCCGCTGGCGATCCGGGCGATGGCGCACCCCGTCCGGCTCGACCTGCGGTCGCTGCTGGGCCGCGAGGGCCCGATGACCGCGGCAGAGGCCGCGCGGCATCTCGGGATCAGCCAGGCGCTGGCCTCCCATCACCTGCGGCAGCTCGCGAAGTACGACTTCGTCGAGCCGGCTCCGGGCAAGGACAACCGCGAGCGGCCGTGGCGCCTGGTCTCGACGTCGCAGTCCTGGCGGGACGCGATGCGGACACCCGAGGGCGCCGCGGCGGCCGAGGTCCTCGAGCAGCTGATGGCCGAGCGCGCCCTCGACGACCTGGCGAAATGGCAGCAGCAACGACTGCACGAGGACCCGGTGTGGCGCGACAACTCCGGCATCGGCCAGACCGGGATCTACCTGACCGGCGAGGAGCTCGCCGAACTCGTCGGGCAGATCGACGCGCTGCTGCAGCGCTGGGTCGACGAGCGGCCCATCGACGACAAGTCCACCCGCCCGCCGGGCAGCCGGCATGTCTCGTTGACCCAGATCCTCACCATCTCACCGGAGCAGGAGGAGCGATGAAGGACTTGTGGGGCGTCCTCGCGCGGCAGCGCGACTACCGGCTGATGCTCGGCGCGGGTCTGATCTCGCTGATCGGCGACTGGCTGCTGCGCACCGGACTCGCGTTCCAGGTGTACGTGCTGACCGGCTCGACGCTCGCGTCCGGCGGCCTGTTGCTGGCGTCGTTCCTGCCGGCCGTCCTGCTCGGCTCGCTGGCCGGCGTCTTCGTCGACCGCTGGAACCAGCGGACCACCATGATCGTGACGAACGTGCTGAACGCGCTCGTCCTGGTCCCGCTGGTCGTCGTCCACGACGCGAGCACGATCTGGATCGTGTACGGCGTCGTCCTCGCGCAGAGCTGTCTGCAGCAGTTCTTCACGCCGGCCGAGCAGTCGCTGGTCCCGGTCCTGGTGAACTCCGAGCAACTCGTGACCGCGAACGCGCTGAACAGCCAGATCCGCGATCTCGCCCGGCTGATCGGCGCCGCGCTCGGCGGTGTGCTGGCGGCCGCCGGCGGGCTGACGCTGCTGGCGCTCGGGGACGCCGCGACGTTCCTGATCGCGGTCGGCCTGGTCGCCGCGATGCGGCATCGGCAGCAGCGGCCCGAGCCGAAGGAGGAGACCGCGGGCGGCGCGATCAAGCGGCTCAAGGACGAGTGGACCGAGGGGCTGCGGCTGTGTGTCGAAGGTCCTGCGATGCGGCTGCTCTTCGTGTTCTGCCTGGTCACCGGGGTCGGCGAGGGCGTCATGAGCACACTGTTCGCGCCGTTCGTCAGTGCCGAGGTCGGCGGCGACGGGAAGGTGTACGGCCTGATCGTGTCGTCGCAGGCAATCGGCGGGATCATCGGCGGCCTGGTCGCCGCCGCGATCGGATCGCGGTGGCCGGCGGCGACCCTGTGGGGCATCGGCGCGCTCGCCTTCGGCCTGATCGACACCGCTCTGTTCCTCTACCCGCTGGTGTCCAGCAGTGTGATTCCCGCGTTCGCCTGCATGATCGTCGTCGGCCTGCCCGGTGCGCTCACCGTCGCCGGCATGATGACGGTCTTCCAGAACCTCACCGTCGACGGCACCCGCGGCCGTATCTTCGGCGCGGTCGGCGCCGCCGAGAGCGTCGCGGTCCTGGTCGGGATCGCCGCGGCCGGCTTCCTCGGCGACGCCGTCGGCATCATCCCGGTCCTCGTCGTCCAAGGCCTCGGGTACGTCGCCGGCGGGCTCGTCGTCCTCAGTCGGCGGCGGATGCTGGCGCCGCGGCCGGAAGCTGTTCTTCCTCAGCCGGCTTGACCCGGTGCAGCCGGACCCGCGCGACCCGGCGGCCGTCCATCTCGGTCACGGTCAGGGTGTGGGTCTCGAACGCGACCTCGTCGCCGGTGGACGGAACCTTCCCGAGCCGCGCGGCGAGGAAGCCGCCGACCGTCTCGTACGGGCCGTCGGGGAGTTCGATCGCGGTGGCGTCGGCGAAGTCGTCGAGGTTCAGCAGGCCGTCGACCTCGATGTCGCCGCTGCGCAGCCGGGTGGTCTCGGCCGCCTCCTCGTCGTACTCGTCCTTGATGTCGCCGATCAGTTCCTCGACCAGGTCCTCCAGCGTGACGATGCCGGCGGTGCCGCCGTACTCGTCGAGCACGATCGCCAGATGCGTGCTGCGGCGGCGCATCTCGGTCAGGGTCGGCAGCAGCTTCGCGGTGTCCGGCAGCATCAGCACCTCGCGCGCCAGGTCGCCGACCCGCACCGAACGGGTCGCGACCGCCGGGTCGAACAGGTCCCGGACGTGCACGAACCCGACGATGTCGTCGGCCGAGCCGTTCATCACCGGGTACCGCGAGTGCGGCCGCTCGGCGGCGAACTTGACGGCCTTGTACGCCGGCATCTCCGCGTCGACGAAGTCCACCTCGGTGCGCGGCAGCATCAGCTCGCGCAACTGCCGGCTGCCGGCCTCGAAGACGTCGTCGACGATCTTGCGCTCCTCCTCGCCGAGCGACTCGTGCGCCGAGACCAGGTCGCGGAGCTCCTCGTCGGTCATCACCTCACGGTTCGCGTTCGGGTCGCCGCCGAGCGCGCGGACCACCAGGTCGGTCGACTTCGACAGCAGCCAGATCACCGGCCGCGCGCCGGACGCGATCCGGTCCACCAGCGGCCCGAGGGCGAGCGCGAATCCTTCCGCCCGCTGCAGCGCCAGGCGTTTGGCGGCCAGCTCGCCGAGCACGATCGACACGTACGAGATCAGGATCGTGATCAGCACCAGCGCGACCGTGTCGGACACCGACTCGGGCAGTCCGAGCTGCTGCAGCTTCGGCGAGAGGCCGTCGGCCAGCGTCGCGCCGCCGAAGGCCGCGGACAGGAAGCCCATCAGGGTCACGCCGATCTGCACGGCGGACAGGAACCGGTTCGGGTTGGCGGCCACTTTCGCGACGATCTCGCCGCGCCGGCCGCGGTGCGAGAGCGCCTTGAGCTGGCTTTCGCGGAGCGAGACCAGGGCCATCTCGGCCGCGGCGAAGACCCCGCCGATCAGCACGAAGACCAGGATCAGGACGATGTTGAGCAGGGTGTCGTTCATGGGTGGGGTTTCCTAGCGCCCTCTCGTCGACAGGCGAGAGGGCGGGCGTTGGGCGTAGTCGTCCATCTACCAACTCTAGCGGTGGGCAGTCCTACCGTGCATGTTCGAGTTTGTTGGTTTACGATGATTCCTGGCCGGACGCGTCGTACGGCCGGGAGGGTCACACGATGAACACACCCCGCGGCGTCCGCCGTACCGACACCAAACTGTCGGACGGCCGCGAGCTGATCTACTACGACCCGGCCGACGCGCCGGCCCGGGTGCCGCTCGAGGACACCCGCGGGCTGCCGGCCCCGCAACCGCAGATCGAGCTGCGCACCGATCCGCTCACCGGGGACGTGATCTCCTACGCGACCCACCGCAACACCCGCACCTACCTGCCGCCGGCCGACCAGTGCCCGCTGTGCGCGAGCAAGCCGGGCAACCCGACCGAGATCCCGGACCACGACTACAACGTCGCGGTCTTCGAGAACCGGTTCCCGTCCTTCGCCGGCCCGGGCCGGACCGAGGTGATGTGCTTCACCAGCGACCACAACCAGTCGTTCACCGACCTCTCCCAGGGCCAGGCCCGGCTGGTCGTCGACACCTGGGCCGACCGGACCGCCGAGCTCGGCGCCCGCGACGACGTCGAACTGGTCTTCCCGTTCGAGAACCGGGGCCGTGAGATCGGCGTGACGCTCAGCCACCCGCACGGCCAGATCTACGCCTACCCGTTCCTCCCGCCGCGGATGCGCACCCTGATGGCGCAGGCGCGCAAGCACCAGGAAGTTGCCGGCAGCAACCTGTTCGCCGACGTGCTGGCCGCCGAGCGCAAGGAGGGCACCCGGGTCGTCGCGGAGAACGGCAACTGGACCGCGTTCGTGCCCGAGGCTGCCCGCTGGCCGGTCGAGGTGCACCTGTACCCGCACCGTCAGGTCGGTGGTATCGACGAGCTCTCGGTCGGCGAGCGCGACGACTTCGCGGAGCTGTACCTCGACGTCCTGAGCCGCTTCGACGGCCTGTACGGCGAGCCGCTGCCCTACATCGCGGCCTGGCACCAGGCCCCGGTCCGGATCGACCGCGAGCTCGGTTACCTGCACCTGGAGCTGTTGTCGATCCGGCGGGCCAAGGACAAGATCAAGTACCTGGCCGGCTCCGAGTCCGGCATGGGCGCGTTCATCAGCGACACCCGCCCCGAGGACGTGGCCGAGACCCTGCGGAAGGTTGGCTCGTGAGCTTTCAGGACGTTTTCGGCACTGCGCCCGACGGCAGCTGGCGGGCCCCCGGCCGGGTCAACCTGATCGGCGAGCACACCGACTACAACGACGGCGTCGTGCTGCCGATCGCCCTGCCGAACCAGATCGTGGTGACCGCCGCCCGGCGCACCGACGGCCGGGTCGCGGTCACGTCCGGCGGTCACACCGGCGTGGTCGAGTTCGCGCTCGACGACCTCGCACCGCACTCGGTCGGCGACTGGGCGGCGTACCCGGCGGGCGCCGCCTGGGTCCTGCGCGAGTCCGGCTACCCGATCGGCGGCGCGAACCTGCACTTCGAGTCCGACCTGCCCTCGGGTGCGGGTCTGTCGTCGTCCGCGGCGCTGCTCTGCGCGACCGCCGTCGCGCTGCTCGGCCTCGTCGACGTGGAGATCGACCCGGCCGAGGTGGCCCGGCTCGCCCAACGCGCCGAGAACCAGTACGTCGGCGCGCCCGTCGGCCTGATGGACCAGACCGCGTCGATGTGCTGCACGGCCGGTCACGCGCTCGCCTTCGACATCCGCTCCGGCGCGCTGGACCAGATCCCGTTCGACCCCGAGGCCGACGGCCTGCGGTTGCTCGTGGTGGACGTGAAGGCGCCGCACCGGCACGCCGACGGCGAGTACGCCGCGCGCCGGAAGAGCTGTGAGCACGCCGCGGCCGCACTCGGCGTACCGGCCCTGCGTTCGGTGGACTACGACGGGCTCGACGCCGCGCTCGCGCGCCTCGACGACGACGTCGACCGGCGCCGCGTCCGGCACGTGGTGACCGAGATCAAGCGCACCGAGGACGCGATCGCGCTGATGCGCGCCGGCCGGCTGCGCGACGTCGGGCCGCTGTTCACCGCCTCGCACGTCTCGTTGCGCGACGATTTCGAGGTCACCGTCCCCGAGCTGGACGTCGCGGTCGACGCGGCGCTCGAGGCCGGCGCCCTAGGCGCGCGGATGACCGGCGGCGGTTTCGGCGGCTGCATCATCGCGCTGGTCGAGACCGCGACGGCCGACTCCGTGCTGGCGGCGATCGAGAAGGCCTTCGCGGAGCAGGGATTCACCGCACCGACCTCGCTCGCCGCGACCCCGTCGGCAGGAGCCTCCCGGATCAGCTAGCGATCACCAGATCGCAGCCCGTGTCCCGCATGGCCTTGCGGGCCGCGGTCGACAGACCGTCGTCGGTGACGATCACGTCCAGGTCGGACCAGGTCGCGAAGGTGCTGAGACCGATAGTGCCCCACTTGGTGTGGTCCGCGACCACGACGACCTCACGGCTCGCCGCGATGAACGACCTGTTGGTCTCGGCCTCCATCAGGTTCGGCGTGCTGAGCCCGTGCTCGGCGTCGACGCCGTGGGCGCCGAGGAACAGCAGATCCAGGTGCAGCGACGCCAGGGCCGCGGTCGCGATCGGCCCGACCAGCGCGTCCGACGGCGTCCGGATGCCGCCGATCAGCACGACGGTGCGGTCCGAGCGCCCGTTGCCGTGGAACACGTCGGCGATCCGCGCCGAGTTCGTGACAACTGTCAAGTTCTCCACCCGCAGCAGCTGACGGGCCAGCGCGTACGTCGTCGTACCGGCGCCGATGCCGATCGCGCTGTCCGGCTGGACCCGGGTGGCGGCCTCGGCCGCGATCGCCTGCTTGGCCGCGGACTCCTGGGTGAGCTTGGCGTCGAACCCCGGCTCGTGCGCGCTGCGCAGGCCGACCGAGGTGGCGCCGCCGTGCACCTTGTGCAGCAGGCCGCTGGAGTCCAGGGCGTCCAGGTCACGCCGGATCGTCATGTCCGAGACGCCGAACCGGTCGACCAGTTCGGCCACCGTGATCGCGCCCCGACTGTTGACCTCGGCAACGATCGTGGCCTGCCGCTGGGCGGCCAACTGGCCGCCGCGGCCGCGTGGCGGTTCTGCTCCGGCTGCGTTCACGCCTCCCAGCCTAATCGCGGAACGTCCCCCTGTCAGGGAAATGTGTTGCCCGGCCGGTGGCAGCGCGTCACGCTGGAGCATGCGATTTCCCGAGGATGTCCCCGAGCTGACCGACGGCGTGGTGACCCTGCGTGCGCACACGGCGGACGACGTCGAGCCGGCGTACCGGATGTGCCAGGACCCGGTGATGCAGCAGTGGACCACCATCCCGGTCCCGTACCTGCACGAGCACGCGGTCGGCTATCTCACCGAGATCATCCCGGCCGGCTGGCGCGAGAACACCTCGTGGGCGTGGGCGATCGAGTACGACGGGACGTACGTCGGCACCGTCGACCTGCGCGACGGCGAGGGCGGGGTCGGCGAGGTCGGCTTCGCGGTGTCGCCGGACGTCCGCGGCCACGGGGTGATGACGCGCGCCCTCCGGCTCGTGGTGCGGCACGCGTTCGACGGGCTCGGCTGGGACCGGGTGATCTGGCGCGCGTACGTCGGGAACTTCGCGAGCCGGCGGGTCGCCTGGAAGACCGGATTCCACGGCCTGGTGACGATTCCGGGCGGCGGGGTGTCGCGCGGCGTCCGCAAGGACGAGTGGGTCGCGTCGATCGGCCGCGACGACGAGCTCGAGCCGCGCGGCAACTGGTGGACGGTGCCGGTGCTCGACGGCGGCGCGATCCGGTTGCGGCCGCTGCGGGAATCGGACGCGCAACGGGTGATGGAGGCGTGCGGCGACGAGCGGACGCAGCAGTGGCTGACCGGCATGCCCTCGCCGTACGGGCTGGACGACGCCAAGGGCTTCATCAACAGCCGGCCGGCCGCCGCGGCCGACGGTGAGGCCGTGGCGTGGGCGGTCGCCGACGCGGTGACCGACGAGCTGCTCGGCAACGTCAGCGTCTTCGGGATGAACCACCGGATGGACAAGACGGTCGGCGAGCTCGGGTACTGGATGCACCCGGACGCCCGCGGCCGCAAGGTGATGTCGAGCGCCGTCGAGCGGGTGATCGCGCACGCGTTCCGGCCGATCGAGGACGGCGGTCTCGGCCGCCGCCGGCTGGTGGTGAAATGCGCCGACGGGAACACCGCGTCCGCGCACGTTGCCGAGGCCAACGGCTTCACCCGGGTCGGCAACGAGCGCCGCGCCGACCGGCGCCGCGACGGCAGCTACGACAACCTCCTCACCTACGACCTGCTCACCGACGAGTACCGCACCCGCCGCTGACATCTCAGGGGTCAACCCCTGAGCAGGCGGGTTGACCCCCGAAAATCCGAGGCCGCAACCCACCAGCTGCGGGGTTGACCCCTCAGACGTCAAGGCGGTAGTGGTGACCGGCTGGAGGCACTGGTTTACGGCCAGTTGGTGACAAACGACACCGGTTCCCCTCGCCGTGGCGCGATCGGGCTGCTTGAATCGACGGGTGAGAGATCGTGAGGAACTCGTCCGCCGTTGGCAGGCCGGGTGGTCCGTCTCGCGGGGCTGGACCACGGTTGAGGAGGACAACGACGGCATCCTGATCGTCCGGGCAGGTGAGGAGAGCCGGCCGACGGAGTACGTCGTACTGGATGCCGACAACAAACCGGAGCGGGTGGAACGAGCCGCCCAGCTGGCCCTCGCCGACGGCGGCGGGCGCGGCTCGGGCTGGATCACGCTGGCCACCGACGACAAGGAGGCCCGGATCGAGCAACTGGAGAATCTCGGCCTGGAGGTCCAGCAGGACCAGGACTGGCTGATGACGATCCAGCTCTCGGAGCAGCCGGCGCTGAAGCTGCAGGACCGCTACGCGCTGCACACCGAGCTCGAGGACGACCTGATCATTACCCGCGCCACGATGCACGGCGGGGTGGTGTCGAGCGGCCGGATGGCAGTCGTCGGCGAGGACGCGGTCGCGGACCGGATCGAGACCGACCCGGCGCACCGCCGGCGCGGACTCGGCAGTGCGGTGATGGCGTCGCTGGTCGAGGCGGCCGCCGCGAAGGGCGCCAAACGCGGCATCCTGATCGCGTCCATCGACGGCCTGCGGCTGTACCGCAGCCTCGGCTGGAAGGTCATCTCCGACATCGTCATCGCGCGCTCCCGCTGACATTCAAACGATTGCCATAGTCAAACCGTTGTAAAGCGCGGTCTTCGCAGGAGTTGGCAAGCTCTTGCCTGGGCAAGGCTGCACAGCATGACGAACCACAGACGTCCCACGCGCAACGGCGTGGTGGGTCCGCTCCTCGCCTCCTTGTCGGCTCTTGCCCTGATGGCCGGGGTCGGGTGGTTCGTCATGCGTACTACGGACAGCAAGGTGACGAGCCAGGAGACGCCCGTCACGACGATGACGACCGCTGCCGACGACGCCCCGTCGACGACCCCGGTCCGTCCGACGAGTCCGTCGTACACACCTCGCCGTACCCCGTCCCAAACCCCGACCACCACCAGGAGCCTGACGCCGCGGCCGACGCGCTCGACGACGGCGCCGAGCCGGGGCGGCACGCCCAGGCCCAGCACGTCGTCACCGACGCCCACGCGCTCCGCGACCCCGACGCCGACCAGGACGACCAAGACCTCCAAGCCCGTCGGCGGATCGGGGCCGGCCGAGTCGCAGGTCCTGGACCTGACCAACCAGGAGCGGGCGAAGGCCGGCTGCGGGCCGCTGCGGACCAACAAAGCCCTCACCCAGGCCGCCGAGGCGCACGCGGCCGACATGGTGGACCAGCACTACTTCGCGCACGACAGCCTGGACGGCCGCACCCCGTTCGACCGGATGAAGGCGGCCGGATTCCGCGGCGGCGCGATGGCCGAGAACATCGCCGTCGGTTACTCCACCGCGGCCGCGGTCGTGCAGGGCTGGATGAACAGCGAGGGGCACCGGGAGAACATCCTGAACTGCAAGTACACGATGATCGGCATCGGCTACGACCCCGGCCAGGTGAAGCCGGAGTGGGGCAACGGCAGCTGGGTGCAAGATTTCGGCGGGTGACCGGTGAGTTCAGTCAATCGTTTTCTTCAGGATTCGTTAAGAGGGTCATCGGCTCTGTAACGATGACCTCGCGCGTCGGTTAAGGTCGCTGTTCGGTGACCAGGGGGGACCTGGCTGTAACACGGGGAACGACGCGCAACTCGGTACGAAAAACGAAGAGGATTCGCCCATCCCATGACGGATTCGCCTACCCCCCGGCGGCACCGCGGCAGTAGACGAGCTCCCCGCAGGAGCCGTGGCCTGGTCGGCCCGATCGTCAGCGCGCTCTCGGTCCTGGTCGCGATCGGCCCAGTGGTCTGGCTGATGTCTCGCGACACGTCCCGGGTCGACGACGCCGGGAAGGTCCTGAACGTCTCCGAGGAGAGCCGCGTCGACGGTGGCTCGGCGGTCGAGGGTACGACGGCCGGCACCCCGCTGATCACCATCACCAAGACCTTGCCGAACGGCCGTACCACCACTGCCGTGGTCGGTACGCCGGCCCTCGGCGGTGCCGCGAACTCCACGACGACCGGCACACCGACCGTCTCGGGTACGCCGAGTGACACGCCCGGCAGCGCGCTCAGCACGCCGACGGCACCCACCGTCGGCGTGACCACCGTGACCGTGCGGCCGACCACGCCGCGCAGTACGGAGACGGAGACCGGCCGGCCGCGGCCGACGAAGACAGCGACCACGACCGCGACCAGCTCGCCGACCAAGTCCCGGAGCACCAGCCCGACCCCGAGCGACACCCCGGAGCCGCCGACGAGCGGCGGCGGGACGAACACGCAGGAGCGGCAGGTCCTCGAGTACACGAACCAGATCCGGGAGCAGCAGGGCTGCGGCCCGCTCCGGCTGGACAGCGCGCTCGTCGAGGCCGCCGGCAAGCACGCGTCGGACATGGTCCGGCGGCACTACCTGGACCACACGAATCCTGACGGACAGGACCCGGGCGACCGGATGGCGGCCTCCGGGTACCGCGGGTCGAGCTGGGGCGAGAACATCGCCGCCGGCTACGACAGCGCGCAGAAGGTGGTCGCCGCCTGGATGCAGAGCGACGGGCACCGCAAGAACATCTTGAACTGCCGATTCACCTCGATCGGCATCGGGTACGACCCCGGCCGGGTGCGGTCGGACTGGGGACCCGGCAGCTGGGTCCAGGACTTCGGCCGAAGCTGAGGCCCGGGCCGACATGGTTGTCATTGTGCCTAGAACACCGAGTGTGGCCGGAACGTTGTCCCAAGGTCACAATGTCCGGCCGGTTCGCGGTCGGTCGCGGCGGGTAGATCCGTCCTTGTCATGTTGCCGGACGTTCCTGGGGGGCTCCGGTGAGACGGCTGGTGAGGCGTCTCGAGCTGACGAGGAACGTCTTGGGGGCGCGACTTTGAAGGGAACAACGAAATAATGTCCGAGTCCGGCAACGGCCGGTACAAACCGCGCCGGAAGGCGACCCGAGCGGCGTCCCGCTCGACGCGGTCCGGCAACCGGTCCACTCCGCCCGCGGAATCCACCCCGTCCGCCCCGGCCGCTCCGCCCGAGCCGCCGCGCTACGCGCCGCGGACCAGCGACGAGTCGCCGTTCTGGGCGAGCGCGCCGAAGGGCGGCTCGTCCAGCGAGTCCCCGTTCTGGGCCAACGGCAACCAGTCGCGCCCTGCCACGCCCCAGTACGCCGCTCGCGGTGCCCTCCCCAGCTACACCGCGCCTGACACCACCTCCGGCCTGCCCACGCGGCCGGCCGAGGAGTCCACCCCCGGTACGGCGAACCGGCGACCTGCCGGTGGTACGCCGTCGTGGGTCGAGCAGTCCCTCGCAGGCGACACCGAAACCCCGAGCCGCGCCCGCCGCGCAGCCCGCGCCGAGTCCCCCGCTCCCCTCGGCGAAACCGCCGGCACCTGGTCCTCCCGCCGAGCCGTCGACGACTGGGCCTCGCTGGCCACCCCCAAACGCCCCGAAGACCGCCCAACCACCAAGGACAGTTCGAGCCGCGCGGGCGCAGGCAGCACAGGCCTGTCGACCGGCACCGGCGGCTCCGGCCTCATGAGCGACCCGAGCGCAGGCGGCGCAGGCCGTGCGGGTCTGTCGACCGGCTCCGGCCTCGCGACCGACCCGGGCGCAGGTCGCGCAGGCGGTGCCGCTGCGGCTGCTGATGATCTGGCCAATGTCGGTCGCCGGTCCGCTGCCCGGATTGACGCGGCAGCGCTCGCCGCCGACCACTCCACCGCAGACCGGCCTACTGCTGCCGGGGGCGGAACTGCGCTCGGGGCGGGCCACTCGACCAAAGACGTGCGGGCTGCCACTGGCGTCGGTGAGGCCGGCCTCGGCGCAGACCACTCGGGCGCAGGCACGCGAACCGCGGCTGGCGCGGGCGGAGCCGCGTTCGGTGCGGACTCGGCTGCAGGCGCGCGGGCTGACGGTGGCATCGGGGCACCTGGGCTCGGGGCTGACCGGTCGGGTGCCGGCGGGCGGGATGGTGCGGTGAGGCTCGGCGCGTACGCGGCGGGTGGAGACGACTCTGCCGCGCATGTTGCTGCGGGTGGCTCCGGGCGCGGTGCTGCTGGACGTGGGGGTTCGGGGCCCGGCAGCGGTGGGCCGGGGCGGCGGGCCGCGGCCCGGTCGGCGGCGGCTGAGCGGGCTTCGCGGGGGCGGCGAGCGGTGATCGCGATCGCGTCCGTGGTGCTGGTGATCACGCCGATCTCGTGGATCCTGCTGCACCAGCCGCAGAACGACGAGGCCGACGCGTCGGTGCCGATCGTCACGCGCACCGACGACACCTACATCACCCCGACCACGAAGGCGGCCAAGGTCACCCCGTCGGCCAAGGTCACCGTCCCACCGACGGCGACCCCGTCGGCGACCCCGACCAGCACCCCGTCGGCCACCCCCTCGACCACGCCGACCGAGAGCCCGACGGACACCCCGACCGACAAGCCGACCAAGTCGTCGACCCGCACCCCCACGGTCGCACCGACCTCGGCCCCGACGTCCGACCCCACCACGGCTCCCACGTCGCCGGGTCGCACGGTCACCACACCCGGCCCGACGCAGACGACCACGACCCCACCACCGGTCGACGGCGGTATGGCGCCCAACGAGAAGCAGTTGTTCGACATGATCGACAACGCGCGCGCTGACAACGGCTGTGCTCCGCTGAAGCAGGACCCGAGCCTGACCACCAGCGCAAGAGGGACAGCAAGCAGCCGGTCAAAGACCGGCAGCGGGATGAACGACTCGTCCGGATCGCAGGTCGGGGCCGGCGGCGACAAGATGAACGCCCAGCAGGCCTACGACGACCTGATGGCGGACAGCAAGGGCACGGTTCTGAACTGCGGGCTGACCACGCTCGGCGTCGGGTTCGGTACGGCCGAGCGGTGCACGCTCTTGCTCTTCTGCACCGACCGCAACGTCTGGGTGGCGAACTTCTCGTAGTAACCCGCGCACGATTCCTCCCTGTTGGTGCGACCATGGTTGGGCGACCTGGTCCACCAACCCGGGGGAGGCTGGATGTTTTCCGAGCGTGATGACGTGGATCGGGTGGAGCCGGCGCATTTCGGGATTCATCCGGACGCGCTGGCGGCGGAGCGGCCGGATCCGCGGCCCGAGGAGGCCAGGCGGATGGGGCTGAGCCGGCACACCGAGGAGGGCGCGGTGCTGTCGTTCGCGTCCTCGCTCGACCGCGGCAAGCCGGCGCACCGGATGATGGCCTGGATCCTGCTCGTCACGTTCGCGGCGCCGGTGATCTACATCCTGCTCGTGCTGCTGTAGAACTCCTGCCGATGCCGCTGCGGCGTCGTCCCCAGCAAGCCGTGGAAGTGATGCCGTAACGCGTCGCTGCTCCCGAACCCGCTCTCCGCGGCCACCCGCTCGACCGGCAGATCCGTTGTCTCCAGCAACAACCGCGCCCGGTCCAGCCGCTGCCGCAGCAGCCAGGCCTGCCCCGAGCTTCCGGTCCGCGCCCGGAACTGCCGGGTGAAGGTACGCCGGGACATCGCCACCGCCCCCGCCCACTCGTCGAGCGAGACCGGCTGGTCGAGTCGCGCCCGCGCCCACACCATCGCCTTCTCGATCACGTCGTCGGCCGGGTCCGGCGGCACCGGCACCGGAATGTACTGCGCCTGCGAGCCGCTCCGGTGCGGCGCGACCACGATGTCGCGGGCAACCTTCTCGGCCATCTCGACCCCGAGATGCGTCCGCACCAGGTGCAGGCAGCAGTCCAGCGAGGCCGCCGTGCCGGCGGATGTCACCAGATCCCCCTGATCCGACCACAGCACGTCCGCCCGCACGTTCAGCGACGGATACCTCGACCGCAGCTCGTCCGCGAACCGCCAGTGCGTGACGACTTCACGTCCCGCCGCGATCCCACTCTCCGCGACCAGGAATGCCCCGAGGCACAGCCCGACCACGGTCGCACCTCGCGCGTGCGCCCGCCGGATGGCGTCCAGCAGTACGTCGGACGCGACCAGCCCGGGCTCCCAGCTCGGCAGCACCACGACATCGGCGCGCTCCATCACCTCGAGCCCGCGGTCCACCGAGATCCCGAACCCGGCGCTGGTGGGAAACGACCCGGGCTGCTCGGCACACACCTGTACGTCGTACCGGTCCGGCAGGCCGCGGCGCTCGCCGAGGACCAGGCACGGCACGGAGAGGTGGAACGGGCTCATCCCGGGATAGGCGAGGACCGCGACAGTACGCATGAGAACAGTATGGCCCGATCTTCGGAAACTATGGCTCCCGGGCCAATGGCGGGACGGGCCGCCAGGCCGGAGGATCGTGGCCATGAAGATCACGCACATCGGCGGCCCGACCGCCGTCCTGAACCTCGGCGGCCTCACGTTCCTGATCGATCCCGCGTTCGACGAGCCCCGGGAGTACCAGCTCCCGGGCAGGGTGATGAAGAAGCTCACCGGACCGGCGATCCCGGCCGCGGAGCTCGGCCCGGTCGACGTCGTCCTGGTGTCGCATGACCAGCACAAGGACAACCTCGACGACGCCGGGCGCGCCCTGCTGGCCGGCATCCCGACGGTGCTCTCGACGCCGGACGCGGCCACCCGCATCTCCGGCGTCCGCGGCCTGGCGAACTGGGAGTCGGTCGACCTGCCGCGTCCGGACGGCGGCGTGATCACGGTGACCGGCGTACCCGCGCTGCACGGGCCGGAGGGTGCGGAGGAGGTCCTCGGCGTGGTCACCGGGTTCGTGCTGAAGGGAGACGGACTGCCGACCGTGTACGTCTCCGGCGACAACGCGTCGCTCGGCCTGGTGAAGGAGATCGCCGACCGGTTCGCGCCGATCGACGTGGCGGTCCTGTTCGCCGGCGCCGCACGCACCACGCTGCTCGACGGAGCCAACCTGACCTTGACGTCCGCCGACGCGGTCGAGGCCGCGCGCCTGCTCGCCGCCGCCGTCGTCGTACCGGTGCACACCGAGGGCTGGGCCCACTTCACCGAAGGCCCCGACCAGTTCGCAGCCGCCTTCGCAGAAGCCGGCCTGTCCGACCGCGTGAAGCTCCTCGAGCACGGTGTCGCGACCGCCCTTGATTGAGCACTTGACGAGCACGGAGCGTGACGGATAGCGTGTGCGACCGCCGGGGGGAACCGGCAGTTCGTGTTCATCGGGCCGGGGGGACGTCGGCCCACTGCCAAGGGGGAATTCCTTGTTCGTACGACGCTTCCGCACGCTCTTTTCCGCTGCCACGGCCGCTGTGGTGCTGGCTGGTTCGGCGCTTCTCGCACCACTGCAGGCCGACGCCGCGATCACCGTGGTCCTGAGCGGCATCCAGTACGACCCGCCGGGCGCCGACGTCCGGACGAACGCCCAGCTGAACAACGAGTTCTTCACCGTGCGCAACATCAGCTCGCGGCCGATCAACCTGTCCGGCTTCCGCGTGCTGGACGCCGCCAACCACCTGTTCGTGTTCCCGCGCGGCTATGTCCTGCCGGGGCAGTCGACGGTCATCGTCCGCACCGGCAAGAACCGCAACCGCGCGCTCACGCTGTACTGGAACCAGAGCTGGTACATCTGGAACAACACCGGCGACACCGCCCGTTTCCAGACGCCGGACGGCAAGACCTTCGACACCTGCACCTACAAGGCCGTCACCGGCCGCTACCGGGTCGCCTGCTAGCCGCGCGTCGCGGGCGCCGGGTCGGCGCCCTCCGGGATCCACTCCTGGACGACGATCTCGTCACCGACCCGAATGGTGCCCGGGGCAAGCACTGCGGCCTTGACGCCGAAGCTCACCCCGCCGCCGTAGGCGGGCTCGCGGCGGTACGTCGCCAGCGTCCGGGTCGGCTCCGGCCCGGACTTGGCGCCGGTCGCCTGGTCGACGGTCGGGACGGCGCAGCGGATGCCGCGCGCGGAGTACCCGATCCCGACCTCACCGGCGGTCATCCGGAGCACCCGGTCCTCGGTGTGCGGCTCGTCCCAGCCGGAGACCACCAGGTTCGGCCGGAAACGGTTCATCGGGATCGCGTCGCCGCCCCGCTCGAGAATGCGGGCGTTCAGCCCGTCGAGTGACGACTGCGACGTGATCATCAGCGCATGTGCGTCGCCGAAGCCGGTCAGCCCGCGATGCGCGCCCCACCCCGGCCGCTCGTGCTCGGGTGTCACCCGGACGAGCGCCGCCGGGGTGCCGAGCCGCTCGGTGAACCACTCGTCGGCGGCCGGGTCCTGGACCACGCCGAGCCCGAACCACTTCTCGAAGAGGCTGACGTCGCGCCGCTTCCCGTCGTACCGGATCCCGATCTCGAGGTCCGGCGCGCCCGGCGCCGACAGCCGGAGCGCGTCACCGGCCACCTCGGCATGCAGCGTCGCCATCGCCGGCAGCTTGCGCTGGCTGAGGAATGTCCCGTCGGGCTGGACGAGCATGAACAACCGGTCGTTCAGCAATCCGGTCGATCCGACCTCAGCGGTCTCGACGGAAATCCCGGCGAGGCCCTTCACCGGGTAGTAGGCCAGGGCAGCAACCTTCACGACAGACACAGGCTCAAGCCTAACTGCCCTTGCTCTGTTGAAACGTGTTGAGTTATGTTTGAACACGTGGAGGACTTCACAGCTGCCTTGCAACAGGTACGTCGGCACGCGGGCCTCAGTTACCGCCGGCTGGCCGAGCGTGCGCACTACTCGCATCCACAGCTGATCCGCGCGACCAGCGGCAAGCAACTGCCGACGTGGGACGTGACAGCGGCCTATCTGCGGGGTTGCGGCGTCCCGGCGGACCTGATGCCCGTCTGGCGCCGGCGCTGGGAGCAGGCGAGCCGCGACCCGCGCGACATCGTGCTGCTGCTGGAAAGCGCCGAGTCCCTCGAAGATCTGGGGGCAGCTGTCGCCGCCCTCGCGCGCCCGCGCTCGCTCCGAGCGCTGGAGCAGGAGACCGGAATCCCCCGCACGACGATCCAGGCCTGGTTCCAAGGCACTCGGAGAGCCGGCCCGGACCGTCTCGACCACCTGGTCCGCTCGGTCGGGGCAACGCCCGAGGAGCGGTCGGCCGTCGCCCGCGCCGCACACCGCCTGAGCGCCGAGCGAGTCGGCACCAGCCGCGACCGGATCAGCTCCGGAACACCGAGGCCGGTGCGCGCGGCGTGAGGTAGCCCTCCGCGTCGGTGAGCGGGGCCGCCTTGCCGGCGAGCTCGCCGAGCGGCATCACGTCGTACGGCGGTTGCGCCCGGCGGCCCGCGTCCGTCAGGTCGGGCACCGGCTGCCGCGACGCGACCATGATCACGTTCCCGAATCCCTTGCCGCGCAGGATCTTCCGCTCCGCGAGCACCACGCCCGCCCCGATCGCCGCCTGAACGGTCGCCGCAGTCCGGCGGATGAACGGCAGGCCGGCTTTGCCGTCGATCAGGTTCGCGACCAGGACGCCGGTCGGCCGCAGCACCCGCGCGCACTCGGCGAAGAACTCCGCCGTCACCAGGTTCGCCGGGACGGCCTCGTGCTCGAAGGCGTCCAGGATCACCAGGTCCATCGAGTCGTCGTACACCTCGGTGATACCCGCACGGCCGCTGACCGGGCGGACCTTGATCCCGGAACGCTTCGGCAGCGGCAGCGCCTCGCGGACGAAGTCGGTCAGGTCCTCGTCGGGTTCGAGCACGACCTGCCGGGACCGCGGGCGGGTCACGGCGACGTACCGCGGCAGGCTCAGCGCGGCGCCGCCGACGTGCAGCACCGCGACCGGCTGGCGTCGCGGCGCGGCCGCGTCCACGACGTCACCGATCCGGCGCATGTACTCGAACGCCAGGTTGCCCGGGTCCGCGAGATCTACCTGCGACTGCGGCGATCCGTCCACCCGCAGCACGAACGTCCCGTCGTGCTGCGCCTCGACACTCGCCAGGCCCGATCCGGTCCGCCGCTCCACCCGGCCATCTTTTCAGGCCGCGATGTGAGCAATCAGGCGGTGCCCCAGCGTTGGGCTGCGACACTCGGCTTGCTAGCGTCCGAAAGACACAATCGGATGAGCTAGGAGCGAGTCGTGAGCACTACACCGGTGAAGGTGGCCGTTACCGGGGCCGCGGGGAATATCGGTTACAGCCTGCTGTTCCGGATCGCGAGCGGGGCGCTGCTCGGGCCGGACACGCCGGTGGAGCTGCGGCTGCTGGAGATCACCCCGGCGCTGAAGGCGCTCGAGGGCGTCGTCATGGAGCTCGAGGACTCGGCCTTCCCGACGCTCGCCGGGATCGAGATCGGCGACGACCCGAACGTCGTCTTCGACGGTGTCAACGTCGCGCTGCTGGTGGGTGCGCGGCCACGGACCAAGGGTATGGAGCGCGGTGACCTGCTGGAGGCCAACGGCGCGATCTTCACCGTCCAGGGCAAGGCGCTCAACGAGCACGCCGCGGACGACGTCCGGATCACCGTCACCGGCAACCCGGCGAACACCAACGCGCTGATCGCGAAGAGCAACGCGCCGGACATCCCCGCCGAGCGGTTCTCCGCGCTGACCCGGCTGGACCACAACCGGGCGCTGGCGCAGCTGGCGAAGAAGACCGGCACGCACGTCACCGACCTGAAGAAGCTCACGATCTGGGGCAACCACTCCGCGACGCAGTACCCGGACATCTTCCACGCCGAGGTGGCCGGCAAGAACGCGGCCGAGGTCGTCAACGACCAGGCCTGGGTGGAGAACGACTTCCTGCCGACCGTGCAGAAGCGCGGCGCGGCGATCATCGAGGCCCGCGGCGCGTCCTCGGCGGCCTCCGCGGCGGCCGCCACCATCGACCACACCCGCGACTGGCTGAAGGGTTCGGCCGACGGCGACTGGCTGTCGATGGCGGTCGTCTCCGACGGTTCGTACGACGTGCCGGAGGGCCTGATTTCGTCGTTCCCGGTGACCACCAAGGACGGCAACTGGGAGATCGTCCAGGGCCTGGACATCAACGAGTTCTCCCGCGGCAAGATCGACGCGTCGGTCGCCGAGCTCGGCGAGGAGCGCGACGCCGTCAAGGAGCTCGGCCTGATCGGCTGACCCTCGTCCTCGGAACAGCGCAGCAGGCCCCCGGTTACGCACCGGGGGCCTGCTGCCGTTCTCACCGCAGGCTGTAGGCGGCGATCACGGTCTGGGTCGTTGTGTTACCGGCCTCGTCCGTCGCCGTCGAGCGCAACGAGACGGTCTTGCCGGCCGGTGTCGGGAAGACCGCCTTCCCGCCCACGACCGGCGCCTGCCGCCAGGTGGCCCCGGCGTCACCGGAGTACTCGATCTTCACCTTCGCGACCGCGCCGCCCTTGACCTCGAACGGCAGCGTCGTGACCGGAGTGCGGGCCATCGTGTTGTTCCCGTCCACGTCGGGCCGGAAGCCGACCGTGTGAATCGGGATGTTCCGCTGGTCCGCGGACGACGTGAACGTAGCCTCCAGGTCCATCCGCGTCGAGAACGGCCAGAGCTGCTGCGTGCCGGTCGTGACCAGCTTGTACGACGCCTTACCCGCCGGCTGGTCCGCGACGCTGACGTAGCCGAACCGGTTCGTGGACCCGACCTCGGTCCCGTCCCGGAACAGCTTCGTGCTGCCCGTCAACTCGATGTGGCCGGCGTGCCCGTCCGCGTCGGTGAGCGAGTACAACGAGATGCCGAGCTGTCCCGCCGACCGCGTCGCGGCGTACACCGACGGCACGAACGCGGCCGCGTTCCACCGCTCCCGGTAGTACCGCCCGGCCTTGTACGGCACCGACTTGCCTTCCAGCGACCACTTGCCGAACGGGAAGTCCGAGCCGTCGGTGTCCTCCTCGGTCGCGCCGCCGAAGCCGTACGGCGTCTCGTCGACGTAGTACCGGATGGTCCGCGGCGGGTCGAGGCGGATGACCCGCGCCCAGCCGCTGTCGCCGTTCGGACCGGTCGGGAACAGCATCTTGAACAGCCGCTTGCCGTCGGCGGAGTTGACCGTCGCGTCGACGGTCGCCAGATCGGACTGCTTTACCAACCGGGCGAAACCGGTCGGGAAGTCGCCGGGGAAGTAGTTCGCGATCCCGTACAGGTACGGCGTGTTGGTGTACAGCCCGTCCTCGCCGGGCACGCCCCACTGCGACGTCACATGTCCGACGAGCTGGTCGGCCGGCAGCTTCGGCCCGGCGTTGTAGGTGAACATCTCGCCGGATCTGAAGCCACTCGCATCGTAGCTGTACGGCCCGCTCTTGATCGTCCGGTCGAACCCGATCCCCGAGTTCGCCTGCTTCGCGGTGGGATCCGGCACCGAGGTGGTGATCGGCTCCGCCTTCCGCGCGTCCAGCACGACGGTCCGGTCCGCGTTCAGCTGCACGCTCGGCGCGACCAGCGTGAAGAAGATCCAGTCCTCCGGACCGCGCTCGAACTCCTGGAACGTGTCGACGGTGTACTCCCCCTGCGGCAGCCGGACGGTGTACGTGCCGGTCGCGTCCGGCATGTTCATGAACGACACCACATCGGTGTCGACACCGAACACGTTCACCGGGTAGTCCACGTCGGGCTTGCCGTCGCGCATCACCATCTTGACGGTCAGGTTGTACGACGGACCCTCCTTGTCGACCCCGACCGGTACGACGACGGTCTGGCCGCCGCCCGTGGCCGTGATCCGCCCGCTGTACAGCCCGTCCGCCCCGCCGAGCGTGGTGTCCGATGTCGCCTGTACGGACGCCGTTCCACCGGCCGGAACCGTGACCGAGTCGGCGCTGAGCTTGAGCGCACCGGCCGGGGCCGCGGCGCCGTCGGGGCCGGTCAGGACCGAGGACAGCGCGAGCGTGACCGGGTCGTCGCCGAGGTTCCGGAACGTCACCTCGCGGGCGACCGGCTGGTCGTCGTCGTGCGGGTACGCCGCGAGGCCGAACGACACGCTGCCCGGCTCGGCGACCACGTTCTGCTTGATCGCCGTGGTCAGGTTGATCCGCCCGGCGCCCTGCTGGAACGCGGTCTGATCCGCCGCGACCTTCGCCGATCCCATCAGCGCGGACTTCAGTTCCGCAGCCGTCCAGGAGGGATGTTCCTGCAGCAGGATCGCGGCCGCGCCGGCGGTGTGCGGCGTCGCCATCGACGTACCGGACAGCCGCAGGTACTTGTCGCCGACCGGTTCGCCGATCGACGAGTCCTTCGACTTCGCCGCGACGATGTCGGTGCCCGGCGCGGTCACGTCCGGCTTCACCGCACTGTCGCCGATCCGCGGGCCGCGGCTCGACGTCAGGTTCAGCTCGTCCTGCTTGGTGACGTTGCCGACCGTGAGCGCCGCGTCCGCGCTGCCGGGCGAATCGATCGTCCCGTCACTGGGACCGCTGTTGCCGGCGGCGACGACGAACAAGGCGCCGGTCTGCGCGGTCAGCCGGTTCACGGCCTCCTCGAGCGGGTCGAGCTCGGGCGTGTCCGGACCGCCGATGCTCAGGTTGACGATCCTCGCCTTGACCTCGGTCGCGGCCCACTCCATGCCGGCCAGGATCGCGGACTCCTCGCAGCCGTAGACCTCGCAGATCTTGCCGTCGTAGATCTTCGCGTCCGGCGCGACGCCCTTGTACCGCCCGTCCGACGCGGCGCCGGTGCCGGCGATCGTCGACGCGACATGCGTGCCGTGACCGACCACGTCGTCGGCGGACTCGGTGGTGAAGTTCTTGGCGCCGGCGATCTGCGGCGCGAGATCGGGATGTGTCGCGTCCACGCCCGTGTCGAGGACCGCCACCGGTACCCCCTTGCCGGTGTACCCGGCCTGCCACGCGTCCGGCCCGCCGATCTGCGGCACGGACTGGTCCAGCAGCACCTTCCGCTTCCCGTCCAGCCAGAGTTTGCTGAACCCGGCGGAGCCGATGAAGTCCTTCGCACCGCTCTTGCTGACCTTCATCGCCGCGCCGCTGATCGACGGCAACTGCCGAAGCACCTTCGCACCCGCGGGCACGGCGCGCTTCGCGTTACCGCTGTACGTCGCGAGCACCGGGATCGTGCTGCTCGACGCGTCGTCGTACCTGTCCTTCACCAAGCCGGCGACATCGAACAGCCGGCGGTCGATCCGGCCGCTTCCAACGTCCTTGCCGACGTCGGCCGGGATCACGTACGTGTGGTCCCGGAACCGTTGCTTGACGAAGCCGACGTTCTCCCGGCCCTTGCCGGGCTCGACGGTCAGCTTGGCGACGTCGCCACCGGGCAGCAGCACCCGGTCGCCGGTGATCAGCGTGACGCTGACGTCCTTGCCGGCACCGGCCGGTGGAACGACGGGTGCCGTTGGCGCCGCCTGAGCAGGCGTCAGGGCCCCGGCGGCAAAGCCCGCGACCGCCAGGACGGCGATCGCGGGCGTTCCTCTGCGCATGTTTCTCGAACTCACAGCCTCACCCCAAAAGTCGGTTGTCGGCGCACCAGCTAGACGCCGCAACCGGCCTTCAGGGTTGCATCAGCCCAATCTGTAGGAACTGATAACGGTCAGGTCCGTTACGTTGCCGGCGCCGTCGACGAGCTGGGACCGCAGCGAGACGGACTGCCCGGCCCGCCAGCTCGCCGGCTTGCCGTCGACGTACAGCGTCGTGGTTCCTTCGCTCAGACCGCCGGAGCCACGGTGGCGTCGGCCTGGCCGGAGGCCGCCAGGGACCGGGCGACGAACCCCGAGGACTTCAGGTCCTCGATCAGGTCGTGGAGGTAGGCAACCGTCTCGGGGCGCTTCGACCTCGCGGTGCCGACAGCCTGCTGGATCTGCATGAACCGCTCGTCGATCAGGCGGAGCTCCGGGTGCTCGGCGACGTACCGGGTGATCGGCTGACGGATGCCGGCCGCCGCCTCCAGCCCCTCGGCCCGGAAGACGTCGACGCCCTCCGCGCCGCGGACGACCGTGGCCTCGCGCAACGTCCTGCTCAGGTAGAGGTCGTACGCCGACCCCTGCTTCACGCCGATCCGCACACCCGCCGCGTCGACCTCGGCAACCGTCGTCAGCGCGGACTCCCGGGGGACGGCGAAGACGCCCTCGATCACGACGTACGGCGCGGTGAACGCGACCTCGGCCGCCCGCGCCGGATCGATCGCGAGGAAGCAGAGATCCGCCCGGCCGGTGGTCATCGCCTCGAAAGACTTCCGGGCCGCGTCGAAGCAGACCAGCTCCAACGGCAGCTCGAGCCGCCCCGCCAGCTCGCGCGCGATGTCGACCGTGACGCCGCTCGGCGCCGCCGCCGTACCCTGCGCCAGCACCGGATTCCCCAGGTTGATCGAGGCCCGCAGAACGCCGTCCGGCGCGAGATCCTCAGCAACAGTTGTCATGCTGCCGACCCTAGACGGCACTGTGTGTGCATGCTGGACAGGTAGTGCGGCTGTGAGACGCCGTACACGCAGACAGATTCACGCTCAGGTGCACTACCTACGCGGCCGACACCTCCTGTCGAGGCTGCACGCCCGCCCTACAGCCGAGGAAGTAGTACAAATGGGGAGCTGATCTCGGCGTTGCACCGTAACCTTCGCTGAGTGGATCTCCAGACTCTCCAGGACCGGTTCGGCGCTCAGCAGGCCGAACCGGTCCACGTCGGTTGTTCCGGAGCGACCGTGGTCAAGCTCAGCCGCGGCCGGGAACGCCTGTACTACAAGGCCGGAGCCGGTCTGGACCTCGAGGCTGACCGGTTGTCCTGGCTGGCCTCGACGGGGTTTCCCTGCCCGCGCGTCGTTGACCGAGGCCACAACTGGCTCCTGACCACGGAGCTCGCCGGCCGGGACGCCTCGCAGGACTGGCCTGCGGCGGACCGTCCCGCGGTCCTGGCCGCTCTGGCCGCGGGTCTTCGCGCCCTCGACGAGCTGACGGGCTGCCCGTTCCCGTCGCCCTTCCCTGGTGCGGGTTCCGCGGTGACGCACGGGGACTACGCGGCGCCGAACGTCTTCATCGACCCGGCAACGCTCCGCTTCGCCGGCCTCCTCGACCTCAGTCGGCTCGGCGTCGGCGACCGCTACCTGGATCTCGCGCTGATGTTCAAGAGCCTCCGCGGCGGCCTCAACCCGCAGTACGGCGGCCTGCCCGCCGCCCGGCGCTTCGTCGAGCTGTACGGCGGGGACCCGGACGACCCGCGTATCGAGCACTACATCACGCTCGACGACACCGGCGACTACGTGCCCCGATAGGCCCGCCGGTAGGCGCTCGGGGTGGTGTGCAGCGCGGCGCGGAACCTGCGGCGCAGATTGGTCGCCGACGAAAGACCGACCCGGAGCGCGATGGCCTCGACGGAAAGGTCCGTTTCCTCCAGCAGAACTCGTGTCCTGGCGATCCTCTGCGCCAGCAGCCACTGCCCCGGAGCCATGCCTACCTGCTGCTCGAACCGGCGTGCCAACGTCCGCGCCGACACGTTCCCGCGGCGCGCCAGATCGTCGACCGTGACGGGCTCCCCCAGCCGCTCCACCGCCCACGCCAGCAGGGCACCCACCCCGTCAGTTGAGCCTCCCGCGCTTCCCGGGCTCTCGGAGCGGTACTGCGCCTGACCACCTTCGCGATGCGGCGGCATCACCATCCGCCCCGCGACCCGCGCCGCATACCCTGCGCCCTGATCACTCCGCACCAGGTGCAGGCACAGATCGATCCCGGTCCCCGACCCGCCACTCGTCGCCACGTCACCGTGGTCGATGTACAGCACGTCCGGATCGACCTTGACCGCCGGGAACCTGCGCTGCAGCTCCTCGGCGTACCGCCAATGCGTGGCCGCCCGGCGCCCGTCGAGCAACCCGGCCGCGGCGAGCAGATAGGCACCTGAGCAGATACTGACGAGCCGAGCGCCGCGTCGATGGGCCCGGGTGAGTGCGCGGACGACGGTCGGGGTCGGCTCGCGGTTGATCGGCAACCACCCCGGCACCACGATCGTGTCTGCCCGGTCGAGCGCGCGCAGCCCGGACGTGACGACCATGTCGAAACCCTCGGTGGTGCGGACGTTTCCCGGCTGCTCGGTACAGACACCGAACCGGTACGGCGCGTCGCGGAAGACTGCGGCGGCGGAGCCCAGCTCGAAACTCGCCTGCGGCGCGGTCACCAGCGCGACAACCCGGTGCATGGCAGAAAAGTACCGCACCAAGACTATCCAGACACTGGGGACAAAGCTGTGGACACCTGTTGGATCAGACGCATGGAGAACTACGAATGGGCGTCCGTCGACGACGCACCGGTCCGCGAACTCTTTCCGGGCATCAGACTGCGCCCGCTCTGGTCCGGGGCGGTCGCGAAGGCGTTCGTCCTGCAGATGGCCCCGGGCTCACGCTGGGAAGGCATCGACGTCCACGATCCCGGACCCGAGGAAGTGTTCGTCGTCGACGGCGTCTTCAACGACGGCGCCCACGACTACCCGGCCGGTTCGTTCATCCACGCCCCGGCCGGGTCGTCGCACGTTCCGCAGTCCGCGAAGGGCTGCACGCTGTTCTTGTTCTACCCCGAGGGTTAGTCGGAGCTGCGGGTCAGTCGGTGCTGCGCAGTTCGGTCGGGGCGCCGTGGACCGCGGGGATGGTGCCGAGCTTGCCGGCCTGGAAGTCCTCGAAGGCCTGGATGACCTCGGCGCGGGTGTTCATCACGAACGGTCCGGCCATCGCGATCGGCTCGCGGATCGGGCGGCCGCCGATCACCAGGACGTCGAGGTTCGGCTCCGCCTGCGGCTGCGACGTGCTCGCCGCCGTACGGATGGTGTCGCCGGGGCCGAAGACGGCCAACTGGCCCTTGCGGATCGGGCGGCGGTCGGCGCCGACCGTGCCTTGGCCGGCCAGGACGTAGACGAGAGCGTTGTAGTCCGGCTGCCACGGCAGCACCATTTCCGCACCAGGGCTGACCGTGGCATGGACGAGCGTGATCGGCGTGTGGGTCGAACCGGGGCCGTTGTGGCCGTCGACCGTGCCGGCGATCACGCGGATCAGTGAGCCGCCGTCGGGAGTGGAGAGCAGAGCGGAGTCGCCGCCGCGGATGTCCTGGTAGCGCGGCGGCGCCCACTTGAGCGCCTTGGGCAGGTTCACCCAGAGCTGGATGCCGTGGAACAGGCCACCGCTCACCACGAGGTGTTCCGGCGGCGTCTCGATGTGCAGCAGGCCGCTGCCTGCGGTCATCCACTGCGTGTCCCCGTTGGAGATCACGCCGCCACCGCCGGTGGAGTCCTGGTGCTCCATGATGCCGTCGAGCATGTACGTGACGGTCTCGAAGCCGCGGTGCGGATGCCACGGGGTGCCCTTCGGCTCACCCGGCGCGTACTCGACCTCGCCCATCTGGTCCATGTGGATGAACGGGTCCAGATCGCGCAGGTCGACGCCCGCGAACGCGCGCCGCACCGGGAAGCCCTCGCCTTCGTAGCCGCTCGGCGCGGACGTCACCGACTTCACGGCACGCTCCCGCACCACGGCCGGGTCCTGCTCGCTGATGCGGGGCAGGACGGTGATGTCGCTGACGGTCACGGCGGGCATGATGTGCTCCTCGCTGGTCGGTAGTTCAAGAATAAACTATCTCCTCGAACCGGAGCAAGAGCGCCCGCATTCCCCGGCTACGCCGCCGCGGAACTGGCCGGCACGCAGCGCCGGATGCGGACCTCCATCACTCACCAACCTCCCGAGAGGCCACTCGTCCGACCAACCTCACGCCGCGCGCACGCGCCCGCGGCGCGCTTGGTGAGTGGCGCACGTCCGCTCACCCGAGAGCGGCCGAGCCGAATGCGACTCGGGCCCGCGCGCGTGGCAGACTCTGGAGTCGTGACGGCGCAGATTCTGGACGGTAAGGCGACGGCGGCGGCGATCAAGGACGAGTTGAAGGTCCGGGTCGCGAAGCTTGCCGAGCAGGGTGTGGTGCCTGGGCTCGGCACGATCCTGGTCGGTGACGACCCGGGCAGCCGGGCGTATGTGGCGGGTAAGCACCGCGACTGCGCGGCGGTCGGGATCGCCTCGATCCAGGTCGAGCTGCCGGCGACCGCGACCCAGGACGAGATCGCCGCCAAGGTCCAGGAGCTCAACGAGAACCCGGACTGCACCGGCTTCATCGTCCAGCTCCCGCTCCCCAAGCACGTCGACACGAACACGATCCTCGGGCTGATCGACCCCGCCAAGGACGCCGACGGCCTGCACCCGGTCAGCCTGGGCAAACTCGTCCTCGGCCAGGACGGCCCGCTGCCGTGCACCCCGAAGGGCTGCGTGGAGATCCTCCGGCGGTACGACGTACCGATCGCCGGCGCGCACGTGGTCGTCGTCGGCCGCGGCGTGACCGCGGGCCGGCCGATGGGGCTGCTGTTCACCCGGCGCAGCGAGAACGCGACCGTCACCCAGTGCCACACCGGCACGAAGGACCTCGCCGCCGTCGTCCGGACCGGCGACATCGTGATCGCCGCCGCCGGTTCGGCCGGCCTGATCACGGCGGACATGGTGAAGCCCGGCGCCGTCCTCCTCGACGTCGGCACCAGCCGCAACGCCGAGGGCAAGATCGTCGGTGACATCGAGGACGCCGCCCGCGAGCAGGCCGCGTGGATCGCGCCGATGCCCGGCGGTATCGGCCCGATGACCCGCGCGATGCTCCTCACCAACGTCGTCGAGGCCGCCGAAGCGAGCCTGGCGCAGTGACCGCCGGCGTACGGCGGAGCGCCGAGACGGGGACGGCGTGCTGATGGCGGGCGAGGCCCAACGCCGCAGCCAGTGGCCGCTGGCGTTGACGCTCCTGGTCGCCCTCACCGGCCTGGTCGTGCTCTGGTTCTACGACTGGCGCAACGGCGTGCTCGTCTTCGCCGGTGCCGTAGGCCTGGCCGCCGTCCTGCGAGCCACCCTCTCCGACACCGCGGCCGGCCTCCTGCAGATCCGCAGCCGCATGTTCGACACCGGCTTCCTGATCCTGACCGCCACCGCCATCGCCGTCCTCGGCCTGATCATCCCGAACTGAGACCGAACAGGGCCCAGGTCTCGGCAGGCCGGTGGTGGAAACGATCAAGGCATCACGCCACCCGAGCATGAAGGAGCTCCGAAGCGGAGCCATCCGCGTGCTCTTCGCGTTCGACCCGATTCCTGATTCGGAGGGAGGAGGAGCGATGAAGTACAGAACGCACGACGAGGTGCGGGGTGAGTTCGTCAAGACCCCGCAGGACGAAGCCGAGCTCGCGGCCTACAAGGACGAGGTGCTGGCGGAGGTGCGGGCGCACCGGCTCGCCGACGTACGTCAGCAGCACGGACTCACCCAGACCGACCTGGCCGACAGGCTGCACATCACGCAGACCGCGGTGTCCAAGATCGAGCGCGGTGAGCTGGCTCGCTCCGAGCTGAGCACCATCCGACGGTACGTCGAAGCGCTCGGCGGGAAGCTCGAGGTGATCGCCGACTTCGGCGACGAACGCCTCGTCCTCGGTTGAAACCAATAACGTGTGCAGAGCGTCGTCGTCATCTGAATAATCTGACGGATGCTGACGATCCGTTCTGCTGGTGATGGAGACGCGCCCGAGATCGCCCGGATGTACGTCGACGCGTGGAACGCGGGGTTCGGCGATCTGATGCCGACGGCAGTGCTGGACGACGCCCGGGTCGCGCGCTGGTCGGAGACGCTTGCCGACGGCGACTGGTGGGTCGCCGAGATCGACGGGGTGATGGCCGGCTTCGTCGGCATCGGCCCGAGCCGCGACCCGATCGACCCCGAACTGGGCGAACTCGACACGATCACCGTCGACGTACCGTACTGGCGCCAAGGCGTCGGCACAGCTCTCCTGCACAAAGCCGTCGAAGAACTGGGCGCCCAGTACGACGAGGCAATCCTCTGGACCCTCGCCAACTACCCCCAAGCCCAGAACTTCTACACCAAGAACGGCTGGACCCTCACCGACACAACCCGCGACAACGGGCACCAGGTCAGCTACCGCCGCACCTTCAGATCGTCCACGCCCAAGGCGCATACACACTGACCCGCACGGCGTCGAGAAGTGGCGGGATGTACTTCACCGAGCATCCCTTGGCGTACGCGTTTCGCGCGGCAAGCACCTTCGCGCGGGTGAGATTGGCCCGCTTGACCTCGTATGCCGTGACGAGCTGCCGCTCCGGCCACGAGTCCTCGGTGTATGACCTGGCCATCCAGTCGTCCGACAACGGATCCGCCGACGAACCGAGCGCGCGGCCGACCTCACTGTTCGCCGGCGGATTCAACTGATCACCACGGTCGTCGCCGGCCCAGTGCCGGCCCGGCGGGTTGTAGTTGGTCTGTACGTCGTACTCGTACTGCCAGCTCCACTCCTCGTACGAGCAGGCGAAGATCACCTGCGCGTACCCCGGACGAGGTGCGCGCAGAGCATCGTTCGGCGCCTTCAGACGCGTCACGGTGATCCGCTGGTACGCCGCCTTCGGCAGCTCGGGCCGTGACGGCAACCGCTTGGTCGGATAGGGCACCGGTGTCGTGGCGCCCGGTGTCCTCAGCTCTCCTGGTGCCGGGGTCGGCTCGATCGCCTTGAGCCCCAACGACACGGACGGCGTCCGCTCACTTTGCGGTGCCGCCTCACTCCCGCAACCCCCGAGCAGCAGCACTGCGACCGCCAAAGCCCCCAGCCTCCGCATGCGCACAACCTACTGCGCGGCGGGGGCCGGGGGTGGATGGTCAGTGGAAGAAGTGGCGGGTGCCGGTGAAGTACATGGTGATGCCGGCCTTGGTGGCGGTTTCGATGGCGGCTTCGTCGCGGATGGAGCCGCCGGGCTGGACGACGGCCTTGACGCCGCCTTCGATGAGGACCTCGAGGCCGTCGGGGAAGGGGAAGAAGGCGTCGGAGGCGGCGACCGAGCCGGTTGCGCGGTCGCCGGCGCGAGAGACGGCGAGGCGGCAGGAGTCGACGCGGTTGACCTGGCCCATGCCTACGCCCACCGAGGCGCCGTCGGCGGCGAGGAGGATCGCGTTGGACTTGACGGCGCGGCAGGCCTTCCACGCGAAGGCCAGGTCGGCCAGGACCTCGGGTGAGGCAGGCGAGCCGGCGGCGAGCGTCCAGGACGACGGGTCGTCACCGGGGGCCTGGAAGCGGTCGCGGTGCTGCAGCAGCAGGCCGCCGCTGATCGCGCGCAGCTCGACCGTCTCGTCGGCGGAGACCTCCGGCGCGACGAGCAGCCGGATGTTCTTCTTCGCCTGCAGGATCTCGGCGGCGCCGTCCTCGAAGGCAGGCGCCACGAGCACCTCGGTGAAGATCTCCGCGACCTGCTTGGCCAGGTCCACCGTGACCGGGCGGTTGGTCGCGATCACGCCGCCGTACGCCGAGACCGGGTCGCACTCGTGCGCGCGCCGGTGGGCCTCGGCGATGTCCTTGCCGACGGCGATCCCGCACGGGTTCGCGTGCTTGATGATCGCGACGGCCGGCTCGCTGAAGTCGTAGGCGGTACGGCGGGCCGCGTCGGCGTCGACGTAGTTGTTGTACGACATCTCCTTGCCGTGCAGCTGCTCCGCCGCGGCCAGCCCGCCCCGCCCGTTCAGGTACAGCGCGGCCGGCTGGTGCGGGTTCTCGCCGTACCGCAGCACAGCCGACTTGTCCCACGAGGCGCCGACCCACGCCGGGAAGCCGGAGCCCTCGCTGGAGTCGGTGAGCACGTTGCCCATCCAGGACGCGACCGCGATGTCGTACTCCGCGGTGTGTACGAACGCCGCCGCCGCGAGCCGCTGCCGCTCCTCGAGCGAGAAGCCGCCCTCGCTCAAGGCGGCGAGCAACGACGAGTACTGCGAAGACGAGGTCACCACAGCGACGTTCGCGTGGTTCTTCGCCGCACCGCGGACCATCGACGGACCGCCGATGTCGATCTGCTCGATGCACTCGTCGACCGACGCGCCGGACGCGACCGTCTCGGTGAACGGGTACAGGTTGCTGACCAGCAGGTCGAACGGCTCGACCCGCATCTCCTGCAGCTGCTCGACGTGGTCGGGCTTGCGCAGATCGGCGAGCAGCCCCGCGTGCACGAGCGGGTGCAGCGTCTTGACCCGCCCGTCCAGGCACTCGGGGAACCCGGTCAGCTCCTCGACCTTGGTCACCGGTACGCCGGCGGCCGCGATCCGGGCCGCGGTGGAACCCGTCGACACCAGCTGCACACCGGCGGCGTGCAGCGCCCCAGCGAGCTCCTCCAGGCCGGTTTTGTCATAGACGCTGATCAGCGCCCGGCGGATCGGCCTGCGGTCGGTGCTCACTTCAGTCGAACCTTTCGTCCGGTGATGGTCCAGCCCTCGCGGACCAGCCGGCCGACCCACTCCACCAACTGGCGGCGTTCGACCTCCTTGATCCGCTCGGTCAGGGATTCTTCGGTGTCGTCGTCGGCCACGGGGACCACGACCTGCGCGATGATCGGCCCGGTGTCGACGCCGCCGTCCACGAAGAACAGCGTCGCCCCGGCGACCTTCACGCCGTACTCCAGCGCGTCCCGGGGACCGTGGATCCCGGGGAACGCCGGCAGCAGCGCGTTGTGGGTGTTGATGTACCGGTCGCCGAAGGCGGCGAGGAAGTCGTCGCCGACCAGCTTCAGGAAACCGGCCGAGACCACCAGGTCGGGCCGGTACGCCGCGACCGAGGCGGTCAGCGCGCGGTCCCAGTCGGGCCGCGACGGGTACTCCTTCACCTTGTGGACGAAGGTCGGCACCCCGGCGGCCGCGGCGCGGTCGAGGCCGGCGATCCCGTCCCGGTCGGCGCCCACAGCGACGACCTGGGCGCCGTACGCCGGGTCGGCGGAGGCGTCCAGCAGGGCCTGCAGGTTCGACCCCGACCCCGACACGAGCACGACGAGGCGCGCTCGCGCCGGATCAGCCGGACCGGGGTCCACAGCAGAAGTCACGGCCGGAAGCCTATCGCCCGGCGTCGGTCTCCTCGTCATCCGGTCGCCCGGGCGGACGCCGGGACGCGACCACCGCCGCCGTGATCGCGGCCCCGATCGCCATCCCCGCGGCCAGCACACCGGCCGCCGGCAGCGCCGCCGGCACCCCGACCGCGGACATCCGCCCGGGCCCGGCCGACCCGCCCGACAGCGCGAGCAGCGCGAACAGGACGACCCCCGCGACCAGCGCCGCCATCGCGCCGCGCAACGCGAACGCGTCCCAGCCCAGCGCGTACGCGTCCCGGTCCACGAGCCCACGCCGTACGACGACCAGCCCTGCCAGCACACCGGCCACCAGCGGCACCACCGCCGTCAGCACCAGCAGGTACGACGGGGTCGCGCCGTCGGCAGGGACCGCGGCCAGCAACGGGAGCGCGGGCAGGTTCCCCACGTCCACGCCGGTCGGGGCGATCGTCGTACCGGTCCCGAGCTGGAACCCGGGCCCGGCGAGGAACGCGACGACGTACAGCACCATGTTCGGCACCAGCATCAGGCAGATCGCGAACAGCACGACCGAGCCGATCACGCCGGCGTCGAGGAGTTCGAGCATCCCGGTGATCCGGGAGAAGTGGATCGCGAGCAGGACGCCGTACAGCAAGGACGCCAGCGCGATCACGGTCAGTACGGCGGCCGTCGCGGCCGGTACGACGTCCCGCAGGCCGGCCGGTGTGGCGTCCGCGAGGTCCTCGCCGGCTCCGGACTCGACCACGATCCCCGCCAGCCCGGCCACCAGCGCGAGCGAGAACGCGCCCAGGAAGGCGGACCACGGCGACACCTTCAGCGAGCCCTCCGCCGTGAGCAACGCGATCACGAGCGCGCCCAGCCCATACACGAGCGCGAACGCGCCGCCCAGCGCGATCAGGTCCTTGGTGCGGTCGGCCGCGCTGGAGCGGGCCGCCGACTTGCCGCCGCGGTACAGGCACCAGGCGAAGAACAGGGTCAGGCCGAGCGGCGCGATGCTGATCCGGCCGGTGCCGATCGTCACCCCGGCCTTGTGGGCGACCAGCCAGGCCGACGCACCGGCCCGGACCGCGCCGGACGCGCCGCCGAACGTCGCCCCCAGCCAGCCGATCACGGCAACGGCGGCGCAGGTCAGCAAACCGGTCAGCAGGCACGCCCCGGCGGAGATCACGGCCGACACGACCAAGGGTTTGGTCCGGGCGGCGATCTCCGACGTCTGCGCAGCGCTCGTTTCGCCGTCCCGCGCGCCCGGGCGGCTCAGCATGTCGGTCATCTGACTCCCATGGTCTCCCCGTCCGCGGACACCACTCGTCCTGACACGCCGGATGTGGGAGACTTCAGGCCGCTTGCTCACGCTCGGTCCACGAGAGTTCGCCTGGTGGTAGCGGAGTGGGGCCCGCCGGGGTTCACCGGGTACTGTCGGGTGGAATCAGTCAGGAGGTCGAGCTTTGGCCGGTTCCCACCGTGCACCACGCGGCGGCGGTCGCGCCGCTGCCCGGGAAGCGCGTCGCCAGAAGGCGCGCAAGCGGAACCAGACGATCGCTGCCGGTGTCGCGGTCGTGGTGCTGGTCGGCGGCGGCGGTGTCGCCGCGCTGAACGCGTTCGGCGGCGACGACAAGGCAGGTCCGAAGGCCGGCAGCGGCCCGTCGGACGACAAGCCGACCAATTCCGACGTCCTGACCGACGACAAGGCGCTGCTGGACGCCGTAGGCGCGAAGACGCTCGGCGCGACCGGCACCTGGGCGGTCACCAAGACCGCGGACGGAGACTCGGCGCCCGACACCGCGTTCGCGTGCCAGTTGCAGCGCTTCGCGGACCCGTCCGGCCTGCGCACCTGGGTCCGCACCCTGCAGAACTCGGCCACCAAGGACACCGCGGTCCAGTACGTCGACGTGTCGAACGACAAGGCCACCGCGGCCAAGACGTACTCGACGGTCGTGCACTGGCTCAGCCAATGCACGACACCGCAGACCCGGTTGTCCGCGGGCTACGTGACGTCCGGCGTCGGCGAGCAGGGCGTGATCGCGGTCTTCGCGCAACTGCCCGGCTCGAAGACGAAGTACCGGACCGTCGCGGTCACGCTGGCCGGGCAGGCGACCATGGTCGTCGAGCACGACACGGTCGCCGCCACCCCGCCGCGACCGGACGCGGTGCTGGCGACCGCGAACGTGGCGGCGAAGAAGATCTGCGCACAGACCGGCGGCTGCGGCACCGGCGCACCGCTGGCGAAACCGGCCCTGCTGCCGAACGTCGACACCCCCGGCTTCATGGCGTCGGTCGACCTGCCGTTGCTGGACGAGATCAACAAGCCGTGGGTGAGCGCCACCGCGAGCACCGGCACCGGCACCGGCTGCGAGAAGATCGACTTCAAGAAGACCAAGCCGGTGAAGTACGGCACGGTCACCTATGTGACGCCGGAGGCGCAGGTACCGACCGAGTTCGGCATGGACGACACGGTCGCCAAGTTCGCCACTGCGGCCGCCGCCTCGAGCTTCGTCAGTCAGGTCAAGAAGAACGTCGACGCCTGCGAGAAGAACGTCTCGAACGCCAAGGTCGAGTCGACCGGCACGGTCAAGACCAGCACCGTCAGCGGCAAGAGCTGGAAGGCGACGTACGACACGGGCGACGGCAAGAAGTTCGTCTACCGGATCGGGATCGCCGGATCCGGGAACCGGGCGGTCTACCTGCTGTACCCGGTCCTGAAGAACCTGGACCTCACCGACGCGACGTTCAACGAGACGCTGATCCGCGCGGTCGACCGCTCCGCCGCCTACAAATAGGAATGGGACCCGCCCGGCTGGGCAGGTCCCGCTCCGTAAGCCTGGGAACTACTTGCTCAGGCCCTGCATGATCTCGCGCATCAGGTTGGCGGTCTCGGACGGCGTTTTGCCGACCTTCACGCCGACGGCCTCGAGGGCCTCCTTCTTCGCGGCCGCGGTGCCGGACGAGCCGGACACGATCGCGCCCGCGTGGCCCATCGTCTTGCCCTCCGGCGCGGTGAAGCCGGCGACGTACCCGACGACCGGCTTGGTCACGTTCTCCTTGATGAACGCGGCCGCCCGCTCCTCGGCGTCACCGCCGATCTCGCCGATCATCACGATCGCGTCGGTGTCCGGGTCGTCCTGGAACGCCTGCAGCGCGTCGATGTGCGTCGTCCCGATGATCGGGTCGCCGCCGATCCCGATCGCGGTCGAGAACCCGAAGTCCTGCAGCTCGTACATCATCTGGTAGGTCAGCGTGCCCGACTTGGAGACCAGGCCGATCCGGCCCTGGCCGGCGATGCTGGCCGGGATGATGCCGGCGTTCGACTCGCCCGGGGTGATGATGCCCGGGCAGTTCGGGCCGATGATCCGGGTCTTGCCGGACGCCTGCGCGGCGGCGAAGAACGCGGCCGTGTCGTGCACCGGCACGCCCTCGGTGATCACCACGACCAGCGGCACCTCGGCCTCGACGGCCTCCAGGACGGCGTCCTTGGTGAACTTCGGCGGGACGAAGATGACCGACACGTTCGCGCCGGTCTCCTTCACCGCGTCGGCGACCGTGCCGAACACCGGGACGGCCTTGCCGTCGAAGTCCTGGCTCTGCCCCGCCTTGCGCGGGTTCACGCCGCCGACGATGTTGGTGCCGGACGCGAGCATCCGGGTGGTGTGCTTGGTGCCCTCGGAGCCGGTCATGCCCTGGACGATGACCTTGCTGTCCTTGGTCAGGAAGATAGACATTGTTCGGCGATCCCTTACTTCGCAGCCAGCTCGGCGGCGCGCTTGGCGGCGCCGTCCATCGTGTCGACCCGCTCCAGACCGGCCAGCCCGGCCTCGTCGAGGATCCGGCGGCCCTCCTCGGCGTTGTTGCCGTCCAGCCGCACGACCAGCGGCTTGGTGACGTGCTCACCGCGGCTCGCGAGCAGCTCGAACGCCTGGACGATGCCGTTCGCGACCGCGTCACAGGCGGTGATGCCGCCGAAGACGTTCACGAACACACTCTCCACCTGCGGGTCGGAGATGATGATCTCCAGACCGTTCGCCATCACCTCGGCCGACGCGCCGCCGCCGATGTCGAGGAAGTTCGCGGGCTTCTGGCCGCCGAACTCCTCACCGGCGTACGCGACCACGTCCAGGGTCGACATGACCAGACCCGCGCCGTTGCCGATGATGCCGACCGAGCCGTCCAGCTTCACGTAGTTCAGGCCCTTGGCCTTGGCCGCCGCCTCCAGCGGGTCGGCCGCCGAGACGTCCTCGAACTCGGCGTGCTCCGGGTGCCGGAAGTCCGCGTTCTCGTCCAGCGTGACCTTGCCGTCCAGCGCCTCGACGTTGCCGTCCTCGAGCTTGACCAGCGGGTTCACCTCGACCAGCGACGCGTCCTCGCCGATGAACACCTCGTACAGCTTGACGATCTCCGGGACCACGGCGTCGATCACGTCGGCCGGGTACTTCGCGGCCTCCGCGATCTCCCGCGCCTTTGCCTCGTCCACACCGGTCGCCGGGTCGATCGAGATCTGCGCGACCGCGTCCGGGTTGGTGTGCGCGACCTCCTCGATCTCCATACCGCCGGCGGCGGAGGCGATGCAGAGGTAGTTGCGGTTCGCCCGGTCGATCAGGAACGAGAAGTAGTACTCCTCGCCGATCGCCGCGGCCGGGACGATGTTCAGGATCTTGACGACGTGACCCTTGATGTCCAGCCCGAGGATCTCGCGGGCCTTCTCCTCGGCCTCGTCCGGGCTCGAGGCCAGCTTGACGCCGCCGGCCTTGCCGCGCCCACCGGTCTTGACCTGGGCCTTCACGACCACCCGGCCGCCGATCTTCTCGGCCGCCGCGCGCGCTTCCTCCGGAGTCGTGACGACCTCACCCACGGTCGTCCGCACCCCGTGCTTGGCGAAGACCGTCTTCGCCTGGAATTCCATCAGATCCACGAGTGTGGTCCCTCTCTCGCCTGTACGGATTCCTGACACTAGCCACCCTCGGGCCGGCAGCGACAGCCGGGGTACTGGCTGAGACGACTGTCACAGCCCTCCCGCCGGTCGTGCGAGGCTGGTTGGCATGACCGATCCTGAGAGCAGACCAGCTGACGACTGGTGGCGTAGCGCCGTCGTCTACCAGGTGTACCCGCGCTCGTTCTCCGATGCGGACGGTGACGGGACCGGCGACGTGAACGGCATCCGGGCCCGGCTGCCGTACCTCGCCGATCTCGGCGTCGACGCGATCTGGATCAGCCCGTGGTACCCGTCGCCGCTGCTCGACGGCGGGTACGACGTCGCCGACTACCGCGACATCAACCCGGACTTCGGGACCCTCGCGGACGCCGACGCGCTGATCGCCGAGGCGCACGCGCTCGGCCTGCGGATCCTGATCGACCTGGTGCCGAACCACTGCTCCTGGGAGCACCCGTGGTTCAAGGCCGCGCTGGCGGCCGGCAAGGGCTCCCCGGAGCGCGACCTGTTCTGGTTCCGCGACGGCAAGGAGGGCGGGCTACCGCCGACCAACTGGCCGGCCGCGTTCGGCGGCGGCGCCTGGCAGCAGATCGACGACGGCCAGTGGTACCTGCACCTGTTCGACATCTCGCAGCCGGACTGGAACTGGGACCACCCGAAGGTGATCGAGGAGTTCGACGCGATCCTGCGGTTCTGGTTCGACCGCGGCGTCGACGGCTTCCGGATCGACGTCGCCGACTCGATGGCCAAGGACCCCGCGATGCCGGACGTGGAGCTGGAGGAGAACGGCGACCCGACGCATGAGAAGTACGTCGGCCACCCGTTCTACGACCAGCCGGGCGTCCACACGATCCACCAGCGCTGGCGCGCGATCGCGGACGAGTACGCCGATACGCCGCAGGGCCCCCGGGTCTTCGTGGCGGAGGCGTGGCTGTCGCCGGCCGAGCGGCTGGCGCAGTACGTGCGGCCGCACGAGCTGCACTCGGCGTTCAACTTCGACGCCCTGCGCGCCGCCTGGGACGCGGCGGAGCTGCGCGAGGTCGTCGACCACACGACCGACAACCTGTGGGCGGTCGGTGCGCCCGCGACCTGGGTGCTGAGCAACCACGACACGATCCGGCACCGCACCCGGTACGGGCGTGACCACAAGGACGCGCTCGAGGGTGCGGGCGTCGTACCGACCGACCTCGCGCTCGGGCTGCGCCGGGCCCGAGCCGCCGCGCTGCTGGAGCTGGCGCTGCCCGGCGGCGCGTACATCTACCAAGGTGACGAGCTCGGACTGCCCGAGGTCGAGGACCTGCCCGAGGAAGTGCTGGACGACCCGACCTGGGAGCGCTCCGGACACACGGTCCGCGGCCGCGACGGCTGCCGGGTCCCGATCCCGTGGTCCGGCTCCGAGCCGCCGTACGGTTTCGGCCCTGGTTCCGGGCAGCCGTGGCTCCCGCAACCCGCCGACTGGGCGGGCCTGACCGCCGAGGCGCAGGCCGGCGACCCCGGCAGCCATCTCAGCCTCTACAAGGATGCGCTCCGGATCCGGCGCGAACACCCGGCGCTCGGCGAGGGCCGGCTGGTCTGGGACGAGGACGCCCCCGGCGGCGTCCTCTCGTTCACCCGCGATCCCGGCTTCCGGTGCGTGGTGAATCTCGGCGAGACCACGGTTCCGCTCCCGCCCCACAGCAAGGTTCTGCTCAGCAGTGAGCCGCTGGCCGGTGCCGGGCTACCGCCCGACACCAGCGTCTGGCTCGAGGAGTAAGCCGCCGTCAGGTGGCTGCCGGTGACCCCGCATCGACCCGTCCGGTCGGTGCGGCCACCGGCGGCTCCGGCTTCCGCCGGCCGACCAGCAGTCCGACGACGATCAGGGCGAGACCGAGAACCAGCAGGATGATCGGACCCCACAGCTGGATCCAGTCGAGCTTGAGCGCAGCATCGTCCGCCTTGGCCGCCGCGTCCGCGACCGACGCCTGGTTCTCGGTCACGTCGACCGCCAGGACCGGGAGCAGCGGGAGCGCGTTGTTGCCGAGCAACACGTTGGCGACCACGGAGCGGTTGATCTTGGTGTCGAGCGGAGCGCCGAGATCGGCGTCGGCCCACACGTCGTACGTGCTGGTGGCGGTGTAGCCCAACGGCACCTGCGCCGGCAGTGCGGCCACCAGCGGAGCGAGCTGCTGCTGCGTCTGCGTCGGCAGCAGCGCGAGCAGTCTGGGCGCCAGCGTCCTCGGCAGTGAGGTCGGCAACTGCTGCTGCAGCGCAGGGTCCGCGAGCGGGCCGGACGCGGTCGCTCGGTAGTGGTACGTCGTGCGCCCCGCGCGGTCCTCGGTGCCGATGTAGGTGACCGGAACAGCCTTCCGGGTCATGGTGTCCCAATAGGTGTAGACGTCGGACGACGGCTCCGGGTCGACCGGCAGAGTCACGGTCAGGCCCCGGTGCTGCTCGACCTGGACGCCGTTGATCGGGTCGGCCTCGGTCATCGTCGTCCGGTCGACGGCGTACGTCTGGTTGCTCTGTGACGACGAGGGGCCGGCCTTCAGGGTCCCGTCGTCGTGGACGATGGCGGTGTCACCGTCGGAGTCACTGACATAGACATGGCGGTCGAGAGTGACCGGGATGTCCCGGGCGAGCGCGTTGGCCACGTCACCCGACTGCAGGGCCGCGGCGTTCAGCACGGTGCCCTTCCCGCTGTACGTCGTGGTGGTGTCGGTATCGCTCGGCAGCTTCGTCGCGGCCGGTGCGACCACGAACCTCAGCGCTGCCGCCAGAATCAGTAGCAGCACTCCGAATCCGATCAGAACCCATGCTGTTCGTCGCATGATGCCCCCTGATTGCGACGACCGCCCCCAGGCGGCCCGGTGTGTGCCGTGGCGGATTCCGCCGTCGATCCCCTGGGGCATCGTCGCAGTCCGCACCGGCCGGCACATCCGCCTGTGCGGATGATGCGACGCGCTGCGTCCTCAGCTGCCGCCATTCCGTGAACACACGTCGGGCCGGGACCTTGGTCGGCCCCGGCCCTCTGTGTCGTCACCTAGCGGTAGCGCTCGCGATCGCGGCGGTCCCGGTCTTCCCGGTCCCGGCGGTCCCGGTCCTCGCGATCGCGGCGGTCCCGGTCCTCCCGGTCCCGCCGGTCACGCTCTTCCCGGTCCCGGCGATCCTGTTCGCGCCGGTCCCGCCAGCTCACTTCACGCCACCTGCCGTGAGGCCGGCGACGATACGGCGCTGGAACAGCAGGACGGCGATCACGAGCGGGATCGTGACCACCACACCGGCGGCCATCTGGCTGCCGAACGGTTGGTCACGGCCCGTGGTCCCGGTGAACTGCGAGACGATCACGTTCGCCGTCTGGATCGACTTCTTGTTGGTCATGCTCAGCGCGATCAGGAACTCGTTCCAGGCCGCGATGAACGTGATGATCGCGGTGGTGAACACACCGGGCGCCGCCAACGGGATGATGACCTTGCGGAACGCCTGGGCCGGCGTACAGCCGTCCACCATCGCCGCCTGCTCGAGTTCCTGCGGCATCTGCCGGAAGAACGCGGTCAGGTTCCACACCGCCAGCGGCAGTGCGAACGACAGGCTCGGCACGATCATCGCCTGGTAGGTGTTGATCCACTTGATGTCGACGAACAGCTTCAGCAGCGGCACCACCAGCGAGATGCCCGGGAACATCGACGTGGTGATGATGATCGCCAGCACGAGGTTCTTGCCCCGGAAGTCGAGCCGAGCCAGCGTGTACGCGGCGATCATGCCGATCACCAGCGTCAGGATCGTCACCGAGCCGGCCACGATCAGGCTGTTCAGCAGACCACGGGGGAACCCGTTGTTGCCGCTGAACACGTCCTTGAAGTTCTGGATCGAGAACGGCGACGGGATCAGCGCGTTCGAGAACTGGTCGGCCGGCCGGCGGAACGCCGAGACGACCATCCAGTAGAACGGCGCCAGGCAGTAGATCACGATCAGCGCGACGCCGAGCAGCGGCAGCCAGCGCTTGACCCAGCCGGACTCGGCGGCCCGGACCTGAGCCGCGTCGGCCCGGGGCTGTGCGGTTGCGGTAGCCATCAGACGTTCCCTCCAGTACCCGGACCGGCGCCAGCGGCGACGACGGCCCGCGCGGCTGCCGTATCCGCGTTGCCGTTCTTCTTCCGGCGTCCACCGCCGCGCTTCTTGGCTCTGGCTTCGCCGATGACATCGGCGCCGAGGATCTTCACGAACAGATAGGCGACGACCGCGACGTAGATGAACAGCACCGTCGCATAGGCGGCCGCCGGACCGAATCTGGTGTTGAAGGCCTCGTCGTAGGCCAGCATCGACAGTGTCTCGACCGAGTTCTTGTGCGCACCGACGAGCACGAACGGCAGGTCGAAGATCCGCAGCGTGTCGAGGATCCGGAACAGCACCGCCACCAGCAGCGCCGGCTTCACCAGCGGCAGCGTGATCCGGGTGAAGGTCTTCCAGGCGTTGGCTCCGTCGACCTTCGCGGCCTCGTAGACCTCGGCCGGGATGGTCTGCAGCCCGGCCAGGACCAGGAGGCCGATGAACGGTGCGGTCTTCCAGGTGTCGGCGATGACGACCGACAGCTTCGACTGCCAGCCCTCGGTCGACCACAGCACCTGGGTGCCGATCACCGCGTTGGCGATGCCGTCGGCCTGGAAGATCCACTTCCACAGCAGCGCCGAGATGACGGTCGGGATCGCCCACGGGACCAGGATGCTGGCCCGGACGATGCCGCGGCCCTTGAAGGCCTTGTGCATGATCAGCGCCATCGCGACACCGAGGGCGGTCTCGAGGATCACGCAGACCACGGTGAAGAACGACGTGTTGTAGAACGCGTTCCAGAACCGGTCGCCGGTCTCGCCCTTGAAGATGGCGGTGTAGTTGTCGAGCCCGACGAACGTCGAGCCCTTGACGATGAACCCGTTCTCGTCGAGCCGCTGACCGCTCTGGTAGAGCGAGTCCCGCAGCGCGGCCATGATCGGGAACAACACGACGACGCCCAGGACGAGCAGCGTCGGGGAGAGCAGTGTCGCGGCCAGCCGGCCGGTGCCCTCGTCGAACCGTTGCTGGCGCTTCGGCTCCTTGACCGGCCGTTCCGCGACCGGCGTACTTGCAGTCACCTGTGCCTCCTTTGCTTCCCGGCCGGAGCCGGGGCAGGGACTGGCCGGGGCCGGTGCGTGGTCACAACCTCCCCACACACCGGCCCCGGCACGACGGTCATTGCGTGATGAGCGATTCGAGCTTGGTCTGCAGCCCGGACAACGCCTGGTCCGACGTCATCTTGCCGTTCAGCGCGTCGTACGCGGCCTGCTGGATCGCGGCCGTGACGTCGCCGTACTTGACCACCCGCGGGCGCGGCTGCGCACCGAGGATCGACGCCTTCAGCGGCGCCAGGTACGGGAACTGCTTGTTCAGCGCGGCGTCGTCGTACAGCGACTGCCAGGTCGGCGCCTGCGACGTCTTCTCGATGTTCGCCTTCTGACGCTCCTCGCTCGCCATGAAGTTGATGAAGTCGATCGCGGTGGCCTTGTTCTTCGCGAACGAGCTGATCGCGTAGTCGTGACCACCGAGCGAGGAGACACCGGCGCCGGACTTGCCCGGCAGCGGCGCGACCGCGAACTTACCGGCGATCTTCGACGAGCCGTCGGTCTTGTTCGCCAGCGAGTAGACGTACGGCCAGTTGCGCAGGAAGAGCAGCTTGCCGTCCTGGAAGGCGCGGCGGCTCTCCTCCTCCTTGTAGGTGATCGCGGCCTTCGGGATGGCGCCGGTCTTGAAGCCGTTCACCAGCTCGTCGAGGCCGGCCTTGGCCTCGGGGGTGTTGACGTTCGGCTTGCCGTCCTTGCCGACGACCTCGCCGCCGGCCGAGTTGACGGCCTCGGAGAAGTTGACGGTCAGGCCCTCGTACTTCTCGAACTGCCCCGAATAGCAGCCCATGCCCTTGCCCTCGGGCAGCGCGGCCACCTTCTGGCACGCGGCGAGCATCTCGTCCCAGGTCTTCGGGGCCTCCGCAATACCGGCCTTCGTCAGCAGGTCCTTGCGGTAGTAGAGCAGACCGCCGTCGGAGGTGACCGGCACGCCGTACAGCTTGTCCCGGTACTTCGCGGTCTCCACCGTCGCCGGGATCAGCTTGCCCAGGTCGGGCACCTTGTCCTCGGGGATCTGGGTGATCCACTGGTTCGCGGCGAACTCCGACGTCCACACGACGTCCATGTTCAGCACGCTGAACGCGTCGGACTGCGCCTGCGCGTTCTGCACCATCTGCTGGCGCTGTGCGTCGGCGTCCTCGGGCAGCTCCTTCAGCTCCACCTTCTCGTTCGGGTGCGAAGAGTTCCAGGCGTTGAGCTGGTTCTGCAGGTTTCCGGACGTGTCCTTGCCGGTGGCGAAGGTGATCGGTCCCCGGCCCTCGAGCGCTCCGGCCGAGCTGCTGCCCCCGCCGCTGCTGCTTCCGTCGTCGCCACTACCACACGCGGTGGCGAGCAGCGCGAAGCTGCTTGCGACGGCCACGAAAGCCGTCCTGCGTGCGTGTGATCGTTCAAACCTCATCGTTTACCTGCCCTCTCCCGATGGGACATCGCTTGGGTCCTGCGTCAGCAGGTCGCAGTCCCCCACCGCGCTGCGATCCGCCCTGTCCGGACAGTAACCGAGAACGGGCCGATGTGTTCTGAGCCACACACAACCCGGCCGGACGGTCTCTGAAACGGACAGCCGCATGGCTGTATGCGACCGCGTTTGGGAAGCCCGCACAACCGGGTATTTCTTAACGATTCGGTATTACCGATTAGTAACCTGACTGAACAGGGCATGACTGTTCAGAACGACTCCGGGCAGTCGTCATTACGCTCCGGAGTGATGCGGAACCAGGCTGCGGGGTCAGGCCGAGGTCGCCGAGGCGTCCCCGACGTTGCTGCGCACCCAGTCGACGATTTCGGTGGTCGTCGCGCCCGGGGTGAAGATCTTGTGCACCCCGAGTTCGGCCAGCGGCTGCAGGTCGGCGTCGGGGATGATGCCGCCGCCGAACACCACGATGTCCTCGGCGTCCCGCTCGGTGAGCAGCTCGCGGACGCGCTTGAACAGGGTCATGTGCGCGCCGGACAGCACCGACAGCCCGATGGCGTCGGCGTCCTCGGCGATCGCCGTCTCGACGATCTGTTCCGGCGTCTGGTGCAGACCGGTGTAGATGACCTCCATGCCGGCGTCCCGCAGGGCGCGGGCGACGACCTTGGCACCGCGGTCGTGACCGTCCAGACCGGGCTTGGCGACGACGACGCGCAACGGACTCGTAGCAGGCATGGGGGCAGGCTAACCGCTGGTGTTCCTCACGGATAAGACACGGAGGCGTGTGTTCCCCCACACGCAGGATGGGAACCGGTTACCTTGGAAGAGATCGGACCACCGGGGGGTCTGGTTTGGTGAGGAGTCGCCATGAGCACCTGGCAGGACGAGGTCCGCGGCGCGCTGGACGGGCTCGCGTACGGCGCCCGCTCGGCCCTCTCGCCCAGCGTGCTGCAGGGAGCGGCGGTCGAGATCGGCTGGCTGACCACGCATCTGGCGATGTACCCGCTCGGCCTGGTCCGCGGCGCCCCCGAACTGCCCGCGCGACTGAACCTCGCCGGCCTCGGCCCGGCTCAGCGCGGCCTGCTCGTCAGCGACGTCCGGGCCGCCGGTACGCCGCTCCTGCTGGCGCACGGGATCATCGACAACCACACCATCTTCGCGCTGATGCGCCGGCAGCTGATCCGTCGCGGGTTCAGCCGCATCCACACGTTCTCGTACTCACCGCTCACGCTGGACATCCGCCGCACCGCCGAGCGGATGGGGCGGGAGATCGAGGCGATCTGCGAAGCGTCCGGGTCGGACCAGATCCACGTCGTCGGGCACAGCCTCGGCGGGCTGATCGCGCGGTACTACGTCCAGCGCCTGGGCGGCGACGCGCGCGTGCACACGTGCGTCACGCTGGGCACGCCGCACCAGGGCACCGTCGCCGCCAAGCTGCTGCCGTGGCCGCTGGTCAAGCAGGTCCGGCCGGACAGCGAACTGATGGCGGAACTGGCCGAGCCGGCGCCGGACTGCGACACCCGGTTCGTCGCGTTCTACAGCGACGTCGACCAGCTGATCGTGCCGCAGCGCAGGGCCCGGATCCGTCACCCTGACCTGACGGCGAGCAATGTCCGGGTGCACGGCGTGGGCCACCTGTCCTTGCCGTTCCACGGCGAGGTCGTGCATCGCATCACCGGCGTACTGGCACATCTGGACGAAGAGCCCAAAACTGCCTGACCAGGAAGCTTCCTGGGCGCTTCCGCCGGATGCACGTGCAGCGGCTCATGCAAAAGTTTCGTGAAGGAGCCGCGGAAAAGTGGGCGGCGGGGTTTGTCACCCCGTGACCCTTCCGTTATGGTCTGTGAGTCCTCCCGGGGAATAAACCCTCCAGGCGGCTGCAGGACAAGCTCCAAGCCCCTCCCCTGTGACCGAAAGGCCACGTTGTGTCCCAGCACCGTGCCGCGGGCGACCGCGTCACGCCCGGCAATGCTGCGCGCAAGCCCGGCGCAGGACGTCAGAGTGCAAAACATCGCGTTGCCAGGCGTAATACCCCCAGCAGTAGCCAGATCGTCGGATTGACCGCCGCGCTCGCCGCGGCAGCCGGAGCTGTCGGCTTCAGTCACAGCTCACTGGCGTCGCCGACCCAGGCGAACTCCGCGGTGAACCTCGCCGCGCTCAGCCTGGACAGTGGTCAGCAGCTGTCCGGTATCACCACGGCCCGCATCCAGGCGCGCCAGCTCGCCACCCGTGACTCCTCCCGGGTCCAGCTGGCCGACACGACCACCACCAAGAAGCAGTCCGCCGCGGCGAAGCTGGCGCAGGCCCGGGCGGTGAAGCTCAGCGCCACCCAGGCCCTGACCGCCAAGCGGGCGAGCGCACTGGCCGCCGCGAAGGCAAAGACCGAGGCTGCCGAGCAGAAGCTCCGCGAGTCGGCCACCCGCTGCGAGATGATGATCTCCGGCTACCACATCACCGCGACGTTCGGGCAGGGCGGCAGCCGCTGGGCCCGCAACCACACCGGCACCGACTTCGCCGCCCCGATCGGCACCCGGATCGGGTCCGTGATGAAGGGCGTGGTGATCTTCGCCGACTGGGCCGGTCCGTACGGCCGTCAGGTCCAGGTCCGGCACGAGGACGGCACCGTCACCTGGTACAACCACATGTCGAAGTTCAGCGTCGAGGTCGGCGAGACCGTGTACGCCGGCGACGAGGTCGGCCGGGTCGGCATGACCGGCAACACCACCGGCCCGCACCTGCACTTCGAGGTCCGGCCGGACGGCGGCGAGCCGATCAACCCGATGCCGTGGCTGCGCAACCACTGTGGCCTGAACCCGTAACGACTCCTTGACTAAGCTGCCGGCATGCGTCCGGCAGTTGGTGAGGTTCTGCATTTCTCCGAGGATCCGACGATCGAGATCTTCCGGCCTTACGTCGCCAGGACCGGCGACAAGATCACCCCGTACGTCTGGGCCGTCGGCCACGACCGGGCCCCCGACTACTGGTTCCCGCGGCAGTGCCCGCGCGCGATGGCCTGGGTCGGGCCGAACACCACTCCCGAGGACGCCGCGGTCGTCACCAGCTCTCTCGAGTTCAGCGGCATCCGGCTCCGCAACGCCCAGCCATGACGTACGGCGAGGTGGCCGAACAGGCCTGGTCCTGGACACTGAGCCAGGTCCGGTGGGACGACAAGGGCCCGTGGATCCCTGATTTCGGCGGCAGCGACACCCCCGACAGGTACCCCGATGGCATGCACAGCGGTGTCGGCGGGCTCGCACACGTGCTGGCCGAGATCCGGCTGACCCGCGCGTGGACCCAGGCCGAGCAGGACCTCGCGACGGCCATCGCGGACCGGGTCCGCGCAACGATTCCGACGACCACGGTGACCACCTTCTTCGACGGGCTGGTCAGCTCGATCGGGGTCTTCACCGCACTCGACGAGCCGGGCACCGGCGCCGCGCTCGCACGCCTGCAGTCCCTTGCGACCGGCAACGGCTGGCACGAGACCTTCCTCGACGAGCCGCGGTACGCGCCCGATGCGGTCGGCAACGACGTCACGCTCGGAACCGGCGCGATCCTGCTCGGGGCCCTGTGGGCGACCCGCCGCGGTGACGACGCCTCGGCGCTCGCGGGCCGGGCCGCGGACCTGCTGCTCGGCGAACGGGAGGAGCTGCCGACCGGGCTCGACTGGCAGTTCGTGTCCCGCCGGTTCCGGACCGACGAGCCGACCGAGATGCCGAACTTCACCCACGGGCTCGCGGGGATCGCGGCGGTGCTCGCGCTGGCCGGGACCGAGCTCGGCCGCCCGGAGCTCGTGGACGCGGCGCGGCGCGGCGCCGAGCACCTGGTCACGATCGGGATCACCGACGAGCGCGGGTTCCGGGTGCCGCGGGTGATTCCGTGGGCGGAGCGGCACGGCGACGAGTTCACCTTCAACTGGTGCCACGGCGGCGCCGGGACCGCGTTGACGTTCAGCGCCCTCGAGCACGCCGGCGTCGAGCAGGTCGCGGGCCAGACACCGCGGACCTGGCGGCGTCGGTGCCTCGACAGTGTGCGGTACTCCGGCATCCCCGAGCGGCTCCGTCCGGGGTTCTGGGACAACGACGGCCGCTGCTGCGGTACGGCGGGTGTCGGCGACGCGTTCCTGGACGCATGGCAGCGCGACGGCGAGAAGCAGGACCGGGACTTCGCCGTACGGATGGGCGACACGCTGCTCGACCACGCGCACCCGGAGGGGTACTGGCGGTTCGTCGAGCACCGCAACGAGGATCCGCTGCTGCCGCCGGGCGTCGGATGGATGCAGGGCGCGGCGGGGATCGCGGCGTACCTGTTCCGGCTGCAGCGGGTGCTCGACGGCGACCAGCGGGCCGTGGAGCGGATGGAGAACTGGTGGGCGCTCAGACCGTGATCACGACCTTGCCGCGGGTGTGGCCGGTTTCGACGTAGCGGATCGCTTCGGCAGCGGCGGAGAGCGGGAAGGTCCGGTCGATGACCGGGGTGAGTTGCCCGGCGTCGGCGTACTCCCGCAGCGTCGTCAGGTTGGCCTTGCTGGGAACGGCGTTGAACATCACGACCCGCTGCGGCACGAACGGCCTCGACAGTTGCCCGCGGATCATCAGCCCGAGCGGACCGAACACGCTACCGCCGCCGTACAGCCCGCCACCGGACAGGACGAGTACCCCGCGGCAGACGAGTGCGCGCCGTAGGGCGGTCAGCGACCTGTTGCCGACCAGGTCGAGGATCACGTCGTACCGCCGATCCCGACGGCTGAAGTCCGACGTCGAGTAGTCGACGACGTCGTCGGCGCCGAGCGAGCTGAGCAGGTCGACGTTCCGAGTGCTGCAGACCGCCGTGACCGTCGCACCGAGGACCTTGGCGATCTGCACCGCGAACGTGCCGACACCACCGGCCGCGCCGTTGATCAGCACGTGCTGCGCCGGCCGGACCTTCGCGGCGTCGCGGAGACACGTCAACGCGGTGTTCGCCGCGAGCGGCAGCGCGGCCGCCTCCTCGAAGCCGAGGCCGGCCGGTTTCGCCGCGACCCGGTCCTGCGGCACGGCGACGTACTCCGCGAACGCCCGCGGCGCCTCGCCGTACACCTCGGCGCCCACCTGTACGTCGGTGACTCCCGGGCCGACCGCTTCCACGTGCCCGGCGAAGTCCGTGCCGCGAATCGCGACGTTCGGCCGCCGCAGGCCGAGATCGGCGGACGGGCGGGCGATGTACGGATCGCCGCGGAGCACGTGCCAGTCGCGCGCGTTCACCGACGCGGCGTGCACCCGCACCAGGACCTCGCCGGCGGCCGGCTCGGGCTTGTCGACGTCGGCGAACGCCAGAACGTCGGGCGCTCCGTACTCGTGCTGAACGACGGCCTTCATCCCATCCCCCTTACAACGTAAGGCTCCTTACGGCGTAAGGTTGCCTTACGCCGTAAGGGACGTCAAGGGGCCTGGCGCGGTCAGCGCCGGCGGTCGAGACCGTCGAGCAGCAGGTCGAGGGCGAACTCGAACTCGGCCTGGTCGTCGCACCAGCCGATCGTCCCGACCGGGTCGTCGTGCGCGATCTCGGCCAGCATCCCGGTCAGGTGCGGGACCTGGTCGGCCAACTCCCGGAGCATCCGCTCGGACGCCGGGCCGGCGCTCGCGGCCGGATCGAACAGTTCCTGGGAGAACCCGAGAGCCCTGCTGCCCAAGGCATGCAGCGCGTGGTGGGCGAGGTCGTACGAGAATCCGCCGGCGCGCATCAACCCGACCAACCGGTCGTGATACCGGACCACCGCGAGGCTCATGGTGGGCCGCGTCTCGAACAGTCGCGGCGCCCACGGGTGCTGCAGCATCACTTCGCGCGCCGACAGGATCCGGCGCCGCATCGCCTGCTGCCAGGTGTCGCCCGGTACGGCGGTCCGTTCGACGCGCTCGTCGATCTCGGCCATCACCAGGTCGACCAGACCGTCGAGCAGATCACCCTTGTTCGCGACGTGGTGGTAGAGCGACATCGCCTCGGCGCCGACCGCCTCGCCGACGCGGCGCATCGTGACCGCCTCGAGCCCGTCGGCGTCGGCGATCGCGACCGCGGCCCGGAGCAACAGCTCGCGACTCAGCGGCGCCCGTGGCTCGGAGTTCGCCTGTGCCACCTGGATTCCCTTCCGACGCTGGGCTTACAGCGTAAGGGACGGCCAGGGAACGGTCAGCGCTGCCAGACCTCGGCGGTGGTCAGGAACGCCGACGAGCCCGGTTTGTCCGGTGAGCCGTCGACCTGGACGAAGCCCGGGACCGACGCGCCGCCGATCGACACCGTGGCGGCGCGGACCGGGGCGATCACCAGGCTGAGGCTGTGGTTGCCGTCGGCGAGCTGGAAGTTGTCGGTCGCGAACAGCCGGCGGTCGAGGACGCCGCTCATCTCGATCTGGATGTCCGCGGCCTTGGCGCTCAACCCGTCGGCGAGGTTCATCGAGACCTGGACCAGGTCCCGCTCGACGGCCGGCTCGTGCCACGGCAGGCCCTGGACCTCGAGGAACGAGCGGACGAAGTACGACTCCAGCCAGGCGGCCAGATCGGGGTCCTCGGACACCACCCGGACGATCCCGTCGAACCACAGCACCACCGCCGTACCGGAGCCGCGGATCGACCAGTCGACCAGCCAGATCGACGCGTACGCCGTGACCTTGCCCTTCTCGTCGAACAGTCGCAGCCCAGGATTCGCCCCCGCCAGGATGATCCGGCGGTTGCTGGCCGACGACTTGGACATGAGCGGGGCACTTCCGGGAGTGGGCCGAAGATCCTTGATTGTCTCAATCTCCGGGTCAGATGCAACGCACCCGTCCAAGAAGTTGACTAGATCTTCTCCACCGGTGCGTAGCGCAGGAGCAGGCGTTTGACGCCCTCGGAGCCGAAATCGATGTCGGCCTGGGCCTGCTGACCCTCGCCGCGGACCACCACGACGGTGCCCATCCCGAAGCTGTCGTGCACCACCCGGTCGCCCGGGTTGAGGCTGATCACCGGCTTGTCGGAGGCGGTCTTGCGGGCCGGCTCGTACCGGCTCGGGATTCCGCTGCCGCGGCTCGTGCCGGTCCCCGACCAGCGGGTGATCGCGGACTCGTCGCGGCGCCAGTCGAGCAGCTCGGCCGGGATCTCCTCCAGGAACCGCGACGGCGGGTTGTGCTGCGGAGCGCCGTACGCCGAACGCACCGCGGCGCGGGAGATCGCCAGTCGCTGCCGGGCCCGGGTGATGCCGACATACGCCAGCCGGCGCTCCTCCTCGAGCTCCTTCAGGTCGGTCAGCGACCGGGAGTGCGGGAAGACGCCGTCCTCCATGCCGGTCAGGAACACCACCGGGAACTCCAGGCCCTTCGCGGTGTGCAGCGTCATCAGCGTGACCACGCCGCCGTCGTCGGCCGCGTCCGGGATCTGGTCGGCGTCGGCGACCAGCGCGACCCGCTCCAGGAACGCCTGCAGGTCGGCGGCCTCGCCGGCCGCGGTCCGCTCCTCGACGAACTCGCGCGCCACGGAGATGAACTCGTCCAGGTTCTCCAGGCGGGTCTCGTCCTGCGGGTCCGGCGACTTCTGCAGGGTCTCGTAGTAGCCCGAGCGGTGCAGCGCGACGTCGAGGATGTCGTCCGGCGGCGCGCCCGAGTCGACCATCGCGGTCAGCTCGTCGAGGATGTCGACGAAGGCCTGCACGGCGTTCACCGACCGCGACGCCATCGCCGGTGCGTCCTGGGCCCGGCGCATCGCCTGCGCGAACGAGATCCGGTCCCGCTGCGCGAGCGCCTCGATCGCGGCCTCGGCGCGGTCGCCGATCCCGCGCTTGGGCTCGTTCATGATTCGGCGCAGCGAGACGGTGTCCTCCGGGTTCACCAGCACCCGCAGGTACGCGAGCGCGTCGCGGACCTCCTTGCGCTCGTAGAACCGGACGCCGCCGACCACCTTGTACGGATGGCCGGTGCGGATGAACACCTCTTCGAACACCCGCGACTGCGCGTTGGTCCGGTAGAAGACCGCGACGTCCGACGGCTTCACCCCGTCGGCGTCGGCCAGCCGGTCGATCTCGTCGGCGACGAACTGCGCCTCGTCGTGCTCGTTGTCCGCGACGTACACCGCGATCTGCTCGCCCTGCCCCTGGTCGGACCAGAGGTTCTTCGCCTTGCGGCCCTCGTTGCGCGCGATCACCGCGTTGGCCGCGGTCAGGATGGTCTGGGTGGAGCGGTAGTTCTGCTCCAGCAGGATCGTCTCGGCGCCGGCGAAGTCCTCCTCGAACGCGAGGATGTTGCGGATCGTCGCACCGCGGAACGCGTAGATCGACTGGTCGGAGTCGCCGACCACCATCAGCTCGGCGGGCGGGGCGGTCGGACCGTTGTAGTCGGCCGCGTCCTCGCCGCAGAGCTCACGGATCAGCGTGTACTGCGCGTGGTTGGTGTCCTGGTACTCGTCGACGAGCACGTGGCGGAAGCGGCGGCGGTAGTACTCCCGGACCTCGGGGAAGGCCTGCAGCAGGTTGACCGTGGTCATCAGCAGGTCGTCGAAGTCGAGCGCGTTCGCCTGGGCGAGGCGCTCCTGGTAGATCCGGTAGCACTCGGCATACGTCTGCTCGAGGTGGTTCTCGGCCTTCGACGCGGCCGTCTCGTGGTCGACCAGCTCGTTCTTCTGGGCGCTGATCCAGTTCAGCACGGCGCGCGGGTTGTAGCGCTTGACGTCCAGGTCGAGCTCGCGGCAGACCAGCGTCATCAGCCGGCGCGAGTCGGTGTCGTCGTAGATCGAGAACGTCGAGTTGATCCCGAACCGCTTGATGTCGCGGCGGAGGATCCGCACACAGGACGAGTGGAACGTCGAGACCCACATCAGCTTCGCCCGCGGCCCGACCAGGTCGACGACGCGCTCGCGCATCTCGGCGGCCGCCTTGTTGGTGAACGTGATCGCCAGGATCGAGCCGGGGTGCGCGTCGCGGGCCGCCAGCAGGTAGGCGATCCGGCGGGTCAGCACCCGGGTCTTGCCCGACCCCGCACCGGCCACCACCAGCAGCGGCTTGCCGGCGTGCACCACGGCGGCGCGCTGCTGCGGGTTCAGCCCGTCGAGCAGCGCATCCGGGTCGGTCCGGGACGTCTTCGGCTCCTCCAGCGGCACCGGGAGCTCATCAGGCGAGAACAGCGTAGTCATCACCCAACACCTTAGGCGCTCCCGCCGACAGTTACCGAAAACCGGTTCGAACCGCGCGTCCGGAGCTGCCAGGATCGGCCCGTGGATGCCTCTGAACTGCGGTACGACGACCTCGTGGACCGGGTCGAGGTCATGTACTACGAGCAGCAGTACCGCGCGGCCGCGGACCTGGTGGACGCGAACAGCGACGGCCTGGAGGCATGGGCCGCCGAGCTCGCCCACCTGAAGGCGTGCCTGCTCGGGGCCTCCGGCGACGCCGACGGGGCGCTGCGGCTCCTGCTCGACGCGAGTACGGCGGGCGCCTGGTGGCGGCCGGCGATCCTCACCGAGGACGACGACCTGGCCGGGGTGCAGGACCGCCCCGAATTCCAGGAACTGGTCAGGGTGTCCGAGACCCGTGTGACCGACGATCCGGCTCCCCCTGTGATCGACCTGCCGGCTCAGGCAGTGGGGGTGGTGGTGGCGTTGCACGGGGCCGGGCAGACGGCGACCCATGCTCGAAGGGACTGGGGTGGGGTGCTGAAGCACGGCTACGCCCTCGTCTGCGTCCAGTCGTCACGCCGCATGTCCCCGATGTACCGCACCTGGCCCGACCGCGACCAGGCGGCGGCAGACATCGCGGCGGCCCTCGCCGAGGCGCAGGCGGTCGCAGGTTTGCCGGTCGTTGCGGCGGGATTCTCCGCTGGTGGGCGGGCAGCCATCGACTGGGCGCTGACCTGCCGGCCCATGGCCGTGGCCGGTGTGCTCGCGATGGCTCCGGCGCTCCGTGAGCTGCCGGCCGGCGCGATGCCATTGTCTCCAGCAACGATCTGGATCGGCGCCGAGGACGACCTGCTGGACACGGTGGACGGCGCGGCCGAACAGCTGACCGGGTTCACGATCGAGCGGATCCCCGGGCTCGGGCACACCTTCCCGGCCGACTTCGCGGACCGGTTGGCGGCCGTTCTCTAGGACAGCTGCCGGGTGAGGTGCAGGACGACCGGCGCGGCGCTGCCCAGCCAGTGCATCTTCGCGTTGTGGTCGTCGTACGACGTGATCCGCAGTCCCGGGACGCCCTCGATCGTGCCCTCGTAGTCCTTCGCGGCCAGGTGCGCGACGACGTCCGCGAGTTCGGGGCCGTCCATCCACTCGATGCGGGCCAGATCGGGCCGCGCCTGCCACATGTCCACCCACGCCGCCGGGTCCTCGCTGAACAGCGTCGTCCGCAGGATCATCGAAACCGCACCGAGCAACGTCGCCGCCGGGGTCGCCGTCAGTTCCAGCAGCGCCCGCTCCTGCTCGGTCAGGTCCTCTGTCAGATTCACCCGCAGGACATTGCCACACCCCCGGCTTCGCTCTGGGCAGACTTGCCGTCAGCAGAAAAGCTGGGACGGACAGGGGCCACCCGGTCAGTGTGGGGACATGGCAGAAGACATGAAACCGCCGCTGTTCAACGAGTCCGCCCGGCAGCGGTTGCTCGGGCAGCGGATCGTCGTACTGGACGGTGTGCTCGACGACGACAACGGGACCCTGCTCGCCAGCCAGATCATGACGCTGGCGGCCGAGGACCCGGACACCGACATCGCGTTGTGGATCCACTCGCCCGGCGGCTCGGTGCCGTCGATGCTGGCGATCCGGGACGTGATGCGGCTGGTGCCGTGCGACGTGTCGACGCTGGCGATCGGGCTGGCCTGCAGCGCCGGGCAGTTCCTGTTGTCGGCCGGTACGCCGGGCAAGCGTTTCGCGCTGCGGCACGCGCGGGTCCTGATGCACCAGGGCTCCGCCGGGATCGGCGGGTCCGCGGTCGAGATCGAGATCCAGGCCAACGATCTGCGGCACATCCGCGACACCGTGCTCGGGCTGATCGCCGAGGACACCGGGCAGCCGTTCGAGACCGTGCACGAGGATGCGCGGCACGACCACTGGTACACCGCGGACCAGGCCCGCGAGTACGGCTTCATCGACCACATCGTCGACTCCTTCGACCAGGTGATGCCCCGAAAGGCGGCCGCATGAGCACCTATACGATTCCGAACGTGATCGCCCAGCACCCCCGCGGCGAGCGCATCATGGACGTCTACTCGCATTTGCTCGCCGAGCGCATCATCTACCTCGGCACGGCGATCGACGCCGGCGTCGCGAACGCGCTGATCGCCCAGCTCCTGCATCTGGAAGCGGACAAGCCCGAGCAGGAGATCAAGATCTTCATCAACTGCGAGGGCGGCGACATGACCGCGATGCTCGCGATCTACGACACGATGCAGTACATCCAGTCCCCGATCGCGACGTTCTGCGTCGGGCAGGCGATCTCCGCCGGCGCGGTCCTGCTGGCGGCCGGGACACCGGGCAGCCGCGCCGTCCTGCCGCATGCCCGGATCGTCCTGCACCAGCCCGCCGCGAGCGGTCGGGGCACGATCCCGGACCTGATCCTGCAGGCCGACGAGGTGGTGCGGGTCCGCGGCCAGGTCGAGGACATCCTCGCGCGGCACACCGGGCAGTCGATCGAGCAGCTGCGGCACGACACCGATCGCGACCACGTGCTGACCGCGGAGGGCGCCAAGGAGTACGGCATCGTCGACCAGGTGATCACCGGGCGGGTGCCGCTCCCCGTCTTCAGCTAACCGGCGGCTTCGAGGACCTTGTCGGCGACGGCCGCGTGGTGGAGGAGGTCCGGCTGTGGGCGGCCGACCCGGTTGGTCAGGTACGCGTACGTGATCCGGCGATCCGGGTCGGCCCAGCCGATGCAGCAGTTGCTGCCGTTGTGGCCGAACGCCCGCGGGCTGCTCAGTGACCCGAGCGACGACACCGTGCCCTCCATCCACCGCGGCCCGCCGAGCTGGAACCCCTGCGACCACCGCACCGGTGCCCGCGCCACCGGGTCGTACTCGCCTTCGCTGCTGGGCTCGACCGCGATCGCGAGCGAGTCGGGCCGCAGCAGCCGGCCCTCCAGCAACGCCTGGTAGAACGCGGCCAGGTCCCGCGCGGTCGTCGACATCCCGGCCGCCGGTACGACGGCCTCACGCGTGCTGCGCCGGTTCACGACGGACTGGATGAACGGCCCGAGCGGACCGGTCGCGCGGATCGGCACGTGCCGGCCCCAGAGCTCGGCGGGCAGGCCGAGGTACGTGTCCGCGACGCCGAGCGGTTCGAGCACGTTGTGCCGTACCAGCTCGTCGATCGGCGTCCCGCTGCAGCGCCGCGCCACCTCGGCGAGGACGAACCCGAACGCCAGCGGGCTGTACGCGACGGTCCCGATCGGCCACCGCGGCGCGGTCTCCTCGATCCGCCGCAGCGAGCGGTTCCAGTCCGTCATCGCGCGGACCTCACCGACGTACGAGCCCGCGTTCGACAGGCCCGAGCGATGCCGCAGCACGTGGCGGACGGTGATCTCCCGCTTGCCGTTGTGCCCGAACTCCGGCCAGTACGCCGCGACCGCGTCGTCGAGGTGCAGCCGCCGGGACTCGACGAGCTGATGGATGACGACCGCGAGGTACGGCTTGCTCGCGGAAAAGAGCCAGAACAACGCATTCGGTGAACACCCGAAGGAACGGTCGACCACCGTCCGGCCGTCCCGGACGACGCACAGCTGCGCGACCGCGCCCCGGGCCTCGATCAGCTCGACCGCCTCCGCGAGCCGGCCGGGGTCGAGGCCGGCGTCCCGCGGGTCGCACGTGCCACCGAACTCCATGAATTCCACTGTGCCCACCCGGGCAAACGGTTAGGGTCGGGAGCGTGACTGTGCCTGAGGCGGACCCGCGGCCGGACCGCGAGATCGAGCGTGTGCTGGTCGTCGTCGCGCACCCTGACGACATCGACTTCGGCGGCGCCGGCACCGTCGCGCTGTGGACCAAGGCCGGTATCGAGGTCCAGTACTGCGTCGTCACCGACGGGCAGGCGGGCGGCTTCGAGCCGGATCGGGACCGCGCCGGGATCCCCGCCGTACGACGGGCCGAGCAGACCGCCGCCGCGCAGCACGTCGGCGTCCGCGACCTGCACTTCCTCGGCTACCAGGACGGTTCCGTCGAGCCGACCCCGCAACTGGTCCGCGACATCAGCCGAGTGATCCGCACAGTGCGTCCGCAGCGGCTGCTCACCCAGTCGCCGGAGCGGTCGTGGCACCGGCTGCAGGTCTCCCACCCGGATCACCTGGCCGCGGCCGAGGCGGCGGTCCGCGCGTTCTATCCCGCGGCCGGGAACCCGTACGCGTACCCGGACCTGGCCAAGGAAGCGTGGGACGTCGGCGAGCTGTGGATGATGGACCACCCGGTCGCGAACCACTACGTCGACATCACCGACACCTTCGACCAGAAGATGGCGGCGCTGATGTCGCACACCAGCCAGCACCGCGACCCCGACGGTCTGCGGGCCGGCATCCGCGCCAACTTCGCGGCCGTCGCCGCAGCGGCCGGCTTCCCGGCCAACCACTACGCCGAGGCCTTCACCGTCGTCCGGGTCTAATCAGTTTGCTTGTCGACGGCTGCGGCCTGGAAGGTTCAGCCATGACGATTTCTCATGCAGTGACCGGGGACGGCCCGGATCTGTTGCTGGTGCACGCCGGAGTGGCCGACTCGCGGATGTGGGCCCGGCAGGTGGAAGAACTGAAGAGCAGCAACCGAGTGATCACGCTCGACCTGCGCGGGTACGGCGAGACGCCGTCGGCGCCGAAGTACTCCGACGCGGGCGACGTGCTCGCCCTGCTCGAGGAGCTCGGCGCGAAGGACGTGACGGCGGTCGGCGCGTCGTACGGCGGGTACGTCGTACAGCAGGTGGCGAGCCGTCGGCCGGAGCTGTTCTCGCGGCTGGTGCTGCTCTGCGCGCCGACCGACAACGTGCAGCCGGACGACGAGCTGCGGGCGTTGTGGGGCGAGGAGAACGCGCTGCTGGAGGCGGGCGACGTCGACGGTGCGACCGATCTCACAGTGCGCCGCTGGATCGGCCCCGAGGCGGACGACGAGGCCCGTGAACTTCTCCGGGTCATGCAGAAGCGCGCGTACGACGTACAGCTCGCGGCCGGTGACGTGGACAACGAGGAATGGCCGGTCGAGCCGGAGAAGATCGGCGCGCCGGTGCGACTGGTCACGGGCGCGCACGACTTCAGGTTCTTCGCCGACAGCGCGGACTACCTGGCAGCCAGGCTCCCGAACGCCGAGCGTGTCGAGCTCCCGTGGGCCGGCCACCTGCCGACCCTCGAGCGCCCCGCGGAAGCGTCAGGCCTGATCGGCTAGCGCGCCCATCGGGTCCCACGCGGGGAGCACGATCGGCTCGTCGTCGAGGCGGGCCTGCAGCTCGGCCGGCAGCGCGGAACGGCGGACGGCGACCTCGAACACGTGCTCGGCGAACCACGAGTCGTTCATCGTCCAGAACCCGTTGTCGGCCTTCTCGTCGCCCCAGCTGTTCTCGACCCGCCACCGGCGCGGCGTGCCGTCCACCACGTCGACGCCGGTGAACAGCATCGCGTGCGTCATCAGTGTCTCGTGGTGCACCAGCCGCTCGGCCTTGTCCAGCGTGAAGTCGGTGTCGTACACCGCGCCGTAGTCGTACAGCTTGGCGTCCCAGAAGCCGAGGTCGGCGTTCATCTGCTTGCCGACGTCGCAGCCGAACCAGACCGGCTCGCCGCCGACGATCGCGTCCTTGGTGAGCTGCTTGATCAGGTCGATCTCGACGTTCAGGTACACCACCGGCGGGGCGTCGATGACGTTGCCGAGGTAGTCCACCGTGAACGTCCGGCCGACCGGGCTGCTCGGGCGCGGGTCGTGCACGAGGCAGACGTACTCGTCGACGGGCAGCTGCACGTACGCCGCCGCGAACTCGGTCGGCGTGGTCCAGCCGTCGCGGTGGAAGCCCTTGTCGCTGTCCTTCCACTGCCACAGGAACTTCTGCGGCGGCGTCCCGAGGTGGATGCTCAGCACCCGGTGCACGGTGGTCAGGATCTCCCGCTTGCGCTCGCGCCGGGCCTCGTCGCCCTCCAGCGCCCGCAGGTCGCGCGCGCCCTGGCGCAGCAGCTTGCGGAGCGTGTCGTTCAGCTGCGCGGTCGCGGACGAGCTCTCGGTCTCCGGCATCGCGGTCTTCGGCACCAGGCCGTGCTTGCGGACCAGCGCGACGAACATGTTCCACTGGCCGCCGTCACCGATCGGGTCGGACAGCAGGTGCGCGACGGTCCGGTCGTCGGCGTCGCGGTCCGCGGTGTCGATCATCGCCTCGAGGAAGAAGTTCGAGCGCTCGAACTTGTCCCAGAACAGCAGATAGTTCTGGGAGAACTCGAAGTCCTTGACCCCGAGCTTCTCGGCCGCGCCGACACGGAGCAGGTTCAGGCCGGCGAACAGCCAGCAGCGGCCGCTCTTCTTCTGGTTGGTGACCTTCCAGTCGTCCAGCAGATGAGACACCGAATGGTCCATCGAGGTGACGATCTGGCGATCCAGGGCGATGCTGTTGACCGGCGTCTGCGTGACGGCGTTCTGCATCACCCGGTACTGCGGGTTCGACGCGAACTCCTTCTCGAAGAGCGCGAGCTGATCGGCTGTGAGATTCCGCTCCATAACAGTCGACGGTATAACAGCCGCCAAGCCCGGACCGCCGCAACGGTGTGGCGAATCGATGCCCTGGCCGAAACACGCCACCCGCGAAGCCTTGCGCTACGCTAGTTGAAAACGACATTCAACAAAGGAGGCGTCATGCCCCGACGCCCGGCCCCGACCGGCAAGCGCAAGCCGAAGCAGAACCCGCTGGACCGCGACGGCATCACCTACATCGACTACAAGGACACCGCCCTCCTCCGCAAGTTCATCTCCGACCGCGGCAAAATCCGCTCCCGCCGCGTCACCGGCCTCACCGTCCAGCAACAGAAACAAATAGCCCGAGCCATCAAGAACGCCCGCGAAATGGCCCTCCTCCCGTACACCTCCTCGGGTAGGTAAGAGCCATCTCAGTGATGGACCTGCCTGAGTTCGATCGCGCGCAGCTGCGCGCGGTCGAGGTACTGCGGGCTGGTGAGGCTGTCGTCGTGACGAGTCCGAGTCCGCTGACGTACGCCGTGGTGGCCCGCGACGCCCGTGCGGTGAATCTCCTGAAAGGCCGCCCTGTCGACCACCCGGTCGGCATCTCGGTCCACACGTCGGCCGCGCACGATCAGCTGTTCCGGTACCTCGACCTGCCGACCAGCGCCCTCGCCATGGTCGACTTCGCGCTCGCCGAGCGGATCGCCGTCCTGGCGCCGATCCTGCCGGACCCGACGATGCCCGAGTGGCTGGCGCCGGCCGTCCAGGACGGCTGCGTGCTGTTCTTCGACGGGTCCTGGGGGCCGCTGGTGTACCTGTGGGACAGTCATCCCTTCCTTTACGGAGGTAGCGCCAACCAAACCGGCCAAGCTCCGGCCGCCTCTGCCGCCGAAGCACGCGCGCAGTTCCCCGCCGGCACTGTGATCATCGACGCCGACGACCGCCGCACGCCGACTGCCGGATATGGAGCCCGCACGGTGATCCGTGTCGACCTGGACGGTCGGCCGACCCTGCATCGAGCAGGTATGCAGGACCGAGCGGCCGGCGGACCCGACACACTCCTGGACCGACTGCGCGAGTTCAGATCGGCGATCGCGGTGCTGGATCCGCCGACCGGCACTCCGCTTGGCAAGACATACCTGTCCACAGCAATCGTTGAAGGCGGCGAGCCCAGGCAACTGCTCCCGAACACGCGTATCCGGCTTGAGTTCGCGCGAACGCCCAACAAGAACGCGGACGGGCCGCGGGTGTACGACGTCGTACGAGCGGACGTCGGCTGCAACAGTCTGGGCGCAGCGAGCGCAGCCGGTGAACTGCTGGCCGACGGGACCCTGTGGATCCCCGGTCTCGGCGGCACCCAGGTCGGCTGCCGACCGCCGCTTCGGAACCAAGAGGAATGGCTCAAGACGTTCCTGACGAGCAAACCCAACTGGCACGTGAACGGCGACGAGCTCACCCTCACCTCCGCAAGTACGACGATCACGCTGCTGGACCGGCAGATCGCCGAACCGGATGTCCCGCTCGACGGGATCAGGTGGAGCGTCGTCACCACCATCACCAACGCCGATCTGCGCCAGGGCTTCCATCGCGCCGACGAGGCGTGGATCAGGTTCGACGACGGGCGCTTGACCGGCTGGACCGGATGCAACGAATTCTCCGGCACCGTCACCCGCACCAACACCGAACTGGCTTTCAGCGACGTCGCCGTCACCGGCCACTCCTGCACAGCCGAGGCTGCCAGGCTGCAGGCGGCGATCCTGGCCACGCTCGGGCCGGCGGTCTCGTACACCATCGACCACAACCGGCTGACTCTGTTGGCCCCGTCCGGCATCGGCCTCGACCTGAAAGCGATGAGTTAGCGGACGCGGAACGTCCGGAATCAGCTGTACGTTGGCGGCATGTCCGACTTCAGGATCAAGGCGCTCACGCCGGAGACGTTCGACGACTTCGCCGCGCTCGTCGAGCGGAACAAGGGCATGTTCGCCGGCTGCTGGTGTACGAAGTTTCATCCCGACTGCGCGGAGAAGGGGCAGAGCGCCGAGGGGAACCGGGCGCTCAAGCAACGTCTGGTGGCCGAGGGAATCGCGCATGCCGCGCTGGTCTACGACGGCGACCAAGCCGTTGCCTGGGCGGAGTACGGCACGCCGGACGAGCTGCCCGACATCCAGCATCGCAAGGAGTATCTCGGCACTGCCGAGCGCCTGCCCGACTACCGGGTCACCTGCATCCTGGTCGAGCGCAGCCGGCGCGGTCAGGGTCTGGCGGTGATCGCCCTGCGCGGAGCTGTCGAACTGATCGCGCAGGCGGGCGGCGGCACGGTGGAGGGCTACCCGCACGACACCGGCGGGGTCCGGAAGAAGAACTCGTCGTTCCTCTACAACGGCACCCGCGCGATGTACGAGCGCGAAGGTTTCACCTACGACCGGCCCAAGGGCCTGGGCAACTGCGTCATGGTGCGCGAGGTGCATTGATACGAGGTCAGCCCGGTGCCGGCCCGGAAATCCGTTGCGGCTGGAGGGCGTCAGGTGCTTGGTTGGTCGGCGACCGCGCCCGGACGAAACGAGATACCTGTGTCGCTGCCTACGCCGACGTTGACCACTGATCGCCTGCGGTTGCGTCCTTTCGGCGACGCGGATGCGGACGCGCTGTTCGCGCTGCACAGCGATGCGTTTGTGCTGCGGTACTGGGACTCGCCGCCGTGGAGTGAACGCAGTCGCGCTGCGCGGTTCATCGCGGCGTGCCGGACGATGGCGGAAGAGGGTACGGGCGCTCGTGTGGCCATCGACCGCGCGTCCGACGGGGAGTTCCTCGGCTGGTGCGGCCTGAGCCAGTGGAACCCGGACTTCCGCAGCGCGTCACTCGGCTACTGCTTCACCGAGGCGTCGTGGGGGCACGGGTATGCGACGGAGGCTGCACGCGCGGTACTGCGATGGGCCTTCGACACACTGGACCTGAACCGCGTCCAGGCCGAAGCCGACACCCGCAACATCGGGTCGGCCCGAGTCCTCGAGAAACTCGGCTTCGTGCGCGAGGGGACGCTCCGGGAAGACTGCATCGTGAACGGCGACGTCTCCGACTCCTGGGTCTACGGCCTTCTGCGCCGCGAGTGGACGCCCACCGCTTGAGGCTTGCTCGGCATGTCGGTGGTCGCGCCTAGCATGCCGGCATGGTCGCCCGGATTCAGATCGCAACCGCCGTCCTTGTGCGCGAGGGCCTTGTGCTCTTGGCACATCGCACCCCTCTGCGCGAGGCGTATCCCGACTGCTGGGGCTTCGTCGGCGGACACGTCGAGCCTGGCGAATCACCTGACCAGGCGGTCCGCCGGGAGTGCCTCGAGGAGGTCGGCGTGCAGATCCACGACCCGCTGCCGATCCCGATGACAGTCGACAACCCCGCCCTCGACATGCGCGGTTTCCTCGTCACGCGCTGGGAGGGGGAGCCGGTCATCGCCGAGCCCGAGGAGCATGACGACCTCCGCTGGTTCCGGCCGGGCGTCCTCGCGGACCTCAACCTGGCCCACCCGGAAAACCTCCTGAACATCCTGAACGCCGTCCAGCGCGCAACCGCCTAGCCCAACGCCGTTCGTTTGCTTGATGCACCCTGCGTCGGGCATCTGCCACTGATTTGGTGGGTGGACGCCTGAGATGCCGGGTTGGCGATCGAGATCCCGGTCGCAAACCCACAATCCCAGACGCCCACCCACCAAACGCCGATGGCCACCGGGCCGCCCGTCCTCGGCTGCCGAGAGGGCGCCGTGTGGATCGACTTAGACCAGGCGGCGGTCGGTGGCCCAGCGGGTCAGTTCGTGGCGGTTGGAGAGTTGGAGTTTGCGGAGGACCGACGAGACGTGGGTTTCGACGGTCTTGACGGAGATGAAGAGCTCGCGGGCGACTTCCTTGTACGCGTACCCGCGCGCGATCAGCCGCAGTACCTCACGCTCGCGCTGCGACAACCGGTCCAGGTCCTCGTCGACCGAAGCGATGTCGATGGCGCCGGAGAAGGCGTCCAGGACGAAGCCGGCCAGGCGCGGGGAGAACACCGCGTCACCCTCGGCGACGCGGTTGATCGCGTCGACCAGTTCGGTGCCGGAGATGTTCTTGGTGACGTACCCGCGGGCGCCGGCGCGGATCACGCCGATGACGTCCTCGGCGGCGTCGGAGACCGACAGCGCCAGGAACTTGATGTCCGGGTGCCGCTGGTGCACCTGCTTCATCACCTCGGTACCGCCGCCACCGGGGAGGTGGACGTCGAGCAGCACGACGTCCGGTTCGGTGCCGACGATCGCCTTCACGGCGGTGTCGACGTCGGAGCCCTCCCCGACGATGTCGACCGAGGCGCCGATCTCGCTGCGTACCCCGGCCCGGAACATGTCGTGATCGTCGACGACGACTACCCGCCTGCTGCTCATCTGTCCATCTCCAGTCGCACTTCGGTCCCTGTCTCCGGATCGGACCGCACCGTCGCGCGGCCGCCGTGCCGTTCCATCCTGCCCATCACACTGTGCCGCAAGCCGAGCCGGTCGTCGGGGACCTCGTCGACGTCGAATCCCTTGCCGCGGTCGCGGACGAACATCTCCACCCGGTCGCCGTCCACCTCGACGAACACGTCGATCTTCGCAGCCCCCGAGTGCTTGGCGGCGTTCACCATCGACTCGCGCGCGGCCCGGACCATCGAGGCGAGCGGTTCGGTCAGGGCGCAGTCGCCGACCGTCACGACCTCGATCGGTACGCCGTGCGAGTCCTCGACCTCGGCGGCCGCCTGCTTCGCGGCGCCGGCGATCGTCTGGTCGGCGTCGTGCTCCTCGTCGTACAGCCAGGACCGCAGCTCACGCTCCTGGGAGCGCGCCAGCCGGGCCACGGCCTTCGGGTCGTCGGCCTGCTTCTGGATCAGCGCCAGCGTCTGCAGGACCGAGTCGTGCAGGTGCGCGGCCATGTCGGCGCGCTCCTGCGAACGGACCCGCTCGGCGCGCTCGGAGTTCAGGTCGCGGGTCAGCCGGTGCACCCACGGCCCGGCGATGACGCCGATCCCGACCACGGCGAGCAGCAGCGCGATCAGGACGTCGCCGACCATCGAGAGCCGGCCGTTCTGCACCAGGAACAGGGTGACCGCGGTGCCGATCAGGACCAGCCCGACGCCGATCCGGACGAGCGACTTCCAGCCGCCCTTGCCGAGCACCAGCCCGAGGATCGGGACCCGGACGTCGCGCGCCCACTTGTCCTTCTGGCTCTCGTCGGCCTGCCGCCAGATCAGTGCCAGACCGGTCGCGGCGAACACCAGCGGCCAGAACAGCTTCCCGGCGATGCCGAGCCCGGCGACCTGCAGCAGGATCAGCAGCCCGGCGCCGATGGCGACCAGCGCGGGCAGCTGCCCGCGGCTCTTCTCCCGTTTCCGTTGCTTCGCCTCGGCGACCGGCGGTGCCGGCTCGTCGGAGCGCAGCCCGCTCCGCGTGTGCGCGGCCAGGCCGGGCGCGGCCGGGACCGTCTCCGGGGCCAGCGGCATCAAGAACCACAACGCGGCGTAGATCAGGATGCCGAACCCGCCGGACACCGTGGTCGCGATCAGCACCAGCCGTACGACGGTGTCCGACACGCCCAGGTGGTCCGCGATGCCACCGGCCACACCGGCGACGACGCGTCCTTCCGTACGGCGGTACGCCCGCCGCGGAGCATCCGTCGGCTGCCGCGCGGAGGCCGGCTGCCCTGGTGGAAGGTACGACTGACCGGGTCCCGAGCCCGCTTGCGCACCCATCCGGGCGGCGTAAGCGGCGTACGGGCCCTGGTACTGCCCTGCCGGGCCTTGCGGCCCCCAGCCCTTGTAACGCCACTGGTCCTGGGTCTGCCCAGGCGGAGGCTCGGGCTGGCCCCCGTTGCTGGAGGTCCCGCCCGGCGGCGCGGCTGCTGGCTGGCTCATCACCACGATCGTCACATGTGGACAGGCCCGACACCAGCAGGCTTGTCCCCGGCCGCCTCCTCAGCCGCTACCCTCCGCGCTCAGGGTCGACTCGGGGAGAACCCCCAAATCCCGCCTCTCCGGGAGTGGTCAGGGTGCATCCCCGATGTCCACGGCGCCCTCTCGTGTGAGTATCGATGGCATGGAGCAGAACCAGAGTGGACCCGCCGGGTTCGACCGCGACCGCCTGCAGAACCCCCAGAGCTGGCGGCGCAGCAGGTCGGACCGCTGGGTCGCGGGTGTCTGCGGCGGCATCGGCCGTGCGCTGAACATCGACCCCGTTCTGGTCCGCGTGGTGATGGCCGTGCTGATCATCAGCGGCCCGGGCGTGATCTTCTACATCGCCGCCTGGGTGCTGATGCCCGACGAGGGCAGTGACCGCTCGGCCGCCCAGGGCGTGCTCGGCGACCGGATCCGGACCGACCACCCGTGGTTCTGGCCGGTGGCGGTCGGGGCCTGCGTGTTCATCGCAATCGCGACGATGTCGTCGTTCGACTTCGGCCGGTTCGTGCCCGGCCCGCTGATCGTGCTCGGAGTCATCTGGCTGATCGCGAAGCAGCGCAAGAGCAACAGCAACAAGCAGGCACAGCGCCCGCAGGACACGGTCCCGCCGGCGTCCCCGGCGTCCTCGCCGTACGTCGGCCCGCAGCCGACCACGGCGTACGTGCCTCCGCAGACCGGCCCGTCAGCTCCCCCGGCGGGCCCGTCGTCCTCGGCCACACAGCGACCCCAGGACCGCACCGTCGAACCGGTCCAGGCTGTGTGGACCGAGGACGACCCTCTCGGCCTGTACGTCGACGAGCCGGCCGCCGCGCCGGCCGCGCGCAAGCCCGCCGAGCCGCCCGCGAAGGGCATGCGCGGGGTCAAGTCGATCATCGTCGTCCTGACCGGTATCGCGATCGGCATCGCCGCGCTGGCCGGCGCGTCCACGGCGACGATGCTGGTCATCGGCCTGGCCACGCTCGGCGGCGGCATGCTGCTCGGCGGGTTCGTCGGCCGCACGCTGGCTCTGCTGCCGCTCGGCATCCTGCTGGCCGCGGGCGCCATCGCGAGCACCGTGTTCCCGGACGTGCCGAAGAACTTCGCCGACACCAACTACGTCGCGCCGGCCAGCCAGACGATCACCGCGACCGGCACCAGCTACCAGTTCGACGCCGGGTCGGTGAAGCTGGACCTGACTCAGGCCAAGTTCGGCCCGGGTGCCAAGGTCGACGTGCACGGCGGCGTCGGCGAGGTGATCGTGAAACTGCCGGCGGACGTCGACGTGCAGGGCGCGTTGTCGACCGAGATGGGAGACGTCGCCTTCCTCGACCAGCACCAGGGCGGCCATAATGCCGAACTGAAGCTCAACGACCTCGGCGCGGACGGCAAGGCCGGTCCGTCGCAGGTCACCCTGGACCTGGACCTCAGGCTGGGCAGTATCAAGGTGGAGCGCGGATGAGCCAGCAACCCCGCAAGACCAGGCCGGACGTGCCGGGTGTGGTGGCCGGCACGGTGCTGAGCGGCGCTGCCACGATCTGGATGCTCACCGACAACGGCGTCCTGCAGACCGACGACCTCGGCGTCACCAGCGCGCTGCTGCTGGTCACCGCCGGCCTGCTCGGCCTGGCGGCGTCGCGTCGCGTCTAACTCGGTAGACGCGGTGGTGGCATTTCTCTAGGCTCCACGGCGTGACCAGCCCGGAGGCGGACAGACCGTAACCACCGGCCGTTCCGTGTGACCCACCGGAACCGCCGGAGACGACTCATGCCGTCCTCCACTGGTTACGGAGCCTCTCCATGCCTTTCGTGCTGTACCTGCTCGGCCTGGCCGTTTTCGCCCAGGCAACGTCCGAATTCATGCTCGCCGGCCTCGGCCCGGACATCGCCCGCGACCTGGGCGTCTCCATCCCTGCCGCCGGCTGGCTGACGTCCGCGTTCGCGCTCGGCATGATCGTCGGCGCCCCGGCGATCGCCGTGCTCGGCGCCCGCTGGCCGCGCCGGCGGACCCTGCTGCTGACGTTGACCGTCTTCCTGGCTGTCCACGTCATCGGCGTCCCGGCCGGCGCCGTGCTCGGCCGGTACCTCGGCTGGCGGTCCGCGTTCTGGGCGGTCGCGATCATCTCGCTCCCAGCGCTGCTCGGGATCCTCCGCGCGGTCCCTTCCCGGGGCGCCGGTCCGGCCACGGTGGGCCGGTTCCACCTCAGGCCCCGACTCGCCGTGCTGTTGTTGCTCGGGGCCCTCGTCAACGGCGCGACGTTCTGCTCGTTCACGTACCTCTCCCCGGTGCTCACCGAGGTCACCGGGCTGGGCGTGGGCTGGGTGCCGCCGATGCTCGCGCTCTTCGGCCTCGGCTCGTTCGCGGGCGTGACGGTCGCGGGCCGGTACGCCGACCGGCGCGACGACCGGTTCGTACTGGTTGCCGGCGGCATCCTGCTCGTCGGGTGGTGCACGTTCGCGCTGACCGCGGCGGCCGTCGTACCGACCGTGCTGCTCGTGCTGCTCGTGGGCGCGTTGTCGTTCGCGGTCGGGTCGACGCTGATCGCCTACAGCCTGTACGCCGGGAGCGCGACGCCCGTGCTGACCGGCGGACTGGCCACCGCCGCGCTGAACGTCGGCGCCGCCGCCGGACCGCTGCTCGGCGGCCCGGCGATCGGCGCGGCCGGGTTCCGCGGACCGCTCTGGGTCAGCGCGGCGCTCGTGGGCGTCGCGCTGGTCGCGGGCGGCTCCATTAAGATTGTGGATCGCGAGGGGCCCGGGTGAAGCGGGTCCCGTGGTCAAGGAGTTCCGATGGTGCGCGGCACCGTGAAGTGGTTCAACGCCGACAAGGGCTACGGCTTTCTGGCCGTCGACGGGCAGGACGACGTGTTCGTGCACTGGAGCAAGATCGTCTCCGACGGGTACAAGACCCTCGAGGACGGCCAGCACGTCGAGTTCCAGATCGTCGACGGGCCGAAGGGCCGGGAGGCCGACGCGGTCACTCCGATCTGACCGGCACGCACCGTCGCGAACCGGTAGCCTGACGTCTCATCGTGTGAGGGGTGAGACGTGGCAGAGCCGGTACCCGTGATCCGGAAGCTCGAGCATGCGCTGGCCGACGACGACTTCGCCTGGTCGCTGGTGCTGACCGGTGAGGACCAGACGGACAAGCTCGCGACGCTGACCGGCGACCTGCGCGGGCCGTTCTCGACGACCGGCGACGGCAAGCAGATCACCTCCGGCTTCTCCTACTGGGGGATCGGTCCGACGATCGCCTGGGCGAACGCGACGAACGACCCTTTCTACCTGGTCATGAAGGCCGGCGCGGAGTCGTTCCAGCGACACTGGCGCAAGGTCCGGCCGCACGTCGAGAACGGCGGCTTCCACGTCGTCAGCCTCGGCGTCGGCACCGGCGTCAAGGACCGCACCATCGTCAGCGACCTGCGTCGGCAGAACCGGAACATGTACTACATCCCGGTCGACATGAGCTCCGAGATGCTGCGGATGGGGACCCAGCCGGTGCGCGACGCCCGGTTCCCGGTCGCCCAGGTGCTGCCGGTGCAACTGGACTTCTCGATCGCGGACAACATGGAAGAGCTCGCCGAGATGCTCGCCCGGCTGGTCGGCGACGAGCCGATCCTGTTCACGCTGACCGGCAACACGCTGGCCAACTTCGACAGCGACGAGGAACTGCTCGGCACCCTGACGCAAGGGCTGCGCGCGCAGGACCGGCTGCTGCTCGAGGTGGCCAGTACGACGCGCCTCGACCAGGAGACCGCCGACGCGGCCGCGGACGAGTACCACCAGACCCGCGCGTTCGCGGAGTTCGTCACCAGCGCGCTGCGGTACAACACCGACCTGAAGATCAACAACGAGCTGGTGAAGTTCGCCGGGGAGGTCGAGGACGAAGACGCCCTGCTGGTGAAGATCTTCTGGCAGAACGACACCGGCGAGGAGGTCCGGATGGAGCTGCCGGACCACACCGAGGTGGTGCTGCCGATCGGTGACACGATCCGGCTCTACACCACTCGCAAGTACTCCACGACCCGGCTGAAGCGGCTGACCGAGGCCTGCAAGCTGACGCCGGTCGAGGCGATCCAGTCCCAGTTCCGGTACACCCGCCGTCCGAACCCGTTTGGCCTGGAGCTGCTGCTGCTCGCCCCGGAGGCGGCCGGCGGGGGCGCCCGCAGCCTCGCCGACGACATCTGGGCCACGTGAGCCGGTTGAACCGGCGGGCCGTCGTCAGCGTGGTGACGTACGGCCTGCTCGCGCTGGCGTTCGTGCTCGGTGTCATCTGGTTCTTCTGGCCGGAGAACTCGCGCTGGGAGCCGGCCGTCAACTCGCTCACGCTGGTGGCCGGCCTGACCGGCATCTTCGTCGAGCGGCTGACCGCCGAGGCGGAGCGCCGTACCGAGGTGCTGCGGGCCGTCGCGGACGAGCTGCACGAGAACACCCGGCTGCTGAACGACGAACGGTTCTCGCCCGACGCCCCGAGCGCCCGGCAGGTGTATCCGCGGCTGGTGGTGTCGGCGGTCGATCTCGCGCTGGTGTCCGGTGCGCTCGGCCTGCGCCGCGACGCCGAGCTCGTCGGGCAGCTGCACCGGTGGCGGGACACCGTGCACCTGTTCAACCGGCGGCTCGACCTGACCGAGATCAGCACGTTCTCGAACTCCATCTCGGCGGCGGAGCTGGCCGCGTTCCACCGCGCGCTGCACCGCGAGAACAGCTACTTCGCGGCCACCCGCGAGAAGCTCGAGAAGCTGCTCGGCGCGCTGCCCGGACTTTAACGGCGGGGGCCGTATTGGGACCGGTTGCTGTCAGTAGTGGCAAATTCTCCCGAGCCGTTGACTTGCCCACGCCGCGAGAGCTTCACTTTCGGACAGGACCGTAAATAGGCCCCCGGAGGCAACCGCATGCGATCAGTCCGCTCACTTCTCGCACTGGTACTCGCCGCTCTGCTCGCCGCACCGCTGACCACGCCGGCGCAGGCAGGGCAGCAACCGCCCGTCGGCACCCTCGTCTCGCTCGGCACGCCGCTGTCCGACGTACTCCTGATCGGAGGCACCGTCGCCCCCGGCCCGAACGGCAAGGCCGCGATCTGGAACGTGTCCACCGGAAGTCCGGCGTACCTGAACGCCATCGACCCGGCCACCGGCGACAGCCTGCTCTCGGTGGCGCTGCCCGGCGCGGACGGCAGCTACGCGGTCGCCGCGACACCGGACGGCACGATCTACGTCGGCACCTACAACAACGGCCACCTGTACCGGCTGCGTCCGGGCGGCGCCGTCGAGGACCTCGGCCGGCCGATCGCCACCGAGACGTTCATCTGGCGGATCACCACAGACGAACAGGGCAACGTGTACGGCGGGACGTTCCCGCACGGGAAGGTGTTCCGATACGACGACGAGACCGGCGCCGTCCGCGACTACGGCACGGTCCTGGCCGGCCAGACGTACGTCAAGAGCATCGACTACGCTGGCGGCAAGGTGTACGCCGGCACGATGCCCGACGCGCACATCCTGGAGGTCGACGCGGCCACCGGCGCGATCACCGAACTGCCGTCGCCGCCCGGCCTCGGCGACCCCTCCGACAAGGTCGTGTACGACCTGAACGCGCGCGGCGGGCGCGTGTACGCGCGGATCAGCACCGCCTTCCCCGGCCCGCTGTACGTCTGGGACATCGCTTCGCGGACCTGGGTGGACGAGATCCCGAACGCGCACGGTCTGGACATCTCCCCGATCGGCGCGGACGGCTCGCTGTACCTCATCCAGAGCAGCGAACTGAAGAAGTACGACCCGGCCACCAAGACGCTGACCGGCACCGGCCTGACCTTCACCGGCCGGATCCAGAACGCCCGCTCGATCGGGTACGCCGACCTGGGCCTGCCCGACTACCCGGGCACCAGCGTCGTCGGCACCCTGTGGCGCGGCGAGGAGTTCCGGTACAACCCGCAGACCGGCAAGTCCGAGATCTTCACCACCAAGGTCCGGCGGGAGCCGATCGAGATCCTGTCCGTGGCGGGCGGCAAGGACGACATCTACGCCGGCGGTTTCCTCAACGGCGGGGTCTCGGTGGTCAACCCGGCCACCGGCGAGGCGAAGTTCAACCGGTTCTCCCAGGTCGAGGCCCTGCTGGAGGGTTCCGACGGCACCGTCTGGGTCGGCGCCTATCCGGAGGCCCGCCTCTACTCCTACGACACCACGAAGCCCTGGAGCAGCCCGGAGTACTCCCCCGGCCCGCCCGGCACGCCGGACAACCCCAAGCAGGTGCTGAACCTGAAGCCCGACCTGTTCCAGACCCGGGCCCGCGCGCTGACCGAGGTGAACGGCAAGATCGCGGTCGGCACCGTGCCCGACGGCGACCGGCTCGGTGGGGCGCTGGTGATCTACGACCCGGCCACCGGCGCCGCCGAGAAGTACCGCAACGTCGTACAGGACGAGTCGGTCTTCGGCCTCACCTCCCACTGCGGCATCATCTACGGCGGTACGTCGATCGCCGGCGGGCTGACCACCACGCCGCCGACCCGGGAAGCAGGCACAGTATTCGCGTGGGACGTGGCCAACAAGAAGAAGCTCTGGGAAACCGTGCCGGTGCCGGGTCGCGCCACGGTGTCCGCGGTCACGATGGGGCCGGACGGCCTGGTCTGGGGCGTGGCCGGGAAGACGGTGTTCGCGGTGGCCCCGGACAGCGGCAAGCTGAAGAAGTCGTTCACGCTCGGTACGACGAACTCCAGCGGCGACATCGTCGCGACCCCGGAGGCCGTCTACGTGAGCATCGACCTGAACAAGATCTACCGGATCGCGCCCGGGGCGAATTCCGTCCCGACGCTGTTCGTCGAGCACGCGCACCGGCGGCTCGGCGTCCGCGGAGATCGCCAACTGCTGATGACGAGCGGCTCCGAGCTGTTCCGGATTGATATCAGCCGTTGACAGCCGAAATTCACCCCAGCTACTTTCGGTCCTGACCGTTATTCGGTTTCACTACTTCCGGCCCTGACTTCCGGACACCCTGGGGGTGCGATGAGATCCACCGTCCGCCGTATGGCGGCACCACTCACGGCGCTCGTGCTCGCCGCCGCGCTCAGTTCCTGCGGCGGAGGCGACTCGGGCTCCTCGGACTCGAAGAAGAGCGTCACGCTCTGGATGTACCCGGTGATCGCCGACCAGGCGGCCAGCGACGCGTACTGGAAGAAGGTCGAGACCGACTTCGAGGCGGCCAACTCCGGTGTCGACCTGAAGCTGGAGAACCAGCCGTGGAAGGGCCGCGAGGAGAAGGTCGCGGCCGCGTTCTCCGGCGGGAAGGGCCCGGACGTCCTGCTGATGATCCCGGACCAGATCCCGCAGTACGTGAAGAGCGGCTCGCTGGAGCCGGTCGACGACGTGGTCGCGCCGGAGAAGGACAAGTTCCTGCCGGCCGCGATCCCCGGCCTGACGGTCGAGGGCAAGGTGTACGGCGCCCCGATCTACCACACGGTCACCACGACGATGTACAACAAGGCCGTCCTGGCCAAGGCCGGGATCAGCAAGCCGCCGGCGACCTGGGACGAGATCAAGGCCGCCGCACCGAAGCTCAAGGCGGCCGGGTTCTCCACGCTGGACTACTCGGCCTCGCCGGAGGCGACGCTGAACCTGAACTTCTACCCGCTGCTGTGGCAGGCGGGCGGGAAGGTCTTCGCCGACGACGGCAAGAGCGTCGCGTTCAACCAGGCCCCGGGTCTGGAGGCGCTGACCTTCCTGAAGAGCCTGTGGGACCAGGGCGCGATCCCGAAGACCGCGCTCACCGCGGGCAACGTGGTCGCCGACTCGCCGTTCGGCAAGGGCCAGGTCGCGATGGCGATGACCAGCGTGCCGGCCGACGTCGCCACGGTGACGCCGACCTGGGGCGCCGCGAACGTCGAGCTCGGAGCGCCGCTGACCGGCAAGAAGCAGGTCGGGTTCGGGCTCCCCGGCGGTCTGGTCCTGAACGCGGCCTCGGAGAACGTCGACGGCGCGAAGAAGTTCCTGTCGTTCATGATGCAGTCCGCGCAACTGGACGCGCTCAGCAAGGCGTCCGGGTTCTACTCGCCGCGCAACGACGCCAAGTCCGAGTCGACCGACCCGAACGCGGCGAAGTTCCGCGACGCGCTGCAGTACGCCGTACCGGGTGAGCCGAACCCGTCGGCGCGGCAGGTGATGTCGTTCCTGAGCACCGAGATCCAGGCCGTGCTGACCGGCAAGAAGCAGCCCCAGCAGGCCCTGGACGACGCGGCCAAGCAGGCCAACGACCTGCTCTCGAGGCAGCGTTGACCGAAGCACGGCAGCCGGACACGGCGGCGGGTCGGGCGGGACCCGTCGCCGGTCCGGCCCGGCGCGGCACGCTCAAACGCCCGTGGGTGGGCTTCGTGTTCGTCCTGCCCATGCTGGTCTTGTTCTTGTTGTTCCGGTTCCTGCCGGCGATCGGGGCGTTCTTCCTCTCGCTGACCGACTACCGGATCAGCGGGAAATGGGACTTCATCGCGCTCGACAACTACACCCGCCTGCTCTCGGACAAGGTGTTCCACGAGGCCCTGCTGGTGACGATCACCTACACGGTGATCTTCGTCCCGTTGACGGTCCTGCTGTCGCTCGGCACCGCCGTCCTGCTGCACCAGGTGGTGTGGCGGCGCGGCTTCTTCCGCGGCGTGTTCTTCCTGCCGTACGTGACCAGCATCGTGCTGGCCGCGGTGATCTGGAAGTGGATCTACGACGCGCAGGACGGGCTGCTGAACGCCGTCCTCGGGCTGGTCTCGATCGGCCCGATCGACTTCCTCAGCCAGTCGAACACCGTGCTGCCCTCGATCGCCCTCACCTCGGCCTGGAAGGGCTTCGGGTACTCGATGCTGATCCTGCTCGCGGGCCTGCAGGCGGTGCCGAAGTCGTACCTCGAGGCCGCGATGATCGACGGCGCCGGGACCTGGCAGCGGTTCCGGTACGTGACGCTGCCGCAGCTGCGGCCGGTGCTGTTCTTCGTGCTGGTGATCGAGACCATCGGCGCGTTCCAGGTCTTCGACGCGATGTACGTGATGACCGGCGGCGGCCCGGTGCGCTCCAGCTACTCGCTCGTGTACTTCCTGTACGACAGCGGGTTCAAGTACTTCGACTTCGGCTACGCCAGCGCGATCGGCCTGGTGCTGTTCCTGATCGTGCTGATCGTCTCGCTCGTACAGCGCCGGCTCGTCGGGAGGGACGACTAGATGGCCCAGGTACTCGACCGCCCGCCGGTCCGCCCGGTCGCGGAGCCGCCGGCGGCGGCCCGGCGTGGGACCGCGGCCCGGCTGACGCTGCCGACGCTGCTGACGCTGACCGCGATCGTCACCGTCGTACCGTTCGCGGCGATGGTGCTGGTCGCGTTCGCGCCGCCCAGCGGGCAGACGTTCCCGGACGCGCTGAACCCGGCGAACTTCACGCTGGAGAACTTCTCCAAGGTGCTGTCCAGCTCGGACATCCCGCGCTGGACGGTGAACTCGCTGCTCTACTCGCTGGTGTCGGTGGCGCTGGTGCTGCTGTTCGCCGCGATGGCCGGGTACGCGTTCGCGAAGAAGAAGTTCCCCGGCCGCGAGATCATGTTCTGGGCGTTCCTCGCCACGCTGATGGTTCCGTTCCAGGCGACGCTGATCCCGTCGTACATCCTGGTCGCGAAGCTCGACTGGGTGGACAGCTACTGGGGCCTGATCGTGCCCACGCTGGCGAACTCGCAAGCCGTGTTCCTGATGCGGCAGTTCATCCTGCAGCTCCCGGACGAGCTCTTCGAGGCCGCCGAGATCGACGGCGCCCCCGAATGGCGGATCTTCACCATGATCGTGCTCCCGCTGGTCCGCCCGGTGCTGGCCACGCTCGGCATCTTCGTCTTCCTCTGGCACTGGAACGACTTCCTCTGGCCGCTCGTCATCGGCCAGTCCGGCAAGATGCAGACTCTCACCGTCGGCCTCGCCACCCTCCAGGGCCAGGCCGTCCCGATCAACCAGCTGATGGCCGGCGCAACCATCACGGTCGTCCCCAGCCTGCTGGTCTTCGGCCTCCTCCAGCGCTACCTCACCGACTCGATCGCGATGTCGGGCCTCAAGGCCTGACGTCCGCCATCACCCGGCGCGGACGATGCCGGGTGCCGGGCGGGTGCGCTCTACTGACCTCGTCCGGCCGGAATCCGGACGGGGAGGGGTACGCAGATGAGCAGCGACGCGCCGGCCTCCGGCGTGCGCACGGCCACCGGCTCGCGGACGGTTCTGATCACTCTGGCGTCCGGCCAGTTCCTGATGGCGCTGGACAGTTCGGTGATGAACGTGTCGATCGCCACGGTGGCCGCGGATCTCGGGACGACGGTGACCGGGATCCAGTCCGCCATCACGCTCTACACCCTGGTGATGGCCTCGCTGATGATCACCGGCGGGAAGCTCGGCCAGATTCTCGGCCGCAAGCGCGCCTTCGGGATCGGCTGCATCATCTACGGGGCCGGCTCGCTGACCACCTCGCTGTCGCCCAACCTGACGGTGCTGATGATCGGCTGGTCAGGGCTGGAAGGGATCGGCGCGGCGCTGATCATGCCCGCCATCGTCGCGCTGGTCGCGTCCAATTTCGACAAGTCCCAGCGGCCGCGCGCGTACGGCGCCGTCGCCGCGGCGGCCGCGATCGCCGTCGCGCTCGGCCCGCTGATCGGCGGCCTGTTCACCACGTACCTGTCCTGGCGCTGGGTGTTCGCCGGTGAGGTCCTGATCGTGCTCGGCATCCTGGCGATGACCCGCCGGATCGCCGACGTACCCGCCGATCGCTCCGCGAAGCTCGACCTGGTCGGTACGGCGCTGTCCGCGGCCGGGCTCGGTCTGATCGTCTTCGGGGTCCTGCGGGCAGGTTCCTGGGGGTTCGTCAACCCGAAGCAGGGCGCCCCGTCCTGGCTCGGTCTGTCGCCGGTGGTCTGGCTGATCCTCGGCGGGGGCGCCGTCCTCGTCGGCTTCATGGCCTGGGAGCGCCGCCGGACGAACCGCGGGGAGGCGGTCCTGGTCGACCCGGCGATGTTCGGCAACCAACGGCTCCGGGCCGGGCTCACCTCGTTCCTTTTCCAGTACCTGCTGCAGGCTGGGCTGTTCTTCGTCGTCCCGTTGTTCCTGTCGGTCGCCCTCGGCCTGTCGGCGATCGACACCGGGCTGCGGCTGCTGCCGTTGTCACTGGGGTTGCTGGCCACCGCGATCGGCGTACCGAGGCTCCGGCCGCAGGCATCGCCGCGGCGCGTGGTCCGGGTCGGCTTCGCCATGCTGTTCCTGGGGATCGTGTTGCTGATCGCAGGGCTCGACATCGGCGTCGGGGCCGACGTCGTGACCGTGCCGCTGCTGCTGGCCGGGCTCGGCATCGGAGCGCTGGCGTCGCAGCTCGGCGCGGTCACCGTCAGCTCGGTCCCCGACGAGGAGAGCGGCGAGGTCGGCGGCCTGCAGAACTCGATCACGTTCCTCGGCTCCTCGATCGGAACCGCCCTGGCCGGCGCGATCCTGATCTCGGCGCTGACCACGTCGTTCCTGACCGGGATCAAGAACAATCCGGACGTTCCCGCGAGCGTGTCGTCGCAGGCGGAGGTGAAGCTCGCCGGCGGCGTACCGTTCGTCTCGAACGACCAGCTCAGTCAGGCGCTCTCCGACGCCAAGGTGGACCAGACCACCGCCGACGCCGTCATCGACGAGAACGAGCAGGCCCGGCTGGACGGGCTGCGCGCGTCCCTGGCCGCCCTGGCGTTGATCTCGCTGCTGTCCCTGTTCCTGTCGGCCCACCTTCCGACCCGGCAACCCACCGCCGATGCACAACCCGACCCGAAGACCTAGCGCTTGCGGGCCTCGAGCATCGTCCGCATCTCGTCGCCGTGCACGGTGAGGGCCCAGATCACCAGGATGTCGACGGCGATCAGGATCGTGGACCAGATCGGGTACGCCGCGAGGAAGGCGGCGTTCACCACGATGCTGAGCACCGCCAGGACCACCCCGACGATCCGTCCCCACAGCCGGCCGTCGAGCAGCGCGATCCCGGCGAGTACCACCACGAGCCCGAGGATCAGGTGGATCAGCCCCCAGGAGTCGTAGTCGAGCTCGATCGCCAGCCGGGCGGTGCGGACCAGGAAGTAGTCGTCGTGGAAGATCGCGATGAACCCCTGGAACGCGTGCAGGATGCCGAGCACGATCATCATCACGCCGGCGAAGAGGATCCAGCCGACCCATCGGCTCGGCCACTCGGGCACCTCGACCTCGCCCGGGCGCCGGTGCGTCCCGGGGGTGTCGCCGTCTGACATCGTGAGCTCCTCGGTTCGGTGTGCGGTCTAGGGCGTGACCTCGTTCTTCGCGGCGGCGGTGCGGTACTCGTTGACCGGGTGGTACCGGTCGTAGAGCACCGTCAGGATGCTGAACAGGAAGATGAAGAAGAACGTGTCGCCGAGCGACAGGCCGTCGCCCCGGCGGCTCAGCAGCAGGTCCTCGACGAACACGATCAGCACGTTCAGCCCGAAGACCACGGCGAACGAGATCGCGGCCGAGTCCCATCCGTAGCCGCGCCGGGCGGCCCACAGGCCGATCGCGGAGTTGATCACGACGAAGAACGCGATCCCGAGGAAGAGCTGGAAGTCGCTGACGTCGACGCCCGGCAGCACCCGGCCGTAGATCACGCTGATGATGCCGATCAGGAAGATCTTCTCCACCGCCGACCAGCCGAAGACCCTGCCGTGCTCGGCCCGGAACGCGGCCCGCTCGCCGGCCTCGTCGATCGCGGCCGGCAGCGGATCGGCCGTCAGCCGCAGCCGCCAGTCCGGCGGCCGCAGTCGCGGCCGCACCACGAACCACACCACGGCGGCGAGGGCGAGCAGGCCGATCACCACGGCCGGCCCGAACCAGGCGACGTCGCGGACCGTGTCGGTGAAGTCGAGTTCGGCGACGTGGATCCAGTACTCCTGCGGCAGCTTGACGAAGATCCAGATCCCGGCGGCCACCAGCACCCAGAACCGCAGGCTGTAGCGCAGCGGGTTCCGGCGGGCGCGGATCCCCTCGTAGGCGATGAAGAAGTACTCGAACGTGTTCGGGAAGATCAGCAGCAGCGCCCGGACACCGGTGAGCTCGAACAGCAGCACACCGATCTGGCGGTAGAAGAACAGGAAGCGGCTGACCTTGACCGCGTGCAGGTTCGACCAGTTGCGCAGGCTCGCCAGGTAGGCGATGGACAGGTAGAACACGTCCATCGCCTTGTCGTAGCTCTGGTAGAACGGCGGGTCGTACCCGAACGCCTGGAAGATCGTCTGGTCGGCGGCGTCCAGCACCAGCGAGGCCAGCACCGCGGGCAGCGGCCAGCGCGGGATCAGCAGCGGTACGGCGAAGCGCAGGAAGACGACAATCCAGAAGACCACCTCGGCCATCCCGCTCGCCTCCCGTCGACGGTCAGCCGTGTCCCGCCGGCAGTGGCGGGACAACCTCCGTCACCAAGAGGTTACGACGTACACCCTGCGTAACGCCTCACCTGGAACCGATGAGATTTCCGAACGCCTCGATCGAGCGCAGCACGTCACGCTGCGGCATCCCCGGCGGCTGGATCCGCAGGACGATGCCGTCGGCCCCCATCTGCTCGTAGTGCGCCAGCCGCTCGGCGCACTCGGCCGGCGAGCCGATCACGCTGCGGTCGGCGATCTCGTCCCAGCCCTGGGTGTAGCGGCTCGCGTCGGCGGAGGTGCGCTTCCAGCCCGTGTAGGCGTCGTACAGGTCGCGCAGCGGCTCCTCGAGCGTCTGCCGGGCGTCCTGCGAGGTCGACCCGCAGAATCCCTCCCGGCAGAGGATCACCTCGGCGCCGAGCGTGCCCTCGCCGCGCGGGTACGAGAGGTACTCGGCGATCTTGCCGGGCAGGTCCGCGTCCAGTTCGTTGAACGACGTCGTCCAGCCGTCGCACATCCGGGCGGTCCGTTCCAGCACCGCGGACACCCGGCCGCCGTTCCACAGCCTCGGCCGCGGGTTCTGCACCGGGCGCGGCGACAGGTAGGCCTCGCTGATGGTTGTGAACTTGCCGTCGTAGCTGACCTCGTCCTCGGTCCACAGCCTGGTGACGATGTCCAGGCACTCCTCGAACCGCGCGACCCGCTCGGCCTGCGTGACGCCGTACAGCGCGAACTCCTCCGGCCGGTACCCGAGCACGAATCCGGCCGTCAGCCGCCCGCCGGACAGGACGTCGATGTGCGCCAGCGTCTCGGCGAGCACGACAGGGTCGTACAACGGCGCCACGATGCCGGCCGTCGCGATCCCGATCCGCGACGTGTGCGCGGCCAGCCAGGTCATCGACGTCAGGATCTCGTGGTACCCGGGCCGGTGCAGGTGCCGCTCGCCGAGCACGACCCACTCGAACCCGGCCTCCTCGGCCAGTCGCGCCTGCTCGACGGCGTCGGCCAGGTGCGGCCGCTCGTCCGGGGTGCCGTACAGGTTCAGATACAGACCCAGCCGCATCGGGGTGCCACCTTCCGTTGACAGGGAGCGCTCACGGTATTTACGGTCTTGACCGTAAATGCTTTCCGCGCAGATTGCGACCCTAGGAGCCGGAAATGAGTCTTGCAGCACTACCGGCGGGGTTGCCGGCCGGGGCGGCGCCGATCAGCGCGGTCAAGACGCGTGTGGTCAGCGCGCCGTACCGCCGGCCGTTCCAGATCAGCAGCGGGGTCAGCAACGAGCTGATCAGCCTGGTCGTCGAGGTGCACACGGCCGACGGCGACGTCGGGATCGGCGAGACCTCGCCGATGACGGCGTACACCGGCGAGACGCTGGCCGGCGTCCAGGCCGCGATCGAGGAGCACCTCGCACCGGCGCTGATCGGCCACGACCCGCTCGACCGTGCGGGCGCCCACGTCGCCATGGACGGCGTACTGCGCGGCCAGCAGGTCGCCAAGTCCGGCCTGGACATCGCCCTGTTCGACCTCGCCGGCCGGATGAGCGGCTGGCCGGTGCACGCCCTCCTCGGCGGCAGCGTCCGGGACCGGGTGCAAACGACCTGGGTGGTCGGCCTCGGCACGCTCGACGAGATGGCCGCCGAGGCGGCCGAGTACGCCGGCCGCGGGTTCCGGCACCTGAAGGTCAAGGGCGGCCACGACCCGGCCAAGGATCTCGAGCTGATCCGGGCCGTCCGCGCCGCGATCCCCGCCGACGCCGAGCTGTGCCTGGACGCCAACGAGGGGTACGACGCAACGACCGCGCTGCCGTACCTCGCCAAGATGAGCGCGGCCGGGCTGACCCTGCTCGAGCAGCCGCTGCCACGGTGGGACCTGGCCGGCCTGGTGCGGTTGCGGGACCGCCTCGACGTGCGGGTCATGGTCGACGAGAGCATGCACTCACTGCACGACGCGCTGGAGATCGCCCGCCGTGGGGCGGCCGACGTGCTGAACATCAAGATCCTCAAGGTCGGCGGCCTGCACCGGGCGCTGCAGATCGCCGCGGTGGCCGAGGCCGCCGGGCTGGCGGTGAAGGTAGGCTCGATGCCGGAGCTGGGCGTGGCCACACTGGCCGCCGTACACCTGGCCGCCGCCGTGCCCGGAGCGACCGTCGCGGCGGACCTGGTGGGGCCGTTGATGGTCGACGAGGACCCGTTGGCCCCGAGCGTGTTCGCCGACTGCGACGGCTGGATCGACGTACCGAAACGCCCCGGTCTCGGGCACCAGGTCTAACAGGGGTCTGAGAGGACATCATGCATCCACTCGTCGAAAGGCTCCGCGGGACGCTGCTTCCCGCGGTCGTCACCCCGATGGACTCCGACGGCGTCGTCGCGTACGACGCGCTCTCGGCGTACGCCGTGACGCTGACCAAACACGCGATCGGCGGCGTCGCCGTGTGGGCGCACACCGGCCGCGGGCTGTACCTGACGCCGGGCGACCGCGCGAAGGTGCTCGAGACATGGCGGTCCGCCACCGACGTGCCGATCGTCGCCGGTGTCGGCGTACCGAAGGCCACCGCGGCGCAGTCGCTGGAGGACGCCGCGGACGCGACGGTGGAGATGGCACGGGCCGCCGCGGCCGGCGGCGCCGATGCGGTGATGGTGTATCCGCTGGCAGCGTTGGGCGAGCGGCCGGACGGTCACGCGCAGGCCGTCGCGCTGCACGAGCGCGTCGCGGCCGAGAGCGGGCTGCCGCTCGTCGGGTTCTACCTGCACGGCGAGGCGGGCGGGTACCCGTACCCGCCCGAGCTGATCCGGGATCTGCTGTCACTGGACGCGATGCTCGGCGTGAAGACGGCGACGCTGGACCGCGCGATCGGCTGCCAGGACGCGATCTGGGCCGGGCGCGGCACCGGGAAGCTCCTGATCACCGGCGAGGACCGGATGTACGGGCCGTCGTTCATGTGGGGCGCGGACACCGCGCTCGTCGGGATCGCGTCGGCGCAGGTCGAGCTGTCGGCCGCCGTACTGCGGGCCTGGACGGCCGGCGACCACTCGGGGTTCCTGACCGCGTCGGAGCGGCTGGACCGGTTCGCGGCGGCGACGTTCTACGCGCCGATCGAGGGCTACGTGCAGCGGATGCTGTGGGCGGCCGAATGGGAGGGGCTGGTGCCGGGCGCGGCCGCCCACGACCCGTACGGGCCGGAGCTGCCGCCGGGCGAGCGCGATCTGGTGATCCGCTGCCTCGAGGAGCTGCACTAGCCAGGGAGCAGTGAGGTGGCGCGCTCCCTCCTTCGCTCCACCGCACCGACGCTCCCCGTGCCCACCGCAAGGGGTGGCGGCAATTGTGGTATTGACCGAAACTAGGAGAGCAAGGCCTGAACGTCAAGATCTCGGAGCCCGCTGCGCTATTCTGCGACTTGAGGGCCAGACCAGAAGTCGTCGGAGGACCGCCGTGAGGATCTGCTCAGCTCCAGGCTCGGTGGACTGATGGCGCTAGCGGTCGGGGTGGTCGGGCCGGAGGACCTGGTCCAGCGGGTGACCGTGGTCGGCGCCCCCAGCGGGACCACACTGCTGCCGCTGCCGTACCGGCACGAGACCGAGGCCGTCGAGCTCGTCGAGCAGGCGCACAGCGACGTCGACGCGTTCCTGTTCACCGGCGTCGTCCCGTACACGATCGCCACCGAGGCCGGGGTGATCGACCGGCCCGCGATGTACGTCTCGTACGACGGGGCGACCCTGTTGCGCGCACTGGTCGAGCTGCTCCGGCTCGGGCACAACGTCACCCAGTTCTCGATCGACACGCTGCGGCGGACCGAGGTCCTGGAGACCCTGATCGAGGCGAAGCTGCCGACCGATCAGATCCAGGTGCTGCCGTACCGGCCGGGCCTGACGTCGGACGACATCGTCGCGTTCCACCGCACCGCGCGGGACAAGCACGACACGAAGGTCGCCATCAGCTGCCTGGGCTCGGCGTTCCACCTGATCGAGAACGAGATGCCGTCCGTGCGGCTGGCGCCGTCGCGGTACTCGATCCGCTCCACCCTGCAGGCGCTGATCCTGACCACCACCGGCCAGCACGTCGGCGACGCCCAGGTCGCGCTCGGCGTCATCGACCTCCCCGAACCCGACGACGCGCTGGCCGCCGACCTCATCACCCTCGGCGGCAGCCTCGCCGCCCTGCCCGACGGCCGGCACCTCGTCGTCACCACCCGCGGGCTGCTCGAACAGGCCACCGAACAGTTCTCCCGGATGCCGCTGCTCGACAGCCTCGCGGCCCGGCACACCACGGCGTACGTCGGTTTCGGCGTCGGCCGGACGGCAGCCGAAGCCGAAGCACTCGCCCGCCGGGCAGTCGGCCGCGCCGCCTCGATCGGCACTGTTGCCGGGGTGGTCTCGATGTCCGACGACGTCGAGATCGTCATCGAACCCTCCGGCGAACAACCGGCCGGCGCCCGCGGCACCGAAAGCCTCCCGCTCCTGGCCCGGCGCGTCGGCCTCAACACCCAAACCCTCGCCCGCATGCGAGAACTCACCGCCGCCCTCCCCGACGGCCTCACCACCCAAGACGTAGCCGACCACCTCGCCGTCCAACTCCGCACCGCCCGCCGAGTCCTCAAACGCCTCGAACGAGCAGGCCTGGCCGCCCCCACCGGCACCCAACAACACGGCCGCACCGGCCGCCCACCCACGGTCTACCTGATCCGCCTGTAACCGGGTGCAGAACCGGCTACGGGGTGATGACTGTGACGCCGGGTGGGGTGCCGTTGGAGAGGTCGGCCAAGGCCGCGGGGGTTTCGTCGAGGGTGATGGTTCGGGTGATGAGTTCGGCCGGCTTGAGGTTGCCGGTGGCAACTAGCTCCAGCATCTCGGGGTACGCGTGGGCCGGCATGCCGTGGCTGCCCAGCCAGGAGAGTTCCTGGCCGATGAGGCGGCCTACGTCCAGCTGGACGCCGCTGGGGAGAAGGCCGACCTGGACGTGGCGGCCGCGGGGGCGGAGAGCTGTCAGGGCCTGCTGGACGATATCGCTGGATCCGAGGGCATCGATGCTCACGTGTGCACCGCCGAGATCGCGCAGTTGACTGACGGTGTCGGCGGAGGCTTCGAGGATGTGCGAAGCGCCGTAGGTGCGGGCCAAGGTCAGGGCTGCCGGATTGGTGTCGATGGCGATCACCTCGGCGCCAAGAGCTGCGGCGATCATGACGGCAGAGAGGCCGACGCCGCCGCAGCCGAAGATCGCGACGCGTTCGCCGGCGACGACCTTGCCGACCTGGTCGACGGCGCGGAACGACGTGGCGAAGCGGCAGCCCAGGCCCGCGGCGGTCGCGAAGTCCATGTCGTCGGGCAACCGCACCAGGTTCACCTCGGCGTACGGTACGGCGACGTACTCGGCGAACGAGCCCCAATAGTTGAACCCGGGCTGCAACTGATTCGGGCAGACCTGCTGATCACCGGCAAGGCACTGCTCACACGAACCGCACGCGCAGATGAACGGCGTCGTGACCCGATCCCCGACCGCCCACCCGGACACACCGGCCCCGACCGCAGCGATCGTCCCGGCCAGCTCATGCCCCGGCACATGCGGCAACACGATGTCGGAGTCGTGCCCCATCCACCCATGCCAGTCACTGCGGCACAGCCCGGTGGCCTCGACCTTCAAGACCACCGAACCGTCCGCGGCAACAGGCTCCGGAACCTCACGAACCTCAGGCAGTACGCCGTACTCCGAGACAACGACCGCTCGCATCAGAGCAGCTTAATCAGCCGCCGGCGACCGCGGGGATGATCGAGACCTGGCCGCCGTCCTTGATGGTGGTCTGCAGGCCTTCGGCGAAGCGGACGTCGTCGTCGTCGACGTACACGTTGACGAAGCGGCGGAGTTCGCCCGAGTCGTCCAGGACGCGGCCCTTGATGCCGGGGTACGACGCGTCGAGCGAGTCGAGCACCTCGGTCAGGGTCGTGCCTTCGGCGGAGACCTCGGACACGCCCTGGGTGTAGGGCCGCAGGATGGTCGGGACGCGAACGCTCACACTCACTGCAGGCCTGCCTTCACGAAGGCGTCGTACGACGCGGGGATGGTCACCTTGGGGCCGACCCGGTCGGCCACGGCGTCGAGCGTCTTCAGCCCGTCGCCGGAGTTGATGATCACCGTTTCCGCCTCGGGGTCGAGCTGACCGGTCGCGATCAGCTTCTTCAGCGTCGCGACCGTCACCCCGCCCGCGGTCTCGGCGAAGATGCCCTCGGTGCGGGCCAGCAACTGGATGCCCTCGACGACCTCGTCGTCGCTGACGTCCTCGATCGCGCCACCGGTCCGGCGGGCCACGTCCAGCACGTACGGACCGTCGGCCGGGTTGCCGATCGCCAGCGACTTCGCGATCGTGTCCGGGCGCACCGGCTTGACCACGTCGTGGCCGTCGCGGAACGCCTGCGCGACGGGCGAGCAGCCGGTCGCCTGCGCGCCGTACACCTTGTAGTCGGTGGCGTCGACGAGGCCCAGCTTGCCGAGCTCGGTGAAGCCCTTGTCGATCTTGGTCAGCTGTGACCCGGACGCGACCGGGATCACGACCTGCTGCGGCAGCCGCCAGCCGAGCTGCTCGGCGATCTCGAAGGCGAGCGTCTTGGAGCCTTCGGAGTAGTAGGGGCGGACGTTCACGTTCACGAACGCCCAGCCCTCCTCTTCGCCGGCGATCTCGGAGGCGAGCTTGTTCACGTCGTCGTAGTTGCCCTCGACGGCGACCAGCGTCCCGCCGTACACAGCGGTCGTGATCACCTTCGGCCGCTCGAGGTCGTGCGGGATGAACACGACCGAGCGGATGCCGGCCCGGGCGGCGGCCGCGGCGACCGCGTTCGCCAGGTTGCCGGTGGACGGGCAGGCGAAGACCTTCATGCCGAGCTCGCGGGTGGCGCTCAAGGCGGAGGCGACGACGCGGTCCTTGAAGGAGTGCGTCGGGTTGCCCGAGTCGTCCTTCACCCACAGCTTGCGCAGCCCGAGCTCGCGGGCCAGGTTCTGCGCGTCGACGAGCCGGGTGTAGCCGGGCTCGGTGTTCGGGAAGCTGGCCACGTCCACCGGGACGGGCAGCAGCGGCTGGTACCGCCAGATGTTCTTCGGGCCGGCCTCGATCTGCTCGCGGGTGATGTTCGGGTACTCGTACCCGACCTCGAGCGGACCGAAGCACTCCATACAGGCGTAGAACGGGCCGAGCGGCGACTTCGCCCCACAGGCGCGACAGCTCAGGTGCGTACCGTTGCCGAAGGCACCTTCACGGATCGTGTGGGTGGCGGTCAGGCTCATGAGTGAGGTTCCCTCCTCATCTTCCCCGGTCGCCGGATCTCGGCGCGGGACGGATTTGGCACCGTTCCCTCGCGGAGAGCCCCGGACGGGGTCTCGACGGGGAGGGTTGCCGGGACGTCAACGGGCCGTTTCCCTCAGTCCCTCTGGATGAGCTCCCCCGAGATTACCCAATCGGGTCCATATTGTGTCCCGCGTTCCCAGCATCCGAGACGCGGGATCTCAGCCCCGGCGCTCCAGGAAGCGCATCACCGGCGTCGCCGCGACCCCGTGCACAACAACGCTCAGGACCACCGTGAACCCCAGTGTCGCCCAGAGCCACGGCAGGTCGTCCCGGAAATGCGCTCCGACCGCGGCGAGGTAGTACACCGACGACACGCCGCGGACGCCGAACGCCGCCGTCGCCCAGCGTTCGGACCGCCGGAGCCCCGAGCGCGCGAGCGACAGCCACCCGAACAGCGGACGAACCACGAAGACCAGCAGTACGCCGACAGCGGCGCCTGCGACCGTGAGCGGCTTCAGCAGCCCGGCGGTGACCGCGGCGCCGAGCAGGAGCAGGACGCCCCACGTGAGGATGTGTTCGAGCTCACCGATGAAGTCGTGCAGCTCGCCGTGGAACGCGTGCTTGCTCTCCACCGACCGCAGCGTGAGCGCCGCGACGAACACGGCGATGAACCCGTACCCGTGCAGCACCTGGGTGAGCCCGTACACCCCGACCGTCAGAGCGAGCGCGAGCACCGGCTCCCGGGCCTCCGACAGCCGAAGGCTCCGGGACGGCGCCGAGAACGTCATCCGCCCGAGCAACCAGCCCGCCCCGAAGCCGATCGCGACCCCGATCACCGACTTCCCGACCACGTCCCAGGCGACCCACTGCCACGGCGACAGGGTCTTGGTCGCCACGAAGACCGCCAGGTACACGAACGGCGCCGCCATCCCGTCGTTGAGGCCCGCTTCGGACGTGAGCGCGAACCGCACCTCGTCGTCCTCGTCCAGCTCCGCGTCCTCACCAGTCGTCGGTCCCTCCACCTGGACGTCGGACGCGAGCACCGGATCCGTCGGCGCCAGCACCGCCGCGATCAGGAGCGCGGTCGCCGGTGCGAGCCCGAGCAGCCAGCCGGCCCCGGCCAGCGCCGCGATCCCGGCCGGCATCGCGACGAACAGCAACCGCCAGGTGACTGCCCAGGTGAGCAGGCTGATCGGCCGGTCGATGGCCAGGCCGACGCCCATCAGCGCGACGATCACGGTCAGTGCCGCCAGATGCTTCGTCAGCGTCGGCTGCGCGATCGGACTCAGGTCAGCGCGGTCGACGGCAAGGCCGAGGATCAGGCCCGCACCGAGGAAGGCGATCGGCGCGGAAACGGCGTACCGCGCCAGTAACCGGGGCAGTACGGCACCGAGCAGCAGCGCCAGGCCTGCCACGAGATACAGGCCGTCCCCGTTGATGATCATCGTCAGGCACCTGTGCCCAGAGCTACCTCAGGCGATGCGTGGCCCCTGGCGTGTGCGTCGGCAGGGACTTGCGCGGGCCGAAACGAGGATGGCCGATGCCCGCCAGCTCGATCAGGCGCTGCACCCGGAAGCGGTGGCCGCGGTACGGCTCGATCAGTTCGGCGCAGCCGTCGTCGTCGAGCTCTTCGCCGATCAGCGCGTACGACACGTTGCGCGAGACGTGGTAGTCCGCGAACGAGAACGCGTCCGCGTCTCCGTGAGCCCGCTGGCGCACCTCGGCCGCCGTCCACACGCCGACTCCCGGCAGCGACCGCAGCCGCCGCTCGATCTCGGCGGAGTCGCTCAGCTCGAGCGTCCGCTCCAGCGCCTTCGCCCGGGTCGCGGCCGTGACGACGACTCGCGATCGCCGGCCCTCGACACCGGCGCGCAACCACTGCCAGGACGGGATCTGCCGCCACTCCTCCGGCGCCGGCGGCACCATCATCACCCGGTTGCCCTGCTGATGCGGCCCTGGCGCCGGCTCGCCGTACTCCCGCAGCAGCAGCCGCCACGCCCGGAACGCCTCCTTGCCGGTCACCACCTGCTCGATCCCGGCGGCCGCCATCGCCTCGAACACCGCCCGGGTCCGCGGCACCCGCAGATGCGGGAACCGCCGCGCCGCGTCCACCAGCACCCGGTGCTCGGGCAGCGGCTCGAACCCGTCCCAGCTGTCCCGGTCGCCGAGCAGCTCCGGCACCCCGTCGAGCGCCCACTCCGACCCCGGCCCCCAGGCCTCCGTCTCGACGAATCCGGCGTACGGCGTCAGGCGCAGCAGCACCGGCCCGTCCGGCGTCCGCGTCGCTCGCCACACGGTCCGCCGCCCCGCGTCGAACACGTACGCCGGGTCACCGGGCCCCTTGCGCAGCCCGCCGATCACCGACTGCGGATCCACGACCCGCCCAGGCCGCCAGACCCGCACCACCGAACTCACCCGCCAAGTCTTACCCACCGCTCCGACAGAATTCATACTGATCCCCATGAACGCCTGGCAGTGGGTCAAGGTGGTGGGCAACTTCGTCAACCTGTCCACCGTGGCCGGCGCCTTCGTCGGCGTGCTCGGGCGGGCCAAGTTCACTCGAGGGCCGCGTGGGCTGTTCTTCGCGAACGAGTACAAGCTCGGCTTCCCGATCGCCGGCGCGTTCACGATCGGCAACGTCGTACTCAGCAAGCACGACCGCTCGTACTTCGACAACCCGGCCCTGGTCCGGCACGAGGAGCGGCACTCGTGGCAGTACTTCTGCCTGATCGGCCTGCTGATGCTCCCGCTGTACGTCGTGGGCGTGGTCGTCTCGTTCCTGCTCACCGGCGACCCGGCGTCGCGGAACCCGTTCGAGCGGCTCGCGAACCTGAAGGACGGCGGCTACGTCGAGCGGCCGATCCAGCCGATCGGCAAGACCGTGACGCAGACCCTCAGCGTGCTGAGATCGCGTCCGAAAGCGCCGTGAGCACGGTCACCACACCGCTCGGGTCGTCGACGACGACGTCCGCGGCTTCGATCAGCTCGGTGGCGTTCGAGGACCGCGTGGCCAGCAGTACGGCGCGCAGCCCGGTCTCTCGCTCGGCCTGGATCGCCCGGTACGCCGCGAGGTCGCCCAGGTCGTCACCGGCGTACAGGATCGATCGGGCGCCGGTCGACTCGATCAGGCCGCGGAGCGCGACGCCCTTGTCGATCCCGGGCGGCCGCAGCTCGAGCACGAGGTTGCCCGGCTCCAGCCGCAACGAAGTCTCCTCGGCGAGTGCGGTCAACGGCGCCCGGAGGAGTTCGAAGGCCGCGACCGGATCGTCCAGCCGGCGGGTGTGCACCGCCAGCGAGCTGTCCTTGTCCTCCACGAACGCGTCCGGTACGCCGGCCTCGCGCAACAGTCCCGGCAACCGGTCCCGAGCCGTCGTGACACCGGGCGGCACCGGTTCGCTCGTCACCTTGCCGGTGGCGGCGTCCCAGCGCTCCAGCCCGTAATGCCCGAGGACGACGAGATTCCCGAGCCCCGGGTGACCACTCACCCCGGACAGCTCGGTGGCGACCAGCGCGGGCCGTCCGGTGACGATCGCGACCTGGTTCACGCTCCGGGCGAGCCGGGCCAGCGCGTCCAGGGCGCCCTCGACCGGGCGGGACAACGCCGGGTCCTCGACGAGCGGCGAGAGGACGCCGTCGAAGTCCGACGAGATCACGGCACTCGCCGGGTCCGAGACGATGGCTTCCCAGCCTTCCCGTCCCGCCTCGGTCTGAATGACCGGAGTACTCATCCTGAGTAGTCCGAGGTCAGGATCACGGTCAGGCGATCCTTCTTCATGTTGTCCAGCGCCCCCTTGGTCCGGCCGACGCCGAGGTCGCGGGCGAGCTGGTTGGCGGCGTCGAGCATGCCCGGCGGGTAGTACACCGTGCTCTCGGCGATCTTGCCGTGCCAGTTGTCCGGCGAGCCCGCCACCGTCCAGCCGGCCTGCCGCGCCCGGTTCGCGACCGAGTCGGCCAGGCCCTTTTGCGAGGTGTTGTTGTACACCTCGATCGCCGGGCGCTCCTCGGCCGGGATCGTCACCGGCTGGGTCGGCTTCGGCGGCTGCGTGGTCTCGGTCGGTTGGGTCGGCTGGGTCGGCACCGTCGACGGCGGCTCACTGCTGGGCACGGTGGACGGAGCGCTGGTCGGGGCACTCGTCGGCTTGGTGGACGGCCGCGGCACGCTGGCGCCGACGGTCGTCGGTCCGGCGGACGGCTTCTCCGACGCTTTCGGCGTACTCGCGCCGGCCGGCTTCTCGTCGGCCTTGCTGTCGTGGCCCCGGGTCCCGAACAGCACGAGCAGTCCGGCGACGATCGCGACCACGGCAGCCACAGCGACGAGGGAGGACAGCACCTGCCCCTGCTCACCCCGCGGGCGCGGGGCAGCCAGGCACGCCCTGAGGCGGCGGGACATGGTCAGACCTCGATGCCCAGGCGGCGTGCGGAGCGGGCGCGCTGGCGGGCGGCGCGGAGGCGGCGCAGGCGCTTGACGAGCAGCGGGTCGTGCGCGAGGGCCTCAGGGCGGTCGATGAGCGCGTTCAGGACCTGGTAGTAGCGGGTCGCCGACATCTGGAACTGGTCCCGGATCGCCTGCTCCTTCGCACCGGCGTACTTCCACCAGTGCCGCTCGAAGGCAAGGATCTGGCCGTCCCTCTCAGAAAGTCCGGCGATGACCGGCGGCGCAGCTTCGGCGGGGCCGGGAGAGCTGGCGTTGGCGCTGTCCATCTGCTGCTGACTCCTGTGCGGTCGGTGATCGTCCGTCCGCCAGCCACTCTACGTGCAGAACGACAGCCATGTCATTCACCGCCGGATCGACACGAAGCGTGTCGCTGACAAGGCAACCGGACGCAGCCAACTCTGGCAGGATCGTTCCAGTGAGCTCAACTTCTTCCAGCGTGGCGCTCGTGGAGGAGTTGCAGGGGCGGATTCGTGAGGTCGACCAGCTGGTCAACGCCGTCTGCACTCCGAACCCCGCGGCACTCACCGATGCCGCCCGCCTCGACACCGAGCGTGACGAAGGGCGGGTCCGTAGCCCGCTGCACGGCGTCCCCGTGCTGGTCAAGGACAACATCGACACCGCCGGCCTGCCGACCACAGCCGGCTCGCTGGCGCTGGCCGACCAGCCACCGCCGCCGCAGGACGCACCGCTGGTCCGCCGGTTGCGCGAGGCGGGTTGCGTGATCCTGGGCAAGACCAACCTGAGCGAGTGGGCGAACTTCCGCGGCTCGGCCTCCTCGTCCGGCTGGAGCGCGTACGGCGGCCTGACCCGCAACCCGTACGCGTTGAACCGGTCGGCGGGCGGCTCCTCCTCCGGGTCCGGCGCGGCCGTCGCGGCCGGGCTCGCCGACTACGCGATCGGCACCGAGACCAACGGCTCGATCGTCTGCCCGGCCGCGCTGAACGGCGCGGTCGGCCTGAAGCCCACCGTCGGGCTGATCTCCCAGCAGGGCATCGTCCCGATCTCGCACTCGCAGGACACCGCCGGACCGATGACGAGAACGGTCACTCAGACGGCTGCGCTGCTCTCGGTCCTCACCGGCGGTCACACGGACTACACCGAGTACTGCCGCGGCACTGACCTCAGCAACGTGCGCATCGGCGTACCGCGCGGTCCCCTCTGGGGCTACTCGACCGGCCTGGACCAGGTGACCGAGCGGGCGCTGGAGCTCCTCAGTCAGTGCGGAGCGACGCTGGTCGACCACTTGTCGTTGCCGACACCGGGCGGCGACGAGGACCAGTTGCAGGTGCTCTCCCACGAGCTGAAGGTCGACATGGCGGCGTACCTCGCCACCCGTGCGCCCGGCGGTCCGCGGACGCTGGACGACCTGATCGCGTTCAACAACGAGCATGCGGACCAGGAGCTGCAGTGGTTCGGTCAGGAGCTGTTCGAGCGCGCCGCGGCCACCGAGGGTCTCGACGCCCCGGTGTACGTCGCCGCGCGCCTCACCGCGCTCCGTGCGGGGCGGGACGGCATCGACAACCTGCTGCGTGACAACCAGCTCGACGCGCTCGTCAGCCCGTCGTACTCCCCGGCCTGGGCGATCGACCTGGTGAACGGCGACCACGTCCTCGGCAGCTCGTCGTCACACGCCGCTCTGGCGGGCTACCCGCTGCTTTCGGTGCCGTCCGGGACGGTCGCGGGACTGCCCGTCGGGATCACGATCAGCGGTACGGCGCGAAGTGAGGTCACGCTCATTCGCTTGGCTCACGCCTTCGAAACCGCGAGAATCGTTGCAGACGGACCGTTCCCGACCCCGGAGTTCACACAGTGGGTATAGATCGCGTCAGGTGGGGAATCGTTGCGACCGGCAACATTTCGACCCAGTTCACGCACGATCTGGCGCTGCTCCCGGACGATGCGGTCGTGGCCGCGGTCGCGTCCCGCTCCGAGGAGAGCGCGCGGAAGTTCGCCGCCGAGTTCGGCATCCCGCACGCGTACGACGACCACCGGCGACTGATCGACTCCGGCGAGGTCGACGTGGTCTACATCGGGACGCCGCACCCACAGCACTACGCGATCGCCCGGACGGCGCTGCAGGCCGGCGTCGCCGTGTTGTGCGAGAAGCCCGTCACGCTGACCGCCGCGCAGGCCGAGGACCTGATCGCGGTCGCCGCCGAGCACCGGACGTTGTTCGCCGAGGCGATGTGGATGCGCACCGACCCGGTGATCCAGGCGGTCTTCGCGGATCTGGAGCGGGGCGTGATCGGCGAGCCGCAGCAGGTGGTCGCGGACTTCGCGTTCCACAAACCTTCACTGCCGGTTCGCCTGCTCGACCCGGCGCTCGGAGGAGGCTCGCTGATGGACGGCGGGATCTACCCGATGACGTTCGCCTACCTGGCGCTCGGCCGCCCCGCGGAGGTGAAGGCCGTCGGTTCGCTCAACCACGACGGGATCGACCTGAACGTCGCGATGGCCTGGCGCTACGACTCGGGCGCGGTCGCCGCGCTGACCTGCGGCCTGCGCTCGCAGAACACGTGGGTGGCGTCGATCAGCGGCCCGGACGGCAACCTGCAACTCCCGCACCGCTTCCACCACCCCGAGTACTACGTGCGCACGACCGCTTCCGGAGCGGAGCGGATCGACATCCCGACGCATGGCCGTGGGTACCACTACGAGGCGGCAGAAGTGATGCGCGCGCTGCGCCAGGGACTGATCGAGGTTCCGGCTCTCCCCCACGCCGGCACGCTCGAGATCCTCGAACTGCTCGACGAGACCCGGAGCCAGATCGGGGTGCGCTACCCCGGTGACGACGACGACCTGAGTGGATGACGCTGAAGATGCCGAACGGTAGGAGTTCCTTCGTTGTGGTGGCCAACCGGCTGCCGGTCGACCGGATCGAGATGCCCGACGGCAGCACCGCGTGGCGCCGAAGTCCCGGTGGCCTGGTGACCGCGCTGGCGCCGGTGATGCAGGGCCACCACGGCGCCTGGATCGGCTGGACCGGCAGCCCCGACGAGAAGCTGGACCCGTTCGACAACGACGGCATGCACCTGGTGCCGGTGATGCTGTCCGCCGAGGACGTGCAGCTGTACTACGAGGGCTTCTCGAACGCGACGCTCTGGCCGCTGTACCACGACGTGATCGTGGCGCCGGAGTTCCACCGCGAGTGGTGGGAGTCGTACGTCGCGGTGAACCGGCGGTTCGCGGAGGCCGCCGCGGAGGCCGCCGACGACAACGCCGACGTCTGGGTGCACGACTACCAGCTGCAACTGGTCCCGGCGATGTTGCGCCGGCTGCGTCCCGACGTACGGATCGGCTTCTTCCTGCACATCCCGTTCCCGCCGACCGAGCTGTTCGCGCAGATGCCGTGGCGGCGGCAGATCCTGGACGGCCTGATGGGCGCGGACCTGGTCGGTTTCCAGCGGCCCGGCGCGGCGTCGAACTTCGCCCGGCTGGCCCGCAACCGGATGGGCCTGCGGACCCGCGGCGACCGCATCCACCTGCCGGACGACCGGATCGTCCGGGCGAAGGCGTTCCCGATCTCGATCGACGTCAACGAGCTGGAGAAGCTCGCCCGGCAGCCGGAGACCACCGCGCGGGCGGCCGAGATGCGCGAGGAGGTCGGCAACCCGACGCACATCCTGCTCGGCGTCGACCGGCTCGACTACACCAAGGGCATCCGGCAGCGGCTGCGGGCGTTCGGCGAGCTGCTGGACGAGAAGCGGATCTCGGTCGACGACGCGGTGTTCATCCAGGTCGCGACGCCGTCGCGGGAGCGGGTCGAGCAGTACCGGGTGCTCCGCGACGAGATCGAGCTGCTGGTCGGCCGGATCAACGGCGAGCACGGCCGGATCGGTACGCCCGCGATCAACTACCTGCACACGTCGTACTCGCGGACCGAGATGGCCGCGCTGTTCCGGGCCGCGGACGTCGCCGTCGTGACCCCGCTGCGGGACGGCATGAACCTGGTCGCCAAGGAATACGTGTCGACGCGGTACGACGACACCGGGGCGCTGGTGCTGAGCGAGTTCGCCGGGGCGGCGGACGAGTTCCGGCAGGCGTTCCTGGTGAACCCGCACGACATCAACGGCATGAAGGACACGATCGTCGACGCGATGAACACCGACGACCGCCAGCTCGGCCGCCGGATGAAGGCGATGCGCAAGCACCTGGCCGCACACGACGTGAACGTCTGGGCGCAGACCTTCCTGAAGGCTCTGCATGACGAGGACTGACGGGAAGGTCCTCGCGCTGGATCTGGGGACGTCCTCGGCGCGGGCACTCGTCCTGGCGGCGGACGACGCCGCACCGATCCCGGGCGCGCTCGCACGGCACAAGATCTCCCCGGCCTACGGCCACGACGGCTCGGCGACGCTCGACCTGCACGAGTACGTCGAGGGCCTGCTCGGCTGTCTCGACGAGCTCGAGCAGAACGGCCACCTGGACGGCATCGGCGCGATCGTGCTGTCCTCGCAGTGGCACTCGATCGTTGCCCTCGACACCAAAGGCGCGGCGCGCACCCCGGTGATCACGTGGGCCGACACCCGCTCGGTCGACCTCGGTCTCGGGACGTCGTTCGACGAGCCCGCCTTCCACGCCCGCACCGGCGCATGGCTGCACCGGCTGTACTGGACCCGCCGGATTCCCTGGCTGCTGTCCACCGCCTCCGCCGATCAGTTCGCCGGCCTGCCCGACCTGGTACTGGAGCGGTTGACGGGTGAGCGCGTCACGTCGGTTTCGGTCGCCTCCGGCACCGGCACGCTCGACCTCGCCACCGGTGCGTACGACGACGAGGCGCTGGAGATCGCCGGCGTGACGGCCGACCGGCTGCCGCCGATCGTGCCGACCGGGTGGACGGGCACGTTGTCGGCCGAGTACGCACGCCGCTGGCCCGGGCTGGTCGGCGTACCGGTGCATCCGCCGACCGGTGACGGAGCCGCGTCGAACGTCGGCACCGGCGGGTACGACGCGGGCACCGCCGCGGTGACCGTGGGAACGTCGGCCGCCGTGCGGGTCGTGCACCCGATCGAGAACGCGCCGGAGCTGCCCTGGGAGCTGTGGCGGTACCGGGTCGACGACAAGCGCGCCGTGACCGGTATGGCGTTCTCCGCGGCCGGCAACCTGCACGCCTGGCTGACCGGCGTCCTGCGGCTGGAGTCCGACGAGCCCATCGGCATCGAGATCGGGACGACGAACGCGATCGCGATCCCGTTCATGGCCGGCACCAGGCCGCCCGCCGTCGTACCCGGCGGGTCCGGGGTGTACTTCGGCTTGTCGTTCGACGACACTCCGGCCGCCCTGCTCGCTGCGGCCCTGCAAGGTGCCTCGCTGGAGATCGACCGCGGGCTGCGGACCCTCGACGCGCTGTTCGGGCAGCAGCTCGACGTCGTCCTCGGCGGCGGCGGGATCGACGCCTCGCAGTGGTGGCGCCGCTGCCTGACCGCGACCTTCGCCCGCCCGACCACGGTCTGCGCCGAGCCCGAGGTCGGCGCACGGGGCGCGGCCGCCGTGGCGCTCGGCCTCTCCCCCGAGCCGGGCGGCGAGCACCTCACCCCGGTCGAGGCAGAGGTCACCCGCCTCGCCGAGCTCCGGGAGCGCTACGAGGCCCTGCGGGAGCTGGCGATCCAGGCTTCGGCTCTGTGAATCGGCAGCTCGACAGGATGTGTCCGGTCGGTCCGGCCGCGCTCACGCTCAGCGGGACGGCCGATCCCGCCTAGTGGACGTATACGTACTGTCGAGGTGCGGCTCTACTGCGTCTGCGGTACGACCGGGATACCGCCGCAGGACGAGGCGGTCCGGGGAGCGGACACGTACTGTGAAGGGATGGAACGGCTCATCCGGTTCTGCCGTGCCTCGGCGCGGCATCCGCTGGCGCTGGACCTTGCTCTCGCCCTGACGATCCTGCTGATCAACCTGCTGGTTCCCGGCGGCAAGCACGTCGGCGAGCGGATCGAGCTGAACGCGACGGTCGTCGTACTGGCCGTCGCGGGTGCCGTTGCGCTCACGTTCCGGCGACGGGCGCCGATCACCGTGCTGGTGGTCACGACGGGGGTTGCGATCGCCTTCGTCATCGCCGAGCAGGCCAAGAGTCCGATCGTGCTCTTCATGGGCGTCGCGGTCTTCACGGTCGTCCTGTCGAAGGACGACCGTCTGACCCGCTGCGTGGTGGTCGTCGGCACGGCCCTGGCGACACTGGTCGCCGAGGCCTTGTTCGTCAGCGGAGACGTCCTGGACAACCTCGGTCTGGTCTTCTTCGTGCTGTTCTCGGGCGCGATCGGCGAGGCGGTGCGGAACCGGCGCGCCTGGCTGCTGGAGCTCGAGGAGCGGGCGCTGCGAGCCGAGCGATCGCGCGACGAGGAGGCCCAGCGGCGGGTGATCGAGGAACGGCTACGGATCGCGCACGAGCTGCACGACGTCATCGCCCACCACATCGCGCTCATGAACGTGCAGTCCGGCGTCGCGGCCCACGTCCTCCGGACCCAGCCCGACGAGGCCGAACGCGCCCTGGCCCTGGTCCGCTCCGGCGGCCGCACCGTGCTGCAGGAACTGACCGTCCTGCTCGGCGTACTCCGCCGTTCCGGCTCCCCGCTCCCGACCGCACCGGCCCCTTCGCTGAACGAGCTGGACGCCCTCATCCACTCCTTCACCGCCGCGGGCGTAGAGGTCAACTGGACCCCAACGCCGGCACTGGGCGAACTCCCGGACGTCACAGAACTCACGGCCTACCGAGTCGTCCAGGAATCCCTGACCAACGTCCTCAAACACGCCCCGGGCGCAACCGCCGACGTCCGCATCACCCGCACCTCGACCAGCCTGACGGTAGAGGTGACAGACACCGGCCCTCACCCCGCCGGGCCCGTCGTCACCCACCTGGGTGCGGGCCACGGCCTCATCGGGATGTGTGAGCGTGTCGCCGCCGTCGGCGGCACTCTGCACACCGGGCCGCGGGCATCAGGTGGGTGGGCCGTCCGTGCTGTGCTTCCTCTGGAGACTGGAGTTGATGGTGACGATCAGGGTGTTGCTGGCCGACGACCAGACGCTGATCCGGAGCGGGTTCCGGGTGCTGGTGAGTTCAGCGCCAGATCTGGAGGTCGTTGCTGAGGCCTCGAACGGGCGGGACGCGGTGGAGCTCGCGCGGTCCGAGCGGGCCGACGTGGTGCTGATGGACATCCGGATGCCCGAGGTCGACGGGCTCGCGGCGACCCGGATGATCACCGCCGACGAGGCGCTCGCGGGCGTGAAGGTGCTGATCCTGACCACGTTCGAGGTCGACGAGTACGTGTTCGACGCGATCCGCGCCGGCGCCAGCGGCTTCCTCGGCAAGAGCGTCGAACCGGCCGAGCTGATCGACGCCATCCGGGTGGTCGCCCGCGGCGACGCCCTGCTGTCCCCGAAGGCGGTCCGCGGCCTGATGAACCGCTTCCTGGCCGAACCCACCGCCGGGCACGCGATCGGCGACGGCATCCTCGACGCGCTCACCGACCGCGAGCGCGAGATCGTCGGCCTGGTCGCCCTCGGCCTGTCCAACGACGAGATCGCCGACCGCCTGGTGCTCTCCCCGTCGACGGCGAAGACCCACGTGAACCGCGCGATGGTGAAACTCGACTGCCGCGACCGCGCGCAGCTCGTCGTCCTGGCGTACCAGACCGGCCTCGTGCGTCCCGGCGTACCGCAGCCGCGGTAGCCGGTACGGCGAACGCGGTACGCCGAGAATCCCGCCACGGGCAGACGCGGGCGACGGCGTACCGCCGGAAGCATCGGCGGCATGGCTACGTATCTCTATCGCCTCGGCCGTTTCGCCTTCCGCCGGCGACGGTTCGTCGTGCTGATCTGGCTCGGTCTGCTCGCCGCGGGGATCGCGGGTGCCGCGACGCTGTCCGGCCCGACCGCCAACGGTTTCTCGATCCCCGGCACCGAGTCGCAGCGCGCCGCGGACCTGCTCAACGAGCGCTTCCCGCAGGCAGGCGCCGACGCCGCGACCGCCCGGATCGTGTTCCAGGCACCGGCCGGCCAGAAACTCACCGACACGCCCCCGGTCCGGCAGACCCTGGACCGGCTCGCCACCGCGCCGCAGGTCGCGCGCGTCGTGGATCCCTTCACCGCCAAGGCGATTTCCCCCGACGGACGCACCGGCTACGCGCAGGTCACCTACAAGGTCACCGCCCAGGAGGTCACCCCCGAGGCCCAAGAGGCCGTCGCCGCGGCGGTCGAACCGGCGCGCGCGGCCGGCCTCACCGTCGAGTACGGCGGCGACGCGATGCAGGCACAGGGCGAGCAACAGCTCACCGAGGTGATCGGTATCGGTGTCGCCGCCGTCGTCCTGCTGATCACGTTCGGCTCGCTGATCGCCGCCGGCCTGCCGTTGCTATCGGCAATCATCGGCGTCGGGATCGGCGTCACCGCGATCTCGGCGATCAGCGGTTTCGTCGACATCGGCTCCGGGACGCCGATCCTCGCCCTGATGATCGGGCTCGCGGTGTCGATCGACTACGCGCTGTTCATCATGTCGCGCTACCGGCACGAGCTCAGCACCGGGCTGGAGCCGGAGGAGGCGGTCGGCCGCGCGGTCGGCACTGCCGGATCGGCCGTGGTCTTCGCGGGGCTGACCGTGGTCATCGCCCTGGCCGGCCTGTTCGTGGTCGACATCCCGTTCCTCACCCAGATGGGCCTCGCGGCCGCGTTCACCGTGGTCATCGCGGTCGCGATCGCGCTCACGCTGCTGCCGGCGTTGCTCGGGTTCGCCGGGCGGCGCGTGCTCGGCGGCCGGATCCCCGGTCTGCGCGGCGGCGATCCGGAAGCGGCCGGACGGTCGACGGCCGGACGCCGGTGGGCAGGGTTCGTCACCCGGCGACCGCTGGCCGTGCTGCTGGTGACCGTCATCGGTCTCGGCACGCTGGCGATCCCGGCGACCGACCTCGAACTCGGACTGCCCGACGACAGTACGGCGGCGCCCGATTCGACACAGCGCAAGGCGTACGAACTGCTGTCGGAGGGCTTCGGGCCCGGGTTCAACGGCCCGCTGATGGTCGTCGTGGACGCCGGCGCGTCTCCCGATCCGCGCGCCGCGGCGACGGCCACCGCGTCCGCCGTACGCGGGCTGCCGGACGTCACGATGGTCACGCCACCGGTCTTCAACCCGGCCGGGAACACCGCGCTGCTGACGGTGATCCCGTCGAGCGGACCGAGTACGCAGGAGACCAAGGACCTGGTCACGGCGATCCGGTCGATGCCCGACAGCGACCGCGCCGAGGTGGCGGTCACCGGGGCGACCGCCGTCAGCATCGACATCTCGGACAAGCTCGGCGGCGCGTTGCTGCCGTACCTGTCGCTGATCGTCGGGCTCGCGTTCCTGCTGCTGATGCTGGTGTTCCGCTCGATCCTGGTGCCGCTGAAGGCGACGCTCGGGTTCCTGCTGACCGTGGTGGCGACGTTCGGCGCCCTGGTCGCGGTGTTCCAGTGGGGCCGGCTGGCCGGGCTGTTCGGGATCGAGGGGCAAACCGGGCCGGTGATCAGCATGCTGCCGATCTTCCTGATCGGTGTCGTGTTCGGGCTCGCGATGGACTACCAGATCTTCCTGGTGACCCGGATGCGCGAGGAACACGTGCACGGCGCGGCGCCGCGGACGGCCGTCGTCGACGGTTTCTCGCACGGAGCCCGGGTGGTGACGGCGGCGGCGGTGATCATGACGGCGGTCTTCTCCGGGTTCATCCTGTCCGGCGAGACGCTGATCCGCGAGATGGGCTTCGGCCTGGCCCTCGCGGTCGCGCTCGACGCGTTCGTGGTCCGGATGACCGTCGTACCGGCGGTGATGGCGCTGCTCGGCCGCCGCGCCTGGTACCTTCCCCGCTGGCTCGACCGCCTGCTCCCGAACGTCGACGTCGAAGGCGAAACCCTGCGCAGGAACCACCCGCCCGTCCCCGCGCCGAAGGAACCGGAACCGGCGCACTGAACCGGTTGGGTGATGGCGGCCACTGACAGAAGCCCGGATGGGCCGGATCATGGCCGCCATGTGGCGGGAAATGATGAAGTCGAAGGTGCACCGGGCGACGGTGACGCAGGCGGACCTGGACTATGTCGGGTCGTGCACGCTGGATGCCGAGCTGATGGCGGCGGCCGACCTGCTGCCCGGTGAGAAGGTGGACATCGTCGACATCACCAACGGCGCGCGGCTGTCGACGTACCTGATCGAGGGACCGCGCGGGTCCGGGATCGTCGGCATCAACGGCGCGGCGGCGCATCTGATCCATCCGGGCGACCTGGTCATCCTGATCGCGTACGGGATGTTCGACACCGCCGAGGCCAAGGTCTTCGAACCGAGCGTAGTCTTCGTGGACGAGCACAATGCGATCACCCGGATCGGCTCCGACCCCGCCGAGGCGCTGCCCGACACCGGCACGCTGCGCGGGGACGAACTGCACCCGTAGCGCCCCGAACCGCTGAGATGAGGACTGGTCGACGATGACCGAGAACGCTGCCGAGAACGCCGCGCCGAAGACCGCGTCGCACGACAACGAGCCGAGCCCGAAGCTGCGCGCGTTCATGAATTCCGGCTGGGCCGACTCCGAGCGGCACGATCTGTCACTGAGCGATGCCGGGGTGTGGGCGGCGAAGCGCCGGGACGCGCTGTCCCAGGCGTTCCCGGGCGAGCGTCTGGTGATCCCGGCCGGCACCTACAAGGTCCGGTCGAACGACACCGACTACGTCTTCCGCCCGCACACCGACTACGTCTGGCTGACCGGCAACCAGACCTCCGACGCGGTGCTCGTCCTGGAGCCGAACGGCACCACCGGCCACGACGCCGTGCTGTACTTCCGCCCGCGTGCCGACCGCTCGCAGGGCGAGGAGTTCTGGCGCGACCGGATGTACGGCGAGTTGTGGGCCGGGCGTCGGCCGTCGCTGACCGAGACCGCGAAGGAGTTCGGGATCGAGACGCGGCACGTCGACCAGCTGGCCGATGCGCTGAAGAGCGACGTACCGACGCGGGTGCGGCGCGACGAGGACCAGTCGATCGCCGCGCTGCTGACCGGCGCCCGCACCGACGACCTCAAGGACAACGAGCTGGCGGCCACGCTATCGGAGCTGCGGCTGGTCAAGGACGCGTACGAGCTCGAGCAGCTGCGGGACGCGGTCGCGATCACCCACCGCGGCTTCTCCGACGTCCTCGCCGAGATGGACAAGGTCCGGCAGTACGGCGAACGCTGGATCGAGGGCACATTCTGGCGCCGGGCCCGGGCCGAGGGCAACGACGTCGGCTACACGTCGATCGCCGCGGCCGGTCCGCACGCCACCACGCTGCACTGGATCGAGAACGACGGCCCGGTGACCGACGGCACGCTGATGCTGCTCGACATGGGTGTGGAGAACCGGCAGCTGTACACCGCCGACATCACCCGGACGCTGCCGGTGAACGGCGAGTTCACGCCGCGCCAGCGGGACCTGTACCAGCTTGTCCTGGACGCGCAGAACGCGGGGATCGCGGCGCTCACGCCGGGGGCCGCGTTCCGCGCCGGGCACGAGGCCGCGATGGAGGTCATCGTCCGCGGTCTCGACGCGATGGAGCTGCTGCCGGTGTCGGCGGAGGAGGCGCTCGACCCGGAGAGCCGGCTGTACCAGCGCTACACGCTGCACGGCGTCAGCCACATGCTCGGCCTCGACGTGCACGACTGCGCCGCGGCCCGCGACGAGAACTACCGCAAGGGCAACGTCCAGCCCGGCTACGTCCTCACCGTCGAGCCCGGCCTGTACTTCCAGTCCGACGACCTGACCGTCCCCGAGGACCTGCGCGGTATCGGCATCCGCATCGAGGACGACATCCTGATCACCGACGACGGTCCGGAGAACCTCTCCGAGGCCATGCCCCGCACCGTCGACGGCATCCAGAACTGGATGGCCTCCTAGCTCGAGTCTGGTAGGAAGAGCCGGTGCACATCATCGGGAGCGAGCTGACGGCAGCGCAGTTGTACGACGTGCTCCGGTTGCGCGTCGACGTGTTCGTCGTCGAGCAGGAGTGTGCGTACCCGGAGCTCGACGGGCGCGACCTGCTCGCCGGTACGCATCACCTGTGGATCGAGGAGCAGGACGCGATCCAGGCGTACCTGCGATTGCTGACCGAGCCCGGCCGGATGCGGATCGGCCGGGTGGCGACCGCCGCGCAGGCCCGCGGCCGGGGGCTGGCGGCGCAGCTCATGAAGGACGCCCTGGAGATCGTCGGCGACATCGACAGCGTGCTCGACGCGCAGACGTACGCCCAGGGGTTCTACGAGAAGTTCGGTTACGTTGCCGAGGGCCCCGAGTTCGTCGAGGACGGCATCCCGCACCGGACCATGTGGCGCCGGGTGCGCTGATCCCGGCACCTGATCCAGCCGCCTGATCCGGCGCCTGCGTCGGGCGCCGGATCAGGTGACGGGTCGTGCTACCAGATGCGGACGCGGTCCTCCGGGGCGAGCCACATTCCGTCGGAGTCGGTCGTCCGGTAGGTGGTGTGGAACGCGTCGATGTTCTTCACCACCGCGTTGCAGCGGAACTCCGGCGGGGAGTGCGGGTCGATGGTGAGGCGGCGGGCGGCTTCCTCGGGACGGGTCTTGGTGGCCCAGGCATGCGCCCAGGCGGCGAAGAACCGTCGGCTGCCGGCCTCGTCGGCCTCGCCGCCGTCCAGGGACAGCTGGTAGGCGACGTAGGCGATCGACAGGCCGCCGAGGTCGCCGATGTTCTCGCCGAGGGTGAGCTTGCCGTTGACCTTCTGGCCGGGGGTCTCGGCCGGCTCGAGCGCGTCGTACTGCGCGACGAGCTTGTCGGTGCGCTGCTCGAAGGCCTTGCGGTCCTCGTCGGTCCACCAGTCGTTCAGGTTGCCGTCGGCGTCGTACCGCGAGCCCTGGTCGTCGAAGCCGTGGCCGATCTCGTGGCCGATCACGGCGCCGATCGCGCCGTAGTTCGTCGCGTCGTCGGCGACCAGGTCGAAGAACGGCGGCTGCAGGATGCCGGCCGGGAAGACGATCTCGTTCATCCGCGGGTTGTAGTAGGCGTTGACCGTCTGCGGCGTCATCCGCCACTCGTTCCGGTCGACCGGCTTGCCGAGCTTGGCCAGGTCACGCGCGGTCTCCACCGCGACCGACCGGCGGACGTTGCCGAACAGGTCGGCCGGGTCGATCTCGAGGGCCGAGTAGTCCTTCCACTCGTCCGGGTACCCGATCTTGGGCACGAAGGTGCCGAGCTTGTCGAGCGCGCGCTGCTTGGTGTCCGGACCCATCCAGTCCAGCGCCTCGATCCGCTGCCGGTAGGCGGCGACCAGATTCTGCACCAGGTCGACCATGCGGGCCTTGGCGTCCGGCGGGAAGTGCTCCGCGACATACAGCTTGCCGAGCGCCTCGCCGAGCGCCGACTCGACCGCGCCGACGCCGCGCTTCCAACGCTCCCGCAGCTCGGGCGCACCGGTCAGGGTCTTGCCGTAGAAGGCGAAGTTCTCGTTGACGAAGGCCTGGCTCAGCAGCGGCGCGGCACTGTGCACGATCCGCCAGGCGAGCCACTCCTTCCACCGGTCGATCCCGACCTCCTGCAGCGCGGTCGCGGCCGCGGTCAGGTAGTCCGGCTCGCGGACCACGACCTCGGCGAAGGCACTCTCCGGCACGCCGGCGCCGGCCAGCCAGGTCGCCCAGTCGAAGCCGGGGGTCAGCTCGTCGAGCCCGGCCCGGTCGAGCTTGTTGTAGGTCAGCTGCACGTCCCGGTCCTTGACCCGGTCCCAGTGCGAGCGGGCCAACCGGGTCTCCAGCTCAAGGATCCGCTCGGCGGCGGCGGTCGCGTCGGACAGCCCGGCGAGCTCCAGCATGGTCGCCACGTGCGCGACGTACGCCGTCCGGATCTCGGCGAAGGTGTCCTCGCGGTAGTACGACTCGTCGGGCAGGCTGAGGCCGCCCTGGGTGAGGTGGACGATGTTCTCGTCGGACTTCTTCGCGTCGGCGTCGACCCAGTAGTGGAAGACACCCGGCACGCCCTGCAGCTCGAGCTGCCCGAGGACCGACACCAGCCCGGCCACGTCGGTCACCCCCTGGACGAGGGCGAGCTGGTCCGCGATCGGCTCGGCGCCGAGGCGCTCGACCGTCTCGGTGTCCATGAAGCTGCTGTAGAGGTCGGCGATCTTCCGCGGCTCGCTGCCTTCCGGATGCCCGGCGGCGACGGTCTTCTCGACGATCGCGCGGACGTCCTGCTCGGCGCTGTCCCAGAGCGCGTGGAACGCGCCGTGGATCGCCTTGTCCGCGGGAATCTCGTGCTCCGCGAGCCACGTCCCGTTCACGAAGCGGTACAGATCGTCCTGCGGGCGAACCGCCGCCGAGTCGTCGATTCCTGCTGTCATCCCTGACCCCTTGTCCCAAGTCGAGTTGCTGTCAGCGAACATACCCGGTTCGCGAATCCGCCGGTCTGAACTGTCCACAGGACGCGGCGCACTTCACCGACTCACAGCAGCCGGTCTTCTCCAGGCTCTCCGGCAGAAGGCCGAGACGATCCCGACGACTTCCGCACCGCCGCCGACCGTCCTACGGTGGGCCGCAGGGGAGGAATCATGAACATCCGGCATGTCCGTCATGTGATGGCCGCTCTCGGCCTGCCCGTCCTGCTGATGGGCCTCGTCTCCACGTCGGCGGCCGCCTCCGGTGAACCAGCGCCGGGCCCGGCCGTCGTCAAGCAATCGGTCTACGACTCACCGTGCGACAAGGTCCGCTTCGGGACCGCGCAGACGTCCCGGCAGTCCAAGGTGTTCCCGACCCGGATCGATCTGCCGAACGGCTTCCAGCCCGAAGGCATCGCGATCAGCCGGGCCACGGCGTACTTCGGCTCGCTCGTCGACGGCGACATCTACGCCGCCTCGCTGCGGACCGGACGCGGGAAGGTGATCAGCCAAGGACCCGGTACGCCGTCGGTCGGCCTGAAAGCTGACAACCGCGGTCGGCTGTGGATCGCCGGCGGTCCGAGCGGGACGGCCCGCGTCGTCGACATCCGGACCGGCAAGATCCTGAAGAGCTACCCGCTGACCACCGAAACGGCGACGTTCGTGAACGACGTCGTGCTGAGCCGGACCAGCGCCTGGTTCACCGACTCCAGCCGTCCCGTCGTCTACCAGGTGCCGATCGGCCGCCACGGCCAGCTGCTGAACCGAGTGCGGACCGTCCCGCTGAGCGGCGACTACGTGCACGACCCGACCGGGTTCAACGGCAACGGCCTGACGCTGACCCCGGACGGCCGGGCGCTGATCATCGTCCAGTCGTCGACCGGGTTCCTGTTCCGGGTCGATCCGCGGACCGGTGTCACGAAGCGCGTCGACCTCGGCGGCACGCTGATGACCAACGGCGACGGCATGCTGCTGCTCGGCCGCACGCTGTACGTCGTTCAGAACTTCTCCAACCAGGTCGCCGTCGTGCAGCTGAACAAAGGCGGAACAGCGGGCCGGCAGGTCCGCACCATCACCGATCCGGGCTTCGACGTCCCGACGACCGCGGCCGCGTTCGGTCACCGGCTCTACCTGGCGAACGCGCGGTTCAGCACCCCGCCGACGCCGACCACTCGCTACTGGGCCACGGCGGTCCGGCGCTGACGGTCAGCTGACGGTCAGCGAACGGTGCGGAGGTCGCCTCGGGCCGCGGCCTTGAGGCGGCTTCCGCACGACAGCCGCACCGAGTAGCCCGCCGGGATGCTCAACGGCTCGCCGGTCTGCGGGTTGCGGCCGGTGCGCGGCGCGCGCAGCACCCGCTCGATGCTGAGCAGGCCGGTCAGCGACACCTTGTCGCCACGCCGCACGGCTTCGGTGACGACGTCGCCCAGCGCGTCGATGACCTTCTCGGCCTGGCTCCGCGGGACGCCCGCCTGCTGCGCCACGCCGGCGATCAGTTCGTTGCGGTTCACGGCTCTCCTCAGACTCGGTTGCTCGCTTCCGAAGACACCTTAATCGAAATGATTGTCATTCGCGACTAGCGTTCACAATCCGTCCTGGTCGTGCCAGTGGTGCTGCCAACGGGCGTCGACGGCGTCGTCTGCGCGCTGGTAGCGGATGTCGGTCGAGAGGCGCATGTCCGTCGACACGTTGTCGAGGGCCGCGTGGACGGTGTGTGCGGTGTGGACGACGACATCTCCGGCCGCGTAGTCGGTCACCAGCCAGTTGGCGTCGTACTGCGCCGCCAGAGCGGGCAGGTCCGCGGTGATGGACGCGGCCGGCCGTTTCAGCCGACCGGCCGCCTCTTCTTCAAGCACTCTGTGGTGGCTGCCTTCCAGATAGGTCAGGCCACCGCGGCTGACCGGGCAGTCACCCAGTGGGATCCAGGCGGACAGCACCTGGTCGCTGCCGCCGCGCAGGTACACCAGGTCGTAGTGCGCTTGCGTCGCCGTACCGATGCCGTTCTCGCCCGGCGCGGTCTGGCGGATGATCTTCCGCCGGTGCAGGAACGGCTCACCACCGAGAAACCACTCGAACCAGCCCTTCAGCGCCGGCTGCGCACAGAACGCCGCGTACTCCGCTCCCGGCACGATCTCCTCGAACAGCACCTGCCGGTACGACGCCCTGTCCGTGGCGGCACCCGTCAGCCCGAAGTAGTACTCCCGGAACGCCCACACCGCCGCCGGGTCGAGCAGTCCGGTCAGAAACAGGTATCCGTCGTGCTGCAGCCTGGTGCGCAACGCAGTCCGATCACCCCGCTCCGCCTCGGGTACCTCAACCAGTTCACCCAACCGCCGCTCATCGAGCACGTATCCGTTAGACGTCAGCACGGCTCCATTCCACCGGCGTACCGCTTTCAGGGGAATGGACACCCGGTACCGGCTTCTTGGACTCTTGTTGTCGTGCAGAACTGGTCGACATACCTGACTCCAGGGGCTGTCGAGCGTCAGCTTGGACTCTTCTGTCTCGGTGCCGGGGAGCAGACACACGGCCCGGGCGCCGCTGCGGAGCGCGCTCTCGGCTGCCATGCGCTCGTCTGGCTCAAAGAGGGACGGGGCGAGCTCCTGCACGGCCCTGACCGCGAGTTGTACGAGGTGCGCGCGCCCGCCCTGCTGACGCTGTTCCCCGGCGTACTTCACGGCTACCGGCCCAGCACGCCCTGGCGGCAAGCTTGGACGTTGTTCAGCGGGCCCGCGACCGTAGCGCTCACCTCACTCGGGCACCTCGATCCCAGCCAGCCCGTCCGGCGGTACAGAGACCCGCGGCCGATCGACCGCGCCTTCACCCGTCTGCTCCGCGTCAGCACGCAGCACAACGCCGTACAGCTCACCGGAGCGCTCTACGACCTGATCGGTCACGCCGGCACGACCGCGGGTGACGGTGTGGCCGCGCGACTCGCGGAGCTGGCGTGTACACCGTTGAGCATTCAGGACTACGCCAGTGAGCTAGGTCTCACGGTCAGCGAGCTGCGCGACGCAGTACGTCGTACGACGGGCTCAACTCCGCATGAACTCGTCCTGAACACCAGACTGAGCTCTGCAAAGGTTCTGCTCGCCGAGGAGGACCTGTCCGTGGCCGCGGTCGCGCGGCGGGTCGGGTACGACGATCCGGCGTACTTCAGCCGCCTCTTCGCCACCAGAGTGGGGATGTCGCCGGTCGCGTTCCGGCGGTCCGGTTCGATCTCGGGGCGGATTTTCCTCCCTTTGACGGAGGCGCCGTCGACTTTCCGACGTGTAAAACCATTCACCGGGGTGACGTGTTTCGGGGCCCGGCACCGATACGGTCGTGGCCATGAGTGAAACGCAGCCCATCGACCCGCGATACGCGAACCCGTCGCGACGCCCGAAGAAGCGCCGCAACTGGTTCCTCCGGACCGTCGGACTGATCGTCCTGCTGTTCGTCCTCATGCTGATCGCGGTCCCGCTCTACGCGTGGAGCCGGATCGACAAGATCGAGGCGATGCCGACCGGTCAGCGGCCGGCCGAGACGCCCGGCACGACGTACCTGATGGTCGGTTCGGACGCCCGCGAGGACCTCAGCCGGGCCGAGCGCGCACGGCTGCACACCGGCGGTGACGCGGGACCGCCGCGGACCGACTCGATCATGCTGATGCACGTCCCGAAGTCCGGGCCGACGGTGCTGATCAGCATCCCGCGCGACAGCGCGGTCAACATCCCCGGCGTCGACGGCAAGCAGAAGATCAACGCCGCCTTCAACAAGGGCCCGGCGTTGCTGATCCAGACCATCGAGAACAACACCGGGCTGCGGATCGACCACTACGTCGAGGTCGGCTTCGGCGGCTTCGCCTCGGTGATCGACAGTGTCGGCGGTATCACCATGTGCTTGCCGAAGGCAATGAAAGACAAGGACGCGCACATCGACCTGCCGGCCGGTTGCCAGGAGCTGGACGGTGTGAACGCGCTCGGCTACGTGCGGTCCCGCAAGGCCGACGGCAAGAACGACTTCGGCCGCACCGAGCGGCAGCGCCAGATGGTCGGCGCGGTCGCGAAGAAGGCCGCCTCGCCGTCGACGTTCCTGAACCCGGTCCGGTACTTCGACGTCGCGACCAAGGGCGTCGACGCCCTGACCGTGGACCAGGACATGAGCCTGTTCGACTTCGTCCGGTTCGCGCGCGGCATGCAGGCGATCTCCGGCAGCGGCGGTGTCGCGCTGAGCGTGCCGACGAGCGACGACAACTACGGCCTGTGCTGCAACCGGGGTTCCGCGGTGAAGTGGGACACGGCCAAGGCGAAGGCCCTCTTCGACGCCATCAAGAACGACAACACCACCGGCCTGAAGAGCAGTTGACCTTCCTCGTCCACGCGGTGGTGAGCCTGGGGATGCTCATCGTCGTACCCCTCGGACTCACCCTCCTGCCGACGCGAACCACCAGCACCCGCTGGTGGTTCGCGTTCGCCGTTCCCGGAGCTGTCGCGCTGTGGCTGCCGCGCGGCGTGGTGTCGATCACCCTGGCGTCCATCTACCTCACCGGGACACTCGTCCTGATCGGCGTGGCCGCGCGGCATTTCCTCCAGCAGAGATCGCTCAGACCGCGACAGGTGGCTCTGTACACCGCACTGGCCACTCCGTCGATCGCAGCGCTCGCGCTGGTCGCGGAGCGTGCGTCGTACGAGCTGTTCGGCTTCAACCTGACCGTCCTGTCGCTGACAGTCGCCCACTTCCACTTCGCGGGCTTCGCGGCTGCGCTGATGGCCTACCTGGCTGCTGACGGTGTGGCGGCTGTGAGCGTCCCGCTGGGTACTGCGATCGTTCTGCTCGGGTTCTTCCTCGGCGACCTGGTGGAGCTTGCGGGGGCCGTCGTACTGACCGCCGGCATGTGGCTGGTCGGCTGGAACCTGTGGCGGCGGTCGCGGCGGACGGACCGGACAACAGGCGTGCTGCTGGTCGTGTCCGGCTCGGTGCTTGTGCTGACGATGCTGCTGGCCGTCAGTTGGGCACTGGGACATGTGATGGACACCCCGTACCTGCCATTGGAGTGGATGGTTGCCACGCACGGTGTGGCGAATGCGGTGGGCTTCGGGTTGTGCGGTGTGCTGGCGATGCGACGGGAAGGAGCCTGATGAGGCTTGAAGACCTGGCGAGGTTGCGGTTCACGTATGACGAGGTGGGCTGCACGGACTACGACGAGACGCCCGAGGGGTACCACCGGCTGGAGTACCGGGAGCGGATCGGCGCCGGGGACGAGGTGTTCCGGCGGGCTGCTGACGCGTTGCTGGCGTGGCGGATGCACCGCGCGGCCGGTATCCCGGTGACGGCGACGTCCACACCGCCCGAGGTCGGCACCGACTCGCTCGGACGCCTCGGCCCCGGGCTGCTCGTCCCACCCCTCCGGACGCGCACCCAACTCGGCCTGCCGATCCCGTGCCGCGTCGTCCGGGTCGTCGACGAGCCGGACCGCGTCGGCTTCGCGTACGGCACCTTGCAGGGCCACCCCGAGGCTGGCGAGGAGTCCTTCCTCGTCAGCCGTGACTCCGACGGCGTCCACGTCACCATCCGCGCGTACAGCCGCGGAGCCACCTGGTACACCCGCGTCGCCGGCCCTCTCACCCGCATGGCCCAGCACTACGCCGCCACCCGCTATGCGGCAGCCCTACGCCACCTGGCCGCATAGCAAAGGCCCCGCAAGCTCATACCTTTGCGGGGCCGCGACCTTTGTACCTTGGCGGGCAAGACCGGCGCTCGAGCGACACGCGAACAGCAGGCGACAACCCGGGGTGCATTGCGACCCGTAGTCCTGCGAGACTGTGGCGGGTGAGTCCCAAGACGTTGTCGGATCTGGTGGCGCCGGACTGGGCCGAGGCGTTGGCCCCGGTCGAAGGCACTGTGGCGCAGATGGGTGAGTTCCTGCGCGGAGAGATCTCCGCGGGCAGGACCTACCTGCCGGCCGGGGAGAACGTGCTCCGCGCGTTCCACCGACCGCTGGCCGAGGTGAAGGTGCTCGTGGTCGGGCAGGACCCGTACCCGACGCCCGGACACCCGGTGGGGCTCAGCTTCTCGGTGGCCCCCGACGTACGGCCGATCCCGCGGAGCCTCGCGAACATCTACCGCGAACTGATGGCGGACGTCGGCGTACCGGCGCCGTCCAACGGTGACCTGACGCCCTGGGCGGATCAGGGCGTGCTGATGCTGAACAGAGTGCTGACCGTGCAGCCCGGTAAGTCCGGCGCCCACCGCGGCAAGGGCTGGGAGAGCGTCACCGAGCAGGCCATTCACGCGCTGGTGGACCGCGGCGGTCCGCTGGTGGCGATCCTGTGGGGCCGCGACGCGCAGACCCTCAAGCCGATGCTGGGCAGCACGCCGTACGTCGAGAGCGCGCATCCGAGTCCCATGTCCGCGGACCGCGGCTTCTTCGGCTCCCGCCCGTTCAGCCGCGTCAACGCCCTGCTGGTGGAGCAAGGAGCCGAGCCGGTCGACTGGCGCCTCCCCTAACAGTTCCCACGCCGCACCGACGACGCGCCGGACCCATATCGCCAACTCTGCCGTTCACCGCCGCGCGGACCAGATTCCGCGCGGCGATTGACACCTGCCCTCATCGCGCCGTACGGTCTCCGGCTAATAGGAAACTTTCCTAACAGTTCGGATTCTCAGCGCGGCGAGTACCCGCGGGCGGCGAAGGCAGGCAGGGTTGGCCCATGGCAACGACACCCGGAACGCCGCGCCTGCTGCGCGCGATGAACGACCGCGCCGCCCTGGACCTGCTGCTCAGCCAGGGCCCGCTCTCCCGCACCACGCTCGGCAACCTGACCGGGCTGTCCAAGCCGACCGCTTCGCAGCTGCTCGCGCGGCTGGAGGCGGCCCGGCTGGTCCGTCCGAGCGGCACCACCGCGGGCCGTCCCGGCCCGAACGCGCAGCTGTACGAGATCAACGGCGACATCGCGTACGTCGGCGGTCTGGACGTGACGCCGACCCGGATCCGGGCCGCCGTCGCCGACCTGACCGGCAACGTCGTCGGCCACTACGAGCTGGCCACCCCGGGCCGCAGCGCCAAGGGCACGGTCGACCGCGTGGTCAAGGCGATCGAGGGCGCGGCCGGCGAGGCGGGTCTGAGCCGTGAGCGGCTGCACCGGGTCTCGATCGGCACCCCGGGCGGTTTCGACCCCACCACCGGCCGGCTGCGGTACGCGACCCACCTGCCCGGCTGGCACGCCCCGCACCTGCTGGACGAGCTGGCCGCCGCGATCGCCGTACCGCTGGAGGTCGAGAACGACGTCAACCTGGCCGCGATCGCCGAGCAGCGGATCGGCCACGCCCGGCAGCACGACAACTTCGTGCTGCTCTGGGGCGAGGAAGGCATCGGCGCCGCGATCGTCATCAACGGCCGCCTGCACCGCGGGGCGACCGGCGGCGCCGGCGAGGTCGCGTTCCTGCCGCTGCCGGGGACGCCGCTGGTCCGCAACGTCGGCCGCAACAACGCCGGCGGCTTCCAGGAACTCGCCGGCGGCGAGCCGGTCCTGGAGCTGGCCCGCTCGCACGGTCTGAAGGCCCGGACGCCGGAGACCGCGATCGCGCTCGCCTTGCAGACCGAGGGCGCGGGCGACGAGGTACTGAGCGAGTTCGCGCACCGGCTCGCGGTCGGTCTGGCCGCGATCGTCGCGGTCGTCGACCCGGAGCTGATCGTGCTGGCCGGAGGTGTCATCACCGCGGGCGGCGAGCGGCTGCGCGGCCTGGTCCAGGACGAACTCGCCGAGCTCGCCGTACCGCGGCCGCAGCTGTTGATGACCGCGATCAGCACCGACCCCGTGCTCTCCGGGGCACTCCAGTCCGCACTGAGCACCACCCGCGACGAGGTCTTCGACACCGCGGGGCCACCCATCACCTAGTAGGAGACCGGATGCAGAGCTTCACCCCTGCCCGACGCCTACGGCCTGTACTACAACAAGACCGCCTCCAAGGCCGCCGGCATCACCGCGCCGCCGAAAAAGCCTTCATCGAGGGCGTCATACTGACAGGGGTCAAGGGATGAAACTGACAGTCGTCGGTGGCGGGTCCACCTATACGCCTGAACTTGTCGACGGATTCGCCCGGTTGCGGGATACGTTGCCGGTGTCGGAGCTGGTGCTGGTCGATCCGGTGGCCGACCGGCTGGAGCTGGTCGGTGGGCTCGCGCGGCGCATCTTCGCGAAACAAGGCCATGCCGGCCGGGTCGTCACGACCTCCGACCTGGATGCGGGCATCGACGGTGCGGACGCCGTCCTGCTGCAGCTGCGCGTCGGCGGGCAGGCGGCGCGCAACGAGGACGAGACCTGGCCGCTGGAGTGCGGCTGCGTCGGCCAGGAGACGACGGGTGCGGGCGGTCTCGCCAAGGCGCTGCGGACCGTGCCCGTCGTGCTGGACATCGCCGAGCGGGTACGGCGTACCAACCCGGACGCATGGATCATCGACTTCACCAACCCGGTCGGCATCGTCACGCGGGCCTTGCTGTCGCACGGGCACAAGGCAGTCGGACTGTGCAACGTGGCGATCGGATTCCAGCGTCGCTTCGCCGCCATGCTCGGCGTCACACCGGAGGAGGTGGCGCTCGACCACGTCGGGCTGAACCACCTCACCTGGGAGCGAGCGGTCCGCGTCAACGGCGAGGACATGCTGCCGAAGCTGCTTGCCGACCACCTCGGCGAGATCTCCGACGATCTGCATCTCCCGTCGCACGTCGTACAGCAGCTGGGCGTCGTCCCGTCGTACTACCTGCGCTACTACTACGCACACGACGAGGTGGTGCAGGAGCTGCGCACCAAGCCGTCCCGGGCCGCCGAGGTCGCTGCACTCGAGAAAGAGCTGCTGGACATGTACGCCGACCCGCAACTCGACGAGAAGCCCGCCCTGCTCGAGAAGCGCGGCGGTGCGTACTACTCGGAGGCCGCGGTCGCCCTCGCCTCGTCACTGCTCAACAACACCGGTGACGTCCAAGTGGTCAACACCCTCAACAACGGCACACTCCCGTTCCTGGCCGACGACGCTGTCATCGAAGTACCTGCCAAGGTGAACGCAGACGGCGCAAAGCCGATGCCGGTGTCTCCACTGGAACCCTTGTACGCCGGACTGGTCGCGCACGTGACGGCGTACGAGGCCTTGGCGCTGGAGGCTGCTGTCAAGGGTGGCGCCGAGCGCGTGTTCCAGGCGCTGCTGTCGCATCCGCTGGTCGGCCAGATCGCTGTCGCGCAGGAGCTGACGGACAAGCTGCTGGCGCACAACAAGGACTACCTGCCGTGGGCGCGCTAGTTCCGGGCGGCATCCTCGCCTTCGACGCCGGCAACAGCAAGACCGACGTCGCACTGGTCGCCGCCGACGGCACACTGCTCGGTACGGCGCGTGGCGCCGGGTTCGAACCGCAGCGGATCGGTCCGGCGGCGGCTGTCGACGGACTGGGGCCACTGGTGCGGGCTGCCGCAGCGGAGGCCGGACTGCGGGTCGGGGACGGACCGCTGGTGCAACACATCTCGGCCTGCCTGGCCAACGCCGATCTGCCGGTCGAGGTCGAACAACTGACCGCTGCCTTCGAGCACCGCCGCTGGGCGGAGTCGGTGTACGTCGCCAACGACACGTTCGCCCTGCTCCGGTCCGGGGTCGACGAGCCGCGCGGGGTCGCAGTGGTGTGCGGAGCGGGCATCAACTGCTCAGGCATGCTGCAGGACGGGCGGACCGCGCGCTTCACGGCGCTGGGGAAACTGACGGGCGACTGGGGCGGCGGCGCACAGTTGGCGGAGGAGGCGTTCTGGTCGGCGTCACGGGCAGCGGACGGGCGCGGTCCGGCGACCGCGCTGCGGACCGCGTTCCCGATGCACTACGGGCTGCCGACACTGACCGCGGTGATCGAGGCCTTCCACCTCGGCGACCTGCCGGCCGAGCGGCAGCTGGAAGCGGGGCCGGTGTTGTTCCAGGTCGCGGCCGCCGGTGATCTCGTTGCCCTGGGCATCGTTCAGCAGCAGGCCGAGGAGATCGTCGCGATGGCCTCGAGCGCGTTGCGGCGGCTCGACCTGCTGAGCGAACCGGTCACGGTGGTGCTCGGCGGCGGCGTCCTGACCGCGGGGCACCCGGTCCTCCTCGACCAGGTCACGCGGTTGCTCGCCGAGATCGCCCCGAAAGCGGTACCGCGCGTCGTCGACGTACCGCCGGTGGTTGGCGCGGCGCTGCTCGGTCTTGACCACACCGCCGCCGGAGCGAGCGCTCAGGAACGGCTGCGTGCGGCGTTCGCGCCATCGCCGGCGGCCTGATATTGCAGCCGTGTTTCATTCGGAGCCGATGCAAACTCCCGAGTGCGGCGTCGCGTCCCACCAAGTAGGACCACATCCACTCGGGAGGTCGATGATGATTCGAAGGATCATGGGTCTCGGCGCCACCACCGCACTCGCGGTGACCGCACCGCTGCTTCTCACCGGTGCCGCGCCGGCCGATGCGACAACCACCACCTGCCGCGGTTCCGCGGCGGGTGTTTCCGCGGTGACGTACGCCGACCGGCTCGTCCGCGCATGGGGTAGCGGAGACACCGCGACCGCCGGTTGCTACGCCTCGACGGCCACCTCACGCACGCTCTTCGGACAGGCGTCGCCCGGCGGCATCCACTGGCGGCGCGTCTCCACCGAGGGCGCCGCAGGGACCATCTACGTGACGTACCACGACGACGCGCGCGGCGGGAACCTGACGATCGGCGTGCAGAACGTCGGCCTGCGTGCGGCGAACGGCTGGCACGCGGCGTACACCGCCAAGTTCACCGGCGAACCGAAGGCGTGGAACGCGGTCCAGTGGGCCGACAACCTCGTCCGCGCCTGGGGCCGCGGTGACACGAAGTGGACGGCGTACTACGCGACGCCTCGCGCGGCGCAGCAACTGCACGCGGTCGCGGCGACGGGAGGCCCGCACTGGACGCGGATCGCGACCGAAGGCACGGCCGGCACGACGTACGTCACGTATCGCAACAACGTCACCCGGCACACGCTGGCCATCGGCGTGTCGAATGTCGGGCTGTCACAGGGCGACGCGCATGCGGCGTACACCGTTCAGTACCACTAGATCCTTGAGCTCGACCTGCTTCGATGTAATCATGATTACATGAGTACGCAGACAGAGCAGGAGAAGGTGCGGGGCTGGCTGACCGGGCGGTTGCCCGGCGACTGGTTCGAGGGCGAGACCGAGCTGGAGATCGACCGGGACGAGATCCTGATCGTCGGCCGGATCCCCGCACCCGAGCAGACCAAGGACGTGAGCGCCGCCGAGCGCTCCGCCGCCGAGAGCGGACGGATCAAGCAGTTCCGCGAGGACACCCGCGACCGCCGGATCGAGATCGCCCGCGAGTTGGAGCACGCCACCCGGCGCAAGGTGGCGTGGGGCGTGCGCTGCGGTGAGACCAGGACGGTCTTCACCTCGCTGTCCGCGCCGGTGATGACCAGGCTCCGCCAGCCCGAACGCCAGGTCCTCGACACCCTCGTGGACGCCGGCGTGGCCCGCTCCCGCAGCGACGCCCTCAGCTGGTGCGTCAAACTCGTGGCCCAGCACAGCGAGACCTGGCTGGCCGACCTCCGCGAGGCGATGACCAAGGTCGAAGAGGTCCGCAAGGCAGGCCCCGACAACAGCTGACAGGCCCCCCGCACCTGTCTGCTGTTGCTGAGCAACGGGCGGCCACCCGGTGGGGTTGCCGCCCGTTCCCGTTCTCGTGGAGACCGCTCGGTTACTGACCCTGCTGCCAGTTCCCGTTCGGCGGGGTTCCGTTGGACCAGTTGCCGGCGCTGTGCGCGGCCGGGTGCTGCCCGGGCTGCGCCTGCGGCATCTGCTGGGTGGGCTGCTGGTAGTCACCCTGGTAGTCACCCTGGTACTCGGCTTGGCCTTGGTAGCTGCCCTGGTAGTTGCCCTGGGCCGCGTACGCCGCCGTGCCGTTGTCCATGCCGTTCTGGTCGGCGGGCTTGACCATCTTGTCCTTGTCGAACAGGTTGCCCAGGGCGCGGCCGGCCATCTCGCGGCCCCCGAGGCCGAAAGCGAGGCCGAGAGCGAGCGCGGCGCCCGCGAGGACGATCAGCAGCGTGTTGCCGGTGAGCTGGACAGCGACGCCGAGCTGGGTCAAAGCGGCGAACGTGGCGTACACCAGGACCGCGTACCGGGCCACCTTGGCGAGGGTCTCGTTCCCGGTCGCGCCGCGGATGATCGCGGCCAGGAAGTTGGCGAACAGCGCCGCCAGGCAGACGATCACGATCGCGGCGAAGATCCGCGGGATGTAGCCGAGCATGTCGCTCATGAAGTTCGAGATCTCCGGCACGCCGAGCGCCGAGGCGAACATCGTGAAGCTGATCAGGAACACGAACCAGAACACGACCTTGCCGAGCATCGCCGAAGCGGTCAGCCCCGTGCCCGACCGTTGCAGCACGCCGGAGACGCCGGCCCGTTCCATCCAGCCGTCGAACCCGACCCGGCCGAGCAACCGGCCGACGAGATTGCCGAGGATCTTGGCCACGAAGTAGCCGACGAGCAGGATGACCAGACCGCCGAGCAGGTTCGGGACGAACGACAGCAATTTGCTGAAGGCATCTTCGAACGGCTGGGTGAAGTCGATTGCTAATGCTGACATCGGATGAACCCTTTCGGACTGGCCCGCATCCGCTGTCGGCACAGGACTGCACCAACCCCGGCACGGGCGGATGCAGTGGTGTCCAGTATGACTCGTACCCTCAGGTGCCGAAGGCAAACAGCTGTCCGGGCGCGGCGGGCAATGAAGAGTGTTTGCATAAGGCAATCACTGTTCTCGCGCTTCGGTCCTTACCCTGGCGGCTGAACCGCTTCAGGCGTTTGCGATCCTGTGGGTATGAACGATGTGCTGATCCGCCGGGCCACCGCCGCCGACGTCGCCGCGATCGTCGCGATGATCGCCGACGACCAACTCGGCGCCACCCGCGAGTCGCTCGACGACCTGACGCCGTACCTGGCGGCCTTCGAGCAGATCGACGCCGACCCCAACCAGCTACTGGTGGTTGCCGATCGCAACGACGAGGTGATCGGCACACTGCAGCTCACGATCATCCCCGGCCTGTCCCGCCGCGGCTCCACCCGCGGCCTGATCGAAGCCGTCCGCGTCGCCGCCCCCGCCCGCGGCTCCGGCCTCGGCAGCACCCTGATCCGCTGGGCCGTCGAGGAGTCCCGCACCCGCGGCTGCACCCTCGTCCAACTCACCTCGGACAAGACCCGCACCGACGCCCACCGCTTCTACACCACCCTGGGCTTCACCAACTCCCACGAGGGCTTCAAACTCAAACTCCACTGACCTGCTTCGCCGGTGCCGGCCAGGTGTTGCAGCCCGCGGGGCCCCTCGCCTCGAACGCCTGCCGCATCCACCGGTCGAAGTTGACCATGTCGGCGGCGTGGCGGTCGTAGCCCGGGTGGCCGTAGTGCGCGAGCCGCTCACCGCGGATCCGCAAGGTCTCCCGGTTGGCACCGAAGACCGCGGCGGCGAAGCAGTGCGCCTGCATCTCGCTGCGGTTCTCCTCCGCCTGGCGCGCGGCTCCTCTCGCGGCCCAGTAGCGCTCGCCGTACTGATCCGCGATGCCGGTCAGCCACTGCACATGGTGGCCGTACTCGTGACCGATGAGCCACTGCACGGAGTTCTCGGCATCCTTCTGATCGTAGGATCCCTCGACGACGTACTCGGGCCAGTTGAAGTAGATGCCTCGGTTGTCCTGGCAGTACATGCCGTAGACGTCCTTCTCCATCTCGCCGCAGGCCGTCCTGGTTCCCGGCGGAGCCGCGAACACCGCGGACGGCCGCACGAAGTCGAACCCTGCGCGGGTGATCACGGGCTCCCAGGCCCTGTCCAAACAGGCAACGAACGCAGTCGCATAGCGGATCATCGCCCGCTCGTTCACCAACTGCGCGTCCGGCAGCGAGCACCTGACGGCCGCGATCTGTCCCGACCGGTAGAGCTGGTTGTACAGCAGGAACTTGTCCTTGACCGGCTCGGGCGCCTGAACCATCCGCCCCACAGGCGCCCGCACCGACACCGTCGCCGGAGTTGCCGTGGGGGCCATCCGCGTGTCATCCACCTGACGAGTGCAGCCCCCGACCAGCACCACGGCAACAAGTAGCCCGGCGAGGCCGAGCAGGGTCGCCGGGCGCACGATCAGCTCACCTTGGCGGGTGCGGCGGTGAAGGTGTTGCAGAGTTTGAGGTCGGTGGACTTGAAGGCGGGCTCGGACCAGAGCCAGTGGTTCTTGCGGGAGCCGTGGTCGCGGATCTTCTTCGGGTTGTACTCGTCGCCGCTGTGCTGGGTCTCCCACTCCCACAGCTCCAGCTTGCGGCCGGTGAGGCCGAGCGCCTGCTTGTTCGCACCGAGGAAGGCCGCCCCGAAGCAGCTGGCCTGTAACTCGGTGCGCCGGCGCCACTCGAGCTTCTCCGCCGGCGCCTTCTCCCAGCCCTCGCGAGACCAGGCGGCGGTCAGCATCTCGGTGAGGTTCTGCACGTGGTGGCCGTACTCGTGCGCCATCGTGTCGATCATCCACACCCGCGCCGCGAGCGGCTCGTCCTTGTAGTACTTCAGGTCCTTCTTCCAGCTGACGTAGATGCTCTCGTCGCCCGGACAGTAGAACGCGACGTTCTCCTGACCGGTGCAGGTCGCGGAGGTCGTCTGGTTCGTCTGCAGGACGACCTTCGGCGCCCGGAACGGATATCCGGACTTCTTCAGCACCGGAGCCCACGCGTTGTTCAGGCACGGGAGCAGAGCCCGGTAGTACCTGAGGATCGCCGACTGCGAGTTCGGTTTGATCGCCGGCTCCTTGCAGGCGACAGTCGCGACCTTGCCCGCGCTGTAGATCTCGTTGAAGCGGAGGCGGATCACGTCCGGGACCACGGGTGCCGTGACGGTGACGGTGGGGTTCGGCGGGACGGGGAGTGGGGCCTCTGACTTCTTGACCGATGGCTGGGACAGGGGGCGTTGGACGCCGTAGGAGTTGACCAGCTTGAAGCCGCCGATGGTGGCGGCGGTGAGCATCACGACGACCAGGATCGACAGGCCCGCGATGACCGGGCGGGAGTACTGGCGCGGCGGCGCGGCCGGGGCCGGCTCCGAAGTGAACTGGGCGCCGGAGCGGGACGGGTTCGAGTGCCAGCCGGACGGACGCGAACCGCCGACGCGGCGGGTGCCGGTCAGCGGCGGAAGTGGCGCTCGGGTGAGCGGTGCGGTCGGCGGGCCGCTGTACTCGCTCGTGGTGCCGGGCTCGGTGGGCAGGGGGCGGGCCTTGCGGCGCATCGACGAGTCGTCGTACGCCGTCGAGCGCGCCCGGCCCAGACCGGCGGGTTGCGCGGTCTTCAGGGTCAGCGGACGGGAACCGGGTGCGGGCTCGCCGCCGGACAGGAAATGCCCGGGTTTCGGCGTACCCTCCTCGGGCTCAGGCATCGATCGCTCCCATCTGGCTCAGCTGACCTTGGCTGATGCTGCGACGAAAGTGTTGCAGGCTCCCGGGCTGGTTGTCGCGAAGCCCTGGTTCATCCACAGCGCGAGACTCTTGCTGGAGCCGTGGTCGCGGACCTTGTCCTTGGTGTGTTCGTCGCCGCGCCGCTGGATCAGGCCGGTCCGCTGGCGCAGCAGTTCCCCGCGCAACGGGAAGCTCGCCTTGGCCGCCCCGAAGAACACGGCGCCGAAGCAGTACGCCTGCAGCGCGGAGCGCCGCTGCACCTCGAGCTGGGCGTTCTTGTTCGCCGCGGTGTCGGCGAGGTTGTCGGCGGCGTCGGCCATCCCGGTCAGGTTCTGCACGTGGACGCCGTACACGAAGCCGAAGGACTGCGCCATTTCCGCGCGCACCTCGGCCTTGTTCTTCGGGTAGTCCTCGACGATGTTCTGCCACGGCATCGTCACGCTGCCGCCGTGCTCGTCCTGGCAGTAGAGCGCGAGCTCGTGCTGTACGCCGCAAGCGGTTTCGTCTCCGTCGTCGAAGACGATCAGGTTCGGCGAACGGAACCCGAAGCCGGCCTTCTCGACCACCGGCTGCCAGGCCTTGTCCAGACACGCGGTCAGCGCCTGGTAGTACGAGCGGACGTTCTCCTTCGACGTCGGCCGGAACGCCGGTTCCGGGCATTTCGCCACCGCCAGCCGCCCGACCGAGTAGATCGCGTTCTTGCCGACGACGTCGGCGTCCGGGGTCCCCTTGCCGACCGGTTGCTGGGTCGTCGTCGTGCCGCCGCTCGGCTTCGGTGACGGCGTACCGATCGGGTTCACGCTGAAGTCGCTCGACGAGAGCACCTTCACCGCGAAGGTCGCGCCGCCGCCGAGGAGCAGCAGCGCCGCCACGACGACGAGGGCGATCAGGCCCTTGGACCGCTTCTTCGGGACGAACGGGATCGGCTCGGGGTGGAACACCTCGCGGTACGCGGCGGCCGCGCGGTCGTCGGCCGGCGGCGGCCCGAGGCGGCTGCCGGAAAGCGTCGTACGGCGGGAGTCGATCCGGGAGCCGGTCAACTGCGGCGGGGTCGGCGGCGCCTCGCCTCCGAGGCGCGGCGTGGGCGCCGCCAACGGAGCAGCGCCGCCCGCCGTACGAGCATCGGCCGTGCCCTGCTCACCCTCGCCACCCGGCAGGAAATGCCCAGGCTTGGGCGCCGGCTTGTCCGCCATAAGTTTCTGCTTCTCCCCAGTCACCGGACAGCGCCGGTCCCACCCGATCATCGAACGGGCCGGAACACCCCCAGTGCCGGCCGCCGGCTGATATTACGGCCTGGACCGCCATCCGGAGAACCGGATTGCAGCTATTGACACCGTTCCGCGACCGTTCCACGCACCGTGTTCAGTCGGCTACGCGACCGTGCGCCAGGAAGTGCGGGCTGCCGGCCTGGAGTCTGGGGTCGGACTCGACCTGCCGGGCCAGAAGTGCGGCAGAGGGGAGCAGGCTGTCGACGATGTCGGGCGCGGCGTTCTGGAGGATGTTGGCGGCGGGGCCTTCCACGCCCAGGACCTCGACGTCGGCGAGGCCGGCCGCGATCAGTTCGGCGCCGAGCGCGTCGGCGTGGTGGAAATAGGCGACCGTGAAGCCGTAGGAGCCGTCGATGCTGCCGGAATGGAAAGCGTCCAGGAAAAGGGGCAGATTCTCGTCGGTGAGCGTTCCGTTGCTGCCGGCCTCCAGCAGACCGCCGAACCGGTTGATCGCCGCCGCGACCACCACCCCGCCGGGCCTCGTCACCCGGACCGCCTCGGCCAGCGCCTGAGCACGGTCGGCAGCGTCCACCAAGTGGTAGAGCGGCCCGAGCAGCAGCGTCACGTCCACGCTCGCGTCCGCCTGCCGCAGCGCCCGCGCATCGCCGACCTCGGCAGCGAAGGTGCCGATCGCCGCCGCCTGCTCCACGTGCTCCTCCACCGGATCCACGAGCGTCACCTGATGCCCGTCCGCCGCGAGCCAGCGCGCGTGGACGCCGGTCGCGCCACCGACGTCCAGTACGGCGGCCGCGGGCGGCAGCCAGCGGCGCAGCAGCTCCTGGGTGCGCAAGTACTCGAGCCGGCCGTGGCCGGGGACGACCAGCCGGTCGTTCTCGAGGTACCGGTCCCGATAGAAGGAACGAATCGCCGGATCGAGTTCAGTCATCCACCCACTGTGCGGGACGAAAATTGCCGGGCACACCCCGTTTTGCCGCCGCTACCCTGTGCCGGTGACAGATCTGAAACACGACGCCTACCCGCGCTCCAGCACGTACGACGCCGAGTGGCTGCTGGCCAGGGACATGGGCCCGAATCCCCTGTGGCTGCTGGAGGATCTCGCCCGCGACCTCGACCTGCGCCCCGGCCAGCGCGTGCTCGACCTCGGCTCCGGCAAGGGCGCCACCGCAGTCTTCCTCGCCAAGGAGTACGGCGTCCAGGTCTGGGCCGCCGACCTGTGGATCGACCCGACGGACGCCGCCGCGCACATCGATCGCGACGACGTCGTGACGCTGAAGGCCGAGGCCCACGCGCTGCCGTTCGCGCAGGGATTCTTCGACGCGATCGTCTGCATCGACGCGTACGAGTACTTCGGCACCGCGGACAACTACCTGCCCTACATCACGAGCTTCCTCAAACCCGGGGGGCAGTTCGGCATCGCGACACCCGCGATGCGGCAGGAGGTCCGCGAGCTCGGCCACATCCCGGCGCACATCAAGAAGGCGGTGGGTTGGGAGGCGCTCGCCTGGCACACGGCCGACTGGTGGCGGTTCCAGTGGGAGATCACGGAGCTCGTCGACGTCACCGCGGCGCGGCTGCAGGACAACGGCTGGGCCGACTGGATCCGCTGGTCGCGCGCGGTTTCGGAGTTCCGCGGCGAGGACAAGAGCACCCTCGAGATGCTCGAGGCCGACAACGGCCAATACCTGACCTTCGCCGTCCTCGCCGCCCGCAAACGCTGACCCGCCTGGCATGCTGGGGGCATGAGCTGGGCTGTCTATGCGATGCGCGGACCAGGAGGCGTACGGCGCCTCGACGATCTACCGGTCGACTACGAGCCGCCGGCGGTGGGTCTGGTGACCGATGTGGTGGCCACCGTCCGGGAAGTGGTGCCGGACGTGGACACCAGCAAGCCGTCCTGGCTGGCGCTGCGAAGTCCGGAGTACGACGTCGAGATGACGATCGGCAAGGGCGTCGAGGTCCGGGACATCACCTTCTACCTGAACGACGGCCCGCGCTCGATCCCGATCGTGATGGAGATCAGCCGGCGCCTCGGCGTCACGCCGTACGACACCGAGTCCGGCGATTTCCTCACCGAGGAGTCCCGGCCGCCGGTCCCGCCGCCGATGACGCCGGACGAGATCAAGATGAACAAGCCGAAGTGGTGGAAGTTCGGCCGGAAGTAGGTCCGGGATTCAGGACCGGGTGGCGACCAGGGTGCCGATCTTGTTGATCCGGTGCTCGGGGTTGCCGATTTCGTCGTGCCAGTAGTTGCCGGCCGCGTGGTCCTCCGGGGTCGCGCAGGTGGAGATGGTGATCATGGCCCGGGTCGGCGTGGCTCCGGGGTCTCCCGGGACGGCGGCGTTCTGCTGTGCCTTCTCGGCGGGTTCGCGGAACGAGATTGTCATCGTCCGGTTGATGACGTAGTCGTACACGGTGCCGCCCGCGGTGATCAGGACGTGGTCGCCGTTACGGAGGTCCGGGGCGTGTTCGAGGGGCCGGTTATGGCTCACGCGGTGGCCGGTGACGATGAAGTTCCCGATCTCACCCGGGCCGACGCCGCCCGCCCGGCCGCGTGGGCTGGCGGCGAATCCGCGGTCCTGGATGCGGGTGCCGGGGCGGTCGTCCGCAGTCCCGGTGTAGGCGACCACCCGCAGGTTGCGCACACCGATGGCCGGAATCGACATCGACACCGGCCCTGCTGCCGTCGGCCTCGCAGGCGTCGGTGTGCGGGTCGGCGAGGGGGGCGCGGAACTGGACGCCGCCGGGCTCGACGGGGTGGCGGCGGTTGGCGGGGCGGAGCTGGTGGACGGCAGGGGTGACTCGCCGGACGGAGCGACATCACTGCATCCGGCCAGCGCCAGCACCACGACCAGAGCGCCCGCCAGCCTCACCCCTCGACAGTAAACACAAGAGCCGAAAACTGCCCGAAAGGGCAGCAGCTCGACAGGTAGTGCACCCACGAGACGCTGTACGCGCGGACCAGATCACGCTCAGCTGCACTACCCGCCCGCCCGAAACCTCCTGTCAAGCGGTCCGCTCAGTCCAGCAAGAGCAGCTCAGCCGGGCCGAGCCGGAGGGTGCCGGAGGTGAGCGGCGTCGAACGGATGCCGCCGCGGCCGCGCAGGGCCTTTATGGCGCCGGGGGCGAGGACTGTGTCCATCCAGGCGCACGGGTTGGCCGGGCGGTTGGCCTGGAAGGTGACCGGCCCGTCGCCCGAGTCCAGCGTGAACCGGCGTCCGTCGACGCGGGTACCGTCGGCGGTCCGGCGTGCGGCGAGTTCGTCGATCGGGAAGCCGCGCAGGACGATGTTGCGCCGGGTGAGCCGCGGATCGAGCGGCGCGGGCAGACCGAGCTTCTCGACCACCTCGTCCAGCGCGGCGGCGTCGATCAGCGTGACGGCGGCGTTCTTGTGGATCGACTGGGCGTAGTACCGGTCGCCGACGATCCCCAGGCCGGCGCGGAGCTCGATCGACGTCCGGTCGGTCGGTTCAGGGTCGGGGCGCGGCCCGTCCTGCGGGCGCCCTTCGTAGGCGTGCCGGCTGGAGACCACCAGTGCGATGACGTCGACTCTCATGGTTCAGCCCCAGGTGAGCGGGTCGAGGAGACGGAAGAAGTACAGGCGGCGCGGGTCCGGATCCGGGACGCCGTACGCCTCGAGGAACGGCGCGGGATCGGCCGACCACTCGTCGTGGAGCTGGATCGTGGCGAGCGCGAGGTCGGCGTACCGGTCGGAGACGCCGAGCCGGCCGAGGTCGATCAGCCCGGTGACCGCCAGGGTGTCAGGGTCGAAGAACACGTTCGGCAGGCAGGCGTCGCCGTGGCAGACGACCGGCTCCAGGACACTCTCGACATAAGGGCGCTCGGCAACAACCTGCGCCAGCAGTTCGGCAGGATCCAGCCGGCGCCACTCGTCGGTGAGGAACTGCGGATTCACCGCACCCCGCCGTACGACGTCGGCCGCGGTCGCGATCACCTGCTCCAGCGGACGCTCGAACGGGCAGTCCTTCAGCGCATGCAGGTCGCGCAGCGCCGCCCCCAGACTCCGCATCGCGCGCTCGTGAGTGCCGGGCGGCAGCGTGTCAGCAGGCACGCCGGGAACGGCCGACGTCGTCAGGCACGCACCGTCGGGCGAGGCCGTCCAATCGACGACCGTCGCCCCCGGGAAGCCTGTCCCCGCGAGCCACTCGACGCGGTCGCGCTCGGCGGTCAGTTCCGCGATCCGATCGGGTCCGCAGCACTTGGCGAACACGTCGCCGCGCCGGTAGACCGACAGACCGGACTCGCCGACGTCGACCGGTGTCCAGTCGTCAGCCGATGGCGTGAGCAATTCTCTCCCTCGTGTGCTGGAGGATCGCCGTCACCGGCCGCCCGGCGATCAGATTGCCGTCGGCAACGAAACCTTCCTCGCGGCCGGTCAGATCCTGGATCAACCGCTCGCGCCACAGGTCCCGGAGCTCGGGCTGCGTCTTCGCCAGGTTCCGCAGCTCACCGGGATCCTCGACCAGGTCGAACAGCTGCTCCACACCCCGCTCGGACCCCCAGACGTACTTGGTCCTCCCGTCCGTCACCCACTGGATCGACTGGCCGAAATGCAGGTGCTCGCCGTGCAGCCACTCGCGCACCGGCACCGACTCCCCGCGCAGGAACGGTGCCAGCGACACCCCGTCGACCGACGACGGGATCGGTACGCCGGCCAGGTCGAGCAACGTCGGCATCACGTCGCGCAACTCGACCACCTGGTCCACCACCCCACCGCGCACGGAACCAGCCGAAGCGCGATCCGCGACGATGAACGGCACCCGCGCCGACCCCTCGTAGGGCACCGACTTCCGGAACATCCGATGGTCGCCCATCATCTCGCCGTGGTCGGACGTGAACGCGAAGATCGTGTCGTCGGACACCCCGAAGTCGACCAGCGCCTCGCGGATCCGGTTGATCTGCAGGTCGATCTGCGCCATCAGGCCGTAGTACCCGGCCCGGGCGCGGTGCACGACCCGGTCCGGCAGGTCCCCGATCGATGCCTGGTAGTCCCCGTCCGTGCGGAACTCGTCCCAGTCGCCTTCCCAGTCCCCCAGCTCCCGCTCGTACGGCGGGAGCGCGTTGTACTGGTCGAACGCCCACGCCGGCGGGTCGTACGGCGGGTGTGGCCGATGGAACGACAGGTACAGGAAGAACGGCCGCGACGGATCCCGCCGGTACAGCCACTCGATCGTCTGGGTGCCGACCCAGTGCGTCGGGTGCAGCTCCTCCGCCTTGTCCCACGGCCGCGCGACCACCGAGTTGCAGTTCACCCCGTGATCGAAGTACTCCGCGTCCGGCGGCACCCCGGGCTGCCGCCGCAGCCAGGGCACGTAGTCGTCGAAGAACCCGAACTGCTGCCGATGCGTACGCCGGGCGTGGTGCAGGAACCCGTCGTGCAGAACCACGTCGTCGAACCCGAGCCGCGCCCGCTCCGGCCAGACGTGCATCTTCCCGATCGCCTGCGTGTGGTACCCCGCGCGGCGGAACTCGCCCTGCACCGTCACCGGATGCGCGGCGTCGAACGGCACGCCGTCGGTGTACCCGACCCGCCCGTGCCGCTCCTGCGACTGCCCGGTGAACAACGCCACTCTGGCCGGCACGCACGTCGGCGTCGCGGAGTACCCGCGGCTGAACCGCACCCCGGTGCGCGCCAGTTCGTCCAGGTGCGGCGTCTCGACGTACGGGTGGCCGGCGCACGACAGCGCGTCCCCGCGCCACTCGTCGACACAGATCAGGACGACGTTGGGTCGACTCAAGAAGACTCCCGAACGATGAGTTGCCAGGGGAAATCGAACACCTCGCCGGGCGCGCCCTCGCGGTCCGTCAGCCGCCCGACGATGATCTTGGCCAGCGCCTCGTTGAAGTCGACCGGCCCGACGGTCGACAGCGACGGGTCGAGATGCTCGCCCTCGGGCGTGTTGCCGACGCCGACGATCGCCAGCTCCCGCGGTACGTCGATCCGCAGCCGGTGCGCCGCCCGGACGGCGGCGATCGCGGCGAAGTCGGTCGTGCAGTAGATCGCCGTCGGCCGGTCCGGCTTGGTGAGCAGCGCCATCGCGGCCCGGTACGCGCCCTCGGGATGCTGCTCGAAGATCTCGATGTCCTCGTCGCGGATCGGCTGACCGGCCGCGCGCAGGGTGTTCAGGTACGCGTCGAAGCGCGCGAAACCGGTGGTCCGCGACGTGAGCGCACCGACTCGGTCGTGATGCTCCAGCAGGTGCTCGACCGCGAGATGGCAGCGCGGCTCGGCGCCGGACCGGATCACGTCGAAGCCCTCCGGCTCCAGGGTTTCGCTGAACACGACGATCTGCACGCCCTGCGCCGCGAACGCGGCCAGCTCCGCGATCTGCTCCGGGTCCGGCGCGATGCTGTCGATGAAGATGACGTCGGGCGTCCGGTTCGACAGCACGGTGCGCCAGTCCCCGTCGGCGACGATCAGCGCGGTCTTGCCGAGCGGGGTCACCGCCGTACTGACGGTGGCCGCGACCGCCTGCGACCACGGGTCCGCGAGCACGTTCAGCGACAGCAGAACCAGGTCCGACTTGCCGGTCCGGATCGCGCGGGCCGCGTCGTTGCGCCGGTAGCCCAGGCGCGACGCGGCCTCCCGGACCCGGTCGGCGGTCGAGTCCTTGATCGTGTGGCTGCGGTGCCGTCCGGACAGCACGTAGGACACGGTCGCGACCGAGACACCGGCCTCTTTCGCGACCATCCGCAGCGTCGGCCGCTCAGCCAAAGGTGAGGACATATGTCGATTCTTGCAGATCAGCCCTTGACCGCACCGGTGATGACGCCCTTGGTGAAGTGCCGCTGGAGGAACGGGTACACCATGGCGATCGGGACCAGCGCGACCACCACCACGGCCATCTGCAGCGACTGGGGCTGCGGCGGCGGATGCACGCCGAGCTGGTCGGCCGACAACGACTTGCCCTGCAGGACGTAGGTCCGCAGGATCACCTGGACCGGCCACTTCGAGGTGTCGTTCAGGTACAGCAACGCGTTGAAGAACGCGTTCCAGAACCCGACCGCGTAGAACAGCCCGACGACCGCGATCACCGCCTTCGACAGCGGCATCACGATCCGGCGCAGGATGGTGAAGTCGCTCGCGCCGTCGATCCGCGCGCTCTCCAGCAGCTCACCCGGCACATTCATGAAGAAGGTGCGCAGGACAACGAAGTTGAAGGCGCCGAGCGCGCCCGGCAGGATCAGCGACCAGAGGCTGTCGAGCAGCCCGAGCTGCTTCACCACCAGGAACATCGGGATGATGCCCGGCGCGAACAGCAAGGTGAACAGCACCATCAGCAGCACCGGCCGGCCGAACAGCACCGGCCTCGACGTGGCGTACGCCAGCGCGATCGTGACGGCCAGCGCAATCGCCGTACCGACCAGCGTCACGAAGACGCTGACCAGGATCGCCCGTCCCATCAGGCCGCCGCTGAACAGCGTCTGGTACGCCTTGAACGTCGGGTGCGACGGCCACAGCACGTACCCGCCCGCGTCGATGATGTCCTTGTCGCTGGCCAGCGACGTCGAGATCACGACCAGGATCGGGATCACGATGACGAGCGCGAAGCCGCCCAGTACGACGGCCTTGATCGCCTGGTACGCCGGAGAAGGGTTCTCCTTCCACACCGGTCTCATGAAACGCCTCGTTTCTGGAAGATGCCGGGCTCACCCAGGCGGTGGGCCAGCGCGTTCGCGCCCCACAGCAGGAGGGCTCCGACGACGCCCTTGGCCAATCCGGCCGCGGCACCGCTGCTCCAGTCCCCGCCGACCACGCCCGCGTAGTACGTGAACGTGTCCAGTACTTCGGCAGCACCCGGTCCGACCGAGTCGCGTTGCAGGATGAACTGCTCGAAGCCGACGCTGAGGATGTCGCCGATCCGCAGGATGAGCAGCAGCACGATGACGGTGCGCAGCGACGGCAGCGTGATGTGCCACAGCCGCCGCCAGCGCCCGGCGCCGTCCGCCGCGGCGGCCTCGTACAGCGACACGTCGACCGTGGTGAGCGCCGCGAGGAAGATGATCATCGCCCAGCCGGCGTCCTTCCAGATCAGCTGCGCGACCACCAGCAGCGGGAAGGTGTCCGGATTCGTCATGAACGGGATCGGGTCCAGGCCGGCCTGCCGGAGCAGGTTGTTGACGAACCCGGCGCCGCCGAGCGACTGCTGGAACAGCGTCACGACCAGCACCCAGGACAGGAAGTGCGGCAGGTAGGCGATGGTCTGGAACCAGCGCCGAAAACGGTTGCTGACCAGCGAGTCGACGATCAGCGCCAGCCCGATCGGCACCGGGAAGAACAGCAGCAGCTGGACGCCGGCCAGTAACAGCGTGTTCCGCAGCGCGTCCCAGAAGTCCGGGTTGTCGTACAGGTTGAGGAAGTTCTGCAGGCCGTTCCACTCACTGTGCATGATGCCGAGGTACGGCTGGAAATCCTGGAACGCGACCACGTTGCCGAGCACCGGCAGGTAGAAGAACACCAGCAGGAACAGCACGCCGGGGATCATCAGCAGCACCATCTGCCAGTCCCGGCGCCATTTCGCCTTCAGCGGCAGGCCGTTGGCGACCTGCCGCTTCGAGGAGTTCGGCTTCAGCATCGATCAGGACCCGGTGACCGGCACGGTGGACGGGAGCACGGCCGCGAACTCGTCGCGCATCTTGTCACCGCCGCCGGACTTCCAGCGCTTGAGCGCCTCGTCGTACGCGTCGATCTTCTGCCGGCCGGTGACGATGTCCACGATCGTGTCCCGGAACGCCGCGGTCAGCTTCGGACCGACCTTGCTGCTGGTGTCGGAGTACGTACCCGCGGTCGGGTTCCGCATCGCGAACTTCAGCAACTGCTGCTCGGTCGCGTAGATCTTCTTGGTATCGTCGGGGTACGCCGGGTTGAAGATCACGCTCTCCGGCGAGTTCATGATCTGCAGCGCACTGACCAGACCGGGCGCCTGCTGCTGGCCGGCCTTCGTCAGCACCGGGTTCTGCTGCGCGTCCAGCTGGTACTGCTGCCCCTCGACGCCGAAGTTCTTGACCAGGTACTCCTTGGTGCCGAACGGCGCGGAGAGGTAGTCCATCAGCGCGAGCAGCTCGCGAATCCGGCCCTCGTCGGTCTTCTTGAACGGCGTGAACCCGACCGTGCCGTAGCCCATGTCGTAGATCGGCTTGGCCTTGCCGTCGTGGCCGAACGGGATCATCGTGTCCACGAACAGCGACGGGTCCAGCGCCCGGAAGTCGGCGGTGGCGCGCGGGCCGACCACGACCTGCGCGGCGATCTGGCCGTTCACGGTCTTCGGCGTGGCGTCGGCCAGGTTCAGGTCCGGGTAGAACACCTTCGCGGCCCAGAGCTTGGCGGCGTACTCGACGGCGGCCTTGTAGTTGTCGGTCTCGTACAGGTGGGTCAGCGACCGGTCCTGGTTCACCCGCCAGCCGTTCGGGGCGCCGAACCACTCGCCGAACATGTGCAGCATGTTGATGATCGCCGGCTCGAGCGCGTAGTTCGTGCCGTTGGTCAACTCCTTGCACTTGGCGAAGAACTCGTCCGCGGTCGCGCACTGCAGGCCGCCGACCTTCGCCCAGGTCTTCGGGTTGCCCATCATCACCTGGCCGAACGGCGTCGACGGGATCGGGGCGCCCCAGATCTTCCCGTTCACCACCGCGGTCCGCCAGGAGGCCGGCTTCAGCGCGGCCAGGTTCGGGTACTCCAGCACGGCGTCCCCGGACAGGTACTTGGTCAGGTCCTGGAACTTCGCCTCGAGCATCGGGCCGATGTTCGGGATGCCCTGGTTCGGCGGCAGCCACATCAGGTCCGGCAGCGAGTCGCTGGCGAGCAGCGTCGCGAACTTCTCCGGGTAGCCCGGGTCGGTGCCGATGGTCAGCCGGAGCTCACCGCCGAGTGCGGAGTTCAGCGCCTGCCACATCGGGTTGCTGCCCATCGGCGGCGGAGGCGTCGCGAACGTCTCGGTCAGCGCAGTGACCGGGCCCTTCAGCGGCGGCGCCTTCACGCTCGCGACCGCGTCCGCCGGGAACTTCAGGAACCCGGGCTCGAGGCCGGACTCCGCGCCCGGCAGCTCCGGGTGCAGCCCCTCGAACGGCTTGTACGTCGGCAGCTTGAGCTCGCCCGACGCCTTCGCACCACCGTTCGACGCACCGCCGTCACCACAGGCCGCGAGCGAAGAGGTGGCAATCGCCGCACCGGTCACCTGCAAGAACCGTCGCCGACTGATCATAGTTGCTCCAAGTTTCGAAGAAGTGCTCACTAACACTCACTTAAACGTTAACCCGGACCGTAAACCTCACCCGCCCCTGGATGCAAGACGTGGGCAGCAAAAGAGCCGGCGGCCGCGGGGACTCGAGAACCCGCGGCCGCCGGCCGTCGTAGAAGACCTCAGTGCGTCGTCAGCAGCGCACGACCAGCCCGGTCAGCGCGCTGCAGCTCTTCGTGGCCTTGTCGTTCGTCGCCACCGGGTCGTTCGGCGAACTCGCCGTGCGCTGCGCCGTCGCGGTCAGCGTGCCGGCCGTGAGCATCCCGGTGTTCACCGTCAGCGTCCGGGTCACGGTCTCACCGCTCGCCAGCGTGGCGAAGTCGCAGTTCGCCGACCGGGTGGTCCCGACCCGCGTGCAGGTGCTCGCGTAGTACGCCGTCGCGGCCGGCGCCGTGGCGACCACCCGAACCCCGGTCGCCGGGTTCGGCCCGTTGTTCTTCACCGTGATCGTGTACGTGATCCGCGCCGTCGTCACCATCTTCACCGACGCACTCAGCGCGACGGCGATGTCGGCCGCCTTCGGCACGATCGTGATCGTCGGGCCCGACAGGATCTCGTACCCGTAGTTGTCCGCGAACAACTGGTTCCGCAGGATGAACGGATCCAGCTTCGTGTCGTCCCGCACCCGCAGCGTCCACACCACGGTCCGGGTCTCGTGCGCGCCGACGTCACCGAACGAGGCCCGGACGTGCGTCCCCTCGGCGGTGAAGCAGTTCGCACCGGTGCAGCTGACCAGCTCGATCCAGTCGGTCAGCGTCTGGTCCTTGGCGTACAGCGCGGCCTTGGCGCCTTCGAGCGTGAAGTCGCCCTTGTTGTACACGGTCTGCGTGACCGTGAACGTGTCCCCCGGACTCAATGTGGTCGCACTGACCTCCACCGCGCTGGTCGGCGGATCCTCGGCCGAGGCCGCGAGCGGCGCGGTCAGCGACGCTCCGAGAATCCCCACGATCAGCGCAGCACGAATCAACTTCAAGGCATGCACAACTTGCCCCCCTTGTTCCCCATGATCACCCCAGCTGCCCCCACAGCCCGCCGACGGCGGTGCAAGCAGTATGTAGTCGGCACTGTCCGTGGTCAACCATTCGGCGGCCGTCGCGGGTTCGGTGCGGGTTCGGTGCGGGTTCGGTGCGGCTTCGATGCGGGTACGGTGCGGGTTCGTTGCGGCGGGCAAGGTCCTAGAGCGACACGCGGCCCAGGAGTTCCTCGACGCGTTCGGTCCGGCCGGTGCGGCGGTGCCGCTCCCAGTCCTCGCGGGTCAGCGTGTCGCCGACGAGTTCGAGGGCCTCCGCGAGCTCCTCCTCCCGGTACGGATTCGGGATCTCCAGCCGCTCGCCCATCGCCTCCTCGGCGCCGAACAGCTGCGCGGCGCGGACCGGATCGCCGCGGCGGATCAGAAGATTCATCACGGTGTTCGAGAACGCCATCGTGAGCGTCGGGCTGCCGAGCGCCGTCACGGTGGGAATCAGGCCACGGGCCAGCTCGCCGGCCTCGTCGAGACGGCCGGCGAGGGTCAGCAGGTAGGCCAGGTTCTGCCCCACCACGGCGAGCTCGTGCACGTCCCCCTGCGACTCGGTGATCCGCAGCGACTCGCGGAGCAGCTCCTCCGCGCGCTCGAAGTTGCCGAGGTCCTCCTCGATCCCGCCCAGGTGGTTGAGCACCCGGGCCAACCGCCACTCGTCGTCCAAGGAGCGGAGCCGGTCCACGGCCTCGGTCAGCGTCGCCCGCGCCGCGCGTGCGTTCCCTCGCTGGCCCTGCATCGAGCCGAGCACGGTCATTCCGTACGCGATGCCGGCCGGATCGCCGAGGTTTCGGGCCATCTCGACGCTGCGGGCCGCCACCTCTTCGGCGTGCTCCGCCTCCCCCTGGATGAGCAGGACGTTGCTGAGTCCCCGCAGACAGGCGGCCAGCTCCGGCGAGGACGTCGTACCGGCGGCGGCGACGACCTGCTCGTGCCAGGCGCGGCTCTCGGCCAGGTAGCCGCCGACGGTCCAGACCCAGGCCAGGGCCGAACAGAGCCGGAGAGCGGTCCGTACGTCGTGGCGGGTCGCCCAGCTCAGGGCGGTACGGAAGTTGTCGAGGTCGATCTCGGCCCGATCGAGCGGCAGGTCGGACGTGGTCCTCTTGGTGTTCTCGAGGGTCTCGGCAAGGTCGGCGTAGTAGGCGGCGTGGAGACCGCGGACGGCGGCATCCTCGTCCGTGGCTCGCAGCTCGTCGGCGGCGTACTGGCGGACGGTCTCCAGCATCCGCACCCGGGTCCCGTCCGGTCCGTCGTACACCGTGATCAGGTTGGTGTCGTGCAACTCGGCGACGGCGTCGAGCAGGTCGAGGCCAGTGGCAACTTTCTCGACCGCGGTCAGGTCGGCGCCGCCGGAGAAGACGGCCAGGCGGCGGAACGTCCGGCGGTGTTCCGGCCCGAGCAGCTCGTACGACCAGGCGATCGTCTCGCGTAACGTCCGCTGCCGTTGCGGCGTCGCCGCACTCGTGGACTCCATGTCGAGCGACTGGTCGACCCGCGCGAGCAACTCCTTGACGCTGAGCAGCCGCACCCGCGGTGCGCACAGCTCGATCGCCAGCGGGAGACAATCGAGCCGGCGGCAGATCGCGACCACATCGGCGGTGTTCTCGGCGGTCAGCGTGAACGCGGGCCGAACGGCCTGCGCGCGTTGCACGAACAGCTGTACGGCGGCCGAGTCCGGGCCGGCCGCGATCGGCAGCGGCAGCACCGGATGCTGGTGCTCGCCGGTGAGGCCCAGCGCTCGTCGGGAGGTGGCGATCAGTTGTACGTGCGGCGCGCCCTCGATGATCTCGGCGACGACCTTGCCGGCGTCCGGCAACTGCTCGAGGTTGTCGAGGACGAGCAGCAGGGTGCGCTGGGCCAGGTACGCAACGACCCGGCCGCGGTCGCGCGGCGGGATGTCGAGGACCTCGGCGATCGTCGTCCACAGCACGGGCGCGGACGTGACGGCCGCGAGCGGGACGAAGTACACACCGCCCGGGAACCTGGTGGTCAGCCCCGCGGCCGCGCCGATCGCCAGCCGGGTCTTGCCCGCTCCGCCCGGTCCGGTCAGCGTGACGAGCCGTACGTCGGGCCGCCCGAGCAGCTCGCCGATGCGTTCGAGATCCGGTGCGCGCCCGAGCAACGGGGTCGCCGGCGACGGCAGGCTCGTCGACGTACCGAGGGTGCGCGGCGGCGGGAACTCGGGCTGCAGACCGTCGACGGTGACCTGGAACAGGTGCTCGGGCTCCGGGATGTCCTTCAGGTGATGGGTGCCGAGATCGCGCAGCGTGACGCCCTCGGGCAGTTGGGTCAGCTGACCGGTGACCGCCGACACCACGATCTGCCCGCCGTGGGCGGCCGCCCCGATCCGCGCGGCGAGATGGACGTCCATCCCCCAGTAGTCACCGTCGTACACGCCGGGCGTACCGGTGTGGATGCCCATCCGCACCCGCAGGCTCTCGTTGCCCGGCCACACGTGCCCGGCGAGCTGTCGCTGCCCGTCGGCCGCGGCCCGGACCGCGTCCCCGGCGGTCCCGAACACGACGAAGAAGCTGTCGCCCTCGGTCCCTATCTCGGTTCCGCCGTACGCCGTCCACACGGCGCGCAGGATCCGCCGGTGATCCTCCAGCGCGTCCAGGTACCGGTCGCCCAGCCGGCGCAGCAGCAGCGTCGACCCTTCGATGTCCGAGAACAGCATGGCCACCATGCCCCCACCCATGCGGCCAGTCTCGGATGCGCGCGGGCGATGCGCCAGGGTCAACCGATACCGGTGGTGCTCTCGCGGACGACGAGACTGAAGGGCGCCTGCAGGCGGACGGGGGCGGCGCCGGGGCGCTGGTCCTTCAGCGCCTGCAACGCCAGCCGCGCGATCGCGACCCGGTCGGGCGCGACGGTGGTCAGGGTCGGCAGCGTCGCGAGGTCGTACGGAATGTCGTCGAATCCGACCACCGCGACGTCCTGCGGCACCCGCAGACCGCGCAGCACGAGGGCCCGGATCGCGCCCATCGCCAGCCAGTCGGTGGCCGCGAAGACCGCGTCCGGCGGCGCGTGTCCCGAGTCGAGCCACTCGCCGAGGGTGCGCTCGGCGTCCTGGCCGCGCAGGCCTCCGGTCGGCAGCACGATGTCCTCGTCGACCGGCAGCCCGGCGGCGGTCAGCGCGTCGCGGTAGCCGTTGATCCGCTCGTCGTCCATCCGCGGTCCCGGCGCGAGCGCCATCACCTGCCGGCGGCCGAGCTCGAGCAGGTGCTCGGTCGCCACCTTGCCGGCCTCGCGGTTGTCGATGCCGACGTGGTCCGCTTGGTGCTCGACGCCGGCCTTCTCGCCGAGCAGGACGAGCGGCAGCGCCGGGTCGCGGCCCCGCACGTCCTCCGCCGTCAGTCCGAGCGGACTCATCACGATCCCGTCGAGGCGGGCCGGGTGCCGTTCGGTGAGCAGGGCGAGCTCGGCCTCGCGGCGGCCGCCGGTCTGGTGGAACTGGACGATCCAGCCGAACGACTCCGCCTCGTCGAGCATCCGGGCCGCGAGCGAGGCGAAGTACGGACGGTCGAGCTGCGGTACGGCGAGCGCGATCACGCCGCTGCGGCCCTGGGCCAGGTTGCGGGCCGCGATGTTCGGCCGGTACCCGAGCTTCTCGATCGCCGCCAGCACCCGTTGCCGGGTCTCCTCGCGGACGTGCTCGGCGCCGTTGACGACGTTCGACACCGTCTTCATCGACACACCGGCCGCCTCGGCGACGTCGGTCAGGCGCGGCCTCATAGCTGGCAGGATCTCATTTGAGGCCGGTGTGGGCCATTCCGGCCAGGATCCGCCGCTGGAAGATCACGAACACCACGACCACCGGGACCAGCGTGACGACGCTCATCGCGAACAGTGCTCCCCATTCCGAGCTGCCGGTGGCGTCCAGGAACCCGCGCAACGCGACCGGCACCGTCAGCCGGGTCCTGGTCGACAGGTAGATCAGCTGGCTGAAGAAGTTGTTCCAGGTCCAGATGAAGGAGAAGATCGCCGTCGTCACCAGCGCCGGCGACAGCAGCGGCAGGATGATCCGCCGGTAGATGCCCCACGCGCCGCAGCCGTCGATCCGGGCCGCGTCGTCGAGCTCGACCGGGATCGAGCGGATGAACTGCACCATCAGGAACACGAAGAACGCGTCGGTGGCCAGGAAACTCGGCACGATCATCGGCCAGAACGTGTCGATCCAGTTGAGGTTCCGGAAAATCGAGTACTGCGCGATCAGCGTGACGTGACCGGGCAGCATGATCGTCGCCAGCATCAGCCCGAACAACGTTTTCCGGCCCACGAACGAGAGCCGCGCGAACGCGTACGCGGTCAGCGAGCAGGTCAGCACGTTGCCGATCACGACCGCCGCGCAGATGATCAGCGAGTTCATCAGGTAGATGCCGAAGCTGGAACCGGTCGACGACCAGCCGAGAGCGTAGTTCCCGAGCGTCGGGCGCTCGGGAATCAGCCCGGCGTGCTCGAAGATTTCGGTGTTCGGCCGCAGCGAGGCGCTGATCATCCAGAGCAGCGGGTAGAGCATCACCAGTGCCCCCGCCGCCAGCCCGGTGTGGGCCAGGATGCGTTTCATCGGCGTGCCCCTTCGTCTCCGTAGAACACCCAGGTGCGGCCCAGGACGAAGTTCAGCCCGGTGAAGACCGCGATGATCAGCAGCAGCACCCAGGCCATCGCGGCGGCGTACCCCATCCGGAAGTTTCCGAACGCCTGCTGGTAGAGGTACAGCGTGTAGAACAGCGTCGAGTCCGACGGGCCGCCCTTGCCGCCGCTGATCACGAACGCCGGTGTGAACGCCTGGAACGCGCCGATGATCTGCAGCACCAGGTTGAAGAACACCACCGGCGACAACAGCGGCAGCGTCACCCGCCAAAATCGTTGCCATCGGCCCGCACCGTCGACCTCGGCGGCCTCGAGCACCTCGTCGGGGATCTGCCGCAGACCGGCGAGGAAGATCACCATCGGGGCGCCGAACTGCCAGACCCGCAGCACGATCAGGGTCCACAGCGCCGTACCGGGCTCGGAGATCCAGCCGCGGCCGTGGATGCCGAAGACGCCGAGGACGTCGTTGAGCAGGCCGTCGCTGCCGAAGATCTGCTGCCACAGCAGGGCGATCGCGACGCTGCCCCCGAGCAGGCTCGGCACGTAGTACAGCGCTCGATAGACGGCCAGGCCCTTGAGTCCTCGATTGAGCAGTACGGCGACCGCGAGCGCGAACGCCATCTCGAGCGGGACCGAGACGCCGACGTAGATGAACGTGACCTTGAGCGATTGCAGGTACCGCGAGTCCTGGAACAGGGCCGTGTAGTTGTGCAGCCCGGTCCACTCGGGGGTGTTGAGCAGCGCGTAGTCGGTGAACGAGTAGTAGAGCGACAGCAGCATCGGGCCGATCGTCAGTCCGAGCAGCCCGATCAGCCAGGGCAGCAGGAACAGGTACGCCGGAACGCTCTGCCGGAGCCGGGCGATCACTGCCCGAGGGTCTTTCCGGCCAGGTCGACGAACTCCTGCGCGCCGGCCGCCGGCGTGGTCTTTCCGAAGCCGATGTTCTCCGCGATCCGGCCGAAACCGGTCAGCAACTCGCCGTACCCCTTGGGCCACGGCTTCGGCGACGGACCGACCTTGCCCTCCAGGCCCTCGACGTAGGTGATCGCCCGGGCACCGGCCGACCCGGCATCCGCGGACACCAGATCACGCGCCTTCTTCGACGGCGGGACGCCGAGCAGGATGCCGATCGCTTTGATCGCCTTCTCGTCGTTGAGCAGGAACCCGATCAGTTTCGCGGCGTCCTCGGGGTGCTTGCTCGCGGCCGAGACGCACCACAGGTCGAGGCCCTTGACGAACTGGCCGGACAGGTCGCCGGCCTTGGCCTGCGGGACCGGGAGCACGCTCAGCGGTCCTTACACCAGCGGCTGGTAGAAGGTGACCTGCTGGACCCAGCCGAACTGGAGCGGCGCCTTGCCCTTGGCCACCAGCGACTTCTCGATCGCGGTCGTCTCCGCGCTGATGTTCTGCGGCGGGGCGGCCTTCGCGTCCCGCAGTCCGGCCCAGTACTGGAACCATTCCTGGACGGTTTCCTTGCTGGTGGCAAGCTTTCCGCCGTCGTCGGAAAACAGTTCCGTGCCGTGCTGGCGCGCGTACACCTCGAACAGCTGGAAGTTTCCGGCCTGGTCGGTGGAGCCGTAGGAGCCCTGGATCGATCCGCTGTAGTCCCGGGCGAACTCGGCGAACGCGTCCCAGGTCCAGCCCTGGGCCGGGACCGTGCCGCCGGCGCGCTTGACGGCGGCCTCGTCGACGTACATCGCGTAACTGATCGAGCTCTGCCCGACGCCGTAATTCTTGCCGTCGGCGACACCGCTGCTCGCCACGTCCTTGTCGAGCCCCGTCGTGTCGATCCCCAGCGACCCGAGGTCCTTGAGCGCGCTGCGGCCCGCGTAGTCGCTGAAGTAGCTCATCGACATCCGCAGGACGTCGGGTGCGTTGTTGCCGGACGTCTGCGTGGCGAGCTTGTCCCAGTAGTCGTCGAACGGCGCGCTCTCCGCGGCGTACTCCGCGCCGCCGCTGGACTTCCAGGCCTCGAGGGCCTTGTTCAGGGCCTTGGTGACCGGGTCTGGGCCGTACCAGGAAACGCGCATCGGGCCGGATTTCCCCGAGCAGCCGGGGAGTGTGATCGCGGCGGCGGTGGCGGCGCCGAGGCCCAGCAGGGTGCGGCGGTTAAACGTGTTCATCGTGGATCTCCTTGGGTGCCCAGCGCCAGTTGTGGGGCAGGCGGAGCGAGGTGTAGTTGCCGTGCGGGAGGTCGTCGGTCAGCCGTGCCTGCCAGCGGGCGAGCTGGTGCAGGAGGCCGGCGCGAACGGCCAGGTGTGCGTCGTCGTCGAAGAGGTTGGTGAGCTCGGCCGGGTCGGTGTGCAGGTCGTAGAGCTCGCCTTCGAGATCGGCGTGCACGATGAGCTTCCACTGCCCGCTGCGGATCATCCGGGCGGCACCGGACTGCGTGACGGTGTTGAGCTCGTCGAAGGTCGGGCCGTCGTAGCTGAAGTGCAGCGGCGGCCGGGCGGCCACGTCGTACGCGCGGCCGCCGAAGCCCTGCTCGGCGACGATGCTCCGGAATTCTGTTTCCGGCGCCGCCTTGCCATGCGCGAGCGGGAGCAGGCTGCGGCCCTGGACGCCGTCGGGGATGGGTCGGCCGACGGCTTCGCAGACGGTGGGCAGGACGTCGACGATCGACACCGGTTCGTCGCGTCGCTGCACCTCGACACCGTCGCCGGTGACGATCAGCGGGATCCGCATCAGGAACTCCGACAGGCCGGCGCCCTTGCGTTGCAGTCCGTACTCGCCGACGTAGTCGCCGTGGTCGGCGAGCACGATGGTCAGTCGTGGTCGTTTCCGTCGGGTTTCGAGACCCTCGTGCAGGCGGCGGATCTGGTCGTCGAGCAGGCGGAGCATGCCGAGGTAGTTGGCGGTGTAGCGACGCCAGTTGTCGTCGTAACCGGGTCGTTTGTCTTCCTGGAGTCTGCGCAGCCAGGCGTAGCTGCCGCCCTTGAGCTCGGAGGCCTCCGGACCCGTCGTGCGGTCCGGGACGTCCTCGGGTTTCACCAGGTCGAAGTAGGGTCGCGGGACCTGGTACGGGTTGTGGGGCTCGGGGTAGGAGACCCAGAACAGACCCGGCCGGTCCGGGTCCGCGTCCTGCACCGCTTGCAGCGCGTCGGTGGTGATCCGGTACGGCAGCTGCGTTTCCAGGGCATGCGGTGTCGGCTCGTCGGCGACCCCGTGGTCGAGGCGCTCGAGCCAGTCGTCGAAAGCGTGTTCCGCCGCGTTCCGTTCCGGTCCTTGGGTGTGGAAGTACGGTCCGGCGAAGGTGTCGAAGTCCTGCGCGCCGCGGGGCATGTGCGGTTTGCCCGCGAAGTGCAGCTGGTAGTCCGCGGTCCGCAGGACGTCGAGCAGGTCCTGGTCGTAGCGGGCGTACTGCGCGTTGCTGTTCTGCCGCACCTGGTGGACGCTCGGGAACCGCCCGGTGAGCAGGCTGGTCCGCGCCGGAACACAGGCCGGCGCGGCCGTGTACGCGTTCCGGAAATCCGTTCCGCGCTCCGCCAGGCCGTCGACGAACGGCATCGTGTCCACCGGATACCCGCTGCGCCGCGTCAGCCCCACCCGCTGCTGATCGGTCATCACGATGACGATGTCGGGACGCATCGGCCTGCTTTCTCTCGGCGGATTTACAGCGCTGTACTACAGCGCTGTAAACCATGCAGCAGACGGCCGCGCCACGTCAAGGGGTGGCCTTGGCGCCCGGTAATCTCCCGGTCGCGCCGAGCCGTCCGAGAAGGGCCTACTTGAGGTTCTCGGCCAGCCGGCGAACGCCGCGCTCCGGGCTCACTGCACCGTGGTGGGCAGCGTCGCGATGACGCTGACGCGATCGCCCGTGCGCACCGCCTCGTCCGCCATCGCCTCGTCGACGCGGTACACCGGGACGCCGAGACGGTCCGCGAGCGGCGCCGCATACTGCGAGATCGAAGAACACGTGAACATCAACGCTTCGGCTCCGGCCGCGACGGCGGCGTCACCCAGGTCCGCCAGCCGCTGCGCCACCTGCCCGGGCGCAACGCCCGCGCAGGCGTGGGTTCACGCGGTCAGGCGGAGGTAGTCGAGGTTGAAGCCGCCGGTCTCGCAGTACACCGTGATCTCTTGGTCTCCGGCGGGGAGAGCGATCTGTGTGCCGATCGACTGGTAGGTGCCCCAACCCCCTGTGTCGGGGACGGTGACCTTGGCGAGCACGGTGCCGTTGGCGTCGCGGATCGAGATCGCGTCCTGGGCGGGCGCGCCGGTGCCGTTGGCGACCCGGAGTTCGAGGTTGTAGGTGCCTTGGGCCACGTCGACGCGGTACTGGAGCCAGTTGCCCGCCGCGGTCCAGCCCACGTTCTTGCCGCCGCTCGCCGCCGGGTTGCTCTCGATGAAGTTCGCGCCGCCGTCCGTCCAGCCGTGCTGCGCGACGTACGACTCCGCCTCGATCTTCGCCCCGACCGGCGCACCGTGCGGCCGGACCGTCACATGCACCGTGACCTCGTCATGCGCTGCGCCGTCGGTGACGCGGAACTTGAGGTCCTGCTCCCCGGCGACCGTCGGTTCCAGGCTGACCGTCCCGGTGCTCGCATCGAGACTGACGCCGGCCGGTAGGTCCGTCGCGTAGTACGCGAGGCTGTCCTGGTCGCCGTCGGTCGCCTGCAATTGAAACTGCGTGGTCTGGTACTGGTGGGCGACGACATTCGGTACGTCGCCGAACTGCGGCGCCTGGTTGTGGCGTGCCGACGGCACGTCGCCGTGCCAGCGGTACGTCGCATAAGCGTTGGCCGGCACCGTCACGACGAACGACTTGTCCGCGAGCGTGACACGGACCTTGGCCGGCGTGGCGTTGGCGTTTCCAACGATCGCGACGAAGTTGTCGCCGCGGTCCTTGAACACCGCGTTGCTGATCCCGTTCGCCGTACCGCTCGACTCGACGCGGGTGTGCTCCGGCCCGAGGTACTTCGCGAACTGTCCCATCGCGAAGAGCTCGGACCGTACCGAAAACGTTTTCATCGTCGTGTCGACCTTCACGAGCCGGTTCGGCCACTTGGTCGTCCGGCCGACCTCGTCCCAGTCGATGTCGTTGTCGCGGGCCGGCGTCCAATGCAGGGTGCCGCCGTCCTGGTCGGTGGTCTGCGCCCAGAGGACGTACGATGACGCGTCGAGCCGGAAGTAGTTCAGGATCGTTGCCGGGTTGAGGTCGCTGGTTTCCGTCATGTGCACGGGTTTTCCGAACTCCTGGTACGCGTCCCGCATCACCACCGGGTCGCCCCAGTACGGGTGGAACGCGATCGCGTCCGCCGCTTTCCGGGTCGCCGGATCGTTGAAGATCCGGTAGTAGTTCTTCGTTTCCGTGCTGTTCGGGTCGCGCCAGTCCCAGAAGTTGAAGTCGTGCACATACAGTTCGGTCCGCAGCCCGGCCCGCCGGACCTCGTGCTTGATCGCGACCGCCAGCTTCTGCTGCTGCTCGACGCCGATGTCCATCGCCGGGTAGACCACGTCGATCCCCGGCTCGTTGAGCAGCGTGAGCGCGTCGACGGTGATGCCGTACTGCGCATACGCCTGCAGGTACTTCACGTAGTACCTGGCGAACACGTCGATGCGGTCGTCGCGGAGCTTGCCGACCTGGTAGTAGGACGTCGTACTGCCGGGCTTGAGCGCGACCTCGCCGGTGAACCGGTTGTTGGTCTTCATCCAGGCCGGCGCGCTCCACGCGGACGCGAAGAACGTGGCCCGCGGGTTGTACTTCTGGATGAGCTTCACGGTGTCGACGATGTGCGCGTCGACGTCCCGCTTGATCGAGAAGTACTTCAGGTCCGGGTCCTCGGTGACGCCGGGCGGCAGTTCGTCGTACGACCAGAACGGCAGGTGCTCGATCAGGTCCGGGCTTCCGATCGTCAACCGGAATCGGTCGAACCCGGCGCCGGTCCGCGGATCCACCAGCAGGCGGACCGCCCGCTCGCGCTCCCTCGGCGTCAGCTTCCACAGGTTCGACACGCTCGTCTCGTCGAGCGAGAACCCGACGCCGGTGTACTTCTGCCGGCTGATGCTCGGATCGACGACCACCGTGGCATCCGCTGCCCCGGTGTCGTTCCCCACGTACGCCGCAGGCAGCGCCTCCCAAGCGTGCTCCGGACCGCTCGAGTACGTCCCGCTGACCACCGGCCCGCGCTGCGCCACGGCCGAACCGCCGCCGCCCGCGATCCCCGCCGCCACCACCGCTACCGACACCGCGAGCCCAAGAGTCCGCCTCACAAGCCCCTCCAACGTCGACCGGAAAGCCCTTTCAAGCAGGCCGACTCTAGGTTCGGAAACGCTCCGCGAACACCCCCGGCCGGTTCCGGAACTGGTTCCGGAACTATCCGTCAGCGTTCCGCGCGACACTTGAGCAGTACTCGACGAGAGGACGTGTGATGGACGCCGACGCGAAGTTGAGGGTCAAGGACGCTCTGCTGGCGCATCTCGAGGCGCAGCAGCGGGCGACGGGGACGGCGGTGGGGCGCGAGGACTCGGCCGCGCGGCTCGACCCCGACTCGTCGTTCTCGGTGGACGACCAGTCGCAGGCGGCCGCGGCCGGCGATCTCGGCGTCCTGTACGAGCAGGTCGAGGAGCGCCAGCACAGCACCGTGGCCAACGCGGAAACCATCGACTTCGCGCCCACCAGCGAGATCCGGCCGGGCGCGATCGTCGTCCTCGACGGCGACCACTACGTCGTCGGCGTGGTCAGCTCCCCGTTCGACTGTGACGGCGTCACGTACGAGGGCATGACCACCGGCGCGCCGCTCTACGCCGCGATCAAGGACCTGCACGCGGGCGGCACCTTCACGTTCGCCGGGACGGAGCACCACGTCGACTCGGTGGCCTAGAGTCGGCGCATGCGGCGAAGGACGGGACTGGCGATCGCCGCGGCTGCGGTGCTGGCGTGGGGCGCGTGGTTGAACTGGCGCTGGTCCCGAACGCTCGTGGGAAACAGCGCAGGTGCCACCGAGGCCGTGGTCGTGCTGGGTTTCCGCAACCCGCAGCCGACGGCGAACTTCATCAACCGCTGGCGGGTCCGCGCCGGAATGCGCGCAGGCCCTGGGCGCCTCAGTGCAAGGCGACGGACAGCAGCAGAACCGACGCGGTCCGGGCGTGTACGTCGTGGCGCTGCGGCGGCACCGCCACCAGATCTCCTGTCCGCAACTCGGCCTCGGCGTCACCCGCGCGAAGCACCACGTCGCCCTCCAAACACATCAACGACGCGTCGCCCGGACTCTGATGCTCGCCCAGCGTCTGGCCGGCGTCCAACGCGATCAGCGTCTGCCGCAAGCGCGCCCCGGCCCGGCCGTACAACGTCGTCGCACTCCGCCCGCTGCCGTTCTCGCCCGCCAGCCCTAGGTGAACCGCCGCCAACTCCTCGACCCGCAAGACCTCCATCCCCCGATCGTCGCACCGGGCCGCTGAAGACTCCACCCCTCCCCACCCCGGCGTCCGACCCTGGTCGGAGACCGCTCAGGTCGGCTCGTGCTGGGCCTTCCGCACGATCTTGCGCGCCTGCCGTTCCGGAATGAGCAGGGTTGTCAGCACGGTGAGCAGGAAGGAATCACGGCCGTCGGGCGTGTCCGGCGCCGGATGACTGATCTCCGGCACCATGCGGCCCCCGACGCGGACGAACCCGACGCTGCGGAAACACGCTCCGCTGACGTCGTACTCGTACATCAACGGAAGGGCGGTCGATCGGTCGATGGTCAGTACCACTGCGCGGAACATTCCCATCCGCCAATTGTTCCTTGTCCGCGCCGACCGCGCAGAGACACGCTGCCGGCCTCAACGGCGCCGGCGGCCGAACAACGACCGCCGGCCGGACAGCGCTCGGATCACCTGGCTGAGGTCCGTCGCATCCATCAACGGACCGCTGAACGCCCGCGGCTGCCGCGCGGCCAAACGGCGATAGCGCACGACCGACTCGTCGACAGCACGCCGAGCCTCGCTCCACCGATCCATTGCACCGAGCCGTACGCACAACGCCGAGAACCCGAACAACGAGCGCGCAAGATCGGCATCGTGCGCGGAACGCCGCCGCAGTTCCACCGACCGGCCGATCGCGTCGAGTGCCTCGTCCGCCCGCTCCACGGCGGCGTACCGGAAGGCCAGATTGAAGAGGGCTCTCGCCAGATCTGCGCGGAACACCTCCGGGTCGTTCGCGGCCAGCTGCTCGAAGATCTCCACGGCCGACTCGCACGCACCGAGTGCCTCCGACGGCCGGTCGACGGCGGCCAGCCGGATGCCGAGATTGTCGAGGGCCTTGGCCAGATCCACGTCGTGCCGCGCCGGATTGTCCGCGGCGAGCCGCCGGAACACCTCGACGGCCTCCCGGCCGGCGGCGAGAGCTTCGTCTGGGCGTTCCACCAGGTCGAGCTGATCGCCGAGGTGGTCGAGTGCGGCGGCCAGCTCGACCTGGTGGGCCGACAGGTTGGCCGCGCAGAGACGCCGCAGGATCGCCACGCATTCGGCCGTGACGACCACCGCTTCGTCCGGCTCGCCGAGCTGGCGGTGGCAGACGCCGAGATGGTTGAGACTCTTCGCCAACTCCGGTTCGAACGCCGAAGGGTTCCCGTCGGCGAGCTCCCGCCACCGTGTGACCACGTCCGCGGCGACCATCGCAGCCTCGTCCCAGCGGCCGACGCCGATCAGACGAAGATGCAGATTGCCCAAGCGTCTGGCCAGGTCAGGCCGATGGGTCGCCGGATCGCTGAGGTCGACAGCGCGGCGCGCGGCGGCCAGCGCGTCGTCCGCCCGGCCGACATCAGCCAACCGGCTACCCAGGTTGTCCACCGCGAACGCAAGATCCTCCGGAACGGAGTCGTGCAGCGCGACCGCCTCCTGCGCCGTCGCGAGTGCTCGCTCGCGTTCACCCGCGGCAGCGAGATTCATACTGAGATTGGTCAGCGCTTCGGCGAGCAGCGGACCGAAGTGCGGGCTCGTGCCGGCCAGCCGACGGAACAAACTTGCCGTACGCTCGCTCGCCGACAGCGCCTCGCGACGACGCCCCAACCGCGACAACGGCCGCGTGAGACTCCCGAGCGCACCGGCCAGCAACAGCTCGTAGCTCGCCGGGTCGTCGGCGGCCACACGTTCGCACAGCGAAGCAGCTTGCTCGCCAGCATCCAGCGCTTCACCGTGTCGCCCCGCGCTGTCGAGCCTGGCGCCGAGCCCCAGCAACAGCAGGACCCGATCGGCGTCGGTCGCCGCGCCGGCAAGCCGCAATTCCGTCAGCCGTAGGGCGATGTCGGCGATCCCGACGTCGAGATCAGGCTGGGACTCCGCGGGCAGCTGCGGTTCGATCGCCTCCAGGACCTCCAGGCCGAGCTGGGGAACCGCCGCGATCGCGGACAGTGCGGCACTCCCCGCGAGCACCGCCGTACGAGGTCGCTCGAGCAGCATCGGGAAGAGGTGATCGGGCCCCACGTGCGCCCAGCGCGCGGCGGCCGCCGCGAGAAAGATGACGGCCCGCGACGGGTCCGGGGTGTTGTCCAGTACGGCGATCGCGGTGTCGTCCGACCAGTCCTGCGCGGGATAGCCGGCCTGATGACCGGCCAGGCTCAAAGCCAGGAAATCCTCGGCCAGCCGGTCCGGGTACAACGGCTCCAGCACGGTTCCCGGCGCCGGCGGATAGCAGACCGCGTGGTCGCCGAGTATCTGTGCCGTCGGCAACGAAAGGTCCAGCTTGTCCAGCACCGCGGTCCCGGTCGCGGGCGGCACGGAACCGGTGAGCGCGGCTGTGAACACCGCGCGATTCATGACTTCCGGCGGCGTTCGGTAGTTCGATGCGGCCGGTCCGAGGCGGTGCGCCTGGTCGCCGTACCGCCGCGTCCAGTGCAGGTGCTCACGATCCAGCAGGTAGCACGTCAGGCCGGCGACATCGGTCGGCGCGCGCTGTCCGCCCGCGTGCGCGTCCACGGCAACGAGCGCCGCCATGTGCAGTGCGAGGGGCAGACCGAAATCGTCGTGACCCAAGGGTGGAAGGACAACGGAGTCCGGCTCGTCGATCTCGTAGACGGTCGCGTACCCGTCACGCGCGGACCGGAACATCTCCGACCGGGACCCGTCGTTCAACGGCGGCAGGAGCTGTGCGGACGTCTCCGCCTGATAGTCGACTAGCGCCGCCCGCACCGGCGGCCAGCTGTCCAACGTGCGCCCGATCAGCAGCACCCGCACCGGCACGCCAGGCCTGTGCAGCAAGGCGTTGCTGAAGAGCCAGGTCAGATGGGTCAGCGGCCAGCGGTCGGCGTAATCGACCACAAGCAGCAGCCCGGCAGCGCCGTCGAGCCGCAGGTCTTCCTGCCGGCCCGAGGGCAGCACGGAACCGGGACCGTGTACGGCGACGACGACCTTCCAGCCTGCCGCACGCGACTCGTCCGCGAACCGCGCTGCCAGACGCGACTTCCCCTGCCCGGCCGGACCGTGCAACCAGCGCACCGCCATCCGAGGGTTGCTCTGCCGCCACCGATGCAGCTCGGCCAGCTCGTCGACGCGGCCGGTGAACTCCGACACCGCGAACCGGGCGTTGAGCATCCGGCTCGGCATCTCGCGCAGCCAGTCCGGATCCGGCGCCGGGCCCGGCGCCCAGCTGAGCAGGAGATACAGCGGCACGCCGTCGCCGAACACGTGCAGATCCGCGCCGACGACGCCGTACCCGACGCCGCTCTCGACGCGGACGACCTGGCGATCCACGATCAGCTCTCGTCGTCGGTCGCCGGCCGGTGCTCGTGGTAGTGCAGATCCCCGCCCTGGACGCCGAACGCGCGCCCGCCGTCGCGCGCAACGACGGTCTGCACGTACTTCGGCTCGTCGAGGACACGCTGCAACTCGTCGGCGGCCGACGGATCCGCGCCGAGCAACTCGTCGAGCCTGAGCCGCCACCGCTCGATCAGCTCTTGCTGCACCTGCTCGCGACCGTCCTCGTCGGCCTCCGCGAGCTGCTTGGCGTCCGCCTCGAGCTCCGCGAGGACGGCGTCCCGCTCACCACGCCGACCGAACAGCTTGGCGATGCCGTCGCGCGTGACACGCCAGGCATCGGTCGCCATCGCGCCCACCACCGCGGCCCCGCCGGCGGCTGCCACCTCGACCAAACCCACCATCGACCCCTCTCGCCGGCCCGAATCCCACCCCTAGCTCAGCACGTCCTGGGGTGCACGGGTCAGCGGTCCGGCAGGTTGAGGCGCTTCAGGCGCTCGTAGGCACCGAGGATGTGTTTGTCGATGCCGTCCTGGGCCGCCTGCGGATCGCCGAGGGCCAAGGCGTCGCGGAGCTCCTTGTGCTCGCTGTAGCCGACCTCGAGGAAATCCGGGAAACTCGCGTTCCGGGCCCGCAGGAAAACCGTGACCTGCCCGCGGATCGATTCCCACACGCGCTGCACCCGGCCGTGGTCGCAGTACGCGTAGATGATGTCGTGGAACTGGAGGTCCAGCCGGACGGCGTCCTCCGGAGCGATCCTCGTGTCGACGCTCTTCATCTGCTCCAGCACGGCGTCCATCTCGGCGAACCCGGCGCCCTGCATCCGCGTGCAGGCGCGGCCGGCGGCCAATCTCTCGATCGCGCCGCGCAGCGTGTGCACCTCCTCGACGTCGGTCTTGGTCAGCGTGCTGACGAATGCGCCGCGATGTCGCCGGAGCTCGACGTGGCCCTCTTCCTCGAGCCGGGCCAACGCCTGCCGGATCGGCCCGCGGCTGACCTTCAGCGCCTCGGCCAGCTCGGTCTCCTTGAGATGCTGACCGGGCTGGAACTTGCCGCCGGTGATCATCTCCCGGAGCACGTCGGTCACCAGATCACCGAGCGCGCGCTGCGACGGCAGCGACACGACGTCGTCGGGCATCATGCCGACCACCTCCTCCACGCAGTCTCCACGGATCGAACCTTAACCCCAACTGAGGTCTCTCTGTAGATTGTAAACAGTAAGTCATTGACAGTAAATCAAGTGCAAGAGCAGACTCGGAACCTCCAGCCAGGCAGAGCGGCACCGCGCCGACGCCGATGTCGGCCGACCGTGAGGCAGCCCGGTCCCCCCCGGGCAGAGAGAGGTCACGACGACGATGACCACCGAAACCGTGGTTCACACCGGACGCACCGCACTCGGCCCGTTCCCGCCGGCCGCTCCCCGCGATCCCGCGGCGCCGCACGTCACCGCGGCGGCGATCGACGTCGACGCCGGCGAGGTCCAGGGCCCGCTGGCCCGCGTCTGGGAAAGCTTCGGCTACGACGAGTTCAACTGGACCTACACGCCCACCGGCAAGCGGCTGCTGCAGACCTTCACCGACTTCTCCGGCGGCGGGTACTTCGTCCGGCCGCACTACATGTACTGCTCCGGCAGCGGTTTCGGCATCCCGCACTGGAGCTCGGGCAACGTCTACCACGAGGACGCCGACGGCAATCCGTACTACGACTTCACGCTCCTCGACCAGGCGTACGACGCGATCGTCGGCGCCGGGCATCACCTGCTGGTGGAGCTCGGCTTCACGCCGCGGGAGCTGTTGCCGCCCGAGGCCGCCGAGTTGACCGTCGTACCGAGTCCGACGGCGTACACCAGCTACGAGGCCGGCGCGTGGGGATACCCGCCGAGCGACTACGCGAAGTGGGGCGGCCTGGTCAGTGCGACCGTCCGGCACTGCATCGACCGGTACGGCGAGGCAGAGGTGAAGACCTGGCTCTGGGAGCTGTGGAACGAGCCAGACATCTTCTACTGGCGCGGCACGCTCGACCAGTACAACGAGCTCTACACCGCGACCGTCGAGGCGATCCGGACCGTGCTGCCCGAGGCCAAGGTCGGCGGCCCCGCGGTGACCAGCGGCGGACTCAACTTCCTGCGCGGCTTCCTGGACTACACGTCGCGGCGGGGCGAGCCGCTGGACTTCATCTCGTACCACACCAAGGGCTGCCACTTCCCGACCCGCGACTACAAGCCGTTCGACGAGGCGCCGGGCGAGCTGCTCAGCCCGTCGTCGACGAAGATGCTGTACGACCTGCGCGAGTTCAACCGGCTGATCGGCTCGTACGACGGGTACGCCGACCTGCCGGTGATCGTCGACGAGTGCGACGCCGCCGTACCGGCGCACTTCGGGCGTTACGACAACCGGAACTACAGCTTCCAGAACACCGAGTACTACCCGGTCTTCCAGGCGAAGCTGATGAAGAAGATCCTCGACCTGAACGCCACGGAGACGGCACAGGTCGCCTACGCCACGTCCTGGAGCTTCTACTTCGAGGCCGAACGCTACTTCGAGGGCACCCGCTCGTTCCTCACCGCGGGCGGCGTCGAGAAGCCGTTCCTCAACGCGTACCGCATGCTGTCGCTGCTCGGCCGGGACCGCCTGCGCGCGACGTCGGACGCGGCCTGGCAGGTCGGCGAACTCGAGGGCACCGACGGCAGCAGCATGCGCGAGGAGGTCGACGCGCTCGCCTCGCGGTCGGAGGACGGAAGCGTTGCTGTCTTGATCTGGCGTCACATCGACGACCAGTGGCAGACCAGCGAGGCCCTGACCTCCGCGACCGTCACCGTGCGGAATCTGCCGGCCGGGTCGTACCGGTTGCGGCATCTGCGGATCGACGCCGATCACAGCAACGCGTTCACCGTCTGGCAAAAGCTCGGCTCCCCTCAGGACCCGACCGCCGAGCAGTTGGCCGCGATCACCAGCCGGCAAGGGCTGGAGGAGTTCGAAGGTGAGCGGACGCTCACCGTCGACGGCGACGTCTCCCTGGAGGTCGCGCTGCCGTTGCCGTCGGCCTCGTTGCTGATCCTGGAGCCGACGACGTGATCACGCTCAACAACGGGGTACGGATTCCGCAGCGCGGCTTCGGCGTCTTCCAGGTGCCGCCGGGCGACACCCAGGCGGCCGTCGAGCAGGCGATCGAGATCGGCTACCGGCACATCGACACGGCCGCGGCGTACAACAACGAGGCCGGCGTGGGCGCCGCCGTGCGGGCGAGCGGCCTGCCCCGCGACGAGCTGTTCGTCACGACGAAGCTGCGCAACGGCGAGCACGGGTACGAGTCGACGCTGACGGCGTACGACGAAACCCTGCAGCGTCTCGGGCTGGAGTACGCCGACCTGTATCTCGTGCACTGGCCCAACCCGACTGTGGATCGCTATGTCGACAGTTGGCGTGCTCTGGAGCGGATCTACGCCGATGGACGGGTGCGAGCCATTGGGGTGTCCAACTTCCTTCCCGAGCACCTGGACCGGTTGGCCAAGGAGTCCGAGATCGTCCCGGCGGTCAACCAGATCGAGCTGCATCCGACGTACCAGCAGCGCGAGCTGACCGAGCTGTGCGCCGAGCGGTCGATCGCGATCACGGCGTACTCGCCGCTCGGCCAGGGCGGCGACCTCGATCACCCCGTGCTCGCGGCGATCGCCGACGCTCACCGGGTGACGCCGGCCCAGGCGATCCTCCGCTGGCACCTGCAGCGCGGACACATCGTCATCCCCAAGTCGGTGAACCCCGAGCGGATCCGGGCCAACTTCGCGCTCGACGGCTTCGAGTTGAGCGACGACGAGGTTGCCGCCGTCACGGCGCTGGAGAACGGGAACCGGCTCGGCAGCGACCCGCGCACCTTCGCGATCAGCCAGATCAGGTAGGCCGGTCATGTCGATCAGATCCGTCCAACTCACCCGGCGGCAGACCCGCCGCGTCGCAGCCCTCGACCGACCGCGGTCCGGCTGGAAGAAGACCACCTGGATCTGGATCTTCCTGCTGCCGACCACGGTGCTGTACGGGATCTACACCATCTACCCGATCATCGCGAGCTACTGGTACTCGCTGGTCGAGTGGAACGGGTTCGACGCCGACCAGAAGTTCGTCGGCCTGAGCAACTACCGGACGGTCTTCGCGGACCCGCTGTTCTGGAACTCGTTCAAGGTCACGTTGCTGTTCATGCTGCTCGTGGTGCCGGCCCGGGTGCTGCTGACGCTGTTGCTCGCGATCGTCCTCAACTCACCCAAGTTGCCGCTGATCGGCGTCCTGCGGTCCGCTTTCTTCATCCCGGTGGTGACCACGACGGCGATCATCGGCGTGGTGATGCGTTTCGTCCTGGATCCGTCCAGCGGACCGGTGAACTCCATCCTGACCAAGGTGGGCGTGGGCGGCATCGACTTCCTCGGCAATCAGCACCTGGCGCTGCCGACGGCCGCGGTCCTGTACATCTGGAAGTTCTTCGGCGTCACGATGATCTACTGGCTGGCCGCGCTGCAGACCATCCCGTACGAGTTGTACGAGGCGGCCCGGATCGACGGGGCCGGCCCGGGGCAGGTCTTCCGGCACATCACCGTGCCGATGCTGCGGCCGTTCCTGATCATCATCACCGTGCTGACGGTCGAGGAGACGTTCCACAACTTCGACCTGATGTACACGCTGACCGGCGGCGGGCCGTACTTCCACACCGAGATCATCGAGATCTACATCTACCGCTGGGCCTTCGGCGCGTCGATCCCGCAGCTCGGGCAGGCGTCCGCGGCCGCGGTGTTCTTCGGGCTGCTGGTCGCGGTCGTCGGCGCTCTGCAGCTGTGGGGCGTGTACGCCGGCCGCCGGCTGAGAGGAGAGCAGCGATGACCGCTGTCGTCGAACGCACGGACCGGCACCGGCGGATGCTGCGCCGGCTGCCGTGGTGGACCGCCGCGATCTGCCTGGTGGGCATTGCGGTGCTGTGGATCTTCCCGTTCCTGTGGATGCTGTCGGCGTCGCTCAAGGACAACATGGAGATGTTCACCGGCGGCCTCAAGCTCTGGCCCTCGAAGTTCGTCTGGGACAACTACGCGCGGGCCTGGAACGACGCGCACTTCGGCCGGTACCTGATCAACACCGTCGTGGTCACGCTGATCACCGTCGTCCTCGTCACGATCCGCTGCGCGACGGCCGGGTACGTCCTGGCCCGCTACACGTTCCGCGGGTCCAAGATCTTCCTCGGCGTCCTCGTCGCGACGCTGTTCGTACCGACCGGCTACACGATCATCCCGGTGGTCAAGATCTCGATGCAGCTCGGCCTGATCGACTCACTCGGCGGGATGATCCTGGCCCTCAGCGGCGGGGCGTACGTGTCGGCGATCCTCATCTACTACGGCTATTTCCGGCAGATTCCGCGAGAGCTCGAGGAGGCCGCTGTCGTCGACGGCGCCGGGTTCGTCCGGACGTTCTTCTCGGTGATGCTGCCGCTGGCGATGCCGGTCACGGCGACGGTCGCCGTACTCACCTTCATCACCACCTGGAACGCCTTCTTCCTGCCGCTGGTGTTCACCTTCAGCCGGCCCGACCTGCGGACCGTGAGCGTCGGCATGCAGGCGTTCGTCGGCGAGACCGCCACCGACTGGTCCGGTATGGCCGCGGCCGGCGTGATCTCGATCGTCCCGGTGGTGGTCCTCTTCATCTTCCTGCAGCGCTACTTCGTCGAGGGAATCTCCGGAGCAGTCAAGTCGTAACTCGTGAGGAGCGGAAACATGCCTGGTTTGACACGTCGCAGCCTGCTCGGCGCCTCGGTACTGGCCGTCGCCGGAGCCGCGACCGGATGCAGCAGCAACTCGAGCGCCCAGAGCGGAAGCGCGAACGCCGGCGCCACCGGAACCCTGGACTGGTGGGACCACTTCAGCTCGTTCAAGCATCTCAACGACAGCTGGGCCAAGTCTCAGTCCTCGCCGTTGAAGACCAACGTCGCGCACACGTACTACGACGCGTCCAAGGCGACCCAGGCGTTCCAGTTGGCGCATCAGGCCAACAAGATGCCGGACGTCTACTCGAATGTGATCGGCCTGCCGTTGCCCGCTTTGATCAGCGGCAAGTGGGTCCACGAGATGGTGATCCCGGCCGACATCAAGGCCAAGCTGCCGAAGGACGCGTTCACCGAGGGCATCACCCAGCTGGACGGCAAGCTCTACGGGTTCCCGATGCTCAGCTTCCGGCAGAGCTCGACGCTGGTGTGGGTGAACAAGGACCACTGGTCCAAGGCCGGGCTCGACCCGAGCAACGTGCCGTCGGACTACGCCGCCTTCAAAGATGCCTTGGGCAAGTTGAAGTCGTCCGGCATCCAGCCGCTCACGCTGGCGATCGGCGCGGACGGCGGCCGCATCCGCGACCAGGTCGACGACATGGCGCAGGCGGCGGGCTTCCCCGGGTACCAGGGGCTGCGGTTCGACACCGGCGAATACGCCTACCACCACGACACCTATGTGGGCGTGATCGAGTTCTTGAAGCAGCTGAACGACGACAAGCTGATCATGCCCGGGTCGAACAACTTCGGTGTCGTCGACGCCCGCACCCGGTACGCGTCCGGCGCGGTCGGGACGTTCATCGACGGGATCTGGTGCGCCGGCGGGTCGAAGGCGCTGGCGCCGACGATCGTCGACAAGCTTGCTTCCGGGCGCATTCTGACGCCGACGTCCGGCATGAACCCCTGGTGCTACCGGGGCCGGCCGTCCTCGACGTACTTCGTCTCCGCGGACAGCAAGAACCCGGACGCGGCCGGGAAGCTGATCGCCTCCTTCATGTCCGACGAATACCAGACCGGCATGATCGAGGCGATGGACCAGCCGCCGCTGAACCTCGACCTCGTCGCCTCCTCGAAGGCCGTCGACGCCTACAAGAAGGGCGTCGAGTTCTGCAAGGAAAACGTGTTCCTGATGCCCCAGGCGATCGTGAAGAACCCCGCCATCGCTCGTGTCGACGCACTGCGCAAGCCCGTGACGCCGCACGTCGGCAACATCGTCCAGGGCTACCTGGGCGGATCGATCAAGGACCTCAAGGCCGAGCTGAAGAAGCTCAGCGACGCGACCACCGCCGACCGTGCCCAGGCCCTGCAGAAGGCCAAGGCCGCCGGGGCCAAGGTCTCCGAATCCGACTATGTCTTCAGCGACTGGAAGCCGGGCCAGGACTACGGAGCCGCCAAGTGAACCGCACCGCGATCGTCACCGGCGCAGCCTCACCCCGCGGCATCGGCCGCACCACCGCCCTGTTGCTCGCCTCCCAGGGCTGGAACATCGGCCTCCTCGACATCGAGCCCTGCGACGACCTGGCCGCGGAAATCGTTGCCACCCACAACGTAAAGGCCTTCGCCGCCACCGCCGACGTCTCCGACGAAACCGCCGTACGCACCGCGATCGACGACCTCGAATCCACCCTCCCACCCCTGGCCGCCCTTGCCAACATCGCCGGCGTCAGCTCCCCCGTCCCCTACCTCGAACTCCCCTCCGCCGAGTGGCACCGAGTCATCAACATCAACCTCAACGGCGTCCACTACGTCACCCGCCGAGTCGCCGAGAGCATGGTCACCCACGGCTACGGCCGCATCGTCAGCATCTCCTCCACCTCAGCCCAACGAGGCGGCGGCACCTACAGCAAAACCCCTTATTCCGTAGCCAAAGCCGGCGTAATAGGCCTGACCCGAGCCCTGGCCCGAGAGCTGGGCCCGCACGGCATCACCGTCAACGCGGTCGCCCCCGGCCCCATCGACACCGACATCATGGGCGGCCCCCTAACCCCCGACCGCCGCACAACCATGGCCGCCGACCTCCTGGTCAACCGAATCGGCGACCCTCACGACGTAGCCTCCGCCATCGCCTTCCTGATGTCAGAAGACGCCGGCTACATCTCCGGCCACACTCTGAATGTGGACGGCGGCCTATACATGCACTGAAACCAGCTCGTGGAGAGCATCACGGGTCTCCGGGTCCGGCGAGTAAAGCACCGTCCCCGACATGCCGCGGGTCAGGAGAACCTTGTAGGTATTGCGAACGAGGCGATCGAAGGTCACGTCATCGGTCGTCTTCCGGTTCTTGAAGGCCGGATCCTTATTGGCGTCGCGCACCGCGACGAACCGCCCGTCCCGCCAGACAAGATCCGGCCCGAGAATGACACCACTCCAGTCGTACTCGAACCCTTGAGCCGTATAGATACAGCCGACCTGACCGAAGCCGTTCGAATCGGTGGCCCAGAGCGGCGCGGGCGGCGCGGGCGGCGCGTCCCCGGCTTTACGATCACCCTTGACGTTCCAAGGACGAGCCCAGTCCCCGATCCGGACGTCCTCTACCAACGTCTTGTCGGAACGCGCGTCACTCCAGGGCCAGCAATAGCCCGCTGAGATACGTGCCCCGTACCCGGCCGCGATCTTGTCCTGAAGCAACGCCTCCATAGCCTGAGGGCTGTTGGCAACTCGGACCTCGAACGCTGGATCGCCCGGCCACTGTGTCGGTCCATCCTTCGCGAGGCCGAGCAGCCGTTGGACCCATTGCACGTACTCCTCGCTACCACCACACCGGAACTGGGCATCGAGGTCGACCTGATGTACGTCGAAGCCCAGCGCGGCGGCGTACCTCGTGATCTCCTCGGGTGTCCCGAGCTCGCCTGGTTTCACGACCTGGTTCTGATCGAGCAGAAACACCGGAACCCGCGCAGCCGCGATCAGCTCGTCGACCTGCGGTCGCCCAGTGCGGAGCGCCGCCTTGGTGTAGCGGTCGACAGAGGTTTCCCGGATGCGGTGAGCTTCGTCGAGGATCAGCACATCCAGGTCGTTGGGCTCCGCTTCCATGAACTGGTTGAAGTACTTGAACATCCGCTGCACCCGCGGCTGCCGTTCACCGGCGACCTTGCGGAGCGTCTGCGTGAACGAGCGTGAGCCGGTCGCATGGAGGACGCTCCGTCCGCGTCGGGCCAGATCACCGAGCAGGGACAACGCGATCACGCTCTTGCCGCTCCCCGGCCCGCCCGTGACGATGACGACCGACTTGCTGTCACGGCGCCGCGCGCGTTCGACCTCGTGCAGCACGATCGAGTGCGCAAGCTTCTGTCCGGCGACCAGGACGAATTGCTCCCTGCGCTGGACCTCGTCCGCGGCGACCGCGAGCAACTGCTTCGACGGTGCGACGCGGAGTTGATCAGCTGATCGGCGTACGGGCTCCCTGGAACGTCCGGGTCGAGCCGATCGCGAAGGAATTCGATGAACTCGCCACGACGTGCGCCGGTGAAGAGCTGCTTCTTCCTGTCCTGTGGGTAGCCGTAGAGGTCTCGGACGTCTGCTTCGGCCATCGCGTTGTGCAGATACGCCGCACCCGCGACAGCGTCCGGCTGACCGTCGAGGAACTTCGCAAAGTCGGCCAGGTACTCGCAGTACCCCCGCACCTGCGCGACCGGGTGCAGACGCGGCGCGTTTGGGTACCCGTCGATCAGGACGAGCTCCCGGTCCTCGTCCCAGGCGGCCGCCCGGCTCCACTGCTTGAGTTCGACGACGACGTACGACGGTCCACCCGTCCGCGGGTGACGACCCGCGAGCACGACATCGGCGCGCTTCGACGTCAGCGGGAGGTGGTGTTCGACCAGCACCTCGACCTTGCTGAGCTCGGCCTGCTCGAGGTCCTGAGCCAGCACCGGCAGACTCCGCTCCCACGACCTGACCTCTGCCGGCCCCGCCCGACGACCGGTATGGAAGTGCATCTGCTCAGCGATCCTCAAGGCGAACTGCTGCTCAAGCGTCAGCATCACGAACCCGGCACCGGATTGGCGGAACAGCGTCACGAGTGAGTCCCCAGGCAGCACGAATCAAGGTCGTGCGGGTGGGGGCATGTCCTGCGAACGCTGTCGCTCAGCGGAAGCCCGTCGGGCCGTGCCCCCGACTTTACCTACTGAGCAGAAGCACCACGATCCGTGTCATGCTCGCGGCGTGTCCGATCTGATCGAGCTCCGAGACCGCATCCGGGTCTTCACCGAGGAACGCGACTGGGCCAAGTTCCACGACCCCAAGTCCCTGATCCTCGCCCTCGTCGGCGAGGTCGGCGAACTCTCCAAACTCTTCCAGTGGCTCCCCGCGGACACCGCAGCCACCCGCGCCCACGAGGATCCCCTCCACACCCGGGCCGGCGAAGAACTGGCCGACGTCCTGATCTACCTCGTCCGCCTCGCCGACATCCTGAACATCGACCTCGCCGACGCCGCCTCCCGCAAACTGACCAGTTCCTCGACCCGCTTCCCCACCACCCAGTTCCACGGTCAAGCTCCGGACAAGACCTGAAGGCACACCAGATGGTTGACCTGACTCGGCATGGATCCCCGGTCGCCGCGGTGTTCGATCTCCTCGGCCGCGACGAGAACGATCTGACCGCCGCGCTCGGATTCACGCTCTCCCGCTCGCCGGCCTTGATGAAGGCACTGCTCGCGCAGGTCTGGCCGGCGACGCGGCTGGCTGTTACCGTCGTTCGAGCAGCTGGCCAGTTATGCGCCAGGGATCTCGGCACGGGGAGGCGGCGCGCTCGTCACGCTCTCACAGGCAAGCCACGCGCTGGCAGCCGCCCGCCTTCCAACCCGGGTGGATGGCGTTCCGGTGCTGCACTTGCCATGGCGCGACGTACTCGACATGGTCGACGAGAGTCGCCGCCTCGAGCGCGGCCTTCAGCCAGTACGTAGCAGAGGATCTGCGGTACTTCCACCCGTACGGCATCGGCGGGTGGCCGACCGAGCCGCCCAACTTCATGGCCTTCCGGTGGCAGGGTGCCGTTCATCGCATCCACCGTGTGGTCAAGGCGGACGTCGTGCCGAGCCTCCTGGACCGGTGGCCGGACATCCCAGCGACCGAAGACACCGTCCGCCCACACGCCGTGTACGAACTCGGCCCGCGGCTCCCGCCGTGCGAGCCGATCATGAACGGTGCTTCCTATCGAGCCTCCAGACTGCGGGTCCTGCTCGACCAACTCCAGAGCTCGGAGACTCTCGCCCAGGCGATGGCGGGGACAAGGCAACTCACCGGACGAGGATGACCTCGCACCCGTAGCAGTCAGAAAGGAGCACAGTGGCCGAGGGACAGCTGCCGACGTGCCCCGGTTGCGGGCGCGGCGTACCGCCGGTCGCCTGCTGCCGCCGCATCGATCCCTGCAGGTCGTACTGCCGAACCTGCACGCGCGGCATCCGAGCCCGCCAGGTCGACGGATTTCCGGTCGATCTGCTGACCTGCACAGTCTGCGGCGATCGTGTCATGGTGCACCGCGGCGAACGACGGCCGTGCTTCGAGTGTGACATTCACGAGATTCCTGTCGACCGCTTCCTGGCCGGCCTGCTGACTCAGCGTCGTGTAGAGGAAGCAGCCGCGGGCTTCCAGCACGTCGCCTACGCACGCCACCACCTACTCAATACCGGTGGGCGAGCCGAGTACGCGTCGTCTGTCTGGTACCGACATGACGACTGCGGCGCGATCGTCCCGGCTTGGCAGTTCCGCCGAACCGACCCGAAGACGGGCCAGGGCGCACCGCCCCTCTGCTACTACTGCGGCGGCGAACCCTGGAGACGATCGCCCGGACGAGACCCTGCTGCTCCCGCCCTGCTGTACCTGGTGCGATTCCAGGCCCGCGGGCGCCGCTTCCTCAAGATCGGACTCACCGCGCCAGGACTCGACCGCCTGGACGGGCATCTACGACTCGGCGCCGGCGTCGTACAGGTCGTCGAGGCGCGCTTCGACAAGGTCGCCAGGGCCGAGAAACAAGTCATCGACCTGTGCAGCCACCTACGCACCGAGCCGCACGCCTTCATGGCTCATTTCGGCACAAGAGAGACTTTCCGCCTGTCCGCCCAACCCCTGATCGGCGACCTCACCACACGCATCGGCCGAGGCGCCCACGATCACACCGATGACTGGCGCCAACGCGCCCGCCAACGCCGACTCCGCTAACCCGCGCGACGTCACCGCCAGCTCGCGCGTGGGGTTGTACTTCTGGTGAGAGCCGGTGAGGGGACTCGAACCCCTAACCACCGCTTTACAAGAGCGGTGCGCTGCCAATTGCGCCACACCGGCGTGGTGTCGGTACATAGTAGTGGATTGTGTGGGGTGTGCTGCGGGGGTCGGGTGGGTTTCGGGGGCTTTGGGGTGCTCGGGTGGTGTCGGTGCTCGGGGACTCGTTGGGGCTGGTGGCGTTGCTGTTGTATGTGCAGCGGGCGACGGGGGCGGCGCTGGCGGTGGCGTTGCTGCTGTTGGCGGGGGACTTTGTGCCGGGGTTGTTCGGGGCGGTGGCGGGGGCGGTCGGGGATCGGTTCGATCTCAAGCGGGTGATGGTGGTTTGTGACGTCGTCCAGGGGGTTTTGACGGTCGTCATGGCAGTGAGTTTGCCGCCATTGCCGGTGTTGCTTGTGCTGGTGGCGGTGCGGGGTGTCACGGCGCAGGTGTTTCTGGCCGGCTCGCGGAGTGCGATGCCGCGGTTGGTGCGGGACGATCAGTTGGAGGCGGCGAACTCGGCGTTGGGTGCGGGAACGAACGGGTTGGAGGCGGTCGGGCCGCTGATCGCGGCAGGGTTGTTCCTGGTCACCGACGTCCGCGGGATCCTGTACATCGACGCCGCGACGTTCTTCGTGTCGGCGGCGCTGCTGAGCCGGTTGCCGAGGATCCAGGTGGAGCGGTCGGGGCACAGCCTGCTGAAGGATGCGCGGGACGGGTTGGGGTACATCGTCCGGACCCGGGCCGTCCGCGTGATCGGGATCGGGTTCTTCGCGGTCGTTGCGTTCAACGGGGTGGACGACGTCGCGATGGTGTTCCTCGCGAAGGACGAGTTGCACGGGAGTGACTCGGCGGCGGCAACGTTGTACGCCGGAGTGGGGATCGGGCTGATTCTCGGGTTCGCGATCCTGGCGCGGTACGCCATTCGGTTCAAGATGCCCGTCCTGATGCTGCTCGGGTTCGCGGTGAGCAGCGCCGGCAATCTGCTCACCGGTCTCGCGTGGGCGATCTGGGCGGCGCTCGCGTTGCAGGTGATTCGCGGGCTCGGGATCGCGGGCATCGACGTCGGGGTCAACACCCACCTGCAGCGCGTCGTACCGCCGCAGCTGCTGAGTCGCGTGTTCGGGAACCTGTACGGCGCGATCGGGCTGGCGGCCGGGATCTCGTACGTCGGGGGTGGTCTGCTCCTGCAGCACACCGACGCCCGTACGACGTTCGTTGCCGCGGGCGCGGGTGGATTGGTCGCTACGGCTGTGACTGCGATCGCAAGGCGGCGATCGGGCGACGCAGGGAGCGAGCCCCGGGGACCGCGATGAGGGCGATCGCGGCCATCACCAGGAATGCGGCTGACGGGTGGCCGACGAGCAGGCCGACGATCACGGCGACGATCAGGCCGCCGAGGTTGCCGGCCATCCAGATCAGGCCGGCGGCGGTGCCTTCGGCTTCGCCGGTGCGGCGCTCGACGAGCTCGAGCACGATCGGGAGCGCCGGGAGGAGCAGCAGGCCGATCAGCGTGATCGCGACGAAGCCGGTGATGACGCCCGGGGCGACGGCGAGCAGGACGCAGGCGGCGGCGGTGGCGGTCAGGCTGACGACGAGGAGGGTGGATTCGGCGCGGTGCCGGGCGACGAGGATCGGGATCGTGGCGCTGCCGAGGACACCGGCGACGACCTGCACCAGGAGGATCGTGCTCGCGGTGCCGCCGCTCACGCCGGCCGGCTGCAGGAGTGCCTGGGCGAAGGTGCTCATGGCAACGAACACGCCGAAGGGGAAGAGCGCGAGGACGCACAGCCGGCGGATCAGCGGGTCACCCCAGGAGGTGGCGAGCGCACCCCGAACGTGGCGATGCGGCAGCTCGCCGGGTGTGGCCGGCGAGCCGGCGGTCACAGCGTGTCCGGCGGCCGCCGCGGGGCCGGTGGGCGAGGCGGTGGAGGGTGTGCTGAGCGCGGCGGGGTCGGTGTGTGGCGAGGCGGGGTCGAAGGGGGCCTTCGAGCGGAGGGCTGCGGCGAGGACGAGGGCCGATGCGATGCAGAAGATGGCGGTGAGCACCAGCATCGTGGGGAGGGAGGCTGCGGTGGTGAAGATCGCTGACAGGAGGAAGGCGATGACCATGCCGGCGAAGATGCTGGCGGTGCCGATCGCGATGCCGGTGGGGCGGTCCTTTTCGGTCAGGTAGCGGCCGGTGATGCCGGTGACGGCGTTCAGGACCAGGGGCTGGGCGATCGAGGCGAGGATCTGGCCGGCGAGCAGCCAACCGAAGTCGTCGCCGATCAGCCGCACCGCGGCGCCGACGGCGGTGAGTACGGCGCCCGCGAGCAGCGCGGACCGGAACCAGCGGTCGAGAGCGAGGCCGCACGGGATCGCGAGGACGACGTACAGCAGCGGGAAGACCTGGGCGAGCCAGCCGATCGCGCTCTCGGACACGCCGTACCGCGCGGCCGCCACGGTGGTGACGCCCGCGAAGTTGAGCCAGACGAGCTGGGTCGCCGCGCCGACCAGGGAGTAGCCGACGATCGCGGACCACCGGCTCCTGTTGTGCATGGCCGAAGCGTACAAAGGAGACATGGTCGATTGGGAGGGACCGCTCACGGAGGCCTATGAGCGGGCGACGGCGTACTTGGACGGGCTACCGGAGCGCAGGGTCGGCCCGCGCGCGACTGCCGGCGAGCTCCGGGAAGCGCTCGGCGGGCCGCTGCCGGCCGGGCCGACGGATCCGCGGAAGGTGGTCGCGCGACTGGCGGAGGGGGTCGAGAACGGACTGTTGCCGAGCGGTAGCGGACGGTTCTTCGGGTTCGTGTTCGGTGGCGCCACGCCGGCGTCGCTCGCCGCCGACTGGTTGACGACGACGTGGGACCAGAACGCGGGTCTGTACGCCGCCTCGCCGGCCGCCGCGGTGGTCGAGGAGGTCGCGGCCGCCTGGCTGGTCGAACTCTTCGGACTGCCGAGGAGTACGTCGGTGGGCTTCGTGACCGGGGCGCAGATGGCGAACTTCACCGGATTGGCGGCCGCGCGCCACGAGGTACTGCGCAGAGCCGGATGGGACGTCGAACGGGACGGGCTGGTCGGCGCGCCGCCGATCCGGGTACTGGCCGGGGCGGAACGGCACGACACGATCGACCGGGCGCTGCGCTTCCTCGGGCTGGGGACGAACTGCATCGTTCCGATCGCGGTGGACGACCAGGGCCGGATGCGCGTCGATGCGCTCGATCAAGCCCTCACCGACGACGTGCCGCAGATCGTGTGCGCACAGGTCGGCAACGTGAACACCGGAGCGATCGACCGGCTCCCGGAGATCTGTGCGAGAGCACATGAGCATGAGGCCTGGGTCCACGTCGACGGCGCGTTCGGTCTCTGGGCCGCGGTCAGCGAGCAGCTGAGCCCGCTCCTCGAAGGGATCGAGCTGGCCGACTCGTGGGCGTCCGACGCGCACAAGTGGCTCAACGTGCCGTACGACTCCGGGCTCGTCCTCTGCGCCCATCCCGAGCCGCACCGGGCGGCGATGTCGATCCGCGCCGCCTACCTGATCCAGGACGAGAACGGCGAGCGGGACTCGCTCGACTTCAACCCGGAGTTCTCGCGGCGGGCCCGGGGCATCCCGGTGTACGCCGCGATCCGGGCGCTCGGGCGGTCCGGGATCGCGGACATCGTCGACCGGTGTCATGCGATGGCACAACGGTTCGCCGAGACACTTGCCGCGGGCGACGTCGAGGTGCTCAACGACGTCGTACTCAACCAGGTCCTGGTGCGGTTCGGCGACGACGAGCTCACCAGGCAGGTGGTGACGAAGGTGCAGCAAGAAGGTACTTGCTGGATGTCGGGTACCACCTGGCACGGCCGCGCCGCCATGCGGATCTCCGTGACCAACTGGACGACCGGCCCGTCCGACATCGATCGCTCGGCGAACGCGGTACTGCGGGTCCGCGACGAGCTGATCCGTAGCTAGGAGGACCTGCAGACATCCAGCAAAACTGCCGTGTCGATTCCGGGCCGGCTCGTTCGACGCTCTGGTGTACGACGACCACTCAGGAGGAAACCATGTCGTTCCAGGCGTACTTGGACAAGATCGAGGAGAAGACCGGAAAGACCCCGCGGGAGCTGGTCGACGAGGCGAAGAGCCACGGGTACGACGCGCCGCAGGTGAAGGCCGGGACCATCCTCGACTGGCTGAAGACCGACTACGAACTCGGCCGCGGTCACGGGATGGCGCTGGTGCACGTGATCAAGAACGGGCCGCAGATCAGCGACAAGCACGTCGGGCGCCCGGGTCCGCACGGCGACCCGAGCAACATGCTCTGGCTGGACGGGAAGGCGACCAACCCGGCGCTACGGTAGGCGGGTGGATTCGAAGAAGTCGCCGCGGGACAGGTGGATCACGGTGTACGGGCGCAAGCCTGTCCTGGAGGCGTTGCACGACCCGAAGCTCTCGGTCGCGAAGGTGGTCCTCGCGGACAACGCGACCGGACACTCCATGCAGGAGATCCTGCGGGCGGCGGAGAAGTACGGAACGCCGGTCGAGCGGGCGACCGCCAGCCGGGTGAAGTGGCTGGCCGGCAACGGCAAGCACGACCAGGGCGTGGTCGCGGACGTGGACGCGCCGCGGATGACGCCGCTGGAGGAGTTCGTGCGGGCCCGCGGAAAACGGCCGACCAACGTTTTCCTGCTCGACGGCGTGACCAATCCCGGAAACGTCGGCATGATCCTGCGGACCGCGACCGGCGCCGGGTTCGACGGGGTGATCCTTCCCCGGGCCGGTACGCCGCATGTCGGGCCGCTCGTCATCAAGGCGTCGGCCGGCGTCGCGTTCCAGGCGCCGATCGTGAACACATCGACGGCGAAGGCCGCGGTCGACGTACTGCGGACCGCCGGGTACCGCGTGTACGGGTTGTCGGCGCGGTCGCAGGACTCGCTGTTCAAGGCCGAGCTGGCGCCGCGCGCGGTGTACGTGCTCGGCGGCGAGACCAACGGCGTCACGGTGTCCACCGACTCCGACCTGCAGATTCCGCTGCACGCCGGCGTCGAGTCGCTGAACGTCGCGGTCGCCGCCGCGATCGTCGCCTTCGAGGTCACGAACCGCTGATGCAACCGAATCCCGCGCCGGCGCGTTCATTGCGCAGCGCGAGATGAGGAGGCCGGGTTGGACAGCGACACAGAGGGCGACTACACCGCCTTCGTGACCCATCACGCCAACGCCATGTGGCGCACGGCGTACCTGCTCTGCGGTGACCGGCGGCGGGCGGAGGACGCGACCCAGGAGGCGTTGCTGCGGCTGTACCGGCGGTGGCCGAAGATCCGCAAGGGCGGGGTCGTGGCGTACGCGCGCAAGGTCGTCGTCTCGACGACGCTCGACGCGCTCCGCCGCCGGTCCAGCACCGAACTCGTCGGCGGTGACACCTACTTCGCGGCCGAGGCGGATCCGGCCGATCACGTCGGGCGGGCCGAGCACCGGCTGGTGATCACGCAGGCGCTCGCCGAGCTCCCCGACCGGCAGCGGGCGTGCGTCGTGCTGCGGTACTTCGACGACCTGTCCGTCGACGAGACCGCCGAGGTCCTGGGCTGCCGGCCCGGGACCGTGAAGAGCCAGACGATGCGCGCGCTCGAGAAGCTCCGGCTGCATCCCGCCCTCGCCGGGCTGGACCTCGCGGAACTGGGAGGCTGACATGACGACCCATCTCAAGGAGCTGATGACCGAGGCCGTCGACGCCCAGGCGCCGTACGTGCCCGATCTGGACGCGCTGGTGCGGACCGGCCGACGGCAGGTCCGCCGACGCCGTACAACCGGTGTGCTCGCGACCATTGCGGCCGTCGCGGTGGTGGCGGGTGCGACCACGGTCGCGGTCGACACGATCAACCGGTCCAGCGACGTCCCCGTCGCGCCGAGCACCACCGGGCCGTCCGTCGGCCCCGACGGCAGTACCGGTCTGTGCACGACGGCCGATGGCACGCCGGTCCCCGCGTGGAACCGCTGGACGCTCGTCGTGTACGCCCAGGACGATTTCGGGATGTCGATGGTCTACCGGTCGCCCGACGACCCGAAGGTCGTGGCGTTCTGCACGACCCAGCGCGGCGACGGCGCCCGACAGTCGGTCGTGCCCGGTGGGGCAGTGAACGGCATCGTCGTGCGCAAGAACGCGGTGCGCGAGCTGCCCGGGTCGAGCGTGACAAGCGTGTTCGGCAGTGTGGACAGCGGGCCGACCGGGCTGGCGGTGGTCAGGGTCGAGACCGCCGACGGTCACATCGGCCTCGCCGAGGTCAAGGACGGGTACTACGTGTACCGCCGCCTGGAGCACACGCCGTGGCCGGGAGCTGTCCCGCAGGTGACCGTCCGGTTCAAGTACTCGGGCGAAACGCTGACCTGGAAGATCAACCGGTGATCTTGGCGGCGAGTTCCTCGGCGGTGTCGCGGGTGTAGGAGCCGGAGATCTCGATCTTGCCACCCGGGATCGCCGACTGGACGGACGGTGCAGCGACGACCTGGCCGCGCACCACGATCGCGAGCTGGTTCGCTGGTGGTTGCTGCTGGGCGACGGCTGCCGTGAGTTGCTCGAAGAGCTTGGCGCCTTGCGCGTCGAGCGTCAGGCCGACGTACCATCCACTGGCGCCGTTCTGCTGGATCGCCGCCTTCACCTCGGACACGTTGCGGCCGTCGAGCTCGACCTTGCCGAGCGTGTAGCGGTTCCCCTGGTCGTCGCAGGCCGTCCCCGAACGTGCCGGAGTCGAGCAGGTGCCCTGCGCAACCGTCAGGACCCGGCGGAACTCGACCGCGGCCGGATCGGACGGCTTGGTCCGGCCGGCCGGGGTCGAGCTGCTGGCCCTGGGTTTGCCGTCGTGGTCGCGGTTCAGGAAGACCACGAGGCCGGTCGCGACCACGGCGACGAGCACCAGCAGGAGACCGCCGACGATCACCAACGGCACCCAGGTGCGACGAGGAGCGGGCGGCGGAAAACCCGGGTACGGCGGCTGCTGGGGCGGGACCGGCGGCTGGGTCATGGAAGCCAATGCTAGGTAATCAGGAAGTCACCGTGAGCAGACGAGCGGCCAGCTCGGCGTTCCGCCGGGCGAAGGCCCGCCACAACTCGGGCGTCTCGGCGACCCGCTTCCGCGCCACAGCCTCACCGGCCGCGCGTTGCGTCCACGTGCACATCCGCCCGCCGCGCAGCTCGAACCGCACGAGTACGCCGTCCGCCCACCCGTACACGTCCGCGTCCCGCGGCTCGAGCCACGCGACCTTCTGCTCCGCACAGATCCAGTCGAGCGCCTCGATCTCGCCCTGCACCTTGGCCGCGAACTCGTACCGCAACTCCGCCGCCGCCCGATCACGCCGCCGGACCAGCTCGTCGCGCAACGCCCCGACCGCGGCCGGATCCCGTTGCAGTACGGCGATCGCGGTGCGCGTCAGCGCGTCCCGATCACCTGGCCCGATCCCGAACAGCCGCCCGAACTCCTCGGCCGAACCGTCACCCGCGACGGTGTACTGCAGCGGCAGCACCCGGTGCAGGCCGGAGATCGCCTGGCGGATCCGCAACCCGCCGAGGTACGGACCGAAATGCAGCGCATTCCCGCTGATCAGGTGCTCGAACCGCAAGCCGGGTTTCGTTCCGTCGCCGAGCCGGATGTAGCCGACCACCTCCGCGCCGCCCTCGGTCCGGTTCCACCGCGGCTTGGAGTGTTCGAGCAGATTGCGTTCGAGCCATGCCGCTTCGTGTTCGGAGTCGCACCAGACACCTTCCACGCGGGCGATCCGCCGCACCATCCGGCGCAGATGCGGCCGGTCGCCGAGATTCACCCAGTACGACTGCACGCGCCGGCGCAGGTTGCGGGCCCGCCCGATGTACAGGACCTTCCCGGCGTCGTCCCGGAAACGGTAGACGCCGGGGCCTGTCGGCAACTCCCGGACGCTGCGAATCATCAGCCCAGTGTGCCCGGTCCGACCGGCCGAGTGATCGCGCGGTGGATTGTTCGAAACGAATGCGGGCCGGGGCTTGCGCAGTATCTGTGCCGGACGTCATCCTGACGCGATCCGAGTGCCCGCAGGGGGTTGTGGGGACGGGCGCCGGAACTTCGGCCTGGGGGGCTTCGTGAGGATATCTGCCCAGTGGCTGCGCCGTGCGCTGTCCACTCTGTGCGTGGTACTGCTGCTGCCGGTCGTCGCGACCACACCGGCACGGGCTGCAGTCACGCCCACCGGTTTCAGTGAGCAAGTGGTGTTCAGCGGGCTCGACAGTCCGACGAACGTCGCGTTCTCACCGGACGGCCGGGTGTTCGTCGCCGAGAAGAGCGGCCTGATCAAGGTCTTCGACTCACTCGACGATCCGACGCCGAGTGTGTACGCCGACCTGCGCACCGAGGTGCACAACTACTGGGACCGCGGGCTGCTCGGCCTCGCGCTGCATCCCGATTTCCCTGCGGATCCGCGGATCTACGTGTTGTACACGCACGACGGCCTGATCGGCGGTCCGACTCCGAAGTGGGGTACGCCGGACACCGACGCCGACCCGTGCCCGTCGCCGCCCGGTCCGACCGCCGACGGCTGCCAGGCCAGTGCACGGCTCTCGGTGCTGAACGCGAACGGCGCGGAGCAGGTGCTCGTCGAGGACTGGTGCCAGCAGTACCCGAGCCACTCGATCGGTTCGATCGAGTTCGGCCCGGACGGCTACCTGTACGCCGGCGGCGGTGACGGCGCGAGCTTCAACTACGTCGATTACGGGCAGGACGGCTACACCACGTCCGACGTGACCCCCGACAACCCGTGCGGCGACGGACCTGCGCCGGTCGGCGCGACACTCCTGCCGCCGACCGCCGAGGGCGGCGCGCTGCGCGCACAGGACCTGCGAACCGCGGGCGATCCGGCCGGCCTCGACGGGTCGATCATCCGCATCGACCCCGACACCGGGCAGGCCGCACCGAACAACCCGCTGATCTCCAGCCCCGACCTGAACGCCCGCCGGATCGTCGCCGAGGGCCTGCGGAACCCGATGCGGTTCACGTTCCGGCCGGGGACGAACGAGTTGTGGATCGGCGACGTCGGGTACTCGACCTGGGAGGAGATCGACCGCATCGTCGTACCGACAGCGGGCGTCACGAACTTCGGCTGGCCGTGCTACGAAGGCCCCGCCCGCCAGCCCGGGTACGACAGCGCGAACGTCTCCCTCTGCGAGAACCTGTACGCGGCCGGCTCGTCCGCGGTCGCCGCGCCGTACTACGCCTACCGGCACGCCGACAAGATCGCCGACACCTGCACCGCCGGCAGCTCGTCGATCTCCGGATTGTCCTTCTACAAGGGCGGGAACTACCCGTCGACGTACGACGGTGCGCTGTTCTTCACCGACTACAGCCGCAAATGCGTGTGGGCGATGATGAAGGGCAGCAACGGTCTCCCGGACACCGCGAACATCCAGCTCTTCGCCTCCGGATACGGCGCGACGCGTCTGCAGACCGGCCCCGGGGGCGACCTCTTCACGGTCGACTACGACAACGGCCGGATCCTGCGCTACGTCTACAACGGCACCAACAACCCACCGACCGCGGTGATCCAGGCCGACCCGTCGAGCGGGCCGACTCCGTTGACGGTGACGTTCGACGGGACCGCGTCGAACGACGCCGACGGCGATGCGCTCACCTACGCGTGGGACCTCGACGGCGACGGGGCGTACGACGACTCGACGGCCGCGACCGTGCAGCACACGTACACGACGACCGGCACCGTGACCGCGCGCCTGCGGGTGTCGGACGGAACGGCGAGCAGTACGACGTCGACGCAGATCAACGTCGCCAACACCGCGCCGACCGCGACGATCACGTCGCCAGGTCCGGCGCTGACCTGGAAGGTTGGGGACTCCATCAACTTCTCGGGTTCGGCGACGGATCCCGAGCAGGGCACGCTGCCGGCGTCCGCGCTCACCTGGTCGTTGATCATGCATCATTGCCCGAGCGACTGCCACACGCACACGATCACCTCACTGAGCGGGGCGAGCGGCTCGTTCACGGCGCCGGACCACGAATATCCGTCGTACCTGGAACTGAAGCTGACCGCGCGGGACGCTCAGGGGCTGACCGATTCGAAGAGCGTGCGGCTCGATCCGAAGACCGTGACGACCACGTTCACGACCACGCCCGCGGGGTTGCCGGTGACGGTTCAGGACAAGAGCGGCAAGAGTCCGCTCGGCGCCACGACGATCATCGGTTCGAGTGTGTCGGTCGCGACGGATCCCGTGCAGAACGTGGCGAACCAGCTCTACCGGTTCGGTCTGTGGTCCGACGGCGGGGCACGCGACCACAACCTGATCGCGCCGGCGACGGCTGCGACGTATCGGGCCGCCTTCGGCCTCAAGCGGAACCTCGCCCGCGGCCGGCCGGCTGTCGCCTCGAGCGTCTATATCGCCGGGCGTGAGCCGTCCAAGGCCGTGGACGGTTCGATGAGCACCGCCTGGTCGAGCGCACGGACGGACCCGCAGTGGTTCCAGGTCGATCTCGGCTCGGTGCAGGTCGTCAACCGGGTGATGATGAACTGGCTGTCGACGGCGTACGCGAAGGCGTTCCAGATCCAGGTGTCCGGGAGCGGGCGCACGTGGAAGACGGTGGCGTCGAGCGTGGGCGGCGACGGCGGGACGGACAACATCAAGTTCGCAGCGAACTACGCGCGGTACGTCCGGATCGTCGCGACGAAGCGAGCTGTTGCCGGGAGCTACTACTCCTTCTGGGAGTTCGGGGTGTTCCAGGACACCGGCCCCGCGACCGGGATCGGCGGCAAGTGCATCGACGTCTACCAGGCGCTGACCGCGGACGGTACGCCGACGACGCTCTACACCTGCAAGGGCTCCGTGAACCAGCAGTGGACCCCGTCCACCGACGACGGCACCATCCGCACGATGGGCAAGTGCCTCTCCGCGCGCGGCACCGCTGTCGGCACGCCGGCGGTGTTGTGGAGCTGCGACAACTCGGCCGGTCAGCGGTGGATCCCACAGACCAACGGCGCTTTCGTCAACGCCGCCTCGGGGCTCTGTCTCGACGCAACCGGCGGGTCCACCGCGAACGGTACGAAGCTGATCCTCAACACCTGCAACAGCGCGCTGAACCAGAAGTGGGTCCTTCCGTAATTCGATCGTCGTCGCGGCCGTGCCGGATCTATCGTCGTGCCCATGAGTCAGGGTTGGGCAGATGACGGGTTCGGTGCGGTCGCGGACGCCTTCACGGAGAACTTCTCGCTGTTCCCCGAGCTGGGTGCGGCGGTCAGCGTGTACGCCGGCGGCCGCCGGGTGGTCGAGCTCTGGGACGGAGATGCGGCGCCGGGGCGGCCGTGGACGCGCGAGACCGTCGTACCGGTGTTCTCCTGCGCGAAAGGGCCGGTGAGTGTCGTCGTCCACCTGCTGGCGCAGGACGGGCGGCTCGACCTGGACGCGCCGATCGGGACGTACTGGCCGGAATTCGTTGCGGAGGGCAAGGACGCGATCACGTGCCGGATGGTGCTCGGTCACCGGGCCGGGATCCCGGTGCTGGACACGACGCTCACGTTCGAGGAGATCGCCGAGTGGACCCCGGTGATCAAGGCGATCGAGGAGCAGAAGCCGCTGTGGGAGCCGGGGACGGCGTTCGAATACCACGGGCACGTGTTCGGGTTCGTGCTCGGTGAGGTTGTCCGGCGGATCACCGGGCAACTGCCTGGAGCGTACTTCCGGACCGTCGTCGGCGACCCGCTCGGGCTGCGGGCATGGATCGGGTTACCGGCCGCGGAGCTGCCGACGCTGGCGCGCCTGGAGGAGGCTCCCGGGCGGCCGCCTGCGCTCGATCCTCAGCACCTGCTGATGCGGATCGTCACGATGAACGGGGCGCTCGAGTTCCCCGGTCTCGACGTACCGCACGGGTGGAACGATCCCGACCTGCTGGGGATGGAACTTCCCGGGGCCGGTGCGGTCGCGTCCGCGAGCGGCCTGGCCGGCGTGTACGCCGCGGCCGTCACCGGCATCGACGGATCCGCGCGGCTGCTGTCCCCCGAGACCGTCGGCGACGCGGTGCGTGAGCTCTCCTCCGGCGCCGGATTCCTCGGCTTCGACGCCGGCGCCCGCTGGGGCTCCGGTTTCCTGCTCGACTCCCCCTTCCGCCCGACCCTCGGCCCCCGCAGCTTCGGCAACGACGGCGCCGGCGGGCAGTTCGCCTTCGGCGACGACGAGCACGGCATCGCCTTCGCCTACACCGCCAACCGGATGCTCGGCCACGGCGACCCCCGAGCCACCCGCCTCATCGACGCCCTCCGCACCTGCCTTGCTTAGCGATCGTGGAGCGGGTGCCACGTGAAGGTCGAACCGTCGCGCTGGACGTGACCCAGGCCTGGGAACGGGAGATGGTAGGCGTGCACGAGGATCTGCTCGTCAGCAGCGCGTTCCAGCAGGTGGCGACGGCTCGCGACCGAGGCCGGTGCGTCCAGGTCCCACGGGGTGGCCCAGGTCGGGTTGGTGAGTTGGAGCGGGTCGTAGAAGGTGTCCCCCACACACAGCAGGCGTTCCCCCTGGGACTGCAGGAGGATCGCCGCGTGCCCGGGAGTATGGCCAGGGGCAGCGATCGCTTGTACGCCGGGGAGGATCTCGGCGCCGTACTCGAAGGGGCGCAGCTTCTCGCCGAACAATCGGATGGTTTCGCGGGCGACTTCGAGATGCGGTCGCGCCGACGGGAGATCGACCGAGCCTGACCAGAACGCGACCTCCGCGGAATGCGCGAACGCGGTCGCGTCGGGGAAGGTCAACTCCCCCGACCAGATCGCACCGCGGGAGTGGTCCTGGTGCAGGTGCGTGAAGACGACCGCGGCCAGGTTCGAGCGGGACAGGCCGACGGAGGTCATCCCGTCCCCGAGTTTCCCGACGAGCGGTTCGATGTACTCGCCGTACCCGAGGAAGCTCGCCCCCAGCCCGGTGTCGACCACCGCCGTCCCGTCCGGCGTGCCGACGAACAGGCAGTTGTAGCCGCAGGTCAGTGTCGAGCGCCCCCGGCAGGCGTCCCGCAGTACGTCGGCCGGCACTCCTGACTCAGGCGTGTAGAAATCACCCAGCGACGGCTCGAACGGCGGCCCGGGCTGGCCATCGCTCACCACCACGCACTCCAACCGCCCGACCGAGAACTGATAAATCACCACACCATCCTTGCAGCGGCACCGCTCGCCTAGCCCGCCCGGGAATCGACAGCGCAGACGAAATAGGCCCCCGGTGTGTGATGTCTGGTTGGTCACGTCACATCCGGGCCCTGGCGGACGTCAGGTGTTTGTTCGATGAGGGCAAACACGAAGGAACGTCATGAGCGCTGTAGTCGAAGGATTCGCTGGAGAGATTGTCGGACCGGAGGACGAGGGGTACGACGCCGCGAGCCGGACCGTGCTGGTCGGGGGCACCCCGGCGTACGTCCTCAGGCCCGCGAACGTCGAGGACGTCCGGAAGGCCGTCAGGTACGCCGCGGACAGCGGGCTGCCGCTCGCGGTGCGCGGCGGTGGACACGCGTTCCCAGGATTCGGGACGAACGACGGCGGGGTGGTGATCGACCTCGGCTTGCTGGCCGGCGTCGAGCTCGTCGACAAGGAGCGGCACGTCGTCCGGATCGGGGGCGGCGCCACCTGGGGTCAGGTCGCGGCCGCGCTGGCGCCGCACGGGCTGGCGATCTCGTCCGGTGACACCAAGAGCGTCGGTGTCGGCGGGCTGACGTTGAGCGGCGGTATCGGGTGGAAGGTCCGCAAGTACGGGCTCGCCCTGGACTCGCTCGTCGCGGTGGAGCTCGTGACCGCCGCCGGCGACGTCGTCCGGGCGTCCGCGGACGAGAACCCCGAGCTGTTCTGGGCCGTTCGCGGCGGCGGCGGAAACCTCGGGATCGTGACCGCGTTCGACTTCGCGGCGCACCCGACGACGGACATCTTCTTCGGCAAGGTGAGTTTCCCGGCCGCGGAGATCGCGGACGTGCTGCCCCGCTGGGCGGAGTACCTGCGCACCGCGCCCGTGGAGCTGACCTCGATCGCGTCGTTCGCGAACCCGTTCCTCGGCGGCCCGGACGCGCCGCTGGAGATCCAGGTCGCCTACGACGGTGACGACGCGGACCTCGCCGCGCAGGCGATCGACCCGATCCGCGCGCTCGGAACCGTGATCGCCGACGAGGTCGCGCTGACGCCGTACGCCGAGGTGCTCGTGGACGGCATGGTGCCGCCGCCCGGGATCCGGCTCGTGACACGGAATGCCTTTGTCGACAAGGATTCCGTGCCGGACGTGCTGCGGATCCTCGCCGAGGCCGGCCGGGCACAGGGCGCTCCGGTCATCGCCGTCCGCAGCCTGGGCGGCGCGGTGGCGCAGGTCGCCGACGACGCGACGGCGTACGCGCACCGCCAGGCAGACCTGATGTTCATCACCACCACGATCGGCCCGCCGCCGGTGATCGAGGCGACGCGCCCGGCCCGGCAGCAGCTGTGGGATCGCCTGAGCCCGCACGTCGACGGTGCGTACGCGAACTTCCTGTCCGACGCCGGGGACGCCGACGTCGCCGCGGTCTACCCGGCCGCGACATACGAACGGCTGGCGGCGGTGAAGCGTGAGTACGATCCGGAAAACGTGTTCGCCGGCAACCACAACGTCCGGCCTAGCTAGGTTCGCGATGCAGCCCGACCGCGGCGACGATGATCGCGACCGCCACGATTTCGGCGGCCTGCGGGATCTGTCGCAGGACGACGGCACCGATCACCGTCGCCGTGGCGGGCAGCAACGCCAGCATCAGCGCGAACGTCGACCGCTTCAGCCGCGCCATCGCCAACTGGTCCGCGACATACGGAATCACCGACGAGCACACCCCGACGCCGACCGCGGCGGCCAGCAACCTGACGTCGATGAACGCCGGGACCGCCGCCCAGACGCCGACCGGTAGCGCGAGCACCGTCGCCACACCCATCGCCAGTGCAAGCCCGTCGATCCTTCGCAGGCCGCCGGTCCTCGACACGCGATGCCCGAGGACGACGTACGCCGCGAAGAGCAGCGCGTTCGACGCCGTGAACACCAGCCCGATCCAGTCCCCCGACAGGCGGATGTCAGTCAAGAGATAGACGCCGACCACGGCAAGCAACACCGCGAGCACGTTCCGGAGGCTGCGCACCGCGATCGCCGCGAGCACAATCACCGGCGCGAACTCGGCCGCGGCGACCGTGCCGAGCGGGATGCGCTCGATCGCCAAGTAGAAGCAGGAGTTCATCAGCGCAAGGACAAAGCCCCACCCGGCCACCAGCCGCCGGGCTGGGCCGGGCAGGACTTGCCACGCCCGCCACGGACGACGCCACACAGCGAAGATCAGTCCGGCCGAGGCGATTCGCAGCCACGCGACGCCGAGCGGTTCGATGCGGACGAACAGCAGCACCGCCAGCGCGGGGCCGAGGTAGTGGAAGACGGCGCTGACGACGAAGTAGGTCTGCGGCGGAACGGTTCTGCGCACCGAACTCACGCTAGGAACCGGCCCGTCGCACGACCATGCCGTTCCGGTAAGCCGGAAGGCGCTGGGCTTTCCACACCGGTAATGACCCCGGCGCCCAGAAATACTGTGTGTCATGCGTCGATCGGGGATGTTTGCCGCGCTGGCCGGATGCCTACTGCTAGTCGTGTCACCGTTGACGGCGCACGCGAAGGTGGAGGCCACGACCGTGAAGACCTTGACGTTCAACATCCACCACGGCGCCGGCGTCGACGGCAAGCTCGATCTGGAGCGGGTCGCGAAGACGATCGAGGCGTCGGGGGCCGCGGTCGTCGGCCTGCAGGAGGTCGACAAGTTCTTCGACGCGCGCAGCAACTGGGTGGACCAGCCGGCCTGGCTGGCGGCGCGGTTGCAGATGAACTACGTCTTCGCCGCCAACCTGGACTGGGATCCCGCGGAGCCGGGCAAGCCGCGGCGTCAGTACGGAACCCTCGTGCTGTCGAAGTACCCGATCGTCGATTCCCGCAACACCCTGCTGCCGCTGCACGCGGGCAGTGAGCAGCGCGGCCTGCTCGAGGCCGTGATCGACGTGAACGGTACGCCGTTGCGCTTCGCCGACACGCACCTGACGACGATCAACGACGGCGAGCGCCTGGAGCAGGTGAACGCGATCGTCGCGCTGCTGAAGGACGCCCCGGACGCGACGCTGCTGGTCGGCGACTTCAACGCCGTACCGACGTCGACCGAGGTCCGGACGCTGACGACGCACTGGACCGACACCTGGCCGGAGAAGGGCTTCGGGCTCGGGCTCACCAGTCCCGTGCCGTTACCGACCAAGCGGATCGACTACCAGCTGCACAGCACGCAACTGGTGACGACCGCCGTGTCGGTCCCGGTGAGCTTCGCGTCCGACCATCTTCCGGTCGCGGCGACCTATTCGCTCAGCTGACGCTCGTACGCCTCCGGGCTCCAGCCGGCCACGGTCTTCGTGACCAGCTTGGCGCCGAGGCGTTCGTAGAAGCGGTATCCGGCGGTGTTCTCCAGACGCAGCCCCCAACTGATCGGCAGCCGGTCCGGCAGCGCGAACCGGGCCAGCGCCAGCATGAGCTGCCGTCCGACACCGGCGTCGCGGAACTGTTCGCGAACGTAGAGATCGTCCAACGCCAACTGGTCTCCACCGACCCACAGGTACGGCCGGCGCAGTGCCGAAACGTACCCGGCGACGGCGCCGCCGACCTCCGCGATCAGCACGACCACCTCCTCGCGCCCGAGGAATCCTTGCCAGTCCGCGACACTCGCGGTCAGGTACGCGCCCTGGTCCTGGTAGTCGGCCAGCTCCCCCAGCATCGTGTGCACGGCTGCCGCGTCCGCGCCGGCAGCGCGGCGAATCTCAATGGACATGAACCCCTCCGGTCGAAGGCTTGAACGCCGGTACGACGACCAGCGCGAGGACTGCCGCGACCGCCGCGGTGACCGCGGCGAACGTGAATCCACGGGTGAACCCGGTCGACACCGTTCCGCCGAGACTCGCCGCCGCGACACTCGACACGACGGCGACGCCGAGCGACGCGCCGAACTCGTGGAACGTGCTCAGGATCCCGGACGCCAGCCCGGCCTCGCGGTGGTCGATCTGCGCGAAGGTCGTGGTCGACGCCGCCACGAACGCGGCGCCGAGCCCGATCGTCCCGACGGTCATCCCGATCACGATCACGGCCGTACCCTCCCAGATCGCGGGGACGGCCACGCCCGCCGCGGTGATCAGGAATCCGGCCATCGCGATCGGCCGCGCACCGGTCCGGCCGACAAGGTGCCCGGCCAGCTGAGCGCCGACGATCGCGGCGACCGCCACCGGGAGGAACAGCAGGCCGGTGCGCAAGGCGCCGTACCCCTGGAAGTGCTGCAGGTAGAACGAGCCGAGGAAGAACATCGAGATCATCAGCGCCGTCGCGACCAGGATCATGAACGTCCCGGCGGTGACGGGACGGCGGCTGAAGATCCGCAGGTCCATCAGCGGTGACCGCACGGTGCGCTGCACCCAGGCGAACACGCCGTACAGCACAAGGGCTCCGGCCAGCGTGCCGAGCGTCGCGGCTGACAGCCAGCCGTGGTCACCGGCGTTGATCAGCGCGTAGATCGCCGTACCTGTGCCGGCGGTGACCAGCAGCGCACCCGGTACGTCGAGACGTCCTGGCTGCTCGCTCGGACGGTCGGCCGGCAGCATCCGGACCAGGAGAGCGAACACGACCAGGCCGATCGGCAGGTTGATGTAGAACACCCACTGCCAGCCGGGACCCGCGGTGAGCAGACCACCGAGCAGTACGCCGATCGCGGCGCCCCCACCGCCCATCGCGGACCAGATGCCGAGCGCCTTGTTGCGCTCCTCGGCGTCGAAAATCTTCGTGACGACGGCCAACGCCGCCGGGGAGAGCATCGCGGCGCCGATCCCCTGCGCGACCCGGCCGCCGAGCAGAACCTCCGGCCCGTTGGCGAGTCCCGTGACGAGCGACGCGAGCGTGAACACCATCAGGCCGGTCAGGACGACCCGGCGGGAGCCGAACAGGTCGGCGGCGCGACCGCCGAGCAGCATCAGGCCGCCGAACATCAGCGTGTACGCACTGACCACCCAGGTCAGCGTCTCGCGCTGGAGATGGAGGTCGGTCTCGATGTTCGGCAGCGCGATCGCCACCACGGTGACGTCGAGGATCAGCATGAACTGCGCGACGGCGAGCAGCCCCAGCAGTCGCCACCGCCGGGGGTCGGGTTGAGTCATGGTCTCGTCCTTAAGTTGAACAGGTGTGTACGGGTTATATTCGGTACGGTAACTCGTACACTGGTGTTCGACAAGAGGAATTCGTACAGCGGTGTTCAAGATCAGGGAGGTCCCGGATGGCTGTCACCACCAGGCGCGCGGACGCGCAGCGCAACATCACGGCGATCCTGACCGCTGCGGCCGAGTGCCTGAGCCGTGATCCGGCGGTGAGCACGTCGGAGATCGCGAAGGCAGCCGGGGTCGGGCGCGTCACGCTGTACGGGCACTTCCCGTCCCGGGCCGAGCTGGTCGACGCGGTGTTCGTGCAGGCAATCGCGACCGGCGAGGAGACGCTGGGCCAGGTCGATCTGACCGGAGACCCGCGGGAGGCGCTGACCCGGTTGATCGCGTCGAGCTGGCACCTGGTCGACCAGTACCGGGCGCTGCTGATCGCGGCTCAGGACGCGCTGCCGCCCGGCCGTGTGCGCGACTTGCACGCCGATCCGATGGCGCGCGTCGAGCGGCTGCTCGAGCGCGGCCGCAGCGAAGGGGTGTTCCGGACCGACCTGCCGACGTCGTGGCTGGTCAGCGTGATGCACAACGTGATGCACGGCGCCGCGACCGAGATCCAGGCCGGCCGGATCACCTCCGACGAGGCAGCGCCGTACATCACCGCGACCCTGCTGGCCGCGTTCACTCCGCCTGAGTAGCTACTCCAGCCAGGTGGTTTCGAAGGTCGGGTTGGCGTGGATGTGCACCGCTTCGTAGCCGCCGGGGCCGGTCCGGAACTTGTGCGGGGTCTCGGCCGGGACCACCAGGATCTGGCCGGCCCTGCCGACGATCTCCTCGCCGCCGACCGTGAACGTCGCCGAACCGCGCCGGATGATGAACGTCTCGGCGTACGGATGCAGGTGCAGCCGCGGGCCGACGCCCTCCTGCGTGGTCGACTCGAGAATCAGCGAGACCCCGGCGCCACCCGGCAGCTCGGTGTAGTTCTCGGTCCACTCCTCGCCGTCGTCCCGCCCGTCGGCCCGGCTGATCACCGCGGCCCCCGACTTCGCGATCTCCGTCATGCCACCCTCCTCGATCGATCCTGTCACCGTAGCCTCGTCCCTGGCTCTTTCACATCCCTTTCACCGTGGGGCGAAGCCGCCAGCCGTCCCGCCACTGGGGCGAGTGCGGCGACGACCACCGCCAGGACGGCGACGCTCGCGAGGGCAGTCGGCAGCGACCAGGCGGACGAGAGCGCACCGACGGCGGCCGGGCCGACCAGGAAACCGAGGTACGCGATCGTGGTCACCACCGCGATCGCTCCCGCGCGACGCTCCGGCCCGGCCCAGGCCCCGGCCATGCCGATGATCGTCGGCGCGCACACCGACGTACCGAGACCGGCGATTCCGATCCCGGCGAGCGCCGTCCACGGGTTGCTCGCCGCGGCGGCGACGAGCGTTCCGATCGCGGCCACCACCCCGCCGGCGACCAGGAGCGGCACCGGTTGGATGCGCTGCAGCAACGCGTTGCCGGCGAAGCGGCCGGTGGCGGCCGCCGCGGCGAAGACCGCCGGAGCGATCGACGCCAGACCTGCCGGGGCGTCCAGCGAGGTGTCGAGGTGAACGGCGCTCCAGCTCTGCCAGGCGTTCTCGACCAGGTAGGCGAGCGCGCACAGTGCGCCGAGCACGAGCAGTACGGGCTGGAGCCGGGCGCGTTCTTCGGTGGGCGTCGTCCGAACCGTGCGGGTTGCTCCGGGCGCGAGCGCGACGACCGCCGTGATCACGATCAGCGCCGCCGCACCGCCCAGCACCGGCAGCGCGCCGACACCCGCGGCCCGGAGACCCGCCGTACCGAGGCTCGCCACCACGACCGCCACCGAGAACATGCCGTGGGCAAGGTTCATCACCGGGCGTCCCGTGGCTGCCTCGGCGTGTGATCCGGCCGCGTTGATCGCCACGTCCGTCGCGCCTGAAGTTGCTCCGAGCAACAACAGTGCGGCGCTCAGCGGGACCACGGAACCGGCCAGCGCCGGCAATACGCCGCAGAGTGCGAACAGCACCATGACGACGGGCAGCACCATGCCGCCGTACCGGTCGATGAGGTATCCGGTCAGCCGCATCGACAGCAACGCCCCGAGGCCGATCATCAGCAGCGCCACACCGAGCTCGCCGTCGTTCACTCCGGCCCCGGCGCGGATCGCGGGCAGGATCGCGCCCCACGCACCCCAGAACAAACCGAACGCTGCGAACCCGGCGACTGGTTTGAGCATCCACTCACCCTAGTTGGAGGCCAGGCTCGCGGGCCCGGTACGCCGATTTCCGGGATCACGATCACTGGCTAGGGTGTGGCGCATGCCGCTGTACTCGTTCGAAGGTAAGCGCCCGACCGTCCACCCCGACGCCTGGATCGCGCCGACCGCCACCCTCGTCGGCGACGTCGTCGTCGAGGCCGGGGTGTCGATCTGGTACGGCGCCGTGATCCGCGCCGACCTCGGCACCATCACGATCCGCGCCGGCGCGAACATCCAGGACAACACGGTCATCCACGTCGGCCACAACGGCTGCGAGATCGGCCCGAACGCGACCGTCGGCCACCAGTGCCTGGTCCACGACTGCACCATCGGCGAACAAGCCCTGGTCGGCAACGGCGCCATCGTCCTCGACGGAGCCGTAGTCGGCCCCCGCTCCCTCATCGCCGCCGGCTCCACCGTCACCCCCGGCGCCGTCATCCCACCCGAGTCAGTCGCCATGGGCAGCCCCGCCAAGAAAGTCATCCCACTCGACGGCACCGCCAAACTCTTCGTAGACCACAACGCCACCGTCTACCGCGCCCTCGCAGAACGCCACGCCGCCACCGTCGAACTCGTCGAGGACTAAACCCCAACCCCGAGCCAGAGCCCTCTTCCTCGTCGCCCGCTCCGCGACTTCCCCTCGCCGTGCGCTCCCCGTACAGCGCGGCACACACCTCCCGGCCGACGCCGGTGTTTCCGGCCGACGCGGGAGGTCCCGGCTATCGCCGGGTGCAGCCAACTGCCGCCCGCCGGGCCGGCGATGCATTGGGCATGGTGACCAGCCGGATGGGGTCGGGTGACCTTGGCGACCAGGGGGAACGGGCAGCAGAACAAGCCAGTGGCGCCGCGGTGTACGCGATCGCCGCGAGCAGCGCGGTGTGGACGAGTGACTCCTTTCCGGCGCGACCCCGCGTCGGGTGAGTATTGGCGGTGTGATCGACGATTTCGCGAAGGCCTCTCTGCACGACGCTCTCCGCTGGGTACGTGAAGGGCTCGTGGCGAAAGTCGACGGATTGTCCGAGTACGCCGTACGCCGGCCGCTCACCCACACCGGCACCAATCTGCTCGGCCTGATCAAGCACCTGACGATCACCGAGGCGCGCTACCTCGGCGAGATCTTCGACCGCCCGTACGCCGATCCGCTCCCGAGCTTCACCGATCCCGGCTACGCGAACCACGACCACCTCTGGGTCAGAGAACACGAAACCCGCGCGCAGGTCCTCACCAACTATCGCCGCGCCTGCGAGCACGCCGACGCCACCATCGCCGAACTCCCGATCGACACCCGCGCCACCGTCCCCTGGTGGCCGCGCCCCGACGTCATGCTGTTCAACGTGATGGTCCACGTCCTCACCGAATCGAACCGCCGCGCCGGCCACGCCGACATCCTCCGCGAACAACTCGACAACACCACCAACACCGACCCCAACGTCGACTGGACCGCCCACCGCAACCGGATCGAACAGGCCGCCCGAGCCGCAGACCCCTCCCAGTGAGCCGTCCCGGCCGGTATGGAGGGCAGCAGGTCCGGCGGACTGATCCTCCGCCGCTGAGCCGCTGCAACCCGAGCCGGACCGGCCTCCATTCACCGGTCAGCGCGGCGTCAGATCACCGGAATTCGCCATGGTTGTCCGCGCGATGGGGCAACACCCACGAGTCGAGGCGGGTTCACGTCGGTCGCCGAGGCGAGGCGATGTTGCGGTGCCGGGTCCCTCCTCGACCATGTCATGTCTCGGGACATCGGTGACGCTTCCGGGGCACTTGGTGGTGACACTTCTTCGGCCCGGCATGCAAGGCATGTCCTTCCGAACCTGCCGATGAGCGAGCAGTTCCCCGCCAGCTCGGCCGCTACTCCGTCGGCCCCAGGAATTCATGAAGTGCGCCCATCGTCCGGCCGGTGAGCTTGGCGCCGTCGTCGTCAGAGCTGACCTCGCAAAGGGCCCACGACGGGAGGTCGCCCGGGTCGTCAAGCTCGTCGTCGCAGGGGTCGCCAAGGAGGTATGCAAAGCCCTGCGCTGTGTCGGACGCGACGTCCTCGACAATCACCGCCAGCTCGTCCAAGGTGATCCCGGCCGCGAGACACTTCCCGATCACCTCTGCGACAGCCGTTGAGGGTGACCCCGGGCGACGATCTCGCTCACGTTGAAGGTTGGTCCACCAGACGTCCATGCTCTCGCGTCGGCCCAGCAGATTCCTCCGCACGAGTCGTTCTAGTCGGGCATACGCCAACTGGGGGATGTTTTCTCTGATCTCGGACCGCGCCGCGGCCTGCGGATCATCGACACCCAGTCTCGTCAACTTCTGAATCAGCACAGCTTCGTCTGCGTGCATCAGTTTCGCCTCCTCGTGGCCGCAAGCCGACCCGTCGCAGCCTAGGACCGGACGGTGGCTGTCAGATATCCGTCCGCGCGTTCATGCCGCCCAGACAGCGTGCGCTGCGGCGTCCGAACTCCCGCGATCAGCGCTCTCACTCCGACGTTGGTGAGAGTCCCAGGGACGGCCGGTTCCGGGGCGCGGTGCGAGCTCTGCAGTCTGATCATGGTCCCGTGGGCGAGAAGAAGTCGCGACAGTCCGATGAGATCGGCGCCGGCGGCGACGTGTCCTGGAATCCAGCGGCGGTTGGCTGACGTGGCCACGGCCGCTACATGATCGCGAGTGGGTCGACAACGACGGGAGTGCCTGGCGGATGCGCGGTGGCCAGTGTCACAGATGTCTTGAGAGATCGAGTGTCACCGATGTTCTGATGCAGAACTGTCACCGATGTCTTGAGACATGACAGTCCCTCCTCGACCATTCCGTACGGCGCGGTGGAACTGGAGAGCCGGTTGGTGTGCTCATGCGCCGGGGCGTGGCCCGGTTCTGCGGTCTCGGGTTTGTCGAGGTGGGAGTTGGTGGGTGCCGTTGTGGTCGACGAGGAAGCGGAAGCCGTGGGGGCTGGTCCATTCGATGGCGCCGGTGGGCAGGCGTCGGTTTCTCCAGCCGCCGAAGGTTTTGGCGCGGTGATGGAGTCGGCTTTGCGGTATGAGGTTGTCGACACTGGTTTGCCCTGGCGGCCCGGTGCGTTCCGGCGGGCGTGTCTGACCGGGCGGGCCGGTGCGATCCGCTGAGCTGGTTCGGCCTGGCGGGGCGGTACGGTCCGGCGCGCTGGATCGCCCCGGCGGCTTGGCCGGTGCTAACGGCGACGACGGCCACACTGGTCGCTCGGTGTGGCGGTAGGGGGTGATGTGGTCTTGGTCCATCCGGGTGGTGGCTTCCGCGCCGCCGTACGGGAACATGTCGACCGGGTGACGCAGGCGAACGCGCTCGCGGATCCGATCCGGGATCTCATAGCTGTGGACGCTGACCTGGTCGTGCAGGTCGATCACCGGCTTGACGACTACCTGGTCGTGGCCAAGCAGCTCGGTCAGTTGGCTGGCGAGGAGCGGACCGAGCTTCTCAACCCGCAGCACCCCGGCGCCGGTCGCCAGGGTCTTGTCGGTGAGGTGCACGTACAGGATGTGGCGGTCACGCCGCCCGGCCACCGCGCCGAGGCCTGTGCCGTAGGCGTCGCGCTTGATCGCGGCGAAACGGGCCGCCACCGTGCCGGCCAGCGCTCGGCGAGTGAACCCGTCCTCACCCTCCGCCTCGCCACTGGCCGCCGTGGGGGCAGCCACTGAGTCGGTCATCATGGCGTCGGTCACCTCAGCATCAGTCGGCTCACCGCCGACAGCACCAGCAGCCTTGCTCGCCACGCGGTCGGCGTCGGCGGGCTCATCGACCGGCGGGGATTGCACGCGGGCGAGGTGGCGGGCTACTTCGATGAGGTGGTGGGCGGATGCGGGGTCGGAGATCCAGCCGACAGCCTTGGCGCGGCGTTGGTCGAGGGTGTCCGTGTCGCCGAGGGCTTCGAGGGCTTGCGCAAGGTCGTCGATCTTGGCGTCGAAGCGGATCACGTCGCCGGCCGCTGCACGCACCCAGATCCTCTTGGTGCCGTGGTCGTCGGATTGGGAGACGAACACACCCCGGGTCTTGGCGGCGGCTTCGGCGTTGGCCCGGGCTTGCTCCGGGTCGGCCGCCCAGATCGCGGCGGTGGTGATGGCGGCCAGTTTTCTGGGGGTGACGGTGTTGATGATGGCGGCAACGCGGCGGTCGACGATCGCGGCGGCTTCCTGGGACAGGGTCAGGCAGGCGTGGGCGATCTTGCGGGCGCGCCAGGCGATCGCGGTGCCGGACAGGACGGCGGCCCAGACGGTGGGGAGGCGGTGGCGCAGGGCGAGGGCTTCGCCGATGAGGGAGGCGGCGGCGCCGCTGGAGATGCCGAGGACGGCGCCGAGCTCGATGGGGGCGAATTCGGCGACACCGGGGCAGCCGTCGCCGCCGTAGACGACGACGCGTTCGTAGCCGGGGAGGGGCTCGTAGCCTTCGGCGACGGCATTGCGGTCGGCGTAGGCGAGCGCGGCTTCCAGGATGCGGGTGGCGGCGCGGTTCTCGATCTGGGCGTACTCGGCGGCCGCGGCGAGCAGGTCCGCGGTGGCGAGATCCTCCAGATCAGTATCGAACATGTGTTCTATTCTAGATCACGGTTCGGTTACAGCCAAATCGGCAAGGCACCGGAATCCCTTGCAGGCCAGGGAATTGCTGGTGTCGCCGCCGAGCACAGTCGGTCGAGACCAGGGCAGTCTTCGGCGCTGTCGGTCCCGGGCGGGAGCGAGCCGGCGCGGTGAGGAGCGACGAGGTGAGCGCCTGCGGTGCGCGCGTAGGAGGTTCTAGGTTCGCCAGGTGTAGCGGCGTTCGGGGCGGCCGGTGGTGCCGTAGCGGAGGGTTACTTCGGTTCGGCCTTGGGCGGCGTAGAACTCGAGGTAGCGGCGGGCGCTGACGCGGGAGATGCCGATCTTCTCGGCGCATTCGGCGGCGGAGAGGCTGTCGGGGGTGGCGCGGAGCGCGGCGGCGACGAGGTCGGCGGTTTCCTGGCTGAGGCCTTTCGGGAGCCGGTTGACGAGTTGGCGGGTGGGGGCGAGGACGCGGTCGACGTCGGCCTGGGACGTGACCTGGTCGGGGACGCTGGCGCGGCGACGGGCGTACTCCTGGAGCCGGATCCGCAGATCCTCGAAACCGAAGGGTTTCAGCAGGTAGTTCACGACACCTTGCCGTACGGCGCCGCGCACGGCCTCGGCCTCGCGGGCCGCGGTGATGACGAGGATGTCGACATCGGGCCGGACGGCGCGCAGCCGGGCGATCAGGTCGAGACCGAACACGTCCGGCAGGTACAGGTCGAGCAGGATCAGGTCGGGAGCGAGGTCGGCGAGCGCGGCCACCGCCTGGTCGCCCGAGTTCGCGGTGCCGACGACCTCGAAGCCGTCGACGCGGTCGACGAACCCGCGGTGGATGCGCGCGACCATGAAGTCGTCGTCGACGACCAGGACGGTGATCATCGGGCTCCTTCCGGGGTCCGCTGGGTGGACATCCGCGCCACGAACGCGGCGCCGCCCTCGGACAGGTTGGTGACCGCGACCTCGCCGCCGCGGCGCCGGCAGATCAGACGTGTCATTGCCAGGCCGATCCCCCGCTCGCCCTCAGCCGCGGCCTTGGTGGTGAAGCCGTGTGCGAACACCTCCTGCGCCAGCTCGGGCGCGACCCCGGGTCCGGAGTCGCGGACCACGATCTCGACGCTGGTCGCGTCCTGCCGCAGCTCGACCTCGACCCACGCGGGCGACAGCGGTGTGCCGGACTGAGCCGCGGCATCCACGGCGTTGTCGACCAGATTCCCGAGCACGGTCGCGATGTCGGCGGAGAGCGCCGGATCGAGGCGCAGCAGGGTGGTCCGCTCGGACACCCGAAGCTCGACGCGGCGCTCGGCCGCGAGCGAGGACTTCGCCATCAGCAGGGCCGCGACCGTGGTGTCGTGGACCCGCTGCGTCACGGTCAGATCGAGCGATTCACGGTAGCGGTTGAGCGCACCGACGTACGTGACCACCTCGTCGTACTCCCCGATCTGGATCAGCCCCGAGATCGTGTGCAGCTGGTTCGCGAACTCGTGCGTCTGCGCCCGCAGCAGCTCGGCGGACGAGCGGAACGAGCCCAACTCACGCTCGAGCCGCGCGAGCTCGGTCCGGTCGCGCAGCGTGGTGACGGATCCGAGCGACCGCCCGTCCTTCAGCACCTCCATCCGGTTCATCACGAGCACCCGCCCCCGCCGTACGACGACCGCGTCGCGCGCCTCGTCGTCGCCGGCGAGCACCTCGCGCAGCCGACCTTCGATCCCCAGGTCCCGCAGCGATTTCCCGACCGCGTCGGCCGGCAGGTCCAGCAGCCGGCGGCCGACGTCGTTCACCAGCGTCACGCGCAGCTGGGGGTCCAGGGCAACAACTCCTTCGGCCAGCCCGTACAGCATGGCTTCGCGGTGCTCGGCCAGACCGGCGATCTCCCGCGGTTCGAGCCCCAGGGTCTGCCGCTTGATCCGGCGCGCGAGCAACCACGATCCGAGCAGCCCGAGCACACAGGCGATCCCGAGATAGATCGCCAGGTACGACGACGCGCCCCGCAGCCGCTGCAGTACCGAAGGAGAGCGCTCGCCGACCATCACGGTGCCGATGTGGTCACCGAGCGTCCCGTCCGGATTGCCCAACTTGTCCCTGCCCTCGCTCAGCACCGGGACCTGGGCGACCAGCTCCATTCCGTCATCGCCCCGCAGCTGGCCGGACCAGCCCTTCCGGACATCCGGATCACCCAGCGTGAGCTTGGTGCCGATCAGCGTCACGTTGGTTGCCGCGATCACCTTTCCCTTGGCGTCGGCGACCGTGATCGAGGTGACGCCGGACTGGGCGATGCTGGTCTGCAGGGTCGGCGCGAGCATCTCCGCGGGGGCCGGGTTGCGGATGCTGAAGCGCAGCGCGGGACTCGCCGACAGCTGCTCCGCGAGCAGAGTCACCCGGCGGCCCTCGACGCGGTTGAACGTGGCGGCCGACTGGGCGAGCGAGACCGCGGCCACGGCGACGAGCACGATCACCACGATCGCCAGCTGCAGCACGAGCAGTTGCCCGGCCAGCGTCGGTCGCCTTCCCAGCCTCGCCACGTCCACCTCCTCGCCCTTTCCGAACCGCATGATCACCGGTCCGGAGCCCGAGTGCCACACTTCACCCAGGTTCCGCCTGTGACCACAATGAACTCAACCACCGCTGCGGACACAACGCAGACGCCCGTACCACCGGAGGTCCACGATCGTCGCCACCTGAACCCCTCAAGGAAAGGACTCAGCCGATGAGGTCTAGGCCGATGCTCTGGGTCACCACGGCGCTGCTCGCCCTGGTCAGCGCGACCGCGTGCGGTGCGACCGCGAACAAGTCCGGCGACGCGAACGACGACAGCGGGAAGCCGGCCACCGGCCTGCGGCTGATGGTGCCGAACACCGCCGGCGGCGGGTACGACACCACCGCCCGGACCGCCGCGAAGGTGATGGAGGACGCGAAGATCGCGACCGGCACGCAGGTGTTCAACCTGCCGGGCGCCGGCGGTACGGTCGGCCTGCAGCGGATCGTGAACGAGAAGGGCAACGGCAAGCTCGCTATGCAGATGGGGCTCGGCGTGGTCGGCGCGACGTACACGTCGAAGTCGAAGGCGACGCTCACCCAGACCACCCCGATCGCGAAGATGATCGAGGAGGCCGGCGCCATCGTGGTGCCGAAGAACTCGCCGTACAAGACCATCCAGGACCTGGTCACCGCGTGGAAGGCGAACCCGAAGGGGCTGGCGGTCGGCGGCGGCTCGTCGCCGGGCGGCCCGGACCACCTGCTGCCGATGCAGCTCGCGCAGGCGGTCGGTATCAACCCCAAGGACGTCAACTTCGTCTCGTACGACGGCGGCGGCGAGCTGCTGCCCGCGCTGCTCGGCAGCAAGATCGCCTTCGGGGCCAGCGGTTTCGGCGAGTTCCTCGACCAGGTGGAGAGCGGCCAGGTCCGGGTGCTCGCGGTGACCAGCGAGAAGCCGATCGACGCGCTCAAGGACGTGCCGACGCTGAAGGACTCCGGGATCGACCTGGTGTTCACGAACTGGCGCGGCATCGTGGCGCCGCCGGAGATCAGCGACACGGACAAGAACGTCTGGATCGACGCGCTGACCAAGATGCACGACTCGGCGGAATGGAAGGCCGAGCTGACCAAGCACGGCTGGACCGACGCGTTCGTGACCGGTGACGCGTTCGGGAAGTTCCTCACCGACCAGGACAAGGCGGTCGCCGACATCCTGACCAAGCTGGGTCTGGCGGCATGAGCGAGCGCAGCGAGGTCATCATCAAGCACAGTGCGATTCGTGCCTCATCCGCGCCCGGAGCGAAGCGAGGACGCGGATGAGCTTGGCCGCTGCCCGGCGGCCGGATCGTGCGCAGTACGGAGTGTGCGGGTTCCTGGCGGTCGTCGGCGCCCTGGTGATCGTCGACGCCGCCCGGCTCCAACACATTGCCAACAGCAACGATCCGATCGGCCCGAAGCCGGTCCCGATCGTGCTCGGCATCCTGCTCCTGGTGGTCGCCGCGCTGTACGCCGTCGACGTCGCCCGCGGCGGCACCGGCGCGGCCGAGGAGGGCGAGGACGTCGACGTCACGTCGCCCGTCGACTGGCGCACCGTGCTGCTGCTGATCGCCGCGTTCGTGGTGAACCTGGTGCTGATCGACCCGCTGGGCTGGGTGATCAGCGGGACGGTGCTGTTCTGGGGCTCGGCGTTCGCGCTCGGCAGCCGGCACCACATCCGCAACCTGGTGATCGCCGTCGCGCTGGCGCTGATCACGTTCTACGCGTTCGCGATCGGGCTCGGCGTCAACCTGCCGGCCGGCGTACTGCAAGGGATTCTGTGATGAACAACCTGATGAACCTGCTGAACGGGTTCGGCGACGTGCTGACGCCGCTGAACCTGCTGCTGGCGCTGCTGGGAGTCACCGTCGGTACGGCGGTCGGCGTGCTGCCCGGGATCGGGCCGGCGATGACGGTCGCGCTGCTGCTGCCGATCACGTACGGACTCGAGCCGGTGCAGGCGTTCATCATGTTCGCCGGCATCTTCTACGGCGGCATGTACGGCGGCTCGACCACGTCGATCCTGCTCAACACACCGGGCGAGTCGTCGTCGGTGGTGACGGCGATCGAGGGCAACAAGATGGCCCGCGCCGGCCGCGCCGCGCAGGCGCTCGCGACGGCCGCGATCGGGTCGTTCGTGGCCGGGACGATCGGCACCCTGCTGCTGGTGCTGGTCGCGCCGCAGGTGGTGAAGTTCGCGATCAGCCTGGGCGCGCCGGACTACCTGGCGATCATGCTGCTCGCGTTCGCCGGCGCCACCTCGGTGCTCGGGTCGTCGCGGATCCGCGGGTTCGCGGCGCTGCTGCTCGGCCTGGTGATCGGGCTGGTCGGGATCGACAAGGTGACCGGCCAGCAGCGGCTGACCCTCGGGATCCCGCAGCTCGCCGACGGTATCGACGTCGTGGTGGTTGCCGTCGGCATCTTCGCGGTCGGCGAGGCGCTCTGGGTCGCCGCGCACCTGCGGCGGAACCCGGGCACGGTGATCCCGGTCGGCCGGCCGTGGATGGGCAAGTCCGACTGGCGGCGCTCCTGGAAGCCCTGGCTGCGCGGAACGGCGTACGGCTTCCCGATCGGCGCGCTGCCGGCCGGCGGCGCGGAAATTCCGACTTTCCTGTCGTACGCGACCGAGAAGAAGCTGTCCAAGCACCCGGAGGAGTTCGGGCACGGCGCGATCGAGGGCGTCGCGGGACCGGAGGCTGCGAACAACGCGTCGGCCGCCGGGACGCTGGTGCCGATGCTGGCGCTCGGCCTGCCCACGAACGCGACCGCGGCGGTGATGCTGGCCGCGTTCACGTCGTACGGCATCCAGCCGGGCCCGTTGCTGTTCCAGCGCGAGCCGAAGCTGGTGTGGGCGCTGATCGCGAGCCTGTTCATCGGCAACCTGTTCCTGCTGCTGCTCAACCTGCCGCTCGCGCCGGCCTGGGCGAAGCTGCTGCAGATCCCCCGCCCGTACCTGTACGCCGGGATCATCTTCTTCGCCTCGATGGGCGCGTACGCCGTGAACGCACAGCCGCTCGACCTGCTGCTGCTCCTGCTGCTCGGCCTGCTCGGATTCGGGATGCGCCGGTTCGGCTTGCCGGTGCTGCCGCTGATCATCGGCGTGATCCTCGGCCCGATCGCGGAGCGCCAGGCCCGGATGGCGCTGCAACTGTCGAACGGCGACGTCTCGGGGCTGGTGGGCGGTCCCGTCGCGTACGTCATCTACGCCGTCATCTTGGTGCTGATCGCCGCGCCGCTGCTCGACAAGCTCCGCCGCCGAATTATGACGAAAGATGTCGCATATTCGGCCTCACAGTAGGTGCATGAACGATCTGAACAGGGCCTGGCTGGGTGTGGTCTCCGCGGACCACACCCGGCGGGCGGTCGACGGCGGTTTCATCCAGCTCAACCACGGCAAGCGGTACGGCGTCGCCCGGCTCCGCAAGGGCGACGGCTTCGCGATCTACTCCCCGACCGAGCGGTACGGCGAGAAGACTCCGCTGCGCGCGTTCACTGCACTCGGAGTGGTCGCCGACGACGCGCCGTACCAGGCCGAACCGATGAGTATGGGCGCGCGCGGCACGATCGAGCCGTGGCGGCGGCGGATCGAGTTCCTGCCCGTACGCCGGGCCGCGCTGCGCGACCTCGACCTGGAGCTCACCCGCCAGGCGAACTGGGGTTACCAGCTCCGCCGCGGTCTCGTCCCGCTCGATCCGGACGATTTCGCGGTCCTTCGGGAGGTGATGTCAATTCCGTGAGGTCGCGTTCGACGGAGGAGTATGAACACGACATTCCGGCGGTTGCTGATCAACACCCTGGTCGCGAACGTGACGACCACGTTCCTGAGCTTCGGCTTCGCGTTCTGGGTGTACCTGGTGACGCACTCGGTGCTCGCGGCGTCGCTGGTCTCCGGCGTCTCGATGCTCATCGGGGCCGCCTCCGGGACGATCTTCGGGGCGGTCGTCGACGCGCACCGCAAGAAGACCGCGATGGCGTTCTCGTCCTCGATCACCGGCGTCGCCTTCGCACTCGCCGGCGTCCTGTACGCCGTGGCCGGCCGCCGCCTGACCGACTGGCACGGGCCGTGGTTCTGGGTGTTCACGCTGCTCGTCCTGGTCGGCAGCACTGCCGGTCAGCTCCGCAGCATCGCGCTGTCCACCGCCGTGACCCTGCTCGTCCCGGCCGACCGCCGCGACAAGGCGAACGGCCTGGTCGGCACGGTCAACGGCGTCGCGCACCTGATCACCAGCGTCCTGAGCGGCCTGTCCGTCGGGTTCGTCGGCATGGGCGGCACGGTCGCGATCGCCGTGGTGTTCACCGTCGCCGTCCTCGTGCACCTGCTGCTCGCGATCCACCTCGACGAGCCGCGGCCATCGCATCACGAGCGCGGCCGGATCGACGTACGCGCAGCGTGGCTGACGATGCGCGGAGTCCCCGGGCTGCTTCCGCTCGTCCTGTTCAGTACGTTCAACAACCTGATCATGGGTGTCTTCATGGCGCTGATGGACCCGTACGGGCTGAACCTGTTCTCGGTCCAGTCGTGGGGCGTGGTCCTCGGCATCACCAGCATCGGCTTCATCGCCGGCGGTGCACTGGTGGCCCGCTTCGGGCTCGGCCGCTCGCCGCTGCGGTTGCTGCTGCTGGCGAACGTCGGCATCGCGGTCGTCGGCCTGGGGACCGCGGTGCGCGAGTGGCAGTCGCTGCTGGTGCTCGGGATGTTCGGGTTCATGCTGGTGATCCCGATCGCAGAGGCGGCCGAGCAGACGATCCTGCAGCGGATGGTCCCGTTCGAGAAGCAGGGCAGGGTGTTCGGGTTCGCGCAGAGCATCGAGACCGCGTCGACCCCGATCGCCGCGTTCGCGGTCGGCCCGGCGGCGCAGTTCCTGCTCATCCCGTACATGGACTCGGCGTCCGGCCGCAGTACGTTCGGCTGGTTGCTCGGCGCCGGGCAGGCGCGCGGCATCGCCCTCGCGTTCGTCGCCGCGAGCCTGTTGATGCTGATCGTGGTCCTGCTCGCCTTCCTGAGCGCGGCCTACCGCCGCCTCAACCTCAACTACCACACCGAGCCCGTCCCCGCCTGACAAGCACCCCACGCGCGAGTGACTACCGCGCGAACGAGGAGGCGACAGGTTCGCGATCTGGCGGCACCACGCCCCCAGGGCTGAAATCCCCCGCAGGCTCCATCGCCGCCTGAACAGCCCACGACGGTCCGCGGCCACCACGGCCCAAGTGCCTGCGATCCCGTCGCGGTGACGTTGCCGAGCTGCCCGGTTCGTCGTCCAGCAGGCCTACTCGCCAACGGCCGTGCCGCGCAGAACCGCCGTCAATCCCCAATCGCTCGGCAGCCGATGTGGGGAAGTGCGGGAACTCGTAGGATCCCTCGCATGCCTAGTGCGACACCGGCGGTTCCTCCACGCCCACTGGAGGTAGGCGACATCGTCATCGCGCCGAACGACCTCCTCGGAGAGTGGACTGCAGCCCAGATCACCGCCGACATTGACCCGGCCTGGAAGAAGGTCGGTGTGCTCGAACTCGACTGGTCCGGTCCCGAACCTGACTCAGTCGACGTACTGCGCGGCACGCGGCCCCTCAGACTCACTCATCACGCCTGGCGCGGAGGGCTGTCACACTGCAACTGCGATTGGGTGCTTCCGCGCAGCTATCGGGTCATCGGCAACCTGCCGCTGCTGCACGACCGGCGCTCAAACAGCTACACCAGTCTGTGGCACTTGGGCGACCAGCTGTTCCACCAGCGAACCTGGGATCGCGGTGTGCGCGATTGGTCCGATCCAGCGGCGCTCGAACTGAGCGGACCCGAGCTCGCCGACGCTCTGTCAGCCGGCTCCCCCGGCAGGGGTAGCGACGTCCGCCGGCTCATGGCCACCGGTATCAAGACCGTCGACGCTGACCGCCTGGTCGACGTCTACCCCAACCTGACCAGCCTGACGCTCGGCGGAAACCTCGGGCAACTGGTCAACGCCGCGAGCCTCAACCGTCTCAGCTCGCTGAGGGAACTGTCCATCAACAACCTGTTCGGCATGAGCAGCGCGGACTGCCTGTTGCCCGACGAGACGCGCGCCCTGGAATTTCTCGGCCTCCATAGCATCCCTCGCGAGTACGCAGTGGCAATGCGCTCACGTTGGCGCGCTGAGATCGCTCACGGCACCAGCTTGGAAATCACCGGTGCGCGCAAGCCCGAGTGGGTCCAGGAGAATCTGAACAACCCGCTGCGTGACTGGGACGGCCGCGACCACATCAGCAGCGCTCGATTCAAGAAGGCGGTCGCCCAGTTCAAGCAGACTCGGCGCGCGATCCTCGCGCTGCTCGACGAACCGGACGATGCGACCAGGCTCGGACGCCTCACCCAGCTCGGCCGCGATTACGGCGCCGCATTCAACCGGCTCGATGGGCGCTCACCGTTCATCGAAACCGAGGAACGCGATGAGCTCTACACCGCCCTCGAAGCAGTCCTCGACGAGTCCGAGCAGGCCACCGGCCGCGCACTCTCGACCGAACGAGCGGCCCTGCTCACCGGAGTGGACGACGTACGCGAGTGGTGAGGCCTAACGTCCGCACATGGCCGCTGTCCGTGAAGCACGGATCTGGCGATTTGCGGATGCTACGAACGACCTACGCGAGAGGTTGATACGAGTCGTGTCGCCATAGAAGATGACTGCCTGTGTGGCTTGCTCCGGGGTCGGCACTGCACCAGCTCGCCACTCACGCCAGACTCTGATGACCTCCTTGGCCAGGTCGACCTCCAAGAGGTAGGCGAAGGCCGGCGCGCTCGGGGCCACGCCGTTGACCGCATCCTCGTTCAGGACGACCGCTTCCGAGTACGCGGTCCAGGGTTTGCGCACGAAGATCGTGGGCTCAACGTCGTACGGGTCGCCGTCCGGAATTCCATCGAGCGTTGCGATCACCTCGACCAGGGTTGCCACGCATCGGATGATGCCAGACGACTGTCCGCTCACAGACTCATGAGTTTCGCCTGCGAGTCGAGCCGAGGCCTTGATCGTCTACCCACCAATAGCCTCCGGGTACTTCGGGAAGCTGACCGGCGAGCAATTCGTCCAGGGCACCCAGAACCTTGCGAACCCATGAACCGAGCGCCGCAGGTGCGTCGACTGGCGGGTCCACGCCGACAGCGGCGGCACGACGCAGGAAGGCGGGATCTGTCACCTCGACCAGGGCGTCGCCGACGATGCGGTCCTGGATGGGCGGAATCGCCGCATGAATGAGTTCGACGATGCGATCGTTCGTCACGTAGGTGTCCAGCGCTGCGTCCACAGCGCCCGTAACCACCAGAGCAGCGCTCAGGGCCCATCGGTCCAACAAGGCGTCATCTTCGACCAGGACCCTAGTCCCGTCTGGGCGTTGAGGGTCGCCCCTCAGTCGTTCTCATGCAACGCAAGCCGTCGGCCGTGGTTTCGCGGAGACGGCCGCCCGTAAGCCCGCGACGGGAATCGTGTAGGTGCGATCGGTGCCCGCCCAGGTCGTCGAGGGCGGCGGCTCTGCTGCCGGCTGGGCATCAGCTACCCCGCACGGCCTTCCAGCCTGCTGGAAAGGTCTTGGAGGCGATTGTCGATAGCAGCGTCGATTGTTCGGCGGTCGCCCATCCAGGGGGCCGCGGCTGTCTGTCCAAGTGACGCCTGGACAAGGTCGCTCAGCACCTGGAGGTGATTTCTCGCCACGCTGAGGAACAGATCCGGGCCGGCCCAGGCCAGGGCACCACCAGCATCGACGTACGCAGCGAGAATTCCCCGGATCCGCTCGGGATCTCCCCCTCCGAAGATGTAGGCGGTGCGGCCTGCCTCCAGGACCGCGCTGTCGGTGCGGACGCTGTCCCAATCCACCAGGACCGGTCCGGACAGAGAGCACACGATGTTGTGGGGCTTGAAGTCGCCATGAGTTGTCACGAGGTCCGGTACTCCGTTGTCGCAGAGCTCGGCGAGGCGCGCGGTGGCGGCGTGGATGAGCGGAAGGCTGTCCGACAGCCGATCCGCCCACCCGACATCCCGGCTTCGTGCCTTGGCGATCCAGTCGTCCCAGACCGCGGGCGGTTTGATCGCTTGCCGCCACCACTCAGGTAAATCTCCTCCGCCGAGTGGCTCCAACTGATGGACTTGTGCCATCGTCCGGCCGAGCCAGATGTCGACGTCGGGCGCGCAGCTCAACGGCTCGATCCATCGGTGGACCCGGAACAGCCGATCCTCAACTCGGGCGGCCCATCCCACCACCGGATCGGCCGGCTCGACCGGCTCCGGCATGTCCAGGCCCGCCTCGAGCGCGCGCCCCTCGAACGCCATCGCGACCGTCAGCTGGTCGGTCACGTCCTGGAGGTATCCCTTGACGAAGTAGCTTCCGGTGGAGGTGTCCAGCCGCCACGCGTCGGCATCGCCGCGCCGGACGTGGGTGAGCCCGCCGTCGGGATTCCCTAGCTCGAACGCGCGCGCAATCTCGTCCGGGGTGGGCGTGAGCAAGTCCGTCTCCAGCGTCGAAGTGTCCCCGGCAGCGTATAGGTTCGGTTCATGGCGGCCGTTGGTGATGACGTCTCGGTGGAGAGCGCGCGGCGGGTTGCCCTGCGGGCGCAGGGGTTCGGCGGTCCGCGCGGGCGTGCGGACGTACGACGGGTGCGGAAGGCGATCCGGCAGACCGGCGTACTGCAACTGGACTCGGTCAACGTGGTGTGCCGCTCGCACTACCTGCCGGCGTTCGCACGGGTGGGGGACTATTCGCGGGCGAGCCTGGACCGGCTGAGCTGGGGCGCGGACCGGGAGCTGTTCGAGTACTTCTGGGGCCACAAAGCGGCTCTGCTCCCCTTGGATGTCTTCCCGTTGATGCGGTGGCGGATGCTGGCCGCCGAGCGACAGGTGTGGGACGACGAGCTGAGCCCAGACGTGACCGCGCCGTGGTCGGTCGTCGCGGGGATGCGCCGGCTGACGGCGGAGCGGCCCGGGTACGTCGACCAGGTCCTGCGGCTGGTGACGGAACAAGGGCCGCTGACTGCGGGCGAGGCGAGCCCGGACGGCGTACGGCGCAAGCGCACCGATCCGCACCCGGATCCGTCCACCGGCACGATGTGGAACTGGCAGGACGCGAAGATCGCGATCGAGTACCTGTTCTGCACGGGCCAAGTGACGATCGCGGGCCGTCGGCATTTCGAGCGGATCTACGACCTGACCGAGCGCGTGCTGCCCGCCGGCGTCCTCGACGCCCCGGTGCCGACCGCCGACGAGGCACGGCGTGAGCTGGTCCGGATCGCCGCGCGTGGTCTGGGGATCGCAACGCTGAAGGAGCTCTGCGGCGGCAGCGGCCAGGCGCACTTTCCGTTGCCTGCCGCAACCGGTCGCGAGGTCATCGCCGATCTGGTCGACGCCGGCGACCTGGTGCCCGTCCGGGTCGAGGGCGTCAAGCAGCAGTCGTACCTGTGGCATGAGGCGGAGGATCGACCGGTCGAGGCGCAGGCGCTGCTGTCGCCATTCGATCCGCTGATCTGGAACCGCGACCGCACACACCACCTGTTCGACTTCTTCTACCGGATCAGCATCTACACGCCCGCGCCGCAGCGCGTCCACGGGTACTACGTGCTTCCGTTCCTCCTCGGCGACCGGCTGGTCGCCCGCGTCGACCTCAAGGCCGACCGCCAGAACTCGACGCTGGTCGTGCCGACCCTCACCGCCGAGCCGGGCGCCCCCGATTTCGTCGAGCAGTTGGCGGCCGAGCTCCGCCTGATGGCGGACTGGCTCGACCTCGAGCACATCGCCGTCCCCGCCGATGGGCGTACGGCGGCTCAGCTGACCGAGCGGATCCGGGTCACGAGGACGCCGGCCAGAAGCGTGACCGCGGACGCCGAGAAGTAGAGCACCGGGTAGCCGCCCAGGTGTTTGACGATCGGCGCGGCGATGACCGGCGCCAGCACCTGCGGCAACGAGTTCGCGATGTTGATGACGCCGAGATCCTTGCCGCGGTCGCGTGCGCTCGGCAGGACCTCGGTCAGCAGCGCGAAGTCCACCGACAGGTACACGCCGAAACCCGCACCGAGGATGATCGCCCCGAGAATCGCGCCCGGCCAGGTCGGCCACACGGCGAGGACGACCCCGGCCGCCGCCATCACCCAGCCGGACGCGGTGACGAACACCTTCCGCCTGCCCGCCCGGTCCGACCACCGCCCGAAGCCGATCGCGGTCACCAGCACGCACACGCTGTAGATCGCGGTCAGGATCAGGACACCCGTGTCCGGGTCGTCGACGCCGACCTTGTCCTGCAGGTAGTAGAAGAGGTACAGCGTGCCCAGCGCGTTGCCCACGTTGAACAGGAACCGTGTCAGCCACGCCCAGCCGAAGTCCGGGTAGCGTCGCGGGCTGATCCAGAAGCCCTTCAGGAACTCGCCGAGCACGAACGGCGGCCGCTCCGTCAGCGGGACGTCGTGGCTACGAAAAAGGTACGGAACGACCGACAACAGCAGGAACGCGGCGCAGGCGAGGTACCCGAGCGTGTAGCTTTCGAACGCGGCTGCGAGCGCCGTCCCGACCAGGGCGCCGAGGACCTGGGAGATGGCGACCCAGCCGCCGACCACTCCACGTTGGGCGACAGGGACCCGGTCCGGTACCACGGCTGTGGCTGCGGCGAGCAGCGCGTTGCCGAACAGCTGCATCAGGCACCAGCCGACGAGCATCAGCGCGATCAGGTGTGCGCCCGACAGAATCGCGAGGCCGACGGCGCCGCCAACGGCACCGGCGATCACCCACGGAACACGGCGGCCGTGCCGGGACGTGGTCCGGTCCGAGAGCGCACCGAAGGCCGGATTCGCCACCACGGACACCGCCGCACCGACGCCGGTCACCAGCCCGAAAACGTATTCCTTGTTGCCCGGCGCAACGGTTTCGGACTGCTTCGCCAGCAGCACCTGGATCGGCCCGAGCCAGGCGGCGAACACCCCGACGTTTGTCAGCACCACAGCCGCCGTCCACCCGCGCCGCACCCGGACGGTCGGCTCTGCCAAGGCGGACGGCACCACGCCGGGCTCGGGAATCATCGCCGGTTCTGGGCGATCAGGGCCTGGAGCCAGAAGTACGACGCTTTCGGCGTGCGCTCCAGGGTCTCGAAGTCGACGTGCACCAGACCGAACCGCTGCGAATACCCGGCCGCCCATTCGAAGTTGTCGAGCAGCGACCACTGGAAGTACCCGCGGACATCGATCCCGTCGTCGATCGCGCCTTTCAACGAACGCAGGTATCCGTCCAGGTAGTCGATCCGGCGCTGATCGGTCACCACCCCGTCGACAGGACCGTCGTTGATCGCGCACCCATTCTCGGTGATGTAGATCGGCGGCAGCTTGTCGCCGTACCGCTCCTTGAAGGTCCGCAGGATCTCGCCGAACGCTTCCGGCACGACCGGCCACCCGAAGTCGGTCGTCGGGTATCCCTCGAGCCGGCGGGGTTCGAACGGCAAGCCGGGCGGCAGCTGAACACCGTCGGTCGCCCCGGTGTCCGGCCGACCGGTGGCGACGCCGACGGAGACCGGCGCGTAGTGGTTGATACCGAAGAAGTCGAGCGGGGCCGAGATCACCGCGAGGTCGTCCGCGACCGGCCCCGGCATCGCGTCGCCCATGCCCGCGGGATACTCGCCGAGCAGGATCGGATCGGCGAACAACCAGTTGACCAGGTTGTCGTAGAGCGCCGCCGCTTCCTTGTCCTCCGCGCTGTCGCTCGCGGGCCAGGTCGGCGCGTGGTTCGACGCGATGCCGATCGTCCGGGCGCCGGCGGCCCGCAGCGCCTGCACCGCGCGGCCGTGGGCGAGCAGCTGGTGGTGCGCGACCGGGAGCGCGTCGAACAGCAGTTCCTTGCCAGGCGCGTGCGCGCCGAGCGAGTACCCCATCAACGTCAGCACCACCGGCTCGTTGATCGTGATCCACAGCGGCACCCGGTCCGCGAAGCGGGCGCCCAGAATGGCGGCGTACTCCGCGAACCGGTCCGTGATGTCGCGGGACAGCCAGCCCCCGGCGTCCTCGAGTGGTTGCGGAGTGTCCCAGTGGTACAGCGTCGGCGCCGGCTGGATCCCGGCGCCGAGCAGCGTGTCGATCAACCGGTCGTAGAAGTCCAGGCCGGCCGCGTTCCCCGGACCGCTCCCGGACGGCTGGATCCGCGGCCACGCGAACGAGAACCGGTACGTGTCCACCCCGAGCTCACGCATCAGCGCGACGTCCTCGGCGTACCGGTGGTAGTGGTCGCACGCCACCGCGCCGGTGTCGCCGTTCAGGATCCGGCCGGGCTCGGCGCAGAACGTGTCCCAGGTGGACGGACCGCGGCCGTCCTCGGCCACGGCGCCCTCGATCTGGTACGCCGACGTCGAGACCCCCCACCGGAATCCGGGCGGAAACGTAAGGTCAGCTGTCATTCGCATCGTCCTCGTCGGGTGTCGTGTCCTGGGCGCGCGGCGGCTCGATCTTCCGGACGACGACCGCCGTGCCGTAAGCGGCCACCTCGCTCATGGTCTGCGCGATCTCGTTGCAGTCGAACCGCATCGCGAGGATCGCGTTCGCGCCCATCTGCTGCGCCATCTGACACATCCGCATCACGGCGACGTGCCGCGACTCGGCCAGCATCTGGGTGTACTCCGGCACCTCGCCACCGCCGAGCGACCGGAAGCTCGCGGTGAAGTTCGACCCGATGTTGCGGCTGCGCACCGTCAGCCCGAAGACCTCCCCGAACACCTGCTCCGCGGTGTAGCCGGGCAGGTCGTTCATGGTCGAGACCAGCACCGGGTACGGCGACCCCTGCGGAGCGACGTGCGGTGCTGTGGGCTGAGCGGGCTGGGCCGGCTGGCTGTAGCTCTGCTGCTGATACCCCTGCTGCTGATACCCCTGCTGCGGGGGACCCTGCTGGTACCCCTGCTGCGACGGACCTTGGTACCCGGGCGGCGGGCCCTGCTGGTAACCGGGCTGCTGCGGCGGATACGGCTGGTTCGGGGGAAAGTTCTGGTTCATGCGCCCATGGTGACAGGCGCCGGGGTGTCACCACCTGAAGACTTGCAGCTCGTAGAGTGAATAGCCGTACGACGTCGCGCGCTGGGTCCCCGTCATCCGCACGAACCGGGCCGGAACGGCGCCGAACCGGACCACGTCCTGGCCGCCGTCACCCGCTGTCGTCGCGTACACCTGCTGCCAGGTCGAGCCGTCCCGGGACACCTCGACCTGGTAGGCCTTCGCATACGCGGCCTCCCAGTACAGCACGACCCGGCTGACCGGCTGCTCGTTGCCGAGGTCAACCTTCAGCCACTGCGGATCGGACCAGTCGCTGGCCCACCGGGTGTTCAGCTTTCCGTCCACCGCCTGGGCCGGCGGCGAGTTGTACCAGCCCTTCTCGTAGCTGCTCGCGGTCGCCGTCTTCCCGGCCGCCAGGTTGCTGACGTCGTCGCCGCGCTTCGCCGGGAACTCGACCACCTGCTGGTACGTCGGCCGGTTGACCCACGCGATCCGATCCTGGGTGATGCCGCCCATCGGGTTGTGCGCGATCTGGTCGGCGCAGAACTGGTCGCCGGCCGCGCAGTCCGCGGTGGCCGGGTAGGTCGTCGACGCCGGGACCTTGATCGCCGCCAGCAACGTCTCGGTGAGGGTGGTGCGGCAGGCGGCCAGTGACCCGCTGCCGCAGAAGGTGACTGGCTGGTCAGCCTGTACCGCGTCGCCGAGGACCTTACGGAGGTCGCGCTGGACGAAGCCCCACCAGCCGCTCTGGAAGGCGGATCCCTGGGCGCTCGGGCGCTCGTCGATCTTCAAATTGGCGGTCAGTGCGCCGTAGAGATCCGGCCCCAGGGCCTTGAACTGTGCGGGGACGAGCAGGGGCCACCATGCGTCGAGGATGCGGATGGCGTCGGCGTTGTCGTACGTGCGGGATGCTGCACCGGGAGTCTTGCGATGCGCGCCGGCCTGTTGCCAGGCGGTCAGTTTCGCGACCGCGTCGGCGACCGCGGGGTCCGTGATCGGTGCGGATTTGAGCACTCTCAGGAGGTAGGGCAAGACTTGGTCGCCGCGCAGGTCGACCGTGGCCGCGTCCTCCATCGCCTCGACCAACTTGCCGCGAGTGAACTTCTGGCCGCTGCCGATGACCGCCTTGATCCGGTCGTCGAGCGGCTGGCTCCGGTAGACCGCGTTGTAGCCCCACTGGCCGTCCGACGCGGAGTACCCGGGCGCCTGCTTGTTGTTCCAGCTGGTCAGGTAGTCCTGGTTCACCACCTGCGGGTGCTGCGCCGCCGGTGTGTACGTCGCGCGGTTCGTGGCCGGGTTCCAGCCCTGCCACTCGTACGAGCTCCAGGTCGGCAGGTTGGGGTCTGCGCCGGCCGCGCGGACCGGGTTGTCACCGGAGTTGAAGTACGCGATCGAGTCCTTGTCGGTGTAGAACCAGTTGAAGGTGTACCCGATGTTCGCGGCGGCCTTCTGGAAGTCGGCCGCGGACTTGACCTTGTCCGGGTCGTTGAACTGCATGAACCCGAGCGCCGACCCGGCCTCGTTGCCGTACGTCGAGCGGTTCTTGGTGAACAGCACCGGCGTTCCGCCGACCGTGCCGCGGTGCGTGACGATGCCGTACTTGGTGCGCAGGGCAACCAGCGTGTACGACCCGGCGGGCTCCGACGAGCCGAGGCTGGAGTACCACGCGTTGTGCCGCTCGAGCCGCTCGATCGGCACGCACTGGCCGCGGAAAACGTAGTATTGCGACGTTTTCGTCGGCGTTCCGCCGTTCGGCTCGCACAGCGGCACGGCGAACGTGTCGGTGATGTCCTGCCCCGCGGACGTGGCACTCCACGAGTAGTCGGGGCCGCGGCCGATCAGCGTGTAGAAGTTCAGGCCGGCGAAGGCGATTCCACGCGAGCTGACGCCGGGGCCCTGCAGTTCCTGGCGCAGCAGCAGTTGCGGCGCGAAGTAGCCGGTCTGCGGGCCGTAGACCGCGATCGGGTGGCCGGACTGGGAGTGCGCGCCGGAAACCAGGAGTGCGTTCGACAGGCCCTTCTTTCCGAAACCTTCCGGAAAGAGTCCGCCGTCGAAGATTCCGCGCAGCCTTTCCGCGTTTTCTGGCGCCGGCGCGGCGGTCGCTGCCTTGTTGACCGTCTGGTCGATCACCTCGGGCTCCGGCGTGACCGAGCCGCGATCCGGCAGTGCACGGCCGGCCGGGTCCGGACCGGTCGTCCCGTACGGGAAGGTCGCGCCGTTGTGCACCGTCGTACTGGCTTCCGGGTCGTTCTGGGAACGGAACGACTCCCACACCTTGGTGCCCTGGGCAACGCCGTACTTCGCCTGCGCCTCGAGCAGCGCCAGCGCCGACGTCACCTCGGAACCGCCGCCGGTGCCGAAGATGCCCGCGACCACGGCCGCGGTGGCGACCACGTCGGTCACCTTCCAGTGCGGCGTCGGCCACTGCAGGCCGAGGGCGACGTACTCACCGGGATATGCGATGCCGACCGTGTCGATGTAGTGGTTGACGCCGTCCACCCAGGCCTGGATGTCCTGCTGCATCTTCACACCGTCGGCACCGTACAAGTCGTCCGCGTCGTCGAACTGCCGCTGCAGATCTGCCTCGGTGTACGGCGCGGTCCGCCAGAACTCCTGCTCGAACTCCCGGTTCGCCGCCGCGCCGCCCGCGAACGGCGTCAGCTGGCCGCGGCCGAGGTGCCGGAACACGTCCATCACGAACAGCCGGTCCTGCGCGCCGGCGTACCCCGCACCGAACATCGTGCCCAGCCGCGTGGTCCCGATGATGTGCGGGATACCGCGCGACTTGTCGCGGACGATCGTCACGTCGCTGCGCGGCTGGACGGTACTTGCCACGTCGTCCGGTTTCACGCCGAACGACGAGTCGTCGAAGTACGGCGCGAGGCCTGCGTCCGTGATGCCCTGCGAGTTCCAGACCAGGTCCTGATACGGCTTCACCGTGTCGCTGAAGTGCGCCGGACGGGCCCCCAACGCCTTGAAAGCAAGGAGATCCGTGAAGGTTGCGTTGCCGTTCTGCCCCGGCGGCAAGATGTCACGGCACTGCTCCAGGCAATAGTCGGTGGGGCTCGCGGCAACGGCTTGCGACGCGAGCTGCGAGGCCGCTCGGGTCGGCACGGGCAGGGCCGCGAGGACGGCGGTGACAGCGGCCGCGGCGGCCGCCGTACGAAGGCGGGTTCGGAGTGCGGGGCGGGGCACGGTCCCTCCTCAGGTCGGTAAAAGTGAGAATGACTCACGAGTAGCTTCGGGTCAAGATCTTGACTGCTCTCGGCCTCTCGCCAATTGCTGTCCGTGACCACTACGCTCGGCAACACCATGAGCATCCACGATCGTTATCGGTTGAGTGTGGTGATCAACGCCAAAGGGACGTACACCCCGCTGGGGGTGTCGAGGAGCCCCGACGGGGTGGCGGCGGCGGTCGCCCAGGCGTTGCCCGAGTTCTTCGACATGGACGAGCTCGGCGACCGGGCCAGTGAGGCCATCGCGCAGGTGACCGGCGCCCAGGCCGGCGCCGTCGTGCACTGCACCGCGGCCGGTGTCACGCTCGCCGCCGCGGCCACGATGACCGGCGGCGACCCCCGGCGTACGGCGGCGTTGCCGGACGCAACGGACATGCACAACCGCGTCGTACTGCCGGCCTGCCACGTCATCGACTACGGGCATTCCAACCTGCAAGGCCTCCGGCTGGCCGGCGCGCAGGTCGACCTGGCCGGCGCCGAGGACGGCTGCACGATCGACGATCTGGAGGCCGAGCTCGACGGCCCGGACGTCGCCTGCCTGATGCTGGTGTCGTCGCGGTTGACGCGCGGCGAGCCGATCGACCTGGTCGCCGCGATCCGGGCCGCGCACCGCCGCGGCGTACCGGCGATCATCGACGGCGCCGCGCAGTTCCCGCGGATCGCGGACCTGCTCGCGACGGGTGCGGACCTGGTGCTGGTGAGCGGGCAGAAGTACCTCGGCTCGCCGACCGCCGGGCTGGCGGCCGGGAGCTGGAGCCTGGTGCAGGCGCTGCGGGCCCAGGAGAAGGGCATCGGGCGGGTGATGAAGCCGACGAAGGAGGCGATCGTCGGCGTTCTCGCGGCCCTCGAGGAGTGGCAGGCGTTCGACCGGGTGAAGTGGGAGGCCGACGAGCTCGCCAAGGTGGACGCGTTCGTCGACGCGGCCTCGCGGATCCCCGGCATCACTGCCGTGGCGGTGCAGGATCCCACCGGCCTGCAGGTGTCCAGGGTCCAGCTGACGGTCCCGGACGCGAAACGCGTCGCCACCGAGCTGGAAGCCGGCACACCACCGATCTACGTGATGACCGACCGCATGGCCGAAGGCGAACTCATGCTGGAGCTCGTCCCACTCGACACCGAAGAGATCGCTATGATCCTCGCCCGCCTCTGGGCCGTCCTGACCTGAAACAAGAAATGGTGGGCTGAGACAGGTCATTGCCTGTCTCAGCCCACCATTTGTGGGTCTCAGCCCTACGTTCCTTAGTGCTGGTAGGACTTTCCGTCGGTCCGACGGGGGCCACCGTTACTGCGGCGCGGGCCGCTGCCGCCACGGCTGTCGTGGCCGCGACCGGGGCGGCTGCTGCCGAACCGCTTGCCGCCCTTGCTGAAACGCTGCGGCTTCGGCGCCGGGAGCTTGACCGGATAGCCAGAAGGCTTGCTGCCGCCGGTCAGCTCGGTGACCAGCTCGTCGCCCGGACGGGCCCGAACGGGCTCGGCCTTCACGCCGGCCGTCTCGGCCATCCGGATCATCCCGCGGCGCTGGTGCGGCAGAACCAGCGTGACGACGGCACCCTTGCCCCCGGCGCGCGCCGTACGACCGGCGCGGTGCAGGTAGTCCTTGTGCTCGGCGGGCGGATCGGCCTGGACGACCAGGCCGACGTCGTCGACGTGGATACCGCGGGCCGCGACATCCGTGGCCACGAGCACCGGAACAGAGCCGTCCTTGAACTGCTCGAGCGTCCGGTTCCGCATCCCCTGCGTGAGGCCGCCGTGCAGGGCCGCGGCCATCACGCCACGGTCGCGCAGCTGCGTCGCGATCCGGTCGGCGCCCAGCTTGGTGCGGACGAACACGATCGTCCGGCCGTCACGGCTGGCCAGCTCCGCGGTCAGCGACTGCTTGTGCGCCGGCTCGATGACGAGCAGGTGGTGCTCCATCGTCGTGACGGTCGCCTGGCCGGACTCGGTCGAGTGCTGCACCGGGTCCTTCAGGTACGTCTTCACGATCGTGTCGACGTCGTTGTCCAAGGTCGCGGAGAACAGCAGCCGCTGGCCCTCGGGCGGGGTCATGTCGAGCAGCGTGGTCACGGCCGGCATGAAGCCCATGTCGCACATGTGGTCGGCCTCGTCGAGGACCGAGATCTCGACCGCGCCGAGGTCCGCCGCGCCCTGCTCGCACAGGTCGATCAGGCGGCCCGGGGTGGCGATCAGCAGGTCGACGCCGCGGCGCAGCGACTCGATCTGCTTCGGGTACGGCAGGCCGCCGGCGATCAGCTTCAGCGACACGTTCATCACGTGCGCGAGCGGCTCGAGGGCGTCGTGCACCTGCATCGCGAGCTCACGGGTCGGCACCAGGATCATGCCGCGCGGACGGCGCGACTCGGTCCGGCCGCCGGCCAGCCGCATCAGCGTCGGCAGACCGAAGCCGAGCGTCTTGCCGGAACCGGTCTGACCGCGGCCGAGCACGTCCTTGCCGGCCAGCGCGTCCGGGATGGTCGCGGCCTGGATCGGGAACGGCGCGGTGATCCCGTCCCGGGCCAGCCGCTGCACGAGCCGCGGCGCCAGCCCGAGCGCGGCAAACTGGTTGTCCTCGGCAACAGTACCGAGGTCCACCGGCTGCTCCGCCCGCTCGCTCCGCCGGTCGTCCCGCTGCACTCGCTCGTCCCTCCGATAGCTCTTGTCGTCCCGCTCGAAACGGGGCCGGTCCTCCCGGCTGTACTGCGACCGGTTGTCCCGGTTGTCCCGGTTGTACTGCGGACGGTCATCGCGGTCGAACCGCGGCCGCTCGTCCCGGTTGAACCGCGGCCGGTCGGTCCGCTCACCCTGCGAACGGTCGTCCCGCCGGTACGACGAACGCTCGTCGCGGTTGTACTGCGGACGGTCGTCGCGGTTGAAGCGCGGACGCTCGTCACGGTTGTACTGCGGACGGTCATCGCGGTTGAAGCGCGGACGCTCATCGCGGTTGTACTGCGGACGGTCGTCCCGGTTGAAGCGCGGACGCTCGTCACGGTTGTACTGCGGACGGTCGTCCCGGTTGAAGCGCGGACGCTCATCGCGGTTGTACTGCGGACGGTCGTCCCGGTTGAAGCGCGGACGCTCGTCACGGTTGTACTGCGGACGGTCGTCGCGGTTGTACGGACGGTCGTCGCGGTTTCGCTGGCCGCGGTCGGGGCGGGGCTGCTCGGTGCGGTAGCCCTTCACCGGCGCACGGTCCGCGCGCGGTGCGTCGTACGTCGCATCCGCGGCCATCCGCTCGCCGTACGACTGGTTCTGGTGCTTCTTGTGCCGGGGCTTCTTGATCCGCCCGTCGGCGGACTCGGGGTCGTGCTGGTGGTGCTGGGTCACGCAAACTCTCTCTCGGATTCACGGACGATTGGCGCCGGATCGCAGCCGCACGTGAGCGCCGGTCACGAAACATGACCGGACAAGCTACGTACTTCAGCAGGAGACGGGCATCGACCTGCGGGTGCTATCGCGTTGCACCCATGTCGCCGGGATCTTCAGCCGGATGCTGAAACCGACGGGTCGGAGCGCCTGGGAACATCTCTGGTGACGCGACGCGCGCACCGACACCAGAAAAGTATAACCGATCGTGACGACCGCCCCGACCACCCGCCGCGGACCAGACCACCTGCCCAACTGGTGCTCTCGGCACCCGTCGCCCCACAGTTCAAGCGTGGTTGAGTTTTTGGAATGCCGTCCTAGGGTGGCGGTATGGGAGAGGAGAACGTCCCCAGCAAAGAGCATTGGCTCTCGATCGGGGAGATCGCGCAGCGGTCCGGGGTGGCGGCGTCGGCGTTACGGTTCTACGAGGATCAGGGCTTGATCGCGTCCCGGCGGACGGCCGGCAACCAGCGGCAGTACCAGCGCAGCACGCTGCGGCGGATCGCGTTCGTGCAGGCGGCGCAGCGGGTCGGTCTCGCGCTCGCCGAGATCAAACAGGCGCTGGACTCGCTCCCCGAGGACCGGACGCCGACGCGCGCCGACTGGAGCAAGCTCTCGAAGTCCTGGCGCAGCCGTCTGGACGAGCGGATCTCCGAGCTCGAACGGCTCCGTGACGACCTCGACTCCTGTATCGGGTGCGGCTGCCTCAGCCTCCAGCGCTGCAACCTCTACAACAAGGAGGACCGCCTCTCCACCCGCGGACCCGGCGCCCGCCTGCTCAACGTCGGCATCCCCGGCGAGGCCTAGGGCATGTCTGATAATCCAGACATGCCCTAACTCAGGAACCCACGCTCCACCACGTCGACCAGCAGCTCGGCGGCGGCCGCTGCGTCGTACGCCGGATCGGCGAGGGACTCGGCCACGATCGCGTCGATCCCGCCGCCGATCAGCAGCGCGGCGGACCGCAGATCCATCGGCTCCGTCAACCCCCGGGCAGCACGGGCCGCGGACAGCAGGTCCGCGACCGCGGACCAGCGCGCCGTCGAATCGGTCAACGGCGCGACCGACGTCATCGCCTCGATGAGCATCCGCACGTGCCGCGGCCGCTCCCGGAGGTGCCCGACCATCGACCGGATGTACGCCGATGGGCCGTCCGCCGGGCCCGCCGCGTCGACGGCCGCGCCGACCGTCGCCACCAGCGCCGACAGGACGTGCTGATAGGCAGCCTCGACCAGGGCCTGCCTCGACGGGAAGTGGTACAGCACGCCGGCCTTCGTGATCCCGGCGCTCTCCGCGATCCGCCCGAGCGACGCCGCGGCGTACCCGCGATCGGCGACCAGCTCGATCGTGACATCGACCAGCTGCGCCCGGCGGGCCTCCTCGGTGAACGTGAGGTTCCGGCCGCGCGCTGAAGGCATGGCCTCAACTTACCGTAGGGTGGGATTACCTACCAACTGGTTAGGAGACGCCGATGCCCAAGAATCCGGTCGGTCACTGGAACAGCGCTGCCGGGTACGACGACTACCTCGCGAAGTACGACGCGGCGATGCGGGACGTGCCTGCTCCGGCAGCGGCACACGACCTTCGCACCGAGTACGGCGTCGTCCGCGTGTACCGGTTCGCGGGTGCCAAGGGGTACCGGCATCCCCTGGTGCTGCTGCCCGGAACCTCGTCGGGCACGCCGGTGTGGGCCGCCAACCTGAAATCGCTGCTCGCGATCACCGACGTCTACGCGATCGACCTGCTCGGCGAACCCGGGATGAGCATCCAGGGCAAGCCGATCACCTCCGACGCCGACAAGGCCGCCTGGCTGGACCAGACGCTGGCGGCCCTGCCGGAGCAGCGATTCAACCTCCTCGGCCTGTCCATCGGCGGCTGGACCGCGATGAACCTCGCCGTCCGGCGCCCCGACCGGATCGCGACGGTCACCACCCTGGACGCGGTCTACGTGTACGACGGATTGCCACTCGCGGTCGTGATCCGCTCACTGCCGGCCACGGTGAAGTGGCTGCCGCGCTCGTGGCGGGACAGTTTCAACTCCTACACCGCCGGCGGCAAGCCGGTCGAGCACGTGCCGGTGGCCGACATGATCGAGTCCGGCATGAAGAACTACACGATGCGCCAGCCACAGCCGCACCGGATCACCGAGGAGCAACTGGCCGGGCTGCCGATGCCGGTGCTCGCGATCATCGCCGGGCGTTCGGTGATGCACGACCCGGCGAAGGCCCGCAGTACCGCTGAGCGTGCGTTGCGTACGAAGACCGTCGCGTTCTACCCGGACGCGTCGCACGCGGTCAACGGCGAGTACCCGGACCGGGTCGCGGGGGACCTGCGCAGCTTCCTGGACACCCACGACGCCCCATAACCACAAAGCTATGGGCGGCATAGAACGATCGGCCCGGTTCGCGGGTTAACCCGAGGGTTTTCCGCGATCCGATGCGAAATCCGGTGAGTCTTGGCAGCATCCGTTGGTAGCGATCGGTGATCCACCCGTCGCTATCCGCCACCGATTCGGAGTGAGGCCCTCCATGTCGCATCGCCGTATCCTGACCAGCTTCGCGGGGCTCGCCGCCGCCGCGCTGGCCGTGCCCGCGTTGGCAGCGTCCCCCTCGACTGCCGCGCCGGCCACCGACCACACCGTCTCCGCTGTCTCTACCGCCGCCACCCGGGCGGCCTACGTCGGTTCCCCGCAGGACGAAGCCGCCACCAAGGCGTTCTACGACGCCGTCATGAAGTCCGCGCGGGCCAAGCTGGCGCAGCAGGCGAAGGCCGGCCGCAAGGTCACCGCTGTGACCGTCACGTACGCCGTCGACGCGCCGACGTTCGCGTCGCAGATCTCCTCCAGCACGCAGATCTGGAACTCGTCGGTGAGCAGCGTGAAGCTCGTCGAAGGCAGCAACTACGACTTCTACTACACCGAGGGCAACGACCCGCGCGGTTCGTACGCGTCCACCGACGGGCACGGCAGCGGGTACATCTTCATCGACTACGCGCAGTCCCAGCAGTACGACAAGACCCGCATCGTCGCCCACGAGACCGGCCACGTCCTCGGCCTGCCCGACCACTACTCCGGCCCCTGCTCCGAGCTGATGTCGGGCGGCGGGCCCGGCCCGTCCTGCACCAACCCCTACCCGGACTCGACCGAGCGCTCGAAGGTCAACCAACTCTGGGCCAACGGCTTCGCCGCCGCCGGCACCGCGGCCTTCCACACCTCCAAGTAGTCCCCCGAGTCCTCCGGCCCGGAGCCGCCCGGCAGGGGACGGCACCGGGCCGGAGCTTTTACTCTGAACCATGCGGAGATGGGCTGGGGCCGCGGCCGCGGCAGTCGTCGGTACGTCGACACTGACCGGCTGCGGGGTGCCTCCGGGCGGGATCGTCGGCGTGACAGTCGACGCCCAAGGTCAGCCGTTGATCGTCGTCCAGATGTGCGAGGGCCACATCGACGGAGCGAGCATGTACCTGCGGGATCCACGTCCCGAGCCGGAGACGCCCGAGGACAAGGCCATGGGCCGCTGGGAGGTCACGCCGGCCGTCGCCGGGTTTTCGCAGTTCACGCTGACCGCCGGTGAGAACGGGTGGCGCCTGATCGGAACTCTCGCGCGCCGCGATCCGGCCACGCGGTACACGATCTACGGGTGGACGCATGACAGCAGCTGGTCGGCGAGCCACGTGGAGTTCGCCGAGCAGGACCTCGCGCGGCTCCAACTGGGCACGGTGTGGGTCGGCACCGACAATGAGCGGCACATCGAGTCGCTGACCGACTTCCGGACGAAGACCTGCGAGCACTGGATGTGAGGACATAGGACGTACTACGACACGCCGGAGAACCCGTCGACTCGCGTCGGTTCTCGCGAAGACTGGTGCGCATGAGATTCCGCCGGGTGGTGCTTGCGCTTCTTGTGGTGGTCATGGGCTGTCTGACAGCTCCGGCGTACGGCGCAGGTCTGGAGGGAAAGGCGATCCTGTCGCCCGGAACCGCGGGGTACACCTGTTTCCGGATCCCGGCTCTGGTGCGCGGGAACGACGGCACGCTCGTGCTGTTCGCCGAGGGCCGGAAACCGACCTGTGGCGACCTCGGCACGCACGACGTCGTGATGGTTCGCTCGACGGACGGCGGCGCGACCTGGAGCGCGCCGCAAGCCGTGCACGCGGGTGTGGACTCGACCGCGCACAACCCGGCCGCGATCGTCGACGCCGACACCGGCCGGATCACGTTGCTGACCACGCGCGACTACAACACGGTGTGGGCGCAGTACAGCGACGACAACTGGGCAACCTGGAGCGCACCGCGCGAGATCACCAGCAGCGTGAAGTTGCCGGAGTGGAGCAGTTACGCGACCGGTCCTTCGCACGGCATCCAACTGCGACGCGGACCGCACGCCGGCCGGTTGGTCGTCGGCACGCATTACTCCACCACTGACGGCGACCACAAAGGCGGGGCTCTCGTCTACAGCGACGACAGCGGTACGACGTGGCACCTCGGAGCACACGACAACTCCGCGGATCCGGCCCTCCGCGTCCAGGAGCTGTCCGTTTTCGAGCGCCCGGACGGCTCCCTGTTCGCCTTTGCCCGCGACGAAGGCGGCACCAACCCGTCCACGGTCGCGTCGGCCGTGTCGAGCGATGCCGGACAGACCTTCTCCACCGGCTTCCACGCCGACGCCGCGGAGCAGAGTCTCGCCGTACCGACCGTGCAGGCGTCGACGCTCGAGCTCAGGGCGACCGATCGCGGCGACCGCTACAACCGCGTGCTGCTCGCCACGGAGACCCGCCAAGGGACGACCCGGGAGAACCTCACGATCCGCTCCACCTTCAAGGGCGGCACGGAGTGGGTCGACCCCGGTGGCGGCACGGTCGTCTACAGCGGCATGGCGGCGTACACCGACATGACCCGGATCAACGACAGCACCGTCGGTCTCGTCTACGAGCGCGCCGCCAACTGGTCGCACGGGTACATCTGGTTCACGACCTTCACCGAGTCCGACCTCGGTCTGCCCGACGGCAACACCGCCGGCGTACCCACCACACCCGATGCCTCCGGCAACAACCTCGACGGCTACCTGCGCGGACCGGTGCCGGTGGCCGGCAAGTTCGGTACGGCGGTCGCGCTCGACGGCGCCGACGACTACGTGCAGCTCCCGTTCGCGGAACAGCTCGCGGTGAGCAGCGGCGACTTCACCTGGACCGGCTGGTTCAAGTACGGCGCCAGCACTGCTGACCAGCCGCTGCTGTGGGCCTACAACCAGGGCGACGTCTACTCCCAGCTCTGGCTCCGCGCGGAACCGTCCAAGAACCGGCTGCGCGCTCTCGCCCAGAGTGGCGAGACCGCGATCACCCTGCAAACCGGGAAGCCCTACAACGACCAGGCCTGGCACCACTTCGCCCTGAGCCGCCAAGGCGGCGCCTTCACCCTGTACGTCGACGGCGTGGCAGCAGCCAGCGCTACGGGCAGCATCGGATCGGTCAGCCCCAAGCGTCCGTTCCAGATCCACTTGGGGCAGCGCCTGGACGGTCTGCAGAACCTCAAGGGCGCGCTCGACGACTTCAGGCTCTACACACGCGCGTTGACGCCGACAGAGCTCTCCGAGATCTACACCAGCAACGCGACGACGGCCCCCGGCTTACGGCTCAGATACCCGTTCTGACCGGGCCGGTAGACCCACGGACGACGAGCTCCGGGCGGAACAGGAACTCGGTGTGAGGTGTGGTGTGCCCGCGGACTTCTTCCAGCAGGGACTGGACCGCGGCCAGGCCCATCGCGTGCACAGGCTGGCGGATCGTGGTCATGGGCGGGTCGGTGAACTCCATCATCGGCGCGTCGTCGTACCCCACCACCGAGACGTCCCCGGGCACGGTCAGACCGCGCTGCCGGGCGGCGCGGATGACGCCGAGCGCCATCATGTCCGAGCCGCACACGACCGCGGTCACGCCGGCGTCCAGCAACTGCCGGCCGGCCGCCTCGCCACCCTCGACACCGAACATGCTCAGCGCGACCATCGGGTTCAGGTCCTCGTCCGGCAGCCCCAGCTGGGCCTTCATCGACGTCCGGTACCCGGCCAGCTTCCGCTGGACGACGATGAACCGCTCCGGACCGGACGCGAACCCGATCCGGCGGTGCCCGAGAGCTACCAGGTGCGAGACCGCCAGCTCCATCGCGGCGTACTCGTCCGAGGACACGAACGGCGCCTCGACCGACGGCAGCCAGCCGTTCACGAACACCACCGGCAAGCGGCGCTCGACCAGCAACTGGTACCGCTCGTGGTCCGCGCCGGTGTCCGCATGCAGGCCGGACACGAAGATGATCCCGGAGACGCCGCGCTCGAGCAGCATCTCGACGTACTCCTCCTCCGTGGCCCCGGACGGCGACTGCGTGCACAGCACCGGGGTGTACCCGCGCTGCGACAACGCCGACTCGATGACCTGGGCGAACGCCGGGAAGATCGGGTTGATCAGCTCCGGCATCACCAGCCCGATCAGCCCCGCCGACCGCCGCCGCAACCGCGACGGCCGCTCGAAGCCCAGTACGTCGAGGGCAGTCAGGACCGACTGCTTGGTGTCGTCGGCCACCCCCGGCTTCCCGTTCAGCACTCGCGAGACCGTCGCCTCACTGACCCCCGCCTTGGCCGCGATGTCCGCCAGCCGTGCTCTGCTGCTCACGCCCGGCACTGTACCCAGCCACCTCTGACTTTTCAGCAAGATCCTGCAAGAACTTGCAGGCTGCACACAGGTGTCCACAACGTGAACAGAACGGACACGTCACACGCCGTACACCTTGTCAGGACTAGCCGGGGCGGGCGAGGATAGGCGGACTCCCCCGCCCGGGGGAACCTTTACTCGGATCGTCCGGCACGTTCCTGCCGGTGAAGGGAAAGAACAGTCATGGCTACTGTGTCGTTCAAGGCGGCAACCCGGATCTACCCCGGTGGTGACACCCCCGCCGTCGACAAGCTCAACCTCGAGATCGAGGACGGCGAGTTCATGGTGCTCGTCGGCCCGTCGGGTTGCGGCAAGTCCACCTCGCTCCGGATGCTCGCCGGCCTCGAAGAGGTCAACGAGGGTTCCATCTACATCGGCGACCGCGACGTCACGCACCGTCCGCCGAAGGAGCGGGACATCGCGATGGTGTTCCAGAACTACGCGCTCTACCCGCACATGTCGGTCGCGGACAACATGGGCTTCGCGCTGAAGATGCAGGGTGTCTCCAAGGAGGACCGGGCGAAGCGGGTCGGCGAGGCCGCCAAGCTGCTCGGCCTGGAGGAGTACCTCGACCGCAAGCCGAAGGCCCTGTCCGGTGGTCAGCGCCAGCGTGTCGCCATGGGCCGCGCGATCGTCCGTAACCCGCAGGTCTTCCTGATGGACGAGCCGCTGTCGAACCTCGACGCCAAGCTGCGTGTCCAGACCCGTACCCAGATCGCCGAGCTGCAGCAGCGTCTCGGCGTCACCACCGTCTACGTCACCCACGACCAGGTCGAGGCCATGACGATGGGCGACCGGGTCGCGGTGCTCAAGGACGGTCTGCTCCAGCAGGTCGACACCCCGCTGAACCTGTACGACAACCCGAAGAACAAGTTCGTCGCGGGCTTCATCGGCTCGCCGGCGATGAACCTGATCACCGCCGACATCGCCGACGGTGGCGCCAAGGTCGGGGACTACATCATCCCGATCGGCCGCGACATCCTGGCCAAGGCCGGCAGCGACAAGACCCTGACCGTCGGCGTTCGCCCGGAGGCCTTCAAGGTCGCCGACGAGGGCCTGCCGGTGAAGGTCGCCGTCGTCGAGGAGCTCGGCGCCGACGCGTACCTGTACGGCACCGCGGAGCACAACAACGAGCACCAGCAGATCGTGGCGCGGATCGACGCCCGGATGCCGGTCGAGAAGGGCTCGACGGTCCGCCTGGCGGCGGTGCCGGACAAGCTGCACCTGTTCTCGACCTCCACCGAGGAGCGGCTCACCGCCTGATCCTCAGCAGTAGCTGTCCTACCGGCCCCGGGTGGTTCCACCGCCCGGGGCCGGTGGCTTTTGGTCCAGCCGGTCCGCGGGGTTCATGTTGGTCTGCTTGAGCAGGTAGTGCGGGCGCTTCTTGGTCTCGTAGTAGATCCGGCCGATGTACTCGCCGATCACGCCGAGCATCACCATCTGCAGGCCGCCGAGCCCGACGATCGCGGCGATCAGCGTGACGTAGCCCGGCATGTCCACGCCGCGCACGATCGCGGCGACGAGCACCCAGACGGCGTACCCGGCGGCGACCGCGGTCAGCAGCAGGCCGACGTAGATCGCCATCCGCAGCGGCTTGCTGTTGAACGACAGCAGCCCGTCGAACCCGTACTCCAGCAGTCGCCGGAACGTCCACCGGCTCTTGCGGTCCGGCGGCGCCTTCACGTTGTCGTACTCGAACAGGATCGACTCGAACCCGATCCAGGCGAACAGGCCCTTCGAGAACCGGTTGTACTCGTTCAGCTCGAGCAGTCCGTCGACCGCGCGCCGGGACAGCAGCCGGAAGTCGCCGACGCCGTCCACCAGCTCGACGTCGGCCCATTTGTTGATCAGCCAGTAGTACGCCCGCGCGAACAGCGTCCGGCTCGCCGGGTCGCCGGTCCGGTTGCGGCGCGCGATCACCTGGTCGAACCCGCGCTCGTACTCCTCCAGCATCCGGCCGATCAGCTCCGGCGGGTGTTGCAGGTCGGCGTCCATGATCACCACCGCGTCGCCCGTCGCGTAGCGCAGGCCGGCCAGCATCGCGGCCTCCTTGCCGAAGTTCCGGCTGAACGACAGGTACCGCACCGATTCGTCGCTCGCTGCCAACCCGACGAGTGCGTCGAGCGTCCCATCAGAACTACCGTCGTCGACATACACGATCTCGTACGGCCGCCCGGTCCCCGCGAGCTCGTGGCTGAGCGCCTGATGGAACCGCGAGATCACCTCGACCTCGTTGTAACACGGCACCACCAGACTCAACCGCATCGTTGTCCCCATCCGCCTCGCACGCCGACCGTGATGCGATTCTTGTCCATACCAGAACTACCCGCTAGCTTTGGCGACCGAGCGAGCGGAACGAAGGGGCGGCCAATGGTTTCCGAGGACAGTGCTGAGGGAGGGACTGTCCGGCGGCGATCGGCGTTGCTGCCGGCCGCCGTCGCAGCCGTCGGGGTGGCGGCGGTGTTCGCCGCCTCCGGAATCATCCGCGGTACCTTTCCCTTCGGTTCGCTGTCCCGCAGTACCAACGATCTTGGCACGCAGTACGTCCCTTTCTTCGCCCACCTCTGGGACGTCCTGCACGGCCGGGCCCAGGGCGACCTGCTGTTCAACTGGCAGAGCGCCTTCGGCGTCGGCTTCCTCGCGGACGTCGGAGTCGATCTCGGCAGCCCATTGTCACTGCTCGTGGGTCTGTTCCCCCGGGACCAGATCGATCTCGCCGTCTACGTCGTCACCACCCTCAAGCTGAGTCTCGCCGCGGCCGCGATGGCCGCCACACTTCTGAAGATGCGCCCAGGACCCCGCTGGGTTGCAGCGATCCTGGGTGTTTCGTACGGCGCCTGCGGCTGGGCACTCGACGACGGATCCTACGTGCCGATGTGGCTCGACGGCCTGATCGCCCTGCCGATGTTCTTCCTGGTCGCCGAGTGGTCACTGCGCCGTACCAACCGGCTGCTGAGTGTGCTGGTCGTGGCCGTCTTCTGGCTGTCCAACTTCTACACCGCCTACATGGCAACGATCGCGGGTGGGATCTACCTGCTCGCCCGGCTGCTCAGCAGCGACCTGAGTTGGTCGCTGCGCCTCCGGTCGGTCGTGCGGCACGGCGTCTCGTTCGTGCTCGGCATGGCGCTGGTCGCGCCCGTCCTGCTCCCGATCGTCACCACGAACCGGGCCGCGACGCCGTCCCCATCGGGGATCTTCCACGCGTCGGCGATCGACGTGTTCCTGTCCCGGCTGCTGCCGCTGTCCGAGGGCGTCGGCCGGACCGCCAGCCTGTACGTCGGCACGATCGCGCTGCTGCTCGCGCTGACGATGCCGTTCAACAAGTTCGTCCCGTGGCGGGAGAAGGCGATCTGGGTCGTCACGATCGTCGCCGTCGCGTGGTCGTTCCGCTGGGCGCCGACGCAGGAGTTCTGGCACGCGTTCGACACCCCGAACGGCAGCCAGTACCGCGAGGCGTTCGTGCTCTGCGGCCTGCTCGTCGCGGTCGCGTGGATCTCGGTCGCGCACAAACTGCCCGGGCCGATCGCTCTGCTGGGCGGGGCGGCCCTGCTGGCGCTGATCGCCGTCCTGTCCGAGGGAAGCCCGCTGCTGACCGAGCACTGGCTGATCGTGCTGATCGCGTCCGGATCGCTGACCGTGGTTGCGTTCGGCATCATCTGGACGTTGCGCCGGATCCCGGGAACCCGCCGTACCAAGTGGCCCGTCGCAGCGGCGTTCGGCGTACTGCTGGCGGTCGTCGCGGTGGAGACCACCTGGACCGCGGTGATCACCGACGTGCAGCGCTCGAAGGTGCTCAGCACGTCGGCCGCGCCGTGGGACGACAAGCAGACCGCGCGGTACGACGCGCTGCGCGACGCCGGCGGGTGGCCGGCGTACCGGACCGAGCCGGGGACGTCGATCACGCCGAACGATCCGATCCTGCTCGGCGGGCAGGGCGCCGGCCTGTACAGCAGCCTGCTGCCGCACTCGGTCAACCAGATGATGACCGAGCTCGGCTTCGGCTGGTCCGGGTACGGCCGTGCGGCCCACACGCTCGACAATCCGGTGACGGACGCGATCTTCTCGGTCGGCGCGCGGATGCGGCTGATCGGCGACGGCGCCCCGGAGATCGGCCGCGCGACGGTGCCGCCGCTGGTCACCGTACGGCGCCGGCTCGACGCCGCGGTGCCGCTCGACACCAACGCCCCGAACGCGTATGCCGCGCAGGAGCGGCTGCTCGGCAGCAAGGTGTACGAGGTCCCGGAGTACAAGGGCACGCGGTTCGCGAGCGGTGACGTCAAGCTGGTCGCGAAATGCACGCCGGGCAGCTCGGCGTACCTGTTCATGCCGCGGGTCGGCGGTCGCGCCCGGCTCGCCGACGGCCGCTGGTGGGAGCTGAGCTCGACGCGCCGGCCCGGCATCAACACCAGCAGCGCGATGGTCGGGCTCGGCACCGTGCCGGCCAACGGCATCGTGCTCATCGAGGTCAACTTCGGCGACGCCCCGCAGGGCATCCCGCCGCGCAACGCGATCGGTTGCCTCAGCCCTGCAGCGCTCCGCAAGGCAGTGAAGTCGTTGCGGGCGACCGGGGCGACCGAGGTGGAGGCGAGCGGCCACTCGCTGCACGCGACCTTGCCCGCGGACAGCAAGGGCTGGGCCGTCATCGGCGTACCGAAGATCAGCGGCTGGACCTGCCGGGTCGCCGGCGGCAAGCCGCAGACCCCGCGGAACTTCGGCGGTCTGATGGCTGTTCCGTTGACCGGTGCGGCGGACCGAGTCGACTGCACGTTCGTGCCGCCGGGGCTGCGCCGCGGGCTCGCGATCGGCGCGGCCGCCGCCGTGGCCACGCTCGGGATCGTGCTGATCGGCGCGGTACGACGGCGGCGGCGGACGGCTAGTTGACGTCGCGGCGGTTGAAGACCCAGGCGCCGAGCAGGACCACGACCGCGGTGAGGGCCGCGAGGTACCACGCGCCATGCTCGAAGGACAGCGTTTTCTGCACGTAGTCGCAGGCGTAGCTGCCGTCGCCGCCGGCCTTGCATTCCGTCACGTAGTACTGCGTGTCATGCCGCACGAAGGCGTCGAAGTTGAGCTTCACCAGCCACGGCTGGGCCTTCTCCAGGAACGCGGCGAACACGCCCTCGGCGAGCACCAGGTACGCCATGACGACACCGATCGCGGCGGCGGTGTGCCGGAGCAACAGGCCGACCACACAGCCGAGCGCAGCCGCCAGCGCGGTCGTCACCACGGCGCGGCCCCCGATCGCAGCCAGGTCGCCCCAGACCTTCCCCGTCGTACCCGCGGTGTCGCCCAGCTTGTCGACGATCAGGAACGTTCCGAACAGCACGACCGCCAGGACGACCGCGGCCACCGGTACGAACCCGGTCGCGGCGGCGAGCAGCTTGCTGCCGTACACCCGCAGCCGACGCGGCTCGAACGTCAACCAGTTGCCGATGGCACCGGAGCGGAACTCGGCGCCGAGGAAACTCGCCCCGATCAGGAACCCCGCGAAGGCCAGGAAGTACGACGAGCCCCGCAGCAACTCCGGCGTGATCTGGCTGAACACGGTCTTCGGCTTACCGAAATCCTCCAGCCTGGGCTCCGGGTACGCGCACATGTCCTCGAGCTTCGGCTTCGGGTCCGGCTGCGTCTTCCAGTCCGCCTCGCACTGCTTCCGCGTCTCGTCGGCGTGCTCGACCCACTCGTGGTGCGCGATCTCGAACTGCTGCTGGGCCCGCTGCTGCTCGGCGGCCGACAACGGCCGCGCGTCGAACCAGGTGGCCACCAGCAGCAGGATCGTGATCAGGAACAGGCCGGCGAGACCGATCACCGTCAACCGCCGCGCGGTCAGCCGCCGAAGCTCGACCTTGGTCAGGCGGATCATCGCAGCCCCTCACCTTCGGTCAGCTCCAGGAAGACCGACTCGAGATCGGCGCGGACCGGGACCAGCTCGGACACGTACAACTCCTGATGGGCCAGGCGACGCGTCACCTCGGCCGGGTCGGGCGCGCCCTCGACGAGCAGGTACCTGCCGTCGGCGCGCACCGTCATACCGGACGCGGTCAGGATCCGGGTCGCGGCCTCGTGGTTGTCCACAGCAACCTTCACGGCCGCCGCCGTACCGGCGCCGATCACGTCGGCGACCGTGCCGGACGCGAGCAGCCGGCCGTGGCCGATGATCGACACGGTGTCGGCGACCTGCTCCACCTCGGCCAGGATGTGGCTGCTGACCAGCACCGTCTTCCCTTGCTCGCCGAGACCGCGCATGGTCTCGCGGATCTCCCGGATACCCGCCGGATCGAGACCGTTCGTCGGCTCGTCGAAGATCAGCAGGTCCGGCTCCTTGAGCAACGTGGCCGCGATCGCCAGGCGCTGCTTCATCCCCAGCGAGTACGACCGGAAGCGATCCCCGCCCCGCTCACCGAGCGACGTCTGCTCGAGCACCTCGCCGACCCTCGCGCGCGGCGCACCGATCGCCTCCGCGAGCAGCTCCAGATTCTTCTCCCCCGTGAACGCCGGGAAGAACTTCGGCGACTCGACAATCGCCCCCACCCGTCCGACCACCTCCGGCAACCGCGCCGGCACCGGCTCGCCGAACACCGTCATCGTCCCCGCATCGGCCCGCACCAGCCCCAGCAACATCCGGATCGAGGTCGTCTTCCCGGACCCGTTGGGCCCGAGAAACCCGTGCACACCCCCAGCCGGCACCTCAAGATCCAGCCCCTGCACCGCCACCACCTTGCGCCCCCGGCGGGTCCGATACGTCTTACGCAACCCACGCGTACTGACGGCCACGTCGGACATCCACACCCCTCTCGTCGTTCAGCAGACGCACAGCGTCCCAGGTTTGTTCAGCAGAAGTGCTTGGGGGTGGAGGCAGCGCGGTGGATGAGGCGGGGAGGCGGTGAAGACGGACGTGGTAAGGCGGAGTGGCCAGGCGCGTCCACGACGCCACACCAGCCGGTCGGTGAGCCAGGCTCGGAGGGTTGGGCGACGCCGTGATGCAGGCCACCGGCTGACCCCGGCAGGAGGGGGCCAAGCACCTGTGCTCCAGGCTGCCTGGGACTTGTCCCCGGATCTAAGGCCGTTCGCGGTCGGAGGCTGCTCGGTTGGTCGTTGGACCGTGGCGTAAGCGAGCGGTGGTCTGGCCGATCGCCGCGATCTGCCCGGCCAGTCGTGGATGGTTCTCCTGGAGATGCGGCTCGGCCTGTGCCAGTGGATCGAGCAGGGTAGTGGTGTCCGCGTCACCGAGTGCGGTGTGGATCTCGTCGGCGCGTTCTTGAGCGGCGGCGTCGAGTCCCTCGAGCGCGCTGACCTGCGAGGCCAGCCGTCGCAGGTCGGCGGCATTGGCGTGCGCCCATTGAGTGACCGCGCGTTGGCCGGCGCGACGGTCGCGGGCGGCCTGGATCCGTTGTTCTCCGGTCATTCCGGCGGGGTCGGCGCTGTGCGGGTTGACGCGTAGATAGCGGCGTTCGGCTGCCTGGCGACTGCCCACTCCGAGAGCGGGGGCGATCGCGGCCCAACTCGTGCCTTGGAGGCGGGCCGCGCCAATGAGCAGCGGCTCCCAGGCGGCGAGCTGTTCCTGCAGGGCGCGAAGCTTGCTCAGCGCGGCCAGGATGTCTGTGGCGCCGACGGACCCCGCGGGCCGGGTCTCAGACGCGTCGCGGGTGAGCTCCTGCACGACTTCCTCCACGGTAGCGACAGCGGCCGCCGCAGACTGCATGCCGCCTGCGCTCTCCGCACTCTCCGCGCTCTCAGCACCCTCAGCGCTCTCCATACTCTCTCCGCGCTCTCTGTTCCCCGTCGTCCGGACTTCCTTCACATCGCCACCTCCTTCGCCCAGTGTGTCATCGACCGGATGACAATTCCTCCTTGTCATCCTTCCGTTGACATGCTAAAAGAGAAGTGCGTGTTGACACCACCGTTGAATCGACGCTTCAGGAGGTGCAGGACGATGTTGATGCGCACAGACCCCTTCCGGGAGCTGGACCGGTTTGCCCAGCAGTTCTTCGGCAGTCAGACGCCGGGCACATGGTCGCGCCCGACGCCGATGCCCATGGACGCCTACCGCCAAGGCGACCAGTACGTGGTGTCCTTCGATCTGCCGGGAATCACCCCGGACGCGATCGATCTGGATGTCGAGCGCAACGTGCTGACGGTGAAGGCCGAGCGGCGCCCGCTCGAGCTCGGCGAGGGCGTGGAGATGCAGGTTTCCGAGCGGCCGCTCGGGGTGTTCTCCCGGCAGCTGTTCCTCGGCGACACCTTGGACGCCGACCGCATCGAGGCGAGCTACGAGGCCGGCGTACTGACGCTGAAGATTCCGGTCGCCGAGCAGGCCAAGCCGCGCAAGATCGCGATCGCGAACACCGAGAGCGGCCAGAAGCAGATCGACGCCTGACCACCGACCTGGCAGGCACTTCACAGCCGCGTGACGGCGATCCGACGCCGCCGTCACCGGCGGGCATTCGTCGATGAGGTGAGATCGATGAGCGCGACCGGCACACAGCCGACAGTCGACGAGGCCGAGGTCTTCGTGGACCTCGTGCTCAGCGACGACGAGCTGGTGCGTGCGGAGTTCGACGCTCTGGTCGCCGCCTGCTGGGATGAGCCGTGCGAACCACCCACCCGGCGGCCCTGTCCATCCGTCGGAGCCTGGGCCGAGCGGCCATCACGCCGATGGTCGCGCCGGGTGGGCCTGCCACACAGCCACGTTCCCCGGCGGCGGCCACACGGCCGCCAGCGCGGCCCTCCGCCGCACCGAAGCACCTGCCTGAATCCCTGCATGCACAGAGGAGGTGAGCAGACCGAAAATCGACAGCGCCATTGAAGCCCGGTGATGCGGCCGCCCGCCCAGTCACATCTCGACCCAAGCGGCGGTGACCCGACGATCCGCCATCTGTCCTTCCAAGGACGTAATCTCCGGCGGGCCGCCGCATCACCCCGGCCCGATCCGACCCGGTACTCGAGGTTCACCACAAGCAGGGGGTGAGCGTGATGATCGACCGCGTGGCCCGCCGGCAGGATGCGGTGCGGTGGCTGCCGACGGAGCCGTTCGCGCACCTCGACGACATCCATCGCCGGATGAACCAGCTCATGCACAGACTCTCCATGTCCTCCTCACCGGCGACCGGGTGGACGCCCGCGGTCGACATCGAGGAAACCGACGACGAATGCGTGATCGACATCGACCTGCCCGGCGCCACCGCCGGCGACGTGGTCCTGGAGTGGGCAAACGACCGCTCCCTTACCGTCCGCGGCCGGATCCCTGATCGTGAACATCACGGCGTGCTGCACCGGCGCACCCGGCCCACCGGGTCGGTGCATCACGTCATCGACCTTCCCTGCCCGGTACTCGGCGACCGGACCACGGCGACCCTGACCCACGGCGTTCTGACCGTCCACGCCGCCAAGGCGCACCCCGGTCCCGCCCATCGCATCCACATCGTTGACCTCGACGACCCGGTGGACCCCGGCGAGCCAGGGCGCCCCGGCGGAGTACAGCCATGACCGCGGCACCGATTCCCGACCTGTACGGCGTCCTCGGCGTGAGCCCCGACGCCACCGGCGACGACCTCGACCACGCCTTCCGCAGCCTCGTCCGCCAACTCCATCCCGACACCCGGACGCCGTCCGATCCGGACAACGCGGCCGACGAGCGCCTGCAGGACATCCTCGCCGCCTACGCCGCCCTGCGTGACCCTGTCCGCCGCGCCGCCTACGACCGAACCCGATCGGCAACCGCGAGCAACCCTCCCAGACCGCAACCAGATGTCCGGGGCGAGCCTGCGACAACCGCGCGGATACGGGTCACACCCGACGTCCGGGTCGGGCCAGTGCACTGGCAACCGCCGGCCTGAGGAGGCGCCCATCGACCGCGCAACCTGCCGCGAAGCGGTCAACTCGCGATCAGGTCGAGGAGTGATCCGGCGATGAACAACGACGCGGCCGCCCAGCGGAGCGGATGTGCAGGCTCCGCTCGATCCATGAGATGGGTGATGAACCGCGCTGGGAGGACCGGTAGATGCTGGACGAGGGCCCACAGCCACATCAGCGCGACCACGGCGGAGCGTCGTAGGTCGGGTTCGGAGGTCAGCAGCGCGAAGATCGAACCTGACCAGAAGAGCAGAAGCGCCGGCACCACTGCGAGCGGAAACGGTACGACCGGCATCAGAAACTTGAGGATCAGCATGGCTCCGCCGACTCCCACGAGCAGCCCGAGGCAGGAGCCTCCGAACGCCCACCGCTGCACTCCGCCTCCGCCGGAATAGCGCCAGGCCACCTTCTCCTTCCTGGTCAGGTCGTCGACAACGGCTGCTTCGACGTACGCACTGAGGATCGTCCGCCCGTGCCGGCAATCCCACTTGAGTCGATGCTCACCAGGAAGCGGGACGATCTGCACCCACCCCGTCTTGGTCACGACGCTGGCAGTACATGAGCGGCAGACAACGTCCCCGTCGAAGGCTTCGAACATGTTGTCCAGCAACAACTGGTAGGTGGCGTCGTTGACGCCGGAAGGCGGCGTTTGCTCGCGCTGCTCCGCCCTTGGAAGGTCTTTCTTCACGTGGTTCTCGAGCCACTGGATCTTGTCGACTACTCGTGCCGCGTCGCGTGTGTAGGTGATGCGCCGGCGCGCCGTCTCCAGCCGTCGGCGACCGCGCCTGCCGTAAGCCCGTAGCGCGTCGGGACCGATCAGATCGAGGACGACCACCAGACCCGCTACGAACTGGAACACTTTGCCGATGCGTCCCCAGGCAAGAATCGGCCATCCCAGCAGCTGATCATCAGCAGCCAGCGGGCCGTACCACCACCAACTCGTCCACAGCTCCCCCCACCGGTCGCGGAACGCCGCCGCGAACACGAGCAGCGGCAGACCACCGGACGCTGTTCCAGTCACGTCCCTCGGGCTGTTGGCCTGTTGAATCTCACCGGGCGGTAAGGGCGCTCGGCGGACAGCCCTCACCGGATGCCCCGCCCGGACCCACCTCCGACAGATACCCCCAACAGGTATTGCCGCAGGGCTTGCATTCGATACCCGGAGGGGGTAACTTCTTGGGCGTGGAGATACCCCGGAGGGGTAGCTGAGGGCCAGGAAGAGGGTTGCGAGATGAGCACCGAGCAGACGCATGTGCACGGATACACCGCCGAGAAGAGCAGTCACCTGAAGCGGCTGCGGCGGATCGAGGGGCAGGTTCGTGGTCTGCAGCGGATGGTCGAGGAGGACAAGTACTGCATCGACATCCTGACCCAGGTGTCGGCGGCCACGAAGGCGCTGCAGTCCTTCTCGCTGGAGTTGCTCGACGAGCACCTGTCGCACTGCGTGGTCGAGGCCGCGCAGAGGGGCGGCCCGGAGGCCGACGAGAAGGTCCGGGAAGCCTCCGACGCGATCGCCCGTCTGGTCCGCAGCTGACGTTCTCCCATCACACCCCGTTTCGAGCAAGGAGCATCGATATGAGCACCACGACGACCTACTCCGTCACCGGCATGACCTGCGGCCACTGCACTTCGTCCGTCACCGAGGAGATCAGCAAGCTCGTCGGTGTCCAGGACGTGAAGATCGACCTCGTCGCGGGCGGCACCTCCGCGGTGCACGTGACGAGTGAGTCCGCTCTCGACGAGGCCGCCGTGCGCGACGCCGTCGACGAGGCGGGCTACGAACTGGCGGCGTCGTGAGCCGGGCCGCCGCGCTCCGGCTCGGCGCGTTCGCCGGTGCGGTGGCGCTCGCCTTCGGGGCGGCGTTCGGCATCGGTTCCGCGATCGACCCGATCGCGGCGGCCGACGACACCTCCGCGGCACCGGCCCACGGAGAGGAGATGGGTGGTATGGAGCAGACCTCGGGACACGGTGGACACGACGGCGGCGGGCAGTTGCCCGGGCTGGCGGTGTCCGACGCCGGCTACACGTTCGCGCCGGCGAGGACGTCCTTCACGTCCGGCGAGAAGTCCGAGTTGCGCTTCACGATCCAAGGACCGGACGGCAAACCGGTCACGCAGTACACCAAGACGCACGAGAAGGACCTGCACCTGATCGTGGTGCGGCGGGACCTGTCCGGGTTCCACCACGTGCACCCGACGATGGCGGCGGACGGGACGTGGAGCATCCCGTTCACGTTCACCGCCGGCGGCACCTGGCGGCTGTACGCCGACTTCCAGCCGGCCGGTCACGACAGCACGATCACGCTCGGCACGGACGTGAACGTCGTCGGCATGTATGTCCCGGTCCCGGTCGCCGAGCCGGCGAGCATCTACAGCTTCGACGGGTACGACGTGACGCTGCAGGGCACCCCGGTCGCCGGCAAGGAGTCGGAGCTGACGTTCACGGTGAGCCGTGGCGGAAAACCCGTCACCGACCTGCAGCCGTACCTGGGCGCCTTCGGGCACCTGGTCTCGCTGCGCGGCGGCGACCTGGCCTACCTGCACAACCACCCGGCGGAGCTCGCCGAGCCGGGTATGAAGGGCGGACCGTCGATCACCTTCGGTACGACGTTCCCGACCGCGGCGACGTACAGCCTGTTCCTGGACTTCCAGCACGGGGGCAAGGTGCACACCGCCGAGTTCACCGTGAAGGTGGGCGCCACCGGTACGACGATCGTCCCGCCGAAGGCAGTTCCCAGCGCAGCATCCAAGACCCCGGCGCACGCCGAGACGCCGCACGGCCACTGAGAGGAGGCACTTCATCATGACCAGCACCGAGCCCGGTCAGTCCGTCGAACTCATCATCGGTGGTATGACGTGCGCCTCGTGCGCCGCCCGGGTGGAGAAGAAACTGAACCGGATGGAGGGCGTCACCGCGACCGTCAACTACGCCACCGAGAAGGCGAAGGTGACGTACGCCGACGGCATCTCGACCGACGACCTGGTCGCCACCGTCGAGAAGACCGGCTACACCGCGAGTCTCCCGACGCCGGCGGTCGAGCCGACGGACGACGAGCCGGACGAGCTGAAACCCCTGCGGGAGCGGTTGATCGCGAGCATCGTGCTCGCGGTGCCGGTGATCGTGTTCGGGATGATCCCGGCGCTGCAGTTCGACTCGTGGCAGTGGGCGTCGCTGACGCTGGCGTTCCCGGTGGTGACGTGGGCGGCCTGGCCGTTCCACAAGGCCGCCTGGACCAACCTGCGGCACGGCGCCGCCACGATGGACACGCTGATCTCGCTGGGCGTGGTGAGCGCGTTCCTCTGGTCGCTGTACGCACTGTTCTTCGGCTCCGCCGGCGAGCCCGGTATGAAGATGCCGTTCACGCTGATCCCCTCGCGGGGCAGCGGGGCCGAGGAGATCTACCTCGAGGTCGCGGCCGGGGTGACCACGTTCATCCTGGCCGGCCGGTACTTCGAGGCGCGCGCCAAGCGCCGCTCGGGCGCCGCGCTGCGGGCCCTGCTCGAGCTCGGCGCGAAGGACGTCGCCGTCCTGCGAAACGGGACCGAGACCCGGATCCCGACCGACCAGCTCGTCGTGGGTGACGAGTTCGTCGTCCGGCCGGGCGAGAAGATCGCGACCGACGGCGTGGTCGTGACCGGCAACAGCGCGGTCGACGCGTCGATGCTGACCGGTGAGTCTGTACCGGTCGAGGTCGGCGAAGGCGACGCGGTCGTCGGCGCGACAGTCAACGCCGGCGGCCGGCTGGTGGTGCGGGCGACCCGGGTCGGCGCGGACACGCAGCTGGCGCAGATGGCCCGGCTGGTCGAGGACGCGCAGAACGGGAAGGCCGCGGTGCAGCGGCTGGCCGACAGGGTGTCCGGGATCTTCGTCCCGATCGTGATCGGGCTGGCGCTCGCGACGCTCGGCTTCTGGCTCGGCAACGGTTCGCCGCTGGAGGTCGCGTTCACCGCCGCGGTCGCCGTACTGATCATCGCCTGCCCGTGTGCGCTGGGCCTGGCCACGCCGACCGCGTTGATGGTCGGGACCGGCCGCGGCGCGCAGCTGGGCATCCTGATCAAGGGGCCGGAGGTCCTGGAGTCCACGCGGCGGGTCGACACCGTCGTACTGGACAAGACAGGCACCGTCACCACGGGCCGCATGGAGCTGGTCGACGTACTGCTGGCTCCGGATCAGGACCGCGCCGAGGTACTGCGGTTGGCGGGGGCGCTCGAGCACTCGAGTGAGCACCCGATCGCGCAGGCGGTCGCCCGGGCCGCGGCCGCCGAGGGGAAGCTCCCGGACGTCGAGGACTTCGGCAACGTCGAGGGCCTCGGTGTGCAGGGAATCGTCGACGGACACGCGGTCCTCGTCGGACGGACGCAGTTGCTGGAGGAGTGGAGCCAGCACCTGCCGGAGGATCTCGCGCACGCGAAGGAGCACGCCGAGGCCGAGGGCAGTACGGCGGTGGCGGTCGGCTGGGACGGGCAGGCACGAGCTGTGCTGGTCGTCGCGGACACCGTGAAACCCACGTCCGTACAGGCGATCCGGGACTTGAAGGCGCTCGGCCTGCGGCCGGTGTTGCTGACCGGTGACAACGAAGCGGTGGCGACGAAGGTGGCCGGCGAGGTCGGCATCGACGAGGTGATCGCCGAGGTGCTGCCGGCCGGCAAGGTCGACGCGGTGAAGAAGCTGCAGGACGAGGGTCGCGTGGTCGCGATGGTCGGCGACGGCGTCAACGACGCGGCCGCGCTCGCCCAGGCCGACCTCGGCCTGAGCATGGGGACCGGTACGGACGTGGCGATCGAGGCGAGCGACCTGACGCTGGTGCGGGGCGACCTGCGCGCGGCCGCGGACGCCATCCGGTTGTCCCGCAGCACACTGCGCACGATCAAGGGCAACCTCTTCTGGGCCTTCGCCTACAACGTAGCCGCCCTCCCCCTGGCCGCGGCCGGCCTGCTCAACCCGATGCTGGCCGGCGCCGCAATGGCCTTCAGCTCGGTCTTCGTGGTCTCGAACAGCCTCCGGCTCCGGCGGTTCCGCCCGCTGGCCTGAACAAGCGCCGGGGCCAGGGGACAAGCAATACCTTGTTCCCTGACCCCGGCAGGTGGTCAGCGAACCCAGGCGGTGGCGTCGGACGGCAGGCGGCCGGCATCCAGCGGGACACTGGAGATCAGCAGCTCGTCGTACGGCGGCAAGTCGACCGCGCCGGCGCTGAGGTTGGTGATGCAGGTCAGGTTCTCGCGGCGGAACGTGAGTACGTCGGCGGGCGAGTCCAGCCACGTCAGCGCCCCGTCGCCGAGCAGTGCGCGGCGGAGTTTCAAACCGCTGCGGTACAGGGAAAGCATCGAGTTCTGGTCGTGGCGCTGGGATTCGACCGTCAGGTTCTTCCAGTCCGCCGGCTGCGGCAACCACGGCGTACCGGACCCGAAGCCGAACGGCGGCTCCTTGCCCGACCACGGAAGGGGCACACGGCAACCGTCTCGACCACGGTCGAGACCACCCGACCGGGCGAAGATCGGGTCCTGCAGCAACTCGTCCGGCAGGTCCTCGACTTCCGGGAGACCGAGTTCTTCGCCCTGGTAGACATAGAGGCCGCCCGGTAGCGCCATGGCCAGGAGTGCGGCCGCGCGGGCGCGACGTTCGCCCAGGACCAGATCGGTACGCATCCCGTGCTTGCGGTCCTGATGCGAGAACGACGTGTCGGGACGGCCGTACTTCGTGACCGGCCGGGTCACGTCGTGGTTCGACAGCACCCAGGTCGGCGGCGCGCCGATCGGGACGTGGGTGGACAGCGTCAGGTCGATCGACGCGCGGAGCTCGCCGGCCTCCCACGGGCGGGACAGGAAGTCGAAGTTGAACGCGGTCTGCATCTCGTCCGGCCGCAGGTACAGCGCGAACCGTTCCTGGTCCGGCATCCACATCTCGCCGACGAAGAAGCGGTCGTCATAGGCGTCCGAGACGCGCCGCCAGCCGCGGTACACCTCGTGCACCTCGTCGTGGTCGGTGTACGACTCCTCGACGCTGTCCAGGTCCTTGAACAGGACGGCGGCGCTGTCGATCCGGATGCCGTCGACGCCACGGTCCAGCCAGAACCGGAGGATGTCGTGGAACTCCTCGACGACCTCGGGGTTGCGCCAGTTGAAGTCCGGCTGCTCGGGAGCGAACAGGTGCAGGTACCACTCGCCGTCGGCGACCTGGGTCCAGGCAGGTCCGTTGAAGATCGACTGCCAGTCGTTGGGCGGTCCGTCGCCGCGGCCCGGACGGAACAGGAAGCGCTCACGTTCGGGCGACCCCGGCCCGGCCCGGAGTGCCTCGACGAACCACCTCTGCTGGTCCGAGCCGTGGTTCGGGACGATGTCGATGATCGTGCGGATGTTCAGCGCGTGCGCCTCGGCGATGTACGCCTCCGCCTCCGCGAGGGTGCCGAACGCCGGGTCGATCGCGCGGTAGTCGGCGACGTCGTACCCGCCGTCGGCCATCGGCGACGGGTACCACGGGTTCAGCCAGATCGCGTCGATCCCGAGCTCGGCCAGGTACGGCAGCTTCTGCCGCAGCCCGGCGAGATCGCCGATCCCGTCGTCGTTGCCGTCCGCGAAACTCCGCAGGTAGACCTGGTAGATCGCAGCGCCGCGCCACCAATCGTCGGCCATCGAATCTCCTAACCTTTCAGGCTTCCGGCCGTCAGACCGGCCATGATGCTGCGCTGGAAAATGAAGAACACGAGGATGGTCGGCAGGCTGGCGATGACCAGGGAGGCGATCAGGACGTTCTGCGGCATCTGGGCCGACAGCGACGCGATGCCGACGCTGATCGACATCTTGTCCGTCTCCGGCAGCACCAGCAGCGGCCAGACGAAGTCCTTCCACACCGTCACCACGGACAGGATCGACACCACGCCGATGATCGGCCGCGACACCGGCAGCACGATCGACCAGAGGATCCGCAGCGGTGCCGCCCCGTCGATCTCCGCGGCCTCCAGCAGTTCCTTCGGGATCGAGTCGAAGAACCGCTTGAGCAGGAACACGAAGAACCCGTTCGCCGCCGCGGGCAACCAGATCGCCCACGGTGTGTTCAGCAGGTCCAGGTGCAGGACCGGCAGGTCCTTCGCCACCAGGTACGTCGGCAGCAGCAGGACCATCGGCGGGATCATCAACGTCGCCAGCATCGCGCCGAGCACGAGCTTGCCGAGCACCGGCCGCAATTTGGACAGCGCGTACGCCGCGGTGACGTCGACCGCCAGCGTGAACAGCCACGCGCCACCGGCGTACAGCGCGGTGTTCTTGAGGAAGACGCCCAACTGGAGCTGATCCCAGGCTTCTTTGTAGACGCTGAAATCGGCCGACTTCGGGAGGAAGCTGGGTGGGATCTGCGCCAGCTCGTCGGGCGACTTGAGTGCGCCGCTCACCATCCAGTAGAACGGGAACACGAACGCCCCGGTGAAGCCGACGACCGTGACGGTGAGGACCGTCCAGTAGATGATCCGGCCGTGCGGCGTCCGCAGCGCCAAAGGTGACACGAGGGTTCTCATCGCTGAGCCTCCTCACGCGACACCCGCAGATAGACCGTGGAGAACACCAGCAGGACGACCATCAGCATCAGGCCGAGCGCGGAGCCGCCGCCGAAGTCGCCGAAGTTGAAGGCGTACTGGTACATCAGGTAGGCGACGGTGACGGTCGCGTTCTCCGGGCCGCCGCCGGTGAGCAGGTACGGCTCGATGAAGACCTGCATGGTCGCGACGATCTGCAGCAGCAACATCACCAGCAGGATCAGCTTGGTCTGCGGGATCGTCACGTGCCACACCCGCTTCAGGAGACCCGCACCGTCCAGCTCGGCCGACTCGTACAGGTCGCCCGGGATGCTCTGCAGCGCGGCGAGGTAGATCAGCGTGCCGGTGCCGAGATTCATCCAGGTCGACACGATCACCAGGCTGACGAGCGCCGTACTGGTGGAGTCCAGCCAGCTGAGCGGCGGGAGGTGCACCGCGTCGAGCGCCTGGTTGAACAGACCTGCTCCGGGGTCGTAGAACCACTTGAACAGCAGGACCGCGACGGCCGGCGGGAGCATCACCGGCAGGTAGACGACGAAACGCAGGTACGCCTTCGCGTGCCTCAGCTCGTTCAGCACGACGGCCAGCACGAACGGTACGGCGTACCCGATCACCAGGGCGAGACCGCTGAACGCCGCGGTGTTCAGCCACGCGGACCGGAAGGCCGGGTCCGCCACCACGGTCCGGAAGTTGTCGAACCCGACCCACTCCCCCGGATCGACGAAGTTGTTCTGCTGGAAGCTCAGCACGATCTCCCGGATCATCGGATACCAGGAGAACACCGCGAAACAGATCAGGGCGGCGCACAAGAACCCGTACGCCGTGAGGTTCCGCCCCACCGCGCGCCGCAGGGCGCCGTGGTCGTCGGGTGATCGCGGGTCCGTCGCCCCCAGCGCCTGGGGACGACGGACACGCTCTTGTGTCACGGTCATTACGTGTTCTTCGCGAGGATCTTGTTGGCCTTGCCCTCGGCGTCGCTCAGCAGCTTGTCGATATCGGCGTCCTTGCGGGTCAGGACGGCGGACATCGCGACGTCGAGCACGGCGTACAACTCCTGCGCCTTCGGCGGCTCGAGCTTGTTGGTGATGTTGCCCTGGGCACTGACATACGGCGTGAAGTTCTCGACCGGGACGGTGGCGTACTGCTTCCGCAGCGTGTTGATCTCGTTGCCCGGGGCACTGTTCCCGTACAGGTCGGGGATCGGCAGCCCGACCGGACGGCCCTGCTCCTTCGACCGCGCGTAGTTGAACTGGCCCTGTCCCGGCGTCAGCTCGTGGAACTCCAGCCACAGCAGGCCGGCCTTGATCTTCTCCGGCGACGCCTTCGGGTTGAACATGTACCCGTCGCCGCCGCTGAGCGAGAACTTCCCGTCGGACTCCGGCACGGCCGTGACGCCGTAGTCCTCGAACTTGCCCTTGAAGTCGTTGTTCACCGACTGCACGACGTCCGGCGCGCCGATCATCATGCCGAGCTTGCCGCCGCCCATCATGCGCATCAGGTCCTCCCACTGCAGCAGCTGCTTGCTGCCCATGGAGTTGTCGTCCCAGCGCATCCTCTTCAGGTTCTCCAGGACCGCCTTGCCCTCGGCGCTGTTGAACGCCGCGGTCTTGCCGTCGTCGCTGACCATCGACCCGCCGCGGGCATACAGCGACGCGGCGAAGTGCCAGCCGCCGGTGTTGCCGGCCGAGTACTCACCGAACCCGACGTACCCCGGACCGAGTGCTGCGATCTTCTTCGCGGCCTCCCGGACCTCGTCCCACGTCTTCGGCGGGTTGGCCGGGTCGAGACCGGCCTGGGTGAAGAGCTTGCGGTTGTAGACCAGGCCCATGTTGTAGTTGTTGCGGGGCAGGCCGTACGTCTTGTCGCCATCCTTGAAGACGCTCATCACGTCCTGGCGCAGGTCCTTGGCCTTGCCGACCGTGCCGACGTACTGGCTGATGTCGGCGGCCTGCTTCTTGTCGATGATCTTCCGGACGTCGGTGTAGTAGACGTAGAAGAGGTCCTCCTGGGTCCCGCCGGCCAGCTTCGCCTGGAACGTGTCCGGGTTGATGCAGGGGAACGCGTCCTTGCCCTCGACCGTGATGTTCGGGTGCGCCTTCTGGAACGCGGCGACGTCCTCCTCCCAGGCCGTCCGCTCCTTCGGGTTGCTCTTCGGCGGCTCACAGCCGACCGTGATCGTCACCGGGCCGTCGGCGGCCGGCGTCTTGTCTTCCCCCGAGCCGCAGGACGCGGCCACCAGCCCGAGTCCCGCAACCAGCAGCAGGCTGAGCCCGCGGCGCGTTGTCGTCATGTCCACCCTCTCCCTCGGATCGTGGGGCAACCGTAGGGAACTGGACGCAAGAGCGCAATACTTCGATTTGAGATTGCAAAAACGTGACTGCCTATGGGAGATTGCCTGGCGCAGGGCAAACGACAGCAGCCGCCGACCCGATGGGTCAGCGGCGGCCTGGTGGTGTGCCCTAGATCCGGGCCCGGGCGGTCGACGCGCGGACGACGAGCTCAGGTTCGAACAGGAGCTCGTCGGCAGGTACGGTGGCGCGCTCGATCAGCGCGACCAGCATGTCCACGGCGGCGCGACCCATCGCGTCGATCGGCTGCCGGACGGTGGTCAGCGGCGGGTCGGTGCAGTTCATCATCGCGGAGTCGTCGTACCCGATCACCGAGACCTCGTCGGGGACACTCAGGCCGGCCCGGCGGACGGCGCGGATGGCTCCGAGCGCGAGGATGTCGCTGGCGCAGACGATGCCGGTGACGCCGTTGGTGACCAGTTTGGTCGCGGCCGCGTGACCGCCCTCGAGCGAAAACATGGTGTGCTCGACCAGGTCCGGATCCGTCTCCTCCGCAGCCACGAACGCCTCCAGCTTCCGCCGCGACGGGATGTGGTCACGCGGGCCGAGGACCATCCCGATCCGCCGGTGCCCGAGCGCGCGCAGGTGGCCGATCGCCATCTCGGCGGCGACGTAGTCGTCCGACGAGACCTGCGGGAACCCGAGGTGGTCGACGGCCGCGTTGACCAGCACGGTCGGCAGCTTGCGCTCCTGGATCAGCTCGTAGTGCTGGTGCGGCGCGTCCGCCTGCGCGTAGAACCCGCCGGCGAAGACGACCCCGGACACCTGCTGCTGAAGGAGCAGGTCCACGTAGTCGGCCTCGGACACGCCGCCGACCGTCCGGGTGCAGAGCAGGGACGTGAAGCCCTGCTGTGCGAGCGCCCCGCCGACGACCTCTGCGAACGCGGGAAAGATCGGGTTCTGCAGCTCCGGCAGCACGAGACCGACCAGCCGGGCACGATCGCCTCTGAGCTGCGTCGGCCGCTCGTACCCGAGCACGTCCAGTGCGGTGAGCACGGCTTCGCGGGTCGCCTCGGACACGCCGGGCTTCCCGTTCAGCACGCGGCTGACGGTGGCTTCACTGACGCCGACCTTCTTGGCCACCTCTGCAAGTCGTCGTGTCATGACGCAAACTCTACGCCTCATCACGCAAGAATTTGCAACCACTTGCGTACGTCGCTGAACACTCAGACACTCTCCCGGGATTCCTGACACACTGGTGGCCGTGCCTCGATTCGTCGCCACCCGTCCGGACACCGGTCTGCTGTCGCTCCCGTGGGACGTCCCGCTGGAGGACTGGCCCGAAGACCAGCTGGTCGCGCTGCCGCGCGGTATCTCGCGGCACGTGGTCCGCTTCGTCCGGGTCAACGGCAGCGTGTACGCGATCAAGGAGGTCCTCGAGCACCTGGCGATGCACGAGTACCGCCTGCTTCGTGACCTCGAGCGCCTGGAGGCGCCGTCGGTCGAGCCGGTCGGCGTCATCACCGACCGTGTGGACCGCAACGGCGAGCCCATCGACTCGATCCTGATCACCCGGCACCTGCAGTTCTCGCTGCCGTACCGGGCCCTGTTCTCCAGCACGCTGCGTCCCGACACGGTCAACCGCCTGATCGACGCGCTGGTCGCCCTGATCGTGCGGCTGCATCTGAACGGGTTCTTCTGGGGCGACTGCTCGCTGTCGAACACCTTGTTCCGCCGGGACGCCGGCGCGTTCGCGGCGTACCTGGTGGATGCCGAGACCGGCGAGCTGCACCAGGACATCTCCGACGGGCAGCGCGCGCACGACCTCTACACCGCGGAGATCAACCTGTTCGGCGAGTTCCTCGACCTGCAGGAGGGCGGTCTGCTCGACGAGTCGATCGACCCGCAGGAGACCGTCGAGTCGATCCAGAAGCGGTACGAGGCGCTGTGGGCCGAGCTGACCGCGCCGGAGGAGTTCGCCACCGACGAGATGCACCGGCTCGACTCGCGGATCCGGCGGCTGAACGAACTCGGCTTCGACGTCGCCGAGATCGACATCATCACGGACTGGGACGGCAGCCAGGTCCGGATCCAGCCGAAGGTCGTGGACGCCGGCCACCACTCCCGGCGGCTGCTCCGGCTGACCGGTCTGGACGTCGAGGAGAACCAGGCCCGGCGGCTGCTCAACGACCTCGACTCGTTCGCGGCCGCCACCGACCAGCAGAACGAGGACGAGGAGATCGTCGCCCACCAGTGGCTGACCGACGTGTTCGAGCCGGTCGTGCAGTCGGTCCCGCGCAACCTGCGCCGCAAGCTCGAGCCGGCCGAGGTCTTCCACGAGGTGCTCGAGCACCGCTGGTTCTTGTCCGAGCAGGCCGGCCACGAGGTCGACACGATGGAAGCGGCCCGCTCGTACGTGAACGACGTACTGGCCGCCAAGCCGGACGAGAAACTGTCGCTCCCGACACCGGCAATCTCCGAAGCCGACTGACGCCCGAATGGGCCACGTGAAGATCGGCACGACGACGGATCGTTCGACATGGTGAGCGCGCCGACCCCGCCGATGGGGTGGAACAGCTGGGACTGCTTCGGGACGACGGTCACCGAGGCCGAAGTCCTGGCGAACGCACAGGTCATGCACGACCGGTTGCTGCCGTTCGGGTGGGACACGGTCGTCGTCGACATCGCCTGGTACGACCCGACCGCCCGCTCGCACGGCTACAACGAGAACGCACCGGTCGTCCTGGACGACCACGGCCGCCAACTGCCGGCCCCGCTGCGGTTCCCCTCAGCCGCAGGCGGCGCCGGCTTCGCGCCGCTGGCCGCGAAGGTGCACGAGCTCGGGCTGAAGTTCGGCCTGCACATCATGCGCGGCATCCCGCGGCGCGCGGTCGAGCTCGACCTCCCGGTGTACGGGACGGAGTGGACGGCTCGGCAGATCGCGGACCCCGAGCATGTCTGCCCGTGGAACCCGGACAACCTCGGGCTGAACCACGACCACCCCGGCGCGCAGGCGTACTACGACGCGCAGGTCGCGCAGTTCGCCGCCTGGGGCGTGGACTTCGTGAAGGCGGACGACATGCTCGCGCCGTACCACGACCGCGAGATCGCGGCGTATGAGCGGGCGATCGAGCGGAGCGGGCGGGACATCGTGCTGTCGTTGTCGCCCGGCACACACCTGTCCACCCATCATGTCGAGCATCTGCGGGCCAACGCGCAGCTGTGGCGGATCTCGGACGATCTGTGGGACCGATGGGAGGACGTGCACGCGCAGTTCGCCCGGCTCGCGCGCTGGGCGCCGTTCCAGCAGGCCGGCGGTTGGGCGGACGCAGACATGCTGCCGCTCGGCCACATCGGCATCCGCGCCGAGCGCGGCGCCGACCGGGAAAGCCGCCTCACCGTCGACGAACAGAAGACGCTGCTGACCCTGTGGGTGATGGGACGCTCGCCGCTGATGATGGGCGGCGACCTTCCCACCAGCTCCCCGGAAACCCTTGCGTTACTGGCGAATCCGGCCCTCGCCGAGCTGCTCCAGTCGTCGTCCGACGGCCGCGAGATCGTCCGCGAGCCGATGGACGACGGCGAGCTGATCGTCTGGACCGCGCAGGGCGACAACTGCTCCTACGCGGCGTTGTTCTGGACCGGTGCCTCACCCCGGGAGATGTCGCTTCCGGCCGAGCTGCCCGCGCCGACGCACGACCTGTGGACCGGCGCGCCGACGACCGAGCGCACGTACGCCGTTCCGGCGCACGGCGTCTGCTGGCTTCGGCTCAGCTCAGCGCTGTGAGGAGCTACTTGTAGACGACCCAGAGCTCGTAGTCGTCGCCGGGGTACGCCGAGCCGTTGACGCACTTGTACTTCGTCCACTTGGTGCCGTGCCGAAAGGGGTGCGCAACTACTCGACGAGTGCCCTGAGCAACCACTTCGACAGCGGCGCATCCGCTAGTTCCTGAAGGTTTTTCACCCATCGGGCCTCGGCGATCTCCGCGGACAGGTGCAGCGCGTCGTCGAAGGCGAACGCGGTGAGGATCGTGAGAGTGTCGTGTTTGCCCTGGAGTGTGGTGACGGCGGTGTCCACGAGCCTGAAGGCGGAGGCGGGTACGGTCAGGCCCAGTTCCTCGTACACCTCCCGAGCCGCTGCCTGCGCGGGGGTTTCGCGGTCGGGGTTGTAGCCGCCGCCGGGGATGGCCCAGCGGCGGGTGTCGGCGTAGGAGTGGCGGACCACGAGGAAGCGGCCGTCCTCCAGGCGTAGCAGGGCTTTGACGCCGAAGGTGGTAGGGCGGCGGATCCGCCACCAGAGTTGGAGGATCGGCGAGCCCGTGCGCAGCAGGGCCGCGCGGACGCGCATCAGCGCGGTGGCATGCGGAGGGCGCCGTCGAGGCGGATGACCTCGCCGTTCAGGAGCTGGTTGTCGACGATGTGCCGGACCAGCGCGGCGTACTCCGACGGCTTGCCCAGGCGGGACGGGTGCGGGACCTGCTGCTCGAGGACCGTGCGGGTCTCCTCGGGAAGCCCTGCGAGCATCGGCGTCTCCATCGTGCCCGGCGCGATCGTGACGACCCGGATGCCGTTGTCGGCGAGGTCCCGTGCGGCGGTCAGCGTGAGCGCGACGATCCCGCCCTTGCTCGACGCGTATGCGGCCTGGCCGACCTGCCCGTCGTACGCCGCGATCGACGCCGTCATCACCACGACGCCGCGGTCACCGTCGGCGCCGGGCTCCGACGCGATCATCCGCTCAGCGGCCAGTCGCAGTACGTTGAAGGTGCCGATCAGGTTGATCTCGATCACCTGCCGGAACGTTGCGAGCGGCAACGGACCCTTGCGGCCGACGACCCGGCCGGGCGTCGCGACACCGGCGCAGTTCACCACCACGCGCAGCGTGCCGAGCGCCTCGGCGGCGTCCAGCGCGGCGCCGACCGCGGTCTCGTCGGTGACGTCGGTCGGCGCGAACACCACCCGATCACCCAGCTCGTCGGCGACGGCCTTGCCCGCGGACGAGGGCAGGTCGACGATCACCACCCCGAGCCCGTCCGCCGCCAGCCGTCGTACCGTCGCCTCTCCGAGCCCGGAACCACCACCGGTGACCAGGGCGACGTCGGACGGGCCAAGAATCATGAAGCACTCCTGAGCAGGTCGCGGCTGATCACCAGCCGCTGGATCTGGTTCGTACCTTCGAAGATCTGGGTCACCTTGGCCTCACGCATGTACCGCTCGGCCGGGAACTCCCGGGTGTAACCGTACCCACCGAGCACCTGGACGGCATCGGTCGTGACTTTCATCGCCGCGTCCGTGCAGACCAGCTTGGCGATCGCGGCCTCCCGGGTGAACGTCCGGCCCAGGTCGCGCCGCCGCGCGGCGTGCAGGTACGTCGCCCGCCCGGACTCGACCGCCGCGGCCATGTCGGCGAGCAGGAACTGCACACCCTGGAAGTCCGCGATCGCCTGCCCGAACTGCTGCCGCTCCTTCGCGTACGCCGTGGCGACGTCGAGCGCCGCCTGCGCCAGGCCGACCGCACAGGCTGCGATCCCGAGCCGGCCGGAGTCGAGCGCGGACAACGCGATCCGCATCCCGTCACCCTCTGCGCCGATCAGGTTGCCGGCCGGGACCCGGACGTCGTCGTAGTTGACCAGCGTGGTCGTCGACCCGGTCAGGCCCATCTTCCGCTCCGGAGCCCCGAAGCTGAGGCCGTCGCTGCCGGCCGGCACGTGGAACGCCGAGATGCCGTGCGTCCGGTCGTCGGAGGTCCGCGCGAACGTGGTGTAGAAGTCCGCGTGCGAGCCGTGGCTGATCCACGCCTTGGTCCCGTTCAGGACGTACGAGTCCCCGTCGCGGACCGCCCGCGTCGTCATGCCGGTGATGTCGGAGCCGGCCTGCGGCTCGGACAGTGCGTAGGCACCGAGCAGCTCGCCGCCGATCATGTCCGGCAGCAGCCGCTCGCGCTGCTCGTCGGAGCCGAAGTGCGCCAGTGCGTAGCTGGTCATCGTGTGCACCGAGACGCCGACGCCGACCGACATCCAGGCAGACGCGATCTCCTCGAGCATCTGCAGGTACACCTCGTACGGCTGCTCGGCGCCGCCGTACTGCTCCGGATAGGGCAGGCCGAGCAGGCCCGCCTTCCCCAGCGTCCGGAACGCGGACCGCGGGAAGGTCTCGCTCTCCTCCGCGTGCGCGGCGTGCGGAGCGAGCTCGTGCTCGCACAGGTCTCGCACCAGGGCGAGCAGGTCGATGGATTCGTCAGTGGGCAGGAGTCGGTCGACAGCCATCAGAGCCCCCTCTCAACAACTCCCGAAATGATACTCGGAACGATACTGGAGCACATAGTTCAGTATCGTTCTATGCTGTCTCGATATGACAACAGTCGTTCCGGGGCGGCGCACCCGCCGGCAGTCCGAGCTGCTCGACCGGCTCCTGTCCCTGTTCCTCGAGCAGGGGTTCAGCCGGTTCACCCTGGACGACCTGGCCGCCGAGCTGCGCTGCAGCAAGACGACGCTCTACGCGCTGGCGCCGAGCAAGGAGCAGCTGGCCGTCGAGGTGGTGAAGCACTACTTCAAGAACGCCACCGCGCAGGTGGAGTCCGCGGTCGCCCGGCAGACCCGGCACGACCGGCGGATCGCGGCCTACCTGAACGCGGTCGCCGACGCCCTGCGGCCGGCGAGCAGGACCTTCCTGGACGACGTGGCCACCTTCGCGCCGGCCCGCTCGGTGTACGAGCGGAACACCCGGATCGCGGCCGAGCGGGTCCGGCAGCTGATCGAGGACGGCATCAACCACAAGACCTTCCGGCAGGTCGACATCGCGTTCGCGGCCGAGATGATCGCGCACACCATGCAGGCGATCCAGCGCGGCGACATCGCCCGGCGGACCGGGCTGAACGACGCCGAGGCCTACCGCGAGCTGGCCTCGTTCGTGCTGCACTCTCTGCGGCTCGACTGAACCGTCGGCCCCATTAGGGTTGGTGCCCGTCCTCTTGCTGCCATACCGCGCATCAGAGCCGTACGCCCCGGAAGGCTGATGATATGAAAACTCTCCGACGAACAGCGGCCATGGTGGCGGCCGCCGCCCTCGCCCTGACCGCCGCCGTGCCGGCGGGGGCCGACCCGGTGAAACCGCCCAAGCTGTCCGCGAGGGCGATCACCGCGACCTTGAACGACCAGATCCACACCCCCGGTACGGCGTGGATGACGCAGCCGGACGGGACCGTGCTGGTGTCGTACGACCCGACGGTCACGGGCACGAAGCTGAGCAAGCTGACCGGCCTGACCAAGCAGCTCGGCCCGAACGTCAAGCTCGAGAAGCTGCCCGGCAAGCTGCAGAAGTACATCAGCGGCGGCATGGCGACGTACGGCGGCGAGTACAAGTGCACCGTGGGCTTCAACGTGCAGCGGCGCGGTAAGTACTACTTCCTCACGGCCGGTCACTGCGGCGTCGAAGCGGCCCGCTGGTACCAGGACCCGGGCCACAAGGTGTTCACCGGCGCGGTCCACCACGCCGCGTACCCGTACCACGACTACTCGCTGGTCGTGTACCGCACCGACATCCCGCTGAAGGTTCCGGGCGGCAGCGTGTACCTCTACAACGGGCGCTCGCAGGACATCACCCGGGCGATGAACCCGGGCCTCAACCAGCTGGTGTACCGCTCGGGCGCGACCAGCGGCCTGCACAGCGGACGGGTGACCGGGCTGAACTCGACGGTCAACTACGGCGACGGACGCGTGGTGGGCCTGATCCGGACCAACGTCTGCGCCGAGCCGGGCGACTCGGGCGGGCCGCTGTTCTACCGGCAGTACGCCTTCGGCCTCACCTCCGGCGGCTCCGGCGACTGCACGTCGGGCGGCGTGACGTACTTCCAGCCGGTCGTGCAGGCTCTGAACGCGTACGGGGTCTACATCTACTGAGCGCAGGTTTCCCCTACTCTCCGAGATTGTCTGAATACTCAGGGAGATAGTGGGTAGGACTCGTCACGGTTGAGTCAAGGACGCCCCGCCCCGAAGGCGTCCTCATCGTGAGGAGGCATCAACCATGAACATGTCCCCCTTCCGCCGTACCCTCGCTGTTCTGGCCGCGGCCGGGCTTGCTGCCACCGGACTTCTGGCGACGCAGGCCTCGGCCGCACCGGTCAACCCGTCCAGCCTGTCGGCCGCCGCGATCACGTCCGCCCTGAGCGAGAACGCGACGATCCCCGGGACGGCGTGGCAGACCGACCCCGACGGCCGGATCATCGTGTCGTACGACGAGACCGTCACCGGCGCGAAATTCTCGAAGCTGACCAGTGTGACCAAGCAGTTCGGCGACCGGATCAAGCTCGAGAAGATGTCCGGCAAGCTGACGAAGTACATCGCCGGCGGCGACGCCATCTACGGCGGGCAGTACCGCTGCTCGCTCGGCTTCAACGTGCGGAACAGCTCCGGCGTCTACTACTTCCTGACCGCCGGCCACTGCGGGAACATCGCGTCCAACTGGTACGCGAACTCCAGCAAGACCACTCTGCTCGGATCGGTGACCGGCTCGAGCTTCCCGACCAACGACTACGCGATCGTGAAGTACGCGTCGACGTACACCAACCACCCCGGCGTGGTCGACCTGTACAACGGGTCGACTCAGGACATCACGTCGGCCGGCAACGCCTACGTGGGCCAGTCGGTCAAGCGCAGCGGTAGCACGACCGGCGTGCACAGCGGCTCGGTGACCGGGACGAACGCCACGGTGAACTACGCCGAGGGCACCGTCTACGGCCTGATCAAGACCACCGTGTGCGCGGAAGGTGGCGACTCCGGCGGCGCGCTGTTCGCCGGCTCGGTGGCCCTCGGCCTCACCTCCGGCGGCTCCGGCAACTGCTCCTCCGGCGGCACCACCTACTTCCAGCCCGTCACCGAAGTACTCTCCCGCTACGGCGTGAGCGTCTACTGATCCACACAGCTGCGCCCCGGACCATCCTGGTCCGGGGCGCAGTCGGTCAGGCCGGCGACAGCACCGGAAAGCCGAGTTCCTCGGCCGCCGTGGTCAGCTCCTTGTCATACGTCACGAATTCGGACAGGTCGGAGCGGAACGGTTCCGCGCTGGCCAGGTGGATGGCGTCCAGTGAGCCTAGCTTGGCCGTCCGGTACGCCATTGCACGTCCGAGCACTGTGGAGGTGAGATCCACCAGGTAGATGCCGCGGACCGCCTGCCCCGCGAAGTACGGCACCTGTTGGTGGTCGACCCCGGCACGGAGAAGGGTACGGGTGATCTCCAGGCTCGCCAGCTCGCTGGTCAGCAACTCGGTTTCCGCCGGCAACGCCTCCCGCCATGCACGCAGAGCCGTCGACTCGGCTTCGGGCTTGATGAACTTGAGCAGTGCGCAGGAGTCCAGATAGATCACCTGCGCCGCTCCTTGTCCCGGTCCTCGATCAACAGGTCGGACAGGCTGGCGACGTCGGGCGCCAACTCCAGCATCAGATCCGGCATTCCGAGTTCGGCCGGAGGAGTCACCTCGCCCGAGTCGAGCAAATGCTGCAGCACGCCTGGGCGGGCATCCTCAGGTACCAGACGGAGGACCGGGCGACCGCGATCGGTCACCACGATGGTCTCGCCGGCGCGCACTCTGGCTACCGCCTTCGACGGGTTCTGATTCAGCTCCCGCAGCCCGATCGTCCTCATGCCACCAATGTAACTACATCACGTAGGTACATCAAGCGCGGCGGCGGGAGATCTCGTAGAGGGTGACGCCGGCGGCGATGCCGGCGTTCAGCGACTCGGTGGCCGACGTCATCGGGATCGAGACGATCAGGTCGCAGTTCTCGCGGACCAGGCGGGCCAGGCCCTTGCCTTCGGAGCCGATGACGAGGACGAGCGGCTCGGTCGCGGCCTCGAAGGACGGGAGGTCGACGGCACCGTTCATGTCCAGGCCGATGACCAGCAGGCCGGCTTCCTTGTAGGACTTCAGCGCCCGGTTCAGGTTGCCCGCGCGGGCCACCGGGATGCGGGCCGCGGCGCCTGCCGAGGTCTTCCAGGCCGAGGCCGACATCGACGCCGTCCGGCGCTCCGGGACGACGACGCCGTGCGCGCCGAACGCCGCCGCGGAGCGGGTGATCGCGCCGAGGTTGCGCGGGTCCGTGACGCCGTCGAGCGCCACGATCAGCGGCACCTCCTGCGCCTCGTACGCCCGATCCAGCAGGTCGTCGGGATGCGCGTACTCGTACGGCGGGATCTGCAGCGCGACCCCCTGGTGGGCGCCGCCCGCGGTGACCCGGTCGAGCTCCGTGCGCGGCACCTCGAGCACCGACACACCGGTCTCGACCGCGACCAGCAGCGCCTCGCGCAGCCGGGCGTCCCGTTCGGTGCCTTCGGCAACGTGCAGCGCCGCGGCCGGTACGCCGGCCCGCAGCGCCTCGACCACCGGATTCCGCCCGTACACCCACTCGACGGAGGAGTCGCCGTCCTTGCGCGCCGGGCGGCGGCTGCGCTCCCGCTCCTTGGCCCGCTCGGCCGCCTTCGCCCGCTTGTGGGCCGGGTGCTTGACCCGGTCCACCGCCTTCGGCGTCGGACCCTTGCCCTCGAGTCCGCGGCGGACCCGGCCACCGGAACCTGCCGTCGGGTTGCCCCGCGGCTTCTTCCGGATGGCACCCTTGCGCTGGCTGCTGCCTGGCACGTCAGTTTCCTTCGTCTGTAGATGCGAGGGACCAGCGTGGTCCCTGCGGGGTGTCCTCGACGACGACGCCGAGCGCCTTCAACCGGTCGCGGACGTCGTCCGCGGCGGCGTAGTCCTTGCGTGCCCGGGCCGCCTGCCGCTGCTCGAGCAGAGCCTTCACCAGCCCGTCGACGACCTCGGTGAGGGCGTCATTGCCGCCGGCGCGCGACACCCACGGCTCAGCCAGCGGGTCCAGACCGAGCACGCCGAGCATCCCGCGCACGGCCGCCAGCACCTCTCGCAGGGCCTCCGAGTCGCCGTCGGCGACGAGCTTGTTGCCGTCCCGCACGGTGTTGTGCAGCACGGCCATCGCCGCCGGCGTCCCCAGGTCGTCGTCCATCGCGGCCACGAAGTCGCCGGGCAGCTCGGCGGCGGGCTCGACCCCGCCGGTCACCTCGGCGGCGCGGTGCACGAAGCCCTCGAGCCGCTGGAAGCTCTTCGCCGCCTCGTCGAGCGCCTCGAACGAGAACTCCACGACGGAGCGGTAGTGCGACTGGACCAGGTAGTACCGCAGCTCGATCGGGCGGACCCGCTCGACCACGTTCCGCACGATCGCGCTGTTGCCCATCGACTTCGACATCTTCTCGCCGGCCGTGGTGACGAGCGCGTTGTGCATCCAGAACCGGGCGAACTTCTGCCCGACCGCGGTCGACTGGGCCAGTTCGTTCTCGTGGTGCGGGAACCGCAGGTCCAGCCCGCCGCCGTGGATGTCGAATTCCTCACCGAGGTACTTGCCGGCCATCGCCGAGCACTCGATGTGCCAGCCCGGGCGGCCGCGGCCCCACGACGCCGGCCAGGAGGCGGTCCGCGGCGTGGCCTCGGTCCAGCCCTTCCACAGCGCGAAGTCGCGCGGGTCCCGCTTGCCGCGCGGGTCCGCGTCCTCGGCGGCCTCCATGTCGTCGATGCGCTGGTGCGACAGCGCGCCGTACGCCGGCCAGGAGCGGACGTCGAAGTAGACGTCACCCGATCCGTCCGGCGCGACGTACGCGTGCCCGCGGTCGATCAGCTGCTCGATCATCTCGAGCATCTCCGGGATGTGCCCGGTGGCGCGCGGCTCGTACGTCGGCGGGCGGCAGCCGAGCACGTCGTACGCCCAGTGCAACTCGCGCTCGAACTCGTAGGCGTGCGCCCACCACGGGACGCCGCGCCCGGCGGACTTGGCGAGGATCTTGTCCTCGATGTCGGTCACGTTCGCGATCACGGTGACCTCGTAGCCGGACCGCTCCAGCCAGCGCCGCAGGACGTCGAAGACCACTTCCTTGTAGATGTGCCCGACATGCGGGGCACCCTGCACCGTCAGCCCACAGTGGTAGATCCCGACCTTGCCCGGGTGGACCGGCTCGAAATCTCGCACTGCTGCTGTTGCGGTGTCGTACAAGCGAAGTGTCACCGGTCAAGGGTAACGGGAGGTGATGCCGGTAAATAATCACCGAACAACCGGCCTCAAGGGTTGGTTGTTGCCGAATGCGGGTAAGACCATCGCCGAGCGCTCTGTCCGCCCCTCATCGCTCTGGAGGAAACCGTGAAGTCCGCCCTTTTCACGGGTGCCGCCGTCGCTCTTGGCCTGATCCTGGCCTCGACCGGCTCCGCCCAAGCAAGCAGCACTCCCCAGCCCACCGCACAGGCCCGCCAGCACGGCATCGACAAGGCCGGCGACGCCTACATGGGCTGGACCCAGAACACCACCACCAGCAGCAGCAGCGCCGCCGCGCCCGCCGACATGGGCATCACGGCGACGGTCGAAGGCATCGACGTGTCCAGTCACCAGGGCAACGTCGACTGGGCCTACTGGTGGGGTCAAGGCAAGCGGTTCGCGTACGTGAAGGCGACCGAAGGCACGTCGTACAAGAACCCGTACTTCGCCCAGCAGTACAACGGGTCCTACAACGTCGGCATGATTCGCGGCGCGTACCACTTCGCCCTGCCGAACAGCTCCAGCGGCGCGACGCAGGCCAACTACTTCGCCAGCAGCGGCGGCGGCTGGTCCCGTGACGGCAAGACGCTGCCGGGTGCGCTCGACATCGAATACAACCCGTACGGCGCGACCTGCTACGGGCTGAGCGCGTCGGCGATGGTCAGCTGGATCCGCGACTTCCTCAACACCTACAAGTCCCGTACCGGACGCGACGCGGTGATCTACACGAACTACGACTGGTGGAGCCGGTGCACCGGCAACACCACCGCGTTCAACTCGACCAACCCGCTGTGGGTGGCGCGCTATTCCTCCACGGTGGGGACACTGCCGGGCGGCTGGCCGTTCTACACGTTCTGGCAGTTCACCTCGTCGCCGATCGACCAGAGCCACTTCAACGGCGCGTACGACCGGCTGCAGGCACTCGCCAACGGCTAAACGGGTTGCGGTGGTCGCATAGTCTCGATCGGTGAGCTACTCGCTGCCGATCGAGACTGACCGCCTGACCCTTCGACGCTACGTCGAGAACGACTACGACGACCTGCTGAAGCTGCAGTCCAACCCCGACGTCACCCGTTATCTGCTGTACGACGTACGGACGCCGGAGCAGGTCAAGGAGGCCCTCACGGGCCGGTTGGCCGATGTCCCGATGGACACCGACGGTCAAGCGCTCACCGTCGCGGTCGTCCTGCGGGACACCGGCCGGCACCTGGGTGAGGTCACGCTGTTCATGAACAACGTCGACCAGCGCACCGGCGAGATCGGGTACGTCTTTCACCCGGAGTCGCACGGCCACGGGTACGCCGCGGAGGCGTCGGCCGAGCTGCTGCGGCTCGGCTTCGAGGAACTCGGCCTGCACCGGATCATCGCCCGCCTGGACGCGCGCAACACCGGGTCGGTCAAGCTGCTCGAGCGGCTCGGCCTGCGGCAGGAGGCGCATTTCGTGCAGAACGAGTACCTCAAGGGCGAGTGGACCGACGAGCTGGTGTTCGCGATGCTCTACAGCGAGTGGGACAAGCGTTCGTAAGTTTCTGCCCGCGGCGCGCCGTCTTGATGACAGCAACTGCCGACCGGTCTACCTTCGGAACATGACTTCTGCCCGTTCCGTCACCGCCCTGATGCTAGGGGTGGTCGTGCTCAGCGCCGGCGCCCTGCCGAGCGAAGCCGTCAAGGTCTCACCCGCCCGGCAGATCGCCTACCGGACCTGGACGTCCAGCGCCGACTTCCTGGCCGGCCAGCAGTCCGGCACCACCGTCGCCGACGGCGCCCTCACGTTCGGTACGTCGACCGGCACCACGTCGTACGTCGACCCGTTCGGCGACGGCACCGCCAAGTCCTACGACCGGACCAGTTGGGTCTCGCCGCAGGTCAGCACCGGCTTCGGGCTGACCGAGCTGGTCGCGTCCTGGAACGCGACCACGCCGCCCGGGACCTGGGTCGAGGTATCCCTGGCGGGGACGACCAACCTCGGTACCACCACGAAGTGGTACGTGCTCGGCCGCTGGTCCGGCGGCGACGACACCGCGGCCGGCGACATCCACCGGACGTCGGTGCCGAGCCAGGGCGACGCCGACGGTTCCGTTGCCGTGGACACCTTCCAGGCCGCGACCGGCAAGTCGCTGGACCGCTGGCAACTGAAGGTCACCCTGTACCGGCTGAGCGGCACGACGCAGTCCCCGGTGGTCCGCTCCGTCGGGGCGATGGCATCCCAGCTGCCGTCGGACAAGAAAGTTGCCGTCAGCCCCCTCGGCGGCGCGGAGGGCATCGTTCTCGACGTACCGACGTACTCGCAGGAGACGCACATCGGCCACTACCCGCAGTGGGACGGCGGTGGCGAGGCCTGGTGCTCGGCGACCTCGACGGCGATGGTCCTCGACTACTGGGGCGCCGGTCCGACCGCGGCCGAGACGGCATGGGTCGATCCAACCGATCCCGATCCACAGGTGGACCACTCGGCGCGGTCCGTCTTCGACTACGCGTACGACGGTGCGGGCAACTGGCCGTTCAACACGGCGTACGCCGGCTCGCGCGGCGTGGACGCCTTCGTCACCCGGCTGCGTTCGCTGACCGAGGCGGAGCAGTTCATCAAGGCGGGCATCCCGCTGATCGCGTCGCTGTCGTTCAAGAAGGGCGACCTGCCCGGCGCGGGCTACGGGACCAACGGGCACCTGATGGTCATCGTCGGCTTCGACCAGGCCGGCAACGTGGTCGTCAACGACCCGGCGTCGCATCTGATCGCCAGCAACGACCAGGTGCGGACGACGTACGACCGGGAGGCGTTCGAGAACGCCTGGGTGCCGCACTCGGGCGGGCTGGTCTACGTGCTCCACCCCGAGGGCACACCGTTGCCGGCGCCAACAGATCCGCAGCACAACTGGTAGGGCCACCCAGAAACGACAGTGCCCGCCACGCCGGGGCGGCGTGGCGGGCACTGTTCTTGTGGACCTCAGCGGGCGAAGAGCGCGCCCGTCAGGTTCGTGGTGAGGTTGCGCAGCGAGTCCGGCAGGTAGTGCAGGTGCCAGCCGCTGGGACCGCGGTACCAGGTGAAGCCCTCGTCCGCCTCGTCCGGCGTGGTGTCGGTCGCGACGAGGGCGTCGATCCAGCGCTCCGAGCCGCCGAGCACGACGGCGTACGGCAGGGCGCGTGAGCAGAGCTCGGCGTGCTGGTCGGTCGGCAGCTCGCTGACGTCCATCTCCAGCAGCTCGCCGCGGATCGCCGCGACCTGGCCGAGGACACGACCGGCGGCCGGGGCCTTGGCCGGCATGTAGCGGCCGACCACGAGCAGGCCGACGCCGACCAGCGTGATGGCCAGACCGAGCAGGCCCCAGGTCGTCAGCAGGGCCAGCAGGACGGTGGCGACCACACCGACGACCGTGGTCGCGATACCGATCGTTGCCCACAGCGACCGAGTGCGGTCCGGGCGCTCGGTGAACCAGCCGCGCTTGACCACGCCGTCGTACAGGGCGTCCTGGACCTGCTCCAGGTTCGCGCGGACCTGCTTGCCCAGCTCCGAGACCAGCACCGAGTCGGCGTCGCCGAAGATCGCGCGGATCAGGACGTTCTCGTACCGCTGCAGTTCCTCCGCGGGTGCGCTCGACACCCGGCGCAGCTCCCAGTCCGGCCGCGCGAACTCGGTGCTGTGCTCGAGCTCGGTGATCGTCAGATGACCGCGGACGGCCAGGTCGATGATCGTCGCGGTGACGTCGACCGGGTCGATCCGCTCGTCGATCAGCGTGCCGACCTCACCGGGGCGCAGGTCGGACGGCGGCGTGAAGTCGATCCGCGCGTCGGTGCCGAGGCTGAACAGCGACGCCGGTACGACGCGGCGCGGGTCGACCTGGTCGCGGCCGCGCAGCCGGTACAACGCGAACAGCGCGATCGCGCCGAGCAGCAGCACCGCCAGCGCGGTGATCAGCTGTGCCGCGTCGGTGGAGAAGGCGCGCTTGAAGGTGTGCCGGTACTCGATGATCGAGTTGTCGGCGATCTGTCCCTTCGGGAAGCCGACGGCCATCCGGACCGTGTTGCCCGGCGGCAGCGCGGTCTGCTGGAAGGTCGGGCCGGAGGTCTCGCCGATCTGCGCCAGCGAGCACGGGATGTTGCTGTCGATCGGGCCCGCGAAGCAGGAGACGTGCGAGACCTCGGGGACGCTGAAGACCACGTTCGCGGCCTGGATCGGGAGGCTGATCCCGGTCAGCGGCGCGAACCGCACCTCGGTGCCGTCCAGGGTCTTCGCCACCGCGCCCTTCACGGTGTACGTGAAGTCGAGCTGCGTCGTACCGCTGCTGACGTCCGGGACGGCGATCGACGTGACGTCGCCCTCGGTCTTCAGCTCGGCCTTCTTGTCCTGGCCGCCGGCCTTGACCGTCAGGTCGCCGATCTCCTGGACGTGGTCGATGTCGTCGGGCAGGTGGTCCCGCGTGACGATGAACCGGGTGAAGGTCCCGTTCACATTGCTGAGCTTCCAGGTCTCGGCGACCCGGAGCAGGCCGTCGCGCTCGACCCGGACCTGGCTGTCGTAGTTGGTCACCACCGGGTCGGCGGCGGCGCTGGTTGCGTCCGCGGCCGCGGCGCTGCTCGCACCGGCTGGGACAGTGGACAGGCCGAGCAGGCCGAGGGCACACAGGGATAGCCCGAGGAGACGTAGACGCATCGCCCAATCACACCGTAGAGAGAGGGTCAGGTTGACACCGGGCACGATAGCGTCTGGGGAGTGTCAGGCAACCAATGGGGACCGGGACCCGGTCAATACGGCCCGCCGCCGCAGCAGGGCTACCAGGGCGGTCCCCCGCCGCAGTACTCCGTGCCCCCGCAGTACTACGCGCCTCCGCCGCCGCCCGGCCCGCAGTACGGATGGGGACCGTTGCCACCGCAGCCGCCCCGGAAGAAGTCCGGCGGTGCGGCGCTGCTCGTCGTCGCACTCCTCGCCGTGGTCGCGGCCGGTGGCGTGTTCCTGGTTGTGAAACTCACACAGGGCAACGACGGACCGGCCGCGACCGTGCCGGTCGCCACCGAGTCCGCAACCCCTGAGCCGGCAACAACCTCTGTCCCGGCCACCACCGTGCCGTCGAAGACCGTCGCTCCGCCGCCTCGGGCAACGACCACGACGACGAAGGTCACCCCGCCGAAGCCGGTGCAGACCGTCAGCCCGGCGACGTTCAACGCGACCCACCGGCTGTACAAGACCGGTGCGATGCGGACGGTCAACTGCAAGCAGGCCCGGACCGGGCTCGGCAACGGCTCACAGTCGTCGGCCTACTTCAAAGCGATCAAGACCTGCCTCGACCGCGCCTGGCCCAAGCAGGTCGCCACGTCCGGCGGCCGCTACCGGTCACCCGGACTGATCGTCTGGGGCGGCTCTGTTACGACACCGTGCGGCAGCGGGGTCGGGCGCTCGTTCTACTGCCCGACGACGCACACCATTTATATGGAGTCACCGTCGATCGTCACGTTCTACCAGCAGAACCCGACGTTCGGCCGGATGGTCGGCACCTTCACCATGGCGCACGAGTACGCGCACGCGGTGCAGTGGATGACCGGGCTCGGCGTGGCCTACGAGAAGCTCCGGTACGACGCGTCCGCCGCCGGAGCGTTGCAGCTGAGCCGACGGCTCGAACTGCAGGCCTCCTGTCTCGGCAACGTGTTCTTGGGCGCCAACCGCGCCAGCTACGGGATCACCGGGTACGCGTACCAGATGTGGCTGTACGACGTGAACAACAGCGGCGACCGGCCGCCGTACCCGCGGGACCACGGCAGCACCACCAACCACGGAGCCTGGAGCCGCGAGGCCTTCCAGAGCCGTAACCCGGCCAGCTGCAACACCTGGTCCGCCTCGCCTGCCCGAGTAAGTTGAGCCCTGGCTCCGGTAGCGTCCCAGGTGTGTCAGGCAACCAATGGGGACCACCGCCCGGGCAGCAGTACCCGCCGCAGCAGCCGCCTCCGCCCTGGCAGCAAGGGCCGGGGTACGGCGGCACACCGCCTCCTGGTCGCCCGCCTGGCCCGCCACAAGGGCCACCCCAGGGCCCGCCGTACCAGAGTTCGCCGTACCAGGGGCAGCCGTTTCCCGGGCAGCCGTTTCCTGGGCAGCCGTTTCCTGGGCAGCCGTTCCACGGACAGTCGTTCCAGGGGCAGCCGCTCCCGGGACCCGGGCAGCCGCAGTTCGGCTGGGGTGCTCCGCCTGGCGGACCGAAGCCGCCGAAGAAGGGGCGCGGCGGGCTGATCGCCGTGTTCGTGCTGCTCGGTGTGCTCGTGGTCGGTGTGATCGGGCTCCGGATCGTGTCGTTGGCGCTCGAGCACAACGGCGATCCGTCGTACGCGGAACCGACCACCACGACGTCGTACAGCCCGACCAACGAGCCGACGCAGAAGCCGTCCGCCAGCCCGACCAGCGCCGAGCCGACCACCACCCGGCCGACCACCCGGCCGACCACGCAGGCACCACGGCCGACCACTTCGCGGTCGACCACGACCGCGACCAGCAAGCCGACGACCAATCCCGGTCCGACCGACAGCGACCTGGTGCTGCGCAACAGGTTGTACAAGGCCGGTGCAATGGCCTCGGTGAGTTGCAAGGAGTCCAAGGCACGGCAGAGCACTGTGGCCGGTGCGCGGGCCAACTACAAGAACCTTGTGGGCTGCCTGAACCGAGCCTGGGCGCCGCTGGTGACCAAGGCCGGCGGGCGGTTCCGGGCGCCGAAGGTGCAGGTGTTCAGCGGCAGCATCACGACGCCGTGCGGGACCAACAGCGACTCCGGGCCGCCGTTCTTCTGCGGCACCACCGACACCATCTACATGAACCTCACCGAGGACATCGGCAACTACAACCGCTACCCGCAGAGCTACCAGAAGGTGTGGGCGCGGATGTGGATGCTGCACCAGTTCGCCCACGAGTACGGGCACCACGTCCAGAACAACATGGGAATCCTGCAGGCCTACGCGCGGATCCGGTACGAGCGGCCGACGTACGCGATGGAACTGCAGGACAGCCGGCGGCTCGAACTCCAGGCGTCCTGCTTCTCCGACATCTTCATCGGCGCGAACCGGCGCAGCTACCCGATCACCGGGCAGTCGCTGTTCCAGTGGCGCTGGCTGATCGGGCACGTGACCGACGACGCGAACGACCACGGCGACGCGAACAACCACCAGTACTGGGCGACCCGCGGGTGGAACGCCCGCAACCCGAGCGCCTGCAACACCTTCGTCGCACCTGCCGCCAAGGTGCAATGAGGGGCGAGAGCGGTCCAGTTCGGGGCGACCGGCCGAGATAGCTAGCCTGGTGGATCCGGATCGCGCAGAGTATGTCCGGGGGGAGGCGGCTTCGGCGCCCCACCAACGCGCTGTAGGAAGCAAGGTCGTGAGGAGCATCGATGTCGGACAACAGGAACCAGCCCCCGGGGAGCGACCCGGCTGACGATCAGCCGGGCCGCCCGCAGGAGCCCGTTCCCGGTCAGGACCAAGGTCGTGGGTGGTTCGGCTCCCGGGACAACGAGGGCGGACCTCGTGGGGACGTTCCCGGTGAGCAGGGCCGTGGGGAGGGTCAGCCGGCCACCTGGTGGACCGGCGACACCGACGCCAAGCGGGAGTTCGGCAACCCGGGCCAGTCCGAACAACCCGCCAACAACTGGTTCGACGGCGGCTGGGACCCCAACCGCCGAGAACACCCCGACCAGCCCGCCCCAGGCCAGTCCACCTCCCCTTGGGCCGGCCCGGCACAGGGCGGACCGGCACAGGGCGGACCGGGACAGGGCGGACCGGCACAGGGCGGACCGCGTCAACCAGGTCCGGGTCAGCCCGGTCCTTCGTGGGGCAGCCGGCCGCAGTCGGGCCCCGGGCACTCGGGCCCAGGCCAGTCCGGTTCGGCGCAGGGTGGCGCGGTGCAGGGCGGGGCTGGTGGGTCGGGGTCCGGGCGGCCGAATGCATCGCAGCCTGATGCTGGGCAGTCGGGTCAGCCTGGTTCTTGGCAGTCCGGGTCGACCCCGCCGGGGCCTCCCGCAACCAGCCCGTGGCAGTCGAGCCCGCAGCAGTCGGCTCCCCAGTCCGGCGGGCCGGGTGGGGCGGGGTGGTCGGCGACGGGGCAGTCGGAGTCGAGTGCTTGGCAGGCTTCGCCTTCGCAGCAGCCGGCTCGGCCGCAGCAGAGCGGGCCGCACTCGGAAGGCTCTTACCTCTGGGGCCCGCAGGACGGACAGAGCCGGCAGCCGGCCTCCCCGTGGAGCAACGCCCTCCCACCGCAGCAGCAGTCCGGCCCCCGCCACGCCGCCCCGCAGGGAGGCAACCAGATCGGTCCGATGGGCCAGCCGGTCCAGCAGTCCCCGACCTGGCAGTACCCGCCGATCCCGATTCCGCAGCCACCGGGCGGCCGGCGGCGGCGCAAGAAGAAGATGTCCCGCGCGCTGCTGATCGGCTTGGTCGTGCTCGCGGTCCTGGTCGTCGGCGGCGGCGTCACGCTCCTCGTCCGCGGCCTCAGCGGCGGCGAGCCCGAGGCGAAGCAGACACCGACGACGGCGCCGTCCTCGGAAACCCCGTCCCAGACGCCCTCGGAGAGCCCGTCCCCGTCGACGCCGCGCGGCCCGACGGTCGACGAGGTCGTCAAGGGCAGCCGGCTGTACTCGATCGGCCCGGTCGCCGCGTCGAAGTGCGCGGAGCCGCCGTTCGCACCGGTCACCGTCGCGGCGGCACAGCAGTACTACAACCGCCTGCTGCCCTGCCTGAACCGCACCTGGTGGCTCGCGATGAAGAAGGCGAACCTCCCGTTCCGCAACCCGAAGGCCGTGGTGTACGTCGGCAAGATCCCCTCGCCCTGTGGCATCCAGCGCAGCGCGCGGGCGGCGTACTGCACCGCGAACGAGACCATCTACCTGCCGTTCAGCCGCGACAACGCGTACTACAAGAGCAACCCGGTCTACACCCGGGCGATCATGCTGAACAACTTCGTCCACGAGTACGGCCATCACGTCCAGAAGCTGAGCGGGATCCTCGCCGCGTCGATGTCGCGGCAGCAGAGCATGACGCCGAACCAGAAGCTGACCGAGAGCCGCCGGCGCGAGCTGCAGGCGACCTGTCTCGGCGCGGTCTACCTCGGCGCGAACGCGGCGTACGTCCCGATGAACGGCGTGCTGCTGAACAACTGGAAGTTCCTGATCTCGCACTCGGGTGACGACTACGCCCGGCCGCGGGTGCACGACCACGGCAACCGGGTCAGCAACTACCAGTGGTCGATCGCCGGCTACAACAGCAAGAAGCCGGACTCCTGCAACACCTTCACCGCGGCCGACGTCCGGGTGAACTAGGTCCTGTCTGGTGATTCAGCGCAGTACCCCGCAGTAGGCGATGGATTACCAGACAGGGCCTACACCGCGGTACGGCGACCGCCGCCCGTCAGCCGAAGAGCCGGCGGGCGGTGGTCAGCGAACCCCCGAACGACGTCACGAAGTTGCTGAGCGACTCCCCGATGTCGGACAGGTGCCAGTTCTCCGGCCCGGAGTACCAGCCGATACCTGCGTCGGGGTCGTCGTCGTCATCGGTCGCAGCGATCTCCAGCGCCCACTTCTCGGTCAGGCCGAGCACAGCGGCGTACGGCAGGCAGCGGGACGCGAACTCGAGCCGGTGGCTGTCCGGGAGGTCGGCCGACGACCCGTTGGCCAGGTAGTGCTGCAGACCAGCGACCCGGCCCAGCACGGCGGCACCGCGCGCGGTGCGGGCCGGCGCGGCCTGACCGACGAGCGCGAGCACCAGACCGGCCGCCATGACAGCGAGACCGACCAGGGCGAACTTGCTGACGATCGCGAGCACGATGGTCAGTACGACGCCCGCGCCGAGCAGCACCACGCCCGCGGTGGTCCACCGGTTCCGGACCGCGTCCGGACGGTTGTTGAACCAGCCCTGCGTGACGACGTCGGCGTACAGCTGCTCGCGGACCAGGTTCAGCCGCGGCCGCAGCGACGGTCCGAGCGCGGAGACGAGCACCTTGTCGCCGTCGGCGAACACCGCGTCCAGCAAGGCCTTCTCGTAGGCCAGCAGCTCGGGGCCGCCCGGGTGCAGCCGCTGCAGCTCCCAGTCCAGCTTGCCGAAGTGCGACTCGCGCGGCTGCTCGACGATGGTCAAGTAGTTGCGCACAGCAAGGTCCAGCAGAGTCGCGGTGATGTCGACGACGTCGGCCGTCTCGTCCACCACGGTGCCGACCTGGCCCGGCCGGATGCCGTCCGGCGCGGCGAACTGCGGGCCGTCGGCGCCGTCGAGCACCGGACGCTCCGGCGCGCCGTCACCGACCTTCGCGGCGTCCCGGCCGCGGAAGAACCACAGGCCGACCGCACCGAGGAGCCCGAGCCCGAACACCAGCACCGCCAGACCGCCGGTGGTCGTGTCCACGGTGAACGCCCGTCCCAGCGACCAGCGGGTGGAGTACTGCGCGTTGGGCTGCACGCCGGCCTGGTCGCTCAGCCCGGTCAGGAAGGTCACCCGGCCACCGGCGGGTACGCCGTTCTGCTCGATCTCCAGCGCGGCCGACTCGCCCAGCTGGGACGACGTACACGGCATGCTCGACCCGGCGCGGCCGGCGAAGCAGGTCACCCAGGTCGCGAACGGGACGCCGACGCTCAGCTCGGCCTTCGGGATCGACGTGCCGAAGCCCTGCACGATCGGCCAGCTCACCTGGCGGCCGTCGATCGAGTCGGCGACCACGTTGTCCACGGTGTAGCTGTAGACGATCTTCGACTGCCCGGACACGTTCACCGTCAGCTTCCGGCCGTCGTCGGTGCTCTCGTTCCGGAAGCCCTGGGCGGGCTGCCCGTTGACGGTCGCGGAGACGTCCTTCAGCTCGTACGTCCGGTCGCGCTCGGCGTCGGACCGGACCCGATCGGCCAGCGTGCGGCTGAACGTCGTACCGCCTGCGGTCAGGTCGACCGTCTCCTTGACCTGCAGCTCACCGTCCTTGGTCAGCGTCGCGTCCGCGGAGTACGCCGTGATCTGGTCGTCGGCCTGGGACCCGGCCTGGGCAGGCAGCATGCCGAGAGCAACGACCAGTGGGGCGGTCAGGGGCATCAGCAGGGCAGCCGTGAGGAGGCGGCGCTTCGGTGACATGGGTCGAGAGTAGTCTCGTGCCGGTTCGTGCAGCGAACTCGACCGACCGACCACATGGAGGCCAGAGCGTGAGCAGCCCGTACGGCTACGGCGGACCGCCGCAGGGCACACCGCAGGGCAGGCCGGTCGGCCCGCCGCCCGGTGTCCTGCCCCCTCCGCAGTCCGCACCGTGGCCGCCGCGGCAGGGCCAGTACGGACCAGGGCCGATGCAGGGCCCTCCGCAAGGCGCGCCGTACGCGGGCCAGCAGTACCCGCCCCAGTGGCAGCCGTATTACGGCGGTCCGGGCCAGTTCAACGGGTTCCAGCCGCCGCGTAAGCGGGGCGGCCCGCTGCGGCTGATCCTGCTCAGCTTCATACTCCTCACCTTCATCGGCGTGTCCGTGGCAGTGCTGGCCGCGCTGCTGGGCTCCAGCGGCAGCGACTCGACGACGGCAGAGCCCACGGTGAGTGGCCCGTCGATCGTGCCGACGCCCACGACCACCCCGGAGAAGGGCACCGCCGAGGACTTCCTGCTGAATGCCGACGTCTACCGCACCGGTCCGCTGCCGCAGCAGAACTGCCCGGCGGCCAACCTCGGCAGCGCCAGCCTGGCGGCGCAGAAGGTCTACTACCAGCGCCTCTTCAAGTGCCTGAACGACGCGTGGCGCCCGGCCTTCCACGAACTCGGGCAGGACAAGCCGGACCCGGGGCTGGTCGTCTTCGACCAGCCGGTGACGACCGCGTGCGGTAACTTCCAGCCGCTGTCCGGGCGGGTGCTGGCGTTCTACTGCTACGGCAACCAGGTGATGTACGTCGACGTGAAGCAGATGAACCGTGCTTTCGGGCCGCAGCAGGACCTGGCCTACCTGATGACGATCGCGCACGAGTACGGTCACCACGTCCAAGGCGTCACGGGGCTGTTCTACGCCCGCATGGCCTATCTGCAGGACCACCCGGAGGAGAAGCTGGAGAGCTCGCGGCGCAACGAGTTGCAGGCGTCGTGCTTCGGCGGCGTGTTCAGCAAGGCGGTCGCGAAGTCGTACCCCTTGACGGACCGGCTGGACGAGTTCAAGGAGCAGTCCAGCAACAGCTTCGGAGAGTCGCCGAGCACCCCCGAGGACGAGCGGACGCACGGTCTGGCGACCAGCCAGGGCTTCTGGATCCAGAACGGTTTCAACATCGGTGAGAACAAGGCATGTGACACGTTCGCGGTTTCGGCCGACCTGGTGATGTAACTGATCCGTTCCACCGCGTCGTGAACAAGCGGTTGATGGACGCACCCACTGTTCGCTTCGGGTTATCGGAGTGGTAATCGGGCGGCGTATTATCCGGCCGTGACGTTGCGACGCGGGAAGTTGGCGACGGCGGCGCGGACGTTGGTGCAGGTGTTCGAGGAGACGGCCGGACAGTTCGCCGACGAGCCGGCGCTGGACGACGGCAGCGTCAGCCTCAGCTACCGCGAACTGCTGGCCCAGACCACCAAGTTCGCCGCCCGGCTGACCGCGGCGGGGATCGGACCGGGAGACCGGGTCGGCATCCGGATCTCGTCCGGGCACAACGACCTGTACGTCGCGATTCTCGGCACCCTGCAGGCCGGCGCCGCGTACGTCCCGGTCGACGCGGACGACCCGGACGAGCGCGCCGAGCTGGTCTTCGGGGAGGCATCCGTCGCGGCCACTGTCGGTGACGAGCTCGAGCTCACCCTCACCCGCCCGTACCAGCCGCCGCTCGCCGACAACGACGCGGCCAACGGCGCCTTCGACTACCCGTACTCCGCCCGCATGGACGCCACGAGCACGACCGGCGCGCCGCGCGGCGCAGCCGGTCCCGAGCCGGCCGACGACGCCTGGATCATCTTCACCTCCGGCTCGACCGGCGTACCGAAAGGTGTGGCGGTCACGCACCGCTCGGCGGCCGCGTTCGTCGACGCCGAGGCCCGGCTGTTCCTGCAGAGCGAGCCGATCGGGCCCGACGACCGCGTCCTGGCCGGCCTGTCCGTCGCGTTCGACGCGTCCTGCGAGGAGATGTGGCTGGCCTGGCGGCACGGCGCCTGCCTGGTGCCCGCACCCCGCTCACTGGTCCGTACCGGTATGGACCTCGGTCCCTGGTTGGTTGCCCAGGGCATCACCATCGTCTCGACCGTGCCGACGCTCGCCGCGCTCTGGCCGCCGGACGCGCTCGACCAGGTCCGGCTGCTGATCTTCGGCGGCGAGGCGTGCCCGCCGGAGCTGGCCGAGCGGCTGGCCGTCGACGGCCGCGAGGTCTGGAACACCTACGGCCCGACCGAAGCCACCGTCGTCGCGTGCGCGGCCCAGCTCACCGGTGAAGGGCCGGTGCGGATCGGCCTGCCGCTGGACGGCTGGGACCTGGCCGTAGTAGATGCTGCAGGCAACGAAGTCGCGGACGGTGAGATCGGCGAGCTGATCATCGGCGGCGTCGGCCTGGCCCGGTACCTGGACCCGGTCAAGGACGCCGAGAAGTTCGCCCCGATGCCGACGCTCGGCTGGGAGCGCGCGTATCGCAGCGGCGACCTGGTCCGGTCCGACCCACTGGGCCTGCTGTTCCAGGGCCGGGCCGACGAGCAGGTCAAGCTCGGCGGCCGGCGGATCGAGCTCGGCGAGGTCGACGCCGCCCTGCAGGCGCTCCCTGGTGTCTCCGGCGCGGCGGCCGCCGTACGCAACAGCGCCGCGGGCAATCAGCTCCTCGTCGGGTACGTCGTACCGGACGATCCGGAGTCGTTCGAGACCGCCAAGGCCACCACGCGGCTCCGGGAGGAGCTGCCTGCCGCGCTCGTACCGCTGCTGGCGATCGTCGACACCCTTCCGACCAGGACATCGGGCAAGGTCGACCGGAACGCGCTGCCCTGGCCGCTGGCCGGTATGGACAGCGAAGGCCCGGCCGCGGACCTCGACGGTACGGCGGGCTGGCTGGCCGAGCGCTGGACGAAGGTCCTCGGCGCCAAGGTCACCGGCGCCGACAACGACTTCTTCCTGCACGGCGGCGGCAGCCTCGCCGCGGCGCAGCTCGTGTCCGCCCTGCGTGAGCGGTACCCGGAAGTCACCGTCGGCGACATCTACGAGTACCCGCGCCTCGGCGCGCTGGCCGACCGGCTCGACGACGTCCAGCCGGTCGCGCTCGAGCCGGTCGAGGTCCGCGAGATCCGGCCGACCCCGAAGGGCACGCAGGTCCTGCAGACCGGGCTGACGCTGATCCTGCAGACCGTGGTCGGCCTCCGCTGGCTGGTCTACCTGTTCACGCTCAACAACCTCCTCGCCGCACTGATCGACCCGCTCCCGTGGGCGCGGACCGTGTCCTGGTGGTGGATCCTGGCCGGCTGGCTGATCCTGATCAGCCCCGCGGGCCGGATGGGGATTGCGGTGATCGGCGCCCGGATCCTGCTGCGGGGGGTGAAACCCGGGACGTACCCGCGCGGCGGCACCGTCCACGTCCGGCTCTGGGCGGCGGAGAACCTCGCCGACGCGGCCGGCGCCGCCAATCTCGCAGGCGCGCCCTGGATCGCGTACTACGCCCGCGCGCTCGGCGCGAAGATCGGCCGCGGCGTCGACCTGCACACGCTGCCGCCGGTGACCGGCATGCTCACCATGGGGCGCGGCGCCTCGATCGAGCCGGAGGTCGATCTGGCCGGCTACTGGATCGACGGCGACCAGCTGCACATCGGCCCGGTCACCGTCGGCGCGGAGGCGGTCGTCGGCTCCCGCAGCACGCTGCTCCCGGGCGCGGAGATCGGCCGCAACGCCGAGATCATGGCCGGCTCGGCTGTGTCCGGAAAGGTGCCTGAGAACGAACGCTGGTCCGGCTCCCCCGCGGCGCGGATCGGCCGCGCACGGCACCCGTGGCCCGACCACCGTCCCGCCCGCGCTCCGTGGTGGGTCGCGGCGTACGGCGCCCAGTCGGCCGCGATGTCGTTGATCCCCGTCGCGGGTGCGGCCGCGGCGTTCGCGGTCCTGGGGAACGCGGTGCGCGGCACGCAGGACCTGCAGGATGCGGCGCTGCACGCCCTCGGCGCGGTGCCGCTGATGACGCTGGTCGGTTTCGCCACCATCGCGGTCCTCACGCTGGCCGGCGTCCGGCTGCTCGGTATCGGGATCAAGCCCGGTCACTACCCGGTCCGCAGCCGGATCGGGTGGCAGGTCTGGGCGACCGAGCGCCTGCTCGACTCGGCGCGGACGCTGCTCTTCCCGCTGTACGCGAGCCTGCTGACGCCGTGGTGGCTGCGAACGCTGGGCGCGAAGATCGGCCGCGACGTCGAGGCGTCGACGGTCCTGCTGCTGCCGAAGATGACCACCGTCGGCGAGGGTGCGTTCCTCGCCGACGACACGATGATCGCGTCGTACGAGCTCGGCGGCGGCTGGCTGCACGTGGCCGGCGCGAAGGTCGGCAAGCGCGCCTTCCTGGGGAACTCCGGGATGACCGCGCCCGGCCGCAGCGTGCCGAAGAACGGCCTGGTCGCGGTGCTGTCCGCGGCGCCGAAGAAGTCCAAGGCCGGTACGTCGTGGCTCGGCTCGCCGCCCGTGAAGCTGCGCCGCCAGGCCGTCGCGGGTGACCAGAGCCGGACGTTCAACCCGCCGTACAAGCTCAAGGTGGCGCGCGCCCTGGTCGAGCTGTGCCGGTTCGTCCCGATGATGTGCACGGTGCTGATCGCGCTCGGCGTGCTGTTCGCGCTGCAGGCGCTGGACCTCTGGCTCGGGCCGTGGTGGACGATGCTGCTGTCCGGCGCGGTGGTCCTCACCGCCGGCGTCGTCGCGGGCGGGATGGCGACGGTCGCCAAGTGGCTGATCGTCGGCCGGACGAGAGCCGTCGAGTATCCGCTGTGGAGCTCGTTCGTCTGGCGCAACGAGGTGGTCGACAGCTTCGTCGAGCTCGTCGCCGCGCCCTGGTTCGCGAACGCCGCCGCCGGGACGCCGGTGCTCAACCTCTGGCTGCGGTCACTCGGAGCGAAGATCGGCAAGGGCGTCTGGTGTGAGACGTACTGGTTACCCGAGGCGGATCTGGTCACCCTGGGCGACGGCGCCACGGTGAATCGCGGTTGCGTGCTGCAGACGCACCTTTTTCATGATCGAGTTCTCTCCATGAACACAGTCACCTTCGGCCCCGGGGCGACCCTCGGCCCGCACGGCATCGTCCTCCCGGCCGCCGCGGTAGGAGCAGGCGCTACCATCGGCCCGGTGTCGCTCGTGATGCGTGGTGAAGGTGTGCCGGCGGGTACGCGCTGGGCCGGGAACCCCATTGCGCCATGGCAGCACAGCGCTCCGTGGCAGGGCTGATGGTTGACCCGTATGTGCCCACCCACGGGAACCCCGGTTACCACGTCGAGTCGTACGACCTGGACCTCGACTACCGCGTCAACAGCAACCGGCTGACCGGCAAGGCGACCATCACGGCGTTCGCCACCGAGCGGCTGTCCCGGTTCAGCTTCGACCTGTCCGGCCTGCGGGTGTCGAAGGTGTCGGTGAACGGCCGCCGCCCGCAGCGCTTCACCCAGCGCGCGGGCAAGCTCTTCGTCACCGCGAACATCCCGGACGGCGCCGAGTTCTCGGTCGACATCCAGTACGGCGGCAACCCGAGGCCCGAGGACAGCCCGTGGGGCGAGCTCGGCTGGGAGGAGCTCACCGAGGGCGTGATCGTCGCCAGCCAGCCGAGCGGCGCGGCCACCTGGTTCCCGTGCAACGACCACCCCGGCGACAAGGCGCACTACCGCATCTCGATCACCACCGACTCGCCGTACCAGGTGGTCGCGAACGGGCGGCTGGTGTCCCGCCGGGTGAAGGCGAGCCGTACGACGTGGGTGTTCGACCAGGCGGCGCCGATGGCGACGTACCTCGCGACCGTGCAGATCGGCCGGTACGACGAGGTGGACCTGGCGGCGTCGCCGGTGACGATCCGCGGCGTGCTGCCGGCCGGCCGGATCCGCGAGTTCCGGCACGACTTCGGGCGGCAGCAGGACATGATGAAGCTGTTCTGCCGGCTGTTCGGGCCGTACCCGTTCGGCGGGTACACGGTCGTGGTGACCGACGACCCGCTGGAGATCCCGCTCGAGGCGCAGGGCATCTCGGTGTTCGGCAGCAACCACGTCGACGGGCGGAACGGCTCGGAGCGGCTGGTCGCGCACGAGTTGGCGCACCAGTGGTTCGGCAACAGCCTGACGCCGGCGAACTGGCAGCACATCTGGCTGAACGAGGGCTTCGCCTGCTACGCCGAGTGGCTGTGGTCGGAGGAGTCGCGCGGGCTGACCGCGGGTCAGCAGGTGGCCAAGGCGTACTCGCGGTTGAAGGGTCTGCCGCAGGACCTGATGCTGTCGGATCCGGGGCCGGACCTGATGTTCGACGACCGCCTGTACAAGCGCGGCGCGATCACGCTGCACGCGCTGCGCAACCACCTCGGTGACGACGCGTTCTTCGAGCTGCTCCGCACCTGGACCAAGACGCACCGGCACGGGTCGGTCACCACGGCGGAGTTCATCGCGCTCGCCACGACGTTCAGCCCGGACGAGGAGGCGCTGCGGCACCTCTTCGCCGCCTGGCTGGACTCGTACGAGCTGCCGCCGTTGCCCCGTCGGCGCTAGGCTCGTGCGACCTCGGCGGCGGCTTTCACGAAGCGTTCCGTGAGCGGGGTCCTGGTGGCCCAGGCAGCGCCGGTCCACCAGGTCGCGGCACGGCCGGGAAGTGGGACCAGGCGGATCTCGGGCGGAGCGATCCGCTCCGCGGTCTGCGGTACGACGGCGGGTCCGACGCCGGCCGCGGTCAGAGCGAGGACGGTCTGCAGGTCACCGGCTTCCTGAAGTATTTGCGGGTGGCAACCAAGCTCGGCGTACAGCGTGTTGATCTGCGCCGTCAGCCCCGGCCCGCGGCCCGGTGTGAGACGGACGAGCGGCCGTGCGTCGATCCAGCCGACGAGATCGCGTGGCAGCTCCTGATCGGCCGGTACGGCGAGGGCGAGCCGGTCCCGTCGTAACCGAAGGTGCTCGAGCCCCGCGGGCACCGGCAGCCGGACGAACCCGATGTGCAGGCTGCCCGCGAGCAGCCGCTCGCACTGACTCGCCGACGACATGTCCTCGAGCGAGATCGTCACTCCCGGCCACCGGCTCCGGAACAGTGCCACCGCCCGCGGGGCCAGCTCGATCCCGGACAGACCGAACCCGATCGCCAACGATCCCTCGGCCCCGGAGGCCACCTGCGCAGCCCGTCGTTCGAAGGCCTCCGAGCGGTCCAGCAACTCCAGAGCGTCAGCAAGCAGCAGCTCACCGGCCGGGGTCAACCGGGCGCCGTGACGGCCGCGGTCGAACAGCATCGCGCCGACCCGGCGCTCCAGCACCTGGATCTGCTTGGTCAGCGCCGGCTGGCTGGTCGACAGCTCCGCGGCCGCGGCACCGAAGGTCCGCAGCCTGGCCACCGTGACGAACGCCCGGAGCAAACGGAGATCCATAACCCCAGGATATGGAATCGACCCGAACGACTATTGGACGTCATAGATGCCTGCGCGTTTCGATAGGGACATGACGTCCTTCCGCGCAGCCGTTGTCCAGTTCGAGCCGACCCCCGACGACCCCGCCGCCAATTTCGCCACCGTCGAGCGGCTGGCCCGGGACGCAGTCGGCGACGGCGCCCGGCTGATCGTGTTCCCGGAGATGTGCCTGCTCGGCTACTGGCATCTCCGGAACCATCCGCCGTCACGGCTGCGGGAACTCGCCGAGCCAGCCGACGGGCCGCTGGTCGGCCGGGTGCTTGCTCTGGCCAAGGAGCTCGGGGCCGGGATCGGCGTCGGGTTCCTGGAAGATGCCGACGGCACGTTGTTCAACGCGTACGCCGTCTGCCTGCCGGACGGACGGGTCGAGGTGCACCGCAAGCTGCACGCGTTCGAGCACGAGGAGATCGCGAGCGGGTCGACGTACACGGTGTTCGACACGCCGTGGGGGTTCCGGGCCGGCGTGCTGATCTGCTGGGACAACAACCTGGTCGAGAACGTCCGGATCACCGCGTTGCTCGGCGCAACCGTGCTGCTCGCGCCGCATCAGACCGGCGGGACCGACTCGCGCAGTCCGTACGGGATGAAGCCGATCCCGTTGCCGGTCTGGGAAAATCGCGTGGCAGATCCTGCGGCGGTCGAAGCGGCGTTCAACGGTCCGAGCGGGCGCGGGTGGCTGATGCGGTGGCTGCCGGCGCGGGCCCACGACAACGGCTTGTTCGTGCTGTTCAGCAACGGGGTCGGCCGGGACGACGACGAGGTCCGCACCGGCAACAGCATGATCCTCGACCCGTACGGCCGGATCGTCGCGGAGACCCCGGTCCCCGACGAGGCCGTCGTCACCGCCGACCTCGACCTCGATCTGGTGCCGCTGGCAACCGGCCGCCGCTGGCTCCGCGGCCGCCGCCCCGAGCTCTACACACCACTCACCCAGCGCCTCGGCAACGAACTCGACCCCCGCGCCGCCCGCTTCTCCCCCGACCCCGTCGACGTGCCGTCCCCGGGTCAGTAGATGAGCGCTGTGGCGAGGGCGGCGATGCCTTCGCCTCGGCCGGTGAGGCCCAAGCCGTCGGTGGTGGTGGCGCTGACCGACACCTCGGCGTCGCAGGCGGCGCTCAGGGCCTTCTCCGCCTCCTCGCGGCGGGCGGCGAAGCGGGGGCGGTTGGCAACGATCTGGACGGTCACGTTGCCGATCTCGAAGCCGGCCGCGCGGACGCGCCGGGCCGCCTCGGCCAGCAGCGCCGCGCCGGACGCTCCGGCCCACTCGGGCTCGGCGGTCCCGAAGTTGGAGCCGAGATCGCCCAGCCGCGCCGCGCTGAGCAGCGCGTCACAGATCGCGTGCGCCGCGACGTCGCCGTCGGAATGACCCGACGGGCCGGACGTCTCCTCCGGCCAGTGCAGGCCGGCCAGCCACATCGGGCGGCCTTCCTCCAGCGGGTGGACGTCGATCCCGTTGCCGACCCGTGGGAGTTTCACCCGAGCCGCCTCTCCGCCAGCAGGGCCTCGGCCAGTAGCAGGTCCTGCGGCCGGGTCACCTTGAACGCGTCCGGCGAACCCTCGACCGTCCGCACCGTCACCCCGAGCCGCTCGCACATCATCGCATCGTCGGTCACGCCCGCGTCCGCGCCGGCGGCATGCGCGCGTCGCAGTACGTCGGGTGCGAAGCCCTGCGGCGTCTGCACCGCGACCAGGCTCGACCTGTCGGGCGTGTCGACCACCTCACCCGCCGGACCGACCCGCTTGATCGTGTCGGTCACCGGCACCACCGGTACGACGGCCTCGGCGCCGCCTCGCACCGCCGCGACCACCCGCTCGATCGCCTCGACCGGTACGAACGCCCGCGCCGCGTCGTGGACCAGGACGCAGTCGATCCCGTCGACCGGCACCACGTCCAGCGCCGCCCGCACGGAGTCGGCCCGTTCACCGCCGCCGGCCACCACGAGCAGCTGGGCGTCCCCGACGTACGGCGTGAGCTCCTTGGCGACCGTCTCCTCGGAGCCGGCCGGCACCGCGACCACGAAACAGACAAGGTCGGCGGCGGCCGCTGCCTTCAGCCCACGCACCGCGTGGACCAGCAGCGAGTCGCCACCGACCTCTCGAAACGCTTTCGGGGTCTCACCACCGAGTCGCAGCCCCAGCCCGGCCGCGGGAATCACGACCGCGCTACTCATACGAAGCTGCTTCGGACTGCGTTCGGCTGTTAGGAGGCGAGGACCTCGTCGAGGATGGCCTCGGCCTTGTCCTCGTTGGTGTGCTCGGCCAGGGCCAGCTCGGAGACGAGGATCTGGCGAGCCTTCGCCAGCATCCGCTTCTCACCGGCGGACAGGCCGCGGTCACGCTCACGGCGCCACAGGTCGCGGACGACCTCTGCCACCTTCAGCACGTCACCGGAGTGCAGCTTCTCCAGGTTCGCCTTGTAACGTCGCGACCAGTTGGTCGGCTCCTCCGTGTGCGGTGCCCGCAGCACGTCGAAGACGCGCTCCAGCCCGGCCTGATCCACGACGTCACGCACGCCGACGAGATCGAGATTGCACGCGGGGACCCGGACGACCAGGTCGTTCTGAGCGACGATCCTCAAGACCAGATAGGTCTTGTCCTCACCTTTGATCTGACGGGTCTCGATGTCCTCGATGACGGCCGCTCCGTGATTGGGGTAAACAACCGTCTCGCCGACTGTGAAAGTCATGTGTGAAGTGCCCCTTTCCAAGATCTATCCTACCACGCGGTCGGTGGTCCGGTTGGGGCGTTTGCGCTGGTCAGGGCCCACATCTCGCCTTGACAAACGCTCGGCCGCATGCCTCGTGCGCGCGCGCAGAGCTGCTCCGGACACCGCCGCGGACCCCCTCCGGAGGCATCCCGGCGTCCGGCTCGCCGACCCCGAGGGCTACGCTGTGGTGCGCCGGAGGCCGCTGCCTGACGGCATCCACAGACGGTCCGCAGTCGCCGCACACCGTGCCGACAGACCCGAAACAGCTTGCACGAGAGGGATTCCAGTGCCGATCACGTTGTCCTCGCGGTTCGCCCGGCGTACCGCGCTGGCGGGTGCCGCCGCCACTCTCAGTATCGCGCTGGCGGCGTGCAGCGCGAGCTTCTCCGCGCCGACCCTGCAGCCGTACCAGGCCGCCGAGGGCACCAACGTCGAGTCCGGCCAGCTGAAGGTCCGCAACATGCTGGTGCTGGCCGATGCCGAGGGCAAGGGCGAGTTGCACAGCGTGATCGTCAACGACGGCGACACCGCGGACACCCTGGTCAGCATCAAGCAGGCCCCGCCCGGGACCTCCGACGGCCAGGCCGGCGGCGACCAGCCCACCGAGGTCACGTTCGAGGGCATCAAGGAGCCGGTCGACCTCGCGCCCCACTCCGCGCTGCTGCTGCCGGGCACCGGCTCCGAGACCCCGAGCGCGTCCCCGAGCGCGACCCCGTCCGCCACCCCGACGGACACGCCGACGGAGACCCCGTCGGCCCCGACCCCGGGCGCCGAGGACGGCGGGCCGACGGTCGTCGTGACCGGCGCGAAGCCCGGCCAGATGGTCAACGTGACCATCACCTTCGGCACCGCGGCGCCGATCTCCACCTACATCCCGGTCCTCACCGACGACCACTACTCGCCGTCCGCGGCCCCGGCCGAGTAACTCTCCCCGCCTCGAACGACACAGCGAAACGGGCCGCCCCGGCGTGGGGCGGCCCGTTCGCCGTCTGAACCTCTGAGGGGTCGACCCCTGCACTTGCCGGTTGGCCCCTGAGATTTCGAGGGGCCAACCGGCAAGGTCGGGGGTTGACCCCTCAGATGGGCGGGCGGGGCGCAGGTGCGCGGGCCGGGCGTAGGTGGACGAGCCGGCCGGCGGGGCTTGGGGGTTCAGCCCTTGCGGGCCGAGGCTGCCTTCGAGAGGCCCGGGAGGACTTTGTCGAGGACCCACGGGACGCTCAGCACGCTGACCGCGCTCATCCCGGAGATCACCTGCTGGTCCTGCAGCGGGTACGCGCCACCGGTCTTGACCGCCTCGAGCGACGAGTAGACCGGGTCGGCCAGGAACGTCTGGGTCCCGATCCCGTCGACGTACGCGATCAGCACGTCCGCGTCGACGTCGGCGACCTTCTCCTTGCTGACCGTCAGCGAGAACTCCTTCTTCGCGTTGGTCTTCTCCAGCGCCTCGACGCCCGGCGCGTTCTTGAATCCCATCTCGTTCAGGATCTGCACCCGCGGGTCGCCCGGCATGTAGATGTAGTTCTCGGCGCCGAACGAGCCGACCGTGATGGTCTTGTCCTTGAACTCGGGGTGCTCGGCCGCGACCTGCTTGATCTTGTCCTGGATCCCGGTGATCAGCTTCTCCGCGTCGGCCTTCCGGCCCAGCGCCTCGCCCACCAGCAGCGTCTGGTCCTGCCAGGTGGTCTGCCACGGCGCCCCCGGGTACGCGACGGTCGGCGCGATCCCGCTCAGGGTCTTGTACGTCGCCTCGTCGAAGCCCTCGTACGGGGCCAGGATGACGTCCGGCTTCAGCGCCGCGATCTGCTCGAACGGGTACTTGTCGCCGGTGTCCAGCAGCGTCGTCTTCGACTTGTCGAACTTGCCGGCGTCCCACGCGGTGACACCCTCGGGGGTGGGGCCGTAGGTGACCTTCGGCATCCCGACCGGGGTCTCGCCGAGCGCGTAGACCACGTCCTGGGCGTTCCAGCCGAGCGTGACGATCCGCTCCGGCTTCGTGGTGATGGTCGTCTCGCCGAACGTGTTCTTCAGCGTCACCGGGAACCCGGACTGTGCCGCACCGGCCGCTCCGGCCGACGACTCGGCCTGCTTGTCGTCGTTGCCGCAGGCGGCCAGCGTGGTCGTGGCGAGCAGCACGGCACCGACCGCACTGACGACCTTGCTACGGGACCAGGACATGGATGACTCTCCTTAGTTCGGCCTCAACTAAGGAGAGCCTAAGCTAACCCAACGGGCCGTTGCGACCCGCGGGCGTGTGACTCAGGACTCGAACTTGTAGCCCAGACCACGCACCGTGACCAGGTGCTGCGGGTTCGACGGGTCCTTCTCGAGCTTCGAGCGCAGCCGCTTGACGTGCACGTCGAGGGTCTTGGTGTCGCCCACGTAGTCGGCGCCCCAGATCCGGTCGATCAGCTGTCCCCGGGTGAGCACGCGCCCGGTGTTCCGCAGCAGCATCTCGAGCAGCTCGAACTCCTTCAGCGGGAGCCGGATCTCGGCCCCGGACACCGTCACCACGTGCCGTTCGACGTCCATCCGGACCGGGCCCGCCTCGAGCGTGTCCGGCAGCAGTTCGACGTCCTGCCCCCGCCGCAGTACGGCGCGGACGCGGGCGAGCAGCTCGCGCGGGCTGTACGGCTTGGTCACGTAGTCGTCCGCGCCCAGCTCGAGCCCGACGACCTTGTCGACCTCGGTGTCCTTGGCGCTGACGATGATCACCGGGACGTTGCCCCGGCTGCGGAGCGCCCGGCAGACCTCCGTGCCGGACAGACCCGGCAGCATCAGGTCGAGCAGGACGATGTCCGCACCGGCGCGGTCGTACTCGTCCAGCGCGTCCGGGCCGGTCTCCGCGACGGCGACCTCGAACCCTTCCTTGCGCAGCACGTACGACAGCGCGTCGCTGTAGCTCTCTTCGTCTTCGACGACCAGCACTCGGGTCACGAAGCTGTCTCCTTTGCGATCTGACCTGACGGGGTAGGCGTCAGGTGTGTTGCCGCCTCCTCCTGGCTGGCGGAGTCGGCCTGTCCCGAAGCGGGGTCGAGCCGCAACGGAAGTCTCACGGTGAAGGTGGAGCCCTGGCCCTCGACACTCCAGACCCGCACGTCACCGCCGTGGATCGACGCGATGTGCTTGACGATCGAGAGGCCCAGGCCGGTGCCGCCGGTCTCCCGGCTGCGGGCCCGGTCGACGCGGTAGAACCGCTCGAAGATCCGCTCCAGGTCGCCGCTCGGGATGCCGACGCCCTGGTCGGACACGGTCACCTCGACCAGGTCGCCGATCGGGTGCGCGGCGACCGCGACCCGAGTGCCGTCCGGGCTGTAGTTGACGGCGTTCTCGACCAGGTTGCCGATCGCCATCGCCAGCTGGTCCTCGCTGCCCAGCACCTCGAGCTCCGGCTCGGTCTTCACCACGATCTTGATGTCGCGGTCCTCGGCGTCGATCCGGCAGCGGTCCACCGCCGCCTCGATGACCGCGTTGACGTCGACCGGGCCGGGGTTCTCCAGCGGGTCGTCGCCCTGCAGCCGGGACAGCTCGATGATCTCCTTGACCAGCCGGCTCAGCCGCGACGCCTCGATCCGCATCCGGTCCGAGAACCGCTGCACCGCCTCCGGGTCGTCCGAGGCCTCCGAGACCGCGTCGGCCAGCAGGATCAGCGCGCCGACCGGGGTCTTCAGCTCGTGGCTGACGTTGACGGTGAAGTCCCGCCGGATCGCGTCCAGGCGGCGCTCCCGGGTGCGGTCCTCGACCAGCACCAGCACCAGCTGACTGCCCAACGGCGCCACCCGGGCGCTCACGTACTGCGTGGCGCCGAGGCGGCCCCGGACGATCTCCAGGTCCTGCTGGCGGATCTCGCCGTCGCGGCGGACCTGGCGGACCATCGTCAGGATGTCGTCGACCACGAGCCGCTCGCCGCGGACGATGCCGAGCACGTGCGCCGGGGCGCTGGCCTGGAGCACCTGGTCCTCGGGCCCCATCACGACCGCCGAGGACCGCAGCACCGACAGCACCGTGGCGACCCCCGAGGGCACAGCCGGCTCCGGGGACTCCGGGATCTTGCGCTGCGCGCGTTCCGACAGCATCATCGCGCCGAGCGAAAGCAGAGCCAGGGCCGCGCCGATGACGCCGCCCAGCACCGCAGCCAGCGTGGGGTCCACGGCAACGATGCTACGCGGGCGACCAGCAGGGAAAGCCCGAATGAGCACCGGATGACCGGGACACGACTCAACTGTTCATCAGGCGTTCACCACTCGTCGCCGTCCGGCAACCTCGACGCCGTACGGTCACCGGTGGGCGGGGCGCCGTACCCGGTTCCCGCCGCGGCACCGGACACCACAGATCGGATTCGAACACCATGCGTGACACGTACCACGAGCAGCTCGACGACATCCTCGCCGAGCTGGAGCGGATGACGCGGACAGTGTCCACCGCCGTCCGCCGGTCGACGTCGGCCCTGCTCGAGGCGGACATCCGCAAGGCCGAGGAAGTCATCGCGGCCGACATCCAGCTCGACGCCGCCGGTGAAGGCGTCGAGGAGAAGGTCTTCGAGCTGATGGCCCGCCAGTCCCCGGTCGCCAACGAGCTGCGGATGCTCGTCGCCGCGCTGCGGATGGTCGCCGACCTCGAGCGGATGGGCGACCTGGCCGCGCACGTGTCCAAGATCGCCCGGCTGCGCTACCCGGCGCCCGCGATCCCGGCCGAGCTGCACGACGTGATCGAGTCGATGGGCTCGGTCGCCGGCAAGATGGTCGACGCCGCCGGCGACGTGATCGCCTCCCGCGACGTCGAAGCCGCCGGCCGGCTCGAGGCCAGCGACGACGAGATGGACAAACTGCGCTCCAACCAGTTCCGGCTGATGATGGACGACCACTGGCCGCACGGCGTCGAGGTCGCCGTCGACATGGCCCTGCTCAGCCGCTACTACGAGCGCATCTCCGACCATGCGGTCGCGATGGCCCGCCGCGTCGTCTACCTCGTCACCGGCGAACTCCCTGTCGCCGTCGGCGGCACCGCCGCCGGCTCCGGCGCCGGCGCCTCCACCCCCAACCCCAACGGCAACTGACCCAACCCCCAACAGGCGCCCCCGGCAGCAAGTTGCCGGGGGCGCCTTTGCGTCCGGGTCGCACTGTGCACTCTCGACAGGACGTGTCAGCAGCTGGGCTTGCCAGCTCAGCGTGATCAGGTCCGCGCCGTACACCGTCTCGCCAGTGCACTACCTGTCCAGCGTGCACATAGCGTTCCTCAATCGCGCCGCAGTCTGTCCGTGCGTTCCGGTAGCGTCCTTGCCGTGGACGATTCTGTGACCGACCGGCTGATCAACGTCGACCTCTCCGGCATGAGCGGGCCTGAGCTGCTCGCACACCTCGACGCGGTGGAGCAGCACATGACAAGGCTGCGCCGAACCGAACTCGCTCTCCTGGAGGGCTCCCCCGGTCAGCGGCCCTGGTTCTTGACGGCTTCGATGGCGGCTTGGGCGGCGGCCGGGTCGAGGTATTCGCCGCCGGCGGTGACGGGCTTGAAGTTGTCGTCGAGCTCGTAGTAGAGCGGGATCCCGGTCGGGATGTTGAGGCCGACCACGGTCTTCTCGTCGAGGTCGTCGAGGTGCTTGACCAGGGCGCGGAGCGAGTTGCCGTGGGCGGCGACCAGAACGGTCTTGCCGGCGTTCAGGTCGGGCACGATCGCGTCGTACCAGTACGGGAGCATCCGCTCGACGACGTCCTTCAGGCACTCGGTCGCGGGCAGGATCTCCGGCGGAAGTCCGGCGTACCGCGGGTCGCCGGCCTGGTCGTACTCGGAGCCGCGCTCGATCGCCGGCGGCGGGGTGTCGTACGACCGGCGGAACAGCATGAACTGCTCCTCGCCGAGCTCCTCCAGGGTCTGCTTCTTGTCCTTGCCCTGCAGGCCGCCGTAGTGCCGCTCGTTCAGCCGCCAGGACCGCCGCACGTCGATCCACTGGCGCCCGCACTCCTCGAGCGCGATGTTCGCGGTGCGGATGGCGCGGCGCAGCACCGACGTGTGCAGTACGTCGGGGAGCAAGTCACGCTCGAGCAGCAGCTGACCGCCGCGGTGCGCCTCCTCGACGCCCTGCGCGTTCAGGTCGACGTCGACCCAGCCGGTGAACAGGTTCTTGGCGTTCCAGTCGCTGTGGCCGTGGCGGAGCAGGATCAGGCGATAGGTCATACCTGCATGTTATCGAGGCTCCAGCCAGCCCTTGAACGCGTCCAGGTTTCGGGTCGACTCGCCGCGCGCCACCCGCCACTCGTACTCGCGCCGGATCGACGACGCGAAGCCCATCTCGAGGATCGTGTTGAACGACGAGTCGGCGTACTCGAGCACCGCGCCGAGCAGCCGGTCCACCTCGGCCGGGGTGATCGCGTGCAGCGGGACCCGGCCGTCGAGGTGGATGTCGCCCAGGTGGTCGACGGCGAACGCGACGCCGTACATCTTCAGGTTCCGCTCCAGCAGCCAGCGGTACACGGCCGCGTGGTTCTCGTCCGGGTGCCGCGCGACGAACGCGTGCACCTGGACCGCCTGCGGGCCGACGGTCAGCGAGACCGTGGTCTTCAGCTTCCGCTCCCCCGGCAGGTCCACGACGAACGCGCCGGGTTCACTCTCGGTGAAGTCGAGCTCGTTCTCGGTCAGCACCTGGCGGATCACGTCCGCCGCAGAAACTCTCACCCAGCTACCTCCGCCGCGATCTCCGCCGCCATCGTCTGCGTGGCGGTCCGGTACGCCGCCAGCGTCTTGCGGGCGGTCAGCTCCCAGCCGAATCCCCGGGCATGCTCGACCGCCGCGTGGCTCATGCTCTCGCGGGTCGCCGGATCCGTCGCGATCCGCGACAGCGCGTCGGCGAAGTCGTCCACCCCGTGCCCGCGGACGAGTAACCCGGTCCGTCCGTGCAGCACCGCCGTACTCAGGCCGCCGACCGCCGCCGCGACCACCGGCGTCCCGCAGGCCTGCGCCTCCAGCGCGACCAGCCCGAACGACTCCGAGTACGACGGGACGCACACGACCGACGCCGCGCGGTACCACGAGGCCAGCCGCGTCCGCTCCATCGGCTTCACGAAGCGCGTGACGTCGGAGATCCCCAGCGCCCTGGCCAGCTCGGCGTGCGACTCAGGGTGCTCCATCCCGTTGCCCGATGGCCCGCCGATGATCGCGACCACCAGCCGGGACCGCAGCGACGGGTCCCGCTCGAGCATCCGCGCCGCGGCCCGGAGCAGCAGGTCGGGCGCCTTCAACGGCTGGATCCGGCCGACGAACGCGAGGACGACGGCATCGGCCGGCAAGCCCACTTCCTGCCGCGCGGCCAGCTGCGACCCCGGACTGAACAGCTCCAGGTCCACCCCTGGATTGACCACGCCGACCTTCGCCGGCGCGGCGCCGTACAGGTCGATCAGCTCGCGGGCCTCGTCGTCGGTGTTGGCGAGCAGCCGGTCCGCGGCCTCGACGACCTGCTCCTCACCGAGCAGCCGCGCGGGCGGTTCGGGTACGTCGTCGTCGGCGAGGCTGGCGTTCTTCACCTTGGCCATCGTGTGCATCGTGTGGACCAGTGGGACCGCCCAACGATCGCGGGCCAGCAGGCCGACCTGTCCGGACAGCCAGTAGTGCGAGTGGATGACGTCGTACCAGCCGGGCTCGTGGATCGCCTCGGCGCGCAGGACGGCCCGGGCGAACGTGCACAGCTGCGCCGGGAGCTCGTTCTTCGTCAGGCCCTCGTACGGGCCGGCGGCAACGTTGCGGACCACCACGCCGGGCAGCAGCTCGACGCGGGCCGGCAGCGCGGACGCGGTCGCCCGGGTGAACACGTCGATCTCGATGCCCAGTCCGGCCAGTTGCTTGGACAGCTCGACGACGTACACGTTCATGCCGCCGGCGTCGCCGGTTCCGGGCTGGTCGAGCGGTGACGTGTGGAGGCTGATCATCGCGACCCGCCGGAGGGGACGGTCGGCGGAGAAGTCGGTCACCTGGTCAGGGTAACTCCGGGGTCTCGGCGGGGAATCGGGACTTCTCCCTATCGGCGGCGGTCCAGCTCGCGAGCAGCCGGAGGTTCTGCTCGGAGGTGGAGCCCGGCTCGACGGTGTACGTGACCAGCAGCTGGTCGGGTTCGCCCGGCGGCTGGAGCGTCTCGTACTGGACGGTGATGTCGCCGACCAGCGCGTGGTGCTGCGTCTTCGTGCCGAACGTCTTGTCCTTCACGTCGTGCCGGGCCCAGTGTTCCCGGAACTCCGGACTGCGGATCGAGAGCTCGCCGATCAGCTCGGTCAGCTCGGGATCGTCCGGGGACCGGCCGGCGTACATCCGCAGGTAGCCGACAGTCTCCTCCGCGACCGCGTCCCAGTCCGGGTAGAAGTCGCGCGACGCCGGATCGAGGAAGACCAGCCGCGGGATGTTGCGGTCCTTGCGGTCCAGGCTGCCGAAGTCGGCGATCAGCGCCGCGGCCAGCCGGTTCCAGCCCAGGACGTCCATCCGGCGGCCGAGTACGAACGCGGGCACGTCCGGCATCGAGTCGAGCAGCCGCTGCATTCCCGGGCGCAGGCGCTGCTGCGGGCGGCGCCGCGGAGGGCGGCGGACCGGTTTCGCGAGCAATGCGAGGTGTCTGCGCTCGTCATCGGTCAGCTTCAGGACGTCGGCGACCGCGTCCAGGATCTCCTGCGAGACGTTGTCGGTGCGGCCCTGTTCGAGGCGGACGTAGTAGTCGGCGCTGACTCCGGCGGCCTGGGCGAGTTCCTCACGGCGCAGACCGGGTACGCGGCGCCGCCCGCCGTACACCTTGATGCCGAGGTCCTCCGGTTGCACGCGCGCCCGGCGCGACTTCAGGAACTCGGTCAGCTCCGCACGGCGATCCATGGCTTCCAGTATCCAGATCACCCGGGCCCCCAACCTGGTCCTGCCAGAACCAGGCTCAGCAGACACCTGGGTAAGCCGCGGCGGCCGCTCCAGGATCGGTGCCATGACCAACTTGAGCATTCGCAACGCTGTAGTCACCGGTGCCGCCAGCGGAATCGGCGCCGCGATCGCCACCCAACTGGCCGACGCCGGCGCGTCGGTCGCGCTCGTGGCGCGGCGGCAGGACCGCCTCGACGATCTGGCCGGCAAGCTCGGACCGCGGACGTTCGGCGTCGGGCTGGACGTCACGTCGCAGGAGTCCGTGGACGCCGGTTCGGCGCGGATCCACGACCGGCTGGAGACCGTCGACCTCGTGGTGAACGCGGCCGGCGTGATGCTCGCCGCGCCGGTCGCCGACGGACGGCTCGACGACTGGACCCGGATGATCGACACCAACCTGACCGGCGTGCTGCGCCTGGTGCGGGCGTTCACGCCGGACCTGATCGCGGCGGCCGGCGCGGGCCGGACCGCGGACCTGGTGAACATCTCGTCGATCGGGGCGCACGTGGTCTTCCCGGGGTACGCCGTGTACGGCGCGACGAAGGCGGCGCTGACCCATTTGTCCGCGTCGCTGCGCGCGGATCTCGCGCCGTACGACGTCCGCGTGACGAACATCGAGCCCGGGCTGACGGACACCGAGCTGGCGACGCACCTCGACGCCCCGGGCCAGCGCCTGATCGCGTCGATGAACGAGCAGATCGGGCCGCTGCACGCCGACGACATCGCCGACGTGGTGACGTTCGCGGTGAGCCGGCGCCGGGAGCTGAACCTGCGCCAGATCATCGCGCTGCCGACCCGCCAGGCGTGACCTTTGGTGGGGCTACGTCCACCCCCACTGGCGGACTCGCACCACTGCTTCCCGGGCGCCGCGCCGAAAGCATTGAGGACATGCGTACAGTCCTCCGAGAAGTCAGGTCCTGGCATCGTCCGTTGGTGCTGATGGTGCTCGTCATGTCCGGTCTCGTCGCGGTGTCCGGGATCGGTCTGCTGGTCGACGGCCGCGAGATCCTCAACGAGTCCGTGTGGCTGAAGCCGTTCAAGTTCGGCCTGTCGTTCGTGCTGTACGGCGGCACGCTCGCGTGGCTGCTTTCCAAGCTGCGCAAGGCGAAACGCTTCGGCTGGTGGACCGGGACGGTGTTCGCGGTCACCGGGATCGTCGACGTCGGGTTCATCGCCGTCCAGGCCGCGCGCGGTACCTTCAGCCACTTCAACGCGAACACCGACACCTTCAACCAGGTCGGGCAGCAGGTGTTCATGTCCGGCGTGATGGGACTGTTCGGGGCGAGCCTGGTGGTCGCGATCATGCTGCTGTTCCAGCGGATCGGCGACGCGCCGCTGAACCGGGCGATCCGGGTCGGCATCGGCCTCGCGGTCGCGGGGATGGCGATCGCGTTCTACCTGGTCGGGTCGCACAGCCAGCGCGAGCAGGTCACGGACGCGTACGGCCACGAGGTCACGTTGGCCGGCAGCCACGGCATCGGCGTCGAGGCTGGCGGCCCGGGGATGCCGCTGACGCACTGGAGCACGGTCGGCGGCGACCTGCGGATCCCGCACTTCGTCGGACTGCACGCGATCCACTTCCTGCTGCTCGCGGTCCTGGCGCTGAGCCTGCTCGCCGCCCGCGTCGAGTGGCTGCGGCCGGAGCGGGTCCGCAACCGGCTCATCGGTGTCGCGGCCTTCGCCTACACCGGCGTGATGCTCACCGTGACCGTCCAGGCCTTCCGGGGGCAGGCGCTCATCCACCCGGACGGGCAGACGCTGGCCATGCTGGGCGGATTCCTGGCCGCCAGTTCCGTGGCACTCGCCGGTGTCATCGTGTCCGCCCGCCGGCGTCCCGCCGTACCCGCGCACGCGGCGTCGCGGCAACCTGCCGGAGCCGGCCGGTCCTGAGACACCCGGCTTCCGCGGCCAGAGGGTTTGAGAGACTCGGGCCATGACTTCCGAGCGTCCTCTGGCCGTGGTGACCGGTGCTAGCAGTGGGATCGGGGCCGCGTCGGCGCGCTACCTCGCCCGCGAGGGTTTCGAGGTGATCTGCGCCGCGCGGCGGCTGGACCGGATCGAGGCGCTGGCCAAGGAGATCGACGGCCGTGCGGTGCGGTGCGACGTGACGTCGGCCGACGACGTCGCCGCACTGACCGCGGCCGTCGGTGACGAGCTGCAGGTGCTGGTGAACAACGCCGGCGGCGCGTTCGGGCTGGAGCCGGTGGCCGAGGCCGACCTGGACGCCTGGCGGCGGATGTACGAGGTGAACGTGATCGCGGTCGCGGCCATCACCAAGTCGTTGCTTCCGGCACTGATCGCCGGGCGCGGCACGATCATCGTGATGGGCTCGACGGCCGGCCAGGTCGCCTACGAGGGCGGCGGCGGGTACGTCGCCGCCAAACACGGCGCGAAGGCCGTCGTCGACACGCTCCGCCTCGAGCTGTACGACCAGCCGGTCCGGGTCAGCGAGATCGCGCCCGGCATGGTCCGCAGCGAGGGCTTCGCCCTGACCCGCTTCGGCGGCGACCAGTCGAAGGCCGACGCGGTGTACGCCGGCGTCCGCGAGCCGCTCACGTCCGAGGACGTCGCCGACATCGTCGCCTGGATCGCCACCCGCCCCGCGCACGTGAACATCGACCGCATCACCGTCCGCCCCCGCGCCCAGGCCGCCCAGCACAAGGTCTTCCGGGAGCAGTAAGAAGCAGTAAACGGTTCACGTGAGCCGCCTCACGGGCAGGGCGCTTGCAATTGCAAGCACCCTGCTAGCACACTGGGGACATGGCCAAGTTGAGTGATCGGGCAGCTGGGGCGGTGGGCTCCCTCGGGGAGTACCTCGCCGAGCAGCGGCGGCAGGCGCAGTTGTCGCTGCGGCAGTTGTCCGACCTGGCCGGAGTGTCGAACCCGTACCTCAGCCAGATCGAGCGCGGCCTGCGGAAACCGTCGGCCGACGTGCTGCAGCAGCTCGCGAAGGCGCTGCGGATCTCCGCGGAGACCCTGTACGTGCGGGCCGGCATCCTCGATCCGGACGAGAGCCAGGAGGGCAAGCAGTCCTCCGGTGTGGTCGACGCCGTCCTGCTCGACCCGGCGTTGAACGAACGGCAGAAGCGTGTGCTGCTGGACGTCTACACGTCGTTCGTCCGCGAGAACACCCCTGCCGAATGACCCCGTACCTGCTGATATCCCGAGGAGAAGCCTGATGGCTACCCGTACGCCTGTTACCCCGTTCTACGCGATCGCCGGTGCCGGCGACCTCGCGGTCGAGAAGGTCCGCGCCGTCGGCGAGGACGTGACCGCCCGGTTCGCCAAGCTGGACCAGAAGACCCTGCAGGCCGAGCTCACCAAGGAGCTGACCAAGGCGCAGGGCGAGCTGACCAAGCGGTTCGAGGCGATCGTCGCCGACGCCCGCACCGCCCCGGCCAAGCTGCGCGAGCTGCCGAAGACCGCGCAGGCCGGCTTCACCGTCGTCCTCGGTCAGGCCGAGGAGACCTACGAGGACCTGGCCGGCCGCGGCAAGGACCTGGTCGAGCGGATCCGCCACCAGAAGGCGACCGAGGACCTGGTCACCTCCGCCAAGACCACCGCGAGCAAGGCCAAGGCCACCCGGACCACCACCCGGAAGACCGCCCAGTCCGCGACCCGGACCGTGAAGGCGACCGCGACCAGCGCCCGCAAGACCGCGAAGGCCGCCACCAAGGCCGCCCGGTCCGCGGCCGAGAAGGTCGGCGACTGAAAGTCTCGCCTCACCACGGACAGTGACGATTCGCCCACTGCGCGGTGAATCCTGGGACCGGGCGGTCCACAGCTGCGGCTGAGCAGCGGTGGGCCGCCCGGTCTGTCGGTTAGGCTCGTAGCATGATCACCTTCCAGAGCCTGATCCCCGGGTTCGACGATCCGCTGTCGGTCATCTGGTGGGTGCTGCTTGCGATCAAGCTGGTCGCGCTCGCCGACGCCGTCTTCCGGCCCCGGGCGGTCTTCATCGCCGCCGACAAACTCACCAAGCCCGGCTGGGTGCTGATCCTGTCCGTGTTCACCCTCAGCCAGGTCTTCCAGGGCTGGCTGAGCTTCTTCGGCCTGATCGGCATCGTCGCCTCGGCTGTCTACCTCGTCGACGCCCGCCCTGCCCTCCGCGCCGCCACCGGCCGAGGACGCGGCGGCTGGGGCGCACTTCGCCGCCGCCGGGGCCCCCGTCCGCTCTGACCTACGAGCGGTAGACGATGACCTTGTCGCCGACGTGGACCTCGTCGAAGAGGACCTTGATCTTGGCGAGGTCGCGGACGTTGACGCAGCCGTGCGACGCGCCGTTGTAGCCGCGGGCGGCGAAGTCTGACGAGTAGTGCACGGCCTGGCCGCCACTGAAGAACATCGCATACGGCATCGCGGAGTCGTACAGCTTCGAGACGTGGTTGCGGCTCTTCCAGCCGACCGTGAAGCTGCCTTCGCGGGTCGCGGTCTTCACGGCGCCGAACCGGACGTCCAGCTGCATCTTGACCACGCCGTCCACGACGTACCGCAGCTTGCGGCTGGTCTTGTCGATACACAGCGCCACCCCGGTCGCGCAGCGCGCGTCGAGCTTCTTGCCGTTCACCACCGGCACCGGCGGGTACAGCTCGGTCTGCGTCGGCTCGTGGGTGAGCTTGACGAGCTGGTCCCACGTGTTCTGGTCGATGTACCCGAGCGCCGGGATCCCGTGCGCCTTCTGGAACTTCTTCACCGCGGAGCGGGTCATGGTGCCGAATTCGTTGTCCAGGTAGCGCTTCTCGAGCACCTTGAGCTGCACCAGCCGCGCCTCGACCTTGCGCACGTTCACGCCGGAGGAGCCGTTCTTCCACAGCGCCTTCGGGTAGATCGGCAGCTCGCCGCTGACCTCGAACGGCACCGTCTTCAGGTCCTGCGGAGCCGCGGTCGCGCTGGTTCCGGAACTCATAAGTGCAGCAATCGTGCCCGCGACGACCAGCCCGCTCAGCACCTTGCGAATGATCTGCCCGCGCATCGGACACCCTCTCGGTAGCCCATTCCTACACTTGTAGGACGTCCTCACAGCCATTTCGGTTGGCCCAGCGTACCTGGAGGATGACCGCATGGAGACCGTTGTCGACACTGTGAACCTCGGCACGCCGATCGCCTACCGCTCGGCCGGCAGCGGGCGTCCGGCGGTGTTCCTGCACGGCAATCCGACGTCGTCGTACCTGTGGCGGGACGTCCTCGGGCCGGTCTCCGCGATCGCCCGCTGTATCGCGCCGGACCTGGTGGGGATGGGCGGATCGGGCCCGTCGGACGCGGACCCGAGCCTGCGATACCGGTTCGTCGACCATCGGCGCTACGTCGACGCGTTCTTCGAGGCACTCGGGCTGACGGACGACGTGATCCTGGTCGGCCACGACTGGGGCGGCGTGCTCGCGGTCGATTGGGCCCGGCGTCACCCGGACGCCGTTCGCGGCATCGCCTACCTCGAGACGCTCGTCGCACCGGTCACCTGGGACAGCCCGAACGCTCCCGCTCCGGAGCTGTTCCGCAGACTCCGGAGCCCGGAGGGTGAGCAGCTCGTGCTGACGGACAACGTCTTCGTCGAGGCAGTGTTGCCGAGCGGCACGCTGCGCGAGCTGACCGCCGACGAGCTCGCGCAGTACCGAGCGCCGTACGTCGAGCCCGGGGAGAGCCGGCGTCCGATGCTGACCTGGTCCCGGGAGATTCCGATCGACGGCGTCCCGGGCGACGTCCACGACGTCGTCGCGGCGAACGCCGAGTGGATGGCCACGTCGCGGGTACCGAAGCTGTTCGTGAACGCCGATCCGGGGGCCCTGCTGAACGGACCGCTGCGCGAGCAGTGCCGCCGTTGGCCGAACCAACGGGAGGTGACGGTCGCCGGACTGCACTTCCTGCCCGAGGACTCGGCGACGGAGATCTCCGCCGCGCTCCTCGACTGGATCCCCACCGTCTGAAGGATGGAGCCGCCTGTGGAGATCGTGCTGAGCACCGCCGACATCACCACGGTGCCCGCGGACGCGATCGTGAACGCCGCTCACCACGCCCTGCGCGGCGGCGGTGGCGTCGACGGCGCGATCCACCGGGCCGGCGGCCGCGAGATCCTCGACGAGCTCATCGAGCGGTACCCGAACGGCACGCCGACCGGTACGGCGGTCTGGACCACGGCCGGCGCGCTGCCGGCGTCGTACGTGATCCACGTCGTCGGGCCGAACTACACCGCCGGCCAACGGGATCCCGCGCTGCTCGAGTCCTGCTACCGCAACGCGTTGCGGATCGCGGACGAGCTCGGGGTGCAGACGATGGCACTGCCGGCGGTCTCGGCCGGGATCTACGGCTGGCCGGCGCAGTCCGCGGCCGACATCGCCGTACAGACGCTGCGCCGTACGCCGACCGGGGTGGTCAAGGCAACCTTCTGTCTGGTGGAGCCGCGGCTCTACAAAGCCTTCAGAAACGCAACAGCGGCCGGGGAGTGAGACTCCCCGGCCGCCGGCGCTCAGATCACTTGCTGTAGACGACCACCCGGTCGCCGACCTTCACCCGGGCGAAGATCCAGGCGATCTTCTTCTTGTCACGGACGTTCGCACAGCCGTGCGAGGCGCCGTTGTAGCCGCGGGCCTTGAAGTCCGACGAGTAGTGCACCGCCTGGCCGCCGCTGAAGAACATCGCGTACGGCATCTTGGTGTGGTACAGCGACGAGACGTGGTTCTTCGACTTGCGGTAGACGCGGAACACGCCGTTCCGCGTCGGGGTCCGGCTGGAGCCGAACCGCACGTCCAGCACCTGCACCGGCTTGCCGTTCACCATGTAGACCAGCTTGCGGGTCTTCTTGTTGATGCACAGCACCCGCCCCTTGGTGATGCAGCGGCGGTCGATGCGGTACTTCGCGATGAGCTTGCTGTTCGAGGTCGCCTTCGTCGCCGCGGCGGCCTTCGGCGGCAGACCGACCGGAGCCGGAGCCGTCGTCGATTTCTGCGCCGACGTCGCGACCTGAGGCGCGGCCTCAGCCGTGGTGGACGCCGACAGTGCACCGACGCCCACGAACGCGGCAGCCGTCAGGGTAGCGCCGAGCTTACGCAGAATGCCCATGTTTCCCTTGTCCTTCCCCCAAAGAGTGCTTCCACAAGACAGACGTCGCTACTTCACGTCTGGTTGGTAACGAATCAAAACTTTCTTCCCCGCCACGGACCGAGAAATGGTGTATCACACCTACGGAGCGCTGCGCGCGCTCCGTAGGTGACCGTTTCCAGTTCGTGTTCTACGACGCCAGCGCGCGCAACCGGCGCAGGACCTCAGGGGCGCCGAGCGCCTGCGCGGTCGCGTGCAGGTCGGGGCTGCGGGTGGCGCCGGTGATCGCGACCCGGACGAGCTGCGAGGCCTCCCGGATCGAGCCGACGTACGCGTCCGGATCCTTCTTGTATTCCTTGGCGTTCGGCGCGAACCGGTGCTTGCCGGCGAGGGTACGGATCTGGTCGAACCACTCCTGCGGATCGTCCAGGTGCTCGTAGTTCTCCACCAGGTCCGTGGCGAACGCGGTGACCACGTCCGCGGCCACCCCGAGCGGAGCCAGCCGCTCGTCGGACGGCCCGTCGACCGGGACGAACAGCTCGGGGAAGAAGAAGCCGTACGCCGGGCGGAAGTCCGACCACTTGCGCAGGTCCTTGCGCGGGTTGTCGACTCCGTCCCGCTCGACCGCCAGCGCCCGCAGCGCCAACTCCTTCTCGGTGTCGAGCACGGGAACGAGGCCGGCGTCGTACTCCACGGCCCAGGCACGGACGGCGTCGAGGATCTGCGGCCCGCTCAGCGTCGCGATGTGGTCGGCGCTGATGTCCTCCAGCTTCACCAGGTCGACGAGCGGACCGGCGACACCGCACTGGCTCAGGTCGATCGGCGTCGACAGCGCCTCGGCCAGCGGCAGCTCCGCGAGCCGGCCGTTCGCCAGGCCGCGCAGGTAGTACAGCACCGCGTCGGCCGGGTAGCCCGCGCCGATGTAGAAGTCCACACCGGCCTCGGGGTCCTTGCGCTTCGACAGCTTCCGCTTGCCGCCCGGGATCTGCTTCATCAGCGGCGCGATGTGCGCATACGTGATCGGGTCGAACTCGAGCGCCGCGAACAGCTGCTGGTGCAGCGGCACCGAGGAGATCCACTCGTCGCCGCGGATCACCAGGTTCACCCGCATCAGGTGGTCGTCGACGGCATGCGCGAAGTGGTAGGTCGGCAGCCGCGGAGACTGGTCCGAGGCCTTCAGGATCACCGCGTCGTTGCGGTTCGCCTCGTGCTCGAGCCGGCCGCGGATCGCGTCCACGAAGCTGGTCCGCGTCTCGCCTTCAGGTGCCCGGAAGCGCACGACGTACGGCGCACCCTCGGCGAGCTTGGCCGCGACGTCGGACGGGTCGGCGTCGCGCCAGATCGCCCACTTGCCGTAGTACCCGGTCGGGACCTTCGAGGCCTGCTGGCGGGCGGTGATGTCGGCCAGCTCGTCCTTGGTGGCGAAGCACAGGTACGCCTTGCCCTGGCGGAGCAGGTGCCGCACGTAGGTCAGGTAGATCTGCTCGCGCTGCGACTGCAGGTACGGCCCGTACGAACCGTGGTCGTGGTCCTCGTCGGAGCTGATGCCGAAGTACTCGAAGGCGCGCGCGAACTGCTCGAGCGCACCCTCGACCTCGCGGGACTGGTCGGTGTCCTCGACGCGGACCAGATACACCCCGCCGGTGTTCGACGAGATGTCCCGGTCGATCATCCCGACGTACACACCGCCGATGTGGATGAACCCGGTCGGCGACGGGCCGAGCCGGGTGACCTTCGCGCCCTCCGGCAACTGCCGGAGGGGATAACGGTCCTCCCAGTGCTGCGGCTCCGGAAGGTCGGTCGGGAACAGCCCGTCGATCACAGCACGATCCAGCATCTCTCAGCTCTTCGTCTTGCGACCGAGCTTCGCGCGCTCGATCTGGGTGAGGGCGACCTTGCGCATCCGGATCGCGTCCGGCGTGACCTCGACGCACTCGTCCTCGCGGCAGAACTCCAGCGACTGCTCGAGCGACAGCTTGCGCGCCGGGACGAGCTTCTCGAACTCGTCGGCGGTGGAGGACCGGACGTTGGTCATCTTCTTTTCCTTGGTGATGTTCACGTCCATGTCGTCGGAGCGCGAGTTCTCGCCGACGATCATTCCCTCGTACACCTCGGTGGTCGGCTCGACGAACAGCGTGCCGCGCTCCTGCAGGTTGATCATCGCGTACGACGTCGCGGCGCCGGCCCGGTCCGCGACCAGCGAACCGCTCGGCCGGGTCCGCAGCTCGCCGAACCACGGCTCGTACCCCTCGAACACGTGGTGTGCGATACCGGTACCGCGGGTGTCGGTGAGGAACTCGGTCCGGAAGCCGATCAGGCCGCGGGCCGGCACCAGGAACTCCATCCGGACCCAGCCGGTGCCGTGGTTGGTCATCTGCTCCATCCGGCCCTTGCGGACCGCGAGCAGCTGCGTGACCGTGCCCAGGTACTCCTCGGGGCAGTCGATCGTCAGCCGCTCGACCGGCTCGTGCCGCTTGCCGTCGATCTCACGGGTGACCACCTGCGGCTTGCCGACGGTCAGCTCGTACCCCTCGCGGCGCATCTGCTCGACCAGGATGGCCAGCGCCAGCTCACCACGGCCCTGCACCTCCCAGGCGTCCGGCCGCTCGGTCGGGAGCACCCGGATCGACACGTTGCCGACCAGCTCCTTGTCGAGGCGGTCCTTGACCAGGCGGGCGGTGACCTTGGTGCCCTTCTGGCGGCCGGCCAGCGGGGACGTGTTGGTGCCGATCGTCATCGAGATGGCCGGCTCGTCGACGGTGATCAGCGGCAGCGGCTTCGGGTTCTCCGCGTCGGCGAGGGTGTCGCCGATCATGATCTCCGGGATACCCGCGATCGCGACGATGTCACCCGGCCCGGCGGAGTCGCCGGGCACCCGCTCGAGGGCCTCGGTGACGAGCAGCTCGGTGATCTTCACCCGCTCGATCGTGCCGTCGTGCTTGCACCAGGCGACCTGCGCGCCCTTCTTCAGCGTGCCCTCGTGCACCCGCACCAGCGCGAGCCGGCCGAGGAACGGCGAAGCGTCCAGGTTGGTCACGTGGGCCTGCAGCGGCGCGTCCTCGACGTACTCCGGGGCGGGCACGTTGGCGAGGATCGTCTCGAACAGCGGCTCGAGGTCCTCGGAGTCCGGCAGGCCGCCGTCCTCCGGCTGGGTCATCGACGCCCGGCCGGCGCGCGCCGACGCGTACACGACCGGGAAGTCGAGGGCGCTCTGGTCGGCGTCGTGGTCGAGCAGGTCGAGGAACAGCTCGTAGGTCTCGTCGACGACCTCGGAGATCCGGGCGTCGGTGCGGTCCACCTTGTTCACCACCAGGATCACCGGCATCTTGCGGGCCAGTGCCTTGCGGAGCACGAAGCGGGTCTGCGGCAGCGGGCCCTCGGACGCGTCCACGAGCAGCACGATGGCGTCCACCATCGACAGGCCGCGCTCGACCTCGCCGCCGAAGTCGGCGTGGCCGGGGGTGTCGATGATGTTGATCGTCACCTGCTCGCCGTTGGCCATCTTGTGCCGGACGGCGGTGTTCTTGGCGAGGATCGTGATGCCCTTCTCACGCTCCAGGTCGCCGGAGTCCATCGCCCGCTCGTCCACGTGCTGGTGGGCTCCGAAGGCGCCGGACTGCCACAGCATCGCGTCGACGAGGGTGGTCTTCCCGTGGTCGACGTGGGCCACGATCGCGACGTTGCGCAGGTCGTTACGGACAGGCATGAAGGAGCGCTCCAAGTCATCGATGGGTGTTAGGCGGTGGCTACGGCTGGTTTCACGTGCCACTCGACACAGGGCGCAGCGCTCACATCTTACCTGTCACCGTTCGTGTCCAGAAAACGGGAAGGCCATTGACTCTTGTTGACTGGACGTCCAGTCTATTAATGGCGCCTGGGGAGGGGCCGCAACAACGGGGGGGTCAGCCCGAGGCGCCGGGCACGAGGGTGAGGGGGTTGCCCGGCGCTTCAGGCTCCGACCGTGAGAGGAATCAGTGCCGCGATCGGCCGTCGTGAACCAGGAGATGCGGGAGCGGTCCCGCGAGCGGATCCTGACCGCCGCGCTCGAGACGTTCGCCGCGAAGGGCTACGAGGCCGCCTCGATCTCCGACGTCACCGCCGCCGCGGGCGTCTCCCGCGGCCTGGTGTCGTACTACTTCGCCACCAAGGAACAGCTGGCCGCCGAGCTCCTGGACCGCTGGCTGGACGGCATCGCCGGCCTGTTGTCCATCCAGGGAACTCCTGATGAACGTCTGGCCGGCATCATCGACGGCGCGCTGATGGCGGCCGCGACCACGCTGCCGATCCAGCGGCTGGCGATCACGCTGATGATGCAGCCCAGCACCCACGACGTCTTCGCCCGCGTCGAGCAGGCCAAGTCCGAACGGCTGTCGCTGGTCGAGGACGCCATCCGCGACGTCTTCGCGGCCCGCGGCGCCGCCGAACCGGCGATCGAGGAGATGTTGCTCAGAGCAACTTTGGAGGGCGTCACCGTCAAGCTCGCGATCTACCGCGAGACCTTCCCGCTCGAGGACATCCGCCGCCGCCTGTACGCCGGGTACGACCTGCCCACTCCGGCCGTACCGCTGCCGATCACGTCACCCCCGGTCGACCGCCTGCGCGCCAAGTGACCCCGGCGGGTCAGGCGAAGGTCGGGGCGTGCGGCCGGACTGCTCCGACCACGGCGTCGCCGCCGGTGAGGTCGAAGTGCAGGTGGTTCTCGATCGTCTCGTTGGTGATGCCGAGCCGCTGGAGGGTCGCCGCCATCACGACCTTGCGGGCGCGCGGCGTACCGTCCTCGAGCTTCAGCGCGATCCCGGTGCCGTCCGCGAGGCCGACGGCGTACACACCCTCCGCACCTGCCTTGCAGAACAGGCCGTTGACGGCCCGCATCAGCTCGGCCTCGTCACGCGTACTCCCGCTGGCGTACTCCGGGTACGCCCGGAACGCGTCGGCGATCCGGCCTTCGAGGGTGCCCGCGGCCGCGCCGGCGAACCGCCCGAAGGACCGCGCCAGACCGGCCAGCGTCAGCGCGAAGATCGGCGCACCGCAGCCGTCGACCGCGACGTACGAGACCTGCTCGCCCGCGGTGTCCTCGATCGCGGTCCGGATCTCCTTCTGCAGCGGGTGATCCGGCGAGCGGTAGTCGTCGAGCGACCAGCCGTTGAGCTTGCTGGTCAGCAGCATCGCCGCGTGCTTGCCGGAGCAGTTCATCACGATCCGCTCCTTGCCGTGACCGCCACGCACCCAGGCGTCCCGGGCGTCGTCGTCCAGCGGGTACGCGGCCGGCGTCCGCAGTGCCGACTCCTCGAGCCCGGCCTCCGCGAGGATCTTCCGGACACCGTCCAGGTGGAACTGCTCACCGGAGTGCGACGCGCCCGCGAGCGCGAGCAGCTCGTCGGTCAGCGGCAGACCGCGGCGGAGCATGCCGAGGGCCTGCATCGGCTTGTTGGACGAGCGCGGGAACATCGGCTGGTCCACGACGCCGACGGCCCAGTCGACGGTGCCGTCGGGGTTGGTCACCACGACGGAGCCGCGGTGGTGGCCTTCGACGAAGTCGCTGCGGACGACGTCGGCCAGGAGCACAGGTTCGGTCACGGCTGAACTGTACAGGTGCAAAACGCTGTGTTGCGAATGATTCCCCTCACAAACGCGAGCGGACGTGCAGGCCGACCTCGGGGTCGACCAGGAGCTCCTGGGTGGCGGTCACCGTGGGCTGGTCCTCGGCGACGATCTCCAGCACGGCCTCGGGGTCCACGTTGCGCTTGACCAGCGCGAGGGCGATCGGGCCGAGCTCGTGGTGACGGGCGGCGGAGCCGATGAAACCGACCTGCTTGTCGCCGGCCTTGACGGCATACCCATGCGCCGGGAGGTGGTCGACCGAACCGTCCAGGTGCAGCAGCACGAGGCGGCGCGGCGGACGGCCGAGGTTGTGCACCCGGGCGACCGTCTCCTGGCCGCGGTAGCAGCCCTTGTTGAGGTGTACTCCGACACCGAGCCAACCGAGCTCGTTCGGGATCGCGCGCTCGTCGGTGTCCAGCCCGAAGCGCGGCCGGCCCGCCTCGATCCGCAACGCCTCGTAGGCCCACACCCCGGCCGCCGGGCCCTCAAGACCGGCCAGCTCGGCCCGCGGCAGGAACACCTCGTGACCACCGAGCGAGTCCTCGCCGCTGCGGGTCAGGTGGTCACCTCGAGCAGGGCCCGACGTCCAGATGATCGCGTAGTCGTCCGTCACGTCGGTGATCTCGACGCGCGACATGAACACCATCTCCTGCAGCCACTCCACCAGCGCGGCGGCCGCGCCCGGCTCCGTGTGCAACCAGAACGTCTCGCCGTCGTCCACGCCGTACATGACGTGCTCCACGTGTCCCGTCGGCGACAGCAGCAGTGCCGTCGTCGACGTCCCCGGCTTGAGACCTTCGAAGTACTGCGTGGTCAGCGCGTGCAGCCAGGTGAGCCGGTCCGGGCCGGTGATCGTGACCACGTCGCGGTGCGACAGGTCGACGAACGCCTCGCCGGCGACCAGGGCCCGCTGCTCGCGCAGGTCCGAGCCGTAGTGCGCCGCGACACCGGCGTCGAGTCCGTCGGCCTCGACCGCGCCGGGCCGGTCCAGCAGGGGGCTGCGCTTGCGTGACATGTCACCAGAGTACGTCGAGCGGCGTACGGCGAACGCCTCCCGTCGTGGGATGTGGACAGACCCCCTGCCCGGAGACGCTGTGAGTACGACAGGGAGTACGACAGGCGAAGGGAGCAGGGTGATGAACGACAAGCAGTTCCGGTTCGGTGTGGTCGGCAGTCCGACGACCGGTTCGGAGTGGATCAAGACGGTTCGGCAGGCGGCGGATCTCGGGTACTCGACCGTGCTGATGCCCGACGGGCTGCAGTTGCCGTCGCCGTTCCCGTCGCTGGCGACGGCCGCCGCGGTCGCGGACATCCGGGTCGGCACGTTCGTCGCCGCCGCTCCGTTGCGTACGCCGCGGGCCGCCGCGTGGGAGGCGCACACGTTGACTGTGCTCACCGACGGCCGGTTCGAGTTCGGCATCGGCACCGGGCGGCCGGTCGCCGAGCAGCAGACGGCCGAGCTCGGCCTGCCGTGGGGCTCGGCCAAGGAGCGCCGCGATCAGGTGCGCCAGACGCTCGACCACCTGCAGCAGCTCGACGGCGACCGCCGTACGCCGATCATGCTCGCAGCCGGTGGACCGCGAGCGCTCGCGCTGGCTGCTTCGCGCGCTGACATCGTCTCGCTGGCGAAGGACGCGATGACGCCGCGCGCGGAGGTCGCTCAGCTGGTCCGGGACCTGCGGGAGCTGGCCGGTTCGCGGGCGGACGACATCGAGCTGGCGATGAACCTGTTCGCCGCCGGGACCCGCGAGCTGCCGCCGTGGACCAAGCGCGCGGCCGGCGTCGAGCCCGAGGTGCTGGAGGCGAGCGACTCGCTGATGATGCTGCGCGGTACGCCGCAGGAGATGTCCGACGAACTGCAGCGCCGCCGGGACGAGTTCGGCACGTCGTACATCAGCGTCAACGCGACCTACCTCGAGGACCTGGCCCCGGTCGTCGAGCTGCTGAACGGCAAGTAGGCCTGCAGCTCGACAGTACGTATAGGCCCACTGCGCGGCACGCCAGGCGGGGGCGCAGGCCGGCAGGGCGGTAGTGGACGCATACGTACTGTCGAGCTGCTGACAGCGCTGCCCGCCGGTCTGTGGCCCGGCGGGCAGCGCTTGGAGGGGTGGGAAGGTGGCTAGTGACTGGCCGGCGCGTCGCCGACGGGGGCGGTGAGCGGGACGTCCCCGGCGTGGGTGTCGCCGGCGGCGAAGGCGACCTCGTCGAACGGGTCCTCGCCGGCGAACACCTGGCGGGCCTGTTCCTTGTCGAACTCGCCGACCCAGTGGCCGACCAGCACGGTCGCGACCGCGTTGCCGGCGAAGTTCGTCAGCGCCCGGGCCTCGGACATGAACCGGTCGATACCGACGATCAGGCCGACGCCGTCGACCAGTTCCGGCCGGTGCGACTGCAGACCGCCGGCCAGCGTCGCCAGGCCCGCGCCGGTGACCCCGGCGGCGCCCTTCGACGCGACGATCATGAACAGCAGCAGCGAAACCTGCTGACCGAGCGAGAACGGGGTGTCCATCGCCTCCGCGATGAACAGCGACGCCATCGTCAGGTAGATCGCCGTACCGTCGAGGTTGAACGAGTAACCGGTCGGGACGGTGATGCCGACCACGGACTTGTCGACGCCGAGGTGTTCCATCTTCCCGATCAGCCGGGGCAGGGCGGTCTCCGACGACGACGTGGACACGATCAGCAAGAACTCGCGGCCGAGATACCGCAGCAACTGGAAGATCGAGATCCCGGTGACCACCCGCAGGATGGTGCCGAGGACGACGACCACGAACAGCAGACAGGTGATGTAGAAGGCCAGCATGATCTTGCCCAGGCTGACCAGTGCGTCGGTCCCGGTGGCGCCGACGACGGCCGCGATCGCACCGAACGCGCCGATCGGCGCGGTCCACATGATCATCGACAGGACCTTGAACACCAGCCGCTGAAGATGCGCGATGCCGTCCAGGATCGGCTGGCCCTTCGCGCCCATCGTCTGGAGGGCGAAGCCCACGAGCAGCGCGACCAGCACCGTCTGCAGAACCTCACCCGAGGTCAGCGAGGAGACGATCGTCTTCGGGATGATGCCCAGCAGGAAGTCGGTGGTGGTCGCGTGCGCACCGGCGGCCTGCTTCTGGCCACTCTCGCGGAGCTTCTCGGTCAAGTTCAGCCCAGACCCAGGGTGGATCAGGTTGCCGACCACCAGGCCGATGGCGAGCGCGACCGTCGACATCACCAGGAAGTAGACGAGTGCGAGACCGCCGACCTTGCCGACGCTGGCCGCTTTGCGGACCGAGCCGATGCCGAGCACCAGCGTGCAGAAGATGATCGGACTGATCATCATCTTGATCAGGTTGACGAATCCGGTGCCTAGCGGTTTCAGTTCGACCGCGAAGTCCGGGAACAGCAGGCCGACACCGATGCCGAGCGCGACGGCGACGATGACGGCGATGTAGAGGAAATGGGTCCGGTCGTTGCGCACCGGAGTCGGGCGGGGTTCGGTCGGGCTCGACATGGTCGGGACTCCCTGTATCGGCCTGGCGGAGGGGTGTTCGAGTAACTGTGACGTGACGCACAGGAGAACCGTGCATTTCGTTCATATAGTTCGCCGCATCTCTCGCCGGGCGAAGTCGGTGCAGACTGTTCGCTGTGAAACGACGGCCGTGGGAGTTGCGCCGCCAGGTCCTCTGGCTGCAGACCGTCACGGTCACCGTACTGATCGCGATGGTCTGGATCGTGATGGTCAGCCGCTCCCGCGCCCAGGCGTTGCGGGACCACGCCGCGAGCGGGATCCCCGTCCCGGGCTGGTGGGAGCTGGTCCGACTCGACCTCCGTTCGATGCTCGGTATCGCCAGTTTGATGCTCGGGGTGGCGATCGCCGGCAACGCGCTCGTCACCTGGCGGGTCCGGCGGGCCACCCGCGGCGTGGGTACGCAGTCGCTGGCGCGGATGCTCGACTTCTACGAGGGCGTGCTGCACGCCGCGCGCGAAGGGCTGATCCTGCTGGATCTCCACGGCCGGGTCCAGCTCGCGAACGACGAGGCGCTGACGCTGCTCGGGCTGCGCGCCGTCGATCCCGGTACGCCATTGGAGGAGCTTCACCTCGGCGCTCCGCTGGCCGAGCTGCTCGCGACCGGGCGGACGGCGTACGACGAACTGCACCTGGGCGCGCGGGGCGTCGTGGTCGTGAACCAGCAGCCGTCCGGGCGCGGGCGGATCGTGACGCTGCGGGACCACACCCAGCTGCAGCGGCTGCTCGGGGAGCTGGACGCCGTACGCAGCCTGGCGGAGTCATTGCAGGCACAGAACCACGAGGCGTCGAACCGGCTGCACACGGTCGTCAGCCTGATCGAGATCGGCAAGCCGGAGCGGGCCCGGGAGTTCGCGGTGTCGGAGCTGCAGTTCGCCCAGGCGATGACGGACCGCGTCGTCGGCACGGTCGGTGACCCGGTCCTCGCGTCGCTGCTGCTCGCGAAGCTGGCGCAGGCCCAGGAGCGCGGCGTCGTGCTGACCCTCGATCTCGGGCAGGAGGCGCTGAACACCCGGCTGCCGGCGCAGGACGTCGTGACCGTCGTCGGAAACCTGCTGGACAACGCGATCGAGGCCGCGCGCGGCGGTCCGGCCCCGCGGAAGGTCGAGTTCCGGGCGGCGACCACCGCGGACGCCGTCGACCTGATCGTGACGAACACCGGCGCCGAGCTGGGATCGGTGGAGCTGGCGCACATGTTCGAACGCGGCTGGACGACGAAGGCCGAGCCGGGCCACGGGTTGGGGCTCGTCCTGGTGCGCAGCACGGTCGAGCGGTGGCAAGGTTCACTCATGGTGGATCCGGATTCCGAGCTGGACGACGTACCGGCGCTGACCGTGCGGGTGCGGTTGCCGCGGGCGGTGAGCGCCAGTGCCTGACCTGCGGGTCCTCGTCGTCGAGGACGACCCGGTCGCCGCGGAGGCGCATCGCACGTACGTCGAACGGCTGACCGGGTTCACCTGCGTCGGAATCGCCGGTACGGCGGGGCGTGCGCTGCAGGTGCTCGCGCGCGGCGACGTCGACGTCGTCCTGCTCGACATGCACCTCCCGGACGGGCACGGACTGGACGTCGTCCGCCGGATGCGGGCCCTCGGCAACCAAACGGACGTGGTCGCGGTGACGTCGGCGCGCGAGGTCGCGGCGGTGCAGGCGGCGGCGCGGATCGGCGTCGTGCAGTACGTGCTGAAACCCTTCGCGTTCGAGACGTTGCGGGACCGGTTGACGGCGTACGCGAGGCAACGGCGGGCCGCCGCGCTCGGCGAGGTCGTCGCGGATCAGGACGAGGTCGACCGGTTGTTGCACCCGGCAACCGTCTCGTCGGTGCCGAAGGGCCTGGCCGGCGGCGTACTCGACCGTGTCGTCCAGCTGCTCGCGAACCGTGAAGGGTGGACCGCCGAGGAAGTCGCGACGTCACTCGGCACGTCCCGCATCACCGCGCGGCGCTACCTCGAGCACCTGGCCGACCAGGGGCAGGCGCTGCGGACCCAGCGCTACGACGGGCGCAGCGGACGGCCGAAGGTCGAGTACTGCTGGGTGGCTGAGAGCTAGGGCATCGTCCGACAATGCCTGCGCCAGATCTTCCGAGAAGCGCGGCGGGGGGATCGGGCAACAGCAGATATGAACCAACCGCGGACAGCGTCGCTCGGTCGCGAACACATACCTGAGATCCATGGCCCACCACCCCCGATATCAGCTCCGATACCAGCGTCGGCGACCACCGGCTCCGGGGTCACGACCTGGACCCCGGACGACTTCGCACTGTTGTTCGACACGCATGCCCCCGCGATCCATCGGTACATCGCTCGTCGACTCGGTACCAGCGAGGCGGACGACCTCGTCGGTCAGACCTTCCTGATCGCCTTCGAGAGCCGGGACCGCTTCGACGGGTCGTCGTCCGGAGCGCTGCCGTGGCTGTACGGCATCGCGACCAATCTGATCCGCCGACGACGACGCGACGAGATCCGTCAGTACCGGGCGTACTCGCGCTCCGCCCCGGGCGCAGCGCCAGCCGGCATGGACACGCTCTCGGCCGAGGTCGTCGACCGAGTCGACGCGGAGACGACCTCCCGCGCCCTGGCCGGCGTACTGGCCGGTCTCCGGCAGACCGACCGGGACGTCCTCCTGCTCTACGCGTGGGAAGACCTCAGCTATCCCGAGATCGCCGCTGCCCTGAAGATCCCCGCCGGGACGGTTGCGTCCCGCCTGCACCGTGCCCGTCGAGTCCTGCGCGCCGCGCTCGGCTCCGACTTCCAGGAGAACCGTTCATGACCGAGATCGATGCGCTCAAGCGCCTGAACGACGACGTACCGCCGGCCACCCCGCTGGCTCTCGCGCGCGCCCGTCAGCGGGCACTGACCCCGCGGCCCGCCGAGCGCCGCTCCACCGGACGCCGCCGGATGGTGCTCGCCGGCGCCCTCGCCGGAACGCTGGCTGTCGGCTTCCTCGTCAACGATGTCGTCACCAAGACCGACGGGACGGTGGCGCCCGGCGCGGTGGCCGACGCCGGCACGTTCCTGGCGACCGCCGCCGACCGGTCGACCGGTGCCCCGGACGCCCCGATCCCGGCCGGCCAGTACCGGCAGGTCACCCAGCGGACGCAGGAAGGATGGAACTTCGGTCCGCGCAACGCGTACCACGGCACTCGCCTCTCGGTCACCGACTGGTGGGTTCCGTCCACCCGGACGCCGCCGTTCACCGCGATCTCGGTGCTCGGCGCGAAGCAGGAGTTCTCCAGCGCGGCTGCCGAGCAGCTCTGGCACAAGATCGATCCGCTGAACGTCAAGCCGCAGAAGATCAAGACCGCGAACGCCTGCGCCGTCATGACCGGCGGCGGCATTCTCATGCAGCCGAACGGTACGACGAACAGCTGCAAGGGCAGCTGGCTGAGCCCGTCGACCGAGTTCGTCGCCGGGCTGCCCCGGGACCCGGCCGCCCTGCTCGCGGCACTGCGGAAGAACGACCACACCTGGCCGGGACTGGGCGATGCTCCGGCACAGGGCGACTACCGGGCGTTCGAGCGCGCCGGGAGCATCCTGGTGTCCGGGTTCGCGACCTCGGAGCAGCGGGCCACGCTGTACAAGGCACTGCGCGGCATCCACGGCATCCAGCTCCTCCCGGACACGGTCAATCTGGACGGGAGGGCCGGCCGGGCGATCAGCCTGGTGGAGCTGTGGGGTATCCGCAAGGAGCTGATCATCGACTCGAAGACAGGCCAGTTCATCGGTCTGCGTGAGGTCGCTACGGTGACGGCACCGCTCAATGGCGACGGCGACCCGATGCCGTACAAGAGCGGCGACATCGTCAACTGGACCTCGGTCGCGACACGCATCACCCCGAGCCACCCGAAGGTCTGAGGACGGGCCGAGAGTAGGAGCTCAGGCCGGCGCCTGGGCTCCTGCTGGACCGAGTCCGGCACGGTTCGATGGCCCTGGCCGGGTCTACGAGCGGACGAGGGTTGCCCAGAGGTGGGGCTGGAGCGACTGGCCTTCCGCGGCCATGTCGTACGCCCACAGGAGCTCGCCGTTCACCAAGCCGTACAACCGGTGGCCGGCGGTGACTTCCTTCGCGGAGGTGGTGCGGGCAACCACGTCCGTCTGCAGCTCGATCTTCGCGCCGTCGACGTCGCCGTACCAGATCTCCGCGATACCGGTCGGGTGCGCCAGGATGACCTCGACCTTGTTGTCCGGCTGCGGCCGCCAGAACCCGGTCTCGACGGCGAGCGGACGCTCCTTGGTGCCGTCCTCGCCGACCACGAACGTCTGGCTCACATAGTGCAGGTACGGCTTGCCGTTGTGGGTGAAGTCGATCTGCTGCCCGAACTCGAACTTCTCGATCGTCGGGTAGTCACCGTGCCCGCGGCCCTCCCAGCGGCCGAGCAGCCACGCCAGCGGCATCAGGTCCGGGTGCAGGTTCTGCGGGATCTCGAACGGCATGCGATCACTCAGTTCGCACTGCGGCCGCGGTACAGCCGGTAGACGACGAACGCCGAGAACCAGCCCATGAACACACAGACCAGGACCAGCAAGGTGGTGAAGACGACATGCAGCACGTCGGTCAGTCTAGAGGATGAGTACGGCGGTCCTCGCCCGGCTCCACCGTGACATCCCGCACCCCCGCTCTCGGCTACCGTGGCGTGATGCCCCGCACGCTGGTGATCAAACTGACCGCAGGCGCCGAGGAAGCGGAACGCGCCAACCAGGCTTTCACCGTCGCCGCCACCGCCGTCGCGTCCGGCGCCACGGTCTCCCTGTGGCTGACCGGCGAGGCCGTCTGGTTCGCCGTCCCCGGCCGCGCCGAAACCTTCGAACTCCCCCACGCGGCGCCCCTCACCGACCTCCTGGCCGCGGTCCTGGAAGGCGGCCAACTCACGGTCTGCACCCAGTGCGCCAAACGCCGCTCCCTCACCGAGGCCCACCTACACCCCGGCACCCGAATCGCCGGCGCCCCCGCCTTCACCGAAGAAATCCTCACCGACAACACCCAAGCAATCGTCTACTGACCTCACACGCCTCGGTGAGGGCGGGGTAGGCGCGCAGCCCGCCACAGGCAGCTCAGGTCGGCGTACGCATGTGGCGCTCGGCGGCCGGGCGGAGGTGGGGGCACGTGAGACAGCCGTCCAGCACCCGACGTGCCCACCGGTAACCGGCGAGCCGGCCGATGACGGCGTACACCCAGCACACAGCACACACCAGAGGCACCAGCCGGACCGAGGGGCCAAGGGTGGTGGGTAGATCAGCCAGGTACGGCGTACGCACTCGGCGCAGCGGTCGTCATAGGCGCCCGGCGTACGGCGGCACCAGGCGCGGGTGGCGCGCAGGTGCCGGCGTGTGCGGGTGGCTGCGTCGGTGCCGGTCGTGGGCGGGCAGTAGGCGCGGGGCGATGGCCGAGGTGGGGACTGGCGTTCGTGGGCGCTCAGCCGGTGGGCCCGGCGCGCCTGTGTGGGTGCGCCGGGCGGGGTGGGTTTAGCGGCTGCGGCCGCCGTCGTCGCCTCGGCCTCGGTCGGAGCGGGTGCGGTCTTGGTCGCGTTGGGCGGCGGGGGTGCCGGGGCGTTCGGTGGTGGCTACGTTGCCGCCTTCGACCTTGACGGCGCTGAGGGGCTTCTGGTCCTGCCTGATGTGGTCGAGCTGGGCTCGCTCGTCGGGCGGGAGTTGCTGGCCTGGGCCGCTCTTCGGCTGGTTCGCCTGGCGGGCTTCGGCGATCGCCGGGTCCTCTGGCGGGCGCCACTGTGAGCCCTGCACCTCGCTCGTCTGACGGCCCTCAGCCTGACCACCCGGGCTCTGGCCGGCCTGCCCGTCCTGGCCGAGGCCGGCGGTCTCGTCGACCGCGGACTGGGAGGCGTTCGCGAGCTGCTGGGTGTCGGGGCCCTTCGCCTGTGGGACCTGGTCGGCTCCCTGCTCACGGCCCTGCATCTGCTGCGTCTGTATGTCAGCCTGCGGCGCCTCGACCTCCGCAGCCTCCACCTGCTGGCCGTTCAGCTGCTGGCCGTTGAGCTGCTGACCATCCTGACCGAGGTCGGTCCCGTTCTGGTCGAGGTCGGTGCTGTCTTGCTCGAGGTCGGTGCCGTCCTGGTTCAGGTCGGTGCCTTTACGGCCGGTTTCCTCGGCTACGTACGGGTCGACACCGTCCTGCTCCGCGCTGACGTCCGTGTCCTGGCCGGCGTCCGCCGCGTCGAGGGTGGCGTCTTGCTGCGGGTCGTCCTGTGCGAGGTCGGTTTCCTGCGTGCGGTCGGTCGGGTCGAGGGCGCCTTCCTCGGCTACGTATGGGCTGACGCCGTCCTGCTCCGCGCTGATATCCGTGTCCTGGCCGGCGTCCGCCGCGTCGAGGGTGGCGTCTTGCTGCGGGTCGTCCTGTGCGAGGTCGGTTTCCTGCGTGCGATCGGTCGGATCGAGGGCGCCTTCCTCGGCTACGTACGGGTTGACGCCGTCCTGCTCGGCGGCCGTGTCGGTCTGGCGGACGTTGTCCGCCTCGGTCGACGGGTCGTCCAGTGCGTTGTCGGCTTCCGCGTCGCGGTCCTGCTGCAGGTCCTCGGCGCGGTCCTCGGCGCGGTCCTCGGCGCGGTCTTCGGCGCGGTCTTCGTCCAGGTGGTCGCCGATCTCGTCAGCTGCGATCGTGGCGCCGGCTGCCGCGCCGGCTGCGGTGGCGGGGGCGATGCCGTCCTCGCGGTCGCGCTGCTGGCCCTCCTGTTCCTCGCGCCTGCGGCGCTCCTCGTCGGCCTGCTCCCGCTCGTCCTCGCGGCGCTCGACGGCGTCGTCGACGCCGTCGCCGTCGCGGTCGTTGGCAGCGTCGTTGTCCCGGTCGACCTCGTCGCGGCGCTCGGTCGCGTCGTCGCGATGGTCCCGGTCGAAGTCGGTGCGGTTCTCGACCCGGTCGTCGATCCCGTCCCGGTCGCGGTCGTTGTTGAGATCCGCGTCCCGCTGCTGGCGCTCCCGCTCGAGATCGCCCTCCAGCTCGCGGTTCTGCCGCTCGAGATCGTCGACCTGCCGCTCGGCCTGCTTGGCGACGCGCTCGAGCTCGGCGGTCCGGTCCCGGGCGTCGTCGCCCTCGCGGTCGGGGCCCCAGCGGTCCTGGTTGAGCCCGCGCTCGATGGCCGAGCGACGCCGCTGCGAACGGTTCAGCAACCGCCAGATCTGCTGCCCGCGGGTCCGAGCGGTCCGGACGAACTTCCGGAGCTCGGTGACCATGATCCGGAGCAGGTCATCGGCGTCGACTTCCTCAGCCATCAGGCCACCTCGTTGGCATAGACGGAGTACCCGAAGCCGGCGGCGGTGTCGTCCGGGCCCGGCTGGGATGCGTACAGGTGGAACTCGGCGCCCGGCCGGAGCCAGACCGCCAGGTGCCGGCGGCGGCCGCGCCACTCCGGCGGGATGCGCAGGTCATCGCCCGGCCCGACATACACCGGTGGCCCCCAGTAGCGGCGGGCAAGCTCGAGCTGGGTCGGCCAGTGCGCGTCGAGACCTTCCTCGGCGAGCTCCAGCTCCGACGCACCGATCTCGTACGCCGACCAGCCGCTCCGCGGGCTCTCCGGCAGGACCGCGTCGGGCAGCACGAGCATCACCGTCTCGCGCTGGGTGACCAGACCCCAGGTGTACCGATCCGGGTCGATGTTGCCCGGCGCCCACGGACGCCAGCCGGTGGCGGTGGTGACGCGGTTGACCAGGGCACGGATCGCGTCCATCCCCGTGGCCGGCGGTCCCCAGATCGGTCGCCAGTCGACGACCTCGGCCAGATCCGCCATCGCCCGCTCGTCATCGTCGGACGACCGCTCCTGCGTCTTCACGCCGCCACTCTCCTTCCGTCAAGTTTGCCCAGAGTATGCCCCGATCGGTGCCACCGGCCGACGTACGGACGCAGACCTGTGGATAACTGGTTCCGACGCTGCCGTTCGCGAGCAGTAACCGATGAACGCCGCACACACCGCTCCGGCTGCGTTGTAGTGGAACCATGAAGCTTCCGGCACCACCGACGGAGAAGTCGTTCCCGTCGCCGCTGCACCATCCGCGGGTCGCGACCGTCATCGGCCGCTGGCTCGGGACCGCCGTGACGATCTGCTTCCTGACCGGGCTCTACAGTCACTTCCTGCAGGACACCCCGAGCTGGCTGCCGATCCCCAGCCGGCCCGCGAATCTGTACCGCGTCACGCAGGGCCTGCACGTACTCAGCGGCATCGTCGCCGTCCCGCTGCTGCTGGGCAAGCTGTGGACGGTCTACCCGAAGCTGTTCGCGAAGTTCGACCCGAAGGCGATCGGCCCGGCGATCGAGCGACTGTCGATCCTGGTGCTGGTCTCCTCGATGGCACTTGAACTCTTCATCGGGTTCGTCAACACGCTGCAGTGGTACCCCTGGCCGTTCCCGTTCCGGCAGACGCACTACGCGCTCGCCTGGATCATCGTCGGCGCGCTCCTCGTTCACCTGGCCGTGAAGCTCCCGCTGATCCGCGCGAACTGGCGCCGTACGCCGGAACCCGCGCCCGAGTCACTGCCCGCCGAAACCACCGGCCTGACACGCCGCGGCCTGTTCCGTACGGTGGCCGGCGCGGCCACGCTCGTCGGCATCACCTCGGTCGGCCAGTCCGCACCCGCGTTCGGCCCTGTCGCCGTCCTCGCGCCGCGCGAGCCGAACGTCGGTCCGCAGGGGCTGCCGGTGAACCGTACGGCGGAAGCGGCCGGAGTGACCGGTATCGACGCGGACTGGCGGTTCACGATCGTGGGCCCACGGCAACTGTCCTACACGCTCGAGGAACTGCGCGCGCTGCCGCAGAACTGCTCCGACCTGCCGATCGCGTGCGTCGAGGGCTGGAGTCAAGGCGCGCGATGGGAGGGCGTACGGATGCGCGACCTGCTCGCCGCCGCCGGTGCCGCGCCCAATTCGCGAGTGCGGGTGGTGTCGATGGAGAAGGGCGGGTTCTACGCGACCAGTGAACTACCGGAAGAGTTCGCGGCCGACCCGCTGACATTGCTGGCGTTGCGGCTCAACGGTGCGGAGCTCGCGCTGGATCACGGGTTCCCGGCGCGGATCATCGCACCGAACCGGCCTGGGGTGTTGCAGACCAAGTGGGTTCACCGGCTGGAGGTCATCGCATGAGGCTGCGCATCGGACTGCTGCTCGCGGGCGTGCTCATCGCGTTGTGGGGTGCTTGGGAGTTGTTCAGGGCCGTTGACGTCCCAGCCCTGGTGCGGTTGCCGCTCTGGTTGGGCGGAGCGGTGGTGGCAGACGACTTTGTGATCGTGCCACTGACAGTCGGAATCGGCTGGCTGGTGACACGCTGGTCCGCGGGGCCTGGGCGGCATCGTACGGTCGGCGTGGTGCGGACGACCTTGTTGTACGTCGGAATCACCAGCCTGATCGCCCTGCCGTTGTTGTTACGGCAGGGCACGGGCGCGAATCCGACCGTCCTCCCCCGCGACTATCTGCGCGACTGGTTATTGCTGGAGGCAGCGATCGTTGCGGTCGGCTACCTCTGCTTGATGTTCAGGAGGGCGCGGGCCTCGTCGGGTGACATCGGCGGCCGCTGAGCCAGGGTCGCCAGCGCGGCCGCCCGCTCGACCAGCTCGGCGTTGTGCGTGACCGAGTGCCCCTTCGCCAGCGTCAGCGTGTCCTCCATGCCGACGCGGAGGTTGCCGCCCTTCGACAGTGCGGCCAGCGCGACCGTCAGCGACGTACGGCCGATGCCGGTGGCCGACCAGGACGTGACCGCGGCCGGCAGGGCGTTGACGGCCGCCACGAGCGCGTCCGCCGTACCGGGCATGCCGCCGGGGACACCCATCACCAGGTCGCAGTGCACGCGGCCGCCGTACGGCAGGCCGAACTTGTCCAGCAGCCGATGCAGCGCAGCGACGTGGCCGAGGTCGAACAGCTCGAACTCCGGGACGACCTCGCGCTCCTGCGTGAGCTGGAAGAGTTGGGTGACGAACGGCCACGGGTTCATGAACACGTCGTCGCCGAAGTTGACGGTGCCCATCGTGAGCGAGCAGGAGTCCGGGGCGGCGTCGAGCACCCGGAGGCGGTCCTCGTACGGATCGGTGACCGCGCCGCCGGTGGACAGCTGGACGATCAGCGCGGTGTTCTCGCGGACGGCGGCGACCGTGTCGGTCAGCCGGCCGAGCTCCAGCGTCGGCCGGTGCTCGCCGTCCCGGATGTGGATGTGGATCATCGCCGCTCCCGCGGCCTCGCAGCGCTTCGCGGTCTCGACCAGCTCGTCGAGCGTGGTCGGCAACGCCGGGCAGTCCGCCTTCGCGGTCTCGGCACCGGTGGGAGCAACAGTGATCAGAGTCGACGCCATGGACAAATCCTGCCAGATCGGGTCGCGAAACGGATATTTGCCGGTCGGAGGGTCCGATGACCGGACGATCTCCGGCAGGGGAGGATGTTGCCATGAGAGCCGTAGTACAGCGAGTCAGCCGCGCGTCGGTCACCGTGGACGGCGAGGTGGTCGGGGCGATCGAGGGGCCCGGGCTGGTGGTCCTGCTCGGCGTCACCCACGACGACACGCCCGAGAAGGCAGCCGCGCTGGCCGCCAAGATCTGGACCCTCCGGATCCTCCACGACGAACGCTCGGCGGCCGACGAGCAGGCCCCGATCCTGGCCGTCAGCCAGTTCACCCTGTACGCCGACACACGCAAGGGCCGCCGCCCTTCCTGGAGCGCCGCCGCGCCCGGCCCAGTCTCCGAGCCGCTCTACGATTCCTTCTGCACCGCACTGGAAGCCCTTGGCGCCAAGGTGGAGCGCGGCGTCTTCGGCGCGGACATGCAGGTTGCCCTGACCAACGACGGTCCGGTCACGCTCATCTTGGACGCATAGCAGAAACCGGCCCCCGGATCCGTGCGGGATCCGGGGGCCGGTTGTTTCTGCGTCGGTGAGGTTCGACTCAGAAGGTGTCTGCTGAGATCAGCTGACGACACCGGCGGCCGAGTGGCCGACGACGACCTTGGTGTTCAGGCCGGGAACCTCGACGACCAGCGCGTTCACCGAGATGTAGCGCTTCTGCCGCATGACCTGGTTGAAGGTCAGCCTGGCGACACCCGGGATCTCCAGCGTCTGGTTCTCGCCGGTCTTGACCGGGTAGGTCTTGTTGCCGACCTTGATCGAGGCGATGCTCGAGGACGAGCTGACGCCGGCCTTGCCGTCCTTCGTCTTCCACGCCGACGCGGAGGACTCGACGGCGCCGATGGACAGCGTGCCGACCTTCACGCCCGCGACGTGCGAGGTGAAGTTGATGTACGACTTCTCCTCGCCGATGGCGCCGTTCTTGGTGGTGTAGACACCGCCGACGTAGGCGACCTTCGGGATGTTCAGCTCGCCGACCGCGACCCGGACCGTCTTGCCCTCAGTACCCTGGCAGGTGGTCTGGAGCGACGTCGGGCCGGACACGACCAGCTTGTCCGCCGTGGCCTTGGTGCCGTACGCGTCGCCGATGACCAGCGCGGTGGCCGGCTTCGAGATCTCCGCGCGGGTCTTCAGAACCGCGACGTCGACGCCCTGCGGGACGTACTGGTTCTTGACCGTCGCGTGGATCACGACCGCCTGCGCGTACGAGTAGATGCCGGTGGCGGTCTTCACGCCGCCGACACGGTTCAGCACGATATAGCCGAGGCCCGGAACGGCGACCTTGGTGTTCGGCTTGGGGTTGAGCAGCGACGGCACCGAGATCGCGCCGATCTTCACACCGACGAAGCTGGTGCTGCCGGTGTAGGACAGCTGGCCCTTCGCGTACTTCGACGTGGTGGTGGTCTTCACGCCGGTCAGCGTGAGCAGCGTGCCCAGCCGGATGTCGGCGGCCGTCGCGGTGCTGGTGACACCGGTGCCGCTCTTGTCGTTGAACGCGTGCGTGTCGGTCTTCACCGAGCGCGCGATCGCCTGCTCGTTCACGTTCGCCGTGGCGAGGTCGTTCTTGTCAGCCTTGGTGGCGTCCGTGGTGCAGCCGAACTTGCTGACCACCTGCGGGCCGCTGTTCGCCAGACCGGATTCGACGTCGGTGCCGTACGAGTAACCGCTGTATCCGAAAACCGGCGAGGCGGATGCCGAACCCGAGGTCAGCGCGATCGTAGAAGCCACGCCGACAACCGCCGCAACTCCGACGGCGGCGAGCTTCTTGTATCCGATGCGGGGTCGCATTGACCCCTCCTCCCTGAGTGATGACGTGACCCGCAGCGCGGGTCAGGACACAGACACAACTCAGCCGATTGCGGTAGGTGACGAGGCGACCCCGCTCCGAGACCAAACCGTTACCTTGCCGCTCGCTCCACGAGATTTCCCGGCCACACCCGTAACTCGGTTGCGATGACCGAAACCTCTTGTCCCATGAGGGATTCCGGACATGCCGAGGGGCCCGGACGCGCAAGGTCCGGGCCCCTCGGTGCTTACTTCAGGGTGGGCCACCTCGGGTGGTGGTGGCACCTTCTGTAACGAACGACTGCTCAGACGGTGACGGCCACTTCCGCAACCTCGCCGTACTGCGCGACCACCTGACGGTCGACCGGGTCGGCCTTCGGGGCCAGCGTGCGCAGCGTCCAGCTGCCCGGCGCCGCGAAGAACCGGAAGTGCCCGGTCGCCGAGGTCGGCACCTCGGCGGTGAACTCACCGGTGGAGTCCAGCAGCCGTACGTACGCGCCGCCGACCGGCTCCTCGCCGCGCAGCACCTGCCCCTGGATCACGGCTTCCTTGTCGACGTCCACGCCCTTGAGGTCGAGGCCGCCCTGCTTAGCTCCGCACATGTGTCACGCCTTTCCGGGCTCGTCGCCGAGGGCAACGGGTACGCCGACCAGCGAACCCCACTCGGTCCAGGAACCGTCGTAGTTCTTCACGTTCGCCTGGCCGAGGATCTCGTGCAGCACGAACCAGGTGTGCGCCGAGCGCTCGCCGATCCGGCAGTACGCGATCGTGTCCTTGCCGAAGTCCACGCCGGCGTCGGCGTACAACTGCTTCAGCTCGTCGTCGGCGCGGAACGTGCCGTCGTCGTTGGCCGCCTTGCTCCACGGGATGCTGGCCGCGGTCGGGATGTGGCCCGCACGCTGCGCCTGCTCCTGCGGCAGGTGGGCCGGGGCGAGCAGCCGGCCGGCGTACTCGTCGGGGCTGCGCACGTCGACCAGGTTCTTCACGCCGATGGCGTCCTTGACCTCGTCGCGGAAGGCGCGGATCTCCAGGTTCTGCGGCTGCGCGGTGTACTGGGTGGCCTCGCGCTTGACGACCTCGTCGGTCAGCTCCCGGCTGTCGAGTTCCCAGCGCTTGCGGCCACCGTCGAGCAGCCGGACGTCAGCGTGGCCGTAGAGCTTGAAGTACCAGTACGCGTACGCCGCGAACCAGTTGTTGTTGCCGCCGTACAGCACGACCGTGTCCTCGTTCTTGACACCACGGTCGGACAACAGCGCCTCGAACTGCTCCTTGCTGACGAAGTCGCGCCGGACCGGGTCCTGCAGGTCGTCCTGCCAGTCGATCTTGATCGCGCCGGCGATGTGGCCGGCGTCGTACGCCGAGACGTCTTCGTCGACCTCGATCAGGACAACTCCGTCGTCGAACTTGTGCTCCTCGACCCAGTCGGCCGAGACGAGCGCGGATTCCCTGCTCATGTGTGCTGCCTCTTCTCAGTTGGTAGCGGTGGTTGGCGTACGAATGCGATGGATCAGCAGATAGGCCTCGCAACCGAGGCAGAGCCCGACGGCCGCGTTCACGAACGCGGCGACCAGGGCGAATCCGGTGGCGACCACGCCCAGAACGGTGGCGCCGGTCAGGTAACCGGCCAGGCCGGCGACCGCGAAGACGAGGCCGACCACCTGGGCGAACCGCGGCGGCGCCGCGTCCTCCAGCTCCTTCGGCGGCCCCAGCCGGGGCCGGACCAGCCGCTTGAACAGCAGCCCGTACGGCGACGCGCCGACGCCGAAGGCGACCGACACCGCGAACACCACGGCCTGCACCGCGAGCGGCCAGGGGTTGTTCAGGACGAGCGTCAGAGCCAGGACGACGGTGGTCACACCCGCGGCGAACCGGAGCCCGCGCGGATCCACCTTGGCTGTCTTTTCGGACATGACGACTCCCGGAGGAGAGGGATGTCGAGCCGGAACCCGCCCGGATACGCGGGAGGCGACGTACGCGGAACCGTGCTCAGCGACCGGTTCCGCAGCGCTCTGGACGCCGCCTGGTCAGCGGCGTCGACACAGCGACGAGCGCACGCGGCAGTTGTCCACCGCGCGCCGCTTCGTCAGCCAAGTCGTGTAAACCACGCATCGAGAGTACGGAACCCGGGCGGACCCACCACCCGTGGTCCCATCAAATGAGACAACTGATCAAATCGTGGACTCGTCGTGCGTCAGACCCGGACCACGTTCGTACCGGCGACCTTGTCGTGCAGCGCCTGCTTCTTGTCGTCCCAGAGCGGCCAGAGGTAGTTGAGCAGGATGGCCAGCGAGGCGAAGATGCCGAAGATCGGGATCGACCCGGCGAGGTACAGGACCAGGTCGAAACCGCAGCGCTTCGCAGCGGCGCCGCGCGGCGGCGGGCCCGGGACGTCCCGCAGCCGGACCGCGATCCCGGTCGCCATCTTGCCCGGCGTACGGCCCTTCGTGACGAGGAACAGGTACTCGTACACGAAGAAGACCAGATACCCGATCACCGAGGCCGGGATGGCGTACTTGAACACCTCGGGCGGCATCGCGACCGGAGTCGTACTGCCTGCCCGCGCGGCGTCCATCACGTCCTCCAGCCACGAGGTCATCACCTGGCTGGACTGGTAGTAGAAGTATCCGGTCAGCGGCAAGGCGATGAACCAGGCGATGATCGAGTCGAGGATGAGCGCGAAGACACGCCGCCACCAGCCCGACAGCGGCTGGCCGTCCGGCGTGGTGCCGGAGCCCTGTCCCCGGTACCCGAAGCCCGAGTCGGCCTGGGGGTACGCCGGATAGCCGCCCTGCTGCGTGACACGCTGGCCATACTGCGGAGCCGGCTCGGCCTGCTGGCCGTACACCTGGCCGTGCTCCGCGCGCTGACCGTACTGCGGGGCGTCGGCGGTCCTCGCCTGACCGAACTGGCCCCGGTACGGCGCTGGGCCCTCCTGCGGCCGGCGCTGATCCGTCCAGGCGCTGCCGTCCCAGTACCGCTCCTGGGTCGGGTCCTCGGGGTCGGTGTACCAGCCTGCTGATTGAGAGCTCACCGGGAGAGTCTTGCTTACCTGCAGGTCCATTGGCCATCCGGTAGCGACTACCGGACGCGGTCAGCTGGGCTGGCGGTCGATCGCGACGGCCAGCGCGGCGATCACGTCAGGCTTCCGGGGAGCCCCGCTGGCGCGCTTCACCACCGCTCCGGTGCTGTCCAGCACCAGCGTGGTCGGCGTACGCAGGATGTCCAGACGGCGTACCAGTTCGAGGTGGGCCTCGGCGTCCAGCTCGACGTGGCGCACGCCGTCGACCATGCCTTCCACCTCGGCCAATGTCCGCCGGGTGACCCGGCACGGCGCGCAGAACGCCGACGAGAACTGCAACAGCGTCGCCCGCTCGCCCAGCTCCGCGCCCAGCTCCGCAGCCGTCACCCGCTCCACGTCGTCCTCGTTCTTCCCGCGAAACCGCCCGTCGACCCAGGCCTTGAGCACGCTCAACGCCACGCCGGCGACGACCGCCGCGACGAGTACCCACAGGCCCAGGCTCACAGTTACCCACGGTACGACGCGCCGTTCACGATTCAACTGCCCGTTTCACGTGCTGAGAAGCACCTGCGGGTCCACGGCGAGGCGATGGCTCGACCGGCCGGTCGGCCAGGGCAGGCAGTCGTCGCCGTCACCCGGGTACCGCGGGACCACGTGCAGGTGCAGGTGGTCGACACTGCGGCCGGACCCGGGTCCGCTGGCGTTCAGCAGGCAGACACCGGTTGCTCCGAGCCTCTCGACCATCCGCTGCGCGATGCGCTGGGCCAGGTCCATCACCTGGGTCAGGTCACCCGGCTTGGCGTCCAGCAGCCCCGCGCCGGTGTGACGGCGGGGCACGACCAGCGTGTGCCCCGGAGCGATCTCCTCACTCGGCAACGGGAGGAACGCGACCGCCACGTCCTCCTTGGCGATCCAGCGGGCCGAGTCGGCGGAGATCAGGCCGCAGAAGACGCAGGCATCCATCCGTCGATTCTCCTCTTGTCTAATAGGTCCTGTGGAGAGCGGAGTGACAGTGCGGTCGGGGGTGGTGATCCCCGAGGCCGAGCTGGCGTGGCGGTTCTCCCGGTCGAGCGGACCGGGCGGGCAGTCGGTGAACACCACGGACAGCCGGGTCGAGCTCAGCTTCGACGTCGCGGGGACGTCGGCGTTGAGCGACGTACTGAAAGCCCGGGCGCTCGAGCGGCTGGGGCCGCGGCTGGTCGACGGTGTGCTGACAATCGCCGCCTCGGAGTACAAGTCGCAATGGCGCAACCGGGAGGCGGCGCGGGAACGGCTGGCCGTACTGGTTCGTGAGGCAATCGCTCCACCGCCCCGCAAGCGGCGCCCGACAAAGCCGAGCAAGGCGTCCGTACGGCGCCGGCTGGACGACAAGAAGCGCCGCGGCGAGACGAAGCGCCTGCGCGGCCGCCCGAACGACTAGGTCCTCGGGCGGCCCTTTGGCTGGATAGGCTTCCGCCGTGCAGGAAACGGGGAGCGGGGGAGCTGAGCAGTATGAGCCGGAGGAGCTTCCGGAGTTCCAGGACCTCAAGGTGCGCGGGCGTTCGCTGCGGACCTGGGGGCTCAGCGCCGGCGCCGTCCTGCTGGCGATCTCGGCGGCCTTCGGCGGACTGAAGAAGGCGGGCGACGAGACCCCGCAGGTGGACGCCGGAACCGCGATCGACGCCGGCCAGTTCGAGGTCACGATCCAGCGCGTGGTCACCGTGAAGGACCTGAAGCCGCTGTTCACCCCGGACAACGGTGGCGCCCTGATCGGGGTCGTGACCAAGCTGAAGGTGACCGACGACACCGGCACCACACCTCCGCCGGACCTGATCCGCCTGATCGGCGTCCCCGGCGTGAAGGACACCGATCCGCCGCTGGGCACCACCAACCTCCGCGACGCCACGATGAACCCGGTGCTCACGCCGGACGCCGCCGAGGACGTCGCGTACGTCTGGAAGCTGCCGAACGCGAACCAGCTCCCGGCCGAGGTCAAGCTGACCGTGCAGGGCTACCAGCACGAGGACGAGTCGATCCTGGACCACCACGAGAAGTGGCTGCCGGACGCGATCGTCGCGGACAGCACCGGCAAGGTGAAGGACAACACCAAGTGAGCCGGCGCAGGCTCCTGAACGCCGGCCTCACGCTCGCCGTCCTGGTCGCGATCGTCGGTCTGTACCGGCTCACGCCGACGCAGAAGGACATCCAGGACCCGACCGCGGTGAAAGGCATCCCCGGACGGGTGGTGCACACGCCGCGGTTCGACCTGACCGTCGACGACGTACGGGCCGGCAAGAAACTCCGGATCCCGCGCTCGACGCCGGACCGCGACTCGCTGACCGCCTTCGTGGTCGTCGACGCCACCGTCACGGCGAACCGGGAGCCGATGCACATCTTCGACGTCCGGATCCGCTCCGCCGACGGCGTCACGTACCTCGGCGCCAACCGCAGCGGACTGGACCAGGTCGACCTGACCGGGACCGAGTTCGCGCCGGACATCCCGGTCCGCGGCTCGTTCGTGATCGAGATGCCGGCCGACAAGGTGCCCGGGGCAACGTTGCTGGTGATGGAGAAGTCGATGCTGAACGACCTCGAGCCGCAGGTCACCGTGCCGCTCGGCGACGACGCCCCCGCGGTGGAGGACGTCGTGTCCCTGACCGCTGCGAGCGACACGTGACCAGCGCCCGGCGGGCCCGGCGCGGATGGTTCCGCAAGAACACGGTCGCGCTCGCAACCCTGGTCGTGGCGATCCCGCTGGCCGCGTGGTGGACGACGCGCAGCGACTACAAGTCCTGGTACGACGACGAGCCCCGCGACGCTGTCGACGTGGCGGCCGGCGGTACGTCGTACAACGGCGCGACCTGGTACGCCGCGAGCGTCGAGGAGAACCCGCGACCGTCGCGCGCCGGTTCCGATCAGGACGAGCTGCCCGACGGGACGACGCGGATCCGGGTGTACTTCCGGCTGCAGGTCGACAATCTGTCCGCGCTCGACGGGCTCGGCGGATGCCGTATGCACCTCCGCGCGCCGGACGGCCGGATCTGGGACGAGGCCCAGATCGCGGACGACTACCAGGACCGTCCGACCGGCTGCACGGGCGGCAGCGACGACCAGCCCTCGAGCTGGCGTGGCACCGCCGCGCCGTACTACCTGAAGCCGGTGGCCGGGAAGCCGTTCGAGACGGTGGCGGTGTTCGTCGTACCGACGTCGGTCGCCGGCAGCGTGCAGCCGACGATCACCTGGGCTACGAAGCTCCCTCAGTACCTGGCATTCCCGAGGTAGCCGCGCTGAGGTCGGTGACGCCGTGGTCACCGGCGGGCTGCTCATGCACCGCCCGGGTCCGCGGGGTGAGGTAGCCGGCCAGGCCGCCGATCATCCGGTCGTACGCGGCGGCGAGCAGGCTGACCTGCAGCATGATCTTCAGGCCGTCGGTGACAAGGTTCAGCGGCTCGTCGATGACCTGCCAGAACTGGAGCGTGTGCGGCCCGAGGACCCACACCTTCAGGGCGATCCACACGGCACTCGCGGCGAACGTGACGACCGCCCAGGCCAGGAAGTACCCGAGCATCGGCCGCAGACCGGAGCGGACCACCAGCCGGAACGCCTCCACGACGGGCGTCCAACGGTCCTTCCAATCCGACACCACCGAGTTCCCGGCGACGCGGACGATCCGCGGCGTCTGCTGCCAGCGATGGGTGATGCGGTCGAACCGCCAGCGCGGCTTGTCGAGCTTCTGCACGACACGGCCGTAGATCACCGCGGTCATCGTGATCCACATCAACGGGAGCACGGCGGCGTCCCAGAGGTCGGCGATGCCCGCGGCCACGAAACCGGCGACGGTGTCCCACACCTCACGGACCTGGTCGACGCCCAGCACGTGGTCGAGCACCCACGTGTACCCGTCGTGCAGCCATTGCCAGACCTGGCGCTCCTTCAGCCAGGTCTTCGGCGACGGGATGTACGAGGACGCCTGGTAGATCACCACGAAGATCCACAGCGCCTCGAGGTAGGTGACGAGCAGCTTGCGGACCGGGCCTTCCTCGTCCTTCTTCCACTTCTTGAACGCGAACCGGAGCAGGTACGCCGTGACGCCGAGGCCGATGAACAGCCAGGTGGACAGCGACTGCAGGCCCGTGGACTGCGGCGCCACCGTGCCACCGGTCAGCACCGTCGCCGCCGTCTCGTTCACCTTGTGGACGGCCAGCTGGTACTCGTAGTCGAGCGCCTCGGTCTGCAGGAACTTGTACGCCGCGTAGAACGCCAGGAACGGCAGCAGCGCCGCCGCGATCGCGTCGAGCAACTGGTTCTCGCGGCCCGGTTCCACACCGTCCGGGGCGAGCACGCCCTCGGCGACCGCGCGGCGGTGGAACGGGAGCTCGCCGCGCAGGACCAGGAACATCGTCACGTACATCGCGAGCGAGACCACGACGAGCAGCGCCAGCACGGCAATGCCGGCCGCCTGCGCCTTCGCGCCCGCCTCGACCGCCACCCATTGCAGGCCGCGGTGCGCCAACTGCGCCACCAGGAAGACCGCCAGCAGACGCGGCCAAGCCTTCCCGAACAGAACCCCCGCCCGCCCCACCGTAGTGAGCAACGTCCCCGACTCCATCGCCACGGCGAAGAATCTACCTCCCGACAAGGCCTCACCAGCCGGCCGCCGGTCAGCCGCCGGCGAAGGGGGGGAGCGCGTCTACGAGGGCGCCGTCGGTGAGCGGCGTGCTCGGGTCGGCCCGCTCGCCGTCCAGGAGGAACGTGCAGATCGACAGCACCCGCGCCAGCTCCGGCCGGTCGGTCGACACGGTCGTCACCAGGTCCCGGATCGAGCCCGCGTCGGCGGTCGCCGTCGACTCCCCGGCCGCCGAACGCGCGGCAGCGAAGTACCTGATGGTCACTTCCGGCATCTGGTCCGCGCCTCACTAATCGGTTAAGTCTCGGCTATTATGTCAGCTTGCTGTTAGACCCAGTGTGTCTCAGGCCCCCGGCAACGACGCCGCCGGGGCCTGACGTGCACGAGGACCGGATCGCTGGTTCTGGATCCGACGATCAGCACAAGGAGACGGCGTGAGCACGTTGCTTCTGCTGACGAACGCACTGCAGGCCTCCACCGAGGTGCTGCCGTCGCTCGCCCTGCTCCCCCACCAGATCCGCATCCTGCCCGCCGAGGTCGCCGCGCTGGTCGACGCGCCGGACGCCGACGCCGTGCTGCTCGACGCCCGCCGCGACCTGGTCGCCGTCCGCAGCGCCTCCCGGCTGATCCGCACCACCGGTATCGACGTCCCGCTGATCCTGGTCGTCACCGAGGGCGGCCTGACGGCGGTCAACGCCGACTGGGGCGCGGACGACGTGCTGCTCGACACCGCCGGCCCCGCCGAGATCGAGGCCAGGCTGCGACTCGTCATCGGCCGTCTCGCCGCGACCCGCAACGACGAGCCCGAGTCCACCCTGATCCGCAGCGGCGACGTCGTGATCGACGAAGCGTCGTACACCGCGAAGCTCAACGGCCGCGCGCTCGACCTCACGTACAAGGAGTTCGAGCTGTTCAAGTTCCTCGCGCAGCACCCGGGCCGGGTCTTCACGCGGGAACAACTGCTCCAGGAGGTCTGGGGCTACGACTACTTCGGCGGCACCCGCACCGTCGACGTGCACGTACGGCGTCTGCGCGCCAAGCTCGGCCCCGAGCACGAAGCGCTGATCGGCACCGTCCGGAACGTCGGCTACCGCTTCGTCGTCCCGCCGGCTCCCACCACCCGCGAGCCCGCCGAGGCCAGGTCCTGACTCACAGCTCCTGACTCAGAGGAAGAACTTCAGCAGGGTGAAGGCGAGCGCGGCCGCCGTGACGAGCGCCGCCTTCCCGGACCCGACGCCCTGCCGGACCGCGGCCACGAACACTCCGATCGTGATCGGCACCAGCATCACCAGCAACGTGACCCCGGCCGCGTGAACGCCGACATGCGACTGCAGCGTCAGAAGCCAGCCAACCACGAACGCGAACGTCAACCCGAGCCAGCTGGTGATCTGCACCGGCCCGTCCGCGCTGCGATGCCCGCGATGCGAAGCCCTGGTGGCCCGCCGGTGCGAGGTCGGAGCAACGTGCGCCATCGCTCACCTTCCGTAAGTGCCTGAGTACGCAAGGTACCAGCAACTCTGACGAGAACGAAAAGCCGGTACGCCGCGGTCGGCGCGACGTACCGGCCCTCGTTTCAGCCGCTGGCTGCGATCAGGAACCGACGGAGATGCGGTCGGTCGCGACCGGCGTGTACGGGTCGTGCGCGGTCAGGTAATTGGCGAACGCGTCGATGTCCAGGCCGCCGAAGAACTTGTTCGTCGCCGTGGTGAAGGCCGGGAACCCGTCGCCACCGTCGGAGAGGAAGTTGTTCGTGACGATGCGGTACGTCGTGGCGTCGACCAGCGGCTGGCCGGCGATCTTGATCGAATCGGCCACCACCTTCGAGCCCGCCGGCGCGGCCGGGTTCCAGGTGTAGGTGATGCCCGCGACCTGGAGCACCTTGAACTTCGCCGCGTCCGGACCGTTCACCCCGGAGAACTGCTGCTCCAGCAGAGCCTTGATCTGCGTCCCGGTCATGTCCATCGACACCAGGTAGTTGTTGAACGGCTGGACCGTGAACGCCTTCCCGAAGGTGACCTCGCCGTTCGTCGAGATCAGGTCGGCGCGGATGCCGCCCGGGTTCATGAAGGCCACGACCGGGGTCTTCCCGCCGGTCACGACGCTCGGGTCGGCGAGCTGCGCGTCGGCGATCAGGTTGCCCAGCGGCGACTCGAGCGAGTCGTCGTTGGTCCGCACTACCGACTCGGTGGTGAGGTGACCGATCACCTTGTTCTCGATCGGGGCGACCAGCGTCTTGTACTTCGCGACCAGGTTCGCGGTCTTCGTGTCCGGCACGACGTCCCGGGTGACGATCTGGTTGTTCGCCATGGTGTTCAGGCGGTCGACGTCACCGGTCGCGTTGTCGATGCTCAGGCGGACCTCGGTGACCAGCCGGCCGAACGACGACGCGCTGGTGACGAGCCGCGGTTTCTTGTCCTTGTCCGGCAGCGAGCAGTTGTAGCCCTGGTGGGTGTGGCCGGAGATGATCGCGTCGATCTCGGGGTCCAGGCCGGCGTTGATGTCGACGATCGGGCCGGAGATCCCGGGGCAGCTGTCGTACGCCTTCGGGTCGGCCGGGAAGCCGCCTTCGTGCAGCAGCACGACGATCGACTCCACGCCCTCCTTCTTCAGCTCCGGGACCAGCGCGTTCGCGGTGTCGACCTCGTCCTTGAAGGTCAGACCCTCGACGCCGGACTTGGTCACGATGTTCGGCGTGTTCTCCAGCGTCATGCCGATGAAGCCGACCTTCTTGCCGTCCTTGAAGGTCTTGATCGTGTACGGCGCGAACAGGGTCTTGCGGGTGTTCTCGAAGAACACGTTCGCGGACAGGTACTTGTACTTCGCGCCCTCGAACGGGTGCGCGGCGTCGGGGCAGGAGTTCTGGTTGTTCTGCCCGTCGCCGTCGGGCAGGCAGCCGCCGGTCTGCATCCGGAGCAGCTCGTGCCAGCCCTCGTCGAACTCGTGGTTGCCCACCGACGCAGCCGCGAGTCCCATCCCGTTCAGCGCTTCGACCGTCGGCTCGTCGTGGAACGCCGCCGACAGCAGCGGCGACGCGCCGATCAGGTCACCGGCCGCGACCGTGACCGAGTCCTGCCCCTTCGCCGCGGCAGCCGCCCGGAGCTGCTTCAGGTGCGTCGCCAAGTACACCGCGCCGCCGGCCGGAGTGCCGTTGATGTTGCCGCCCGAGCCCGACGGCGGCTCCAGGTTGCCGTGGAAGTCGTTGATCGCGAGCAACTGGATCTGACTGTGCGTCGGCTTCGGCTTGGCCTGCGCCTGTGCGTTCTCCTCCGCCGCAGCGTCCTGCGTCGCGGCTCCTGCCTGGCTCACGGATCCCCCCGCAGCCAGGGCGAGCGCCGCGGCCGTCCCGGCGGCGAGCAGCCCCACTGCCCGCCCCCACCGCGTCCTGCCTCGTCCTGTGATGGCCATTTCTTCTCCGTCGTCGTCTCGGTCACCGCTGTTTGCGGTGCCGGGAAAGTTACCGGTGGCGACGCGCCCTCGCCAGGACCTGGGCATGAACTGAACCGGACCTTTTACGGTATTCAGGTGACTCTCGAAGCCGTGCCCTCACCGTTGCCCTCGGCCACCGCCGCCGCCGTCACGGAACTCGCTCGCGCCGCAGCACACAGCGACGGCGTCAACCCGCTCTCCGAACGCACCCTCCTGCACCTGGACGGCGAGCACCCCGACGACGTCCACGTCCTCGCCTACGAAGGCGATCCGGGCACCATCGAGGTCACCGGCCTGCAGAGCGCCCGTAACCTCGTCGGATACGGCGCCTTGTCTCCCGACGGCTCGGCCGAACTCTTCGTCACCCCACCTTTCCGCCGGCAAGGCTTCGGCGCCGCCCTCCTGCGCATGCTGCTCGACCACGGCGGCAGCCGTACCCGCGTCTGGGCCCATGGCCGGCTGCCCGGCGCCGACGAGCTGGCCCACCGCCTCGACCTCGAGGTGGCGCGAGAGCTGTACTTCCTCCGCCGTACCAGGGCCGACCTCCCGGAACCCGTCTGGCCCGACGGCATCGACGTACGGACGTTCGTCCCCGGCCAGGACGACGCCGCGTGGCTGCGAGTCAACGCGGCAGCCTTCGCCGACCACCCCGAACAGGGCAGCTGGACCGAAGCCGACCTGACCGAGCGCCTCCACCAGCCATGGTTCGACCCGAACGGCTTCTTCCTCGCCGTCGACTCCGCAGGCGACGTCGCAGGCTTCCACTGGACCAAGGTCGAGGAGGGCGTGGGTGAGGTCTATGTAGTAGGAGTCTCCCCCACCCACCAGGGCCTGGGCCTCGGCAAGGCGCTGACCCTCCAGGGCCTCCATTACCTGCAGTCCACCCGCAACCTCGACGAGATCGTCCTCTACGTAGACGGCACCAACACCGCGGCGAGAGCCCTCTACAACTCCCTCGGCTTCACCACCGCCGCCCTGGACGTCCAGTACGCCCCACGCTCTTTGTGAACGACATCACAAGAACATTCCGCGTCATAAACCCAGCCACCCCCCGTCCCACTAGCAACCAGGAGCCGTCCGAGCCTCTAACCCCCCAGCCGGGCGGCTCCTGGCCCCAAACCCGGTTGTCCACAGCCTGCACCTTTTGACATAGAGCCCCCCGCCCACCGCCCGTTACGATCGTGACGACTACGGAGGGCAGACACCCGTGACACACCGCAACAGGCCAACAATCGCACTCCTGGCCTGCCTAGCCACCGCCACACTCCTCACCAGCTGCACCCAGGAAAGCCCAGAGGCCGGCAGGCCCAACACGGCCCCGTCATCGGCATCCACATCGGAGGCCGCTACAACCGCGCCGCCCGCGTCCTCGACGACTCCGACAGGCGTACCTCAGCGACCGACCGCGGCAGCAGGCCTCAGCCTGACCGCCGGAGAGGCCTTCGTGCGGTACTACGTCAGCCTCATGAATTACGCCTCGACGACAGGAGACATCGCACCGTTGATGTCCGTCACCACTACGAATTGCAAGCAGTGCAAAGGATTCGCGGATTACGTTGCGAAGGTCAACGCCGCGAATGGCGGTCTGACCGGGGACTACCTCGAACGTGTCGACGACGTGCCCGATCTGTTTCGCGGAGAGGGTGGCCGCCTGGGTGGGTACGCGGCAGTAACTATCGGCGCCTACACATCGAAGGATTCCCCGTCGGCCAAACCCGTGACGAGTACCGTGCGAAAGTACAGGCGGGAATTCACCCTGCTCGCTCAGCAGGGCTCGTGGGTCATGGCTGCGACGAGTCTGGTCTCGCAATGAGATCCCGCCCGGTTGCGATGGCGGTACCGATGATGATCCTGACATCCGTCATGTGCAGCGGTGCGGTCGCAGCGAACGCAGAGACGCCGAGTCCACCCGTAGTGGCCGTGAAGCCGAGCAGAGAAGGAGCCCAGGCAGACGCGGACGGAATCATCAGGCGACACGGAAAGAAGACACCCGCCAGCGGGAAGACCAAGCCTGCTCCGCCCAAACCGGCTCGGCCGGCAGGCGACAAACCAACGGGCGGCGATCAGCGTCGAGACGATGCGCAGCACTCGGTTGACGACGATCGTGAACTCAACATCGGGATCTGTGGGCGGGTGCAGCCTGATGGGTCGGTGCCTGGGCCTTATCGGTGTCAGCCGGGTGGGGACGAGCGGCGGGTTACGTTGCGGACGGTTCCGCCGGAGGTTGTGCGGCCTCGGCCTCAGGATGTCACGTGGGAGCAGGTGCGGTCTGAGACGAAGAACGTGGTGTTCCCGGGGCTTTCGGTGAAGGTGCAGCCTGCAGGCCGGACGTTGGTCAATCTGGACACCATCGTTTACACCACTGACAGCAAGGTTTCGACCACGACGGTGACCCTGCTCGGGTTCCCGGTGGTCGTCGAGGCGACGCCGGTCAGCTACACGTGGCAGTTCGGCGACGGTTCACCCGCGCTCACCACGAGTACGCCGGGCAAGCCGTACCCGTCAAAGGAGATCACCCACAAGTACATGAAGCGCGGCGGGGTCAGCCTCAGCCTGACCACCAATTACGCCGCCCGCTTCAACGTCGCCGACACCGGCTGGCAGTACATCGACGGCACCGTTCCCATCACCGGCCCCGCCACACCACTTCAGGTCCGCGAGGCCGTGCCGGTCCTGGTGGACCCTGGCCGCTGACTCTCGCGCGGTTCAGGTGGTGCGGTTGACGGGTCAGTCTCGGAGCGGCGAGTGGCCCGGGCGAGTGTGGGGATTGACTGTCGGGGTGGCGTGGCGGGTGCCTTGGCCGAGTTGGGGGCGGTGGGTGATGGCACCTGCCGGCGAGGGCTGGGAGGCCAGGAAGCGGAGGCCTTCGAGGGTGTCTTGGCGGGCGGCGGATGACGCCGGCCGGCGCTCAGAAGCGGGAATCGGTCCACTTACTTGGCGCGGGACGGTCAGACGGTAGTGCCGGCGGAGTTCGTCGACCTTTGCGTCCAGGTCGGAGCGGATCTCGCGGGCGACCATCTGGCCCGTGGCCGCGGACGCACCCGGAAGCGTCGGCCAGTAGTTGTGCAGCATCGGCTCGATGAGCTGAGCCCGCACGGCCTGTTGGGTTGGCCGGTCGCGGTGCATCAGTTCATTCAATTGGTTGACGACAACGGCGTGAGCGAACTGGTCGAAGTGCAGCAGCCCGGGCCCCCGGCAGGCATCGTTGATCAGGGCATGTCGCGAATACGCTGGTCCGGCGATGTGGGCCATGAGATCGCGCGTTGCCGCGAAGGCGCCGGGATACTGAGGATTGCCGAACGTCAGGCCGCCGCACCCCGCTCGATCCGCGAAGGCATCGAAGTCGACGAAGGTGCGGACCTCGGCGAAACCCTCCATGACACCACGCGAGTGCTCGGTCCACACCGCGTTCGGCTCACCGGGCGCCTTGATCTGCATCGCACCGTGCGTGGCCTCGTGCAGAACCGTCGCCAATGCCACGGCCTGGTCATCCAGCTGACCAGGCAGCACAGATCCCGTCAGGTACAGCAACACCCGGCTCTCGGACAGTCGAAGGACGCCAGTCTTCGGATCAAGACCGCCCAACGTGTCCAGGCTCGTCTTGTACAGCTCACGGTTCCAGCGGGCGGCTGCCGCCGGCCGCAGCGAGAGCGCGATCCGATACAGACGCTCGACCTCTCGGTAGACGAACGAGTCCGGGGAGACCCGCTGGCCGAGGCTCACCGTCAGTCCTCAGGCCAATGCCCACGCAGCATGATCTCCAGGTGATGCAGCGCCCGCGTCATGCCCCGGATATGCGGCGCCTCGTCGGCCGGAGCCTGATCGGCGATTGCCCAGATCTTGTGCCGGGCCTCGGCCAGTGCGTCCGCCTTCTCCTCGTCCGTGCCTTTGAACGCGAACGCCTCCGCATGGATCGCGCCCGCCTGGTGATAGAGCGGGCCGTACTCCCGGGGCGGAGGCGGCGGCTCGGCCAGCTTGTTGATCATCCGCATGGCCCACGCGCGGTCCTCGCCCTCCGGCTCGTCCGCGACCAGCTCACGCAAGCTCTGCTGAGCCGCCGCCAGGTCGAAGCCGGGATCGCTGTCTCGCCGGTCACGAGCCTCGGCGAACGCCGAGTTGAACCGCGCGACGTCCATAAGACTCCTCCAGAGCTCCTCGTCTACTGCTCGCCACGATATCGACGCGCGCCGTGAGCTCGCGGAAGTTATCCACAGGGCTACTGGAGGGTGGCGCGGAGGTGGTTGGTGAGGTGGGTGTGGGCTTCGCGGGTGGTGCCGGGGACTGTGAGGAGGCTGGCGTAGCCGTGGGCCAGGGTGGGGTGGTGGGCGTGGGTGAGGGTGTTGCCGGCTGATGCGAGGGCCTTGGCGTACTCGATGCCTTCGTCGCGGAGGGGGTCGAAGCCGGCGGTGGTGAGGTAGGTGGGTGGGAGGCCGGTGAGGTCTTCGGCGCGGAGGGGGGAGACGATCGGGTCGGGGCGGACGGTGGGGTCGGGGGTGTAGAGGTCGCGGTACCAGATGATGTCGTCCTCGGTGAGGATGAAGCCCTCGGCGAAGAGGTCCCGGCTGGGGCGGCGGGCGACGAGGTCGAGTGCCGGGTACAGCAGGACCTGGAGGGCCGGCTGCGGCAGGCCGCGGCGGACGGTCTGCTGGGCGACGACGGCGGCCAGGTTGCCGCCGGCGCTGTCGCCTCCGACGGCGATCAGCGCGGGGTCGGCGTTGAGGTCCTCGGCGTGGTCGACGGCCCAGGTGAACGCGGCGATGGCGTCCTCGGCGGCAGTCGGGGCGGGCGCCTCGGGGGCGCGGCGGTAGTCGACGGACAGGACGCGGATTCCGGCGTCGGCGGCGATCGCCCGGCAGAGCGCGTCGTGCGTGTCGAGATCGCCGACCACCCAGCCGCCGCCGTGGAAGAACACCAGCAGGCCGCGGGAGTTGGCGGCCGGCGGCACGTACAGCCGGGCGCCGAGCTGGCCGTCGGCTCCGCGCACGGTCAGCTCGGTGACGCGCTGTACCTCCACGGGCGTCCCGGGGATCAGCTTGCACAGGTTCTTGAACCGGACACGCGCGCTCACGGCGTCGGTCTTGGTTGTATGTGGCAACAAGTTGTCGACCCGGACGAGCAGCTGCAGGTCCGGGTCCAGGGTGTTCCCGTCGATCTGGATCGGTGCCCCGGCCAGCCGCCGGCGTACGGCGGCGGGCAGCGCGTACAGCGGGGCCAGAGCGTTCGCTTGAATGGCGGTCACCGTGTCACGCACTACGGAATCCGGTCGTAGGTTCACAAGGTGTGACGCTAGCAACTAACGCGCTGACGGCTACCCGTTGTTCACCAAACGGTGGGATCCTGGTGAGCGTGGCAGGAGACTTGCTGGCATCGCACAACCGGGAGTACGACGTCGAGCCGCCGTACGACATCAGTGCGGCCGGTGATCTCCCCGTGGACCGGTTCTCCGACCGGGAGCTGAGCTGGCTGGCCTTCAACCAGCGGGTCCTGGAGCTCGCCGAGAACGACCGGATCCCGCTGCTCGAGCGGGCCAAGTTCCTGGCCATCTTCGCGAGCAACCTGGACGAGTTCTACATGGTCCGGGTGGCGGGTCTGAAGCGCCGCATCGCGGCCGGGGTCGCGGTGAAGGCGGCCAGCGGCCTGCTCCCTCGCGAGGTGCTCGACCGCAGCCTGGCGCGCAGCCGGGAGCTGATGGACCGGCACGCGGAGACCTGGCGGAAGTCGGTGCAGCCGGCGCTGACCGAGCAGGGCATCGACATCCTGCGCTGGGACGAGTTGGAGCAGGACGAGCGCGAGGAGATGACCCGGTTCTTCCGGGAGCGCGTGTTCCCGGTGCTGACCCCGCTGGCGGTCGACCCGTCGCACCCGTTCCCGTACATCTCCGGCCTGAGCCTGAATCTCGCCGTCGTGGTCCGGAACCCCGACACCGGCGGAGAGCACTTCGCCCGGGTGAAGGTGCCGCCGCTGCTGCCGCGGTTCGTGAATGTCGCCGAGGGCCGCTTCGTGCCGCTCGAGGACGTGATCGCCACCCACCTCGGCCAGCTGTTCCCGGGCATGGAGGTCATCCAGCACCACACCTTCCGGGTGACCCGCAACGAGGACCTCGAGGTCGAGGAGGACGACGCGGAGAATCTGCTGGCCGCGCTCGAGAAGGAGCTGCTGCGCCGCCGGTTCGGCCCGCCGGTCCGGCTCGAGGTCGAGGAGTCGATCGACCCGCAGGTCAAGGCGCTGCTGCTGACCGAGCTGGGCGTCACCGAGGCGGAGGTGTTCGAGCTCCCCGGCCCGCTGGACCTGCGGGGACTGTTCACGATCGCCGGCCTGGACCGGGCCGAGCTGAAATACCCGGCGTTCGTGCCGTCGACGCATCCGCACCTGGCCGAGGTGGAGACCTCCAACCCGGCGGACATGTTCCACGCGCTCAAGCAGCGCGACGTGCTCGTCCACCACCCGTACGACTCGTTCTCCACGTCGGTGCAGCGCTTCATCGAGCAGGCCGCCGCGGACCCGCACGTACTGGCCATCAAGCAGACGCTGTACCGGACCAGTGGTGACTCCCCGATCGTCGACGCGCTCATCGACGCCGCCGAGGCCGGCAAGCAGGTGCTGGTGCTGGTGGAGATCCAGGCGCGTTTCGACGAGCAGGCGAACATCAAGTGGGCCCGTCAGCTGGAGCACGCGGGCTGCCACGTGGTGTACGGCGTGATCGGCCTGAAGACGCACTGCAAGCTGTCGATGGTCGTCCGTGACGAGCCGGACGGCCTGCGCCGCTACGCCCACATCGGCACCGGCAACTACCACCCGAAGACGGCCAGGCTCTACGAGGACTTGGGCCTGCTGACCAGCGACAAGGTGGTCACCGAGGACGTCGCGCTGCTCTTCAACCACCTGTCGGGCTTCGGCCGCAGCGCCGGCTACCGGCGGATCCTGGTCGCTCCCCAGTCGGTACGGCGGGGGCTCGTCGAGCGGATCGACCGCGAGGTGCAGCACCACCTGGCCGGGCGCCCCGCGCGGATCCGGATCAAGGTGAACAGCCTGGTCGACGAGGCCCTGTGCGACGCGCTGTACCGGGCGTCGCAGGCGGGTGTGCCGGTGGACCTGTGGATCCGGGGCATCTGCACGCTGCGTCCCGGCGTACCGGGCCTGTCGGAGAACATCCAGGTCCGCAGCATCCTGGGCCGCTTCCTCGAGCACAGCCGCGTGTTCCTGTTCGAGAACGGCGGCGAGCCGGAGGTCTGGATCGGCTCGGCCGACCTGATGCACCGCAACCTGGACCGCCGCGTCGAGGTGCTCGTGCAGCTGAAGCAGCAGGACCATGTGACCGAGCTGGGCGACCTGTTCGACCAGGCCCTGGACGACGGCACCGGCTCCTGGTGGCTGCAGGCCGACGACACCTGGCAGCCCCGACTGAGCGGGCCGGACGGTGAGCCGCTGCGGGACCTGCAGGAGCGGCTGATCGCGACCCGTGGCAGGCGCCGGACCTCCGACGGAATCAGTTAGTCGCGTCCTAGAGTGAAGACATGAGCAACCCGGCGACGGTTATCGCCGCGGGTGGTGTCGTGTGGCGTGAGCGCCGCGGCACCCGGCAGGTGCTGCTGGTGCACCGTCCCCGGTACGACGACTGGTCCCTCCCCAAAGGCAAGCTGAACGCCCATGAGCACGTACTGCTCGGTGCGCGGCGGGAGATCGAGGAGGAGACCGGGCTGCAGGTCGTCCTGGGCCCTCCGCTCGGCGTCCAGCGGTACCAGATCCACAAGAACGGCGGGACGGCGCAGAAGCTCGTGCACTACTGGTCCGCCGAGCCGGTCAGTGACAGTGACTTCGAGCCGAACGACGAGGTGGACCAGATCAGCTGGCTGCCCGTGGACAAAGCCCGCGCGAAGCTGAGCTACCCGCGCGACGTGGACATCCTGGACGTGCTGGACCGGGTCGTACCCGTCGTTTCCACGGTGGTCGTGGTGCGGCACGCGGAGGCGCTGAAGCGGAAGGACTGGGACCACAAGGACTCGCTGCGCCCGCTCTCCACCTCGGGTACGGCGGTCGCACAGCGGCTGACCGGCGTACTGGCAGCGCTGGGTGTGAACCGGATCATCAGCAGCGACGCGGAGCGGTGTGTCGCGACGGTCACGCCGTACGGCGCTCTCATCGACCGGCACATCCACCTGTGGCCGCAGATCTCCGAGCGCGGGTACAACACGGACCCGGACGGGATGCGCGGTCTGTCCGAGCGGGTGTGGAAACCGGGCAAGGTGACGGCCGTCTGCTCGCACCGGCCGGTTTTGCCTGCGCTGGCGCGGGAACTGGGCCTGAAAGTTGGCAAGTTCTCCACCGGCGCGTTCCTGGCCGCGCACCGGCTGGCGGACGGGACTGTGATCCACGAGCGCTTCAGCGCGCCGTAGGAGTAGGGCGCGACACGGCTCGGTGACGATCCAGGCACAGCCGCAGGGGCGATCGGGTGACACTGGAGGTGACGGGTATGTTCCTACCCGAGGAACCGGCTCCCCACCGGGTGCCGGTCTGAGGAGAGGTTCGGGGCGCACCATGACGATGATGCGAGAACTGACACTGATCGGGATCCGGATGGAATCGCCCAACCGGGCCCCGGTGATGATGCTTCGGGAGACCGAGGGCTACCGCTACCTGCCGATCTCGATCGGCTCGGTCGAAGCGACCGCGATCGCGTACGAGGAGCAGGGCCTGCGTCCGTCGCGTCCGCTCACCCACGACCTGATGCGCGACCTGATCGAGGCCTTCGGCGTCCACATCGACGCGGTCGAGATCGTCGAGCTGCGCGATGCCGTGTTCTATGCCGAGCTCGTGCTCGCCAACGGCGCCCGGGTCTCGGCGCGCCCGAGCGACTCCGTGGCGCTCGCGGTCCGGCTCGGCACGCCGATCCGCTGCACCGAGGCGGTGCTGCGCGAGGCCGGCGTCGCCACCCCCGAGGAGGAGCAGGCCGAGCTGGAGCGCTTCCGCCAGTTCCTCGACGGCGTCGCCCCGGAGGACTTCTCCAGCTGACATTCGCCCACCCGGCCGACTGTGCGCTACCTTTCGATCGCGTACTGTCGGCAGGGGTGCCCGCCAGGCGCATGTCACCTGGGGGACACCATGCGCAGAACCGTCGCCGGCGTCATCACGGCCGTACTCCTCGCCGCCACGCAGACCACTACGGCGGGACCTGCCTGGGCTGCGGGACCGGCCGCGCCGACCGATGTACAGGTTGGGTGGAACGACGCGGATCTGCACGTGATGCACACGAGTTGGAGCGGCGGGGGTTCTGACAGCAAGGTTCGGATCGAGTACCAGGACGGCTCCGTGCCGACGGCGTGGTCCGCGGCCTCGGGGAACGAGTTCTTCCGGCACTGGGCCGTGCAGTACGGGAAGGTCGCCCGGGTCGCGGTGGTGACGACCGGTACGGCGGGTGACAGCGCTCCGGCGTACTCGCCGTGGTTCGACACCAATCTCGCGGGGGCGCCGAAGCTCACCGCGGCGGTGCCACAAGCCGACGGGTCGTTGCGGCTCACCTGGACCAACACGGCGGCACCCGCCGACACGACACCGGGCGACCCGCTCGACCTCCCGCCGGCCCAGGTAGGGAAGGTCGGCGTGAAGATCTGGACGTCGCCCGACGGCAAGGACGAATGGTTCCCGTACGCACTGGGTACGACGGCCGCCGTCGTCCCACCCCGACCACACCCTCAGCTCACCTGGGTGCTCGCCACCAACGAGTGGGGCTCGGCCGCGTCCGCGGAGATCCACTACGACGACATGAAGCTCTTCGTCACCAAGGCATCGGCGTACGGCGTCTTCGGGAAGCCGATGGCGATCCGGGGCATGGCCGGTGCCGTCGAGAACTCCGGGCCGGACCTGTTCACCGGATCGAACATTCAGGTGACGATGCAGACCAGGGCGAACGCGTCCCAGCCCTGGGCGTACGCCGGACGTTACGAGTCGAACCCGCACGGCTTCCTGATCGAGCCTGTCGCGGTCGGGGGTCGCGAGTACCGCTTCTACGTACCGGCCTGGAGGTACGACCCGGTCGTCACCGGGCAGGTGATCTCCGCCTCGAGGTACATCCCGACACTGGCCGACTTCGCCGTGGCCGGGTTCAACGTGACCAGTGCGCAGGTGGGGCAAATGGTGAAACTCACCGTCGACGTGCGCCCGGGCGGGACCGTGAAGGGTGCGCTGCAGCGCTGGGACGGGAAGTACTGGCGTAGCGTGCTGACAGTGCCGGTGGTGAAGGGCAAGGCCGTCCTGTACGTCCGGGCCGCCGGGCGGGGCACGACGACGACGTACCGTGTGGCGGTCCCGGGGATGACGTATTACGGCCTGCCGATCCAGACCACGGGCAGCCGGTCGTTCACCTTGACGGTGCGCTGAGAGTTACCGGAATGTGAGCCGTACGCCGTTGATTTCAACGGAGAGTGACGGCTCTTAACTCAGTTCACCTAATGGCCGCCTGGCGGCACGCCAGACGTCGCACACGCTACCGGAACCGTTCACCGCTCGTTCACCGGCGACGGACCGGTCGGTCACCTGGTCTCCCTACCGTCTGTGGAAGTTCAGAAGTCTGATTCCCGCAGAAGGGCAACACTCTCGTGTCCGTCAATCGCCTGTTCCGCGTCGGCTCCGTCGCCGTGGCGTCCCTCGGCGTCCTCGCACTGAGCGCCTGTGGCAGCGACCCCGAGCCGTCGGGTTCGTCGACCCCCGATTCCGCGTCGTCGTCGGCCGGTGCCGAATGCCCGAAGGGCACGCTGAACGCTGAGGGCTCCTCGGCGCAGAAGAACGCCATCGAGGAAGTCATCAGCAAGTACAACGAGAAGTGCGCCGACGTCACGGTGAACTACAACCCGACCGGTTCCGGCGCGGGTATCAAGCAGTTCAACGCGAACCAGGTCGACTTCGCCGGCTCCGACTCGGCCCTGAAGACCGAGGGCAAGGACGGTGCCGAGTCCGAGGCCGCGCAGGCCGCGAAGCGGTGCCAGGGCAACCCGGCGGTGAACCTGCCGATGGTCATCGGCCCGGTCGCGATCGCCTACAACGTCGACGGCGTGACCAAGCTGGTGCTCGACGGCCCGACCGCCGCCAAGATCTTCCAGGGCACCATCAAGACCTGGAACGACCCGGCGATCGCCAAGCTGAACGCGGGCGTCACGTTGCCGTCGGCACCGATCTCGGTGTTCTTCCGCTCCGACGAGTCCGGCACCACGGAGAACTTCACCAAGTACCTGAAGGCGGCCGGTGGCGGCGCCTGGACCGGTGAGCCGGCCAAGAAGTGGACCGGTACCGGCGCCGGCAAGGAGAAGTCGGCCGGTGTCGCCGAGGGCGTGAAGAGCACGAAGAACTCGATCACCTACGTCGAGTGGTCGTACGCGGTCGACAACAAGCTGGGCGTTGCCCAGATCGACACCGGCTCCGGCACCCCGGTGGAGCTGTCCGCCGAGTCCGCCGGCAAGGCGCTGGCCGCCGCGAAGCCGGCCGGTACCGGGTCGGACCTGGCCCTGAAGCTGGACTACGCGACCAAGGCCCCGGGTGCGTACCCGATCATCCTGGTCACCTACGAGATCGCCTGCACCAAGGGTCTCCCGGCCGAGAAGACCGCGCTGGTGAAGAGCTTCCTGAGCTACTTCGTCAGCAAGGACGGCCAGTCGTCGCTGACCGAGCTGAACTACGCGCCGCTGCCGGCCGAGATCCAGACCAAGGTCGACGCCGCGATCCAGGCGATCAGCTGATCGCGGAGCGGTCCTGATGCGAGCCCCGGCCGGTCCGAGTCATCGGAGGACGGCCGGGGCTCGTACCCATGCAGGCCTCGTTTCGAACCAGACGTGACACATCACGACTCAGGCGCTTGGAGCACCAACGATGAGTAGTCCAGACGGCACGGCACCGCCCGACCGGCCGGACGGCACGGCCGATCAAGCAGCACCCCGGATCGAGGATCTGGTCCACGAAGACGCCGGCCCGGCCCCGCAGTTCGGCGGTCTGGCCTCCGAACACGCCGAACACGAGGCGGCCCAGCAGTCCGTCGAGGTGATGACCGAGTCCGGCGTCGAGAGCGCCGGTACGACGACCGCACCGGCGCCCGACGGCAAACTCGAACTCGGTGCGGTCGGGCACCTCGGCGACCGGCTGTTCGGCGGGCTCGCCCGCGGGTCCGGCGGCCTGGTGGTCCTGATCGTCGCGTTCGTCGGCATCTTCCTGCTGGCGCTGGCGATTCCGGCGCTGGCCGATGACAAGAGCAACTTCCTGTTCTCGCGGATCTGGGAGCCGGGCGGCGACGACCCGCGGTTCGGCATCGCCGCGCTCTTCTACACCACCGTGGTCAGCTCGATCATCGCGATGATCATCGCGGTCCCGATCGCGATCGGCGTCGCACTGTTCGTCACGTACTACGCCCCGAAGCGGCTGGCCGCTCCGGTCGCGCACGCGGTCGACCTGCTGGCCGCCGTACCGTCGATCGTCTACGGCCTGTGGGGCATCCTGTTCTTCGCCCCGATCCTGCGGCCGGTGATCGACGGTATCTCGACGGCGCTCGGCTGGATCCCGCTGTTCGAGAAGCCGCCGGGCGACAACGTCGGCGTGGTCTTCACCGCGTCCGTCGTGCTGGCGATCATGATCCTGCCGGTGGTCACCGCGATCAGCCGGGAGATCTTCGCGCAGACGCCGATCTCGCACCGCGAGGGCGCACTGGCGCTCGGCGCGACGCGCTGGGAGATGATCCGGCTGTCAGTGCTGCCGTACGGGCGCTCCGGTGTGGTCAGCGCCTCGATGCTCGGTCTCGGGCGGGCGCTCGGTGAAACCGTCGCGGTGCTGATCATCCTGTCGGTGCCCAACGGCAACGACCCGTGGAACTCGTCGATCTTCGCCGGCGGTGAGACGTTCGCCTCGAAGATCGCCAACAACGCCGCCGAGTTCGACTCGCCGGAGAAGACCGGTGCGTACATCGCGGCCGGCCTGGTCCTGTTCGTGGTCACGTTCCTGGTCAACTCCGCGGCCCGGATCATCGTCGACCGCAGCGCCCCGGGCGCCAAGCGTCCCCGCCGCAACCGCCGCGCGGGAGCGGCCGAAGGAGCGTCCGCATGACCGCCATCGCCGAGAACAAGCCGGCCTACGACGGCAAGGTCCTGGACCTGACCGGGAAGTCGGGCGTCCGCGCGTTCAAGAACACGCTGGCCACCGTGCTGATCGTGCTCGCCTTCGCGATCGCGATGGTTCCGCTGCTGTGGATCCTCATCACCGTGATCAGCAAGGGTTACCACCTGCTGCTGAGCGCGGACTGGTGGAGCCAGTCGCAGCGCGGTATCACCGTACGCCGGGAGGGCGGCGGCGCGTACCACGCGATCATGGGCACGCTGATCATGGCCCTGATCACCGCGGTGATCGCGGTCCCGATCGCGATCCTCGGCGCCGTCTACCTGGTCGAGTACGGCAAGGGCACCCGGGCCGCGAAGGTCGTCAGCTTCATGATCGACATCCTCACCGGTGTCCCGTCGATCGTCGCCGCATTGTTCGTCTACGCGGTCTGGATCACGGTGTTCGGCTTCAACCGCGTCGGTTTCGCGGTGTCGCTGTCGCTGGTGCTGCTGATGCTGCCGGTCGTGCTGCGGTCCACCGAGGAGATGCTGAAGCTCGTCCCGGACGAGTTGCGCGAGGCGTCGTACGCGCTCGGCGTACCGAAATGGAAGACGATCCTGAAGGTGGTCGTGCCGACCGCGTTCGGCGGCATCGTCACCGGCGTGATGCTCGGCCTGGCCCGGGTGATGGGCGAGACCGCGCCGCTGCTGATCCTGGTCGGCTACTCGAAGAACATCAACCTGAACCCGTTCAACGGGTTCATGGGCGCGCTGCCGACCATGATCAACCAGGACCGCACCGAGCTCGCCCTGCAGCCGGCCGCGGACCGGGTCTGGGCAGCGGCCCTGACGCTCATCCTGCTGGTCCTGGTCCTCAACCTGCTGGCCCGGCTGGTCGCCCGGTTCAGCACCATCAAGTCGAAATAGTCACGAGAGGTTCTGAGTCGATATGGCGAAGCGCATCGAGGTCAGCGGCCTCAACGTCTACTACGGCGACTTCAAAGCCGTGGAGGACGTGTCGATGACGGTCGAGCCCCGCTCGGTCACGGCGTTCATCGGCCCGTCCGGCTGCGGCAAGTCCACGTTCCTGCGCACCTTGAACCGGATGCACGAGGTGATCCCCGGCGCCCGCGTCGAGGGCAAGGTGATGCTGGACCAGCAGGACCTGTACGGGTCCGGTGTCGACCCGGTCGCGGTCCGGCGGGTGGTCGGCATGGTGTTCCAGCGGCCGAACCCGTTCCCGACGATGTCGATCTTCGACAACGTCGCGTCCGGCCTGAAGCTCAACGGCGTCAAGGACAAGAAGAAGCTCACCGAGGTCGTCGAGCAGTCCTTGCAGGGCGCCAACCTGTGGAACGAGGTGAAGGACCGCCTCGACAAGCCCGGCGCGGGACTGTCTGGTGGCCAGCAGCAACGACTCTGCATCGCCCGGGCGATCGCGGTCGAGCCCGAGGTGATCCTGATGGACGAGCCGTGCTCGGCCCTGGACCCGATCTCCACGCTGGCGATCGAGGACCTGATCGAGAAGCTCAAGGACCGTTTCACCGTCGTCATCGTGACGCACAACATGCAGCAGGCGGCCCGGGTCTCGGACCAGACGGCGTTCTTCAATCTGGCCGCGACCGGAAAACCCGGCCGGCTGATCGAGATGGCGCCGACCAAGCAGATCTTCTCCAACCCGGCCGAGAAGGCGACGGAAGACTACATCACCGGCCGCTTCGGCTGACCGGTCCCCGAACAGAGGAACGGCCGCCGCGACGATCTCGTCGCGGCGGCCGTTGTGATCTGACGGCGTCTACACGCAGAGCGTCCGGGCAAAGTTGACCCGGGCAAGCACATCGGCCACCTGGTTGGGCGAACTGACACCGACGTGGGTGTTGTGCGAGCGGTTGCCGTGCTGCACCGTGACCTGGACGAAGCCAGTGGTCTTGCGCTCCTTGACCAGCAGGAACAGCAGGCCGAGCAGGCAGGCCAGGAAGAAGATGATCGCGAGCACGATCGCCCAGGCGGGGATCTTCTCCTCCGTGCGCGACATGTCCATCGCCGACCAGTTCGCACCGTGGGTCGGCAGCACGCCCGCAGGCGTGACGATGCGCTGCTGCTCGACGGAAATGTCCCCGATCGTCACCAGCACAGGCCCCGCGGGCAGGCCGTCGGCGGGCAGCGACTGGCCGTACTGAGGCTGCGGCGGCTGCTGATACCGGCCGCCCACAGGCGGTGGGAACGCTCCGGGCTGCGGACCGTACGGCCCCTGCTGATCCTGCGGGCCAGGCCCGGAAGCGGGCCACTGCGGTTGCGCCGGCAAGTTACGAGCGGTCTCGGCACCCTCATGATTCTGGTCAGGTGCGGGCGATTGCGGTGTCTCGGTCACAGGGAGAAACCCTAAGGGCTTCCAGCCCGGAGTGGGAGCATGACCGCGAACCTGTGGAAAAGATAGTCTGCGCTGATTCCACGACGTTCTCAGAAGGGAACCGCGGTGAGCACACCGACGCCACCCCCAGGCGACGACCAGAACGACCAGAACGGACCGCAGGGCTACCCTGGCCAGCAGCCAGGCCAGCCCGGTCAGCCAGGTCAGTCGGGCGGTTACGGACAGCAGCCGGGATCGTACGGACAGCCCGGTCAACCGGGATCGTACGGCCAGCCCGGCCAGCCCGGCCAGCCCGGATCGTACGGCCAGCCCGGACAGCCCGGACCGTACGGCCAGCCCGGACAGCAACCGCCGGGCGGCTACGGCCAGCAGCCCGGCGGCTATGCCCCGTACCCCGGCGGGAACGCTCCCTACGGCGGAGCTGCAGCGCCGCAGAGCAACACGCCGAAGGTCCTGTCGATCATCGGCATCGTGTGTTGGTTCTGCTGTTCGCCGGCCGCCATCGTCCTCGGGCTGATTGCGCAGGGCAAGTACCGGGAGCAGGGCCAGCCGGACACGCTGGCCAAGGTCGCTTGGATCGGCGGGATCGTCTTCCTGGTGCTCGGCGTCATTTCCTACTCCACGGGAATCTACCGCCCCGGCCAGTAGACTCTGCGGCCGGGCGATGCCTGTCGCCCGGCCGTGGTTCTCAGAACACGTTGCGCGCCACGCCGTACGCGATCAACAGCGCGACCACGGCGTTCACCGTCCAGTCGACCACGCGTCGGCTCATTCGCAGGCGGGGCAGCTTCACCAGCCGGAGCGATTCGAGCGTCCAGGCAAGTACCTGGTAGCCGACGCCGGCCCCGATCAACGGGCCGAGGACGAAGACCACGGGGTTGAAGTGCCACGCCACGTCCAGATCGCCGCGCAGCATGGCCGCAGCCATCCTCGTCGACCCGCACAGCGGGCAGTTCAGACCCGTGGTCGCGTGGAGAATACACGGCACCCCGATCCGCTCGCCGGATAGCCGGTAAACGCCGGCCAGTACGAATCCACCGATCCCGACCGCGGCCAGGCCCCACACCCGGCGATCCAGCGGCTGGACCGGGCCGGTGGGCCGGAGTACGACGCTCTGCGAGACGCTCACCGCACAACGGTAACTCTCATCACCTGGGATCCGTCGGCGACTCTGATCCGTCCGACCACTAGCCTGCAACTCACTCCTCAACCGCACTTCGCCAGAAGGGATCGTCGTGAGCTCTCCGACGCCGCCGCCGGGTTACGGCCCGCAAGACCCACAGCACCCCGGCCAGCCGGGCCAGTACGGGCAGCAGCCCGAGTACGGCCAGCAGCCCGGGTACGGGCAGCAGCCCGCCTACGGGCAGCAGCAGCCGGGCTACGGCCAACCGCCCGCCTACGGCCAGCAGCCGGGCTACAACCAGCAGCCGGGACAGCCTGGTCAGTACGGTCAGGCGCCGGGGCAGGCTGCACAGGCTGGACAGTATGGACAGGCCTACGGCCAGCCGTCGTACGGCGGCTTCGGAGCCGTCCCCGGCAACCTGGCGGACTGGCCGAGCCGGGCCGGCGCCTTCCTGCTCGACATGGCGATCATCGGTGTGCCGGCCGGCATCGGCGCCGCGATCGCTGGTAACGCCAACAACGCTGTGCTCGCGATCATCGGCCTCATCTTCTACCTTGCGGGCATCGGGGTGGCCATCTGGAACGTTCTCGTCCGCCAGGGAACCACAGGTCAGACGGTGGGCAAGCAAGTGCTCGGCATCAAGCTCGTCGGCGCCGAGACCGGTCAGCCGCTCGGCATCGGCAAGACGTTCGTGCGGCAACTGACCCACTTCCTCGACGGCGCCGCCTGCTACATCGGCTATCTGTGGCCGCTGTGGGACGAGAAGAAGCAGACCTTCGCCGACAAGATCAACAACACTTATGTCGTGAAGCCCTGATACGGATCGACGGCTTCCGGACGCCGCAGCCCGAGGCGGGCTGCGGCGTCCGTCTTTCCAGATAGGGCCTAGCGAGGAAGCGGACTTCCCAGATGAGTACACCCGGGTACGGTCAGCGACCCGACGCTCAGCCGACATACGGGCAGCAGCCGTACGCACAGTTGCCGTACGGGCAGCAGCCGGGGTACGGGTACGGGTATGGGTACGGCGTGCCGATGGCGCCGTTGGCCGACTGGTTGCCGCGGGTCGGTGCCTCACTGATCGACAGCCTGATCTCAGCGGTACCGATCCTGCTCGGGTACGGCGTGATGATCGGTGCTGCCATCAATCAGTCGGCCAACGATCCTTACAACGACGATCCGCCGGTCTATGCGCTCGTGTTCCTCCTTGTGGGCATGATCACGAGCATCGCGCTCAGTCTGTGGAATCGCGTGTTCCGGCAAGGGCGGACCGGTCAGAGCGTGGGTAAGAGCGTCCTGCGCATCAAGCTGATCGACGCCACCACCGGGCAGACCATCGGAGCCGGGCGGTCCTTCCTGCGTGACTTCCTGAGCGGGATTTTCAACAATGCCTGCTTTCTGAACCTGCTCTGGCCGCTGTGGGACGAGCAGCACCAGACCTGGCACGACAAGGTCATCAACACCTATGTGATCAAGACGTCAGTGTGACCGCAGCAGACCTGCACAGGTCACTGCCCACAGGACGCTGGAGAACGTGCCGATGATGAACCGCTCCGCGACGGCTTGCGGGGTCACGGACGCGGGCTGGTCGGGGCTGCGCAGCTCCGGGTACCTGGCGAGTCCCTTGATCGCCAGCACGATGGCGATGCCTTCCGGCCAGCCGGACACCAGCGCCGCGTAGATGGCCGTTCGCTCGAGTGCACCGATCAACGCGCCGCCCCGCAGCACCTCACCGGCTTTCTGCGTCGACTGGGCGCGGGTGTTGCCTCGGTCGGCCAGCGCCATGACAGAGGTCGTCAGCGGCCCACCACCTGTCACTGCGAGCGCTCCGGCCAGTAGGAGCAGCACGTTCCACCAGCGCTCGGCCCACCCGGCCACACCGTCCCCGGCGAGCAGCAGTACACCGACGGCGGCCAGACAGGCCAGCATGACTGCGCTGAGGGCGATCTCGAGGTTGGAGCCGGACTGAGGAACCCATGCCAGGACGGCGAGCACCAGTGCGGCAGCGGTCAACGACAGGACCAGAGCCGTCACGCAGCGACCCCGCCGGCGAGCAGGTCCGCGGCCAGCACCCGGCCGCGCTGTTCCTCGGCGAATCCCGCAGCCTGGGCGCGTTGAGTCACCGCCGACTGGCTGATTCCGAGTTTCACGCCGATCTCCCGCCTCGTCAGTCCCTCGCCCAACAGGTCCGCCACTGCCCAGCCGCGGTCGCTCCGGCGCCGCAGGACGGACGCCATCAACCACAGCACCGTCTCCACCTGCTCGGCCAGGTGCGGGTCCGCGCCGACCACGTTCACGTGGTGCGGACTGGACTTCGCCCGCGTCACCGCCTCGCGCGCGAACACGTAAGCCTCGCCGCTGCCGGCGCGGGTGCTGCGCGGCAGCGGCTCGGTGACCGCGCCGATGCCGAGTCCGACGTACCAACTGTCCGCCCGCAGCAGCTCGACGATCACGTCGATGGTCACTCGGGCCTCGGAGAGCACGCCCTGCACCTCGTCGCCGGCGGTCCGCTCGAACTTGCGCAGCAGGCCGGTCCGCCGCGGCCGGCGGTTCAGGGAGTTCAGTAGCTCGGGTACGAGATCGCTCGTGCTTCGGCTGCCGCGCTGATCTACCGTGAGAACGAAGACCATCGTCCTGTACCTCCTTCCGGACGGCTTAAGGCTACAGTCTTATTCACGTAGAGTGAAGGTCAAAACCTGAATCGGTTCAGCCCGTCACTCACCGTATCCGGCCCGGAGTGCGGCGCACGCCGGACCGGACGGCGCCCCGATTCAGTCCGTGATCGGCAGGTAGAGCTTCTGGTCGGCCGACTTGAAGGTCTCCGACATCTCCGCGAAGCCGGCCTCGATCGCCTCGGCCGACGTCAGGCCGCGTTCCTCCGCGTACGCGCGGATGTCGGCAGTGATCCGCATCGAGCAGAACTTCGGCCCGCACATCGAGCAGAAGTGCGCGGTCTTCGCGGGCTCGGCAGGCAACGTCTCGTCATGGAACGACCGGGCCGTGTCCGGATCCAGCGAGAGGTTGAACTGGTCCTCCCAGCGGAACTCGAACCTTGCCTTGGACAACGTGTCGTCCCAGGCCTGCGCGCCCGGATGCCCCTTGGCCAGGTCGGCCGCGTGGGCGGCGATCTTGTACGTGATCACGCCGGTCTTGACGTCGTCGCGATCCGGCAGCCCGAGGTGCTCCTTGGGTGTGACATAGCAGAGCATCGCCGTCCCCAGCCAGCCGATCTGCGCCGCGCCGATCGCCGACGTGATGTGGTCGTACGCCGGCGCCACGTCCGTTGCCAGCGGCCCCAGGGTGTAGAACGGCGCCTCACCGCACAGCTCCTCCTCGAGCCGGACGTTCTCGGCGATCTTGTGCATCGGGACATGCCCCGGGCCTTCGATCATGACCTGGACCTCGTGCTCCCAGGCGACCTTCGTCAGCTCGCCCAGCGTGCGGAGCTCCGCGAACTGGGCCTCGTCGTTGGCGTCCGCGATCGATCCCGGCCGCAACCCGTCGCCGAGCGAGAAGGTCACGTCGTACTCGCGAAGGATCTCGCAGAGCTCCTCGAAATGCGTGTACAGGAAGGACTCCTGGTGGTGCGCCAGGCACCACGCGGCCATGATCGACCCGCCGCGCGACACGATCCCGGTGATCCGCCGCGCGGTCAGCGGGACGTGCCGCAGCAGGACGCCGGCGTGCACGGTCATGTAGTCCACACCCTGCTCGCACTGCTCGATCACCGTGTCGCGGTACACCTCCCACGACAGCGCGGCCGGATCGCCCTTGACCTTCTCCAGCGCCTGGTACAGCGGCACCGTGCCGATCGGGACGGGCGAGTTCCGCAGGATCCACTCCCGCGTCTCGTGGATGTTCTTGCCGGTCGACAGGTCCATCACCGTGTCGGCGCCCCACCGGGTCGCCCAGACCAGCTTCTCGACCTCTTCCTCGATCGAACTGCTCACGGCGGAGTTGCCGATGTTCGCGTTCACCTTCACCAGGAACTTCTTCCCGATGATCATCGGCTCGCTCTCCGGGTGCCGCCGGTTCGCCGGGATCACCGCCCGCCCGCGCGCCACCTCGGCCCGGACGAATTCCGGATCGAGCCCTTCCCGCAGTGCGACGTACCTCATCTCCTCGGTGATCACCCCGGCCCGCGCGTGCCCGAGCTGGGTCCGCGGCTCGCGCCCGGCGATCCACTCGCGCCGCAGCGCGGGCAGACCGGCCTGGACGTCGATCCCGGCGGACGCGTCGGTGTACGGACCGGACGTGTCGTAGAGGTCGAAGTGCTCGCCGTTGGTCAGCTGCACGCGGCGCGCCGGTACCCCGAGCTCGCCGCGATAGATCTTCTCCGAGCCCGAGATCGGGCCCGTGGTGACGGCCGGACGGATCGTGCTGACATTCACCATTGCTGCTGCTCCCTACGCCGGAATTACCCGGACAGGTTCGGCGGTCGGCGGCGCCGGCAGCAGAGTCTTCTCTCTGGCCAGCCGCCCTCTCAGCCCACTACGGTGCGAGCTCCCGCGATCTTTAGTTGTCACGGACCACCCTAGGGCATGTCTGATAATCCAGCGCCGTCGCGAGGAGGTGCTCGGTGCGGTAGCTCGGCGTGCGGGAGCGAAGGTCTCGATGCGGCGCATCGTGGCCTTTGCTCACGTGCGGCGAGGTGCCGTGCCGAGTGCCCCGCAGTAGGTGCTGGATTGTCAGACATGCCCTAGACGAACCCGGTACCGTCTAGGGATGCGCGACCTCGTCTACCCGCCTGTCATCGCCTTCGCGAAGACCGCGTTCACGGTGCTGGACCTCAAGATCCGCCGCACCGGGACCGAGCACGTCCCGCGCACCGGCGGGGCCCTGATCGCGATCAACCACATCAGCTACGTCGACTTCATCCTGGGCGGGTACGGCGCGCTGCCGGCCAGGCGGCTGGTGCGCTTCATGGCCAAGGAGGTGCTGTTCCGCAACCGGTACTCCGGCCCGCTGATGCGCGGCATGCACCACATCCTGGTGGACCGCGAGGCCGGCGCCGCGTCGTACGAGCAGGCGATCCGCTACCTGAACGCCGGTGAGCTGGTCGGCGTGTTCCCGGAGGCGACGATCAGCCGGTCGTTCGAGCTCAAGGAGTTCAAGTCCGGCACGGTCCGGATGGCCGCGGAGGCCGGTGTACCGGTGCTGCCGATGATCCTGTGGGGCACGCAGCGGATGTTCACCAAGGACCACCCGCGGGACTTCAGCCGGCACCGGCCGATCTCGATCAGCATCGGCGCGCCGATCACGGTGACCCGCGACGACGATCCGACCGAGGCGACTGCCCAGCTGCGCTCCACGATGGCCGGAATGCTCGACGAGACGATCCGCACGTACCCGGAGCAGCCACCCGGCGCCTGGTGGCTGCCCGCCGCGTACGGCGGCAGCGCACCGACCCCCGCCGAGGCTGCCCGCCTGGACCAGGAAGAACTCGCCCGCCGCGCCCTGAAGAAGAAGTAGACCTCAACCCCTCCGGTCGAAGAGCGTGCCGGGCACCAGGCGCAGGAACGGGTGCGGGCTGGGCGAGCCCTGGGTGAAAGCGTCGGCGGGAGGGTCCTGCCAACTCGAGGCCAGGGTCAGGAGTGCGTCGGTTCGGAGGTTCACGGCCTTTCGCTGGGTGCCGTTGATCGAGTACGACGGCAGTACGGCGGTGCCGGGTGTGCCGGCGAGGTCGGCGTACGGCAGGGCGTCCGGCGACGGTTCGTCGTACCCGCGCCGGAAACCGGACAGCCAGGTGTCGAGGCCGGCCGTCGCGGTGCGGAACCTGATCCAGCGATGGTTGTCCCAGCCGTTGCCGAGGACGAAGCGGGTGACGAGCTTCTTCGCGCCTGCCTCACCGCGCTCGACCAGGTCGGTCACCACCGTGTCCTTCATCGTCAGGTTCAGGCCGCCTTCGTCGTGATCGTGGTAGATCGTGACGATCCGGTCGCGGTAGCCGGGCATCACCAACTGCGCCTCGTCCACCCAGCCGCGCGCGGTGTCCAGGATCGACCGGCCGAACAGTGCGACCAGCCCGAGCCCCTGACCGGTCCACCGGGTCCAGCGCCGGTTCAGCCCTCCCTGGTTGACGACCGGCAGGCGGGTGTTCTCGGCCTGGTCCTCCAGGTTCTTCGGCACGCCCGGCGGGAACAGGGCCAGGTCGACCGCGAAGGTCGGTCGGGCCGGCAGCGGCGAGTCGAAGAAGTGCACCGGCAGGTTGCTCGCGATGCCGCCGTCGGAGAACCAGTTGACCTCGAAGTCCGGCGCGGGGACGGCAGGCAGCGCCTGCTCCGGCCCGGCCTGCGGGTTCGCGTCCCGCCATTCCGACACCGCGGCACTGACCTTGCCGTACGCCGGGTGCGTGAAGTCGATCGCGTACAGCGGCACGGCCGAGATCAGGAACGGGAAGCTGAGGCTCATCCGGGTCGCGACGATCACCGGCAGATCGGCGGCGAGCGGGAACGGCCGCTTCGGGGCGGCCTGCAACCGGCGCAACTCGCCGGCCCACCGCTTGGCCGGTTGCGGGGACAACGGCGGCGGGTGCTCACACATCCAGTCCACGACCTCGGCCGGGAACAGCTGTTCGAACTGGCCCGGGTCGAAGAAGTACTCGCGTTCCGGCCAGGGCATCCGCATCGGCTGGTGCCGGGTCAGGTTGGTGGTCATCATCCGCAGCTCGACACCAGCCGCGGTCAGCTGCCCGAAGGTGATCGGATCCGCGTCCCCGGCCCGGCCGGCGAAGTCCTGCAGCTTGCCGTGCAGCCAACGGGTCAGCGGCTCCGCGCCGCCCTCGGACCTGCCAGCCATCCCGTTGCACAGCCCGAAGTTGTTGTCCGGAACGTTCTTCGCGAGGCTCCGGAGCACGCCGGCCGTGACGGCCACGACGACACCGACGACGGCCAGCAGCGCACCGGCAATCACCGCGGCCCAGGCCGCCACGCCCTGACCGAGGATCCCGAGGACGAGCAAGACGACGCCGGGCACAGCGCCGGCCAGCGCCCACAGGGCGAACGCGGACAGCGCGGCGCGAACGATGCGCGCTACCCGGCCAGTGCCGGAGGCGCCGAGTCCGGCCGTGAAGACCTTGAACAAGGACGCCGTACCGCGCTGTGGCTGGAACAGGCGGAACAGCAGCGAGGGGCCTCCCGGGCGGTGGGCCATCAGATCGTCGGGCAGTCGTTCGAGCTTTCCGAACCCGCCGGCGTCGCGGCCCAGCTCTGCCGCGGCCGCGGCCGCCGCCGCGATGGCGCCCGCCGACGATCCCCCGACGGACGCCAGCTTGTAGTGCCGGGCGAGCTCGCAGACCGCGCTCGGATAGATCACCCCGCTGGTGATGCCGCCTTTCATCAGTACGTCGCAGCTCCGCGGCGGCGCGGGTACGTAGGCCGTCATGTCATCCCCCGAACAGTCGTGCGAAGTAGGCCTTGATCACCTGGTGCGTCATCGCGACGTACTCGTCGTCGTCGGTGAACGTCTCCCGGACCGCGACCACGGCGTCCTCGAACGCCTTGCGCGCGTCGGGGTCGCCGGGCGCCTTCGCCGCCTCGGCCTTGCGCTGCGCCACGACTTCGAGGAACGCGATGAGTTTGATCAGATGCCGCCGGCGGTTCGCCACCAGTCCCAGTCGCTGGAGTGCGCAGACCTCGATCGTGGTGCGGCCGCGGACGCTCTCCCGGCCGTGGACCTGGCGGGGCCTGATCTGGCCGTCGTCGACGGTGCCCGTGCCCCAGACGAACTCCAGGTGCTCTTCGGGATCGTCGAAGTACGGATGCAGCAGCAGCGGTCGCTCGTTCTTCTCCTCGCCGTCGTGGTGCGCACGGCGCTTCTCGGTCGGCAGCGGGAACGCGTTTGCTTTGCCGGCGGTCGCGGGCAGACCGGCCGGGAAGTCCTGCTTGCGTGGGCTGTTGCAGTCGGTGCAGGACGGCAGGAGGTTCTCCCACTTGCTGGCCAGCCACCAGTACCCGGGCGGGGTCCGCTGGCCGGCGATCGTCACTTCGCCCTTCGGCCGGAAGTGCTCGACGGCCGTCGGCTGCGTCGCGTCGTAGAACGTCTCGCAGTACGCGCACCGGCCGCCGAAGGCAGCCTTCAGTGCCTGCCGCACCTGCTCGTGCCGGTATGCGTTGAACGTGCCCGGATAGCGCGCGGACTCGTTCGCCGGATCGGCGTAGAACGTGGCGAGCCTGGTGCGTTCGCGCTGGGCGGCGGCACTCGACAGGCTGGCCGGCGGCTGCGGGATCGGCATGCGGCGCATCCGATCACCTCCCGGAGTCCGAGGTCGGAAGGTGTGCGGCCCACACCGCGGCGAGGTCCGCATCGAGCGCCGCCGACCGCTCGTCGCGTTCCTCGACCGGCACCGGATCGCCTTCGGCCCGGCGACGAGCGATGAACTTGTCCGCCGAGTCGAGCAGCAGGCGTTCGCGCTCGCTGCGGCCGAGCTGGTCGAGTTCGTCCAGCCGGCTGCGTACGTCGGCCAGCCGGGCACGCGCGCGACCGTTCGGTTTCCGCAGCTCGATCAACTGGTAGTACTCGGTCCAGAGGTCCGCGACCACCGGGTCGTCGGTGCTGCCGAGGCCGAAGTGCTCGGAAGTGAGCAGCTGATCGACCCGCATCCCCTGCACCGGCGGGAGATCGCTGATCGCCACGATGCGGTTCTGTGGATTGCGGCGGATCACCGTCACCTCGCCGTCGAGCACTCCGCGCAGGCACAACGGATCGTGGGTGGTGACCACGAACTGGACCCGCGGCAGCAGCTGCCGCAGCGCCGCGACGATGCGCATCCGCCACCGCGGATGCAGATGGGCGCCGAGCTCGTCGATCAGCACGATGCCCTCGGCCAGGGACACGTGCTCCCACAGGCCCAGCACCGTACTCATCACGTCACACGCCAGCACGAGCATCGACTGGTAGCCGTCGCTGAGGTCGTCCAGCGAGCTGCGCTGCCGGCCCTCGCGGACCTGGACCACGCGCCGGTCCCGGTCGGCGACAAGCCGGGCGCCGGACGGCAGATCGAGCAGCCGGGTCAGTCCGTCGGCCACGACGGCGTACGTCGGTTCAGGCAGCGAGAGCAGCCATTCGGTCGGGTCCGCCATCGCGAGGAAAGGATTGAACAGGTTGTCCACGCGGCTCATGCCGGTCCGCGGCGGCATCACGACCGCTTGCGGGCGGGGCAGCAGCCGGGTGGCGCCGTACCCGAGCAGCAGCACCCGAGCGGCTTCCGGCCCCTTGAACTCGGTCGAGGTGCGGTCGAAGGTGACCTGCAGCGGGACCGGGTCCCCGGTCAGGGAGACCTCGATGCTGCCTCGGCGGCTGCCGTACCGCAGGAGCCGTTGCGGCGCGATGCCGAGTTCACGCCGGTACCCGCCGCCGATCAGGGCCAAGGCGATCGCCTGCAGGATCGAGCTCTTGCCGGAACCGTTCTCGCCGAGCAGCACGCGCCACGGGCCGGTCTCGCTGACGGAGCGGGAGAAGTCCAGATCGAGGTCCTCGATCGGGCGGAAGTTGCGGATCCGGACGCGCTCGATCCAGCGCACGGTACTGAAGTAGTTGGACTTCTCGACCTCGCCGAGCGGCCCGACGGACTCCAGGTTGTAGTAGTCACGGGCCAGCGGGGTCGCCGTCGGCTGCGCCCGCTTCGGCAACGCGGACAGCTGCCGGCGCAACGCCTGGAACTCGTCGAGCGGACTCGGCTCGCCGCGCTCCTTCGCGGCCGAGCGCCTGGCCGACACCAGTGAGGTGCGGTTCAGCGCGAGCACCTCGACGGTGGTGGCGCCGCGCTGGGTGGCACCGACGACCGTGCCGTCCGGCTGGAAGATCAGGTGCGGGTCCGGATCGTCGACGCTCGGGTCCAGCAGGTACGGGAGTTCGCGGTCCAGCCGCTCGCGCCGCGACGCGCGATCCGGCCGTTCGATCGGGAACCGGTTGCCCTTGGCCCGGATACAGTCCGCACAAGCCGGCAGCAGGTTCTCCCAGGTGTAGGCGAGCCACCAGTAGTGGTCCATGCTCACCGCGCCGGCGTGGTCCACCGCACCCCAGGGCGGGCGGTAGTGGGTCACGGACGCGCCCAGGCTGCGGCTGGCGTAGCCGTCGACAGCGATCCTCCGCTCACAGAACGCGCAGCGCCCACCGGTCATCGCGATCAGCGCGTCGAAGACCTCGGCGCCGTAGAGGAACTGGCCCAGCTCGGGCGGCGTGGCGGCTCGGGTCCGCAGCTGGTTCCACAGACCGAGTCGTGGTCCGGTCGACCGGAGGACCTTCGGTACAGCAGGTCGTTCGAGTCTGATCACGACACATCACCCCCAGGGCCCGCGGCCCACCCCAGCTCTCATCATGCACCCGCCGGGCACCGACAGCACAGGCGTCAAACGTTTGCGTGAGCACGGCACCGGCTACCGGACGAGAGCTTGACCCTCGGGCCGGAACGAGGGTACGAAGGGCTGTCGTTTGACGAAGCAGGAACCTGGGGGGTCCCTGTGCAGCGGGTCCGCGTCGGTGGGTCCGTGGACACGAGCGGGCGGGGAAAGTTTTGTTCGATACACCCGAAGAGCTGCATCTGTTCGATCCAGGAGCGCTGACGCCGGCGCCGCACGTGGCCGAGCACATCCCGGACGCCGGGGCGTTCTTCGTCGACTGGGCGGTGCGAGGGCTGTCCGCCGACCGCGCCCGGGAGATCGAGTCCGCGGTGAACGGCCGGCGCAACCAGAACGGCTGGTTCCCACTCGAGACGCTGGACAACATCGGCCGCAAGGGCTTCTGGCGGGGCCCGCTGACCTATCTCGCCCGGATGACCGGCGACGACTCGCGGATCCTGCAGCAGTGGGCCACGGACCACCTCGACAGCGAGCAGGCGACACGGATCGAGGCGACTGTCGACCACCTGCTCCACCAGCAGGGCCATGCGGCCGCGGCCACCTGGGCCGTCGCTGTGCGGCCGCGCATGTTCCTGGACGCCGAAGTGCTCGGCGACCGCCTCCTGGCCGCATGGGAGTACAACCTCGGCTCCATCCGCTCCAAGGACGTGGCCAAGGCCGTCCGCCGCTGGAACCGCTAGCAGGCTGTTCGGGACCTTACTCGAGGATCAGGTGGGCCAGACCGTAGACGGCGGCCGCGACGATACCGGCGGCCGGGATGGTCAGGACCCAGGCGGTGACGATGCCCTTGGCGACGCCCCAGCGGACGGCCGACAGGCGCTTGGTGGCGCCGGCGCCCATCACCGCGGAGGTGATCGTGTGCGTGGTGGAGACCGGCGCGTGCAGTCCGATCGCCATCACGTACAGAACGCCCGCGGCGATGGATTCCGAGGCGAACCCGCGGGCCGGGTCCAGGTGGATGATCCGGCGGCCGAGGGTTCGCATGATCCGCCAGCCGCCGGAGTACGTGCCGAGTGAGATGGCCGTCGCGGCCGAGATCTTCACCCACAGCGGGATGCCGTCGCCCTGCTGCACGTGCCCCGTGGTGAGCAGCGCCAGGAAGATCACGCCCATCGTCTTCTGCGCGTCCTGCAGACCGTGCCCGAGCGCCATCGCGGCGGCGGACAGCGACTGCGACATCCGGAAGCCGCGGGTGGTCTTGCCCGGGTTGCGGTGCCGGAACAGCCAGAGGATCGCGAGCATCAGCAGGAAGGCGCCGGTGAAGCCGATGGCCGGCGAGAGCACCATCGGGATCACGACCTTGTCGAGGATGCCGGACCACAGCACCGTGCTGGCCGAGGCCAGGCCGGCCCCGACCAGGCCGCCGATCAGCGCATGCGACGAGGAGCTCGGCAGACCGAAGTACCAGGTGATCAGGTTCCAGGTGATGGCGCCGACCAGGGCTGCGATCACGACCACCAGGCCGTGTGTCCCGGACGGTGCGGTGATGATGCCCTTGCCGACCGTCTCGGCCACCTCGGTGCCGGCCAGCGCGCCCAGGAAGTTGCACGCGGCAGCCATCAGCAGCGCCACCCGGGGCGTCAGCGCCCGGGTGGACACCGAGGTCGCGATCGCGTTGGCGGCGTCGTGGAAGCCGTTGGTGTAGTCGAAGGCCAGCGCGATGGCGACGACGGCGACGACGAGCGCGAGCTCCACGCTCAGCTCTCCTTGACCGCGATCTGCTCGACCGTGTTGGCGACGTGCTCGAACGCGTCGATCGCGGCCTCCAGCAGGTCGACCACGGTCTTCAGCTTCATCACCGTCAGCGCCTCGTACTCACCGCTGAACAGCTTGGCGATCAGCCGCCGGTGGACCGCGTCGCCGGTGTTCTCCAGCCGGTTGATCTCGATCCAGTACTCGGCCAGGTCCTTCATGGTCCGCAGCCGCGGCATGGTCTCGGCGGTCAGCTGCGCGGCCCGCTGGAGCACCTCGATCTGCTCGGCGATCTCCTCCGGCAGCTTCTCCAGGTTGAAGAGGTGGATGGTGTCGACCGCCTCCTCCATGAAGTCCATGACGTCGTCGAGGTCGGAGGCCAGCCGGTAGATGTCCTCCCGGTCGAACGGCGTGACGAAGGTCGAGTTCACCCGGCGGATGATCGAGTGGGTGGTCTCGTCGGCCGCGTGTTCGGCGTCCTTCATCTGGGCGGCGATCTGATGACTCGCGGAGAGCCCGGTCCCCGCCGTACTGCCGAGCAGCTCCGCCAGGATCCTGGATCCTTCGACCAGGTGGTTGGCAGACTCGGTGAAAAGGTCGTAGAACGTCGGGTCGTTCGGACGCAGACGTAACGGCACTTCAAGCTCCGGATGAACGAGGGACAAACCGTGAACATGCTAGGGGGAACGGACCGCTGACGTGGCATCCGCCAGGTCAACGTACCGCGTCGGTATGAACTCGCCGCCGGACGATATACGGCCGGTAACTGATCGGTTTCACCGTGTGATCACGGCGTACAGGTCGAAAAGCCCGACGACGAGGACCAGACCGGCCGCGATCCGCAGGATGTTCTGATGGCCGAGAGCGTGCACGGCACCCCCCTCGGAGCGACGGTAGACGGCGCTCGCCGCGGCCCAGCAGCCCAGCGCCAGCACGAGAACGACGATTCCGAGGCCCGTCCGGACCTCCGACGAACCGTGGCCGGAGGCAAGCAGCAGGACGCCGTTGGCGATCAGTCCGAGCGCCGTACGCCGCCACGCGAGCAGCGTCCGCTCCGGCTGCCGACCGGGATCGGGTGTGCTCATCGCCACACTGAGAACAACAGACCGATCAGTCCGACCACGGCGATCGTTGCTCCGAGCATCAGCGGCAGCCTGGTCACAGGGAGTGCGCCGCCGCGACGCATCGCGGTCAGGTTGAGCTGCCAGCGCCGGAAGGCACCCGCCGTCGTGACGATTCCGGCGAGGACCAGAACGATGCCGATGATCCGGGCCGGCCAGCGGTCCGGACCGAGGTCGAGGAACTGGACGGCGGACAACCCGCCCGCGTAGCAGGCGAGGGAGGTCCGAAGATACGCCAGGTAGGTGCGCTCGTTCGCCAGCGTGAAGCGGTAGTCAGGCTCTTCTTCCGTCATCCGCAGGTCACCAGACCGTGGTCCTGTTTGAGGGTCAGCACACGACGCACGCTACTTGTCAGCTGCGCGGCGAAGGACTCGTCCTCCTCCGCCTTGTCGACCAGGGCCGTCACCATCGTCGCGGTCAGCCCGGCCTTGGCGTTGATGACGATGTCGCCCCCGGCCGCGACGAACCGGGTCGCCCGCTCTCCGGCCGGGACCGTCGCGACCTCCGCGGCGGCGCCGACGTCGTCGGTGATCACGACACCGCGCCAGCCGAGATCGCCGCGCACCATGCCCTGGATGACGGTCGGCGAGAACACCGCGCGGTTCTTCGGATCGATCTTGGTGTAGGTCACGGTCGAGATCATCACCATCGACGTACCGGCCTTGATCCCTTCCGCGAACGGCCGCAGGTCGGCGTCGCCGCGGACCGTGACGTCGTCGACGACACCGGCCGAGAAGTCGGTGTTGCCGCGGACGCGTCCGAGCCCGGGGAAGTGCTTGACCGAGGTCGCGACCCCGGCGTTGCGCATGCCCTGGACGAAGGCCCGCACGCCCTTGGCCGCTTCGGCCGGCGTGTTGCCGTACTCACGGTCCAGCTGGCCGATCGGTGCGTTGCTGGACTTGAGCGAGCTCGGTACGACGTCCGCGACCGGTGCGAGGTCGACGGTGACGCCGGCCCGCTTGAGCTGGCTGCCCCACTCCTGAGCCTGCGCGGTGAGCTTGGAACTCGACCAAGTGCCCTGCACCGTCGCGGCCGGGATGCGATCGAAGCCGGGGCCCTTGAGGCGCTGGATCTGGCCGCCCTCCTGGTCCGCGGCGATCAGCGGACGGATGCCCTTCACGGTCGCGGCCGAGGTCACCGCCGCCATCGCCGTGCGGGTGTGCGACAGGCTGCCGCTGCTGCCGATCAGGAAGACGCTGCCGGACTTCTGCTGCTGTACGACGGCCTGCTGGGCGTCCGACATGCCATCGGCGTTGATGCCGGTCATGATGAGCTGCGCCGCCTGCTCGCGCAGGGTGAGGGCCTTGATCTTCTGGTCGACGCAGTTCGCGGCCGTCGGCTTCGACGACGAGGACGGCACGGACGTCGGTGCCGTGGGCGACTCCGTCGGTGCCGTGGGCGACTCCGTCGGGGTGGTGGGCGGCACGGTCGGTTCGGCAGTCGTCGGGATCGACGAGGACGGCACGGTGCTCGGCCCCGCCGTCGGGGTTCCACTGTCACCGCAGCCGGTCACAGCGAGGGCAGTCAGCGCGATCAGCGCGACCGGACGCCTCATCTCAGGTCCGCTCCCACGCCGCACGATCGACGGTGTCGCCGGAATGCCGGGCCAGTGTCGCGCAGACGTCGTACAGGTGCTCGACCTGCTCGGGCGTGAGCGCGTCGAAGATCGCCCTGCGCACCTCTTCGACGTGGCCGGGCGCCGTGTCCACCAGCTTCTGCCGGCCGAGCTCGGTGAGGATCGCGACCTGGCCACGGCGGTCGGACTCGATGCCCTCGCGCTTCACCCAGCCGTTCTGCTCGAGCCGGTTGACCGCGTGCGACAGCCGGCTACGAGAGCCGAGCGTGGCGACCGCGAGCTCACTCATCCGCAGCCGGTTGCCCGGCGCCTCGGACAGCCGGACGAGAATCTCGTAGTACGTGTGCGGGATTCCGGCGTCGCGTTGCAGCTGCTGCTCGATCCGGCTGCTCACCACGCGCTGCGCCGCGATGTACGCACGCCAGGCGTGACTCTCCTGCTGATCCAGCCACCGGGGTTCCACCATCCCCGCAGCGTACTTGCTGCCCGAGCCGGATCAGCAGTACGGCGGCAGCACAGACCAGCATGCCGACGACGGCGAGCCCGCCGATCGTCTCGTGGAACAGCAGGAACGCGAACACCATCGTGGTCGGCGGCACCAGGTACAGCAGCGAACTGATGCGCGTTGCGCCCGACAGCTTGAGGTTGACCAGGTACAGACCCCAGCCGCCACCAGTTGCCAGCAGCACCAGCCAGAACACCGCACCGTAGAAGCCCGGATCAGCGGGCACACTCATCCGGCCGGTCGACGCGGCCAGGGCGGCGAAGAGGATCGCTGACACGAGACTCTGGACCGCCAGCGCATCGAGCGAGGTCGTGGCCGGCTTGCGGAGCCGATCGAGACACGTGCCTGCGACCAGACCGAGCAGGCCGCCGATGGGCAGCAGGAAGAGCAGCGCCGAGCCGTGCCCGGCGTGGAGGTCGTCGGCCACCACCAGAGCGACGCCGGCCAGACCGAGGAGCAGCCCGACCCACTGGCGTCGGCTGACGCGCTCGCCGAGCAGCGGTCCGGCGACGGTCGCGATCAGGAGCGGCTGGAGCGAGCCGATGAGCGCGGTGACACCGGCCGTGATGCCGTGGTCGATCCCGGTGAAGATCAGTCCCAGGTACACGAACTGGGTGAGGAAGGCCATCCACGCCTGGGTCACGAGGTCCCGGCGGGAGATGCGCGGCCGCCGGATCGCCAGCACCGCGGCGGCGATCGCGCCCGCGACGAGGAACCGCCAGGCGAGCAGGTCGAACGCGTTCGTGTACTGCGTCCCCCAGCGGGCGCCGATGAAACCGCAGCTCCAGAACACGACGAACCCGGTGCCGGCGGCCAGCGTGAGCGCCTTGTGCGTGGTCATGGAAGGACGGTAACCACACCGGTCGGTATACTGTCAGTATGCTCGACCAGCAGGTGAGACTGATCGTGGACCGGGAGATCCCCGCGGCGCCCCGGCTGACGCCGGCCGGCGAGCGGATCCTGGCGGCCGCGTCGACGATGTTCTACGAGCAGGGGATCCGGACCGTCGGCGTCGACGCGATCGCCGCGGCGGCGGACGTGACGAAGAAGACGCTGTACGACCGGTTCGGGTCGAAGGACCGGCTGATCGCGGCGTACCTCGAACGCCGGGACCGCGCCTGGCACGAGTTCCTCGACGAACAGCTGATCGCGCGGAACCCGACCACGCCGGAGGCGGTGATCCTGGCGCTGTTCGGCGCGCTGACGGACTGGCTGGCCGGATCGCGCAACGGGTGCGGATTCATCAACGCGAGTGTGGAGCTGGCCGCGCCGGACCATCCGGCGATGCCGGTGATCGTCGGTCAGAAGCGGTGGATGCGGTCCGAGTTCGAGGCGCAGGCGCGCGCGGCGGGGTTCGCGGACACCGGCGAGCTGGCCGACCGGCTGCTGCTCCTGCACGAGGGCGCCCTGGTCAGCTACCGGGTCGCCGCGATGACCTCGGCGCCGGAGGTGGCGGCCCGAGCAGCCGCGGATCTGCTGGCGGGGTGGCCGCGAAGCTAGCTGTTGCTTCGCTTGGTGATTGTGAGGCCGACGAGACGGGACACGACCATCGCGACGTACCCGAGCCCGGCGAGTTGTTCGAGCATGACGACCGAGCGGCTCCAGGACGTGATCGGGACGATGTCGCTCAGGCCGGTGCTGGACAGCGTCGTGAAGCTCAGGAAGAGCAGCTCCATCCAGGTGCGGTCGTTGGCGGGGTCAACCGCCGCGGTGAAGCTGCCCGGTACGAGGACCTGGACGAACACGTACAGATAGGCGAAACCCCAGGCCACCAGGGTGAAGGTGGCGCCGGTCGCGAAGAGTTCGTCGACGCTGACGTCGTGGTCGGAGAGCATGTAGCGAAGCAGGCAGTAGGCCGCGTAGAAGTAGAAGGCCGCGTGCAGCGCGCCGGAGATCGCGACCACCGGCTCGGTCGGGTTGACCGCGTCGAGCAGCGACAACGCCACCGCCGGAATGCCCAGGCAGACGCTGACCCAGGTGAGCCCCGGGGTCGCGCGAACCGAGAAGACCGCGAGCACGAGGACGACGATGCCGAGGATCTCGAACCCGACGCGGCCGGCACGCGATCCCTCCATCGCCGGATAGACGAGTACGCCGAGCAACTGCACCACGAGCAGCACAGCGGACGGGTTCCGCCGGGCGTGCGCGAGAACGCTCATCGGGATTCCTCGCGGGAGGCGATGATCGCGGCGCGGCGGGCCAGCCGGTGGCTGCGGCGGATCTCGGCCTCACGCAACCGCCGCCGGTCCTCGTCGGTCTCCGGCACCACCTGCGGCACCTCGCGGGGCTTCCCCTCCTCGTCCACGGCCACGAACACCAGGTACGCCGACGCGACGTGCACCTGCGGGCCGACGGCGTCCCAGCGGTCGGCGGTGATCCGGACGCCGACCTCCATCGAACTCCGGCCGGTCCAGTTCACCTGCCCGCTGAAGTGCACGACGTCACCGACGCGCACGGGGACCAGGAACACCATCTCGTCCATGGACGCGGTGACCGCGGCACCACCGGAGTGCCGCGCGGCGACCACCCCCGCGACCGAGTCGACCAGCGTCATGATCACGCCGCCGTGCACAGTGCCGAGCAGGTTCGTCTCGTTCTGCGCGGTGATGTGCGACAGCGACAGCCGCGTCTCCGAGGTCGGTCGCGACGACGGGCTGCTGGACATGCGCACTCCTTGTTTGCTGGACGTGGGTCTGCCGCACAGTATCCCGACGGCTTGTCCACAGGCATGGACTCGCGTGCTCCGGCACGCGCCGATCCTCGTACCTTCTCTGCCGACTTCTCTGCCGACAAGGAGGTCCGCCGATGCCCATCGACACCACCGAACATGCCCAGAGCAACGACTTTCCCGAGACCAGCTCTCCCGACCCGGTGCTGCCGCCGTTGTCGCGGCGACAGGCCGATCGGCTCGTGCACCTCGCCCTGCGCACGGCCGCCGACCTCGGCGTCGCCGTTCGCTACCAGGGCGGTGCCGCGCTCGTGCCCGCCGACCGCTCGGTGGACACCCCCGTGCTCGGGCTGAGCAACCTCGCGCGCATCCTGTCCCGCTTCGACGAGCACAGCTGGCCGGCGCTCATCGAGGAACACTTCCGCCAGATCCTGGAACAACTCCGCGAAGGCCCACCGACGCCACCGGCCGACCCCGAGCGCGAGCTGATCCAGCGGCTGGTCCCGCGCGACGCGTTACCGCCCGACTGGACCGCGGATCGACCCGACTTCCTGCCCGGTCTGGTCTCCGTGCCGTCCACGCAGACCGACGGCATCGTGACGATGTACCTCGAGCCCGCCGACCTGGATCTCACCTGGTCGGATGCCGAGCGCTTCGGCCTCGCCAACCTCCGCCGCATCCAGGACGAGGTCGAGTATGTCGAGCACGACGACCTCCGCCTGGCCGTCGTCACCGGGACAGCCTTCGCCGCCTCCCGCGCACTCGTCCTCGACACCGTGTTGCACGAGTCGCTACGCCTGGACCACGCACCCCACGGCCTCCTGGCCGCCGTACCCGCTCGCGACACCCTGCTGCTCCACGTGATCGAGGACCTCACCGTCATCCCCGCCCTCGGCGTCCTGCTGAACGTCGCCGCCCGCTGCCACTCCCGCGATCCCGGCCCGCTGTCCCCGGACGTCTACCTCGTGAGCCCCGACTTCACCTGGCATCCCGCCACCACCGCACTCCCCGACCACACCCCGCTCCGCCTGTCCCCGGAGCTCGAGTCGTTGACGAAGCTTCTCGCCACCCGGGAGCCGCCGCCTGGCACGTCATGAGGAGGTTGCTGACGGCAAGCTCTGGCGGTGTCTTCGTCAGTCTGCCGGGCTTTCGCCCTCAGGTTTCTCAAAGTGGCCGGGCCAGTCGGTGTAGCGGATCCGGGTGATGGAGCGGACTTCGCCGAGGGTGGTCCACTCGTCCCTGCCCAGCCGGGCGAGAGGGCGGAGGCGGTGGATGTCGGGGTGGTTGCCGTCCAGCATCGTCTCGTCGATCGCGAGGTGGCGGACCTGACCGATGACCAGGGTGCAGTCGCCGAGCTCGAGGGTGGTGTGCAGGGTGCACTCGAGCGCCACCGGCGATTCCGCGACGCGGGGGACGGCGACCGTCCGGGACGGCTCGGCGGTCACCCCGATCGCCTCGAACTCGGAAATCTCCGGTGGGAAGTTCGTGCCGGACGCGTTCACCTGCTCGTAGAGGTGCTCGGCGGCGAAGTTCACCACGAACTCACGGGTCGCCTCGACGTTGTTCAGGCTGTCCTTCCGGCCGACCGAGGTGAACTGCACCATCGGCGGCTGCACGGACGAGACGGTGAAGAACGAATGCGGCGCCAGGTTCAGCACGCCGGCGGCGGACAGGCTCGACACCCACGCAATCGGCCGCGGGACGACCACCGAGTTCAGCAGCGCGTAGAACTCCCGCCGTCCGACGGCCTCCGGATTCACATCGACACGCACACCGGCAGTACATCAAATGGTCAGGGAGGTGTATCAACGGCCGGCTGAGTCGGGCTCTCGAAGGGAGGTGATGGTGATCCGAGACGAAGGCGGCGCGGATGTCAGAACACAACTCTGTGGAAGTCGAACTGCTTGCGATCGGTGCGGGGCCGTCGAATCTCGGGCTGGCGGTGGCGCTCGAGGAGCTGGCGCCCGATCTGGCGGCGGACACCCTGCTGATCGACCGCAACCCGGCGATCGAGTGGCAGTCCGGCATGCTGATGCCGTGGGCGACCAGCCAGGTGTCGTTCCTCAAGGACCTGGTCACGCAGCGGGATCCGAGCAGCAGGTTCTCGTTCCTGAACCATCTGTTCGAGACCGGCCGGCTCGACGAGTTCGTGAACATGAGCACCTTCACGCCGTACCGGGTCGAGTTCACCGAGTACCTGCGCTGGGTGGCGGAGTCACTCACCGGGGTCCAGATCCGGCTGGGGTGCGAGTGCCTCGGGGTGCGCGCGCGGCGCGACGACACCGGCGCGGTGACCGGGTGGGTCACCAGCCTCGCCGACGGTACGACGATCACCAGCAGATACCTGGTGTACGGCGGCAGCCGGGAACCGAACATCCCGCCGGAGCTCGCCGGCCTGCCCCCGGAGCGCGTCGTCCACAGCACGCAGTACCGCCACCGGGTGGCGGAGCTGTCCGGCGACCTGCCGTACCGGGTGGCGGTGCTGGGCAGTTCGCAGAGCGCCGCCGAGATGTTCCGGGCGCTGCGTGACGATCTGCCCGACAGTGACATCGCGTGGCTGATGCGGTCCATCGGGCTCAGTTCGGACCAGTCCAGCAAGTTCACCAACGAGATGTACTACCCGTCGTTCGTCGACGAGTTCTTCGACGCCCCGCCGCAGGCGCGGGAGCAGATCCTCCGCGAGCTGTACCGGACCAACTACTCCGTCGTCACTCCCCCGATGCTCGAGCACCTGTACGCCGACCTGTACCTGGACCACTTCCAGCAGCGCACCGATCGGCGCCTGATCACGATGGTCGACATCACCGCCGCCCACGAAGCCGAGGACGAGCTGGTGCTGGAGCTCACCGACCGGCGGACCGGAGCCGTCACCGAGCTGCGCCGCGACGTGATCTTCCTCGGCACCGGTTTCGACACCCGGATGCCCCGGCTGGTGCGGGATCTGGCCGACGACCTCGGCCTGGACCGCATCGACGTCACCCGGCAGTACCGCCTGGACCTCAACGGCACCGGCGGCGAAGGCAGCAGCGCGGCCTGCTACCTGCAGGGCGTCAACGAGGAGACCCACGGCATCTCCGACTCGCTGCTCAGTGTGCTGGCGCAGCGGTCCGAGGAGATCTGCCGGGACATCGTCGCGCACCGGGAGCGGATCCCGGCGGCGGCTGTATCAGCCAACGGGCCGGCCGGGCTCTAACGGATGGGAATAGCCCCAGCCCGCGAGGAGAACCGGATGACAACACTCGAACTGGATCGTCCGCCCGGCCTGGCACAGGCCCGGGACCGGACGTTCACAGGTCTGCGTGCCGCCATGCCGCCCGGCGTCATGGACGAAGCGTTGCGGTGCAGCGGCCAACTGCTGGCGGAGCTGCCGCATCAGCCCGAGCTGGAGCGCAACCTGGTGCTGGTGGCGTTCGGCGGCGGCAAGGACAGCTCGTACACGCTGGCCTTCGTCCGGGCGATGCAGCTGATCCTGGACCGGGTCCACGGCCGCACGTTCCGGATGCGGGTGGCGACCAACCGGCACGCGGGGATGCCGCGTGCGGTGATGGAGAACATCGACCGCGAGTACCGCGCGCTGGAGCTCTTCGACGACCCGGACTGCGAACTGCTGCTGGTGGACGGCGACGAGATCAGCGAGTTCTACGTCGACTCCCCGCAGCGCGAGCACGTCGTCCGGCGCAACCGGCTGGACATCCTGATGACCGGTCACCGCACGTTCGCCGACGGGCGGCCGACGTTCTGCAACTCGTGCAACCTGAGCGTCTTCAACGCGTTCGGGCTGGCCGCCGCCTACGGTGACGGCGCCGACGTGCTGATCACCGGCGACTCGCCCCAGGAGCAGCATCAGTACAGCTTCTGGGTCGGGCGGCTGGCCCGTCGGCTGCGCACCGGCCCGGCCGTACGGCCGCGGGCGCGTGGGAACGGGTTCGGCCGGATCCTCGGCCAGCTCGACGACATCTCGCAGGCGTACTTCGCGGACATCCACGGCGCGGACGCCGACGACGCGATCAGCGAGCGCCGGGTCAGCACCGACGTCCCGGACCGGCTGAAGTTCTTCACGGTCTACGGCGAGACGGCGTACCGGGCCGGCGACCACTTCGACCTGCTGACCGGTTTCCTCGGCTTCCAGTTCGACGACCTCGCCTTCAGCTTCACCGAGTCCGACTGTGCGAACCCGGCCCTGATGGCGCACCTGCGCGGGATCAAGGCCGAGCGCGTGTTCGAGCGGTCGTACGACGAGGGCCTGGCCGAGTACGTCGAGTTCGCGCTCGGCCTGATGCGCAAGAAGGACATCCCCGACCAGCTCGTGGAGATGATGCGCGCCCGGTACGACAGCCCGGACGCGCCGGCCCGGATGCGGAAGGCCGCCGAGGAGTACGCGCTGCAGACCTTCGGGCTCACCGGCGATCACCTGGTCTGCATGACGTACTCACCCTTCGCCGGGCACGGCGCCGGACTGGAGCGATTCCTGGAGCGCGAGCACCCGCACCTGTCCGACCGGCTCGACGAGATCCACAGCCTGCTGGCCGGCGCGGGCGACGACCTCGCGCTGGACGCCGAACTCGAGCGGATCAGCGGCCTCACACCGAGCCAGTTGCGCGTGCTCTACAGCCGCTCGGTGCAGAGCGCCGCCGGCGGGACGCCGGTGATCGACCTGATCCTGGCCGGCGATCCGCACAAGGCAGTCATCGAGACCCGGCACTCCAAGGACGGTCCGGACACCTACGAACAGATTTCGGGACGGTAGCCATGGTCGTACACATCTCCCGGCTGGATCGCGACAACCTGCTGCACGAGTACGGCGTGGACACCCAGCGCCTGCAGCCGTGGCCGGTGCTGAACGCGCCCTTCGAGCTCAGCTACGCGGTCTGCCGGGCGGGAACGGTCTCCAAGCTGCACACCCACCACGAGCAGGAGATCTTCGTCGCCGTCTCCGGTGAGTGCGTCGTCGAGTGCGGCGGCGAACGGCAGCCGTTCCGCGCCGGCGACGTCTCGTACTTCACGCCCGGCCAGCTGCACCGGGTGCACAACACCGGCGACGAGGACTTCGTCTTCTGCAGCATCTGGTGGGACCCGGAGATGTCCCACAAGTTCCTCGCCGAGTACGCCGGCTCGGACACCGAGCGGTTCGCCGTCGAGGCGGCCGCGAAGGTCGACGAGAACGGCCGGGCCGCCGAGGCCATCGAGTCCGCCGAGCGAGTAGGAGCCAGCCAATGACCCGACCCCTGCCGTCCGACGACGACCGTCCGGTTCTCGTCCTCGGCCCGAACCCGACGCCGAACGGCGGGATGCATCTCGGGCACATCGCCGGTCCGTACCTGGCCGGCGACGTCTACGCCAGGTACCAGCGGGCCCGCGGCCGCACGGTGATCTTCACGTCCGAGACCGACGACAGCCAGACCTACGTGGTGGCGTCGGCGGGCCGGGAAGGCATCACGCCGGAGGAGCTGTGCAAGCGCTCGACCGCGAAGATCCAGGAGGCGCTGAGCGCGATCGGCATCTCGATCGACGGATTCGGCCCGTTCGACCAGACCTATCGCGCCACCGTGCTGCAGTACTTCAGCGCACTGCACGCGGCCGGGGTGTTCCGGCTGAAGACCGTCCGCCTGCCGTATCTGGAACGGACCGGCGAGTTCATGGTCGAGGGCCTGATCGAGGGCGACTGCCCGGTTTGCCTGACGACCAGCCGCGGCGGGCTCTGCGAGACCTGCTGCCACCCGAACAACTTCGACCAGCTGATCAACCCGCACTCGACGATCAACCCGGAGGACAAGCTCACCTACCGCGAGGCCACCATCATGGTGCTGCCTCTGGAGGAGTACCGCGAGCAGCTGACGACGTACCACGAGAACCTCAAAGAGCACCGCCGCCCGCACGTGCGGCAGATGATCGCCGAGCTGCTGTCCCGGCCGCTGCAGGACGTGCCGATCACGTTCCCGCTGAACTGGGGTATCGACCCGCAGTTCCCGGAGGTCCCCGGGCAGGTGCTGAACGCCTGGCTCGAGCTGATCCCGGCCGGCATGTTCACCACGTCGTACGCCGCCGCGAAGCTCGGCCGGGACACCGTGCCCGGCGAACTGTGGCGCAAGGCTGCGGATCACACGACGAACCTCCGCATTGTGCACTTCCTCGGCTTCGACAACGCGTACTACTTCTGCCTGCCGCACATCGCGATGCTGATGGCGCACGGCGACAAGTACGTGTGGCCGGAGTCGATCATCAACAACGAGTTCTACGAGCTGGAGAGCTCGAAGTTCTCGACCAGCAAGGGACATGTGCTGACGCCCGAGGAGCTGCTCGAGGAGGTGCCGCGCGACGTCGCCCGGCTCTACCTGGCGCTGACCGCCCCGGAGTACCAGCGGTCGACGTTCAGCCGGGCGGGCCTCGACAAGATGGCCGAGGACCGGTTGGTGGGCCCGTGGAACCAGCTGGCCGGCGTTCTCGCCAAGGCGGTCGCGAACGCAGGCGGCAGCGCCCGGCTGCCGGTCTCGGCCGCCGCACGGCAGCGCGTCACGCTGATGCGCGACCGGTTCGACCTCGGGTACGAGATGCCGACGTTCAACCTGAACCGTTCGGCGGACACGGTGCTGGTCCATATCGACCGGTTGCGGCGGCATGCGCTGACGCTCGACGGCACCGGCCTGGACGAGCAGCCGGAGGCCTGGGGAGACCTGTTCTGCGAGGTGAAGGCCCTGCTCGCGGTGGCGTCGCCGTTGCTCATCGATCTCGCCGCCGCGGCCGGTGAGGCCGGGGCGTTCGACGAACTGCCGGACGCCGGGGTGCTGGTCACCGGATCCTTCGAGCTCGCCGAGGTCACGCCGTTCGTGCCGCCGTTGCTGGCGGCCGGGACGGCGGACGGCGAGCTCGCCGGAGGTCGGTGATCCCGATGCGGATCACCGTGGTCGGCGGCGGCGTGATCGGACTGCTGACCGCGATCGACTGCAGTCGCGCGGCCGGCGTCGAGCAGGTGGACCTGTTCGACGCCGGCCCGATCCCTTCGCCGACGGCGACCTCGCACGATCGGCTCCGGGTGGTGCGCGCGCTGCATCGCGGCGAACCGGCGCTGACGCTCGCGGCCGCCCAGGCCCACGAGGCCTGGATGGAGGTCGAGGGACTGGTCGGCGCGCGCTTCTACCACCCGGCCGGGGCGCTGACCGCGATGCCGGAGCCGGAGGCGGCGGCATCGCTCGCACTGTTGACCGCCGCCGGCGCGCGGGCGTGGGGTCTCGCGCCGGACGAGCTGGCGCGCCGGTATCCGCAGGTGCGCTTCCCGGTCGGTTCCGGGGCCGTGCTGGAGGCCACCGCGGGCGCCGTGCTCGCCGACCGGGCCCTGATCGCGCTGGCCCGCTGGCTGGGCGGCCGGCCGAATGTCCGGTTGCATCCGCACCGGCGGGTCGTCGAGGTGTCCGGGAGCGACCGCGGCGGCGTGATCCGGTTCGCCGACGGCGACTCCGCGACCGCCGACCGGGTCGTCATCGCGGCCGGTCCCTGGTCGCGTGAACTCGTGCCGGGCGTCATCGCCTCGACGCTCACGCTGTACCGGCAGACCGTGCTCTCGTACCGGCAACCGGAGTGGGTGGGACTGCCCGCGGTGCTCGGCCTCGGGCCGGATCGCGACGCCTGGCTGATGCCGACGGTGCCGCACGCGGACGCACCGCTGCGGTTGAGCGCCGCGAGCGCCTGCCGGCCGACCCGCGAGATGTCCGACCGGACCACTCCCGACCGCTGGCGGGAACACCTGATGACCGTGTTCGCCGACGTACTCCCGGGGTTCGATCCGGCCGCGGTGACCGATGCCACCGACGGCTACTACCTCGCCGAGCGGGCGCGCGGCGGACCGCTGCTGTCGTCGTACGGCGGCGGCGCGGTCTGGGCGTACGCGGCGTGCGGCGGGATGTCCTTCAAGTTCGCGCCCCAGATCGCACGGACGATCGCTGATCGCGCGGTGGGCGCCCCGCCCCGGCCGGTCGGCCTGGACCCGATCGACAGGCCGCGGCAACTCGCCGCGGTCGGTGAGGAGTAGGTGCCATGAAACTGCTCGCCCTGGAAGCCGTGCAGAACGCCGGCTACTACCAGTCCCGCTACCGCCAGATCGAGGAGTTCGGCGGGACCTTGTTCGTGCTGAACGGACTCGGTGAGCCGGACTACTGGCCGGCCGACCGCTACCGGATCGCCGGCTCGCGGCACATCGACGACATCATCGCGGCGGCTCGCGAGTGGCACGCCACCGAACAGTTCCACGGCGTCCTGACGTTCTCCGAGTCCGGCGTACTCACGGTGGCCGCGGTGGCGGAGGCGCTCGGGCTGCCCGGTGTCGGTCTGGACGCGGCCAGGATCAGCCGCAACAAGCTCCTGATGCGGGAGGCCCAGGAGCTCGGCGGTGCGCCGGTGCCCAAGTTCCGGCTGGCGGCCGACCTCGACGCTGCGCTCGCCACCGCGGAGGAGTTCGGCTACCCGGTCATCCTGAAGCCCACGTTGGGTGCCGCGAGCAACTTCGTGTTCAGGATCGACACCCCGGACGAGATGCGGACCCGGTTCCCGCAGGCGCTCGAGGGCATGGCCGGGATGTCGTGGTTCCGGATGGAGGCCGAGGGCCTCGACGTCGGCCCGTACGGGCTGCTGGTCGAGTCGTTCCTGGACGGCCGCGAGATGCAGATCGAGGCGCTCGCCTGGGACGGCGAGGTGTACCTGGGCTCGATCGTCGACCGGATCACGATCGAGGGCAACACCTTCGACGACGACGCGCATCGCGCCCCGACCACCCTCGACGAGGACCAACTGGCCGCCGTGCACGAGGTGGTGGCAACGGCCGCGCACGCGCAAGGGCTGCGGCGCAGCGTGATGCACGCCGAGGTCCGCTTCCACCGCGGCAAGCCGCACCTGCTGGAGATCGCGGTGCGGCCGGGCGGTGGCGGGCTGGACTACTTCGCCCGGCTCAGCACCGGCTACTGCCCGATCCGCGCGACGATGGCCGTCGCCGCCGGTCTCAAACCCGAGGTCCAGCACTACCGCCCGACCGGTGTGCACCTGGCCGGCACCTGCCTGATCGGTCCGGCAGGCGTGATCGAGCAGATCACCGTGCCGACCGAGGTCGCCGAGTCCGACCGGGTGTTCTTCCTCAAGATCACGGCGCAACCGGGCGACGTCATCCGGCGGCCGCCCGACGGCAACAACATCCTCGGCTTCCTCTGCACCAGCGGAGCGACGTTCGACGAAGCGATCGGCACGGCGTACAAGTTCGCCGAGCAGATCGACGTACGCCTGGCCGCGCCGGATTCCTTCCCCGCCCCACCGCCCCGGTCGGCGGCAACCAAGCTGACGGCCTGATCCAACTCACGAGAGGTGACCTGGATGTCCACTGTGCTGACCGAGCACCAGTCCGACCAGCCGTCCGAGGACGGCCGGCCGATCAAGGGTGGCACCGTCACCTGGGCCTGCAACCCGGGCTTCCCGCCCGCGGCCATCTTCCCGTTCACGCCGCGGGAGCGGATCGGCATCCGCAACCTGTACGAGTTCCAGGTGCTGATGTTCCGCCCGCTGTACTGGCTCGGCCGGGAGGGCAGGCCGGAGGTGAACCCCGACCTGAGCCTGGCCTACCCGCCGGAGTGGAGCGAGGACGGGCTGAGCGTCACCGTCACGCTGAAACCCTGGCAGTGGTCCAACGGTGAGCCGATCTGCGCCGACAACGTGATGTTCTGGGTGAACATGATGGCGGTCAAGGGCGACCGGCTCGGCTACTACGTCCCCGGCTACTTCCCGGACAACCTCACGTCGTACGAGAAGATCGCCGAGGACAAGGTCCGCTTCACCTTCGACGAGGTCTACTCCAAGACCTGGGTGGAGATGAACCAGCTGTCGCTGATCACGCCGATGCCGAAGGCCTGGGACCGGACCGAGGACGGGCCGGCCCGTGCGTCGTTCGACAAGGCCGACATCCCGGCCGTCTACGACTACCTGGTGAGCCAGAACGGCGACTGGACGGTCGAGGCGAACCACTTCCGCGGCGGCTGGGCGGACAGCCCGGTGTGGAGCGTCGTCAACGGCCCGTGGCGGCTGAAGAGCTACACCCTCGACGGCGTCGTCACCTTCGTCCCGAACGAGAAGTACTCCGGCCCGAACAAGCCGCACCTGGACGAGTTCCGCCAGGTGCAGAACGACACCGACGAGCTGATGTACGAGCGCCTCAAGGCCGGCCCGGACGCGCCGGACGGGATCCAGGTCGGGTACCTGCCGCCCGGCTTGGAACTGACCGACGACGAGCTCGCGGACAAGTACCGGCTCGTCGCGCAGGACCTGTTCGTGGTGCGCTACATGCCGTTCAACTTCGACAACGACTCCACCGCCGCGGCGATCTACAAGCACGCCTACGTCCGGCAGGCATTGCAGATGTGCCTGGACCAGGACCGCGCGATCCGGGAGATCTTCCACGGCAACGCGTACCGGATGGACGGCCCGGTGCCGATCTCCCCGGCCAACCCGTACGTCTCGCCGAAGCAGCGCAACGACCCGATGCCGTTCGACGTCGACGCGGCCCGGCGGCTGCTCGAGGCGCACGGCTGGGACACCAGCACGCTGCCGGCCGGCTGCGTTCAGCCGGGTGAGGTGGCCGGCTGCTCCGGCGAGGGTGTCGAGATCGGCGACCGGCTCTCGTTCACGATCCGGTACGTCGAGGGCAAGGTCGCGCTGACCCGGATGCTGGAGATGTTCAAGGAAGATGCGGCGAAGGCCGGAATCGAGCTGAAGCTGGAGCCGGTGTACGGCTCGGTGATGGTGGCCGAGGACCACAGCCCCGGTCCCGCGAAGCGGCTGTGGGAGATCAACAGCTGGAACGGCGGCTGGTCGTTCTACGGGCACCTGACCGGCGAGATGCTGTTCCGCACCGGCGGCGGCAGCAACTTCGGCGACTACAGCGACCCGAAGGCCGACGAGCTGATCGACCGGACCGTGCACAGCGACGACCCGCAGGCGATGTTCGACTACCAGGACTACATCGCCGAGCAGGTGCCGACGATCTGGTCCCCAGGCTTCCCGAACCGGATGTTCGAGGTCGCGAAGAACCTGCGCGGTCTCGAGCCGGTGAACCCCTACGGCCTGATCACGCCCGAGGACTGGTACTACGTCGAGGAGTGAACCGTACCTACAAAAAACACTGCCCCAGCCGATCGGCTGGGGCAGTGTCATGTCCGGCGAGGTTCAGGACTTCGGCGGGATGGTCGCCGCCGGCAGGTGGTGCATGCCGCGCAGCAGGGTGCTCGGCTCCCACTCCAGGTAGCTCGGGTCGGCCGTCATCCGCAGGTCCGGGAAGCGCTCCAGCAGCCGGGTCAGCGCGATGTTCGTCTGCATCTTGGCCAGCGGCTGGCCGATGCAGAAGTGCGGGCCGTGACCGAATCCGAGGACGCCCTTCGGCTTGCGGTCCAGGTCGAGCGTGTTCGCGTTCTCGTACTGCTCGTCGTCGCGGTGCGCCGACAGGATCGACAGCGCGAGGATGTTGTCCTTCGGTACGACGACGTCGCCGATCTCGATGTCCTCGGCGGTGAACCGGAAGGTGGCCACGCCGACGCCGCCGTCGTACCGCATCAGCTCGTCGATCGCATGCCCCATGATCGACGGGTCGGACCGCAGCCGGGCCATCGCCTCGGGGTGCGTGAGCAGGCTGAGGATCGCGTTCGACAGCGTGTGCTGCGAGGTGATGTGACCGGCCACCGTGTACAGGAAGATCATCGCGACGAGTTCGTCGTCGGTCAGCCGGTCACCTTCCGGCGAACCCTCGATCATCGCGCTGACCATGTCCTCGGCCGGGTTCTTGCGCTTCATCTCGATGATGTGCCGGCCGTACTCGATGACGTTCTTCGAGGCGTTCTCGACGACCTCCGCCGGGTGGCCGGCGCCGACCAGCTCGACCGCCCACTGCTGGAACCGCTCGCGGTCCTCGAACGGGATGCCGAGCACGTCGCAGATGATCACGATCGGCAGCGGCTGGGCGAACTCGCCGACCAGGTCGACGTCGTCGCGGCCCTCGAGCTTGGTCAGATAGTCGTCGACGAGCTGCTCGATCCGCTCCCGGAACGCCTCCATCCGGCGCAGCGTGAAGGCCTTGCTGACCAGCGAGCGCAGCCGGGTGTGCCGGGGCGGGTCGCTGTTCAGCATGTGCTGGGACAGCTCGTCGTCGAAGCCGACGTCGGGCTTCTCGTCCTCGACGTAGGTCCCGGTGTGGCGGGCGAACATCTCGTTCATCCGCGTACCGTCCTTGCTCACCCTGGGGTCCTGGAGCAGCGTCCGTACGTCGGCGTACCGGGTGACGAGCCAGACGTCGGCGCCGTGCGGGAAGACCACGTGGTGCACACGGCCGGCCTTGCGGTACGGCTCGAGGATCTCGTACGGCCTCTGCATGAAGTCGTCCGGGATCCGCGGGAGGGCCTCCGTCATTTCGGTTGTCATAGGTCAGATCCTCCTGGGAACAAGGCATGTCGACAGGGGCGCACGTGCGCTCCGCTACGCGTCGCCGTCATTCATCAGAGGCGTCGGCCGGCCCGCCCTGATACGCCTTGTTTTGTTGCTTTTGGGGACTGTCGGTACGGCGCTGCGAGCGGTAGCGTGCAGGACCGAATGCCTTCTGGCACAAGCCCGCCGGGGGCAGCGTGGTCACCGGCACAGAGGGGTGGAGTAACTGATGAGCGAAGAAGTCGACCGCGAACCGAGTTCGACCGGGCAGCCGGGTGAAGGACTCGGCGCCATCGCGACCTGGCGCCAGACGTCGATCACGTCGAAGGCACTGCTGTTCGGCGTCTTCGTCAACCGGCTGGGCGCGTTCCTGCAGATCTTCCTGGTGCTGTTCATGACGCACAAGGGCTTCAGCGCCGGCCAGGCCGGTTTCGCCCTCGGTGTCTACGGCGCCGGCCATGTCCTGGGGTCGTTCGTCGGCGGCTGGCTCACCGACCGGTTGAGTGCGCGGGCGGCGACGTTGATCAGCATGCTCGGCTCCGCCGCGCTGATCGTCTCGATCCTGTACATCAACGTCTACTGGGTGATCCTGCTGGCGATCCTGACGGTGAGCACCGTCAGCATGCTGAACCGGCCGGCCGCGCAGGCGATGCTGGCCGAGCTCACCAAGCCGGGCCAGCTGGTGATGACGATGGCGATGTACCGGCTGGCGATCAACCTGGGCACCGCGGTGACCCCGATCGTCGGTGTCGCGCTGGTGTCGGTCTCGTACAACCTGCTGTTCTGGGCCGAGGCGTTCGCCGCCGTCCTGTACAGCGCGATCGCCTGGCGCTTCCTGCCCGGCAAGGCCGCACCGGAGGAGGCCGCCGCCGCCGCCGACGCCAAGGCCGCGGAACCGAAGCAGGGCTATCGCGCCGTGCTGGCCGACTGGCGGTACGACTTCTACCTGGCCGCCGTGTTCCTCGTGACGATCGTCTACTGCCAGTACATCGCGGTGCTTCCGCTGGCGATCGTCGACGACGGCAGCAGCCTGTGGTGGTACAGCCTGGTGGTCTCGGCCAACGCCATCGTGGTGGCCGTCTGCGAGGTGCCCGCGACCAAGTACGTGCAGACCTGGCCGCTGCGGCTGACCGCCATCGCCGGGTTCGGTCTGGTCGCGGTCGGGTACGGCGTCTACGCGATCGCGCTGGTTCCGGTGCTGCTGATCCTCGGCACGCTGATCTGGACGATGTCGGAGATCATCGGCGCGCCGACCACGTTCGCGTACCCGGGCATGGTGGCGCCGCCGCACCTGCGCGGCCGGTACTCCGGCGCCATGCTGAGCGTCTTCGGCCTGGGCAACGCGGTCGGTCCGGCCGTCGGTGTCTGGCTGTGGGACCAGGTCGGGCAGACATTCTGGCTGTGGGCGGCCGGGGTCGCCGTGCTGTCCGCAGTCTGCGCCCGCATCGGCATGCGCCGTCCGGATGAGGAGCCGGCCGTCGCAGAGGCCAAGGCCGACACGACCGCACCGGACACCACCACCCCGGAAGCGGCGACCTAAGAACGCAGAAGACGGAAGATGGAGTGGGAGCTGGGTGCCCGGCTTGGTTCGGCGGTCGGCATTCCACGTCCCACACCATCTTCTGCCTTCGAGGCTCGTTCAGAAGTCTCGAACAGGCCATCAGGCAGAGACCAAGAAACTGAGCTTGGTGGCCGGCTTCGGCGGTTGGCCGGAGGTTTGCCAGCGCGAGCTGAGCGCCGCCCTGCTCATCAGCAGGGCCGGTCCTCCGACAATCCCAGAATTCGAAACCGCCAGGTGAGCAGGATCAGCCGAACCGGGGCCGTCGCTCGTACGCCGCCCCATCACCACCCGATCCCACAGGCAGCCCGGTTCAGCCCCCGCGCTCGGTGAGCACGCCGAGGAGGGGCGCGGATGACCGGTGAAGGATGACCTGCGACGCGGCTCTGTCCGCGAGTGGAGGTTGCGCCGGTTCGGTTCGGGCAACAGGACGAGCCGCACGAAGGCGAAGGCCACTGGGAAGCTTCGGCCTCCCCTGCCCCGTCGCAGCACAGCAACCTCCTACCCGCTGGTCCGCGGGGGAGGTTGATGTGTTCTCCGGCCTCAACCGGTAGCTGCGAAGTCGGCTGCTTGCTGGAGCGCAGCCTCATCGGCCCTCCATCGCGAGCGGTCGGCGAACGTCGCCACCGCGACGCCCGCGGACACCCACTGGATGGGCTCCGTGGGCTCCGTCGGCTCCGTCGGCTCCGTCGGCTCCGTCGGCTCCGTCGGCTCCGTCGGCTCCGTCGGCTCCGTCGGCTCCGTCGGCTCCGTCGGCTCCGTCGGCTCCCGT
>NZ_JBEXNA010000006.1:0-96504 GCF_040610875.1 Kribbella sp. NPDC003505 | reverse complement strand
CGTGAGCTCCGTGAGCTCCGTGGGCTCGGTGAACTCGCCGGGCGCGGTCGGCTCGGTGGGCTCGGTGGGCTCGGTGGGCTCGGCGGGCTCGGCGGGCTCGGCGGGCTCGGACTCGCGTGAGCCTGTCCCGCTGCCTGGTGGCCGGGCGCGCGGAGGCGCGGTGCGTCGGGCTGTGGCGGGGGTGGGTGCGGGTTCGGCCCAGGTGGGGCGGGCGACGTGGACTTCGCCGTTGGTGATGGTGATGTGCCAGTGACCCTTGTGGAGGTCGGTGTGGTGCCGGCGGCAGAGCAGGGCCAGGTTCGAGACCTTGGTGTCGCCGCCGTCGATCCAGGAGATCAGGTGATGGGCGTCGCACATGACCGGCGGGGCTCCGCAGACCACGCAGCCACGGTCACGGACCTCCAAGGCGCGGCGCATCGCCTTGGTGACCAGCCGCACGCGCCGCCCGACGTCCAGCGGTTCGGAGTTCGAGCCCAGTACCAGCGGGATGATGTTCGCGTCGCAGGCCAGCCGACGGATCGTGGCCGCGGACAGCCCGCCGCTGTAGACGGTGCGCCCGACGGCGTCCGCGGTGGCGGCTTTGAGGTCGTCGAAGTCGATCGTGACCGTGATCGTCGCCTTCGCGCCGAACCCGGCCACCCGACCACCCGTGCCCCCGCTCCCGGTATTCCCGGTACTCCCCGCACTCCCCGCACTGCCCGCACTGCCCGCACTGCCGGCATTGCCGGCGCTGCCCGCGGCGGCCGTGGCTGCCGCTGCGGGTCCGGTAGGTCCGGTGGGCGCGGTGGGCGGGGTGGGGCTGGTGGTGTCCCACGCGGCGGCGGCGATGCCCAGGGCGGTGGACAGGGCGTCGGCCTGGCGCTTGTCGCGTGGGCGCGGGTCGTGTTCGCCGTCGACGGTCTTGTGCGGGCGAGCCCCGGCATGCACGACCGCGCGCAGCAGTTCGGCGTTCTCGTTGGCCAGGAAGCCCTTGAACTTCACGCCGTTGTCCGCGGCCGACAGCGTCAACGACTCCCGTTCATACGCCTTGTGCTCGTCGGGTTCGGGGCCGTCGGAGTCCAGCAGGTCGGCGATCTCCTTCGCGGCCGTGCGCAGCTCGCCGGGCGACAGGTGACCGGCCAGCCCGACCAGCTGCTCCGCGGCCGCGTCCAGATGCTCCACCGGCACCCGGGAGCGGACCCGGTCCAGCCCGAACACGATCGCGGCCGCCTGCGCCGGCCGCACCAACCACCCGCCGTCAGATCCGTCGTCGCCCGATCCGCTGTCGTCGGGGGCGTCGGTTGGTGCGGAGGATGCCGTGCGGTCCAGGGCGGCCGCCACGGCCGGGTAGTGCGGGGCGGTCTGGGCCAGCCGGAGGGTGCGGCGGGCGGCCGGGGCGTCCAGGCGGTACCGGAAGCGTAGGAGTTCGGCGGTGTCGCGGGCGCCGAGCTCTTCGGCGTACCCGGTGGACTCGATCGCGGCGATCACGCTCAGCCGGTACGCCTCCCGGCGGGCCAGCTCGGCCTCCAGCGTGTCGAGAGTGGACAGCAGTTCGCTGCCGCTCATCGACCACACCGGCCGCTCGCCCAGAAGTTCCATACCGCCGACTCTAGACGGCGCCACCGACAGTTTCCGAGCGGGAATCCCCTTATTTTGTGGGCTGTTCGTGGGCCCACACCAGCAAACACCACTCGCCGTACGAGGGCACCCGCTTCGTCCACTCATCAACCCAGCCATGCTCCGCACCGACTTGCCACGGGAGGAGGATTGCGGGCCGGCGGGCGCGCTACCGTCTGACCGCTGCGGCTACCGCCCCGGCGCCTTCAATCCGTTCGAGATGGCGACGCCGCGGGGAAGTTGTCGTCGGCCACTGCGACGAACTGGATGTTGCGGCCTTGCTCCCGGCCCGCCGCACGGAGGCGGCAATGCAAACCGCACCTGCACGCCGAGGCGACCACGCACCCAGCCGCTTCCATCGGAGCACGACGAACCGGCGCGGCGCCCAGCAGGCACCGCGCCGGTTCGATGTAGGTCAGCCTCGGCGGACCGGGAGTGCCGTGCCGGGCTCGACGTCGGAGTCCTCGGGCAGGACGTGCAGGCAGCAGCCCGCGGATGCGCCGGCGAACAGCCGGATGACCTCGAGATCGGACTCGACGGTCGCGGCCCGGGTGAAGACGCCGCCGTACCCGTTGACGACGGTGAAGACGCCCCAGTTGACGATCCACGGCACCGGGTCGCCGTCGGGCATCGGGAACAGCTCCGGCACCGGGCGGATCCGGCGCTGCACGATCCACGGTTCGTCCAGGGCCTCCCGGACCCGCTCCTCCCACAGCTCGGCGCTCGTGTCGTCGCGCCAGCCGAGCAGCACTCCTTCGCCGCTGTGGCGTGAGGTCGGCTTGAGCACCAGGTCCTCCTGGTGGCTCAGCACGTAGTCGAGCAGTTCGACCTGCGAGCCGTCCTCCAGCGTCACCGGGCCGGAGCGCACCATCCGCGTCCACGGCAGGATCCGGTCCAGGCTGACCAGGGTCTCCTGGTCGAAGTACTTGCGGTTCTCCTCGTCGGACAGCATCGCGAGCGCCGCCTTGCTGGCGAACATCTCCGAGTCCATCGGCGTGAAGATCTTCACCTCGCCGCGGGCGGCGGCGTCCAGGATCGGATCCATCAGCGCGTGCGCGTCCGGGTCCTCCAGCAGGTCCTGCAGCATGAACAGCCGCTGGATGATGTCGATCTTCAGGTCGCCCAGCCAGACGCCGCCGTCGCGGACCTCCAGTTGGCCGATGTGCCCGACGTGAGCGTCGACGCCCATCTCGTGCAGCCGCGTCGCGAAGTGGTGCATGTACGGCTCGAGGGTCTCGTAGCTGCTCGGCCAGTCGATGGTCGCCAGCACCGGCCGCGACCCGTACTCGAAGCCGCACTCGACGAACATGTTGTTCACCTGCTCGCGCATGGTGTCGACATAGCCGAGCCGGTGCGTCTGCGCGAACTCCGCGAGCACCGGCTGGTCCAGCAGAGCCCGGGCCATGTCGGACTGGTCGATGCCGCCGAGCGCGCTGCCCATGTTGAACTCGAGCAGCTTGAAGCCGGACTCGTCCATGTACAGGTCGGCGCGGCTCTGCTTCGTCACGGTCGTCCCGCGGCTGCGCAGGACCGCGGAGACCTGTACGTCGGTCAGCCCGACGGCGCGGCCGAACGCGGCCAGGTCGCCGCCGTACAGCTTGTCGGGCAGGCTGATCAGCGCGGCGTGCATGGTCAGGATGTCGTTCGCCAGCTGTTCGCACTCCTCGGCCCCGAGGAAGACCGGCCGAGGCAGGTAGCGTCCGCCGTAGAACGACTGCAGCCCGACGGACTCGGGCTGGGTGCTGACGAGTTCGGCGGCGGAGATCCCGCGTCGCTTGATCTCGTCCAGGTACTGTGCTGTGAGTTCAGCTCGGCTCAAGCCGGTCTGCATGATCGGGACCTCCGGGGGTCGACGCGGAATCAGAGCGCTCCTGCTCGGTCAGAGGCAGCCACCGGCGGCCGGAAATACACTCATGTTCGGAGGTATCTGATCGCGGCACCCGCGCGCTCTTGTCGGCATGAACCTCATTTCCGACGCCGGCACCGCGACCGCCACCGCCGACCTGCCGAGCAACGCCGCGATCCGGCGAAGCACCCACCGCCGGTACCTGATGTGCCCGCCGACCTACTTCGACGTCACCTACTCGATCAACCCCTGGATGAATCCGGCCAAGCCCACCGATCAGCCGATCGCGATGGCGCAGTGGCAGCGGATCCACGACCAGCTCGTCGACCTCGGCCACACCGTCGACCTGATCCCCCCGGCGCCGGGGCTGCCGGACATGGTGTTCGCCGCGAACGGCGCCACCGTCTGGGGCGACCGAGCGCTGGTGGCCCGCTTCCGGCACGCCGAGCGCGACGCGGAGTCGGCGTCGTACCTGGAATGGTTCCGCAGCCGTGGTCTGCAGGTCCAGCAGGCCGCGACGGCGAACGAGGGCGAGGGTGACTACCTGACCGCCGGCCGCTGGCTGCTGGCCGGTAGTGGTTTCCGTACCGACCGCCGGGCGCATCTGGAGAGCGAGCAGTACTTCGATCGCCCGGTGATCGGCCTGACCCTCGTGGACGACCGGTACTACCACCTGGACACCGCGCTGGCGGTGCTGGACGCGGAAACGGTCATGTACTACCCCGGCGCCTTCACCGCGGGCAGTCAGGCGATCCTGCGGGAGCTCTTCCCGTCCGCAATCATCGCTGACGCCGACGACGCCGGTGTGTTCGGCCTGAACGCCGTGTCCGACGGCCGTCACGTGGTGATGCCCGCCGGTGCGACCAACCTGGTCGCGAAGCTGCGCGAGGCCGGCTTCGAACCGATCGGCATGGACGTCTCGGAACTGCTGCGGGCCGGCGGCGGCGTGAAGTGCTGCACCCTGGAGCTCCACGATCCGGCGGGTGGCTGATGATCGACTACAACGGCAGACAGTTCTCCCCGGCCGGCCACGAGGCCGGGGACGGCGAGGCGACGGTCGCGTCGTACCGCCAGCACGGCGACCTGCTCTGGGCGGACTTCAGCGGCGGCCGGGTACGGCGTGGTGCGCTCACCGGCCTGTGCCGCCCGGACGACACGCTGGAGTTCAGCTACACCATGGTGCTGTCCGACGGCGAACTCGTCGTCGGACGGTGCGAGAGCACGCCCGAGGTGCTGCCCGACGGCCGGATCCGGTTGCACGAACGCTGGGAGCGGTACGGTCCGCAGGCCGCGACCGGTGTGTCCGAACTGGAAGAGATCGACCCGGGCTGATCGCCGGGATGTATCAGACCGGCGCGGATCGCCGCTCTGTTCGTCATGGATCACGCCGCGGGGAAGGAGATCAGTGTCGACGGCTTGTCCGTCGTACTGACCAGCGTGTCGTCGGACTCGCACACCTGGAATCTTGTCGTCCTGCAGTTGCTGCTCGAGGAGCTCGGCCATCAGGTCCGCAACCTCGGCGCCTGCGTCCCGGACGACCTGATGGTCTCGGAATGCCTGCGGCTGCGGCCCGACCTGATCGTCGTGAGCACGGTGAACGGGCACGGCTTTCACGACGGGCTGCGGCTGATCGGTCAGGTCCGCAACCACCCGGAGCTGGCCGGCACCCCGATGGTGATCGGCGGGAAGCTGGGGATCTCCGGGCCCGGGAGCGAGCGCAGCCGGGCCCAGCTGAAGGCCGCCGGATACGGGGCGGTCTTCGAGGACGGCACCGGACTGACCGCCTTCCGGTCGTACGTCGGTCGACTGACCACCGGCCGGGCTTCGTGAGCGGCCCGGGCACCGGCTCGTTCGGTGACTTCGTCGCCCGCGCGCATCGGTCCGGCCGGCTGGTGGTGCAGCCGCGGATGGGGGTGAGCGATCCGGTCGCGATGCGGGCCGGCCTGCTGGCCACCAAGAGCGCGGCGGCCACCACCGTCGGGACGATCACGCTGGACAGCTACACCCGGATGGGTGACAACGTGAACGCGCAGGCGGCGCTGGCGAGCGGCATCGAGCTCAACGGCTATCCGATCGTCGCGCACGATCCGGCCACCACCCGCAGGGTCCTGGACGGTGTCGTAGAACCCGACTTCCCGGTCCAGGTCCGGCACGGTTCGCCCTGCCCCGAGCCGATCGTGGCCGCGCTGATCCGCGCCGGGCTGCACGCGACCGAGGGCGGCCCGGTCTCGTACTGCCTGCCGTACAGCCGGATGCCGTTGTCGGAGTCGATCCCGAACTGGGCCCGCAGCTGCGATCTGCTGGCCGAGGTCAGGTCCACCGGAGCCGAACCGCACGTCGAGAGCTTCGGCGGCTGCATGATGGGCCAGCTCTGCCCGCCCAGCCTGCTGGTGGCGTTGAGCGTGCTCGAGTGCTTGTTCTTCCGACAGCACGGGATCCGCAGCGTCTCACTGAGCTACGCCCAGCAGACCAACCCGGACCAGGACGTCGAGGCGCTGCTGGCCCTGCGCCGGCTGGCCGCCCAGTGGCTGCCGGACATCGAGTGGCACATCGTCGTCTACACCTACATGGGCGTGTATCCCAGGACGCCGGACGGCGCCTCGCGGCTGCTCGAGGAGGCCGCACGGCTGGCAGTCCGGACGGGCGCGGGCCGGCTGATCGTGAAAACAGTTGCCGAAGGCTACCGAATTCCCACCTTCGCGGAGAACATCGCCGCCCTGGAGACCGCGGCGCTGGCCGCCGAGCACTGCCTCACGATCGCCGGCGAGACCGACGACACCGGCATCCACGCCGAGGCGAGCACCTTGATCGGGGCTGTGCTGGACCTCAGCCCGGACATCGGGACCGCGCTGGCCACCGCCTTCCGCCGCGGCTACCTGGACGTGCCGTACTGCCTGCACCCGGACAACGCCGGCCGGGCCCGCAGCTACCTCGACAGCGCGGGCCGGTTGCAGTGGTCCTCCGTCGGGTCGATGCCGATCCGCGGTGCGGTCGGCCCGACCGACCCGGCAGACCTGACGGCGGCGGGGCTGCTGGCCTCGTTGTCGTACGTCGAACGCACCTACGACAGCGCCAGCCTGGAGCACGAGTATCGCGCCGCACCCGCGGCCACGCACCTTCCGACACCGACCGCACCGCCCCTACCGGGCGCCTCAGCAGGGAGCACAGGAGATGACCGAGACCCGGATCCCGGAGACCGAAGCCCGGCTGCCCGCCAGTCCGCGTGAGCACCTCACCTCGCCGGTCACCCGGTCGGTGCTGAAGATCCAGCACCGGATGCTGACCGCGGCCCGGCAGTACCTCGGCGCCCAGGGCTTCATCGAGTTGCTGCCGCCCGTCATCGGTCCGGTCACCGACCCCGGCGCCCGCGGCGCCAAGCAGGTCGACGTGGACTACTACGGGCACCGCTACAAGCTGATGACGAGCGCGATCCTCTACAAGCAGGCCGTGCTGACCTCGTTCGACAAGATCTTCTTCATCGCGCCCAACATCCGGCTGGAACCGCTCGAGACCGCGTCGACGAGCAGGCATCTGGCCGAGTTCCACCAGATCGACATCGAGATGGCGAACGCGTCCCGGGACGACGCGATGACGGTCGCGGAGGAACTCGTCCGCCACATCGTGCAGCAGGCGGTGGAGCACCTGCCCGGTGAGTTCGAGGCGCTCGGCCGGGACACCTCCGAGTTCACCGAACTGCTCACCGAGCCGTTCCGGCGCCGGACGCACGCCGACGCGGTCGCGGACCTGCAGGCCATGGGGCACGACCAGAGTCCGGACGCCGAGCTCGACTGGGAAGGCGAGGCGAAGCTGTCGGCGAAGGCGAGCAGGCCGTTCTTCGTCACCGACTACCCGAAGGGGTCGCGCGGCTTCTACGACCGGGAGAACCAGGACCTGCCCGGGATGCTGCGGAACTTCGACCTGATCGCGGCGGAGGGGTACGGCGAGCTGTGCAGCGGCAGCGAACGCGAGCAGGACTACGCGACGATCATCGCGCGGATGCGGGAGACCGCGGAGAACCCGGCGAAGTACGCGTGGTACCTGCAGATGCTCAAGGACGGCGTCCCGCCGAGCGCGGGTTTCGGACTCGGCCTCGAGCGGTTCACCCGGTACGTCGCGGGGCTGGATTCGGTCTGGCAGGCGAGCGCGTTCCCGAAGGTGCCGGGGATCGCCTCGCCGTGACCGCCCGGTTGCCGCGAAGATGTCGCCCATGACAGAAACCTCGTCGGCGCCGGGCGGCCGGCTCAGTCTCGGACAAGGTACGGCGTTGTACGTCGGCGCCGTGCTGGCGACCGGCGTCATCGCGCTGCCGGCGCTCGCTGCCGACGTGGCGGGCCCGGCCTCGCTGCTGGCCTGGCTGGGACTCGCGGTCGTGTCCGCGCCGCTGGCCGCCACCTTCGCCGCGCTCGGCGCTCGCTACCCGGATGCGGGCGGGATCGCGACGTACGCGCGGCTGGCCTTCGGCGACCGGGCCGCGGCGATCGTCGGCTGGTGCTTCTACCTGTCCGTTCCGGTCGGCGGGCCGGCCGCCGCGCTGTGGGCGGGCGGCTATGTCGAAGGGGCGCTGGGCGGCGGACGGAGCACCGTCGTCGCCACCATGGTGGCGCTGTTGGTGATCGTGCCGGGTGCGAACGCCTTCGGCATCCAGGTGACGGGACGCGTCCAGATCGCCCTGGCCGGATTGCTGACGGTCTTCCTGGGTCTCGCGGTCGCGCTGTCGCTGCCGCACGCCGATCTGTCCAACCTGGAGCCGTTCGCACCGCATGGCTGGCAGGCGATCGGACCGGCCGCCGCTTTGCTGGTCTGGAGTTTCGTCGGCTGGGAAACAGTCACCTACCTGACCGCGGAGTTCCGGCGGCCGGCCCGCGACGTCCCGCGTGCCACCGCCTTCGCGGTGATCGTCGTCGGCGTGATCTACCTCAGCGTCGCCTTCGCCACGATCACCGTCCTGGGCCCGCGGGCCGGCGACACCGCGGCGCCGCTGGGCGATCTCCTGGCCATCGGCCTCGGCGGCAACGCCCGGGTACTGGCCGCGATCGCCGCGCTGCTGCTCACCTTCGGCGCGATGAACGCGTACTACGCGGGCGCCGCCAAGCTCGGCGCCGCCCTGGCCCGCGACGGCGCGCTGCCCGCCTGGCTGGACCGCGGCAGCTCAGCAGGTGAGGTTCCCCGACGCAGCCTCGCCGTCCTGAGCGCGATGTCGATGACGACGGCCGCGATCGTGGTGGCGGCACGGCTGGAGCCGCAATCCCTTGTCCTGCTCACCACCGGGCTCTTCGTGACCGTGTACGCCGTGGGCGTCGCGGCAGCGGTGAAGTTGCTGCCGCGACGCAGCGGAGCACGGTTCGCCGCGCTCGTGGCGCAAGGAGCTGTTGTGGTGCTGCTCCTGATGGCCGGGGTCTACCTCATTTGGCCGTTGGTCGTCACCATCGGCGCGTTGCTCTATCTGCGACTGACGCGTTCAGCGAGACCCGTAGAGCGCCCGCAGCCCTAGGACGTCGCCGCGGCCGAGGGTGCGCATGTGGCCGGTGCAGCGTCGGACGCCTGGGTACATCGTCAGATTGACGTCCTCGGCCGCGCTGAGGTTGACCAGTCCGTAGACGTGGCCGATCTCGTGGGTCAGCACCGACTCCACGTCGTACCGCCAGCGATCCTGATCGGGCGGCAGCGCCGGCCGGCAGGCGGGGTCGTTGACCGGATCGTAGGTCCACTTGTAGTCGGTGTCGTTCATCCTGATGTCCGCCGAGACGGCCATCGTGACGCCGTGCCGGGTCTCGGCCCAGGTGCACGTCCAGGCCAGTGTCGCTTCGAGGAAGCCGCCGGGCAGATCCCCCGCGTCGATCACGTTGCGGCCGTCGGAGTCGCCGCACGTGGTCTCACCTTCGGCATACACGAAATTGCCACGCTCGTTGGTGTGGCCCACGAATGCGCCGGCCGCGTGGATCCCGCCGCGCAGACCGCAGGTGTTGCGGCCTTGCGTCATGGTGGCGGTTGCCCTGCGGGCGGCTGCGTCGAAGGCGGCCTGGCTCTGGTTCGCGAGCGCCGTTCCTCTGGTGGTACGGAACAGCCAGGGTTTGTACCACTTGTAGGAACGCAGGCTGTACGTGTCCCGCTCGCAAGCCCCCGGCCCTGGCAGGTCCGGGAACTTGCTCGCCTGGTGGTGCGAGTCGGTCGTCACCACGCCGCGGGCGTCGGTGGCGAGGGTGAAGGTCCGGGCTCCGTCCGGATACAGCATGTCGAGGGTGACGCTGCGGCCCGGCTGCTGGACCGGGAGCGGCACCCCGTTGCCGGCGTCGACGAGCCGTCCGACGGCACCGCACTCGATCGCGGACCTGGAGGCCAGGTCGGCGAGTTTCAGGACGCCTCGCGGCAGGCCGCACGGATCGGCCGCGACGGCTGCTGTTGTGGTCAAGGGCGGTGCCGAGCCGACGCCGAGCGTCGCGCTCACGAGCACCACGATGGCACGCGTGTACTTCATGATGTTCCCCCCTTGGCGCTGCTACGCCGTATATCCGTGAGAGGCTCCGCGCGCGGTGCGGTGATACGGCGTATTTTCGGCGGACCGCCGCCGCCTCTTCCGGTCAGAGACCGATCGAAGGAGGGCATCCTGTACGCCGATGGGTTCCCCGAAGCAGCGATCCGCGAACGCGCCAAGGCCGGCGCCGCCGACGCGTTCCCACCCGCCGACGACTACGGGCAGGCGCTGTTCGGCGCCGGCAGCGGTGCCGCCGAACCGCAGTTGCCCGACGACCCCATCGACCGGCTGCGGCTGGTCCCGCCGGTCTTCGTTCCGCAGCGGCTCGCCCAACTCATCGAGTTGGCCCGCGAGCCGGTGTACCGCGACGTGCGGCTCGAGACGACCGTCGGCGGATTCCGCTCGGCGGTTCCGGTGTACGTGTCGGCGTTCGGGTCGACCGAAGCAGCGAGCGTAGCCCTCGGCGTGGCCGCCGCGCGGCAGGCCGGCCGGCTCGGCATCCCGATGGTCATCGGCGAGAACGTGATGCCGGTCAACAGCTACGGCCGCCTCGAGGCCGACGCGGAGCGTTCACTGCTCGGCCGGATCCGCGCGTACCAGAAGGAGGCGCTCGACTCCTACGGCGGTGTGGTCGTCCAGCAGAGCACCGAGGACGCCGATGCCGAGGTCTGGAACCTGGTGTACAGCGACCCGAATGTCCTTCCGCTGCTGGAATCCGGGCGGCTCGCGTTCGAACTCAAGGTCGGTCAGGGCGCCAAACCGGGACTGGGCGGGATGACGCTCGTCGACGCGAACGCCGCTGCGCGCCTGACGAGCGCGTACCTCATCGACCCCGTGTTCGGTGGCGAGCAGGTCCTGCGCAGCAGCAGCCCGGGAACCTTCACCGAGGAGATCCTGCGGCAGCAGATCCGCTTGATGCGGAACAACTACCCGCGGGCCCGGATCTGGGTGAAGCTACCGCCTGCCCGCGACGTGGCGGCGGCGGCGCGGGTCGCGTGGGCAGCCGGCGCGGACGCGGTCTCCGTCGACGGCGCGGAGGCCGGCACCGGCTGGGCGCCGCGCGCGTTCCTTCGCCATGTCGGGCTTCCGCTCGGCGAGTGCCTGCGGCGGATCGGTCAGGACCGAAACGACGCGGATCCCTCGTGCCTGCTGGTCTCCGGGCGCATGTGGGAGGGTGCCCGGGTCGCCAAGTGCCTGGCCCTCGGTGCGACCGCGGCCGGCCTGGGCCGGGCCGCGCTCATCGCGGTGGACACCGACCCGGAGCAGGGCCTCGTCAACCTCGTCGAGTGCCTGGCGCTCGAGCTGCAGTTCCTCGTCAGCTCGCTCGGCAAGTACCACGTGAAGGAACTCGGCGCCGAGGATCTGTGGAGCCCGGCCGGTCGCTGACGTTCCGCCAGGGCTCCACAGATCCAAGCGATTGCTCTAGGCCAAGGTCCTTCGGGACGCGAGGAACCGGCTCTGGTCCAGCCTCGGCAGGTCGGCCACGTTGGTCCGCGGACGGGCCCGGACCTGCCGGCTGCGCACCAGGTTCACCAGGTCCGCCGAGGGCTCGACGCCGAGCTCGGCCGCCAGGCTCCGCTCGAAGAACTCGAGCCGGCGGATCGCCTCGACCACGTTGTCCTCGGCCAGATGGACCTCGATCAGCACCCGGGTCGCGCTCTCCCGCAACGGCTCCAGGCGGACCGCGGCCATGGCTGCCTCGATCGCCTCGGCGTACCGCCCTGAGCAGGTCAGCTGCTGGGCCGTCAGCTCGAGCGCGTGCAACTGGAGCTGGCGCAGGCGTTCCCGCCCGAGCAGGACCCAGTCGTCGTACCAGCCGGGCAGCAGCTCTCCCATCGCCGCGAGTGTCGGCAGCAGGCCTTGGTCGGCTCCGCATTCGCCGTCGTTGATCACCCGGCGAATGGCGGTGATCAGCGTGTTCACGTCGACGTCCACGGACTCGTCGACGCGGAGCGTCTCGTCGCCGGTGACCAACGGCTGCACGCTCAGCTGACGTAGCCGCCACAAGGCGGTCCGCAGACAGGCCTGCGCCTTGGAGTCCGACACTTCCGGCCAGAGCGTTCCGGCCACTTCGGCACGGCTGGACCGTCCGCGGAGTGCGACGAACGCGACGACCCGGCGCGCGCTGAGCGGAATGGACAAGGTCTGTTGACCATCGACGACCCAGAAGCCGTCGAGCATGCGAAGCCGCACGGACGGGTGGGCTTCATCAGGTGGGTTCGCCGGATCCGGACGATCCGTCGGTACGGGCTGCGCGTGCATCTATCGATCTCCCCCACTGGATGCGTATTCCTCACGACCGCCACCGATCGACAATGCTCTCCCCCAGCGAGAACCTTGGGCGGGCAGGCTCCCAGGTGCAGGCATAGACGCCTCCTCTTTGCGTGGCTGCCGAGCTACCTTCCGTGAAGTCTGAGCCGTCAACTACTCGAGTGCAAGCCGTCAGGACGACGGATATCCCCTGCCGACGACGGCACTTGGTGTATCACCAACCACGGGTCAGCCGCTCTCGTTCGTCAGTAACAGCTCCCGGGAGGACGGCGTGACCGACAACACCGAAGGTGTCGTGCTGCAGTTGAGCAGTGGCTTCCAGCCGTACCGCGAGTACCTGATGCGCGGCGCGGCCGCCCGCGGGCCGCTGTGGCTGATCGACGACGAACCGGCCGGCTGGCAACAGCCGTACATCGCCGGCAGCTCCGTCGTCCCTCCGCTCGAGGGCGCGGGACTCGCGCTCGACATCGATCGTTTGCTTGCGGTCGCCGACTCGATCGCTCGTATTCATGGGGTTCGCGGCGTCTTCACCTACGACGAGCCGTCGGTGGTCGCGACCGCGTTGATCGCGGACCGGCTCAAACTGCCGGGCCTGACCGCGGAGGGCGCGCAGGGTTGTCGTGACAAGGCGCGGACCCGGCAGGCGCTCACCGACGCCGGGCTGCCGCAGCCGAAGTTCGCGGTCGCCACAACGGCCGACGAAGCCGCGACCGCCGCCGCGACGATCGGCTACCCGGTCGTGGTCAAGCCGCGCGGGATGGCCGCGAGCATCGGCGTCGCGGTGGTGGACGACGCGTCCGGAATCATCGAAGCGTTCGAAAGAGCGGACAGTTCCAGCCGCAGCGGTCCGGCCGAGTACCACGGCGGGGCGCTGATCGAAGAGCTCGTCGACGGTCCGGAGATCAGCGTCGACGGAGCGGTCGTGGCAGGTGAGTACCAGCCGTTCTTCGTTGCCCACAAGCAACTCGGCGCACCGCCGTACTTCGAGGAGATCGGCCACATCGTCGACGGCGCGGACCCGTTGCTGACCGATCCCGAGCTGCGCAAGCTGCTGCAGACCGCACACGAGGCGATCGGCACGCCGTACGGCATCACGCACACCGAGATCCGGTTCAGCTCCCGCGGGCCGGTCGTGATCGAGGTGAACGGACGCCTCGGCGGCGACCTGATCCCGTACCTCGGCAAGCTCGCGACCGGTATCGACCCCGGCGCGATCCTGGTCGACGTGGCGCGCGGCAACCGCCCGTACCTGGAAGCCGATCACCGCACGTGTGTCGGGATCCGGTTCTGCTACCCGCCCGAGGACGCCCGCGTCGTGAAGATCACCGTCCCGGAGCCGGGAGCCGTGCCCGGCCTGGTGGAGGCGCATCCGATGGTGGCCGAGGGCGCGACGGTCCGGCTGCCACCGCGGGCGCACATCGGGCGGCACGCGTACGTCATCTGCACCGCGAACGATCCCGCGACCTGTGCCGACCGGCTGACCGCCGCGGCAGAGCTCGTCGAACTGAAGTACGACGCACTGAACGAGTCCGACTACTCGGGCCGGCCCTGGTAAGCCACGACCCTATTTGGAGCCCTCATGACCAACCACGAGGTCGAACTGCTCGCCGTCGGCGCCGGGCCGGCCAACCTCGCCCTCGCCGTCGCACTGGAAGAACTCGGTGTCGACGGCCTGGCCGAGAACTCGCTGTTCATCGAACGCGGTCAGACGGTCGAATGGCAGCGCGGTCTGCTGCTGCCCTGGACGAAGAGCCAGGTGGCCTTCGCCAAGGACCTGGTGACGCTTCGGAACCCGCGCAGCAGGTTCACCTTCCTGAACTACCTGCGCAGCGTCGGCCGGCTCGACGACTTCATCAACATGGGCAGCTTCACGCCGTACCGGGTCGAGGTCTCCGGGTACCTGAGGTGGGTGTCGGAGTCGTTGCGGAAGGTCCGGCTCCAGCTCGGCTGCGACTGCGTCTCGATCGAACCGCAGCGCAACCCGGCCGGCGCCTTGACCGGATGGCTCACCCGGCTCGGCGACGGCAGCACGATCTCCAGCCGCTATCTGGTGATCGGCGCCGGACGCGACCCGTACGTCCCGGCCGAGTTCGCCAAGCTGCCGGCGGAGCGCGTCATCCACAGCACGCAGTACCGCAGCCGGATCGCGGCACTCGACAAGTCCGAGCCGCACCGGGTCGCGGTGGTCGGCGCGGCGCAGAGCGCGGCCGAGATGTTCCGGGCGACGCAGATCGACCTGCCGAACAGCGACGTCAGCTGGGTGATGCGGTCGATCGGGTTGCGCGCCTACGACACGAACAAGTTCACCAACGAGCTCTACTACCCGTCGTACATCGACAAGTTCTTCGAGGCCCGGCCGGAGGGCAGGGACCAGATCCTGCGGGAGATGCACCTGACGAACTACTCCGGCGTCGAGAGCGATCTTCTGCAGGAGTTGTACACGAGCATGTACCTGGACCGGCTGGCCGGTGTCGACCGGCGCCGGCTGGTGCCGATGACCGATATCGTCGGCGCCCGCACCGACGGGGACGAGGTCGTGCTGGAGCTGAGCGACCGCAAGACCGGTACCGTCAGCGAGCTGCGCCGCGACCTGGTGCTCCTCGGCACCGGGTTCGTCCGGGAGATGCCGCGGCTGGTCCGTGGGCTCAGCGACGCCATCGGGCTCGACCGGATCGAGGTGAACCGGCAGTACCGCCTGCAGCTCGACGAGCCGTCGGACGCCGCCTGCTACCTGCAGGGCGTGAACGAGGCGACGCACGGCATCGCCGATTCGCTGCTCAGCGTGCTCGGCAACCGGGCCGGCGACATCGCGCAGGACATCCTCGCGCACCGCGCCGGACGGCGGACCAACGGCGTGCACCGGCCGGCGGCCGAGCGGCTCACCGCGGTTCCGGTGTCCGCCGACGGCGCCGTCCCGGCCTGACCGGGTAGCAAGCCCGATGCAGCGGCGGGGCGGTTCATTGTTTCCCATGCCCGGCCGCGCCACGGCGGTCGGTGCCCTTCTGGTGGCCGGCGCGGCCGCCCTGGTCGGCGTCGGCTACGCCGCCGGCTGGCTGCGCCCGGACCACACGTCCACGGCGGCGTCCGTACCGGGCGCCGCCGGACCGAGCGCCGCGCAACAGATGTGGCGGCTGCTGCTGGCGGTCGCGGTCATCTGCGCGCTGGCGACCCTCTGCGGCCGGCTGGCCCGGCGGATCGGTCAGCCCGCGGTCGTCGGTGAGATCGTCGCCGGTCTGGTGCTCGGCCCCTCGGTGATCGGCTCGCTGGCGCCCTGGTTGTTCGACGCCATCCTGCCGGCCGAGGTCCGGCCGAACCTGGGTCTGCTGGCGCAGGCCGGGCTGGCCGTCTTCATGTTCACCGTCGGGAGCGATTTCGGCCGGGACCGGATCGGCCGCGACCGCGGTGCGATCGCCGCCGCCAGTCTCGCGATCATGGCGGTCCCGTTCGCCCTCGGACTCCTCGCGGCGCTACCGCTCTACTCGACGCTGGCCGGTCCCGGCGTCCACCGGCTGCCGTTCGTCGTCTTCATCGGTACGGCGCTCAGCATCACCGCGTTCCCGGTCCTGGCCCGGATCGTGCAGGACTGCGGACTGCAGGGCACCCGTCTCGGCTCGCTGGCCATGCTGTGCGCGGCAGCGGCCGATGTGCTCGCGTGGTGCGCGCTCGCCATCACCATGGCGATGATCCGGTCGGCCGGGCCCGGTGAAGCACTACTCGCGCTCGGCCTGACGGTGCTGCTCGGCGCGGCGGTCCTCCTGGTGCTCCGGCCGCTGCTGCAGCGACTTGCCCAGCGGTTCGCCGGGTCCCTGCCCACGCCCATCCTGGTGCTGCTCGTCCTCGGCCTGATCCTCGGCCTGGCCGCGGCGACCGACCACATCGGCGTGCACGCGATCTTCGGCGGTTTCCTCGCCGGCCTCGTCCTCCCGAAGGACAGCCCGCCGGTGGCGGCCGTGGCCGAGCAGATCGGCGGACTCAACCGCGCGCTGCTGGTCCCGGTCTTCTTCGCCTCGATCGGCCTGCAGACCGACGTCAACGCGGCGATCTCGCAGCCGCAGGTGCTGGCCGCCGGCGCTGTCCTGCTGGCCGTCGCGGTCATCGGCAAGCTGGGCGGCGCCGTACCGGTCGCGCGGGCCGGCGGGCTGCCGGTACGGTCCGCGGCCGGCCTGGGCGTCCTGATGAACGCTCGGGGGATCACGGAGATCGTCGTACTGTCGGCCGGGCTCGGCGTCGGCATCATCAACCACAGCGCCTTCACGGTGATGGTGTTGATGGCCCTGGTCACCACGATGATGGCGGCACCGTTGCTGCGCTGGTTGGGCCCGACTTTGCGCGATCGGAGCGTTACCGAGCAGTCGCCGAGCGACACATATGCAAACGGTGACGCGACAAGCACGATTCCGTGACGAATTGACTACGCCTGCGTGACGGCCCCGGTGATCGAATAGGCGCCGAAGGCAGCACTGACGACGACCACGGGGGCATGGTGAGGCAGAGGGCCGTCCGGAGTTTTGCCGCAGCACGGCTTCACCGAAGCCGCTGATGCCATCGGCTTTCGGGCCGGTGCGTTCGCGCACCGGCCCGATCTTCCCCTGCCCACGCGCGCTCCGTCGCCACCTGCGCGGATCAGCGAAAGGAAGTGAAGCGTGTCGACGATCTCGCTACGCAGCACTGCACGGCCGGCCAACGGAACGCGTCACCACACCGATTCCATCCACTCGAGCACGATCGAGGACGTCCTGAACCGCGCACTCGCCTCGGACTGGTCGGCCTGGAAGGAGTTGGAGCGCCGCTACGGCTCGCTGCTGCTGCACACTGCGCGCCGTGTCGGCCTGAGTCACAGCGACGCCTTCGACGTCGCTCAGCAGACGTGGCTGCGGTTGTGGCAGCACGGCGGCCAGATCCGTGATCCGCAGTGCCTTCCCGCGTGGCTGGCCGCGACGGCACGGCGGGAGGGGCTGCGGGTGGCGATCAGCCGCAAGCGGTACCTGCTGTACGCCGATCCGACCACCGAGCACGGTGACGGCCAGCGGGCGGCCGTGGTCGACGTCTACCCGGCCGACGGTGAGTACGAGCCTTCCACCGAGCGGGCCCTGGCCCGGCTCCCAGGGCGCTACCAGCGACTGATCCGGCTGCTGATGTCGGACAGCTGCCCGTCGTACCTGGAGATCGCCGAGACGCTGAACCTGCCCATCGGAAGCATCGGACCGATGCGGATGCGGGCCCTGCAGATGCTGCGCCGTACCCCCGAGCTGGCCACCGCCGCCCGCTGACCGGCGCCGCCGCGAGCTCCGGTGCCCCGGACCGGGGACACCGGGGCTCGTGGTCCAGAAGACGGGGTTCTAGGTTTGATTGCTGCCGTTTCTGCTTGAAAACAAGGGGTTTCGCACTTGTCGTGACATGGGGCAGACTGGGGTTCCGTGACTGATTATGTGGCGGCCGAGAGCCGGTACGACGACCAGATGAGCTACCGGCGGACCGGACGGAGCGGGCTGCAGCTGCCGGCCATCTCGCTCGGCCTGTGGCATAACTTCGGCGACGACAAGCCGTTCGCGACGCAGCGCGACATCCTGCGCCGGGCGTTCGACCTCGGCGTCACGCACTTCGACCTGGCGAACAACTACGGCCCGCCGTACGGCTCGGCCGAGACGAACTTCGGGACGCACTTCGCGCGCGACTTCCGGCCGTACCGCGACGAGCTGATCATCTCGACCAAGGCCGGCTACGACATGTGGCCGGGGCCGTACGGTCAGGGCGGCGGCTCGCGGAAGTACCTGCTCGCCTCGCTCGACCAGTCGCTGAGCCGGATGGGCCTGGACTACGTCGACATCTTCTACTCGCACCGGTTCGACCCGGACACCCCGCTCGAGGAGACGATGGGCGCGCTCGACGCGGCGGTCCGCTCGGGCAAGGCGCTGTACGCCGGCATCTCGTCGTACTCCGCCGACCGGACCCGGGAGGCCGCGCGGATCCTGGCCGAGCTCGGGACGCCGCTGCTCATCCACCAGCCGTCGTACTCGATGCTGAACCGCTGGATCGAGGAGGACCTGCTGGACGCGGTCGGCGACCTCGGCGTCGGCGTGATCGCGTTCTCGCCGCTGGCGCAGGGCGTGCTCACCGACCGGTACCTGGGCGGCATCCCGTCCGACTCCCGCGCGGCGCAGGGCAAGTCCCTCAACCCGGACTCGCTCACCGAGGACACCCTCAAGCACGTCCGCGCGCTGAGCGAGATCGCGCAGCAGCGCGGCCAGTCCGTCGCCCAGCTCGCGCTCGCCTGGACGCTGCGCGACGACCGGGTGACGAGCGCGCTGATCGGCGCCTCCAGCGTCGCCCAGCTCGAGGACAACCTGGCCGCGGTCCGCAACCTGAAGTTCAGCCCCGAAGAGCTCGAGGCCATCGACGCCGACGCCGTCGAGGCCGGTATCAACCTCTGGAAGAAGAGCTCCGACGCCTGAGCCGTCCTGCGCACCGCCCACGCCCGCCGCGACCTGTCCGCGGCGGGCGTTCGCGTTCCTGAGTACGGGCGGAGCACGGCCGGAGTACGGCCGGGTTACGGAGCGGGGTGAGGCGGTTGCGGTTCGGGTGGGATGGGCACACGCTGGAGGGAGACCCTCTGGAGGTGGTTGTCATGACCGCTTCGACGCTCGAATTGGCCCTGACCTACGAACACGCACGGATCCGGGAGCTGGCCGAGCCGGCTCACCACCCGGACGCCGCGCACCCCGAGCACCGGCACCAGACCGACTGGTTCTACGCGATCGCGGCGCAGCATCTGGCCGCGGCCGAGGACGTGCTCCTCCCGCACGTACGCCGGCTCTCCGACGGGGACGAGCTGATCACCCGGTACGTCGGCAACGCGAAGGAACTCGAACGCTCGCTGCGCTTCCTGAAAGGACGGCAGTACGGCGACAGCCGATTCGTGGATCTGCAGCACGACGACCTGTGGCGGCAGATCGACCGGCTGCTCGACGAGCACGAGACGATGGAGACGACGTACGGCCGCCGGATCTCCGAGCAGCTCGACGGCGCAGACGTGAACCGGCTGACCGAGAACCTGCTGGAAGCCGAGGAGATCGCCCCGACGAGGGCGCACCCGTACTCCCCGCACACCGGGTCGGCGGGCCGGCTGGCGCACCGGATGTGGCGGTTGGCCGACGCCGCGTGGGACAGCGCCGAGGGACGGGTCATACCGACGAAGTACCACGCCCATCCCAAGCGCGACTCCGCGCTCTCGCACTATCTGTACGGCACACCGATGCCGCACGAGGAGGAACACCAGTAGAGCCCGGCCCCGGCGGATGCCTCCGCCAGGACCGGGCCCGGTTGCCGACCGTCACTGCGCCTGGTTGTGGGGCCGGCTGGGTCCCGTCCCCGCTGCGCCTGAGGTGCGGAGCCGGGGCCCTGCGTCCTCCCCCGCTGCGCCTGGTGTGCGGGGGAGGACGGTCCGTGAGCCTGGGTACCGCAACAGCTACCGGTACCCAGGACCTGCTATTTGAGTCCGTCGAGCGCCTTCTTCGCCCCCGGGTGCAGCGGCACCGGGTCGGTCTTCGTCGCGTTCTCCAGCGTGATGCCCTTCGCCGCCGCGTTCACCGCGACCAGGGCGTCCATGTTCTCGTACAGCGTCTTCGTCAGCTGCTCGGCCAGCTCGTCGTTCATGTTCTTGCGGACGAGCAGCACGTTCGGTACGACGATCGTCGCCACGTCGGCCGGTTGCTTGTACGTCGCCGCCGGGATCGGGGCCTGCGAGTAGACCGCGCCGTACTTCTCCTGCATCTTCGGCAGCAGGTCCGCGATCGGCAGCAGCTTCACGCCCTTGCCCATGCTGGTGGTCAGGTCGGTGATGCCGCCGGTCGGCAACCCGCCGGACCAGACCAGCGCGTCGATCGACCCGGACTTCATCGCGTCCACCGACTCCGGCAGGCCGAGCCGCTGCGCGGTCACGTCACTGGCCGGGTCCAGCCCTGCCGCCTCGAGCAGCCGGCGCGCGATCACCTCGGTCCCCGAGTTCGGCGAACCGGTCGAGACCCGCTTGCCCTTCAGGTCCGCGATCGAGGTGATGTTCGCCGACGTCCGGACGGCGACCTGGGTGTAGTTGTTGTACAGCCGGGTCAGCGCGACCACATCCTGCTTGGTCTTGAAGCTGTTCGCGCCGTTCACCGCGTCCGCCGCCGAGTCGCCGAGCGAGAACGCGATGTCGTAGTTCCCGCCGACCAGGCCCTGGATGTTCTGCACCGAGGCGCCGGTCTCGCTCGCGGTCGCCCGGTAGCCGGACATCTTCTGCGAGATCACCGAGGCCAGCGCGCCGCCGAGCTGGTAATACACGCCGGTCGTGTTGCCGGTGGCGATCGTCAGCCGGCCGCCGGACTCCGTACCGGATCCGGACGGTTCGCGCTGGCCTCCGCAGGCGGCCAGCGCCAGCACGGTGACGAGTGCCACGGCAACAGATCGGAGTCTCATGAGGCAACGGTTCCTTCCTCGGCAGCGGCCTGGCGTTGCCGCCGGACCAGATTGATGACGACGGCAACAAGTAGCAAACAGATTCCGGCGGTGATGGTTACGGGCGCGAGGTAAAGCAGCAGCGCGGCGGCCGGTACGCAGAACGCCCGCTCGATCCAGGTCGTCCGCACGAACACCCAGCCGCCGGTGACCACGGCCAGCGCGGCCACCGCCAGCATCGACACCAGCGTGGTCCAGACCATGCCGGCGAACGAGCCCTGACCGAGCAGGTGCGCGCCGTTGTCGGTGAGCACGAACGCGAACGGCACCAGGAAGGCCGGCAGCGTGTACTTCCAGGCCTGCCACATCGTCGGCATCACCTTGCCGCCGGTGATCGCGGCGGTCGCGACCGCGGCCAGCGCGGTCGGCGGCGACACCTCGGACAGGACCGCGTAGTAGAAGATGAACATGTACGCCTCGGGCTGCGTCACGCCGAGATTCACCAGGGCCGGCGAGATGATCACCGCCGCGATGATGAACGACGCGGTCACCGGCACCGCCAGACCGAGGATCAGCACGGCGAACGCGGACAGCACCACGGTCAGGATCAGCACCGCGGTGTGGTTGTCGGTCAGCCCGCGGGCCGCGTTGACGATGATCTCCGCGAGGTTCAGCCCCAGGCCGGTCTGGGTCGTGACCGCGACGATCACGCCGGCCGTCGCACAGGTCGCCGCCACCGGCAGGACCGAACGGGTGCCCTGGGCAAGCGCCTTGAACAGCGGCCGTCCGGTCAGCCGGTGCTCGCGGTCCAGGAACGACAACCCGAACTGCACGATCACCGCGTAGACCACGGCCTTGAACGGCGGGACGTCGACCGCCATGAAGCCGATGATCACGAACAACGACAAGAAGTGGTACCCGAACCGCAGGAACAGCCGCCACGCCGACCGGTCGGACACCTCGGTCGACGTCGTCCCGTGCTTGCGGGCGTCGATCTCGATCGCCAGCAGGATGCCCAGGTAGTACAGGATCGTCGGGATCACCGCGAACCCGAGGACCTTCAGGTACGAGACCTGGAGGAACTCGGCGATGATGAACGCGGCCGCACCGAGGGTCGGCGGGGACAGGATCGCGCCGATCCCGGACGCGGCGAGCATTCCGCCTGCCGGTTCGGGCGGGTAACCGGCCCGGCGCAGGATCGGCCACGAGACGGTGCCCAGCGACACCGCGGTCGCCGTCCCCGACCCCGAGACACTGCCGAGCAGGAAGCCCGCCAGCGTGACCGTGCGGCCGGGTGCGGTGCGGCTGCGCCGGAAGGCGGCGAACGACAGGTCGATGAAGAACTTGCCCGCGCCCGAGTAGTCGAGCACCGCGCCGTAGATGGTGAAGAGCACGATGTACGACGCGGCGACGTTCAACGGGGTCCCGTAGAACCCCACCGTGCCCATCGTGAACTGGGCGATGATCGCGTCGAAGTTGAAGCCTTGGTGCGCGAGCGACCAGGTGTAGGGAAGGTAGCCGCCGTAGTACGCATAGGCGATGAAGACCAGGCTGAACACCGGGAGCACCCAACCGGTGGTGCGGCGGCACGCTTCGAGCAGCAGGACCAGTAATACAGCACCGGCGACCACGTCCATCGCCGATGGGGCCTGCCGGCGCTCGAGGTAGCCGTCGAAGTCGAGGAGCGGATAGACGCACACCGCCAGCGCCACCAGCGCAAGGACCCAGTCGGCCAAGCCGGGGTCGTCATGGGCGCGGGCCCGGAACGGATTGACGACCGCCGGCACCTTCCAGCCCCGGTAACACAGCAGCGTGATCGGCAGAACCGCTGCGAGAAAGATCACCAAGTAGAACTGCGTTCCTTGTGGTAAAGGCGCGAACACCTGCACCAGGACGCCGACGCTCACGATTGCGCACCAGACCGAAATCAGCAGGTCCAGGGCAGGTCGCAGCCGCCGAGCGGGGCGTTCCTGCTCGTACTCGGCCAGTTCTTCCTCGGAGGGCACGGTCGCGCCACCCCCGGTGCCAACACCGACAGTCATCTAGCGGTTCCCTCCTGTGTCCGGAAGGCTAATGTTGCCGAACACTGCGTGGAGTCGCGTGATTACGTCTTTACCAAGATCTGACACATCGGGCCGTGACCTGGCCTACGATCACCGCATGAGTGGCGCGGTGCGGATTCTGCTGGTCGAGGACGATCTCGATATCGCCAATGCACTGATACCCGCCTTGCGGCGTTACGGCCTGATGGTGACGCACGTCCGCACGGCCGCCGACGCCCTGGCGGCCGACCCCGGCGACCTGGTCCTGCTGGACCTGGGACTGCCGGACGGGGACGGTATCAACGTGTGCCGGCAGATCCGCACGGTCTCGGACGTGCCGGTGATCGCGGTGACGGCGCGCGGCGAGGCCGCCGACCGGGTCCGCGGCCTGCGCAGCGGCGCCGACGACTATGTGGTGAAACCGTTCGCGATTTCCGAGCTGCTGGCCCGTATCGATGCTGTACTTCGTCGTACCGGCCTCTTGCAGCCCCGCCCCCGGGTGACCGTCGGCGACCTGACCGTGGACATCGAGGCCCGGACCGTTCAGGTGGCCGACAAGCCCATCAGTCTGACCCGCAAGGAGTTCGACGTGCTCGCAGTGCTGGCCGCGCACCACGGCCGGGTGGTCCCCCGTGAACAGGTCGCGCTGTACGCCTGGCAGTCGGTCTTCGAGGCGTCGTCGCGCACGATGGACGTGCACGTCGCCAGCCTGCGCGCCAAGCTCGGCCGGCCCGAACTGGTGCAGACCATCCGCGGCGTCGGTTACCGCCTGGGTTCGGACTGACCGTTGCGCCGTCGACTACTGCAGTCCCTCGTCCCGATGGTCGTCGCACTGGCGATCGTCGCTGTGATCCCGCTGGCGAACTTCATCGCCACGAGTACGTCCCGCACGCTCTTCCTGTCCCGCAGCAACGACGCCGACTGGTTCGCCGCGATGGCCGAGTCGCCGTTGCAGACCGGCGACATCGCGAACCTGCGGGAGCTCGCGGTCCGGTACCAGGAGCTCTACAACACCCCGGTCTTCGTCGTCGACGTCGACTCCCGCGTCGTGGCCACCTCGGTGTCCGGTGTGGACGTCAAGGAGGAGGACATCTCGGCCGCCCTGCACAGCACGCTGGCGGGCCGGCTGCCGGCCGAGCCGCCGCCGCTGTGGCCATGGCGCTCCGGCGAGATGGTCGTGTCCCGCCCGGTCGTCAACAACGGCAGTGTGCTCGGTGCCGCCGTCCTGCGGGTGCCGACCGACAAGGCCCGCGACCAGGTGCAGAGCGGACTGCTGCTACTCCTCGGCGGCCTGCTGATCAGCATCGGCGCGATCATCATCGGTATCGTCCGGCCGATCACCCGCTGGGTGCTGCGGCCGCTGCAGGACCTCGACAACGCCACCCACCAGATCACCCGCGGCGCGCTCGACACCCGGGTCTCGACCGACGGACGCGCACCGGAGCTCCGCCGGCTGGGCGACAGCTTCAACTCGATGGCGCTGAGCCTGCACCAGGCACGGCAGCGTGAGCGTGAGTTCGTCGCGGACGCGTCGCACCAACTGCGGACGCCGTTGACGTCGGCCCGGATCCACATCGAGGGCCTGTCCCGGTTGTCGCCGACCGCGCGGTTCGCGCTCAGCGACATCGACCGGCTCGGCCGGATCGTCCAGCGGCTGTCCCGGCTGGCCGGCTCGGACCGCCCGTCGGCCGATGCCGAGGGCAACGAAGAGCCGCTGGACCTGGCCCAGGCGGTGAAGGAGCGCCTGGTCGGCTGGAAGGCCGTGTACGCCGCCGACGACCTGGAGCTGATCGTCGGCGAGATGGTGCCGGGCGGTGTCGCCCCGGAGCTCGAGGTCGACGACATCCTCGACGTCCTGCTCGACAACGCGTCGAAGTACGGCGCGCCGCCGGTGGAGGTCTCGGTCACCCGGGACGGCACCGAGGTGGTGATGTCGGTCCGCGACCACGGCCTGGGACTCGGCTCCCGGGACCTGAAGAAGGTCGGCGAGCGGTTCTGGCGCAGCGCGCACCACCGCGAGATGCCGGGCACCGGCCTCGGTCTGGCGATCGTCCGCTCCGAAGCGGCCCGCGTCGGCGGCCGCGTCGTGGCCCGGCCCCCGATCGGCGGCGGCCTGGTCATCGAGGTCCGAGTCCCCCTGATCGACGACTACGACGCCTGACCCCCACCACCCGCCCCGTACCACCCGCCCCACCCGACCTGACCCACCCGACCTGACCCACACGACCTGACCCACACGAGGGGATATCCCCTGGTGTGGGGGGTTCTCCCCTCGCACACCAGCGGAGAAGGCCCAACACGAGCGGATATCCGCTCGTGTTGGCAGGGGTGGGTCAGATGTGGTTCTGGCGGTACCAGCGCTCGGCGGCGGGGTGCAACGGCACCGGCATCGTGGCGATCGCGGAGCGCGGGTCCAGCGCACCGGCTTCGGGGTGACCGCCGGTCCCCGGGCTGGCTCCGGGCGACGGCGTGCCCTTGATCAGGTCGTTCTGCCGGCGGAACAGCGTGTTGACCGTCCACCAGGCCCACGAGTCCGACAGGTTCGGCTTCGCGATCAGGTAGTTCGGGATCGCCAGCGTCGGCACCGACTGGGCCAGCCCGTACTGCGAGGGCGGGATCGCCGACACCATGAACCCGCCGAACTCCTTCAGGGCGATCGTCTCCGCGACGCCGCCGATGTCCAGCAGCCGGAACCCGATGGTCTTCTGCAGCGCGACGATCGGATCCGTCGGCACCCCGCCGCTCCAGATGAACGCGTCGATCGACCCCTTGCTGGCACCGGGCTTGGGCTGCAGCGCGGCGACCATCTCCCCCAGCGTCAGGTTCTTCCGGGTGACGGCGACCGTGGCCGGGTCCAGCGTCGGATTCTTCTGGATCACGTCGGCCCGGGCCCTTTCCAGGATCAGGTCCGCGACGATCTCGGTCCCGGAGTCCTTGGGGCCGACACCGACGACCGTCCGCCGTGTCGGGTTGTCCTTGCTCGGGAAGAGGTCGTCCAGGCTCTTCGCCTTCGACGCCATCGGTACGACGACGTGCACGTAGTTGTCGTACACCCGGGCCAGCGCGGTGAACCGCAGCGGCACGCCGGTGCTGAACTGGCCGGTGCCCTCGTACGCCGCGAGCGCGGAGTCCGACGTACACAGTCCGAGGTCGGCTTTGCGGCCTGAGACCTTGTACAGGTTGTCCACCGATCCGTCGGTCACGATCGGCTTCAGCTCCATGCCGGTGACCTCGCTCACCAGCCCGCTGAGCGCCGTCCCGAACGTGTTGTAGACGCCGTTCAGGTTGCCGGTCGCGAAGATCCCCGCCTCCGAGGGCGCCGGCTCGTCGGCACGGCCGCGCGAGCAGCCCGGCAGCAGCAGTCCGGAGGCCGCGGCGGCGCCGAAACCGAGGAAGCTGCGGCGGGTCAGCCCGGTCGGCCGGGCAGGGGTCAGCAGGCGGGGGCGATCCATGCAGGACAACCTAGACAACAATGAGGCCTCCGGGGTAGCCGCGTCGGCGCCCCGCAACCCAACCGCTACGCAGCGAAATTCCACACAGCGAGAGACAAACTGCGTCTGGACGCGGCCGGGGTCGGTGTGACAGCGTTGTCATCCGCGGCCTGGTCGGCCGCGTGAGGATCCTTTCCCGGAGGCTGATTTCGTGCACGACGACCGTCAACTCATCGAGGAGCGGCTCAAGCGCGCCCTGCGGGAGCGACTCCGCCCCGCGATCTACGGCGCGGCGGTCCCGCTGGACATCGAGGTGTGGCACGCACCCGGTGAGCCGGTGTCACCCGCCGAGGCGCTCGCCCAGACCTACGAGCCGGCCGCGATCGGCCTGCCGTGGGGCCCGGCCTGGGGCACCGCCTGGTTCAAGTTCAGCGGCCAGGTGCCTGCCGAGTGGGCCGGCCGGGAGATCGAGGCGGTCATCGACCTCGGCTTCAGCGGCGGCCCCGGCTTCTCCGCGGAGGGCCTGGTGCACACCACCTCGGGCCGGCCGCTGAAGGGCCTGCACCCGCGGCAGACCTACGCCCCGCTGTCGATCCTCGGCCCGGACGGTACGGCGGCCTCGCCCGGCGACCGGATCGAGTTCTACGTCGAGGGCGCCGCGAACCCGGAGATCCCGCTCGACAACGCCTACGCGAAGGTCGACATCGGCGCCAAGCTCGGTGAGACGCCGATCTATCGGCTCACCCGCGCCGACCTGGCCGTGTTCAACGCCGAGGTGTGGGACCTGATCCTGGACCTCGAGGCGCTCGACGGCCTGCAGCGCGAGCTGTCCCTGCAGGACCCGCGCCGCCGGGAGATCCTGCGGGCGCTCAGCCGTTCGCTGGACGCACTGGACTACGAGGACGTGGCCGGCACCGCCGCCGACGCCCGCGCCCAGCTGACCGATGTCCTGAGCCGGCCCGCGCACGCCAGCGCGCACCAACTGTCGGCGGTCGGCCACGCGCACATCGACTCCGCCTGGCTCTGGCCGCTGCGGGAGACCCGCCGCAAGGTCGCCCGGACGGTGTCCAACGTTGCCACCCTGGCCGAGGAGTACCCGGAGCTGGTGTTCGCGTTCTCGCAGGCCCAGCAGCACGCCTGGGTGAAGGAGAACTACCCGGAGGTCTGGGAGCGGCTGAAGAAGGCCGTCGCCGAGGGCCACATCGTCCCGGTGGGCGGCATGTGGGTCGAGTCCGACACCAACCTGCCCGGCAGCGAGGCGCTGGCCCGGCAGTTCGTGCACGGCAAGAAGTTCTTCCTGGACGAGTACGGGATCGACACCCAGGAGGTCTGGCTGCCGGACTCGTTCGGCTACACCGCGGCGCTGCCGCAGCTGGTGAAGCTGTCCGGCTCGAAGTGGTTCCTGACCCAGAAGATCTCCTGGAACAAGGAGAACAAGTTCCCGCACCACACCTTCTGGTGGGAGGGTCTGGACGGGACGCGGGTGTTCACCCACTTCCCGCCGATCGACACCTACAACTCCGACCTGTCCGGGCGCGAACTCGCGCACGCGCAGCGCAACTTCCAGGAGAACGGCGCCGCGACCCGCTCGCTGGTCCCGTTCGGCTACGGCGACGGCGGCGGCGGACCCACCCGCGAGTTCGTCGCGACCGCGCGCCGGGTGGCGAACCTGGAGTCCTCGCCGCAGGTGACGATCGAGTCGCCGACCGAGTTCTTCACCGCCGCCGAGGACGAGTACCGCGAGCACGCGCCGGTCTGGTCCGGTGAGCTCTACCTGGAGATCCACCGCGCGACCTACACGTCGCAGGCCAAGACCAAGCAGGGCAACCGGCGGACCGAGCACCTGCTCCGCGAGGCCGAGCTGTGGAGCGCCGCGGCGGTCGTCGCGGGCAAGCTCGACGCGTACCCGTACGAGGACCTCGACCGGCTGTGGAAGGTCGCGCTGCTGCACCAGTTCCACGACATCCTGCCGGGCTCCTCGATCTCGTGGGTGCACCGCGAGGCCGAGGCGACGTACGCGCGGATCGCCGACGAGCTGAACGCGATCATCGCCACCGCGCAGCAGGCGCTGGCCGGCTCCGGTGACGCGCAGATCGTCTTCAACGCGGCGCCGCACTCGCGCAGCGGCGTCCCCGGCCTGGGCGCAGGCGTCCCGGCCGGCGAAGGGCAGGCCGTCACGGTCGAGAACGGCGTCCTGGACAACGGCCTGATCCGGGTCACGATCGACGAGCGCGGCCTGATCACCTCGCTGTACGACGTGGAGGCTTCGCGCGAGGTGATCGCACCGGGCGCCGTGGGCAACCTCCTGCAGCTGCACGTGGACACCCCGAACCACTGGGACGCGTGGGACGTCGACTCGTTCTACAAGAACAACGTCCGGGACGTGACCGAGGTCGACAGCGTCGACTTCAGCACCGTCGACGGCGTCGCGACCGTGGTCGTGAAGCGGTCCTTCAACCGGTCCACGGTGACCCAGACGCTGCGGGTCCGCCCGGGCGCCAAGCGGGTCGACATCGAGACCGAGATGGACTGGCACGAGGCGGAGAAGTTCCTCAAGGCGGCGTACCCGGTCGACGTGCACGCCGACCGCTCGGCCTCCGAGACCCAGTTCGGGCACATCTTCCGGCCGACCCACCAGAACACCTCGTGGGACGCGGCGAAGTTCGAGATCGCGGCGCACCGCTGGGTGCACGTCGGCGAGCCCGGCTACGGCGTCGCGGTGGTCAACGACTCGACGTACGGCCACGACATCAACCGGACCGCGCGGGAGGACGGCGGCACCACGACCACCATCCGTACCTCGCTGATCCGGGCGCCGCGGTTCCCCGACCCGTTGACCGACCAGGGCGTGCACACCGTGAACCACGCGCTGGTGGTCGGCGCCGGGATCGGTGAGGCGATCGAGGAGGGCTACCGGATCAACCTTCCGGAGCGGGTCGTCACCGGCGCCGAGGGCGTCGCGCCGATCGTTGCTGTCGACAACGACAGCGTGATCGTCGAGGCGCTCAAGCTGGCCGACGACCAGTCCGGCGACGTGGTCGTCCGGCTGTACGAGTCGAGCGGCGGCCGCTCCCGGGCGACGGTCACCCCGTCGTTCCAGGCGGCCTCCGTCACCGAGGTCGACCTCCTCGAGCGCCACCTGGCGGACCGGGACCTGCAGGACAACGGAGTCACCTTCGAGCTCCGCCCCTTCCAGATCCTCACCCTCCGCTTCCAGCGTTCCTGACCCGGGCTCCCGGCCTCCACCCCTCCCCCCACCCCGGAGGCCGGCCCCACCCCAGGAGGTTCCACCTCCTACCACCCGCGCCCGGCGCCGCACAGCGGTGCCGGGCGCGGGTGTTTGTTCGGGGGACGTCGTACGGAGTCATCGTCGGCCGTCTACCAGCTGCCTCGGATCGGCGCGGCACTTGTGGCGTTCGATGCCCGGCGTTCACCCGGCTGACGTAGCGTGAACAGCATGGCTCCGACACCCTTGCTCGGTTCCCGTACGCTCGACCGTCAGACCGCCCGCACGCTGCCGCCCGGCCCGAGGCTGCCGACGCTCGCCCAGACCGCGCTGTTCGCGAGTCACCGCCGCACGTTCTTCCCCCGGATGCGGGAGAAGTACGGCGATGTGTTCACGATCCGTCTGGTGCCGTCGAGCCGCGTCTGCGTCGTGCTGAGCCGCCCGGAGCACATCCGGGAGGTTTTCGGCAGCCCGCCGTCGGTGATGCACGCCGGTGAGGGCAACACCGTGCTCGAACCGATCATGGGCTCACACTCCCTGCTGCTGCTCGACGACGAGGACCACGTGCGGATGCGGAAGCAGTTGATGCCGGCGTTCTCCGGCGCCGCGCTGCGCGGGTACGCCGCGATGGTGCTCGAGCTGGCCCGCGCCGAGGTGGCGAAATGGCCGGTCGGTGAGCCGTTCAAGGTGCACCACCGGATGCGGAACCTGACGCTGGAGATCATCCTGCAGGTGATCTTCGGCGTCACCGACCACGACCGGCTGAACACGCTGCGCCCGCTGCTGGACAAGATCGTGTCGGTGTCGCCGGTGATCATGCTCGGCGGCTTCTACCCGCAACTGCTCCGCGTCCGGCCGTGGAAGACGTACCTGGACACCCAGCGGCAGGTCGACGAGATCCTGTACGACGAGATCGCCGCGCGCCGCGAGACGTTCGCCGGCCGCACCGACGTCCTCTCGCGGTTGCTTGCTGCCGGCAACTGGTCGGACGTGGAGCTGCGCGACCAGCTGGTGACGTTGCTGCTGGCCGGGCACGAGACGACGGCGACCGCGCTGGCCTGGACGTTCCACGAGTTGGCCCGGCGGCCGGCCGAGCTGGCGTTCGGGCAGCGCGCCGCGGACATCGGGGCCGACGACGAACTAGAGGCGATCGTCAAGGAGGCGATGCGGCTGCACCCGGTCGTCTACCAGGTCGGCCGGCGGCTGACCGAGACCGCGGACATCGCCGGCTACCGGCTGCCGCGCGGAACGACGATCATGGCCGCGATCGGCCTGGTGCACCGCGACGGCGAGCACTTCCCGATGCCGCAGGACTTCCGCCCGCAACGCTTCCTGTCCGACGATCCGCCCGCGCCCGGCACCTGGATCCCGTTCGGCGGCGGGGCCCGGCGCTGCATCGGCGCCGGCTTCTCGCTGATGGAAGGCACCGAGATCCTCCGCGCCGCCCTGGCCGCGTACGACTTCCACGCGCCGCACCCCAGGCCGGAGCCACCACAGGCCAAGAACGTCACGCTGGTCCCGCGCCACGGCGCGGAGGTCTCGGTCACACGCCGCTGACCCGCGGCGGTCAGTCCTCCAGGTCGCCGACGTCGCCGAGGTCGACGTCGCGGTAGTTCTCCAGGTCCTGCTCGTCGTCGTCCTCGAGCTCGAAGTCGTCCTCGTCGTCGACGACGTGCACGGCCGCCTCCTCCGCGCCGGCGGCGGCGCCGTCGATGCCGACGTCCTCGGCGTACAGCTCGCTGTCGTCGTCACTGTGCGCGCCCTCGTCGGAGGCGACCAGGCGGCCCGAGCGTTCCGTGCCGACCTGCGGCCCGCCGACGTCCTCGCCGTCCTCGGCGTACGGGTCGACGTCCGGGACCTCCTGGGCGATCCGCTGGTCCAGGGACTCGCCCTGCAGCGCCTCGTCCGCGGTCGTCCCGAAGCCTTCGCCCGCGGACCACTTCTCCGGCGGCGAGTAGCCCTCGTCGAGCAGATCCTCCACGCCCCGGTCGTCGAGCGTGTCCTCCGCCTGCAGCTGGTCCTCGTCGTCGACGGAGTAGCTGCCGTAGTCCTCACGGTTGTTCTCGGTCATGGGGCAACACTGACCCCGACAGCACGGGTGAATCAAGCTGGGCGCTCACATCCCGCAGAATGGGGCGCGTGGATCCGGTCAGGCTGACGTTGGACCAGTTGCGGGAGCTGCGCGACGACATCGCGCCACAGGCCGCGCGGCGGTCCCGCGCGTCGATCGACCGCCGGATCGAACGCTGGCGCAGCCGGGTGTTCTTCATCGCCCAGTGCGCGCTCGCGGCCGGCGTCGCGTGGACCCTCGCGCGCTATGTCATGGGTCACAAGCAGCCGTTCTTCGCGCCGGTCGCCGCGATGGTCTGCCTCGGTTTCAGCTTCGGTCAGCGGCTGCGCCGGGTCGCCGAGGTGATGGTCGGGGTGGCGGTCGGCGTCGGCGTCGGCGACCTGTTCGTCAAGGTCTTCGGGACCGGCATCCTGCAACTGGTGTTCGTGATCGCGCTCGCGATGAGCATCGCCGTCCTGCTCGGCGCCGGCAACCTGATGACCACCCAGGCGGGCGTCCAGGCCGCGATCGTCACCACGTTGCTGCCCAACCCCGGCGCCGGCTTCAGCCGCTGGCAGGACGCGGCGCTCGGCGGGCTGGTCGCGCTCGCCGCGGCCACGATCGCGCCCGCGGCGGCGATCCGGCGCCCACGGCAACAGGCGTCCGCGGTGCTGAACGAGCTGGCAGAGATTCTGGTCGAGACCGCCGACGGTCTGCGGACCCGCGACGAGGAGGCGGTCACCGACGCGCTCCGCCGGGCGCGGGCCAGCGAGTCCCGGCTCGACGACCTGCGCAGCGCCGCCGACGAAGGGGTCGCGGTCGTGCGGCTGTCCCCGTTCCGCCGCCGGCACCGCGGGCGGGTCCAGGAGATCGCCGATCTCGTCGTACCGCTGGACCGCGCGATCCGGAACACCCGGGTGCTGGTCCGCCGGTGCGCGGTTTCGGTGTGGCGGGACGAGGCCATGCCCGCGGAGTACCCGATGCTGCTCGACCGCCTAGCCGACGGCGCCCGCCTGATCGGCGAGTCACTGTTCGAACCGGCCGCCGACGTGGCCGCGCACCGCGTCCTGGGCGAGCTGGGCCGGCGGACGGCGGACCTGCCGCTGCCGGCCGGACTGTCCGCGGTCGTGGTCCTCGGTCAGCTCCGCTCGACGATCATCGACCTGCTCGAGCTGAGCGGCACGTCGTACGACGAGGCCCGCAAGCTCGTCCCGCTGCGCCCGGACGGGCTCGACGAGAAGTAGTGACTCAGGTCACAGACCGGATCGCCGTCATACCTTCGCGACCGCAGCGTCTCACCGGCATGACGATCCACCGACTGATGACCACGATGGCCACCGAGCAGGTCCGTGAGCTCGAGGACCTGCTGGCCCGGACCACCGACGACCGGACCGACGCCGCCGCCGAGCAGTAAGGCGCCAGCCGGACGAACGGATCCGGGCGGCGCACCCGGACGGTCTTGCCCACCGAGCCAGACCGCACGGAAGTCGCACACAAACGCAGAGGCGCCCCAGTGCGAAGCGCCCCCCGGATCCGTTACCGGTGCACCGCCACAGAGGTGCACCCACCACCCGCCGACCGTCCTGACGCCGTTTGCGCGAGGCTCAGGCCGGTCGGCGGGTGTTTTATTTGCCAAACAGAAGTAGCTGAGTGAAGAAGGAAGATGCTCGTCACCCGGTGCGAACCGGACAACCCAGCGGCGTGCAGCGACAACTGTCAGTCGCGCCCCGGCGACGCGACCGCGAGCGCGTTCCGGCGGCAGGCGTCGGTCAGGCGGTCGTCGTACGTGACCACCAGGTCGGCGTCGATCAGCACCGCGGTCGCGAGATGCAGTGCGTCGAGACTGCGCAGGTTCAACGGCTCGATCCGCCGGGCGACGCTGACGACCTCACCCGTCATCGGGCGCTCGTCGATGCCGGACATCGCCCCCTCGATGAGGTCGCCGGCATCGGCAGGCTTTCTGACTCGGGCCAGGACGACGCGAGAGACCTCGACCCAGGCTAGTGAGGACGACGCCAGTACGTCGCCCTGCTCGTACCGGCTGTCCAGGAACTCCACCAGGTCGTCGGATTCGTCCTCGGCGACGACTCGCTTGATCAGCGCGCTGCTGTCGAAGTAGATCCGCATCAGAAGCGGTCGTCGCGGTCGAGCAGGTCGAGGCTGGTGGCGCCCTTCGGCAGCCGCAGGCGTGGTGTCACCTTGCGGTACGGCACTCTGGCCGGCTGGACGGCATGCTCGGCCCGGGCACGCTCGCGCTCACCAGCCGGGTCCGCCGTATCGATCAGGTGCAGCCGCCGGCCGAGCGCGTCCCGGACGATCTCTTGCTGCGACAGGCCAGTCCGTGCCGACTCCGCCTGAAGCGCGGTCGTCACGTCAGGTGGGAGTCGCAGGTTCATGGCCATGGACGATGGTACCACGCATGACACCATGCGTGGTACCGCTCAGCTGAGCGACCCGACCGCCGAGTGACGCCGGCCCACCGAAGCCGCCAAGCACCCAACCAGTACTTCTATTCTTCTTTGATCCGTCAGCCGGCAACTGTGATCTCGGTGGTGACCGAGTTCGCGATGAAGCACTCGCGGTGCGCCAACTCGTGGATCCGCTCGATCGTCGCGGCGTCCGGCTCGGGGCCGTTCCAGACGATCGTCGGGTGCAGGGTCACCTGCGTGATCGCCAGCCGGCCGGTGGCTCCGACCGCCATCACGCCGACCGCGTGATCGTCGTACGAATCGACGACCAGTCGCTTCCGGGCCGCGATCGCCAGGAACGTGAGCATGTGGCAGGACGAGAGCGCAGCCACGAACGCCTCCTCGGGGTCGACCGGGCCCGGGTTCCCCAGGTACTTCGGGTTCGCCGAGCCCGGCACCGTGACACCGCCGTCGAAGCGCCACTCGTGGTCGCGGTCGTAGGTGTCGTAGGTGAACTCGTGCCCACCACGGCTCCAGCTGACATCGACCACGTGCTCCGACATGCTCAGGTCACCTTCCCGCGACGTCTCCGTGGCACCAGGTCGGCGCCGTCACCGGATTGCATCGTACGGCGGTGTGCCCGGGCAGTTTGGCGACGAAGTCGCTGTCGTACCGTGCGGCCATCCCGGCGACCGGCCAGTCGGTCGTCACCGCTTGCGCGCCGCTGGCCAGGGCGATCCCGAGCCGGCTGTAGTCCTTGTCCCGGATCGTCGCCATCGGCTCGTCGGACCGGGTCCGGATCAGGTAGCCCTTCGCGACCAGCCGCTGGATCTCGGCCTGGTTCGCGCCCCGCGGGTCGTTCACCTGCGTGATCGCCGCGTCCGGCTCACCCTCGGGACCGCGGGTGAAGACCGCCCGGCCCTCGAGGTTCTCGTGACCGGTCCGGTAGAGGTCGCGGATCGCGCCCGGGCCGCCGTTGTCGAAGTAGAACAGCACCTGGCCGCGGACGTCGTCGAGCTTCGGCCAGCCCTTGGTCAGCACCGACTGCTCCAGGGTCAGGCCGGGCTTGCGGACGTCGTCCGGCGTCAGCAGGTCCTGCTCGGAGAACACCGACCGGATCTCGCGGTCGACGCCTTCCAGGGTGGCCGCGTCCCACGGCGGGGACTGCACGCCGCCGGCGGCGACCACCTTCGGGTCGGACTGCTTCAGCTCGAGGTTGATCGTGATCGGCACGTGGTTCGGGTGCTGGTCCGACCACGCCTTCACCTGCTGCAGGCACAGCACGAAGGTGTCGCAGGTGGTGTTGTAGTCGAAGTCCGGGATGTGCATGACCTTGATGCCCGGCTGCGCCATCGCCGGGTCGGTGAGCGGCCCCTGCCCGGTCAGCTTCCGGATCAGCGGATACGTGTACAGACCGCCGTCCGGGTCCGGCAGCAGGTCGAGCTCGAGCGTGCGGACGTTCTGGTCCTCGAGCTGCTGGGTGATCGGCGCGTGCGAGTACCAGAGGTCGACCGATCCCGGGTTCTGCGCCTGCTGCACCTTCTGCTCGGCCGGGCTGAGCTCACGGTGGTACGAGTTGTGCGAGCCGATCATCTGCACCTGGTTGAAGCGCAGACCGCCGCCGTTCCCGCTCGAGTGATCCCGGCTGAGCGCCGTACCGGCGACCCCGGACGCGGCCAATGCGACGGACGCGAGGCCCGCAACAGCTGTCTTGTTGATGCGCATACGAGTTACCCCTCCTCATGACCAACTGTCGGCAATCTGTCACAAAGAGGTGGCAACGTTGTCCCCCCGAGCGTGGACAATGAATGAATGGTGACTTCGGGGGCCTATCCGCTGCGCCGGACGCCGACCCAGGACCGGGCCAGCCGGCAGGTCGAGCGGATCCTGGATGCGGCGTGTGCCGAGGTGGTCGAGCGCGGGTACGACGCGGCGTCGACGAGCGGGATCGCGAAGCGGGCCGAGATCGCGGTCGGCAGCGTGTACCGGTACTTCCCGGACAAGCGCAGCCTGATCCAGGCGATCGAGCGGCGGAACCAGGCGCGCTACACCGACGCGGTCCGGGAGCGGCTGGCGGACGTGACGAGCTGGCGCGCGGCGGTCGACGTCACGCTGCAGACGTTCCGGGAGATGCACCGGACCGACCCGGGGTTCAAGGCGGTCGTGCTGAGCGGGCTCGGCGACCCGGAGCTGGAGGCGAAGCCGGGCGAGTTCGACGACCAGCACGCCGGCGAGTTCGCGGAACTGCTGGCGGCCCGGTTCGGCGCCCGCGATTCGCGGGACTTCCGCCTGGCGGTGACGCTGAGCATCACGATGGGCGAGGCGCTCGCTCACCTGGCGGACCGGTTGTCCGCGGACGAGGCGGAGCACGTCCTGGATCAGGGCCGGCCGGTGCTGTACGACCTGCTCGCCCCCCACCTTCCTGCTTGAGCCGGAGAGGCAGGCTCAAGCAGGTGTTCCGTCAGGCCGCGGACGGCAGGCCCAGGGCCGGCCAGTGGCTGACCCGGCCCGCCAGGCGCGCCCGGCGCGGGTTCCGGACGTCGTACGCGACGATCACCCGGTCACCCTTGGCGTAAGTAATCCTGCTCCCGACCGGGAACTTGCGAGCGACCTCGTACGGCCCCTCACCCCGGCGGGTGTAGTACTCGACGATGACCTCGGTGTAGACCGCCGGGGCACCGCTCTGCAGTTGGCCGCGGACCGGGCCACGCACCCGGATCACTCGTCCCGCGGTCTTCTCTTCCGTGCCGGTGGGGATCTGGGCCGGCCGGAGACCGGCCAGAACTTCGGTCACGATGAAGGCCGCGACCACCAGCACCAGGCCGAACCCACCGAGTACAACGATCGTCAACATGGCACTCACCCCCGACGCGCCGCCCGCGAGCGACGCGGTCGTTGTCGAAACTGCCTTGCGCGGCCCTTGCCGCACACCGGTGGGACGCCACCGGACTCCACTTGGTTCCAGGTAAGTACAAAACTTTTTCTACAGGACCATAGTAGAGTCCGGTGGAGTGGTGTTGCTAGAGGTAGAGTTGACCTGAAGTTGTCAGTTTCCGCCCATGCCGAACTGGTACTGCGGCGGTACTGGCCGGTGCGTGCCGAGTGCCTCCTCGGCGGCCAGCCAGTAGTCGGTCAGCGGGTTCGCCCCTTCCCGGACCGTGGCCAACTGGATCCCGGCAGCCAGCAGGTCGTGTGCCGTCGCCGGGTCACCGGTCTCCAGCGCATGCCGGACCCGCAGCAGCTGGATACGCGGGTCGTCGGGCGCCTGCGCCAGCATCCGCTCCGCGCGCGATACGTCGGTGTCGAGCGCGGCCGCGACCGCCTCCACGACAAGTGGCACCAGGTCGGGCCGGAAGGCGACAGCGCGCTCGTAGTACCCCAGCTCCCCGGTGACGAGACCCAGGTTGCGCAGCGCCCACACGTTCTCCCCTGACTGCCGCCACGCCTCAACCGCACCGTCGACGTCACCGTCGTAGTGCCGCGCCACGCCCCGGTGGTACCAGACGAGCCAGTTGTCCTCGGCCGCTTCCAGCAGGTCCCGCCACGCCACCAGAGTTCCGTCCGGTACGTCGTCGTCCACGGCAGGCAACTGCCCGTCGAGCAGAGGCAGCCAGGCCTGCTCGCGCGACGTCAATGTGTCCTCGCTGAACGGCGTACCGTCCGACACCGTCCAGCCGGTCCGCCGCAGCTCCAGCGCGCCCCACCCGGACCCGACGGCAAGCCGTTCCGCCGGCGCGGCGTCAACAACCCCCAACCACGCCTGCTCGCGAGCCGGCAGCTCGTCGAGCAACGGCCGCAACGCCTCGGCACCCGCCGCCCGAGCTGTCTTCCAGTCCTGGGAGTGCGCACGTCCGGCGTCCATCGACAGCCGTCCGTACGCCTCCAACCAGTGCCAGGAAGTCTGACCAGGCAGTCTCAGATGCTCCATCTGGGTCCGCGCGAGCCCTGCCTGGATCTCGGCGTACCCATCCCCTTCCAGCCCCGGCGACAACCACTCCTGCCACCGGCGCCCGCCGTCTCCTTGCCCCCACACGAAGAGTTTCCGGCCACGCAACCGCCCGGTCGACGCCTGCACGAGCCCGTCACCGGCCCCGTCGACGGACGCGATCCACGACCGCTGCCCGGCCAGCGGCTCGAAGAAGTAGTCGATGGCCCGCGGATGCCGCATCGGATAGGTCAGGTCCGTCGTCACGTCGACGAGGTCGAGGCGGCTGCCGTAGCCGAACTGCCAGGCCTGGTCGGCCGGCACCAGTACACGGTGGTCCGGGGACTGCGGGACCGCGATGTTCGACCACCAGTACGCCGGGACGTCGGCGTCGGACGGGTTCTGCAGCCGGACCCCGACGTACAGGAACTCCGAGTCCTCCGGCAGCCAGAAGTCGAGCTGGGTGACCAGGTTCCGAGTGCGTTCGAGCTCCCACAGCCGCAGAACCGGCGTACCGTCCGGACCTTCGACGCGGGCGGCGTGCATCGGCGCGCAGGTGCCGGTCCAGTGGCCGGTGCTGCCGACGTTCCACTCGACGCCGCCCGCGAACCAGGCGTTGCGCAGGGCGAGGTTCGCGGGCTGGAAGACCGGGTTGCGGTAGAGCAGCTCCTGCCCGCGGTGGACGAGCGAGTAGAGCCGGCCGCCGAGGCTCGGCAGGATCGTCGCGCGCACGTGGTCGTTCTCCAGCACCAGCGCCGGGAGCGCCGTCTCGACCAGAGTGCGGTCGTACCCGTCCTGGTTCAGGCAAGGCAGCGGGCTGTGCAGGCGCCCGTACTCCACGTTCGCCCGCAGGTCCGCGGGAAGCTCGGCGATGTTCTCGACGTGGTGCGGCTCGCGCTGGGTGCGGAGCGGCGCCAGCGGGTTCTCCGAACCGAGCGAAGCTGCGGGAAGTACGACGTTTTGAACAGAAAAGATCGTCACTGCCACATCTTCCCAAGTGCGCTATACATGGTCGACATGGACGCTGATGTGATCGTCGTCGGGGCGGGACTGGCCGGCCTGGCCGCGACCGCCGAGCTGGCCGACGCGGGCCGGAAGGTACTGCTGCTCGACCAGGAACCCGAGGCGTCGCTCGGCGGACAGGCGTTCTGGTCGTTCGGCGGGCTGCTGTTCGTGAACTCCCCGGAGCAGCGCCGGATGGGGATCAAGGACTCCCGCGACCTCGCGCTGCAGGACTGGCTCGGCTCGGCCGGTTTCGACCGGTTGGACGACGAGGACAAGTGGGCCCGGCAGTGGGCCGAGGCGTACGTCGATTGGGCGGCCGGCGAGAAGCGTCCGTGGCTGCACGCGCAGGGCGTGCGGTTCTTCCCGGTCGTGGGCTGGGCCGAGCGCGGCGGGTACAACGCCGACGGCCACGGGAACTCGGTGCCGCGGTTCCACATCACGTGGGGCACCGGGCCGGGGCTGGTCGCGCCGTTCGAGCGCCGCGTCCGGGAGGCACACGCGTCGGGGCTGGTCGAGTTCCGGTTCCGGCACCGGGTGGACGAGCTGACGATGACCGGCGGCGTCGTCGACGGTGTCGCGGGCAAGGTGCTGGAGCCCAGCGACGTAGCCCGCGGGATGCCGAGCTCGCGCGTCGAGGCCGGCGACTTCCAGCTGACCGCGCAGGCCGTGATCGTCACGTCCGGCGGGATCGGCGGCAACCACGACCTGGTCCGCGAGCAGTGGCCGCAGCGGATGGGGCAGCCGCCGAAGCGGATGATCAGCGGCGTACCGGCGCATGTGGACGGCCGGATGCTGGCGATCACCGAGCAGGCCGGCGGCCGGTACGTGAACCGGGACCGGATGTGGCACTACACCGAAGGCATCCAGAACTGGGACCCGATCTGGCCGATGCACGGCATCCGGATCCTCCCCGGGCCGTCGTCGCTGTGGTTCGACGCGACCGGGAAGCGGCTGCCGGTGCCGCTGTTCCCGGGATTCGACACGCTGGGCACGCTCGAGCACATCATGCGGACCGGGTACGACTACACGTGGTTCGTGCTGACCCAGAAGATCATCGAGAAGGAGTTCGCGCTCTCCGGCCAGGAGCAGAACCCGGACCTCACCGGCAAGGACATCCGCGGCGTGCTCGGCCGGGCCCGCGGCGGCCCGACCGCGCCGGTGCAGGCGTTCATGGACAAGGGCGCGGACTTCGTTGTCCGCGGCAACCTTCCGGACCTGGTCCGGGGGATGAACGACCTGACCGGCGAGGGGCTGATCGACCTCGACGACCTCGAGCGGCAGATCCTCGCGCGGGACCGGGAGCTGACCAACACGTTCACCAAGGACCTGCAGGTGACCGCGCTGCGCGGCGCCCGCAACTACCGCGGCGACAAGCTGATCCGGGTCGCCTCGCCACACCGGATCCTCGACCCCAAGGCCGGTCCGCTGATCGCCGTCAGGCTCAACATCCTGACCCGCAAGTCGCTGGGCGGCCTGCAGACGGACCTGGAGTCCCGCGTCCTGCGGGCCGACGGCAGTCCGCTCCCCGGTGTCTACGCGGCCGGCGAGGTCGCGGGCTTCGGCGGCGGCGGTGTCCACGGCTACCGCTCGCTCGAGGGCACCTTCGTCGGCGGCTGCCTCTTCACCGGCCGTACGGCGGGACGCGCGGCCGCCAAGGCAGTGTCCTGACGGACCACCGCGGACACCGTGGTTGTGTGCCGCGACCCGATGTCCGGGCGGAAGGACGGCTTCTAGCGTGACGCCATGCGCCGCCTTCTCGCCTTGTCCTCCGCCGTCCTGTTGCTGGCCGGGATGACCGTGCCCGCCAGCGCCCATCGACAGCTCCACGTCCCAGGTGCCGAGTATCAGGAACTCGCGCACCTGGACGACCTCACCACCGCCGGGACGGTCGCGTCCGGCCATACGAATCCCGTCGACTACGCGGGCCTCACCCACTCCGGGTTGCCGCAGCAGTCCGGCGTACCAGGGGTGCAGATCGACGGGTACTTCCCGGACACCTCGCACACGAACACCAACCACGGCTGGAACCACGACGCGCAGTTCGTGATCCGGCTGCCGCAACGGTGGAACGGCGGGCTGGTCGTCTCCGGCTCACCCGGCGTGCGCGCGCAGTACGCCAACGACAAGTCGATCTCGGACTACGTGCTGTCGCTGGGCTACGCGTACGCCGCGACCGACAAGGGCAACACCGGCGCCGCGTTCTCCACCGACGGCGTCCGCCCCGGCGACGCGATCGTCGAATGGAACGTCCGTACGACGCAACTCGCCCGTGCCGCACGCGCCACCGTCGCGCAGCACTACGGCCGCCCGGCGCGCGAGGTGATCGCGGCGGGCATCTCGAACGGCGGCTACCTGGTCCGCTGGCAACTCGAGAACCACCCCGAGCTCTAAACCCGCGGCGTGGACCTGGAAGGCACGCTGTGGACGGTCGACGGACCGAACCTGTTCACGTACTTGCCGCAGGCAATCACAGGCTACGAGCAGCACGACGCCGCCAAGATCGTGGCAGCCGGATTCAACCCGAAGTCCGGCTTCCTCTGGGACTACCACTACACGGTCTACTGGAAGCTGACCCAACGCATCTACGCGGCGGAGCTGGATCCCACCTACACCAGCGCCGAGGCGGACTACGACTACGCGCAGCGCCCCGAAGCTCACAAGGCCATCGCGCGGATCGCTCTGACCGGAAACATCCGCCGGCCGCTGACCACGATCCACGGCACGTACGACAGCCTGCTCCCGATCACCCAGGATTCCGACGTGTACGCCGAGCTGGCGAAGCACACCGGTCTGCACACGTACCAGCGGGTCGAGGCAGGCAACCACGTCGACGGTCTCGTCGACACCTATCCCGACCAGCTGGTACCGCTCGTCCCGTACCTGCAGCGGGCGATCAGAACACCATCGTGAGGAGATCGGCGAACAGTTCCTGTTCGTCGATCTCCAGGCCGCGGTTCGTGAACCAGGTGGCCATGTTGTGGCAGTCGCGCAGCAGGAAGTCCATACCCTTGGGATTGCCGACGATGTCGATCACCTGCGGGAGATCGATCATCACGATCCGGTCGTGCTGCGCGAGCACGTTGTACGGCGAGAGGTCGCCGTGCGCCAGGCCCGCGCGGGCCAGTTCGCGCATCCCGTCACGGAGCTGCTCGAAGTACAGGTCGAGCAGCTCCTTCGACGGCCGGACCTGGGCGAGCCGCGGCGCGGCGCCGCCCTCGCCGTCGTCGATGAACTCCATCAGCAACTCGGTGCCGTCGACCTGGACCGGGTACGGCACCGGGACGCCGGCCTTCCACAGCCGGTTGAGCGCGTCCCATTCGGCGTACGCCCACTGCCCGGCCGCGACGGACCGGCCGTGCGAGGTCTTCTTCGCCATCGCCCGGGTGTCGCGGCTGTTGCGGGTCCGGCGCCCCTCGACGTACGCCGTGCTGCGGTGGAAGGACCGGTGCTCCTCGGTGCGGTACCGCTTCGCGGCCAGCAGCGAGGACTTCGCCGGGTTGTCGCCGATGGCTTCGACGGCCCGTTCGAGCAGGAAGACGTCGGCTTCCTTACCGGTTTTGAGGACGCCGAGCTCGGTATCGATCGCGGCCTGTTCCGTCACCACCCAGTCCGGGCGGGGATCAGGCCCGCGAGAGCCGCGCTCGACGTCCAGCCAGGTGGACCACCGCTGATCCGGGCCCAGCTCCTCGTCCACCGCGTGGAACTTGAAGACGAAGGCATCGGCCGGGTCGGGGTCTGAGTAGTTATCGGTGAGTTCGTACTCGGGAAAAGACAACGGAGTTGCTCCTGAACCGTGAAGTGGGACTGATGCGGACATGCCGCAGCACAGTGATGGCCATCCGTCAGCCCTCCTTAGGTCCAGGCAGCGCGCGTCGCCGCTCGGGTCAAACCAGGATGGCGGGCGCTCCCGCCGCCCGCAACGTATTTACCGGAACTGCGATCCCGCGGTCGGCCGCAGCCGCAACTCCTGGACCGGCTTCGCCGAGCGGCAGACCAGCTCGGGCTGCACCTGCTGCCGCCACACGCGCGACGCGGCGAGCCGGCGCCGGTGGTCGTCGTACGCCGCATCGTCCGCGAACCGCGCGAACCAGGTGAGCACTACCTCGTCCCGCAACGGCAGCTGCGGGAAGTTGTTCTCGGCAACCAGGCTCTCGAACACCGCGACCGGCTCGGCGCCGGTCGCGGTGAGCACCGGGGCGACGTGGTCGGTGAAGAACTCGACGAACTCGTCGTCCTCGCCGGCGCGGTGGTAGACGGCCCCGGCGATCACCGAACCTGCCGCCTCGCCCGTCCTGGGCGTGTCCAGGGCCGGGTAGCCGGCGCCGAGCCGCACGGGCCGCAGCAGCAGGGCGTTGTCGGAGTCGATCATCGTCGCGTTGGCCGTCGCCGCGTGCGCGCGCCAGTCCGGCCCGAAGTAGAACGCGTTCAGCGCGTCCGCGCGGGCCGGCAGGTCCCGGAAACCGCGGATCCAGACGAACCGGTCGGGGTCGTCCAGATCGCGGAACTGACCGACGATGTGCATCCCGGTCCGCTCCTGGCCGTCGACCAGGTGGGTGTCGAAGACGTCGATCAGATCGTCCCGCTTTCCGGGGTGCAGGGTGTACTGGCGCAGGTCGACCACGGCGCAACACTCGTTCATGAGTGTGAGCAAACCATTGAAACCTGACAGTTACTGTCAGGCGACAAGCGTTTCAAACACCCGTAACAGGCGGGCACTTGAAAGCTCCGGCCGAGTTTGATCTGGTGGAGACAGGTGGTTCAGCCCCCAAGCCACCCGACCTGCACGACGACACGACGAGGTATCTCCCGTGACGATCGCAGCTGCCGAAGTCTCCAAGCAGAGAATTGCCGATGCCACCCACGAGCTGCTGCTCGAGGCCGACACTGTTCCCGATCCCCGCCACCAGGAGTGCCTCGACGAGGTCATCCTGCTGAACGCGCCGGTGGCCAGATCGATCGCCTCGCGCTATCGCAGCAAGGGCGTCGACGCCGACGATCTCGAACAGGTCGCGTACCTCGGCCTGGTGAAGGCCGCGAACGGGTACCGGCTGGACGCGTCGACGGCCTTCCTGTCGTACGCCGTGCCGACGATCCGCGGCGAGCTGAAGCGGTACTTCCGGGACTGCGCCTGGACCATCCGGCCGCCGCGCCGGGTGCAGGAGATGCAGGGCAGCATCGCCGCGGCGGAGCCCGAACTGATCCAGCGGCTCGGTCATGTGCCGACCGACCAGGAGACCGCCGAGGCGCTCGGCACGCACCCGTCCGAGGTCGCCGAGGCCACCTCGGTCCGGGGCTGTTTCAGCACGCTCTCGCTGGACGCGCCCGGGACGACGGACGGCGGGACGAGCCTGATGGAGACGGTCGCCGACGCCGAGGACGGCTATGACCTGGTCGAGAACGTGCACACCCTCTCGCCGGCGGTCGCGAACCTCGGCGACCGGGACAAGCGGATCCTCCAGCTCCGGTTCTGCAACGGCTTCACCCAGGAGGAGATCGGCAACGAGCTCGGCGTCAGCCAGATGCAGGTCTCCCGGCTGCTGCGCGGCATTCTGGAGACGCTGCGCACCGAACTGGCCGTGCAGCCGCCTCCGGCGGCCGGCTGATTCGGGTACCGTCGCCTGGTGGACTTCGAGGAGGCGGCGGATGCGGTGTACGCGGCGCCGGCGGCCGACTTCATTGCTACTCGCAACGAGCTGGCCAAGCAACTGAAGGCCGACGGCGACGCGCTCGCGTCGACCCGGCTGAAGGCGCTGCGCAAGCCGACGGTCGCGGCCTGGATCGCGAACCTGGTCGCCCGCAGGCTGCCCGACGAGCTGGACGACCTGCTCGCGCTCGGCGACGAGTTCCGGGAGGCGACGGCCGACCTGGACGGCGAGCGGCTGCGGGAGCTGACGCCGAAGCGCCACCAACTCCTGGACAAGCTGTCCAAGGAGGCCGCCCGGCTCGCGGGCGAGGAGGGCCAGAAGGTCAGCGCGGACGTCGGCCAGAAGCTCCGCGAGACCCTCGACGCGGCGCTGGTCGATCCGGCCGCGGGTGACGCCGTCCGCGAAGGACGACTGAGCAGCGCGCTGCGGCACGTCGGTTTCGGCGTCGTCGACGAGAGCGGCGAACCGTCCAACGTCACCCCACTCACCGACGAGCGTCGCAAGGCGGCCCGGGACCGGCGGAAAGCACAACAGGCCGAGACCGACGAGAAGGCAACGGCCGAGCAGAAGCGTGCGGCCGCTCAGCGCGAGCAGGACGAGCGGGAGGCCGCCGAGAAGGCCAAGGCGAAGCAGGCCTTCGAGGACGCCGTCGCCGCGGCGCAGCAGGCCGAGGCCGAGGTCGAGGATCTGGACACCCAGCTCGACAACGCCCGCGAGGCGCTCGCCGAGGCCCAGGCCCTGGTACACCGCTTGGGCGGTGAGCTCGACGAGGCACGTCGTACCGCCCGGGAGGCGCAGAAGGAGAGCCGCGAGGCCCGGAAGCGCTACAACCGGCTCTGACCTGGGTACCGGCCGGGGCGGCGAGAGGAGCCGACCATGGCGCGGGCGATCTGGAGCGGGTACATCAACTTCGGGCTGGTCTCGGTACCGGTCGGCCTGTACAGCGCGACCCAGGAACACGAGATCGACTTCCACCAGTTCCAGAAGGGGACGTCGGACCGGATCCGGTACAAGCGGGTGAACGAGCGCACCGGCCGCGAGGTCCCGTACGACAAGATCGTGAAGGGTCACGACGTCGGCGGCGGCGAGTACGTGATCGTCGAGCCGGACGAGCTGGACGACATCGCGCCGGGCAAGTCCCGGTCGCTGGAGATCGACACGTTCGTCGACCTCGACGAGATCGACCCGATGCACTTCCAGAAGAGCTACTACCTCGGCCCGACCGACTCCGAGAACGCCTCGTCGTACGCGCTGCTGCGGGACGCGCTGGCGAAGACGAACCGGGCGGGGATCGCGAAGTTCGTGATGCGCGGCAAGGAGTACCTGGCGACGATCCGGGCCGACGACAAGGTGCTCGTGCTGGAGACGATGTTCTTCGCCGACGAGATCCGCGACCCGGACGAGGAGCTCGGCACGCTGCCGCGGAAGTCCGGGGCCGGCAAGCAGTTGTCGATGGCGGTCGACCTGATCGAGGCGATGAGCGGCGAGTGGAAGCCGGCCGCGTACGAGGACACCTACACCGAGCGGGTCAAGGAGCTGGTGAAGTCCAAGCACCAGGGCAAGGAGATCGTGTACTCCGAGGAGGAGCCGCAGGCGACGAACCCGACCGACCTGGTCGCCGCCCTCCGCGCCAGCGTCGAGGAGGCTCGCAAGTCCCGCGGCGCCCGCAAGAAGACCGGTCCGGCGAAGAAGACCACCGCGAAGAAGACCCCTGCGAAGAAGACCACCGCGACAAAGACTGCGGCCAAGAAGAGCACGGCCAAGAAGTCGGCCCAGGGCAGGAAGAAGGCGGCCTGACAGCCGGGGTTAGAGTCGGCGGGCGTGACTGGGCTTCTGCTGGGTGGCGTCGTACTGCTGGGAGCGTCGGTCCAGTGGATGACCGGGATGGGGTTCGCGCTGGTGGCGGTCCCGGCGCTGGTCCTGGTTCTCGGCCCGCACGACGGGGTGTCGCTGGCCAACTGCGGTGCCGGGCTGATCTGCCTGGCGGGACTGGCTGAGGGCTGGCGACAGGTCCGGCTGCGTTCGATGGTGCCGCTGATCGTCGCGGCGGCCTGCACGGTCCCGCTCGGCGCCTGGTTCGCCCGCCGCCTGCCCGAGCCCGTCCTGCTCGTCACCATGGGCGCGCTGGTGACGATCGCCGTACTCCTGCTGCTCCGCGGTTTCCGCCTGCGCGCACTGACCGGTCTCGGCGGCGCGGTCGGCGCCGGCGCGGTCGGCGGTTTCATGAACGCGTCGGCCGGCCTCGGCGGACCGCCGATGTCGCTGTACGCCGTCAACGCGGGCTGGACGATCCGCGAATTCGTCCCGAACGCGCTCTGCTACGGCGCCGTCGTCAACGTGTTCTCGGTCGCGACGAGCGGACTCCCCGACCTCGACGCGGGTCGTTGGGCCACCGCCGGCGCCGGGCTGGTGGCCGGAGCGGTCGTCGGGCGCACGCTCGCCGGGCGGGTGTCCGAGCCGCGGGCGCGGCTGCTCGTGCTCATGCTGGCGCTGATCGGCGGCGCGACGACTCTCCTCAAAGGGGTGTGGGGCCTTCTCCCGGCGTAGGGAGCAGGTAGCGGCTCGGGTTCGCCGGGGCGCCGGCGTCCAGCCAGCGGTGGAAACCGTCGGGGTTGCGGCGCTCGAACTCGTCGAGGCAGATTCGGCGTACCTCGGCGACGGCCTGGCGATCGCGCAGCCCGGCGCCCTGCGTGAGCTGCGTCGCGGTCTCGGACCAGACCCCGCAGAGCTCCTCGATGCTGAGCGGGCAGTGCAGCGAGGCAATCAGCCGCTCGTCCTCCGCGAGCTGCGCCTCGGACAGACGCTTCAGCTTGCGCTGCCGGCGCGAGGGTCGCGGGCCGCGGTCAGGGACGGCGAGATCGATCAGCACGAACACCGCGGCGAGGATCAGCGCCGCCGTCACCCCGAGGGCGCCCCACGCCAGCAGCCGGACCATGCCCGGCAGGCACAACACCGCGGCCGCCGCCGTCGCGGCGACCAGGACCGCCGAACCGTACGGCGCGTCGTCGCTCACGTGCCGGACCACCGCGGCCAGCGGCCAGACGAGCACGAACACCACGACCAGGAGGAGCGACGCCGCGAGCGGACCGAGCAGCAGGACACCAGCCAGCGCGCCGGCTGTCCCGATCCCGAGACCGGCCGCGAATCCGGCCCGCCGGACGACGCCGGGAAGGTGCATCACCACAGCTCACTCACCGTCACCACACCCCACAGAGTCCCCCTCGCTCCCACAACGAACAAGGCCTTCGTACGGTTCCCCGGCCGGCGCCGCGGCAACCAGGTGACCTGTTCAACCCGTGGTCGGAGCTGTGCTCGGCCGGGCGATCCCGGATCATGGATGAAATGAGGACCTTCGCCGACCGCGTCCGCGGCCTCGCCCCGGCCCCGTGGGAGCACGACGCGGAGCTGCTCCGCGGCCTGTTCGACGCTCAGCTCGGCAGCCGGCACGCGGACCTCGCGGCCCGCTGGATGCAGTCCCAGGGCACCGGCTTCTACACGATCGGATCCGCCGGGCACGAGGGCAACGCCGCGGTCGCCGCCGCGCTGCAGCCGACCGACCCGGCCCTGCTGCACTACCGGTCCGGCGCCTTCTACCTGACCCGCGCCGCCCAGTGCGGCTCGAAGGAGGGCCTGCGCGACATCCTGCTCGGCGTCGCCGCGGCGACCAGCGAGCCGATCGCGGGCGGCCGGCACAAGGTGTTCGGGCGGCACGAGCTGTCGATCATCCCGCAGACCTCGACGATCGCCTCGCACCTGCCGCGCGCGATGGGCGTCGCGTTCTCGATGAACCGGTCGGCCAAGCTCGGCGTACCGTCCCCGTGGCCGGCCGACGCGATCGTGGTGACCAGTTTCGGCGACGCGTCCGCGAACCATTCGACCGCGACCGGCGCGATCAACGCGGCGCTGCACGCGTCGTACCAGGGGCTGCCGATGCCGTTGCTGCTGGTCTGCGAGGACAACGGCATCGGGATCAGCGTGCGCACCCCGGACGGCTGGATCCGGCAGGCGTACGGCTCCCGCCCCGGTCTGCGGTACTTCGACGCGGACGGCACCGACCTCGACGCGGCGCTGTCGATGGCTCGTGAAGCGGCGACCTTTGTACGGCGGAACCGCCGACCCGCGTTCCTGCGGCTGCGCACGGTCCGCCTGCTCGGCCACGCGGGTTCCGACGTCGAGACCGCCTACCGATCGCCCGCGGAGCTGGCCGCCGACGAGGAGCTCGACCCGCTGCTCGGTACGGCGCGCTACCTGCTCGGAGCCGGCTGGACCGCCGACGAGATCATCGAGCTGTACGAGGAGAAGCAGGCCGAGACGCTCCGGATCGCGGCCGAGGTCGCGGGCCTCCCGCAGCTCACCTCGCCAGAGGCCGTCGCCGCGCCGTTGCGCTTCCCCGAGCCGGCCGCCGTGGCCGACGCGTTGCCGCGTCCGGTCACGACCCCGGAGCCGCTGACGCTCAGCCAGTCCATCAACCGCGCGCTGAGCGACGTGCTGGCGTCGTACCCGGAGGCGATGGTCTTCGGCGAGGACGTCGGCCGCAAGGGCGGCGTGTACGGCGTGACGCGCGGACTGCAGAAGGTCTTCGGGCCGGCCCGCGTGTTCGACACGCTGCTCGACGAGCAGTCGATCCTCGGCCTCGCACTCGGCGCCGGCGTCTCGGGTCTGTTGCCGATCCCCGAGATCCAGTACCTCGCCTATCTGCACAACGCCGAGGACCAGTTGCGCGGCGAGGCGGCGTCGCTGAAGTTCTTCTCGCAGGAGCAGTACGCGAACCCGATGGTGCTGCGGATCGCCGGCTACGGCTACCAGAAGGGCTTCGGCGGCCACTTCCACAACGACGATGCGATCGGCGTCCTGCGGGACATCCCGGGCGTCGTGATCGCGTCCCCGTCCCGGCCGGACGACGCGGCGTCGATGCTGCACGCGTGTGCGGCGGCGGCCCGCTCGTCAGGCACCGTCAGCGTGTACCTCGAGCCGATCGCCCTCTACCACCGGCGCGACCTGTACGCCGACGGCGACGAGCAGTGGCTGGCGCCCTACGGTGCCGAACCCGTGGAGATCGGGCGCGGCCGGACGTACGGCGACGGCACCTGGCTGACCATCGTCACGTTCGGCAACGGCGTCCCGATGAGTCTGCGGGTGGCGGCGCGGGTGCCGGGGATCCGGGTGCTCGACCTGCGCTGGCTGGCGCCGCTGCCGGTCGAGGATCTGTTGCGCGAGGCAAACGTCACCGGGCGGGTGCTGGTCGCCGACGAGACCCGCCGCTCCGGCGGGGTGTCCGAGGGCGTGCTGGCCACGCTGATCGACCACGGGTACGCCGGGCGGCTGGCCCGGGTGACGAGCTACGACTCCTACGTCCCGCTCGGCGCGGCCGCGCACGAGGTCCTGCTCAGCGAACAGACGATCGAGGACGCCGCCCGCGCACTGCTCAGCTGAACAGGCGCTGCCAGAAGGACTTCTTCCGGGGCGTCGACGCCTCGGCGGGTTGCGGGACCGGTGTGCGGGACGGGCGATCCATCCGCCACTGGGCGACGACGGCGTCCTCGTTCACCGGGCCTGTCGGCACAACCGGTCCGGTGGTGTCGCGGATGGCGAGCCGGATCCGCTTGTTCAGGTCGGCGAGGTACTCGCGGACCTCGGACTCGCGCCGCATCCCGCGGACCTTCTCGTGGACCTGCTGCTTCTCCTTGCGGAGCTGCATCGCGGACGGCAGCAACGCCTCGGTCTCGACGTCCTCGCGGCGGAGGAAGTCCTTGACCCACCAGTCGGGGTCGTGTTCCTCGGCGAGCTTCAGCGGTTTGCCGGCGCCGGGCAGGTCGTCGAACTCGCCCTGGTTCTGGGCCAGCTTGATCTGGGACTCGACCCATTCCTGGTTGCTCATGCCCGGCGGTCTGCGCTTCGTCATGGCCACACCTCGTCTGTCGTGGTCGACAGTTGCTCCGAGACCTCAGCCTACCGGCTTGTGATTGCATTCACAAGGCATACTCGATACGTGCAGCTGACCGACGAAGAGATCGCGGCGATGACGCCGCAGGAGCGGCGGGCCCTGATCCTGCGGCTCGCACCGCGGCCCGCCGGGCTGCCGTCGCGGCGGACGATCGACCGGATCCGCAAATGGCGGACGGTCCTGATGCTGGTCTGCGCGGCCGCCCTGATCCCATGGACCGTGTACCTGGCCATCACCCTGCCCAGCCACTACGTCGCCCGGAACTGGGTCGCGACCTGGGTCGGGTTCGACATCCTGCTGCTGACGATGCTGATGCTGACCGCACTGGCCGGCTGGAAGCGCAAGCAGTTCGTGTTCCCGACCGCGTTCGCGTCCGGCGTGCTGCTGATCTGCGACGCCTGGTTCGACGTGATGACCAGCCAGCGCGGCGGCGACCTCACCCAGGCCCTGCTCAGCGCGTTCCTGGTCGAGCTCCCGCTGGCCGTCGTCCTGATCGCCGGCCCGCTACGCCTGCTGCGGTACGTCGCGATCCGGCACGGCATGATCCACCCCGACTCCCACCTGTGGCGGATGCCGATCCCGATCCCGGACCTCTACCCAGACCAGAAGATGCCGCGGGCGTCATAAGGTGGTGGCCCAGCGTCGGGAGAGGGGTGGCGGATGTCCGAGGTGCTGTCCGTTGTCGGTGGCGAACGCGTGGCGGAAGCGGTACGGCGTACTCCGTCGACCAACCCCGCGCGGCTGAGTGAGGTCGTCGGGACTGTCGGCAGTGCCGGGCCGGAGGTGTTCGTGCGGGCGGCTTCCGCGGCGCGGGCTGCGCAGCCGGGGTGGGCCGGGACGCCGGCACCGCAGCGGGGTCAGGTGATCTCGAACGTGGGCCGGCTGATGACTCTGAACAAGGAGCGGCTGGCCGCGCTCGTCACCCGGGAGATCGGGAAACCGCTGGCCGAGGCGCTCGGCGAGGTGCAGGAGATCATCGACACCTGCGACTTCTTCCTCGGCGAGGGCCGCCGGCTCTACGGGCAGACGGTGCCGTCGGAGATGCCGGACAAGCAGCTGTTCACGTTCCGGCGGCCGGTCGGAACGGTGGCCGTGATCACAGCCGGAAACTTTCCGGTCGCCGTTCCGTCCTGGTACATCGTCCCGGCGCTGCTCTGCGGAAACACCGTGCTGTGGAAACCGGCGGAATATTCCGCGGTCGTTTCCGACGCGTTCTACGAGATCTTCGCGCATTCCGGCGTACCGGCCGGCGTGTTCAACGTCGTCCACGCCGACGGCCCGGACACGTTCTCTGGTCTCGAGCAGGCGTTGCAGGCGGGGCTGATCGACAAGGTCGGGTTCACCGGGTCGAGCGCGGTCGGCGTGCAGATCGGTGAGCTGTGCGGGCGCCACCTGCAGACACCGTGCCTGGAGCTCGGCGGGAAGAACCCGATGGTGATCACCGAGGACGCGGACCTCGACCTGGCCGTCGAGGGCGCGTTGTTCTCCGGTTTCGGCACGGCGGGACAGCGGTGCACGTCCTTGGGTACGGCGATCGTGCACCGGTCCGTGTACGACGAGTTCCTGGATCGCTTCGCCCGGGCGACCGCCGCGGCGGCGATGGGCGATCCGACGCAAGCTGTGCTGTTCGGGCCGTTGCTGGACGAGAAGTTCGCGGCCGGGTTCGAGAAGTCGCTGGGCTGGATCGCGGCGCACCACCGGGTGATCGGCCGGGTCGGCCGGGTGACCGCGGAGAACCCGCGTGCCGGGTTCGTGGGCGATCCCGGCGCCGGATTGTTCTACCACCCGACGATCGTGGCCGGCGTGCGGCCCGACGACGAGCTGTTCCTGAACGAGACGTTCGGCCCGGTGGTCGGCGTCACGCCGTACGGCACGCTCGACGAGGCGATTGCGTTGGGCAACAAGTCCGGGTACGGGCTGTCCAGCTCGATCTACACGACCGACCCGAACAAGGCGTTCCGGTTCGCCCAGGGCATCTCGGCGGGCATGGTGAGCGTCAACAACTCGACGTCCGGCGCCGAGGCGCATCTGCCGTTCGGCGGGAACGGGAAGTCGGGCAACGGGTCGCGGCAGAGCGGCGTGTGGGTGCTCGACCAGTTCACCCGCTGGCAGTCGATGAACTGGGACTACTCGGGCAAGCTCCAGAAGGCCCAGATGGACACCGAGACGGTCGAGGCCGACCTCACCTTCCAGCTGCCGTGACCGCCTCGGGCCTGCCGGAGTCGGCCGAGGTGGTGATCGTCGGCGGCGGCGTGATGGGCACGAGTATCGCGTTCCACCTGGCCGAGGCCGGCGTGCGGAACGTGCTGTTGCTGGAGAAGGACCAGCTCGGCTCGGGCTCCACCTGCAAGGCGGCCGGCGGCGTCCGGGCGAACTTCTCCGACGAGGTGAACATCGCGCTCGGCGCCCGCAGCCTGGAGGCGTTCGCGCGGTTCGGCGACCGCCCCGGTCAGGAGATCGACCTGCATCGGGTCGGCTACCTCTTCCTGCTGGAAACCGCCGAGCAGGTCGAGCATTTCCGCGAGAGCACCGACCTGCAGAACAGGCTGCAGGAAACCGCCGGGCTACCGACGCGCATGGTGTCCGTGGACGAAGCAGTTTCCCTGGCGCCGATCGTCGCTCCGGACGGGCTCGTCGGCGCCTGCTTCTCGCCCACTGCCGGACACTGCACGCCGGAGTCCGTCGTGCTCGGCTACGCCTCGGCCGCCCGGCGACTGGGCGCACGGCTGGTCACCGGCTGCGAAGTCCTGGGAATCGATGCTGTGGGCAACCACATCTCCGTGGTGCGGACGAGCGGCGGCGAGGTCCGGACCGGGACGGTGATCTGCGCCGCGGGCGCCTGGTCGGCGCGGATCGGCGAGATGGTCGGCGTCGGACTGCCGGTGGTCCCGCTGCGGCGGCAGATCGTCGTCACGGAGGCGATCCCGGGCCTGCCGGGCAGCTTGCCGATGACGATCGACTTCGGCACGACGTTCTACTTCCACCGCGAAGGCCCCGGTCTGCTGGTCGGGATGTCCGATCCGGACGAGGAGCCCGGCTTCCACCTGAACCGGACCGACACCTGGATCCCCCGCCTGACCGAGGCGATGACCCGGCGGGCGCCTTCGCTGCTGGACGTCGGGCTGAGCGGTGGCTGGGCAGGCCTGTACGAGGTGACGCCCGATCACAACGCGCTGATCGGCGAGGCCGGCGCCGTCTCCCGATTCCTTTATGCCACAGGCTTTTCCGGTCACGGATTCCTGCAGGGCCCTGCTGTAGGTGAGGTGATCCGGGACCTCTACCTCGGCCGGCAGCCGGTCGTCGACGTCGGCCCGCTGGATGCGCGACGGTTCGAGCGGTCCGGCGCGCGCGCCGAGCGGAACGTCGTCTGATGACGCTGCTGCTCACCCGCTCGGACATCCTGCGCTCGCTCGAGATCCCTGCCGTTCTCGAAGCGTTGCGAGCCGGCTTCCGCGCCACCGCCGACATCGAGCCGCTGCGCATCCGCACGGACCTCCCCGGCCCCGGTACGGCGACCGCTCTGCTGCCGGGGCTGATTCCGGGGATCCCGGCGTACACCGTGAAGGTCAACGCCAAGTTCCCGGAAGCCACGCCGGCGCTGCGCGGTGTCGTCTGCCTCCACGATCTGACGGACGGCTCGCTCCTCGCCCTCCTCGACAGCTCCACCATCACCGCCTGGCGCACCGGCCTGGCAGCCGCTCTCGCCACGGATGTCCTGGCCCCAGCAGGAACGCTCGAGGGCACGGGCGCTGTGGGTCCAGGCGATCGCACGGCAGTACGCGCTGAGCAGCCCGACCAACGCCGTACGCGTGGTGTCGCCGTCGGGGTAGTCGGGGCCGGCGCGCAGGCCGCCATGGTGCTTGCCGGTCTGATCGCCCTCCGGCGGGTCGATCGCCTCGTCGTGCAGGACGTCGCACCAGCGCGGGCGGCAGAATTCCTCGCCGGCCAAGGGATTCCAGGTGTTGTGGTGAATGACCCGAGAGCGGTCGCCGCGGCGGCGGATGTCGTTGTCCTCGCCACCTGGTCGCGCGAGCCGCTGCTCACGGCGGCCGACGCTCGGCCCGGCCTTCACCTCACCACGTTGGGCGCCGACGAGCCCGGCAAGATCGAGCTCGGCGCCGACCTGTTGTCGACCGCACGCGTGGTGGTCGACGACCGCGCACTCGCCGTACAAATGGGTGCCCTGGGCAACGTCGGCCTCGGCGCCGAAGTCGCCGTGACGCTGACTGAAGTGCTGACCGGCGCGGCCGTGGGACGGCAGTCGGCAGCGGAGATCACCGTCTACGCACCGGTGGGCCTCCCCTGGCAGGACCTCGCGATCGCATGGCCTGTATACCAAGCCGCATCCGGCCACGGCCGCACCATCGACTTCCTCAGCTGAGCCTCTCCAAGGCAGGTTCGGGTCCCCACTCGCCCGGCCCAGCGCTCGAGCTGAGCCAGCCATCTGAGGGGTTGACCCCTGAGCTTGCCGGTTGTCCCTGCGGCAGGCGAGCGGTCAACCGGCCAACTGAGGGGTCAACCCCTCAGTCGTCCCCCGATGCCGTGCAGTGGCGGGGTCGCCGCGCCGTCGGCTCGCCGGCTCGTTCTGGTCGCGGTGCGGGTCAGGCGCGGCGCGACAGGACACACCAAACCGGGCCTGAGACAGGCAACGGTAACCCGAGATAAGCAATATCAGGTCCCCAGACACCACGGCTTGTCTCAGCCCACCGCGACGTGGCGACACCGTCCCGCGCGCGTCAGCGAAACGGGCAGTGGGAGCGGCTCCCCAGTTGGCTCACGCCACGAGCTCGGCGCCGCGTAACAACCTCGGCCTCTCTGGCGAGGGCACTAGGGCATGTCTGATAATCCAGCGCCGTCGCGAGGAGGTGCTCGGTGCGGTAGCTCGGCGTGCGGGAGCGAAGGTCTCGATGCGGCGCATCGTGGCCTTTGCTCACGTGCGGCGAGGTGCCGTGCCGAGTGCCCCGCAGTAGGCGCTGGATTGTCAGACATGCCTCAGTTGACCACCGCGCCGGCGGTGATGTTCAGGGCGGTGCCCGTGATGGAGCGGGCGAGGTCGGAGGCGGCGAAGACGGCGGTGGCGCCGACGTCGGACAGGGTGGCGGCGCGGTTCAGCATCGTCTGGGCGGCGGTGTGCTCCGCGACCTCGCGCCGGAAGTCCTCCGGGTAGGTGTCCGGGTTCGACTCCGGGATGCCGTTGGTCTGCAGCGTGACCACCCGGATGCCGTGCGGGCCGAGCTCGGCGGCCAGCGTCCGCCGCATCGCCTCGACGGCGCCGAATCCGGCCTGGAAGGCACCGAGGTTCGGCGCCGGGTCGCCGTACCCGCCGAAGGTCAGGATCACGCCCGAGCCCTGCTCGACCATCCGCCGGGCAGCCGCCCGGGACGTGAGGTAGTACGTGCGCAGCATGTTCCGGACCGGTTCCTCGACCTCGGCGAGGGACAGCTCGATCAGCGGCTTCCCGAAGTACTGCCGATGGCCGATCAAGTTGAACGAGATGTCGATCCGGTCGAGGGTCGCGGCGTGTTCGTCGACGGAGGCCTCGTCGAGGGCGTCGACGACCGCGATCTCAGCCTTGCCGTCGTTCGCGCGGATCTCGTCGGCGACCCGTTCCAGGCGTTCGGCCGTCCGTCCGGCGAGGTGGACGGTCGCGCCCGCGGCGGCGAACGCCTTCGCGACCGCGCCGCCGATCGGTCCGGCCGCGCCGTACACGACCGCGGATTTGTTCTCGAGCATCATGGGTGGGCCTCCTCGGCCAGTTCGGTGACGAGGGCGTCGAGGTTCCGCATCGAGGCGCGAAGACCGCGCTCCATCCCGCCGTCGACGTACAGGTCCCGGTCCTCGACGGCGAAGAACACGGTGTTCTGCGTCAAGGTGGTGACCCCGTCGGCCTCGTCGAAGGTGATCAGATTCAGGTAGACGGTGCCGGGCGCCTGGTCGAACTCGTACGTCTGCACGATCCGCTCCGGCGTCGGCGACCCGTGGTACAGCCCGTGGAAGGCGTAGCCCTTGCCGTCGCTGTCGTAGTGCGTCCACCGCCAGCGCCCGCCGTGCCGCGGGTCGAGCTGGTTCACGACCAGCTCGAGCCCGGCCGGCCCGAGCCAGCGCTTCACCAGCTCGGGCTCGGTGTACGCGCGGAACAGCAGGTCCCGCGGCGCGCGGAACTCCCGGACGACGACGACCTGCGGCACGCCCGGCTCGGCGACGATCTTCACGACTCCCCCTGCAGGTCGTCGAGCAGGTCGTCCAGACGGTCGAAGCTCTCCGTCCAGTAGCCGCGGTAGTCCATCAACCAGCCGACGGCCGCCCGGAGCGGCTCCGCCTCGAGGTGGCTGAGCCGGGCGGTCGCCCGTTGCGAGCGACTGATCAGACCGGCCTGCTCGAGCACCTTCAGGTGCTTGGAGACGGCCGGCTGCGACATGCTGAACGGCGCCGCGAGCTCGGCCACCGTCGCGTCGCCGCGCTTGAGCCGGGTCAAGATCGCCCGGCGGGTCGGGTCGGCGAGCGCCGCGAAGACACCGGTCAACCCATCTTCATAACCAGTTGGTTTCAGAACCATGTGGTTAAGGATGCGTGCCGACCCCGGCCGGCGTCAAGGGCGCCGGTGCTCCCAGTTGGCCGGATCGCACCAGGACGGGTCGATGCCGCGGTCGATGCAGTACTGCCGGAGGATCTGCTCGCGGGTCGACGGTCGGCTGGTCGCGCGCGGCGGTGTCACCGGCGTACTGACGGTCGCGCGGGTCGGCGTCGGCGCGCTCCGCTCGGGCGTCCTGGTGGTCGACGTCCGGGTCGGGCGCGAGGTCGGCCGCTCGGCCGGCCGGGACGTCGCGGCCTTCTCCGGCGCCACAGTCGTCCGCGGTGGCGTTTGCTGTCCGACGGGAGTCGTCGTCGAGCCGGCGGCCGGACCGGCGGACGGCGTTTCCGCCACGAACGTCACGGCCGCGGGGTCGTCCGATCCGCCACCGAACAGGCCGATCACGGACACCGCCCAGATGTTCACCGCGATGAAGACGAGCAGCGACGCGGCCCCGGCGTACGCGGCCCGGCGGGACGGGGCGCCGTACCGGCCGATCGGGCCGAGCACCGCCTTGCCGTTGCCGTCGCGCCAGAAGTGCCAGCCCGGCGGCGCCGGCGGCCAGGACGGATCCGGGCGCCAACTCTCCGGCGGGATCCAGTTGCGCCCGGGCGGAATCGGCCAGTTCGGCGGTGCCACGAACCGCTTCAAGAGAACTCCTCCACTCCACCGACACGACCCTCGCACCATGCCAACGACACAAACCCCGCGCGGGCTACTTGCAGCTTCACCACGAACTGCCTGTCGACTGGACGAGGCGCCTCTCACACGGACTGGCAGATGCAGAGCTGAAGCGACGCACCGGCGGCGAACGGAGTGCCGGACCAGTCGCCGAGGCGGTCGACGAGCTGGAGACCGCCGCGGGCGACGAGCAGTGGCAACTCCTGCGGGAAAATACTTCTGATCTCGAGTGGTACGACGACGAAGTCGGGCTCGGAGTCGGTCGAGAGGTACCACGTCCCGCGGGTGACCTGCGCGGCCGCATCGTATGTCTCGGCGACGTCGACGCGGACCACGCCACGGCTGGGATCCACGAACGACAACGACTCCCGCGTGCGCCGTACGCCGTCGGCTTCGGCGAGCAGGGACACGCTCGGGTTGAAGACATCGAAGACGAACCGCGCTCCAGGAGCCAGGTGCCTGCGCACCGACCGGAAGCAGCTCACCAGATCCTCGGCCTCCTGCAGATGCAGCAGGGAATTGGCGGTGCTGAACACGAAGTCGAAGGTGCGGCCCAGATCGAAGGACCGCATGTCGCCCCGCACCCATTCGACCGCTGCGCCACGATCGCTCGCCTTACCCTCAGCCTCAGCAGCATGTCCGTCGAGAAATCCAGGCCGACGCACGAATGCCCGTCCGACGCGATCGGGATCAGCTTGTCCCCGGTGCCGCACCCGAGCTCCAGCACGCGCCCGCCGTGCCGAGCAGCCGCGGCCCGGTAGAAGTCGACCGCCGGCCCGCCACCGGGAAACATCAGGTCGTACAACCGCGCGTGGGAGTAGAACTCTCGACTCACCGAACACCTCCTCCTCAGTTGCCGTGCATGACGTTGCTGAGCAGGCGGGTCAGGTCTTCGCCGAAGGGGCGGTCGGTGGTGATCGGGGGGACGGCGGCGTCGACCGCGTGCATCAGGTTCTGGAGGCCTGGTGGGATGTCTCGGGTGGACAGGGCGAAGGCTTGGCGTACGGCGAGGAGTTCGCAGGCGAGGGTGATGCGGGTCAGGCGGATTGCTTCAAGGAGGTTGCCGGCGGCTTCCCAGGAGAAGGTCTGGACGTCCTCCTGGCCGTTGGACGTCTCCGCCGTACTGATTGCCGTCGGCAACGTCAGGCGGCGGAGCTGGTGCGTGGTGGCGACGGCGCGTTTGTGGACGGCGACCAGGCCGGCCTGCGGACCGGGATCGTGGGCGAGCTGCGCGGGCAGGCCTGTGACCGCCGGGTCGAGCAGGCGGTGCAGCCGCGCAGCCGAGACTTCCGCGGCGTGCGCCAACGCGGCGGTCAGGTGATCGCAGTACGCCGCGAGCTCGATCCCGTGGAACCCGGCGGTGCTGACGAACTCGCCGTCGAGGTACGCCGGGGAGTCCGTCACGCCGGTGAACGCTCGCTCGATCGCGCCGTCCAACTGCTCCACCGTGCGTCGCACGTGCGCCACCACGTGTCCCGCCACCCGGAACGAGACCGGCGCCTGCAGACTCCGCGGCTCCGCCTCGGGACCTGCGAGCTCCCGCAAGCGCGCCAGCTCCGCCGCCAGTACGTCGTCCCCACGCCCCGCGGCCCGGCGGTACGGATCCCGACTGGCCCCGATCACCGCGATCGCCCCCGCCCCCACGGCCGTGAGCTGATCAGCAAGCTTCCGCGCGCGCTCCGCGGCAAGGGCCGCGCGCCCGGTCGCCCCGGGGATACCAGCCAGCAAGGCGATCCCTTCCTTGGGGCCGAGCTCGAACCCCGGCAACACACCGGCCGCGGACCGCACGCCCGGACCGTCTTGAACCCACCCGAGGCCGGCCAAGGGGCCCGCGGCGTGGGCCAGCGGGATGATCTCGCCGGCGGACCCGGCGCCCTCTGCGGGGATGGCCGGCGTGAAGCCGCTGTTGATCAGGGCTGTCAACTGGTGGAGGAGTTCGACCGAGACGGCGGCGTCGCCGGTGAGGAAGGTTCGGAGGCGGGCGATCAGGACCGCGCGGGCCTCGTCGGGCGGGAGCCAGGGCGGGCCGCCGACCGCACGGCCGAGCAGCAGGTTGTGTTGGTGGACGCGCTGTTCGGCCTCGGTCAGGCGGATCTTGCTGAGGTTGCCCATGCCGGTGTTCACGCCGTACACGGGCTCGCCGGACCGGAGCGTTTCCAGCGCGGCGCCGCGGATCGCGGCCAGCCGGTCGAGGAGGGCCGGCGCCAGCTCGATCGGTTCCGGGCTCGCCGGATCCAGGTCGGCGGGATCGTCGACGATCATCAGTGGAACCGCAGCATCGTGCCGGCGTCGGCGGCTTCGGCGCGGCGCAGGATCAGGTGGGCGATCGCGACGTCCAGCAAGGACAGGCCGCGATGCCAGAAGAGGTTGCGCTCGGCATCGTTCTCGCGGCCGGGTTTGCGGCCCGCAACGATCTCGCCGATCTCGGCGTACAGCGTCTCCGGCGACAGCCGCCCGCTGTCCACGTGCCGGCGCAGCGACCCGAACCGCCCGGACTGCGCCTCGCGCCAGTCGTCCACGACGACCTTGTCCATGACGTCGAGCAGGTCGAGCTCGACCGCCGACACGGTCCCGTACGGTACGACGAACGCGCCCGGCCGCACCGCCGCCGTACGCAGCAGCGGCTCGGGCTCGGTGAGCCGCGTCGCCTCGACCAAAACGTCGGCGCCGTCGAAGGCCTCTTCCGCGGTCGCGCACACCCGCACCGGCGTGGTCAGCTCCGCCGACAGGTCCGCCGCGAACTTCTCCCGCGACTCCGGCCGCCGCGACGTCACCCGGATCTCGTCGAGATCGAAGAGGTCGTCGAGCATGGTCACGTTCCACCAGGCGGTGCCGCGGGCGCCGGCGTGCGCGAGGATCTTGCTGTTCCGCCGCGCGAGATGCCGGGCGCCGACGGTCGTTATGGCACCGGTCCGGGCCGCGGTGATCATGGTCGCGTCGAGAACGGCCAGCGGTACGCCGGTGGTCGGGTCGAACAGGGTCGCCATCGCGAGCTCGCTCGGCAGGCCCTTGCGGTAGTTCGGCACGAAGTCGCCGACCACCTTCACGCCGGAGATCCCGTGCTCCCCGAGGCCGTCGAGGTGTCCGCGGAGGATGTTGAAGTGCCCGATCCCGCCGTTGTCCGGGGTGAGGTGCACGCGCGGCTCGAAACTGGTCCGCCCCTCGCCGTGCTCGCGTACCGCGTCCTCCACGGCGTCGACGATCTCCCGCCGGGTCAGCCCCAGCCCGTCGATGTCCGGACCGCTGAGGAACCGCAGCCAGATCCCGTCCGTCACGTGGCTCCTTCGGTTGCCGTCGGTCGATACTGTAGTTTCACGCCGTCACGCTACGTTCGTGCCATGGGGTCGACGACTGCGGATCGCACGGTGATCGGGCACTCCGCCGCGGACAAGGCGCTGCTGTTCGGCGGGCTGCCGCTGGCCGGGCTGGTGCTCGGGTTCTTCCTGCCGCGGATCGCCGAGTGGGCGGAGGGGCGCGAGTGGGTGCCGTTCCAGGGCCCGTTGCGGTTGATCGCGGCCTGGGACAGCTGGTGGGTCGTGGTGATCTGCGTGGCCGCCGGGCTCGTGGGCGGCGTCCTGCTCGCCGGGATGGCGCTCGACGACACGTTGAAGGTCACGATCACCGGCCGGTCGGTCGAGTTCCTGAAGAACCAGACCACCGTCACCGTGCCGCGCGGCAAGGTAGCGGTCGCGTTCCTGGACGGTAAGGAGATCGTGCTGCAGGACGCATCGTCGAAGGAACTGGCCCGCGAGAAGCACGACCAGTTCACCTCCGAGAGTCCGAAGATCGCCGCCGCGTTCCGCGCGCACGGCTACCCGTGGTCGGAGGCCGGCGACCCGCACGCGTCCGAGTTCCGCCGCTGGGTCGAGGCCGATCCGGACCTGTCCCCGGCCGCCAACGCGCTGCTCAGGGCCCGGTCGAAGGCGTTCGACCAGGGAGACAAGGGCAAGGCCGACCTGCGAGAGCTCCGCGGAGAGCTCGCGGGTCTCGGCTACAGCGTCAAGGACAAGGACAAGAAGCAGTACTGGCGCGCGACCGGCTAGGCGTCCAGCAGTTGGAGGACCGCTTCGGCGTAGGCCTGCTCGGCGTCGTCCGCGGTGCAGGAACCGCTGGTCAGATTGACCCGGTAGCCGTCGGGCGTGGCTTCGAGGGACCGGAAGTGCGGGCCGAGGAGGGCGCGCAGCTGCTCCTCGCGCGGAAGCCAGATGACTTCGCGCTGCTCGATGCTGTCCAGGGCCCACTCCGTGGTGCCGTTGAAGCCGATCACTTTGCTGCCCTGATAGTCGTGCACCTCGACGGTCATGTCGCTCACCACGAACACGTCGTCGTCCATGTCGCGGTCCGGTACGACGAAACGATCCCCGGCCGACGGTGTCCACAGCACCCCGGCCTTGCGCAGTCGTCCGGCCTGCTCGATCGTGATCACCCCTCCATCCTCCCCACGGCACGCAAACCGCGCAGGTCCACGCGAGCCGCCACCACCGAGACGCGGCTCGCGCGGAGGGCGCGGGTCAGCGCTCGAGGGCGGCGCGGAGCTCCTCGGCACGGTGCGCGATCCGATCGCGGCACTCGGTGGTGAGCGGCAGGTCGATCAGCGCGGTCGCCTGCAGGTGGCTGAGGCCGAACTCGTCACGCAGGCGCCGTACGGCGGTCGCGCGGTCGGCGGCGGCCCGCAGCACCGCGGCGACCTCGTCGCGACGCTCGAACGCGGCCAGGATGCCGTCGTAGATCTCCAGTTGGGTGTACGCGGAACGATCCGGCTCCGGCATCGTGTGCTCCGTCTTGTCACCGGTCCGGATCACCTGGCGCCACAGGGCGGGTACGGCGAGCCGGGCGCGCGTGTAGCGCCGGGTCAAGGGCTGGGCGTAGGTCATGGTCATTCGAAGATCCCCCTAGTCATCAATCTGCCTTGGCCACCGCGTGCGGTTCGCGCGGCGGGCACTTCGTGCCGGGCGTTGTGAGCGCCTCGAAGTGCCACGGTTCGTTGTCGTACCGGCGGCACACGCCGTACCGCCAGCCGTTCTTGTTCAGCCAGGTCATGGCGGCCGTCGGACCGATGTCCACAGCCTTGCCCTGCACATGGGCGGAGTACTTCGGCGGCAGCACCCAGCGCGTCGCCGCCTTGTACGAGCCGTACTTCTTGATCGCCTCGTTCAGCAGCCGCTGCTGCTTCGCCGCGCTGCGCCGGCCGGAGGTGATCCGGATCGTGACGCCGTCGGCCTTCGCGGCCGCGATCGCCTTCGTCAGCCGCTTCTTCAGCGTCGGCGAGAGGCCCTCGATGCTCTCCTCACGCGAGGTCTTCGCCGGCTTCTTGGTGGGCTTCTGCGTCGGCTTCTTGGTGGGAGTCGTGGCCGTCCTGGGCGGAGTCGGCTGACTCGTAGGCGTCGCCGGCGTCTTCGTCGTACGGCGCGACGGCGTCGGAGTGACGAGCGTCGTCGCGGGAGGTCCGCCGATCGCGGGTGCACCGACCGTCGACACCACGGGCGTCTTGTCCGCGCCCAGGCCCAGCACGTCGGTGACCTGCCCGTGCCACAGCAGCAACGATCCGGCGACCGCACCGACCCCGACCACACCGATCACGGACAGCAACCGGGTCCGCGCCGCACCGTCCGGGCGCGGCGGCAGGTCGTCACTCATGGGGTACAGCCTTTCGGATCAGGGCGGCGGGCACATCGGTCCCAGGGACCGTTCTGATGCCCCATCTGTAGCCCCTGAGTATCAGTTCGGACGCCGAGCCTCCTCCAAAAGTTGGAGCGAGCGCCCGTCCGGGCAGATGAAGCTTTGGCGAACACAGGCTGACTACCCTGGGCGACGTGAAGGGTATCTGGCGCCGATTGTCGCAGGGGCAGCAGGATGTGCTGCTCGCTGCGCTCATCGGGCTGGTCTGGTTCGTCACGCTGAACTTCGTCAACGGCACCGGTCTGCGCCCGCACAACCCGGCGGTCTCGGTGGTGACAGGCGTGTTCCTGGTCGCCACGGTCGCGTTCGTCCGCCGGATCCCGCGCGCGATGCTCGTCATCGTCTCTGTGCTCTACCCGTTCCTGTACGCCGCGGTCGGGACCGGCCTGGCGGCGCAGCTCGGCCTGACGATGTTCGGTCAGCCCGAGATCAGCGACGCGGCGCTGCAGTCCGAGATCCATCTGGTGCCGCTGCTCGTCGTCGGGTATCTGGCGGCGTCAGCGGGCGTCCGGCGGTTCACGTGTCTGTTCTTCACGATGGGCAGCCTGGCCGGGTTGATGATCGGGCTGCCGACCGTGGTCGCGATCGTCCTCAGCCGCGTCAACCGGGCGATCCTGTACGGCGACCGGTACCGGAGCCTCCCCCGGGACGTGTCGAGCCTGTACTCGTACATCGACGTGTCACTGTTCGTGTTCGCGGAGGCACTGATCTGCGGGATGGTGCTGCTGGGTGCGGACGCGCGCCGGCGCCGCAAGTCCGTCGCACTGCTCGAGCAGCGCAACGCCGAGCTGGTCCGGCTGCGCGCGGTCGAGGCGGAGCGGGCCGCGGTGGCCGAGCGGACCCGGATCGCCCGCGACCTGCACGACGTGATCTCGCACCACGTGAGCGCGGTCGTGATCCGGGCGCAGGCCGCGGACCGGGTGGCCGACCAGCGTCCCGAGGTACTGCGGGAGGCGATCCGCTGGATCATTGCCAGCGGCAAGGAGGCGCTGACCGCGATGCGCGAGACCGTTCGGGTGCTGAACACAGCCTCGCCGCAGATCGCCGGCGACACCGGATCGGGCGGCGGGACCGCGCCGGTGCCGGACCTGGCCGACGTGGCGCGGATGGGCGAGCGGCTGAAGGCGGTCGGGATCGACGTCACGATGGACCTTCCGCCGCGGCAGCGGCAGCTGACGTCGGCCACCGACCTGACCGCGGTGCGGATCATCCAGGAAGCACTGACCAACGTGATGGTGCACGCCAAGGCGACCGCGGCGCGGGTCACCTGGCAGAGTGGTCCGCAGGGCGAGCTGCTGACCATCGACGACAACGGGAACGGCGGGCCGCCGCCGGTGAACGTGCTGGAGACCGCGCGCCGCAAGGAGAGCGGCCGCGGCAACGGACTGATCGGGATGCGGGAACGGGCCACAGCGGTCGGCGGCACGCTCGCCGTCGCGGCCGGCCCCCTGGGTGGATGGAGAGTGCAGGCATGGCTGCCGCCGCAGAAGTGACCTCGGAACCAGGGCCGATCCGGATCCTGGTGGCCGACGACCAGGGCGTGATCCGGATGGGTCTGGCAATGATCCTGGACCACGAGCCGGACCTGACCACGGTCGCGCAGGCAGAGAACGGCGAGGAGGCGCTCCGGCTGATCGAGCAGCACGACCCGGACGTCGTCCTGATGGACATCCGGATGCCGGTGATGGACGGTCTGGTCGCCACCGAGCGGATCACCAGCGCGAACCGGGAGGCCGGGCGGTCGCGGCCCGCCGTTCTGGTGCTGACGACGTTCGACGACGAGGCGTACGTGCTGGCCGCCGTTCGCGCGGGAGCGTCCGGGTTCCTGCTGAAGGACACCGATCCGGATCTGCTGGTGTCTGCCGTCCGGGCGGTGCACCGCGGCGACTCGCTCGTCGATCCGGCCTCGACCCGGGTGCTGCTGGAGCGCTGCATGGAGCTGGAGCGCCAGGTCGACGGCGGTCCGACGGTCAGCGCGCCGTCGCGACCCGACGCCCGCTGGGCCGGACTGCTGTCCCAGCTGAGCGAACGGGAACGCGAGATCCTGGTGTGGATGGCCCGCGGTCTGTCGAACCGCGACCTCGCGACCAAGTTGTTCGTCAGCGAGACCACAGTCAAGACCCACGTGAGCTCGGTGCTGGCGAAGCTCGGCCTGTCCAGCCGGGTCCAGGCCGTCGTCGTCGCCTACGAGGCGGGCGTGGTCCGGCCCGGCGAGGCCGACGTGCGCTGGGACACCTAGGCGAACAGCCAGAGGCCGACCGCGGCGGCGGCGAGCAGGATCACGACGGTCACGGCTTGGCTGAGCACCGACGCCTTGCGGCGTTGCGGCAGGAAGTCCCCGGTCATGATTCCAGGGTGCGTCGCGAAGACGCCGTACCCATCGGCCGTCAGGATGGTTCCGGACTACTACCAGAGGATGACCGGTCGTTGCCAGGGGCACCCGAAAGAGCCGCCCGGCGGAGACGATCGGACAGGGCGAGGAGCGCGGCCGAGAGCTCGGGCGCGTCGAGGACCTCGAAGTCGACGTCCAGCAGCCCCAGGTAGAGCGTCAGCATCTGCGGCGTGTCGGAGCCGAGCCGGATCAGGCAACGGTCCGGGCCGAGCTCCTCGATCTCCACGGGCAGTGGGAGCTTGGCGCGGATCTCGGCGGCCGGCCCGTGCAGCAACACGCGGGCGACGTACCGCCAGGTCGCGGTGCCGACGCCGCGCTGCAACCTCGCGGTGACCTCGGCCTCCGGCAGCTCCCGGGGCGTGAACCGCGGACCGCCGGGGATCTTCGGCGTGATCCGGTCGGCGCGGAACGTCCGCCAGTCGTCGCGGTCCGGGTCCCAGGCGATCAGGTACCAACGGCGTCCCATGACGACCAGCCGGTGCGGCTCGACCTCGCGGCTGCTCGCGCTCCCGTCGTGGCTCGCGTAGTCGAAGCGCAGCCGGTGCTCGGAGCGGATCGCGGCCGCGATCGCGATCATCACGTCGGCGTCGACCTTCGGCCCGGTCGCCGGTACGGCGAGCGTCGCCGACTGCATTGCACTCACCCGATGGCGCAGACGTGGCGGCAGCACCTGCTCCAGTTTGGCCAGGGCCCGGATCGAGGTCTCGCCGATGCCCTCCACGCCTCCGTTGGCGGCCGTCCGCAGCCCGATCGCGACCGCCACCGCTTCGTCGTCGTCCAGCAGCAGCGGGGGCAGCGCGCCGCCGGCGCCCAGCCGGTAGCCACCGGTGAGACCGGGCGCGGCCTCCACCGGGTAGCCGAGCTGCCGCAGCCGGTCGACGTCGGTGCGGATCGTCCGGGTGCTGACGTCCAGCCGCTCGGCCAGCTCGGGACCGGTCCACAGGGCGCGGGTCTGGAGCAGGGACAACAACCGGAGCAGACGAGCCGACGTGTTCAGCATTTCTCCAGAATGACGCACATTGCGGAAGGAAGTCTTCCGCAGTGGCTTCTACGGTCGAAGCATGACGAACACACCGCAGATCCACCCGTTCCTGATCGACATCGACGACGCCGAGCTGGCCGACCTGAAGTTCCGGCTCGAGCACACCCGCCGGCCGCGTCCGGTCCCGGGCGACAGCGACGACTGGAGCCGCGGTATCCCCGGCGGCTACCTGTACGACCTGGCCGAGTACTGGCGGACGTCGTACGACTGGCGGAAGGCGGAGCAGGAGCTCAACAGCTATCCGCAGTACACGACCGAGATCGACGGTCAGGTGATCCACTTCTTCCACGTCCGCTCCCCCGAGCCGGACGCGACGCCGTTGCTGATCACCCACGGCTACCCGGGGTCGGCGGTCGAGTTCCTGCGGCTGCTCGGGCCGCTGTCGGATCCGGTCGCGTACGGCGGCGACGCTGCCGACGCCTTCCACGTGGTCGTGCCGTCGCTGCCGGGGTTCGGGTTCTCGACCCCGTTGTCCGGCGGCGGCTGGGAGCTGGGGCGGACCACGGCCGCGTTCGCCGAGCTGATGACGCGGCTCGGGTACGAGCGGTTCGGCGCGCAGGGCGGTGACATCGGTGCCGGCATCACCGGGCATCTGGGCGCCACGGTGCCCGACCGGGTGATCGGCACCCACGTGAACAGCGACCGGGGGACGCTCAGCCTGGCCGGCGAGTTCGTACCGCTGCCGGACGGCCTCGACGAGCAGGATCTGGCGGCCGTCCAGGAGGCCAAGGCGGCGTGGCAGGCGGGACGTGGCTACCTGGATCTGCAGAACCACACGCCGGACACGATCGCTGCCGGGCTGACCGATTCACCCGTCGCGCAGCTGGCGTGGATCGCGGAGAAGTTCCAGACGTGGACGGATCCGGCGAGGTCACCCGAGGAGTCCGTCGACCGGGACCAGCTGCTGACGCTGGTCAGCATCTACTGGTTCTGCCGTGCGGGTGCGAGCGCTGCCCGGTTCCTGTACGAGGCGGCGCACTCCGATCTCGGCTGGGGTGCGGAGTCGTCGGTGCCGTCCGCCTGGGCGGTCTTCAACAGCAGCCCGGTGGTTCGCCGGATCGCCGATCCGGAGCGCCGCGTCGCGCACTGGTCGGACTTCGCCGTCGGCGGCCACTTCCCGGCGATGGAGTGCGGCGAATTGCTGGTCGAGGACGTGCGCGCCTTCTTCCGTACGCTTGCCCGATGAACGCATCGATCCGCGTGCTGAGCCGGCGGGACCTGAACCGCGCGACCCTCCAGCGTCAGCAGCTGCTGCGCCGCGAGAGCGGACCGGTCGCCGAGCTGATCGAGCGGCTGGTGGGGCTGCAGGCGCAGGCCCCGCTGGCCGCGTACGTCGCGCTGTGGTCGAGGCTCGAGGGCTTCGACCCGGCCGAGCTGTCCACGCTGATGACCGAGCGCCGGGTCGTTCGCGCCTCGCTGCTGCGGTCGACGATCCATCTCGTCACCGCCGAGGACTGCCTGATGATGTGGCCGCTGATTCATCCGGTCGCGGACCGCGGCCTGCGCGGCGCGTTCGGCAAACAGCTGGCCGGCGCCGACATCGACGCTGTCGTTGCGTTCGGCACGGATCTGATGAGCCGGCAGCCGTACAGCCGCAGCCGGCTCCGGGAGGTGCTCGGCGAGCGCTGGCCGGACTGGGACGCGAACGCGATGGCGTACGCCGTCAGCTATCTGGCCGGCACCGTCCAGGTGACGCCCCGCGGTGTCTGGGGCGAGACCGGTCCGGCCGCACTGCAGACGATCGAGAGCTGGCTCGGCCGGGCGCCGGTCACGAACCCGTCGATCGACGGTCTGGTGCTGCGGTACCTGGCGGCGTTCGGTCCGGCGAGTGTCGCCGACGTCCAGATGTGGTCGGGGCTGACGAAGTTGCGTGAGGTCGTGGACCGGCTCCGCCCCGGGTTGAAGGTGTACGCCGATGAGGACGGGCGGGAGCTGTTCGACGTACCGGACGGGCCGCTGCCGGCCGCGGACACGCCCGCGCCGATCCGGTTCCTGCCGGAGTTCGACAACCTGCTGCTGTCGCACGCGGACCGGCGGCGGGTCAACCCGTTCAAGCGAGCGGTGCCGCTGCCGCCCGGCAACGGCGCCGCGATGGGCACGGTCCTGATCGACGGCGACTACGCGGCCGACTGGCGGCACCACCGCGGCGCCGACGCGAGCCTGCGGGTCACCACGCACGCGCCGGTCACGGCCGCCGTACGAGACGCGATCGAGGCCGAGGCGGTCGCCCTGCTCGGGCTGATCGGCAGCAAGGACACGCCGGTGGTGGTGACGTCCTAGCTGCCGAAGAACTCGGCGCGGACCTTCTTCGGGACGCACAGCGCCCAGGCGTCGATGATCAGCTCGCGGAGCTCCTCGCGGTCGAGCGCCGCGAGGCGGACCTGGATCCACTGGTAGCGCTCGTCGGACGGACGCGGCGCGAAGAACTTGTCGGGCTCGGCGGCCAGCGCGGCGGCCCGCTCCTCGCGAGGGAAGCCGATGCCGATCGTCTCCTCGTCGCGAGAGACCGCGAGATAGACGATCTGGCCGACGCGGAACTTGATCTGGTCGCGGACCAGCACCTCGTAGCTGCGCGGGAGCTCCGCGGTGATGTCGCGGATATCGGTGAGATCGACCACCTTCCCACGATAGAACCCCATCGCTGACAGCTGGTGACAGTGTTTGCGTGGGTACCGTGGTCGGATGGTCGTGAGCGCAGTCGAAGGTGCCGAGGTGGTTTTCCGCCTCGGCGATGCCGCACATGCGTTCACGGGCGTCCGCCTGTGGCAGGAGCTGGGGCTCGCGGCGGAGATGCTCGAGTTCAAACCCGTCGACTACGGCTGGGAGCTGCGGCTGCCGCGCCCGTCGGTGCACCGGATGGAGTACCTGTTCGACATCGCCGACCTCGGCATGCGGACGGACCCCACCAACCCGCGGGTGGTCGGCGGCGCGTTCGGCGACCACTCGTGGCTGCCGCTACCCGGATACGTCGAGCCGGCCTGGATCGCCGTACCGCCGCTTCCGTCGACGCTCACGCCGCTCGCCGTCGACTCGCCGGTCGGGCCGGTCGACGTCCAGGTGTGGGCGCCGGACGGGATCGCGCCGGCGTTCGAACTGCCGCTGCTGCTGTCCCACGACGGGCCCGAGTTCGCGTCGTACGCCGGTCTGACGCACTACGCCGGCGCGATGGTCGCCTCCGGTGCGCTGCCGGCGTTCCGGCTGGCGTTGCTCCGGCCGACGTCCCGCAACCTCTGGTACGCCGCGAACCCGCAGTACGCCGAGGCGCTCACGCAGTACGTCGTACCGGCCGTGCGGGAGCAGTACCTGAGCCGGCGGCCTGTGCTGATGGGCGCAAGTCTGGGGGCGCTCGCGGCGCTGCACGCGGAATGGCAGTTTCCGAACACGTTTTCCGCGTTGTTCCTGCAGTCGGGGTCGTTCTTCACGCCGCAGACCGACCCGCAGGAGTCCGGGTTCGAGTTCTACGCCGAGGTGACCGGGTTCGTCGAGCAGGTGCTGACGGCAACCACGGCGCCGAGCACCCCCAGCATCGCGATGACCGCGGGAACCACCGAGGAGAACGTGCACAACAACCGGGTGATGGCCGCCCGGCTGGCCGAGCTCGGGCTGGATGCGACGCTCGACGAAACTCCCGACATGCACAACTTCACAGCCTGGCGGGATGTGCTGGATCCTGATCTGACGGAGCTACTGCGACAGACCTGGGGTGGGGCTGATGGAACGGGAACAGGTCGAGCTGGAGGCGCCGGGGCTTGACCGCCGCGGCACCCTGATCCGGTACGGCCACTACGGCCGGCCGGTCCTGGTCTTCCCGAGCGAGCAGGGACGCGCCTGGGACTACGAGAACAACGGCATGGTCGACGCGGTCGCCCCGCTGATCGAGGCAGGCCGGGTGAAGCTGTACTGCGTCGACTCCTACGATCACGTGAGCTGGTCGGACCGCAGCATCCAGCTCGAGGACCGGGCCCGCCGGCACGAGCTGTACGAGTCCTGGATCGTCGACCAGGTGGTGCCGGCGATCGGGTCGGACTCACCGGGCGTCAGCGACATCATCACCACCGGCTGCAGTCTGGGCGCGTTCCACGCCCTGAACTTTGCGTTCAAGCGCGCCGACCTGTTCCCGATCGCGATCTGCCAGTCGGGCAACTACGACGCGGCCAGCTGGCACGCGTGGGGCGAGCGCGGCGACGCGACGTACTTCAACAACCCGGCCGACTACCTGCCCAACCTGTCCGGCGACCACCTGGAGTGGCTACGGAGCCGGCTGTTCATCCTGCTCACCGTGGGCCAGGGCGACTGGGAGACGCACCCGACAGGCTCCCTGCCGTCGGCCCGCGCCACGGCCGCCGTACTGAAGGACAAAGGCATCCCGCATGAGCTGGACCTGTGGGGGTACGACGTAGCACACGACTGGCCCTGGTGGCGGCAGCAGATCGCCCACCATCTGCCCCGATTCTGCTGAGGAGACTCACGTGAGTGATCGTTCGCGTCATCTGATCGGGTTGTTGCTCGGGGCCGAGGAGGACTGGCCGCAGGCGTTCGAGGCACTGCTGCAGCGGGTCGGGCCGGTGACGATCGACGGGCGCGAGCACGAGTTCGGGTCCCGTCGGCTGACCATCGAGCCGTTCGACCTGAACGACCCGGTCCGGGTCGGGCTGGTGATCGACCGGCTCGCGTACTGGTACTACCACCCGCGCGAGTGGCTGAAGAAGGCCGCGCTGATGAACGGCACCTACCTGCTGAACTCGCCGTTCACGTTCCAGTCGATGGAGAAGCACTCGGCGTACTGCGCGATGCTCCGGCTCGGTCTGAAGATCCCGCGGACCGTGCTGGTGCCGTACAAGAATCCGGTCGACAACGTGCGCTGGGCGTACACGTCGGCGAAGTACAACCGGCCCTTCGACCTGGACGCGATCGCCGAGGACCTCGGGTACCCGCTCTACATGAAGCCGTTCGACGGCGGCGGCTGGCGCGGCGTGTCCCGGATCAACAACAAGGTCGACCTGCACCAGGCCTACGACCAGTCCGGCGAGATGCTGATGCACCTGCAGGCCACCATCGAGTACGACAAGTTCGCGCGGGCGCTGTCGATCGGCGCCGAGACGATGGTGATGGACTTCCGCCCGGACGAGCCGATGCACAACCGGTACGCCGTCTCGCACGACTTCCTCAGCCCGGCCGCCGGCCACGAGGCGGTCGCGATCAGCCGGATCGTGAACGCCTTCTTCGGCTGGGAGTTCAACTCCTGCGAGATGCTGGTCAAGGGCGACGCCGTCCACCCGATCGACTACGCCAACGCCTGCCCCGACGTCGCCGTCACCTCCTTGCACTACTACTTCCCGTGGGCGCTGAGCGCGCTGGTGAAGTGGTCCGTCTTCTGCCTGGCGACCGGCCGCCGCTCGTCCGTCGACCTGCACACCGAGCGGTACTTCGAGATCGCGGACGACGAGTCGCTCGACTACGAGGCCAAGCTGAACGGGTACCTCGCGCTCGCCGACGAGCACTTCGAAACCGCGAAGTACCACGAATGGTGCGCCTCGCACCTGGGCGACTTCGACCTGCGGGTCCGGGACTGGGTGGCCGGCCCCGACTTCGACCGCCTGCTCCGCGAGACCGTCACCTCGACGTACCCGACCCACGAGCACGACAAGTTCTTCAACCACTTCAAGGGCCTCACCAACCTCTGGCTGGCCGATCAGGCAGGCTAGAGGGCGTGCGAGATGCGGAGGTACCGGCGTGGTGGCGGCGGCTCGGGCTGGACGGGCTGGTGGACGTGCATGTGCACTTCCTGCCGGACCGGGTGCTGAACGCGGTCTGGGCATACTTCGACCAGGCGTCGTCGCACTACGGGACGGAGTGGCCGATCACCTACCGGACCTCGGTGGAGGAGCGGCTGAAAACGCTCGATTCGCTGGGAGTGCGGGCGTTCCCGGCGCTGGTGTATCCGCACAAGCCCGGGATGGCGGCCTCGTTGAACGCGTGGGCGCGGGACTTCGCGGCCGTGACACCCGGCTGCGTGCCGAGCGGGACGTTCTTTCCTGAGCCCTCCGCGGCCGACTATGTGCGCACGGCTTTGGAGTTGGGGACGCGGATCTTCAAGGTCCATGTCCAGGTCGGCGACTACGACCCGCGCTCCGGTGAACTCGACGACGTGTGGGGCCAGCTCGCCGAGGCCGGCGTCCCCGTCGTCGTCCACTGCGGCTCCGGCCCGATCCCGGGCCGGCACACCGGTCCGGGGCCGATGGGCGAGGTCCTGCGGCGGCACCCGCGGCTGACCGCGGTCATCGCGCACCTGGGCATGCCGGAGTACGCCGAGCACCTGGCGCTCACGTCGTACCCGAACGTCCACCTGGACACGACGATGGCCCTGACCCCCTTCACCGAGGCGATGATGCCCTTCCCCCGCGACCTGATCCCCCGCCTCGCCGACCTCCAGGACCGCATCGTCCTCGGCTCCGACTTCCCCAACATCCCCTACGAGTACGCCGTCCAACTCGAAGCCCTGGAATCGCTGGACCTGGGCGACACCTGGCTCCGCGCCGTCTGCCGCACCAACGGCACCCGCCTCCTCGGCCTGACGAGCACGTAGGCGGCTGGCGTGAAGGTTGAGGAACGCGAGGCGGACGACGCTGAACTGGGGGTGCTGCTGGCGGCGGCGTTCGACGAGCTTGTCGGGCGGTATGGGGCTGAGGGGCGGTCGCAGGTCAAGGACGGGGCGCGGTACTTCGTGGTGCTCGACGACGAGCGTCGCGCTGTCGGATGCGGCGCCGTGCAGGTCTTCGGTCCGGGCACCGAGCATCCCGGGGACGCCGAGGTGAAGCGGATGTACGTCGCTCCGGCAGCCCGTGGACGCGGATACGCCCGGGCGCTGTTGGCCGGTCTGGAGGACGCCGCTCACGCGGCTGGGCACTCGACCATCCGCCTCACCACCGGTCACCTCCAACCGGAAGCGATCGCGCTCTACGAGTCGAGCGGCTACACCCCCACCGAGCCTTGGGGAAAGTACGTCAGCCAGCCCGGAACCCACTGCTACGCAAAGGAGATCCGGTAGATCGCGCGGTGAGCGCGCGACCTTCGGCTCCCTGAACCCGGTCGAGGTCCGCGCGGTCGACCCGGGCCGGGCCAGAGCAGGCTGGAACTGACCGTTGCCCGACCCATTCCAACGTTGTAAAGTGCTGCCGTCCCGCCATCGACCAGCATCACGGGAGAGCACATGTCACAGCCTCGTGCGGAGTACCCGCGTCCGCAGTTCGTCCGGCCCGAGTGGGTGAATCTGAACGGCGAGTGGCAGTTCGAGATCGACCGGTCGGACTCCGGACTGGAGCGCGGCCTGCGCGAACGCGAGCTCCCGCAGCGGATCGTCGTGCCGTTCGCGCCGGAGACCGAGTTGTCCGGGATCGAGGACGTCGACTTCATGGAGGCGGTCTGGTACCGCACGACCGTGACGATCCCGGCGGACTGGGCCGGCAAGGACGCCGTCCTGCACTTCCAGGCCGTCGACCACGACGCCACCGTCTGGGTGAACGGCGAGGAGGTGGTCCGGCACCGCGGCGGGTTCACCCCGTTCAGCGCGAACCTGCGCCACGTCGCCCGGCCCGGCGAGGAGGCGACGATCGTGGTCCGCGCCCGCGACAGCCACCGTGGCCCGCAGGCCCGCGGCAAGCAGAGCCAGCTGTACTTCAACCACAGCTGCCTCTACACCCGCACCACCGGCATCTGGCAGACCGTCTGGCTCGAAGCGGTCCCGACGGTGCACCTGAAGCGGCCGCGGATCACCCCGGACGTGGCCGGCTCCAGCTTCCACCTCGAAGTCCCGGTCTCGGCGAACAAGACCGGCTACACGATCAAGGCCACCCTGAAGGACGCCGACGGCGAGATCACCACCGCCGAGGTCCGCGCCGACCTCGATCTCGCCCCACGCCTCACCCTCCAGATCCCGGCCGGCCGCGTGCGCCTCTGGGACACCACGGACCCGCACCTGTACGACGTCCGCCTCGAGCTGATCGATGCCGACGGCAACGTCGTCGACGGCGCCGACTCGTACGCCGGCCTGCGGTCGGTGAGCATCAACGGCAAGGCGATCCTGATCAACGGCAAGCACGTGTTCCAGCGGCTCGTGCTCGACCAGGGGTACTGGCCGGAGAGCCTGATGACGGCCCCGTCGGAGGAGGCCATCGTCCGCGACATCGAGCTCAGCCTGGCGGCCGGGTTCAACGGCGCGCGGCTGCACCAGAAGGTGTTCGAGGAGCGGTTCCTGTACCACGCGGACCGGCTCGGCTACCTGGTCTGGGGCGAGTTCGGCGACTGGGGTTCGGGCGTCGGCCACACCGACACCGACAACCAGCAGCCGACGGCGTCGTACGTCGCGCAGTGGCTCGAAGCGGTCGAGCGCGACTACAGCCACCCGAGCATCGTCGGCTGGTGTCCGCTGAACGAGACGCACCAACTGCTGCACGACCGGATCACGCAGCTCGACGACGTCACCCGGGCGATGTTCCTGGCCACGAAGGCCGCCGACACCAGCCGCCCGGTGCTGGACGCGTCCGGCTACAGCCACCGCGTGCCGGAGACCGACGTCTGGGACTCGCACAACTACGAGCAGGACCCGGCCGAGTTCGCGAAGCAGATGGCGGACCTGGTGAACGACAAGCCGTACGGCAACACCGGCGGCCCCGAGGGCAAGCCGATCTCGCTCGCGTACGACGGGCAGCCGTACTTCTGCAGCGAGTTCGGCGGCATCTGGTGGAACGCCGAGAAGGCGGCCGCCGGCAAGAGCGGGAACTCCGCGGACTCCTGGGGCTACGGTCAGCGGGTCGCGAACGAGGAGGACTTCTATGTCCGCTTCGCCGGTCTGATCGACGCGCTGCTCGACAACGAGTTGATGTTCGGCTACTGCTACACGCAGTTGACCGACGTCTTCCAGGAGGAGAACGGCATCTACAACTTCGACCGCAGCAACAAGCTCGACGTGCCGCGCATCAAGGCGGTCCAGGACCGCCAGGCGGCCTACGAGAAGGACTGAAGCACCAGCGAGCCGACAGCGACCAGGGCCCAGAGGATCGCTCCGAGCAGGAGCGGCCTGGGCCCTGCGTCGCGGAGCTCACGCGGGCGCAGGGACAAACCGATCGCAGCCAGCGCGGCGGTGATCAGACAGGTGCCGATCACGGTCAGCGTCGGCAGCCAGGACTCCGGTACGGCGCCCGCGGAGCGGAGGCCCGCGGCGGCGACGAAGCCGATCAGGAACAGCGGCACGAGCTTGCGCCACGGCAACGGCTGACGGATCGAGGCCGTGGCGCCCTGGTACGACCCATCGCCGACGGCGTCGAGGGCCCGCGCCGCCCGGTTCTCGCGGCGGATCTTCAGCGCGGCCAGTGTCAGCACGATCGGGATCAGGGTCAGCGACCGGGTGAGCTTGACGACGATCGCCTGGTCACCGGCCGCCTGGCTGTACGCGTACCCGGCCGCGACGACGGACGACGTGTCGTTGACCGCCGTACCGGCCCACAGGCCGAAGGCCTCCGAGCTCAGGCCGAGTAGATGCCCCAGCGGCGGGAACGTCAGCACCGCAACGATGTTGAAGGTGAAGATCGTCGCCAGCGCATAGGCGACCGACGAACGTTTGGCGCCGATCGCGGCGGTCGCGGCCGCGATCGCGGAGCCGCCGCAGATCGCCGTACCGACGCCGATCAGCGTCTGGGTGTCCCCGCGGACGCCGAGCAGCCGGCCGAACACCCACGCGCCGCCGAGGGCGAGGGCCAGTGTGCCGAGCATGACCGGCAGCGACGAGACGCCCACCCGGGCGACCTGCTGCAGCGACAGCCCGGTCCCGAGGACGACGATCGACAGCTGGAGCAGTGTCTTCGAGGCGAAGTCGTACCCGGGACGCCAGACGTCGGAGCGCAACGCCGGGATCACGCTGCCCGCGATCACGCCGAGCAGGATCCCGAAGACCGGCCCACCGACCAGCGGCACGAGTCGCCCGAGCGGCACCGCCACGGCGGTCACCAGCAGCACGATCCCGAGGCCGCGCAGGCGCCGTACGACCGGATCCAGGCGGCGCTGTGCGGCAGAGAGGGCGGCGCGGGTGCCAGGTGTCCTAACCTCGAGCTGCACCACTAGCCGGTCCCCTCCTGCGAGAAATGTACGTACATTGAAGGTAGGAGATGACCGGACATTTGGCAACTCTGGAGGGAACCCGCGTGCGCAAGCTCGAACGTGGCGGCGGCGAGCCGCTCTGGAAGCAGTTGCAGGCGGACCTGGTCCGGCGGCTGCGGTCCGGGGAGTTCGACGACGCGTTCCCGGGTGAGCTCGCGCTGGTCGAGGAGTACGCGGTCAGCCGGCACACCGTCCGCCAGGCGCTCGCGCAGCTGCGCACCGACGGCCTGATCCTCGCCGAGCGCGGCCGGCAGCCGCGGGTCGCGACGGCGCCCGAGATCCGGCAGCCGATGGGCGCGCTCTACAGCCTGTTCTCCTCGGTCGAGGAATCCGGCCTGCCGCAGCACAGCGTCGTCCGCGCGCTCGACGTCCGCGCCGACGGGGTGATCGCGGCCCGTCTCGACCTCGAGGCGTCGATCCCGCTGCTCTACCTCGAGCGCCTCCGGTACGCCGGCGACGAGCCGCTCGCGCTCGACCGCGTCTGGCTGCCCGCCACTGTCGCGGAGCCGCTCCTGGACGCGGACTTCACGCACACCAGCCTCTACAACGAGCTGGCCGAGCGGGCCGGCATCACTCTCGACCACGGCCGCGAGGACATCCGCGCCGTCGTCCCCACGACGGCCGAACGCGCGCTCCTGCACTGCCCGCCCGAGGCCGCGGCGTTCTCGATCATCCGTCAGGGCACGTCACAGAACCGCCCCGTCGAGTGGCGCCACACTCTCGTCCGCGGCGACCGGTTCGGCCTGTCCGCCGAGTTCTCGGCGCACACCGGCTACCGCCTCACGCCGTCCCCGAACACCACCGCCCTGACCCAGGCTTGGTGATCAGCGGAACGGGTCGTCCGCCGGCAGCCAGGCGTCCGGGTCGAACTCCACCTTCACATCCCGCGTCAGCGCCTCGACCGCCGCGAGTACGGCGGGGCGCTCCTCGTCGCGGCGCGCCACCAGAGCCCAGGTCCAGACCGGGATCGGGTCGACGACCTGCCGCCGGGCGAAGTCGCGCGGCAGCGGCGTCGCGTCCCGTTTGGGTGAGCTGACGACCGGACGGCGCAGACGGCGTACGTGCTCGTAGAACCCCGGCCCGGTGATGCCGTGGTCGTCGATGCGCTCCACCGACGCACCGGTCGCGCGGGCGAACTCGATCGCGTAGATGTTCCAGGAGGCCCAGGCCTCGGTGTCCGCGTCCACCAGCACCACGGTGTCGCGCGCTCGCACCGGCGAGTCGTCGCCGACCGAGACCGCGAACAGCCGGTCCGCTCCCAGCAACGAGCCGGACAACTCCTGTTCCGCGAGGTCGGTCGCGCGCACCCAGCAGATCGCCAGGTCGATGCTCCCCTCCGCGACCCGGCCTGCCTGCGTGTGCGACGGCATCACCCAGGTGTCGACGAGCAGTTGCGCGACCCCGGAAACCCGCTCGGCCAGATCGGGCGGCCGCCAGCTGACGTACCCCAGCCGCACCGGCTCGCTGGCCGCGAACCCCCGGGCCGTACGCCGGAGCGCGTCGGCCTGCTCGAGCAGCGCTCGTGTCTGCGGCAGCAGCGTCTCCCCGAACGCGGTCAGCCGCACGGTCCGGCGATCGCGTTCGAACAGCGGTACGCCGAGGTCCCGCTCGAGCGACTTGATCTGCTGCGACAGCGACGGCCCCGCGATGTGCAGCCGCGCGGCGGCCCGGCCGAAGTTCAGCTCCTCGGCGACCGCCACGAAGTACCGCAACTGGCGCAGCTCCACGCCCCGCAGCCTAGTAGGCCGAGCCTCCCAGGTGAGAGCAAACCGGTCGTGGAAAAGCCTGCATGGTTCGACAACTATCGAACTACAAGCAGCACCATTTCCCGAACAGGAGCACCATGAACCACCAGAAAGTCGCCGTGATCACCGGAGCCTCCCAGGGCATCGGCGCCGGACTCGTCACCGCCTACCGCAAGCTCGGCTACGCCGTGGTCGCGAACTCGCGCACGATCACGCCCTCCGGCGACCCCGACGTCCTGACCGTTCCCGGCGACCTCGCCGAGCCCGGCACCGGCGCCCGGGTGATCGAGCAGGGTCTGGAAGCGTTCGGCCGGATCGACACCCTGGTCAACAACGCGGGCATCTTCGTCGCGAAACCGTTCACCGAGTACACCGACGAGGACTACGACGCCGTCACCCGCCTGAACCTGCGCGGTTTCTTCGACGTCACCCGGCGCGCGATCGCCGCGATGCTGGAGAACCCCGACGGCGGTCACGTGGTGAGCATCACCACGACGTTCGCCGACCGCGGCTTCAGCAGTGTCCCGGCGGCGCTGGCCGCGCTGACCAAGGGCGGCATGAACTCCGCCACGAAGTCGCTGGCCACCGAGTACGCCGCGCGCAACATCCGCGTGAACGCGGTCGCCCCGGGCGTCATCCGGACGCCGATGCACCCGGAGGAGACGCACGAGTTCCTCGCGGCGCTGCACCCGGTCGGCCGGCTCGGCGAGATCGAAGAGATCGTCGACGCGGTCACGTACCTGGAGACCGCCAAGTTCGTCACCGGCGAGGTCCTGCACGTCGACGGCGGCCAGCAGGCAGGTCAGTGACATGAAGCAGTGGCGCCTGGCGGGACAAGGCGCGGCGGCACTGGCCGGCGGTATGGGCCTCGGCCGGTTCGCGTACACGCCGATCCTGCCGCTGATGCACTCGCAGGCCGGCCTTTCACCGCGTCTCGGAGCAGCACTCGCGACAGCCAACTACACCGGCTACCTGGCCGGTGCGTTGGCGGCAGTCGTCGTACCGAGGCTCCTGCACTCCCGCTGGGCGCTCCGGCTGTCACTGCTGATCCTGGCCGCGACCCTCGCGCTGATGCCGCTGAGCCCTTCGCTCTGGCTCGGTCTGCGCCTGGTCGCGGGAATCGCGAGCGCCTTGGTGTTCGTGATCGCCGTCAGCGCCGTACTCCCCCGGCTGCAGAGCCATCACGTCGGCTGGACGTTCGGGGGCGTCGGCGCGGGCATCGCCGTGTCGGGCATGGTCCTGGTCGGCGGCAGTTGGCGTACGGCTTGGTGGATCACCGCCCTGCTGACGGTCGCCTGCGCGATCCCGGCCTGGCACCTGACCGGTTCCTCGGCACCTGCCGCTGTTGCCGGCGGCACCAGGTCACGTCACTTCACCGCACTGCTCACCAGCTACACCCTGGAAGGGATCGGCTACATCATCGCCGGCACGTTTCTTGTTGCCGCGATCAACGAAACCGCCTCCGGGCCGGTCGGCAACAGCGCCTGGATCGTCGTCGGGCTGGCCGCCGTACCGTCGACCGCGCTCTGGGCGCGGCTCGGCCGGCGCTGGTCACGATCGGCGCTGCTGCTGGTCGCGTTGCTGGTCCAGGCAATCGGTATCGCGTTGCCGGTCGTCCTTCCCAGCGTTGCCGCGGCGCTCGTCTCCGCCGCACTGTTCGGCGCCACGTTCCTCGGCGTCGCCAACCTCGCGATCGCGCTCGGCGCCGAACTCCGCGTGCCGCACGCCGTCGCGATCCTCACCACCGGCTACAGCCTCGGCCAGATCGTCGGCCCGCTGGCGGTCGGTCCGCTGTTGCACAACGGATACCACCAGGCGCTCCTCGTCAGCGCCGGCGTCGTCGCCCTGGCCGCGATCGCCGCTCACCCCCTCAGGAGAATCGCATGAACCACGTCCTCACCACCGTCCTCACCACCGTTCTGGACCAGTGGAAGTCGGGTATCGACGACCACGATCCGTCCCGCGTTGCGGCGCTCTTCACGAAGGACGCCATCTTCCAGGGCTTGCACCCGTACGGCGTGGGCCGCGACGCCGTCGCCGAGTACTACGACTCGCAGCCGCTCGGCCTGTCGCCGCAGTACCGGATCCTGGAGACCCGGGAGCTCGCCGACGATCTGATCCTCGGCTACTTGTCGGTCGACTTCACCTTCACCGACCGGCCCACACTGACCGTGTGGCTTGGCGTCCTGCTGCGCCGGACCGACGAAGGCTGGCTGATCGCGCACTATCAAGTCTCGCGGTTGTAGATACTGGCCGCATGAGTGCCAAAGAGCTTCGGCTGGTTGTGACGGTTGACGACTACGACGCCGCGGTGGCGTTCTACCGGGACGCGCTCGGACTGGCCGAGCGCGAGTCCTACACGACAGGCGATGCCGAGGTGATGATCCTCGAGGCCGGGCGCGCGACGCTCGAGATCGCGAATCGCGCGCAGGCCGACTACATCGACGAGGTCGAGGTCGGGCGGCGGGTGGCCGGCAAGTTCCGGGTGGCGCTCGAGGTCGACGACTCGGCCGCGACGACGGCCCGGCTGGCCGCGGCCGGCGCCGAGGTGATCGCCGAACCCACCCGGACACCGTGGAACTCGCTGAACGCCCGCCTCGAAACTCCCGGCGGCATCCAGCTCACCTTGTTCACGGAGCTTGACCTCAAGTGAACTGGAAGTGCTGAGGTAGCAGGCATGTGGAACATCGAGACCCTCGACCTGGACGCCTACCTCGCCCGGATCGGGCACGACCGTGTGCAGCCGTCGGCCGACGCACTGCGCAGCCTGCACCGGGCGCATGTGCTGGCGATCCCGTTCGAGAACATCGACGTGATCCTCGGCACCCACCCCGGCATCGGCCTCGACGCGATCCAGTCCAAGCTCGTCGGCCGGCAGCGCGGCGGGTACTGCTACGAGCACGCGCTCCTGTTCGGCGCCGCGCTCGAGCAGCTCGGGTACGACGTCGTACGGCGGGTCGCCCGCGTGCAACCGCACAAGGCCGGGCCGCGGACGCACGCGCTGCTCAAGGTGAGCGTCGACGGGCAGGAGTTCCTGGCCGACGTGGGATTCGGGGCCGGGCAGTTGTACCCCACGCCGCTCAAGGACGGCGCCGTCGTCGACCAGGCCGGCTGGGACCACCGTTTGGAGCTGGACGGCGACGTCTGGACCCTGTCCAAGAAGACCGCCGACGGCTGGATCCCCCAGCACGCCTCCAACGACGAACCGGTGCGGCCGATCGACTACGAGGTCTACCACCACTACGTCTCGACCCACCCGAACTCGCCCTTCACCGGCCGCCCCGTCGTCATGCGCGTGGCCGAAGGCGTCGTACGCCGCCTGGTCGGCGACACGCTGACCGTCGAACACGCCGACGGCCGCAACACCTCCCGCACCGTGCCCGCCGCCGACCTCCCCGACGTACTGAGATCCCTCGACGTAATCCTCACCGACGAAGAAACCGACCGCCTACGCCTGATGTAGGGGCCGTCATCGCCGAGTCGTGAGAATGGGTTGCGCCGGACGACCACAATCCACGACTCGCCGGACAGGCCCGGAGCCAATCGCCACGACTCGGCTCGCGTCAGGCGTGTCTTGGGGTCTCGGTGCGGAAGGATTCGCCGAGCTCGGGGCCCAGGCCGTAGTAGTGGCGGAAGTTGTAGATGAGGGGTGACCAGGCGGCGGGGTCGACGTAGGAGGTTCCTGGTACGACGATGTGCTCGGCGGCGTGGACTCGCCGGACTTCGGCCTGGGCGATCAGGAAGTTGCCGCTGGCATCGAGTTGCTCGTGGACGACGGTCGCTTCGAACTGGAGCGGGCATTCGGCGACACGGGCCGGGGTGACGAGCTCGGAGGCGGTCGGCGTGAGGCCGGCTGCTTTGAACTTCTCGCGTTCCTGGTGGAAGCGGGCACGTTTGTGCTCGGGGACCGGATGCGCGGCGGTCAAAGGGGCGAGGCGTTCGACGGCTTTCCACTGGTCGGGCGACGGGTAGTTGATCACGACGTCCGGGCGCTCACGCAGGTTGATCGCCGTCTGCCCGGAGGCACCGACGCCCAGGACCACCACGTCGCCGAGCGCCCAGGCGGACGACATCGGCGCGAGGTTGACGGTGCCGTCCTCGTTCTCGGTGCTGAGCAGGGCGACCGGCGTCCCGACGTACAGGATGGAGGGTTCGATCGTCAGGTGCGTCACGAAGATCGAGGCTAGGCGCGGCTTTGTTCGGTAGACGCCTAACCGTTGCAGGCATCAGCCCGGCGGAGCCGGTCGGCCCTACAGCAGGGCATCCGACCAGGGACGAAAGCGAGCCCCGCGAGCAACACCGGCACCAGCCCGAACCACGAGCCCCCGAGCCACACTCCGGCGCCGGGTTGATGCTCCGGCGTCGGCCGGGGGTGGGCGGGAGCGCGCGTAGCGGGAGAGGACGAGGAGCGAAGCGACGAGGTGGCGGCTGCGTAGCACTCATGGGCTTCCGCTCACACCCAAGCCTCACACTCGAAGCTCATCCCACCCCCAAGCCCTCCCACACACCCGAAGCCCACCTCACACCCCAAACCCACCCACACACCCGAAGCCCACCCCACACCCCAAACCCACCCACACACCCGAAGCCCACCCCACACCCCAAACCCACCCCACACCCCAAGGCCTCCCCCACCCCCAAGGCCTTCTCCACACCCCCAAGCCCAGCCCACACAGCAGCCCTCCCACACCCAAGCCCAGCCCGCCCACACCCAAGCCCAAGCCCAGCCCGCCCCCACACCCACGGCGCACGACGCACCCGCGCATCCGTTCTCACGCCCGGCGTTTGCCGGGTGGCTGGATGGTTCGGTGCGGGGCTAAGTGTGGGGGCGGGATGATGGGGTCATGAGTGCCGAAGGTGAGGAGTTGGCGGGCTGGGCGCGGATGTTGGCTGATGGGACGCGGGCGACGGTTTGTCTGGCGTTGCTGGACGGACGGGCGTGGACGGCGAGTGAGTTGGCCAAGGTGGCGAAGGTGTCCCGGCCGACGATCAGCGAGCACCTGAATCTGCTGGTCGGCGGCGGGCTGCTGACCGAAGTACGACAGGGCCGGCACCGGTACGTGAAGCTGGCCGGACCGGACACGGCCGAGCTGCTCGAAGGGCTTGCTGCGTTGGCGCCGCGGCGGACCGAGGTGGTGAACAGTCTGGCGGCCGTGAGCAAGCGGGACGCGTTCGCCCGGGCGCGGACGTGCTACGACCATCTGGCGGGCAAACTCGGCGTCGCGCTGGCCGACGCGATGACGGAGCGGGGCCTGGTCGACTGGTCCGAGGGGATCAGCCTGACGCCCAAAGGCCAAGCCTGGCTGGACGATCTCGGCATCGAGCTCAGCACCCGCCGCGGACGCTCGGCAGTCAGGTCCTGCCTGGACGTGACCGAACGACGACCGCATCTGGCAGGCGCGGTAGGCGCGGCATTGTGTGAGCACGCGCTGCGCAACGGATGGGTGACGCACATCCCAGGTGGCCGCGCTCTCAAGGTGAACGGCGCGGTCCAGGCGTTCGGATTCTGAGAACCGCCTGCGGGAACACGCTTTCAAGAGGCGCCGCGGCCGTTTTGCACCTAGCCTTCGGCCATGACTGAGTTCGAGCCCGGCACCGATCTGGTGTCCCGACTCCCTCTGCCCAGCCATGTCGTCGTCCTGGTGGACGGCACCTGGCGTCGCGGCTGGCTGATCGGCCGCGACCACGAGGAATCGGGATGGACCGCTCTGGTGCAGTACGAGGGCGACGACGGCAACGAGCGGACGGAACGCCTCCCGGCCGACCGGATCGCTCTGCCCGCGTCGGAAGGCCCGACTGAGCAAGCGTCCTAGGGAGGGTACGCAACGCGAAGGCCCCCGGTGGTGATGAATCACCGGGGGCCTTTGCACGTAACGCTGCCAGGGCGCCTCAGAAGCATCGAGCACCCCGGCCCAGGCCCTTCGGGCGGTTGACCTGGGACGGGGTCCTCAGTGGCGTTACACAGGGTGTATCGGTGGTGACGGCGCGAGTGTTACAGATTCCACAGAACTTTCTTGCGGCCCGGTCACGACGTACGGCGACCCCGGCGCACGTCCCTGAACACCGGGGTCTAGGACGACGGCCTCTCGAGCGACTGTCGCCCCTTCACCTCTAGGTGCCCCGACAGCGCGTGTGCATTCGTGTTCAGAAACGAACTGCCAGCAACACTCGTCCGGTCTCGGAGCTGCGGATGTCCAGGGCCCGGATCTCATTGCGCTGCAGCTTGGTCGTCGCCGCCGGTTTCACCGTCGTCCCCGGCGCGGACGTCCAGCTCGCAATCAACTGCACCTTGCCGGACGTGTCGGTGACGTACAGCTCATATCCGCGGGCGCGTTCGCTCGGCGTCGCGAGCTCGTCGTACCGGCAGCTGATCTCGATCGTCGTCCCCCACGGCTCGGGCACCAGCCGGGCGTCCGCGGACAGCTTGCTGGACACCGTCTGGGCGAGCACGACATAGTCGCCCTTCGGCTCGTCGCGGGTCAGCGGGAGCACGACGAGTGCGCCGATCACGGCAGCGGCGACCGCGATGCCGGCGGTCAGCGCACCGAGCCGGATCCGTTGCCGGCGCCGGTCGCGCTGGACGCTATGGACCAGGCCGGGCAGCAGGTTCGGCGGGTCGGCCGCGACCGCGGCCATCGCCCGCTCGGCCGGCAACGCGGCCAGCACACCGGGCACACCGGCCAGCGACGCGACTCCCGCCGAGCATTCGGCACAGGTGTGCAGATGCTCCTCGTACACACGCCGGTCCTTCGCCGACAGCGCGCCGAGCAAGTACGCCGCGTCCCAGTCCCGGTACGGGTCACTCACTGGCTTGTCACCCCCTTCTCCTGCAGCGCGAGCTTCAACGCCCGCAGCCCGTAGTGCAGCCGCGACTTCACGGTGCCTGACGGGATGTCCAGCTCTTCGGCGATGTCGGTGACCGTACGGCGTCCGTAGTACGCGCGAACGATCACCTGCCGGTGTTCCTCCGACAGTTGCGCCAGTGACTCGGCCACCAGCCAGGCGTCGAGTACGGCGTTCGCGTGGTCGGCGCTCGGGTTCTCCGGGAGGTCGTCGCTGGCGACCTCGCGGCTGACCCGGGCGCTGCGCCGGTCGTCGATGACGAGGTTGCGCGCCACCGTGAACAGCCAGGCCCGGGCCCCGGCCTCGTCCTCGGTCAGGATGTTCGGCCGCCGCCACGCGCGGAGCAAGGTCTCCTGGACGACGTCCTCGGCCAGCCGGTCGTCGCCGGTCAGCCGGACGACGAACCGCCACAGCGCAGGCGCGTGCACGTCGTGCAACTCACGCAGCAGCGTCGCCCGGTCGTCAGCCATCGGCGCTCCTGCTCTGTGGACAGCGGGGTGGAAAGTCGGGTCGGACACGTCACTTGGTCGCTGCGGCTGCCTCCGCTGTCGCCACCCGCCGCACCGACCAGGCGCCGTTGCCGAGGAACGCGATCAGCAGGAAGGCGAAACAGAAGAGCGCCGCCTTCTCGCCACCATTCTGCACAGGCAGCAAAGCACCCGCCTGGTGCACTGTGAAGTACGCGTAGGCCATCGAGCCGGAGCACAGCAGCGCCGCGTACCGGGTGCCGAGCCCGATCATCACCAGCGCACCGCCGACGGTCTGGATCAGCGATGCCCACCAAGACGGCCAGACGAACAGACCGACCTGTTCGGTTCCGAGGACGCCGAACAGCGCGGCGGCGCCGTGGGTGGCGAACAAGAACCCGACGACGATCCGGAAGATGCCGATCACTTCCCTCTGATAACGCTCGAGCACCTGCACAGGGCCTCACTCCTCGCGGTGTGGTGTGGTCGTGTGCCTGGTTCGAACGATTGAACGCTCTACATGGTTCAACGGTGAGTGATTTCTAGATCACACTCCGGATCCATTGCCTTCCGGGTGGCGAATTGATATCCGCGCGTGGCGACGGTCAGCCCGGCGCCCCAGACGACGTACGCCGGGACCGCGACCCAGAAGAAGCTCTCCGGCAGACCGACGTCGCCGTACGCCGGCTCTCCCTGGAGCACGTTGACGACCATCTGGATCAGCCCGACGGTGAAGTACGCCGTGATGCCGGCGCCGAGCATGTAGCCGGGCAGCAACAGGAGCCAGCGCGGGAAGTACCGGCCGATGCGGTGCACGAGGAGGAAGGGCAGGAGCGTGCCCGTCAGGACGAAGCCGCCCTCGAAGAGGAGGATCGACAGGTTGCCGCCGAACGGCATCTTCTCGAAGCCGACGACCGCCTGCGCCGCGAACCTGGTCAGGAAGCCGGCGACGGCCAGGCCGGCGCCGGCGACTGAGACCCAGTGCGGCCACGGCTGGGCCGCGGCCTGATGGGCTTTCGCGAGACGGCCGAGCAGTACGGCGCCGGCGACCGCGCCGAGACGGCTGAGCATCCCGGGCAGGTCGAAGGGGATTCCGAGACCCGGCAGGACCAGTGCGACCAGGTCGAGCAGGATGAATCCAGCCGCCGCGAGCCAGCCCGCGGCCAGCGCCCAGAGCAACCGCGGCCGGACACGGATCACCGCCAAGGCCGTGACGAGACAGCCGATCGCCGCGACCCAGTTCGGAATCAACAGGTCGCTGCCCGGCAACTTCCACTCGAACGCGTGGCCGGTCGCGAACCAGACCCGCAGACCGCCGTACGCCACTGCCCACACCACGACCGCTCGCCTCATGCCGCCAGTCTGTTGAGCTCCGGAGACGATCGGATCACCCGCGCGAGGGAACGACCTCCACCGTCAGCGTGAGTGCAATTCCTGCAGGATGCGGAGGAAGGCCTTGCGATCGGCCGGCGTGAGTGCGGTGAGGACCTGCTCCTCCTGCGCCTGGATCTCCTTGCGGACGGCACGGCGTACGCGCCGGCCCTGCGGCGTGATCGCGAGCAGCCGGACACGACGATCGGCGGGGTCCGGGGTGCGGTCGATCAGCCCGGCCTGCTGGAGCTCGTCGAGGGTCCCGATGATGCGGGACTTGTCCGCGCCGATCGCCTCGGCGAGCGCGGCCTGGGTCCGGACGGGGGTGTCGTCCAGCGCGGTGAGCACCGAGTAGCCCCACATCGAGACGTCGTGGGCGGCGAGCACCGGCAGCTCGAGCGCGATCAGCTCCCGCACCAGCGGATACAGCATTGCTGCCAGATCGGGACGCTCCATGTTCGGAAAGGTAGCACTGGCGCAATCATATGCTGGGGCATACGATAAGCGCATGCACACTATTGATTACGTACCGCTCGACGCCGAGGCCGTCCGGGCCAGCATCGAGCTCGTCTCCGCCGCGACCCCCGCCGACCTGTCCAGGCCGACGCCGTGCCGGGCCTGGACCCTGTACGGCCTGCTCGCCCACATGGCCACCCAGCACTACGGTTTCGCGGCCGCTTCCCGCGGCGAGTCCGATCCGGCAGTCTGGAAGCTGCGCGACCTCGGCGACGACCCCGTGAAGGTCTATGTCTCCTCGGCCGAGCACGTCCTGGAGGCCTTCGCGGAGCCGGGGGTCGCCGAGCGTACCTTCCCGCTCGTGGAGTTCGGCGCCTCGTTCCCCGGAGCGCAGGCGATCAGCTTCCACTTCATCGATTACGTCGTCCACAGCTGGGACGTCGCGAAATCCCTCGGTACGACGGTGACCTTCGGGGCGGCCACGCTCGAGGCAGCCGAGGCGGTAGCCCAGGTCGTCCCCAGCGGCGACGTCCGCCTCGCCCCCGGGACGCCGTTCGCACCCGACATCGCGTGGTCCGGAGACGACCCACTCGACCGCATCATCGCCCACCTCGGCCGTAACCCAGCCTGGCCGCACTGATCACGCTTGGTGATTTCCCCGGCGAATGGGTACCAGACTTGGGGAGAGCTCGGCGGACGGGGAGTGCGATGGTGACTCAGAGGTGGCTGGCGGTCGGGCTGACCGGGTTCTTGCTGGTGGCGTGCGGTGGTCCGGGCTCGGCCGACTCCAAGCCCACGCTCACAACGACCGCAACAACCACCGTGACTGCCGGCCCATCGCCATCGGAAATCACCCCGCCGCCTTCCACCCAGACCGGCGTAGTGCCGAATGTCGTCGGCCTGAATCACCAACTGGCTCAGGACACGATGCAAGCAGCAGGCTTCTACTTCCTCACAGAAGAAGACGCCACCGGCCAAGGCCGAGCCCTCCTCAACGACCGCAATTGGGTAGTAGTAACCCAATCCCCCGCCCCCGGCACCCAAGCCCCTCCCGACACCAAGATCACCCTCCGCTCGAAGAAGATCGGCGAATAACGCCCCACGTTGAACTGAGCGCGATGCTTCGTTCTCTCTTGTCGCCGCGCTCGCTCATACCGGCGTACCGCCGGCGGAACAGGGGTGTGAAGCTGAAGTGCGCGCGACGACCGGTCTGCCCGTGGGACCGCAATGGTCCAGGTGCTGACCCCGGATCGGTGCGGTTCTCCCTCTCGAAGGGAGCGCACGCAGATCACCACGAAGATCCCCTTCATGCAGTGTGGCACCATGCGGAAATGCCAGAGTTCCGCGTTCACAACGGCTGTCACTATGCCATCCAATTCCACTACGCCTTACCGGATGACGCATGGTGCGTGGAGCTGAGCGAAGCCACCCCGGCACCCGACACGTGGGCCGACAATCCCGACGCACCGACCCACCTCCCTGGGCCCGCCTTCCTGGTCGCCGTGATCCCCGACGAGGACCCTGACCAAGAACCCGCCATCCACATCCATGACGAGCACGTCATCCCGTACGAGATCATGCACTGGTTCATGGACAACGCCGCCGAGGAGGTCAACCGCCGCCGCCTCACACTCAAACAAAACCACCCCGAAGCCAAGGACTGAATCCGCCTTCCCCGCGGATTGTCGACTCCTCGCCCTCGACCGTCGACAGTCAAGACCCGACCGGGCCTAAATCCGAGCGAAACGAGAGCGGCGCCACTCGCTGAGCTACATCACGCACCCGCGAGCACCAGGGCGAAGCCAGCACCTGTCGGCATACACTCAACCGACGGCTGAGGCCCTAGTCGCTCCGGAGCCGACTCAACCAACGTGGCTGAGTAACAGCGGACCTTCACGCTCCCCGCGGAGCCGGCAGACGCCTGACCTGGGGATTAGTAGGCCCGGGAGGGCGCGACCCACAAACCGCGGACTCTGCCAAAAATGCGCTCATCGTTCGTCATCAATTGCCAAACCTACCCGTGACCTGCGGAATCACACCGCCTGGCTTCGCGTCCGTGACCATTCACAGTCATCGTCTTCTGTTGATTGTGCTGAGTAAAGACCGACGGTCGCCTCGACGAGAGCCTCGCTTCCGAAGAAGTAGAGGTTCGTCGTTTATCGACGAACGGCACGTAACCAGACGGCTGGCTCACAATCAATCCTCAGGTCGGTGTTTGCCTGTGCAGTGCCGGTTCCAACCTGCGGGGACCCATCGGCAGCCGACAAGTGAGGTAGCCAGCCAAGCCAACAGGGGCCTCAAAGCTGATCCGCCGGGAACGCCTTATTACTCCGCCTGAATCGGCACCGGGATCGACAGCAGGTTGGCGATCGGCGTGTATAGATCGACGTTCTCCTCGGAGGTGCGCAGCGAGACCAGAAGCGCGTATCGGATCGGGAGGTCGGATCGGTCTCGCCGCCGGTTGTTCTTCCACCACCCGCCGACCGGATAGACGGCGATCGAGTTGCAGCGGGCGAGCTCGGCGCCCGTGCCGTACCAGTCGTCCTGGTGCAGCGACCCGAGGTGCCGCTGGTTGGCGCCGACCAGCCAACGATCCGAGGTGGTCGCGGCTCCCGCGCCGTTGCCCTCCTCCGACTGCGCATCGCGGTTGACCCGCTGGACGAACTCCTGCCGAGTCTCCAGCGTCCCCTGCAGATCGAACCGCAAACCGTGCGAAGCGTAGGCGTAGCGCTGCCGCCAACCCCGACGCGACGCCGACGGCTCGACGAAGTACGAGAGCGTGACACGAAGCCGTACGTCGGTTTCGCCTAGCGCAAGCAGCACGTCGCTCGGCCACGGCAGGGTGTGCAGACGAAAGCGCCGCACGCGAAGCTCGTCTCCCTCGAAGGGGACGAACTGGTCCTGGCTGACCATTGTGACCGCCTGGCCGCTCGAGGCTAAAACTGACTCCTCGGATGGGACGCCCCATCCATACCGACGCAGCAGCTGGAGCTTTTCCCGCTTCCGGCCAGCCGCGTTGATCTCAGCGCGCATGGCAGGCGTCCACTCGGCGGCGTGAGTGAGCAGGCCGCGGATCGTCTCCGGCCAGTAGCCCGGATACCGCGCGATCGCCTTGGCCGCCAGCCGGGCAGCCTGGGCGGTGGCCGCACTGGTGGCGTTCGCGGACGTGAGCGCGATGTCGTTCGCGATGCCGGTACTGCGAAGCGACAGCAGCGGATGCCGATTCTCGAAGCCAGTCGCGCCGTCGGTCAGGACGTTCCCGCCCTCCATGCAGATGTCGGGCTTGATCGGCCACTTGCGCTGGTCGAACAGAACCGACGTTCGGCTGTGCGGCGAAAGCTCGCCTTCGCCGGCCTGGGGCTTCCAGCCCTGGTACTGCGGATCGTCCGGGACGTCGACGAGGTTCGTATGAGCACCGACTGTCAGCACGTTCCAGGCCTGCGCCGGATCCTCGACAGCTGACGTGTCGGACTCGGTCCGGAAGTCCGCCTGGCAGCTGTCGACGTTGCCGGTGGCAACGAGGATCAGCCTGGCCGCGTCGGGGTCCGGAGTCGCGATCAGCTGAAGGTCCTCGCCGTCGCGGGTCACCGCCGTGCCGGCCGCCATCGCGTCGATTGTGGCCGACCAGAGGGTCGGCTCCCCCGCGCGATCCGGCGGTGCGCTGATCGGCAGGCAGAACACGCGCCTCCGGCGAGCGGTGATCTCGGGCAGCATGACCGCCTCGACCGTGGCGGAGCCGTAGTCACGCGGATCATGTTGCGGCTCGCCCCTGGCCGGGAGCATCTTGACAGACTCCAGGCGGTGGTTTAGCTCGACGACATCGTTCCCGATCAGCAGGTCATCCAATGATTCCCCGAAGAGGGCTAGGCCGGCCATCGAGGTGCCATGTCCCTGAAGATCGTTGCCGGAAGCGCCGATGATGGTGTGGTGGTCGGCCTCATCGAGCGAGTCGGTCAGGAGCAGGTGAGTCCGACTGACCCCACTGTCGAGGTGGCAGACGGCAGGCGCATCATCGGGCGCCGGCACCAATCTAGCGGCGAGATCTTGGACGTACTCGCCCTGCTCGACGGCGGAGAGATCCTCGATGGTGTCGACGAACTCGGGACGCCGGATCTCCGCGATCGGGATGTTGGTCACAGGGAGGATCTCGAGTTGGGCCCAAGTGGATTCGATCCACAGCACGCGACGGTCGCGCAGGACGATCGACCGCGGGATCAACCGAAGGTCGTAGGTGCGCCCGAATCCCTCGATGCTCTCGTGGTTCGGGCGCGTCGTGTCGAGCCAGAGCTCCCACCACCGCCTCCCGTCGCGCGGCGGCTCGCCGTCCGAAGTCCACAGGTCGTCGAGGAGAACCCGGCGGATCCGGGCGATGTTGGCCACCAGGGCCTGGTTGCGGGGATTACCACCCGCGCTGGTCTTCTCGAGGTAGTCCTCGAAGAGCCTCAGGAACTGGGACCTGTAATCGTCAGACACCCAGACGGTGGCGCGTTCGGGCTCGTCGCCGGTCGCGGGATGCACGGACAACAGCAACCACTGGGGACGCTTCGGTGTCTTCCGGTGCTTGCTCATGGCCGTGAGAGAGTCAAGCCGAAGCGGATAGGAAGCCTCAGCACCCTCGAGGACGATGATGGTGCCGACGGCGCGCAACTCCTCGATATCGAGTCCGGCGTCCCGTCGCGCCTGGCGATCGTCGCCGAAGGCCTGGTTGAACTCGCCCTGCAGCGCGAGCCCGTGGGCTCGCCGCTCGACCGGACGGATGCGTAGGTTCCCACGGCCTGGGCGGTGGAAGTCCTCGTCAGCGGCGTGCTCGATGACGAGGAGGTGATCGAGGTGCCGCAGGTCCTCAGCCAACGCTGGATGAGCGTCGGGCGGCCAGGGCCGCGATCAGATCATCTCTGTCCACGTGGGCATCGCCACGCATCAGCGCCGCTTTCGCTGCAGCCTCGGCGCCCTTCACCAGATCAGCGTGGCTCAGCCCGTCGCAGTACTCGCCGAGCTTGGCGAGGCTGGTGCCCTTGACCAGGGATCCCAGGCGCGCCCGAATCACTGCTATCGCCTGCCGCGCGTCCGGCCGCTCGTAAGTGAGCACCAGGTCGAAGCGGCGGAACAGGGCATGGTCGAGAATGGCACGATGGTTGGTGGCGGCAACGACCAGGGACTCGGGGCCGGCATTCTCCAGGAAGACCAGAAAGGAGTTAAGGATGCGGCGAGCCTCGCCGACGTCGTTGCCTGCTCGGTCGGCGCCCAAGGCATCGAACTCGTCGAAGAGATAGACACCGCGACGAGTCTCTACTTCGTCGAAGACCAGGCGGAGCTTGCTAGCCGTCTCACCCATGTACTTGCTCATCAGTGCATCCAGGCGAACCGTATGCATCGGCAGAGCCAGTTCGTGAGCGAGCACTGAAGCGGTCATGGTCTTCCCCGTGCCCGGTGGCCCTTCAAGCAGGAGCCTGTGTACCGGCGAGAACCCGCTGTCCAGCAGACGCTTGCGCTGCCTCTGCTCTGCGATGACCTGCTTGATCTGCGCCGCCAACTCCACCGGCAGGACTAAGTCTCGGAGACTGATCTCGGGATGAGAGGTTTGGATGAGCTCAGCCAGATCACCGCGCGGCTGTGCAAGCTTGGTGACGTTGCTGCGCGGGGTAGCCTGCCGCGACGCATCGACCGCCTTCTTGATGTCCGCGGCGAGAGTATGATGGCCCTGCTTCGCCTCACGAGCGGCGATCTGCAGTGCGACTGCGTAGAACGCTGAGTCGTCACCCGAAGCATGGCTGCGCACCATCGCAGTGATGTGCTCCCCCAGCCCAGCCACTGGTCTCCTCCTGACGTTTGGCGACGTACGCCATTTCTATCCTACGGGTCCGGCAGCCATGAGTGCGGGCGACGCGAGTCCAAGATCACCAAGCTCGACGGCTGCTCGCCTACACGATGCGTTGGAGCCAGGACACGCAGCAGCGGCGTCGAAAGCCGCTCAGCATGGCCATCATCTCCATTCGCACATCCGGGTCAACGCCTGATCGCGGGCTCACTGAACGCTGGGCATCCTCCTCGGTCATCTCGGCTTCAGCGCACCTGTCCGCAGTCATCTCAATGAAATACTCCGCCCATCGCCAGCGTGCGCGCCCAGGCTGCTCACCTTGATCATGCTGAGCTGGACAAGCACACGCTAGAAGGACAGCACAGCGGCCGCCGATCGTCGCGCCGCCGATGGAGCGGAGCCTGCAATCACGTGGGCACCCACGGGGTGACGCACTCGGCAACTCGATGACGTGCCACACCCCTTGGATTGCCCTTACGGATGCGTTAGAGTAGACGCTAACGGATCCGTAAGAGTGGAGGCTATGGGTGGACGACCGAGTGTTTATGGCCGATGTCGCTCGGGTGCTTGGAGTGTCGCGGCCTCGGGTCTGGCAGTTGCGGAAGCGGGATGACTTTCCGGAGCCTGCGGGACGCGACGGTGGCCGGGACTACTACTACGAGACAGCGATTCTGCGGTGGGCCGCGCAGGCTGGACGGGATCTGCAGGGGCGCGCGCCGTTGCTGTTTCAGCGTCCTGATGATGGGCGAGTGTCGCGGTTCGAGAACGCTCTTGTTTCCAGCGGGAACACGGTCCTGATTTGGGATACGAGTCTGGGGAGGCTGGGGCTGATCTATCCGTCGTACGCGGTGTCTGGGCTACCCGATCAGCGTCTGGTTCGGCGGGTGCTCGACGACACGCGTCAGTTGGATGCTGCAGTGGTTGTGAGGGACGGCTACGACGCATATGGGCCCGAGCTGATCGCCGTTGATACTCAAACGCCGGACCGAGAGTACTCGCCAAACTGGGAGGATTTGGCTGAGATCTTCGGCAGCCCAGTTCCATGGTGGCCGACAGCTCTGCGGAAGCCGAAGGAAGTCATCCGTTGGCGGCCCGGGGCAAAGCAGGTGACATCGGCGCCACTGAATGACGTCGATGTCGATGTCTTCTCCAATGCTGCGCTGGATGAACCGGCAGACTCACCCATCGCGCGGACTCTGACGGCATTCACCCGCGAGATGCGCCGGGGATCGCGGCGCCTCTGCGAACACGATGTCGCTCTGGTATCGGAGTGCCTCGCATACCAGAACGGACATCTTCAGATCGCTGCGATGCCGATCCAGGCCGACGATACCGAAGCCGAAGTACCCGAGGTTGTCCGTCGTGCGGCTTGGATCGAGATGCTGAAGCGCACAGACATGACAGCGCACGACTGCGTTCGCGAGATGATCGCCTGGAATGGCGGCGCGGACTTTCCGTACGCCGCGATCACCTCGATCAACCCCCATGAAGACAAGAGCGCAGCAGAGTGGGTTAGAAGCCTTGAACCCGGCGATTCCGAGATGGCGGCCTATGCGCTGTTCGACGACGCCGATCAGGCATTGGCTCACCTGGTGGACCCACGCACCGATGTCCCAGTCGTCCAGTTCGACGATGAAGATCAGCCTTACAAAGTGGCCGCGCCCATCCGGCTTCCCGCACGATCGGCACTGATCGAAATCATCCTCGGCGCGAACAACAACATCTGGATACGGACCGAGGACGGGGAGCTTTACCCAGCGCCTCACCGATGGGGCGCCGGGCTCAGCTACGGGTACTCCGGCGGCGGGCCGAGCAACTTGGCGATCCTGATCGAGCACCTACTGGACGACATCGCGGCCGCTGCCCCGGTTGGCAACGAGGAGTTCAATCGCGACCTCCTCGCGCTCATCGCTAGAGACTGGCCAGAGGGAACGGTCCTTACCCGCACACAGCTGACGTCTGCGCTGAAAGGCAACCTCGAGCAGTAGCCCGAGGCAAGTCTGCGGGCCGGCCAACGCGCGCTGGAGAGGTGAGACGGACATGCAAGTCAAGCCAAATCACACGTCGCTGACAACAACCGAGGCGTGCACGAACCAAGGGTCGCTCGCTCCAAGTGCCCATGGGCGGCGTGCAGCGAAATCAGGGGACGGTGCGACCAGGACATGTCTGGAGATCCTCGGCGTTTGAGCCGAAGTCTGCTTCCATCAGCCTGCCGTTGACGGTGACCGCAACCACGACCGTGAAGTCTGCGAACGCAACGCGAAGACGAGAATCCCTGAGCCATCGATCGACCTTCTCTCAAACAGGAGCCTTGGTTGAGCCGCATCGCCCCGATCGAAACGCACTACGCTGGCTGCCACTTCCGTTCCCGACTTGAGGCACGCTGGGCAGTCTTCTTCGACAGTCTCGACATCCCGTGGCTATACGAACCGGAGGGTTACCACCTTGGCGACGCCGGCGCGTACCTGCCGGACTTCCTTCTGTACCCAGACACCACAGATGCGGTCTGGTTCGAGGTGAAGGGCAGCTTCCCGCGCTCGGACGAAATCCGCAAGAGCCAGGCACTCAGCGTTGGAACAGGGATCCGAGCCTTCATCTATTACGCCCCGCTCGGCCTGCCCGCGCCGGACAGCTTGAAGTCGATGTCAGCTGACGAGTTCACCTCTCGAGAAGACCTGTGGCACTGGGACGACCAGGACGGATGGTTCTCCTTCGCTGGCGGACCGATGCGGTGGGCCACCAGCTTCGCCCCGACTGCCTTCATGTTCAGTCCTGACGACACTGGAGCGCCACGAACGAACTCGTGGTGGTGGACCGACTGCGACCACTGCGGTCTGCTTCTCTTGAAGGTCCACGGCCAAGTGGGACGCTGTCCCGACCTCGGTGAGAATCCCCCCGTGTCGGCGGCGCTCGAAAACTGAACACTTTCGGCGGTGAAAAGTGAGCACTCGACGATGGGAGAGTGATCACTTTGGAGGACTGGGCGCTGATCA
>NZ_JBEXNA010000005.1:0-670909 GCF_040610875.1 Kribbella sp. NPDC003505 | reverse complement strand
GCCCCCAGTAGACCACTGGGTTGATAGGCCAGAAGTGGAAGCGCCGTAAGGTGTGGAGCTGACTGGTACTAATAGGCCGAGGGCTTGTCACACACCACACTCCGCTCTGAGCGGGTGTGTGGGTTGAAAGACTTTGCTGGTCGCAAGCCTGCGCTACAAAAGTAACGATGTTCGCGTTCACTGTACGGTTCCCGGAATACGGTCAAACCCCAGCAACCGAACCCAGTGATGGGTTCGTGGCTCGAGTTGGTTTGATTGATATTTCTATAGAGTTTCGGTGGCCATAGCGTCGGGGAAACACCCAGTCTCCATTCCGAACCTGGAAGTTAAGCCCGCCAGCGCCGATGGTACTGCGACCGGGAGGTCGTGGGAGAGTAGGACGCCGCCGGACATTCACACTGTTAAGGGCCACCCCACACCGGGGTGGCCCTTAACATTTTGCACAGCAGTCCGCGTGCAAACAGATAGCCGCCGGCACGTCCCCCGGGGGCATGTCACGCGGATCAGGCTGCAGCCGCACGGCCTCTCAGCTCCACGCGCCGGCGAGCCGGCCGCTCGCGCACATCCGCTCGCGCACTGACCAGACTCGACGCGGCGGTCGTGCCCGTCACACCACAATCTGCCAACACCACGTTCGCCCCTCGAACAAGGCTCGAGCCCGCGCCTCGCACGCCCACGCTCACGCGTCGACCAATGCAGCACGCAGCGCCCGTGGCCGTCATGCCAACCACGGTCGCATGACTTTCCGGCCCGTGCGACGTTCGAGCCGGCAGCTCGTACACACACGCTCACGCGCCGACCACCTACGACGCAGCGGCCGGGCCTGTCGTCCCACCGCACGATGTCCTGCCTGTTCACACTCGAGCCGGCTCGTGCACGCACGCTCGCGCGTCGACCACGTACGACGCAGCCGCCGTGCCCGTCGCGCCACAACCCGGCAGCACCACGTTCCTGCCTCGTACGACGTTGAGCCGGCGCCTCGTACGTCTGCGCTCGCGCGTCGACGACGTACGACGCACAGCGGCCGCGCCCGTCGTCCCACAGCGCGACGTTCCTACCTCGTCACACCCGAGCCGGCGGCTCGTAGACAGACGCTCACGTGCCGACCAGGTTCGACGCGGCGGTCGTGCCCGTCGCGCGGCAAGCTGGCAGCACCACGTTCCGGGCTCGTGCTCGTACGTCTGCGCTCGTGCGTCGACGACGTGCGACGCACAGCGGCCGCGCCCGTCGTCCCACAGCACGACGTTCCTACCTCGCGACACCCGAGCCGGCGACTCGTACACGCACGCGCCGACCACGTTCGACGCAGCGGCCGTGCCCGTCGCGCCACAAGCTGGCAGCACCACGTTTCGGCCTCGTGCGACGGGCGGGGCTGCGCCTCGTGGACGCACGCTCACGCGTCGACCAGGTACGACGCAGCGGCTGTGGCTGTCGTGCCGAGCACGGCGGCATGGCTTTCCGGCCACGGGCGACGGTCGGGCCGGCAGCTCGGACGCACACGCTCGCGCGTCGACCACGTATGACGCGGCGGCCGCGCCCGTCGTCGCGCAGCACGACGTTCCTACCTCGTTCCACACTCGAGCCGGCGGTTCGTACACGTGGGTTCACGTGCCGAGTAGTGGCCCACCTCGGATGAGCAGCTGCCGCGTCAGGGCGCCAGTGGCGCGGCCGAGCCGCGGGTGAGGGTGAGCACAGTTCACGCACTTGCCCGGATCTTGGACATCGGGAAGTAAGTCCAGTGATTTAGTCTAGTTTCGATCGCGTGGAACCTGTCGCGTATCGGTGGCTGCCCTGCTCAGGTGGGCGGGGCGGCTACCGAGCCGCGTTCGATCAGCGTGGGGGTGAGGGTGGTGCGGCGGACTCGGCGGTTGGTGTCGACGGCGGAGGTGACGCGCGAGACGACATGGCTGACCAGGTCGTCGAGGGGCCAGTGGAAGGTCGACAGGGGCGGCGTGAGGAGTTGGGACATCGGCTGGTCGTCGTAGCCGAGCAGGGACAGGTCCGTCGGGATGTGGAGGCCGAGCTCGCGGCTGGCGGCGTACACGCCGAAGGCCATCGAATCGGCGAGGGCGAGGATGCCGGTCGGGCGGCCGTCGTCAGCGAGCAAGGCACGGGCGACGTCGGTCGCGCCGGTCAAGTCATGCGGGCATTGCAGCAGGCGGAGCTTCAGGCCGAGGTCGATGGCTACTCGCTGCGCGATCACCTCGGCGGGGCGCTCGACCTCGAGGCGGCGGGTGGGGCTCAGAACGGCGATGTCGCGGTGGCCGGCGTCCGCGAGGCGGCGCAGGGCGGTGGTCACGCCGGTCTCGTTGTCGAGGATCACCTCGGACTTCGCTTTCGCGCCGGGCAGTTCGTCGCCGATCGCGATCACCGGGACCTCCCGGGCGATCTCGGCCCAGGCCTTCGCGGCCGGGTCGATCGGGATCACCACGATCGCGTCGGCGCGATGGTCGACCAGGTGCTGGGCGAGCTCGAGTTGGCGGCCGGCGTCGCCGGCGGAGTCGATGATCCAGGCGTTCCGGTCGGGCGCCAGGAGCTCGCGGCCGAGGGCGGCGGCGACGCGTTGTTGCCAGAGATCCTCGAGCGAAGCGCACAGTACGCCGATCGAGCCGCTGCGGCCCGAGGCGAGCGCGCGGGCGACGGGGTCGGCCTGGTAGCCGAGGCGCTCGGCGGCGTCCTGGACTCGCTGGCGGGTCTCTGGTGTGCCGTGCAGACCGCGCAGTGCGTACGACACTGCGGCCATCGAGAGCCCGGTCTCGGCGGCGATGTCCTTGAGGGTTGGCCTCCGGCCTGTTCCGGACATGCCCACGACCCTAGCCGCCGCCACGGACAAATCCAGACGACGCCGCCGACCGGCCCCGACGTTCACCCCTCAGTTCGCCGGTTGGCAGTGTGATGCCGGTGGGGGAACGGGCAACCTCGAGGGTTGACCACTCGAACGGCCGGGTGGCGCCGGGGATGCGGGGACCGCGGGCAAACGAGCGGTGGGTGGAGCGGTGACGGGGATGGGGCGGTTGGTGTCCGGCGGGTGGGTGCTGGACTTGACAGATGGTCCGTTGAAGCGCTTCACTCTAGTCACACTGAAGCGCTTCAATCTGATCAAACCGGCGTGAGGAGGGTTCGATGATCGACGTTCATCAGCACCTCTGGCCGGAGGCCTTCGTGGACCGGCTGCGGGCCCGTCGTCAGCCGCCGTACCTCGACGGCTGGACGCTGCACTGCGCGACCGAAGCGCCGTACGAGGTGGATCCGGCCGCGCACGAGCTCGGCAAGCGGGTCGCGATCGAGCAGGACGCCGGTACGGCGCTGGCCGCCGTGTCGCTGTCGAGCCCGCTGGGTGTGGAGGAGCTGGGCGACGCGGAACTGCTGCAAGCCTGGCACGACGGGGCCGCGGAGTTTCCCGAGCCGTTCCGCGCCTGGGCGTCCGCCGACCTGCGAGACCCGGATGTCAAAGGGTTGGAAACCCTGCTCGACAAGGGATTCCTGGGACTTCAGCTGCCCGCGCACGTGCTCACCACCCCGAGTGGTTGGGAGGTGCAAGGGGAGTCGCTCCGCGCCGCCGAGCGCAAGAACAAGCCGATCCTCGTGCACCCCGGCAAGGCGCGGTCGACCGAGGCGCCAGGTTGGTGGGCGCCCGTCGTCGACTACACCGCACAACTGCAGGCCGCGTGGTGGGCATGGCACGCGTTCGGTGGGCGACGCGAGTTCCCCGAGCTGCGGCTGTGCTTCGCGGCGGCGGCAGGTCTCGCGCCGGTGCACCACGAGCGGCTGACCGCGCGCGGCGGCCGGCTCGGCACCATCGACCCGAATCTGTACGTCGACACCTCGAGCTACGGCCCGCAGGGGATCGACGCGGTCGCGCGGGTGCTCGGCATCGACCAGGTGGTGCACGGCACCGACCGGCCGTACGCCGACGCCGCCGACCTCCGCCAGGGCGACGCCGCGACCGCGGTGATCCGCCACGACAATCCGCACCGGCTGCTCTTCGGCAGCTGTGGAACTACTCCTGAGAGGGGAGTGCAGTGACTGCCCAGCCAATCGACGTACCCGACGTCCCGGCGCGCCAGGCCAGCCGGCTCGTGGAGCTCAACAACTGTTTGTCGCTGGACGACCTTCCGGGCCGCGACCTGACGCCCGCGGAGCTGGCCGAGCTCGCCGCGTCGATCGCCGCGCAGCCGCACCTGTGGGAGGACCAGGTCGCGTACAGCGACGAGGAGCGCGTCTTCGCCTCGCTGCACCGGGACGCGAACGTCGACGTGTGGCTGATCTGCTGGACCCCCGTGAACGACACCGGCTGGCACGACCATGACGTCTCCTCCGGTGCGGTCGCCGTCGCCCGCGGCAAGCTCGTCGAGCACAACCTCGCGATCGGCACCGACTCGATCGAGACCGAGGTCGAGGCGGGTGACGTGTACGGCTTCGGCCCCGACCACATCCACCGCCTGACCGGTCTCGACAAGGGCAGCGTCACGGTGCACGCCTACAGCCCGCCGCTGTGGCGGATGGGGCAGTACTCGGTGAAGGACGGCGTGCTGCGCCGGGTCTCGGTTTCGTACGCCGACGAGCTCCGCCCCATCGACTGACAGGAACAGAACACCGAGGCCGGGCCCCACTGGGTCCGGCCTCGTTCACGTGAGGCTGTTGTTGATGAACGCCAGCGTCCGAGCCTCGATCCGGCGGAGCTCGGCCGCGGGCGCATCGCGGAGCGGTCCCTGGCCGGTGAGGACGGCCGTGCCGTGGACGATCGACCAGATCGGGTACTCGATGCCCTCGCGTCGCTGCCGATCGAGGACGCCCGCCGCTACCAGTTCGTCGAGCGCGTCGCGGAGCAGGCCCAGAGGAGTACGTGCCGTCTCGTCCCGCTCGTTGTAGCCATGCTGCTGCGGGACCGCGAACGCCGTCGCGAACAGACCGGGCTCTTCGCGAGCGAACTCGAGGTACGCCGTCCCGATCGCGGCCAGCCGGCGTTGCGGCGCGCCGGCCCCGCCGCGGACCCGGCCGATTCCCGCGGTCATCCGCTCGGCCAGCGCGTTCATCGCTGCCGCGCACACCTCGGCGAGCAGTTCGTCCCGATCGGCGAAATGCCGGTACGCCGCGTTCGGTACGACGCCGACGATCCGCGTCGCCTCCCGCAGTACCACGGCGTCCGGACCCCCGGTCCGCGCGAGCTCGAGACCGGCGGCGACCAGGCCGGCGCGGACGTCGCCGCGCGGGCGCCGTCGTCGCGGGAGCGCTGCTCCGGGGTGGTTCACCGGCTCAGGATAACAATGTGGACACTGTCCACTAAGGCGAGCTAATGTGGACAGTGTCCACAAAAGGGGAGACCATGATTCCGTACCGGACGGGCGCGGCCCGGCGAGGCATCGAACAGGCGCTGGTTGCCGCAGGCAAAGACCTGGACGGCTTGCGTGCCGAGGATCTCGCGCTGCTGGAGGATTACCACACCGGCGGACGGCTCGCGACCGTCCAGCTCGCCGGTCTGCTCGGCATCACCGAGACCACCGCGGTGCTGGATGCGGGCGCCGGCATCGGCGGCACGGCGCGATACGTCGCGTCGACCTTCGGCTGTCCGGTGACGGCCGTCGACCTGTCGGACGAGTACTGCGAGATCGCCGGATGGCTCAACCGCCTGGTCGGCCTCGACGACAGGATCGCCGTACGCCAGGCAGACGTGACCGCGCTGCCGTACGACGATTCGAAGTTCGACGTCGTGTTCAGCCAGCACGTCCAGATGAACGTGGCCGACAAGCGTCGTCTCTACCGCGAAGCGCGGCGCGTTCTGCGGATCGGCGGTCGCCTGGCGCTGTGGGACATCACGGCCGGCGACGGGCGCGAGATCGACTACCCGATGCCGTGGGCGGACGGAGCCGAGCACTCCCACCTCGCCGCGGCGGACGAGTTGCGCAAGGTGCTCGAAACCGCGGGGCTCACCGTCGAGCACTGGGCGGACCTGACCGACACGATCGCACCCGTGATGCAAACGATCCAGTCGCTCCCGCCCGCCCCGCTCGGTCTGCAGGCGTTCGTTCCCGACTTCCGAGAGCGTCTCGAGAACCTGACCGCTGCACTGACCGACGGCCGCGTGCGGGCGACCCAAGCTGTCGTCCGAAGAAATACCTGACTAAAGTCAGAGAATGGGTGTGACGGAGGTACGGCGGTTCAACCGGTTGGTGACCCAGCGGGTCGGCGCCCTGCAGGAGGACTACCTCGCGCGCGGCCGGCCGCTCGGGGAGGACCGGCTGCTGTGGGAGATCGGGCCGGACGGGTGTGACGTGCGTTCGTTGCGCGCCCGGCTCGATCTCGACTCCGGGTACGTGAGCCGGTTGCTGCGGTCGCTCGAACGCGCCGGACTGGTCCGGGTCGAGCCCGGCGTGACGGATGGGCGGGTCCGGATGGCGCGGTTGACCTCCGGCGGCCTTGCCGAGCGGCGGGTGCTGGACGCACGCTCCGACGAGCTCGCCGCCGCGATTCTGGAGCCCTTGAGCGAGGGCCAGCGGGAGCGGTTGATCGCGGCGATGGACGACGTCACGCGGCTGCTGACGGCGTCGATGGTGAGGGTGGAGCTGGTGGACCCGCGGCTGCCGGCGGCGCAGTACTGCTTGACAGAGTACTTCGCCGAGCTCGGGCGACGGTTCGACGCCGGCTTCGACCCGGCGCGCAGCATCTCGGCGGACAACGCCGAGCTCACACCGCCGGCCGGTTCGTTGCTGCTGGCAACACTTCACGGAGAGCCGGTCGGCTGCGGTGCACTCAAGCTGCACGGCGACGAACCGGCCGAGATCAAGCGCATGTGGGTGTCGCCGGACGCACGGGGCCTCGGGCTCGGCCGCCGCCTGCTGGCCGAGCTCGAACGTACGGCGGCTGCGCACCACGCACCCGCCGTACGTCTGGAGACCAATCACAACCTGACCGAAGCCATCGCGCTCTACCGGTCAGCTGGTTACCAGGAGGTTCCGGCCTTCAACGCCGAGCCCTACGCCCACCTCTGGTTCGAGAAGTCTCTCAACGCCTGAGTTGACCGAGGAGACCGTGCGACTCGTCGTCGGGGCCTGCGGAGAACCACAGGACGTTGGTGCCCCCGGTCGTGGCGGTGCCTTGAAGCAGAGCCCAGAGGCCGTCGATCGCCAGCGTTTTGCCGTTGCTGCCGCGCAGTTGGCCGGCGAAGTGATAACGGCCGTACGACGGGCGGAACACGCTGATGTGCCCGTCGCCGAAGTTGCCGACGAACAGCGTGCCGGCCGGCAGGCCCCAGGCGGCGGGGGCCAGCGCGAGACCCCACGGAGCGTTCAGTGTGCCGCGGGACGCGACGCGGGTGATCAGCCGGCCGCCGACCGTGTAGACGTCGACGAACCCCCGGCCCGGGCCGGCGATCTCGTCGTTCGTCTTGGGGTCGAGCAGCGCGTAGGCGACGAAGATCCGCCCGTTCAGCGTTTGCACGTTGAACGGTGCGTAGCCCCGGGGCAGCCGTGCGTCGCGGAACGCCCAGCGCGGCAGCTTCACCGGGTGGAACGAGCTGTCGAACACGTCGATCCGCTTCTGCGCGAAGTTGGCGGCGTACAACCGGTCCCCTGATCTGGTTGTCGCGAGCGCCAGCCCCTTGTAGACCGCCCCGGGCGTCGTGGCTTTGATCTCCGCCGGGCCGATCAACGCGTCGACCTGCGGGCTCCAGGCGGCGATCTGACCGGTTTCGGTGGCGAAGATGAACCGGGCCGGCGCGCTGGTGGTGCCGTTGCTGAGCACGAAGCCGGTGCCCGGGTTCGACACCTGCCCGGTCGGCGCCGGCATGGTCACCCGGACGGTAGGCACTTTGGTCGCGGTGTTGGCACCTGGTGCGGACGAGTAGAGCGTGGATGACGACGTACCGTTGTTCGACGACCACAGTGGGGTGGTCGCGCCGAGCGACAGACCCCACGGGTTGACGAGGTCGGCGTCCTGGAGTGCGGCTTTGCCGGCCTGGTCGGACACGAGGTTCACCTGCTGTACGACGAGCGGTGAATGCGACCGGTGCGCGTCGGCCGTGGCCGGGGCGATCAGCGCAAGACCGCTGACCAGCGCCGTCGCGACCGCGAGTGGCCGGCCTTTCGAGCGCAGTGACATGACACTTCCCCCTCGATAGGTGTGTGCGGGACACCCTTCGATACGCCTGGATCGGCGATGCGGTTCAAGGCCACTCGACCGAAAAGTGGTTATGGAACGGATCCCGCCGGAATCGTTAGCGTCGGGGTATGAGGATCCGCGTGGTTGATGCGTTCGCCGACCGGCCCTTCACCGGGAACCCGGCCGGGGTCTGTGTGCTCGAGGCCGGGGACTGGCCCGACGAGGGCTGGATGCGGTCCGTGGCCGCCGAGATGAAGCACGCGGAGACCGCGTTCGTCCGGCCGTCGGCGGGCGCCGGGGCGGAGTGGGACCTGCGCTGGTTCACGCCGACCAAGGAAGTGGTGCTCTGCGGGCACGCGACGTTGGCGACCGCCCACGTGCTGGCCGCGGACGGGAAGGTGTCCGGGAAGACCTCGTTCGCGACGCTGAGCGGAGTCCTGGTGGCGGACGTCGCCGCCGACGGGATCACGCTGGACTTCCCGGTGAACCGGCCGATCGAGGAGCCGGTGCCGGAGGGGCTGGCCGCTGCGCTGGCGGTCGAGCCGCAGCGGGTCTACGTCACCGGCGAACTCCGTGACCTGCTGGTCGTCGTCCAGGACGAGGCGACGGTGCTCGCGGTCGTGCCCGACCACGACGCGATCGCCGGGATCACCCAGCGCGAGAACCTGCGCGGACTGATCGTGACCGCGCAGGGGACGGAGTACGACTTCGTGTCGCGCTTCTTCGCGCCCGCGAGCGGGATCCCGGAGGATCCGGTGACGGGGAGTGCGCACACGAGCCTGGCGCCGTACTGGGCCGAGCGCCTCGGGCGGGACGAACTGGTGGGCTACCAGGCGTCCGCCCGAGGCGGTGTCGTCCAGGTCGTGCCGTCAGGCGACCGCGTCTACCTGAAGGGCCGGGCCGTCACGGTGCTGGACGGTGAACTGCTGGTCTAGGCCCAGGTCTAGGCCCAGGTCTCGGCGTGGGTGGCCACGCCGTTCGGGGCGATCAGTTCGGTGACGACGTCCTCGGCGTCCGCGTCGAGCGGTTCGAACGGCGGCTCGGGTACGACGTACGCCCGGGCGCCGGCGACCATCTCGATACCGGGCAGCTCGAACCAGGCCTCGCCGACCTCGCGGCTGATCTCGTAGATCGCCTGCTCGGCGGAGTCGACCGGCTCCCGGTCGCCGGACTCGTCCAGCTCGGCCGGGTGCCGCTCCTGCGCGGCGCGACCGGCCTCCAGCAGCGCGTCCAGGTCGACCACGCGCAGGTCGAACCGCGAGACGACGCTGATCACCTGGTCCTGCTCGACCTCCTCGTCCTCGTCGTCGACCGCGTCGTCCAGCAGCAGCGGCGCCGTACCGGTGTGTTCGAAGACCGCGTCGTTCCAGTCCTCGACCACGCCCTCGAGCGCGGCGTTGTGCTCGAACAGCGTGGTGTGGTCCTCGTCGCCCGTCATCGCGAGCAGGGCGTCGGTGTGTGCCTGGAGCCGCTCGGCGAGCTTGCGGCTCGCCTCGGCGAGCGCGGTCCGGGTCTCCGCGGAGAAGAACTGCTCGGCGGTGGCGGGGGTGTCCAGTTCAGTCACGTGCGTGTTCTTCCCTTGTCTGTCGGTGGGAATGCCAGGCGTAAGTATGTGAGAAGCCTGTGAGAGCTGTGTCAGCGGGTGTGAGAGCCCTGCGAGAACCCTCCTGACCGGGCAGCTAGCGGTGTCCAGTTGAGCTCATGAGCACATTCGTCGTGAGGTGTCGCCGTCATGGGTGACGTCGTCTACCTCGCACTCATCGTCGTCGTGTTCGCGGCCGTCTGGTCCGCGCTGCGCGGAGTGGAGAAATTGTGAGCGCCGAGAACATCGCGGGCCTGGTCGTGGCCGCTGCTCTGGTCCTCTATCTGATCGCCGCCCTGATCTTCCCCGAGAGGTTCTGATGTCCGACACCGCGGCCGGCCTGTTGCAGGTCGGCCTCCTGATCCTGTGCCTGGCGGCGGTCTACCGGCCGCTGGGCGGGTACATGGCTCGCGTCTACACCTCCGACAAGGACCTGCGGGTGGAGCGGGCGACGTACAAGCTGTTCGGCGTCGACTCGAAGGCCGACCAGACGTGGGCCGTGTACGCCCGGTCGCTGCTCGCGTTCTCCGCGGTCAGCGTCGTCCTGCTGTACCTGCTCCAGCGCCTCCAGCACTGGCTGCCACTGTCGCTCGGCTTGCCGAACGTCGAGTCCGGACTGGCGTTCAACACCGCCGCGTCCTTCGTCTCGAACACCAACTGGCAGAACTACGTGCCCGAGGCGGTCCTCGGCCACCTGGTCCAGTTCGCCGGTCTCGCCGTCCAGAACTTCCTGTCGGCAGCCGTCGGCATGGTCGTCGCGGTCGCGCTGATCCGCGGCTTCGCCCGCGCGAAGACCGACCGGCTCGGCAACTTCTGGGTCGACCTGACCCGGACCACGCTGCGGATCCTGCTGCCGATCGCGGTCGTCGGCACCCTGGTGCTGGTCGCCATGGGTGTCGTCCAGAACTTCTCCGGCGGGCACGAGGTCACCTCGGTGGTCGGCCAGGGCCAGCACCTCCCGGGCGGCCCGGTGGCCAGCCAGGAGGTCATCAAGGAGCTCGGCACGAACGGCGGTGGCTTCTACAACGCCAACTCCGCGCACCCGTTCGAGAACCCGAACCCGCTGTCGAACCTGTTCGAGATCTTCCTGCTGCTGGTCATCCCGGTGTGCATCACCCGGACCTTCGGCCTGATGGTGAAGGACAAGCGGCAGGGGTACGCGATCCTCGGCGTGATGGGCACGCTCTGGGCCGCCTTCACCTTCTCCGCGACGTTCTTCGAGACCCAGGGAGCGGGTACGGCGACCCAGGCCGCCGGCGCCGCGATGGAGGGCAAGGAGACCCGGTTCGGCGAGTGGGCGTCGGCGCTGTTCGCGACCTCGACGACCGGTACGTCGACCGGCGCGGTGAACTCGATGCACGACTCGTTCACGCCTCTCGGCGGCGGGACGGCGCTGTTCCACATGATGCTCGGCGAGGTGTCGCCCGGCGGCACCGGGACCGGGTTGTACGGGATGCTGATCCTGGCGATCCTCACCGTGTTCGTCGCGGGTCTGATGGTCGGGCGCACCCCGGAGTACCTGAAGAAGAAGATCACCGCCCGCGAGATGAAGCTGGTCTCGATGTACATCCTGGCGACGCCGACCGTCGTCCTGGTCGGCGCGTCGCTCGCGATGGGACTCGCGGCCGCGCGGGCCTCGATCCTCAACACCGACAGCCCGCACGGATTCTCCGAGGTGCTGTACGCGTTCACGTCGGCCGGTAACAACAACGGCAGCGCGTTCGCCGGCCTGAGCGGGAACATCCCGTTCTACAACACCGCGCTCGGCCTGGTGATGCTTCTCGGCCGGTTCGTACCGATCGTGCTGGCGCTGGCCCTGGCCGGGTCGCTCGCCCGGCAGCAGCCGGTGCCGGTGACCCAGGGCACGCTGCCCACCCACAAGGCCCTCTTCGTGACGATGCTCGTCGGCGTCGTCGTGATCGTGACCGGCCTGACCTACTTCCCCGCTCTGACTCTTGGACCCCTCGCGGAGGGACTGTGACCACCCTGACCACCCCACCCAGGCCGCCCGTCGCGACACCGGCGGCCGCGAAGAAGGCAGCTTCAGGCCTGTTCGACCCGAAGATGCTGCTCACCTCGCTGCCGGACGCGCTGCGCAAGCTCGACCCGCGGGTGATGGTGCGGAACCCGGTGATGTTCGTGGTCGAGGTCGGCGCGGTCGCGTCGACGATCTTCGCCGTCACCGATTCCAGCGTGTTCGTCTGGTGGATCGTGGTCTGGCTCTGGCTGACCGTGATCTTCGCGAACCTCGCGGAGGCGGTCGCGGAAGGCCGCGGCAAGGCCCAGGCCGAGACGCTGCGCCGGGCCAAGACCGAGACCACCGCGCGCCGCCTGACCGCGGACGGCGGCGAGGAACAGGTACCGGCCACCCAGCTGGGACTCGGCGACCTGGTGGTGGTCGAGGCCGGCCAGATCATCCCCGGCGACGGTGACGTCGTCGAGGGTGTCGCGTCGGTCGACGAGTCGGCGATCACCGGCGAGTCGGCGCCCGTCATCCGCGAATCCGGCGGCGACCGGAGCGCGGTCACCGGCGGTACGAAGGTGCTCTCGGACCGGATCGTCGTGAAGATCACGACCCGGCCCGGTGAGAGCTTCATCGATCGGATGATCGCGCTCGTCGAGGGCGCGTCACGGCAGAAGACGCCGAACGAGATCGCGCTGAACATCCTGCTGGCCAGCCTGACGATCGTGTTCCTGATCGCGACCGTGACGCTGCCGACCTTCGCGAACTACGCGCACACGAACCTGAGCCTGGTGATCCTGGTGGCCTTGCTGGTCTGCCTGATCCCGACCACGATCGGCGCGCTGCTGTCCGCGATCGGTATCGCGGGTATGGACCGGCTGGTGCAGCGCAACGTGCTGGCGATGTCCGGCCGTGCGGTCGAGGCGGCGGGGGACGTGAACACCCTGCTGCTGGACAAGACCGGCACCATCACGCTGGGCAACCGGCAGGCGGCCGAGTTCATCCCGGTCGAGGGCGTGACCGACACCGAGCTGGCCGACGCGGCGCAGCTGTCCAGCCTCGCCGACGAGACGCCGGAGGGCCGGTCGATCGTCGTACTCGCGAAAACGGGCTACGGGCTGCGCGAACGCCACACCGGCGAGTTGCCGCACGCAACCTTTGTGGAGTTCACCGCGCAGACCCGGATGAGCGGCGTCGACGTCGACGGGCGGCAGGTTCGCAAGGGCGCCGCGGGCGCGGTGAACAACTGGATCGGCCACCACGGCGGTACGACGGACGGGCGGCTCGGCGAGATCGTCGACGGGATCTCGGCCTCCGGCGGCACACCGCTGGTCGTTGCCGAGAGCATCGACGGGGCGGCGCGCGCGCTGGGCGTGATCCACCTGAAGGACGTCGTCAAGGAGGGTATGCGGGAGCGGTTCGACCAGATGCGCGCGATGGGCATCCGGACCGTGATGATCACCGGCGACAACGCGCTGACCGCGAAGGCGATCGCCGACGAGGCCGGGGTCGACGACTTCCTGGCCGAGGCGACGCCCGAGGACAAGATGGCGCTGATCAAGAAGGAGCAGGAGGGCGGTCGCCTGGTCGCGATGACCGGCGACGGCACCAACGACGCCCCGGCGCTGGCGCAGGCCGATGTCGGCGTCGCGATGAACACCGGGACGTCGGCCGCGAAGGAGGCCGGCAACATGGTCGACCTCGACTCGAACCCGACCAAGCTGATCGAGATCGTCGAGATCGGCAAGCAGTTGCTGATCACCCGCGGTTCGCTGACCACGTTCTCGATCGCCAACGACGTGGCGAAGTACTTCGCGATCCTGCCGGCGCTCTTCGCGGCCGCGTATCCCGGGCTGGACAAGCTGAACATCATGGGGCTGCACTCGCCGCAGTCGGCGATCGTGTCCGCGATCGTGTTCAACGCCCTAATCATCGTCGGCCTGGTGCCGCTGGCGCTGCGCGGTGTGCAGTACAAGCCGTCGTCCGCGTCGGCCATGCTGCGCCGCAACCTGCTGGTCTACGGCGTCGGTGGCCTGGTCAGCCCGTTCATCGGCATCAAGCTCCTCGACCTGGTGATCTCGCTGATCCCCGGTCTCCGCTGAAAGGTAGTTGGTAATGGCAAGCAATCTCCCGGGCTCGGTGCGGCAGTTCGGGGTCGCGATCCGCGCCCTGCTGGTGTTCACCGCGGTGCTCGGCCTCGCCTATCCGCTGGTGATGACCGGCGTCTCGCAGGTGCTGTTCCACGGGAACGCGAACGGGTCGATCGTCAAGGTCGACGGCAAGGCCGTCGGCTCGGACCTGATCGGCCAGGCGTACACCATGGACAGCGGCAAGAAGGACGCCGACGGGCAGCCGATCATGGTCGCCGACCCGAAGTGGTTCCAGACCCGCCCGTCCGCGAGCGATTACGACGCGGCCGCCAGCGGCGGGTCGAACCTCGGTCCGAACAACGCGGACCTGGTCGCCGCGGTCGACGAGCGGCGTCAGGCGGTCGCGGCGTTGGAGGGCGTCGCCCCGTCCCAGGTCCCGCCGGATGCGGTCACGGCCAGCGGCAGCGGGCTCGACCCGCACATCAGCCCGGCGTACGCCGCCCTGCAGGTCAACCGCGTCGCGCGGGAGCGGGGCCTGCCGGTGGAGAAGGTGCAGGAGCTCGTGAAGGAGAGCACGGAGGGTCGCACCCTGGGCTTCCTGGGTGAGCCTCGCGTGAACGTGGTGAAGCTCAACAGCGCGCTCGCCGCACTCTGAGAGCATGGACGTATGAGCAGGAGCGGCCGCGGGCATCTGCGGATCTATCTGGGGGCCGCGCCCGGCGTTGGGAAGACCTACAAGATGCTGGGCGAGGGGCGTCGCCGGCATGCCCGGGGGACCGACGTCGTGGTCGGGCTGGTGGAGACCCACGGCCGCAGGTACACCGAAGAGATGCTCGGCACTATGGAGACGGTGCCGCGGCGGATCCTGGACCACCGCGGCGCCAGCTTCACCGAGATGGACCTCGACGCGGTGCTGGCCCGGCGGCCGGAGGTCGCGCTGATCGACGAGATGGCGCACACCAACGTGCCGGGCAGCCGCAACGAGAAGCGCTGGCAGGACATCGAGGAGCTGCTGAACGCCGGGATCGACGTGATCTCGACGCTGAACATCCAGCACCTCGAGTCGATCAACGACGTGGTCGAGAAGATCACCGGCGTACCGCAGCAGGAGACGGTTCCGGACCGCGTGGTGCGGGCCGCGGACCAGATCGAGCTCGTCGACATGACCCCGGAGGCGCTGCGCCGGCGGATGGCGCACGGCAACGTCTATGCGGCCGACAAGGTGGACGCTGCCCTGGGCAACTACTTCCGGGTCGGCAACCTGTCCGCGCTGCGGGAGCTGGCGCTGCTGTGGCTCGCCGACCGGGTCGACGCCGGCCTGCAGCAGTACCGCGCCCAGCACGACATCGACTCGACCTGGGACACCCGGGAGCGGGTCGTGGTCGCGCTCACCGGTGGACCCGAGGGCGAGACGCTGATCCGGCGTGCCGCCCGGATCGCCGCCCGGTCCGCCGGCGGCGACGTCCTCGCGGTGCACGTCGCGCGCTCCGACGGCCTGACCGGCGCGAACCCGACCAAGCTCGCCGAACAGCGCAACCTCGTCGAGAAGATCGGCGGGACCTACCACCAGGTGGTCGGCGACGACATCCCGGCCGCGCTGCTCACCTTCGCGCGGGCGGAGAACGCCACCCAGTTGGTGCTCGGCGGCAGTCGCCGGTCCCGGCTCGGTTCGCTGTTCACCGGCCCCGGGATCGGTGCCACCACGATCCGCGATTCCGGCGACATCGACGTACACATCGTCACCCATTCGCAGATGGGCCGCGGGCGGCTGCCGCGGCAGCGCGGCGCGCTCTCCCGGCGCCGCAAGATCCAGGGTTTCGTGCTGTCCGTCGTCCTGCCGCCGCTGCTGGCGCTGTTGCTCGGCCTCGGCGGCGACACGCTGAACCTGACGAGCAACGTGCTGGCGTTCCTGTTCGCGGTGGTCGTGGTCGCGCTGGTCGGCGGCATGTGGCCGGCGATGGTCACCGCGATCGGCGGTTCACTGGTCCTCAACTACTTCTTCACGCCGCCGACCCGGACGTTCACGATCGCCGAGGTGAACAACGCCCTCGCGCTGGCGATCTTCGTGATGGTCGCCGCGATGGTCAGCTCGGTCGTCGACCGCGCCGCCCGTCGTACCCGGCAGGCGGCCCGGGCGGCCGCGGAGTCGGAGACGCTGGCGACCTTGGCCGGATCGGTACTGCGAGGCGAGACCGCGCTGCCGGCCCTGCTGGAGCGGGTCCGGGAGGCGTTCGGGATGACCGGGGCGTGCCTGATGGAGCGCGTGGACGACGACGAGCTGACCGAAGTCTGGCGCCCTTTGGCCTCGGCCGGGACCCTCACGTGCACCCGGCCGGAGGAGGCCGACGCGGAGATCCCGGCCCGCGACGACCTGGTGCTGGTGCTGCAGGGCCACCAGTTGGAGGCTGACGAGCGGCGGCTGGTCGGGGCGTTCGCGGCACATGCGGCAGCCCTCGTCGATCGGGCCCGGTTGAGCGAGGCGGCCGCCGAGGCGAAGCCGCTGGCCGAGGCCGACAAGCTGCGTACGGCGCTCCTGCGGGCCGTCGGCCACGACCTGCGATCCCCGTTGGCGTCGGCGAAGGCGTCGGTGACTTCGCTGCGCAGCGACGACGTCGAGTGGAGCGAGTCCGAGCGGGCGGAGCTGCTGGAGACCGCGGACGAGTCGCTCGACCGGTTGTCGCGGCTGGTCGACAACCTGCTCGACCTGAGCCGGCTGCAGGCCGGCGTCCTCCCGGTCTTCCCCCGGCCGATGGCGCTCGACGAGATCCTCCCCGGCGTGCTGTCCGAGCTGGGCGACGACGCGGACCAGGTGACCGTCGACGTCCCCGACACGCTGCCGCTGGTCGAGGCGGACCCGGCGCTGCTCGAGCGCGTGGTGGCGAACCTGCTGGCGAACGCGATCCGCTACTCGCCGCCCGGCCGGGCGCCGCTGATCACCGGGAGCGCGCTCGGCGACACCGTCGAGGTCCGCGTGGTCGACCGCGGGCCGGGCATCCCGCGGGCGGACCGGGACCGGGTGTTCGCGCCGTTCCAGCGGCTCGGCGACACCGACAACACGGTCGGCGTCGGACTCGGTCTGGCGCTCGCGCGGGGACTCGCCGAGGCGATGCACGGCACCTTGCAGCCCGAGGACACGCCAGGTGGTGGACTGACCATGGTGGTCGCCATCCCGACTGCCCCGGCTGACGTGCCGGTCCCCGGCAGCCGTGAACGATCGGAGCAAGGTGACTCGGGTATTGGTGGTTGACGACGAGCCGCAGATCGTGCGGGCGCTGCAGATCAACCTGAAGGCACGCGGGTACGAAGTGCACCTGGCCGGCACCGGTACGTCGGCGCTGAAGGTCGCCGCGCAGCATCCGCCGGAGCTGGTGATTCTCGACCTCGGACTGCCGGACTTCGACGGCGTCGACGTGATCCGCGGGCTGCGCGGCTGGACCGACGCGCCGATCCTGGTGCTGTCCGGGCGGACCGACCAGACCGACAAGGTCGAGGCGCTGGACGCCGGCGCCGACGACTACGTGACGAAACCCTTCGGGATCGACGAGTTACTGGCCCGGATGCGCGCCGTACTCCGCCGCAGCAACGTCGCCCAGGACCAGCCGGTCGTCACGGTCGGCGGCGCCGTCGTCGATCTGGCCGCGAAGCGCGTCACCCTGGAGAACGGCGAGGACATCCGCCTCACTCCCACCGAGTGGCACCTGCTCGAAGTTCTGGTCCGCAACCCCGGCAAGCTGATGTCCCAGCGCCAGCTCCTCACCGAGGTCTGGGGTCCCGGCTACGAGACGGCCGGCGGCAACCTCCGCTTCTACATGGGCCAGCTCCGCCGCAAACTCGAACCCGACCCGGCCCGCCCCAAACACCTGCTCACCGAGCCCGGCATGGGCTACCGCTTCGAACCCTGACGTCCGATTCGTTCAAGACCTGCCGGTGCGGATGGGTCAAGGTGGGGGCATGGACATCTTCACGGCAGGACGGGACTTCGTACGGCGCGACGCTCGGGTGCTCGAGCGGCGGCTCTTCGCCTCGGTGTTCGAAGGGGCTGACCCGCAGGGGGTGGTCGACGCGCTGCGCGGGTTCCAGAACGCCGACGGCGGCTTCGGGCAGGGGCTGGAGCCGGACAAGCGGTGTCCGGACAGCCTGCCGCTGGACGTGGAGGTCGCGTTCGACACGATGCTCGCGGCCGGTGCGCGGGACGAGGACATGATCCAGCGGGCGGTGGACTGGCTCGACTCGGTCGCGACCCCCGACGGCGCGGTGCCGCTGTGCGGTCCGGCAGTCGAGGGCTACCCGCGCGCCGAGCACATCACCGAGTGGACCTACCAGCCCGGCATCAACCCGACCGCGGGCCTGGTCGGCCGGCTGCACAAGCTCGGCGTCGAGCACCCGTGGCGTGATCGCGCCGGCGCCTGGTGCGCCGCCGAGCTGGCGAACGGGTTCCCGGAGGACGCGCACGGCCTGCACGAGGCGCTGGAATTCCTCGAACACACCCCCGACGTGGACCTCGATCGCGTGCGCGACTGGCTGCCCAAGCTCCAGTGGTTCCGTGCCGACGCGGCCGACCCGACGTACGGCGTGACGCCGCTGCAGTTCGCGCCGACGCCGGACAGCTTCTGGCGCCCACTCTTCACCGAAGCCCAACTCGAGGCCCACCTCGACCGCCTGATCGAGGACCAGCAGGACGATGGGGGCTGGGCCATCACCTGGGAGCCGCCGGGCCCGGCCGCGACCCTCGAATACCGCGGCAGCGTGACCGTCGGCGCCCTCCGCACCCTGAAGGCTTACAACCGGCTCTGAGGATCCCCGACGGCCAGCTAGCCGGACTCGGCCGGGTGCTCGACCTGGCGGTCGCCCCACTGGGTGAGGAGACCGCGAGCGATCTCCAGGTCCTCTCGGAGGGATCGGTCGGCCAGATCCCCCGGGAGTGCTGCCAACGCGTCCGCCAGCCAAGGGCCGACGGCGGCCGGGGCGAGGTCGTCCGGGGTCAGGCCGGCCAGGCGGATCGCGCGGACGGCCGTGACGAGTTCGCTGGCGATGACCTCGCGGAGGGCGTCGAGGAGCTGCTTGGTGAGTACGGCGGCCTGCGGGGCGAAGCTGGCGTGCAGCTCGGCACCGCGGGACAGGGTCGCCGTACCGAGGGTCGCGGGCTGCGCGGCCGAGCGGACCGCGGCGAGTGCGTCGTGCGCGACGTACTCGATCATCATCACGCCCGAGCTCGCCTCCGCCCCGCTGGCGAGGAACCGGCTGAGACCGGTGTAGTCCGGGTCGACCAGGTTCGCCACCCGGGTCGTCGACAGCGTCGCGACGCTGTGCAGGCTGAGCCGCAGCGAGTCCAGCGCGAGTGCGATCGGCATCGCGTGCCAGTTGCCGTTGTGCAGCACGGTGTCGCCGGCCACCAACGGGTTCTCCGCGGCAGCGTTGATGTCGATCCGCACACTGTTGCCGAGGGCATCGGAATGGTCGACGGCCGGGCCGAGCACCTGCGCAAACGCTCTGAGCCCGAACGGGTCCTGGACCCGCGCGGGAGTGATCGGCAGGTCGTCGAGCAGCTCGCGCATCCGGCGCGCGACCCGGACCTGGCCGGGCTGCGGACGGGCCTCGTGCACCCGGACGTCGTACACCTCGGCGTTGCCGCGCAGGGCGACATGGGACAGGGCGCCGACCAGCGGTACGACGTTGATCAGCGTGGACGCCTCGACGTACGCGAGGCAGCACTCGGCCAGCGTGAGCGCGTTGCTCGACAGCAGCGGGAGCGCGCTGGTTCCGTCGATGACGTCGCCGAGCGCGAGTCCGAGTTCGGCGAGCGGGCCGAGGTCGCCGGTCCCGATCGCGCCGCCGCGGTGCAGGTCCGGCAGATCGTCGTCGTTGAGCAGGTCGACGATCGCGTCGGCGACTGCCGGTTCGAGCCCGGATCCACCCGCCGCGAGCTGGTTGACCCGGATCAGCAGCCCCAGGCGGACGACGTCCTTCGGGTACGACGTCGTACCGGTCGTGGAGTGCGATCCGAGCAGCCGGGCGCCGTGCTCCGGGTCGGACGTCAGCACGTCGCGGTTCGCCCCGACGCCGGTGGTCCGCCCGTACACCGGCCGCCGTCCGGCCACGTCGACGACCACCTGCGCGGACTCGTACATCCGCTTCCGGGCGTCGTCACTCAGCCGCACCGCCGTACGCCGCTGACCGAGCGCGACCGCCTCCAACGGCGACAGCCCGGCGCCCGTGAGCTCCACCGGTTCCATGCGCACAGTGTGATCCGCCCACCCGCTGTCCGACAGCACCGCCGCCGATCCGCCGTCTCGCATCCGAGACACGTCCGGCGTAGGGAGGATCGCGTGCCGAATCGGGCAGCAAATCCTCCCCAGACCTGTAGAGCAGGCGCCGCGCCCGCGCGCTCCGGCCGGGTGAGAATCGGGTGCATGACAGTCGAGGACGAAGTACGCGCCGAGGCAGCGTCGTCGGACGCGGTGCTGATCGGCAACGACGCCGAGCTGATCGCGAGCTGCTGGACCGACGACTGGGTGGCCGTCGACGGCACCGGAGTCACCTCCAAGGCCGACATCATCGGCTGGATCGCGTCAGGCCGGCTGCAGCATCACACGATGACCACTGTCGGCGGCCAGCGGCTCGCCCGGGTGGGCGACACCGTCGTCCTCACCGCCCGGAAGGCGAGCTCCGGCACCTGGGACGCGACGCCGTACGAGATCGAAGAGTGGATCAGCCAGGTCTACGTTCGCTCGGATGGCCGCTGGCTGCAGGCGTTCTGCCACAAGGCGACGGCTGCTGCTTGAGTGGCAAGCAAACAGCCCGTCACCCTCGGTGGGGGTGACGGGCTGGTGGTGTTGCCAGGGTTTACGACTGGCCGTAGCGCCTCTTGAACTTCTCCACGCGGCCCTGGGTGTCCATCACGCGCTGCTGGCCCGTGTAGAACGGGTGGCTCGCGGACGAGATCTCGACGTCGACGACGGGATAGGTGTTCCCGTCCTCCCAGACGACGGTCTCGTTGCTCTCGCGGGTCGAACCGGTGAGGAAGCTGAAGTTGCCGGACTTGTCCCGGAAGACGACCCGGCGGTAGTCGGGGTGGATGTCCTTCTTCATGCTGCGGTACTTCCTTCCAAGTAGGGGGCGAACGGATCGGTCAGGGGGTGGACCGCTTCGTCCGCACGCAGGACACAACCGTCGAGGCGCTCCTGTAATTCCCGGGCGTCCAGATCGGCGCCGGTGAAGGACAGGTACGACGCGCGATCGCCGTGCTCGGGGTGCCACTCGAGGGCTGAGCGGGTCTGGTGCTGCTGCCCGACGCTCGCCCAGCGATCGGCCGGGAGGTCGGCGAGCCAGGGGCCGAGGACGCCGATCGAGATGTTCGTGCCGAAGCTGTCCCAGCTCAGCCGGTTGCGGTGCTGCGTCGCGATCCAGAGCGTCCCGCGGCCACGGACCGTGCCGGCGACCAGGTCCTCGAGGGCGTCGTACAGCCGCTCGGGGTGGAAGGGCCGGGCCGACTGCCAGATGAAGGTTCGCTCCGTCGGGGCTGCAATCGAGCCCGGTTCGACGGCGGGGACCGTGCGGTGGAGGCCGATCAGGCCGGTTGTCGTGGTCCTGACCAGCAGTTGCTGGTTGATCGCCCGCAGCAGGTCCCGGACCGTGTCGTCGTCGGTGCTCAGGACTGCGGCGTTCGCGGACTCCAGTTGCCGTACGACGACCTCGGCGATCGCGCGACCGTCCTCGGCCGCGGTCGGGACGCCCCGCTCCCGGATCAGCTGGTCGCCGGTGAGGTCGGTCGTCACGGTGGCTGTGTCGACGGTGCTGACGACGGCGTCGACGAGCAGGTCGGTGTCGCGGTCGATCTCGGCCGCGATCGCGTGCGTGTCGCCGGCCGCGGGCACGTTGACGATCGCGACGCCGTACCGCTCGACGGCGGCGATGCTCGCCAGCAGTTGCACCAGCGAGCCGCGCATCGCACAGGAGACGCACGGGTGCTCCATCGTGATCACCTCGCGGTCGATCACCCCGGCGGCGGTCCGGGCCGTCCGCACGACGTCGCCGCTGCTCAGGCTGCTCACGTCGTACTCCACGAGGACGCCGGACGGCCCGGCGGCGGCCAGCAGATTGCCCGCCACGGCGCCGCGGAACCCGTCGTCGAGGCCTGTCACCAAGGTCACCGGCAGCATCGACTCTCCCGTCTTGTTGAAAACGATAACCAGTGCAAACTACCCTGGCGGGCGGAATAGCCGCCACCCGGCCGGCGTTCAGCTGAGTAAGAGAAAGGACAGCATGGCCAAGCGCAACGACCTCCGCCCGATCATCAAGCTCCGCAGCACGGCGGGCACCGGCTTCACCTATGTAACGCGGAAGAACCGCCGGAACAATCCCGACCGGCTGGTGATCCGCAAGTACGACCCGACGCTGCGCGAGCACGTCGACTTCCGCGAAGAGCGCTGATGGCGACGACGGCGAAGATCGCCCGCAACGACCACCGCCGCCGCACCGCCGCCCACTACTCCGAGCGCCGGTCCACCCTGAAGGCGATCCTCGCCGATCCGCACTCCAGCGCGCCCGCGCGCGCCGAAGCTCAACTCAGGCTCCAGAAGCTCCCCCGAGACGCCAGCCCCGTCCGAATCCGCAACCGCGACGCCGTCGACGGCCGCCCCCGCGGCTACATCGGCAAGGCAGGCATCTCCCGAATCCGCTTCCGCACCATGGCCCACCGAGGCGAACTCCCTGGCATCACCAAGTCGTCCTGGTAGCCCTCAGATAGAACCCTCCGATCCAGGTGGATCGGAGGGTCCTCTGTCTTGCTTACCCGTGCAGCCGTCGGGTGAGTGCCTTGGCGGCCTGGCGGACTTTGTGGGCCAGGCCGGGGCGTTCCGTGGTGGGGACGGTGTCGGTGCGGAACGTGACGCTGATGGCGGCGACGGGATGGCCGGCGTGGTCCACGGCGGCGCTGGCGACGGACGCGACGCCGGGGGTGATGAAGGAGTCCTCGACCGCATAGCCCTGGCGTTTCTCGTCGGCGAGGAGACGGCGGAGTTGGGTGAGGGATTGCGGGCCGAGGTCGGTGCGGCGGACGAAGGACTCAGGGGTGGGGAAGAGCGCCCGTACCTGGGCCGGCGGCAGCTCCGCCAGCAGCGCCCGGCCGGATGCGGTGAGCGTGGCAGGCAGCCGTACGCCGACGTCGGTGACCAGCGTGACGGGCCGCGGCGGCTGCTCTTTCAGAAGGTAAACCAGCTCCCGCCCGTGCAGTACGCCGAGATGCGCCGTCTGCCCGACCTCGTGCACCAGTTGCGCGAGCAACGGCCGCGCCAACCGCTCCAACGGGTCATGCCGCAGGTAGGCGGACCCGATCTCGAAGGCCGCCACGCCGAGCCCGTACCGCTTCTCCTCGGGCAGGTGGACGACGAATCCCTCGTCGATCATTGCCCGCAGCAAGTGGTACGTCGACGAGCGCGGCAGCCCGACCGCGGACGCGATGCGCTCCATCGGTACCGGACCCGGCTGGGTGGCCAGGAACGTCAGCACACGCAACGTGCGGGTCGACGCGGGAACGTTGCCGCTCACAACGGCAGCGTAACCTCACACGCTCGACGAGTCCCGCTTCTTCGCCCGGTTCCGGCGCAACCAGAACCGGAAGCCCTCACCGGCGATCGCGACCGCGAACAGCCCGCCGGCCACACCCCAGTCCATGAACGCGGGCCCGGACACCAGGTAGCCGATGACCAGCGACAGCACCAGGAAGAACGTCAGCGACATCGCGAGCCGCTTCACAGCGCCTTCTCCGCGGTCCAGGCGCCCGAGGTCTCCCGGTAGCCGAGCCAGCGATTCACCGCGAGCATCGGCTCGTTCGCCGCGTCGTTCCCGGTCGACGCGACCGTGAACCCGGCATCCCGCGCGCGGGTCAGCGCCACGGACTTCACCACCTTCGCCAGCCCACGGCCGCGCGCCGAGGGGATCGTGCCGGTCAGGTTCGACCAGATCACTCGCCGGTCCGGGTCCGCGGTCGTGGTCACGAACGACAACACCTGGTCCCCGTCGAGGACAGCGATGCTCAGGTCGTACCGGATGTCCGGGTTGTCCCACGACGTCCGCACCCATTCCTCGTACGCCGGTCCGCCGGACAGTCCGCTCGGGTCGTCGTCGCGGACCTGGACCTCGGCGTCGTACAGCTGCCGCGGGTCCAACGCGTCGTACGTCGCCACGCGCAATCCCTCCGGCGGAGCGAGTGGCTCGCGCGCGGTGGTCAGGTCGGCGGCGGAGTGCGACATCCGGCGGCCGATCACGAATCCGCGCTTCGTCGCGAACGCCTGGGAGTCCTCGTCGTCGGCCACGACCACCAGCAATCGCGCGGCGCCGAGCTCGGTGGCCCGGGCCGTGATCGCGTCGGTCAACGCGCTCCCGATCCCGCGTCTGCGGTACTCCGGCGGCACCTGGTTCGTGACCCGCACCCGCGGCGCCTCCGCGTCCGGCGGCGGCAGGTAGATGTTCGCGTACCCGACCACGTCCGGGCCGTCGACGGCGATCAGCACCTCTTGGCTGTGGGCGTGCCGCAGCTGCAACTCGATCGCGCGCGCGGTCTTCACCAGTTGCGGCATCACCGCTGCCCAGACCCGGGCGACCCCCACCGCATCCTCCGGCCGCGCCGTCCGGATCTCGAACACCATGGCAGGACTCTACGGCTACCGAGGGTCGCGAATGCTGTCTCAGATCCGAGACGGAAAGTCTGCGGCGCTGCTGTCCGGGATCGTTCCCGCGCGGTGCAATGTTCGGGTGGAACACACAGTGAATGTCGGCACCGGACCGCTGACCCCGGCCGAAGTGGTCGCGGTCGCGCGGTCCGGCGCGCAGGTACGGATCGACGACCAGGCACTCGAGGAGATCGCGAAGTCACGCGCCGCGATCGAGGCGCTGGCCCACGCGGACACCCCGCACTACGGCGTCTCGACGGGATTCGGCGCACTCGCGACGCGGCACATCGCGCCGGAGCTCCGGACGCAGCTGCAGCGCAGCCTGATCCGCTCGCACGCGGCCGGCTCGGGCCCCGAGGTGGAGACCGAGGTCGTCCGGGCACTGGCGCTGCTGCGGCTGTCGACGCTCGCCACCGGCCGCACCGGCGTGAAGGTCGAGACCGCCCAGGCGTACGCCGGTCTGCTGAACGCGCACCTGACTCCGGTGGTCCACGAGTACGGCAGCCTCGGCTGCTCGGGCGACCTCGCACCGCTGTCCCATGTGGCCCTCGCCATCATGGGTGAAGGCACCGTCCGCGACGCCGACGGCAACCTTCGCGACGCCGGTGAAGCGCTGCAGGCGCACGGCCTGCGGCCGGTCGTGCTGGCCGAGAAGGAAGGCCTCGCGCTGATCAACGGCACCGACGGCATGCTCGGCATGCTGCTGCTCGCGCTCGCCGACCTCGACCGGCTGTTCAAGACCGCCGACCTGGCCGCTGCGATGAGCGTCGAAGCGCAGCTGGGCACCGACCGGGTCTTCGCCGAGGACCTGCAAGCCCTGAGGCCCCATCCCGGTCAGGCGAAGGCCGCCGCCAACCTGCGCGCGATCCTCAAGGACAGCGCGATCGTCGCCAGCCACCGCGGCCCGGACTGCAACCGGGTGCAGGACGCCTACTCCCTGCGGTGTTCGCCCCAGGTCCACGGCGCCGCCCGCGACACCGCGGCGCACGCGGCGACCGTCGCGGGCCGTGAGCTCGCCGCCGCGATCGACAACCCCGTCGTGCTCCCGGACGGCCGGGTCGAGTCCAACGGCAACTTCCACGGCGCCCCGGTCGGATACGTGCTCGACTTCCTCGCGATCGCCGTCGCGGACCTGGCAAGCATCAGCGAACGCCGTACCGACCGGTTCCTGGACGTCGCCCGCAACCATGGGCTGAACGCGTTCCTGGCCGACGACCCGGGCGTGGACAGCGGTCACATGATCGCGCAGTACACGCAGGCCGCGATCGTCTCCGAGCTGAAGCGCCTGGCGGTCCCGGCCAGCGTCGACTCGATCCCGAGCAGCGCGATGCAGGAGGACCACGTCTCGATGGGCTGGTCCGCCGCGCGCAAGCTGCGCCGGGCCGTCGACGGCCTGCAGCGGGTGCTGGCGATCGAGATCCTCACCGCCGCGCGGGCGCTCGACCTGCGTGCGCCGTTGACGCCCGCCCCGGCCACGGCTGCGGCCAGAGCAGCCCTCCGGGAGCACGTCGAAGGGCCGGACACCGACCGCTTCCTCGCGCCCGAGCTCGAGCACTCCGTCCGGCTTGTTGCCGACGGCACCTATGTCACCGCCGCCGAGGCCGTCACCGGCCCGCTGTCCTAGAGAGGCTGGATCACCCATGTCCGGACCACGTCCCGTCCGCGCACCCCGCGGCACCACGCTCACCGCCCGCGGCTGGCAGCAGGAGGCCGCGCTGCGGATGCTGCAGAACAACCTCGACCCGGAGGTCGCCGAACACCCGGACGAACTCGTCGTGTACGGCGGCTCCGGCAAGGCCGCCCGGGACTGGAACTCGTTCGACGCGATGGTGCGCACGCTGACCACGCTGAAGGACGACGAGACGATGCTGGTCCAGTCCGGCCGCCCGGTCGGCGTGATGCAGACGCACGAGTGGGCGCCGCGGGTGCTGATCGCGAACTCGAACCTGGTCGGCGACTGGGCGACCTGGGAGGAGTTCCGCAAGCTCGAGGCGATGGGCCTCACGATGTACGGCCAGATGACGGCCGGGTCGTGGATCTACATCGGCACGCAGGGCATCCTGCAGGGCACGTACGAGACGTTCGGCGCGGTCGCGGAGAAGAAGTTCGGCGGCTCGCTCGCCGGGACGATCACGCTGACCGCCGGTCTTGGCGGCATGGGTGGCGCGCAGCCCCTGGCGGTCACGATGAACGACGGCGTGGCGATCTGCATCGACGTCGACGAGTCGCGCATCCAGCGCCGCATCGAGCACCGCTACCTCGACGTCCGGGCGTCCTCCCTGGACGAGGCGTTGCGGCTGGCGGAAGAGGCCAAGAAGGCGCGCCGGCCGCTGTCGATCGGTGTCCTCGGCAACGCCGCGGTGATCGTTCCCGAGCTGCTCGAACTGGGGGCGCCGATCGACATCGTCACCGACCAGACCTCGGCGCACGACCCGTTGATGTACCTGCCGGTGGGCATCGACTTCGCGGACTGGGCGACCGCCCGTGAGAAGGACCCGAAGGGCTTCACCGAGCGCGCGCAGGCCTCGATGGCGCGACACGTCGCGGCGATGGTCGGCTTCCAGGACGCGGGCGCCGAGGTCTTCGACTACGGCAACTCGATCCGCGACGAGGCCCGGAAGGCGGGCTACAGCCGCGCCTTCGAGTTCCCCGGCTTCGTGCCGGCCTACATCCGGCCGTTGTTCTGTGAAGGAAAGGGCCCGTTCCGGTGGGCGGCGCTGTCCGGCAACCCGGCCGACATCGCGAAGACCGACCAGGCGATCCTGGACCTGTTCCCGGACAACGAGCACCTCGGCCGGTGGATCAAGATGGCCGGCGAGCGGGTCGCGTTCCAGGGCCTGCCGGCCCGGATCTGCTGGCTCGGCCAGGGTGAGCGCGACAAGGCCGGCGTCCGGTTCAACGACATGGTGGCCTCCGGAGACCTCGAGGCGCCGATCGTGATCGGTCGCGACCACCTGGACACCGGCAGCGTCGCGTCGCCGTACCGGGAGACCGAAGGCATGCTGGACGGCTCGGACGCGATCGCGGACTGGCCGTTGCTGAACGCGATGGTGAACGTGGCCAGCGGCGCGTCCTGGGTGTCGATCCACCACGGCGGCGGCGTCGGCATCGGCCGGTCCATCCACGCCGGCCAGGTATCGGTTGCCGACGGCACCGACCTGGCCCGGCAGAAGCTGGAGCGGGTGCTCACCAACGACCCGGCGATGGGCGTCATCCGGCACGTCGACGCGGGCTATGACAAGGCCGTCGAGGTCGCGGACGAGCGCGGTGTCCGGGTTCCGATGCGCGAGAGCTAACTGTCTGCGACCGTGGCAATCTGTAGTGCTACGGTGCACTTTCCCACAGGGTGAGAGACCGCGCTACCGCGTGGATTCGGTCTTTCGTTCCGCTAGGGTCAACTGGGCGACCAACGAGCGCGAAGGGGCGCCATGATCGAGTTCGAGGACGTCACCAAGCGGTATCCGGACGGCACCGTCGCCGTCGACGCGTTGTCCCTGCGGATCCCGAGCAACCAGATCACCGTGTTCGTCGGCCCGTCCGGCTGCGGGAAGACCACGTCGCTGCGGATGATCAACCGCACGATCGAGCGGACCGGCGGGACCATCTCGATCGACGGCGAGGACATCAACTCCCATGACCCGGTCGCCCTGCGGCGCGGTATCGGGTACGTGATCCAGAACGCCGGCCTGTTCCCGCACAAGACCGTCGTGGAGAACGTCGCGACCGTGCCCAAGCTGCTCGGCTGGGACAAGCGCAAGGCGCACGGTACGGCGATGGAGCTGCTCGAACGCGTCGGCCTGGACCTCAAGCTCGCCGAGCGGTATCCGGCACAGCTGTCCGGTGGCCAGCAGCAACGAGTCGGCGTCGCCCGCGCGCTGGCGGCCGACCCGGCGATCATGCTGATGGACGAGCCGTTCAGCGCCGTCGACCCGATCGTGCGCAACCAGCTGCAGGAGGAGTTGCTCCGGCTGCAGCGCGACATCGGCAAGACGATCGTGTTCGTCACCCACGACATCGACGAGGCGATCAAGCTCGGCGACACCATCGCGGTGATGCGGGTCGGCGGCAAGCTGGCCCAGTTCGCGCCGCCGGCCGAGCTGCTCGCCCACCCGGCCGACGAGTTCGTCCGGGACTTCGTCGGGCGGGACCGCGGTTACCGGGCGCTGACGTTCGTGCACCCCGAAGAGCTGCCGGTGCGGCCGTTGCCGGACGAGCTCGCGCTGCAGGACGGCGTACCGCTCGGATGGCGCAACGGGTCGCAGGAGTTGCTGCCGCTCGGGGCGGTGTTCAAGCGCGGCGACTCGTTGCGCGCGGCACTGGACGCCGTACTCACCTCGCCGACCGGCAACGGTGTCTGCGTGGACGAGGACGGGAAGGCCATCGGCGTCATCGACCAGGGCACGGTCGCCGAGGCGCTCCGCTCATGAGCTGGATAGCGGACAACCTCGGGCTGATCTGGGACCAGCTGGTCGAGCACCTGTACCTGGCGATCATTCCGGTGATCCTCGGGCTGATCATCGCGGTGCCGCTCGGGTACGTGGCGACGCGCTACTCGTGGCTGGCGAACCCGCTGATCGCGTTCGGCGGCATCCTCTACTCGCTGCCGTCGATCGCGCTGTTCATCGTGCTGCCCGCGATCCTCGGCACCAAGGTGCTGTCCACGGTGAACATCATCGTGGCACTGACCATCTACACGGTGTCGCTGCTGATCCGGAACGTGATCGACGGACTCCGCTCCGTGCCGCCCGACGTCCGGCAGTCCGCGATCGCGGTCGGGTACGGCGCGCTGCACCGGCTGGTCGCGATCGACCTGCCGATCGCCGTACCGGTCATCTTCACCGGGCTGCGCGTCGTCACGGTCGCGAACATCTCGATGGTGAGCGTCGGCGCGGTGATCGGGATCGGCGGCCTGGGGGAGCTGTTCACGCTCGGCTTCCAGAAGGACTTCCTGACCCCGGTCGTGGTTGGCGTCGTGCTGTCGCTGGCCTTGGCGCTGCTCGCCGACCTCGTCCTCGTGACGCTGCAGCGGGTGCTGACCCCGTGGGCCCGCATCGCAACCCCGGTGGGAGAGGTGGCCTGACATGTGGGAGTACCTGACCGACTCGTACAACTGGTCCGGCCCCGAAGGTATCTGGGCGCGCATCATCGAACACCTCTGGTACACGTTTGCCGCGCTCGGTCTGTCGACCGCGATCGGGCTGCCGATCGGGCTGCGGATCGGGCACACCCGGCGCGGCGCGTTCCTGGCCATCAACACCGGCAACGCGGCGCGGGCGCTGCCGAGCCTGGGGCTGCTGATGCTGGCGGTGCTGCTGACCGACCAGATCGGGTTCCTGCCGGTGCTGATCGCGTTGGTCGCGCTCGGTATCCCGCCGATCCTCGCGTCGACGTACGCCGGGATCTCGGGTGTCGATCCGGCCACGATCGACGCCGCCCGGGGGATGGGGATGACCGGACAGGAGATCCTGACCAAGGTGGAGATCCCGATCGCGATGCCGCTGATCATCTCCGGGATCCGCAGCGCGACCCTGCAGATCGTGTCGACCGCGACCATCGCGGCGCTGGTGTCGCTCGGCGGCCTCGGACGGTACGTCATCGACGGGCTGAAGCTGCGCGACTTCCCGCAGATGTTCACCGGCGCGCTGCTGGTGGCGCTGCTGGCGCTGCTGCTCGACGCGCTGTTCGCGCTGATCGGACGGATCACCGTCTCACCCGGGCTCAAGATCGGCTGAACTGTCCGGGGTACCTGATGAACTTGAGACACATCCATCGGCACCGGCCGGTGGCTGAACGAGAACACTGGAGGCTCTCGTGTTGAGATCCACACTCATCCGTACTGCGATCGCCGGGGTGGCGGTGCTCGGCCTGGCCGGTTGCGGGGGTGGGGGCGACCAGCTCGGCAACGACAACGCGGGGTCCTCGCCCGCGCCGTCGAAAGTGAGCAGCATCACCGTCGGGTCCGCCGACTTCTCCGAGAGCCAGCTGCTGGCGGAGATCTACGGCCAGGCCCTGGCCGCCAAGGGCATCGAGGTGAAGAAGAAGCCGAACATCGGCAACCGCGAGACCTACATGGCCGCGATCAAGGACGGGTCCGTCGATCTGGTGCCGGAGTACACCGGCGCCGCGCTGGCGTACTTCGACAAGAACTCCACCGAGACCGACCCGGACAAGGCGTACGAGGCGCTGAAGAAGGCGCTCACGCCCGGGCTCGAGGTGCTGGACAAGTCGCCGGCCGCCGACGAGGACACGATCGTGGTCACCAAGGCGACCGCGGACAAGTACGGCCTGAAGTCGCTGGGTGACCTGAAGGACAAGAACCTGATCGCGGGCGGCAGCTCGGAGTTCAAGGTCCGGTCGGCGGGTCTGAAGGGTCTGAAGGAGAAGTACGGCGTCGAGTTCAAGGAGTACAAGACGCTGGACGCGGGCGGCCCGCTGAGCATCAAGGCGCTGGAGGACAACCAGATCCAGGTGACGAACCTGTTCACCACCCAGTCGGTGATCAAGGAGCAGGGCTTCGTCCAGTTGGACGACCCGGAGAACATCCTGCCGCCGAACAACATCGTTCCGTTGATCCGGACCGACCACAAGTCCGACGACATCGTGGCGACGCTGAACGCCGTCGACGCCAAACTGACCACCGACGCGCTGACCGACCTGGTCAAGCGGATCGACGCCGGCAAGGAGAGCGCGGACGCGGTCGCCAAGGACTGGCTGGCGAAGAACCCACTGTCTTGAGCTTCGAATCCCTCTGGGCCGACCAGTCCGCCATCGGCCGCGACCCCGACACCGGCGGCTACACCCGCGGCGGCTGGACCCCCACCGAACGCGAGGCGACGCACTGGTTCCTCGACCAGTGCGCCGCCCGCAACCTCACCGTCGAATCCGACGGCATCGGCAACCTGATCGCCTGGTGGCAGCCGCCCGAACAGTCGGCGCTCCGCCCGGGTGTGGTGACCGGTAGTCATCTGGATTCGGTGATTGACGGTGGAGCTTTTGACGGGCCTCTGGGGGTGGTGTCGGCGCTGGCGGCTGTGGATCGGTTGCGGGCGGAGGGGTTCGAGCCTGCGGTCCCCATCGGGGTGGGGGCCTTCGTGGAGGAAGAAGGGTCGCGGTTCGGGATGCCCTGTCTGGGGTCTCGGGTCGCGGCCGGGGTGCTGCCGACTGAGAAGGCGCTGGCCTTGAAGGACCGCGCCGGCGTCGGGCTCGCCGAGGCTTTGGAGAAGGCCGGGATCGATCCGGCCGGGGTCGGGCCGTCGCCGCTGCTGAAGCGGATGGGGACCTTCGTCGAGCTGCATGTGGAGCAAGGCAGAGGGCTGACCGCGCCGGTGGGTGTGGCCAGCTCGATCTGGCCGCACGGGCGGTACCGGTTCACGTTCGGTGGTGAGGCCAACCACGCCGGCACCACGCTGATGGAGGACCGGCACGACCCCATGCTGACGTACGCGATGACGGCCCTCGCCGCGAACAAACAGGCCCGGCTCGCCGGTGCCCGCGCGACCTTCGGCCGCCTGTCGGTGGAGCCCAACGGCACCAACGCCGTACCGTCGCGGGTCACCGCCTGGCTGGACGCCCGGGCCGCCGACACCGCCACCCTCGAATCATTGCTCGCAGCAATCACCAAGCAGGCGACCGAGCGCGCCGAGCGGGACGGCACCACCCTCGAGGTGACGCCCGAGTCGGTGTCGCCGATCGTGGACTTCCCGGCCGGCCTGCGGGACCGCCTGGTGAACGTGCTCGACGGCGCCCCGGTGCTGCCGACCGGCGCCGGGCACGACGCGGGCGTGTTCTCGGACGCGGGGATCCCGACCGCGATGCTGTTCGTGCGCAACCCGACCGGCGTCTCGCATTCGCCGGCCGAGTTCGCCGAGCTGGACGACTGCCTGGCCGGCGTCGACGCGCTGGCCGCCGTACTGAAGGACCTCGCCACGTGACGTCGTACTGGTGCTCGACCGCTCTGCTCCCCACCGGCCTCGCAGCGCGCGTCCTGGTGACCGTCGAGAACGGCCGGTTCGCGACGGTGGAGACCGCTGTGGACCCCGGCGACGCGCAGGTGCTGCACGGCCTGGTGATCCCCGGTCTCGCGAACTGCCACAGCCATGCGTTCCACCGCGCGCTCCGCGGCCGCACGCAGGCGGAGCGTGGCACGTTCTGGACCTGGCGCGACCAGATGTACTCCGTCGCCGCCGCGCTCACTCCCGACACGTACTACGAGCTCGCCCGCGCCGTGTACGCCGAAATGCTGCTCGCCGGCATCACCGCGGTCGGAGAGTTCCACTATCTGCACCACGCCCCCGGCGGCGGCCGCTACGACGACCCCAACGCCATGGGTACGGCGCTGATCGAGGCCGCCCGGGATGCCGGCCTCCGGATCGCGCTGCTCGACACCTGCTACGTCGCCGGCGGAATCGACCAGCCGCTCAACGAGGTCCAGCAACGCTTCAGCGACGGCGACGCGACCGCCTGGGCCGCCCGGGTCGCGCAGCTCAAGGGCGCAGAGGACGTCGTGATCGGCGCGGCGGCGCATTCGGTGCGCGGCGTACCGCACGACCAACTCGGCGCGGTCGCGTCGGCGTTCCCCGACGTACCGCTGCACATCCACCTGTCCGAGCAGGTCGCCGAGAACGCGGCCTGTCTCGAGGCGTACGGCCGGACGCCGGCGCAGATCCTCGACGAGACCGGCTTCCTCAGCGGACGGACGAGCGCGGTGCACGCGACCCATCTGACGCCGGTCGACATCGGTCTGCTCGGCAGCTCCGCGACGTACTCCTGCTTCTGCCCGACCACCGAGCGCGATCTCGCGGACGGAATCGGGCCGTCGGTGGCGCTGCGGGACGCGGGGTCGGCGTTGACGCTCGGGTCCGACAGTCACGCGGTGATCGACCTGTTCGAGGAGATGCGCGCCGTCGAGTTGGACGAACGCCTCGCCTCGCAGGAGCGCGGTCACTGGTCGGCGGCCGAGCTCCTCAGAGCAGCGACGACGGACGGCCACCGCTCGATCGGCTTCGAGGACGCGGGCGTCATCGCTCCCGGCGCCCGCGCCGATCTCGTCGCCGTCCGCACGGACACCGTCCGCACCGCAGGCACCGGCGATTCAGTGGAAACCGCGGTCTTCGCCGCAGCTGCCGCGGATGTTTCGGATGTGATCGTCTCGGGCAACCATGTGGTTGCCAACGGCAAGCACAGTCGTCTGGACGTCCCCGCGCGGTTGGCCGCCTCGATCGCCGCGGTGACCCGATGACCTCGCTGCTCCTGACCGGCATCACCTCGTTGGTCACCAACGACCCCACGCACGGCGGCCCGCTCGGTGAGCTTCACGACGCGGCGCTGGTGATCGACGGCAGCACGGTCGCCTGGACCGGCGGGCGAACCACGGCCCCGGCGGCCGACGCAACGATCGACCTCGGCGGCCGGGCGGTGATCCCGGGCTTCGTCGACTCGCACTCACACCTGGTGTTCGCAGGCGATCGCGCCGAGGAGTTCGCGGCGCGGATGACCGGTACGCCGTACTCGGCCGGCGGGATCCGGACCACGGTGGCGGCGACCCGCGAGGCCACTGACGAGCAGCTGACCGCGAACGTGGCCCGTCTGGTGACCGAAATGCGCCGCCAGGGCACGACCACCGTCGAGATCAAGTCCGGCTACGGGCTGACGGTCGCCGACGAGGCGCGGGCGCTGCGGATCGCGCGGCAGTTCACCGACGACACGACGTACCTCGGCGCCCACGTCGTACCGGCCGACTACGCCGACGACCCGGCGGGGTACGTGGCGCTGGTGACCGGGCCGATGCTCGACGCCGCGGCCGAGCACTCGACGTGGGTCGACGTTTTCGTGGAGCGGGGAGCGTTCGACGCGGACCAAGGACGGGCGATCCTCCGGGCCGGGCTGGCGCGGGGCCTGCAGGCTCGGGTGCACGCCAACCAGCTCGGCGAGGGCCCGGGCGTCCAGCTCGCCGCCGAGGTCGGCGCCGCCTCGGCGGATCACTGCACCTATCTCACCGCCGCGGACGTCGACGCGCTCGCCTCGAGCGGCGTCGTCGCCGGTCTGCTCCCGGCGATCGAGTTCTCCACCAGGTCGCCGTACCCCGACGCCCGCCGTCTCCTCGACGCCGGCGTCACCGTGGCCCTCGCCACCGACTGCAACCCCGGCTCCGGCTATTCGTCCTCGATGCCGTTCTGCATCGCCCTGGCCGTCCGCGAAATGCACATGACCCCCGCCGAGGCCCTCTGGTCCGCCACCGCCGGCGGCGCCGCCTCCCTCCGCCGCACCGACGTCGGCCACCTGACCCCCGGCGCCCGAGCCGACCTGGCCGTCCTCGACGCCCCGTCCTACCTGCACCTCGCCTACCGCCCCGCCGTCCCGCTGGTCAGCCAGACCTTCATCGGCGGTCGGCCGGTGTAGGCGGACCGCCAGGCCATCACAAATGCGTCCGCTCGGCGGCTGCGAGCGTGCCGGTGGGCGCAAGCGAAACATTGTGATGGCCTGCGGATCCGGCAACGGCAGCGCGGATCGCGTGGACGACCCACGTGGGGTCGAACATCACGTCCTCCCAGGAGAACCGCAAGAGCTGCCAGCCCCGCACGGTGAGGCTGACGTGCCTCCGGCAGTCCCGGGTGAGCGCGAGGCGGGTGCCGTGGTGGGCGAAGCTGTCGGCCTCGAGGGCGATCATCAGGGCCGCGTTGGCCAGATCGATCCGCGCCGAGAAGCCACCGTCGCGCACCACGACCTGTGGCTCGAACCCGGGGATGCCTGCCTCGATCAGGATCGCACGGAGCGCAGACTCGAGTGGCGACTCGGCCCGTCCGTCAGCGGCCGCGGCGACCCGTCGCGCCCGCCGGCAACCGGGGCCGGTCAGGGCGGCGGCGGCGGCCATGAGCCGGGATCGGTCCAGCAGGCGTCCGCGGAGCGCGGAGTCCGCGATCGTCAGGCCGGACGCGAACGGCAACGTTCGTGCGCAGTCGAGGACCGTCTGAAGTCTGCTCGTGCACGGGCCGTCGGCTGGGACGTCGTCGGCCCAGTGCAGCTCGCAGTTCAGCGGGCTCAGCCGCCGGTGCTGCCCGCGGGGGACTGTGACCTGTGGCTTGTCCGGTAGCTTCAGCACATCGAACCCGTGCAGCACAGCGGCGCTGACATGCGAGACCAACCCACCTTGGGCACGTGCGGCGGCGATCGGGTCGGGCGCTGCCGGCAAGGCGTAGACGCCCTTCGCGATCCGGCGGATCGATCCGGCGGACAGAGCCGCGCGAATCGAACGGCCGGAGACCACTGCGCGCAGTTCCCCGAACGTCGCCATGCCCTCCCTTCGGAGCAGTACGTCAACGACCTGAGGCATGTGTTCATGCTGGCGGAAAGGTCCGGACGGCGTCGGTCGTTGTCCACAGCCGGACCGCCAGGCCATCACAACCGGCGGCCGCCTGGCCCATTTCCCGTGCGGGGGCGCCGGGATCGCACCTGTGATGGGATGGCGGTCCGCAAACCACATGCGCCAAGCCCACGGACAAGGCACTCTGGAGACATGGACACGAGAGCACGGCTTCGGGGCGCGTTTCGGTGGCAGACGGATCGGGGCGTCTGAAGTAGTTGTGCGGACGTCACCGGGTGGTGGCGGGACGCGGAGTTGTTGCGGGAGATCGGGCCGGCGCTCGCGGGGCTGTACGACGTGGAGCCGACGGTGGTGCTCGGGCCGGTGTCGCGGGGGTCGCTGGTCGGGGCGTTGACGGCGGCCGCGCTCGGGGTCGGGTTCGTGGAGATGCGGAAGCGCGCGGGCTCGTCGGTCGACAGTGATCGGTGGGTACGGCGTACGACGGCGCCCGACTACCAGGACCGGCACGTGGTGTTCGGGTTCCGGCGGAAGCTGATCGGGGCCGGGGATCGCGTGCTGATGGTCGACGACTGGGTCGACACCGGGGCGACGGCGCGGGCGGCGCGGGCGCTGGTGGAGGACTGCGGCGCGCACTGGGTCGGCGCGGCCTGCATCGTCGACGCGCTCACCGATCCACGGCTCCGGCACGACCTCCCGGTCCGCTCACTCCTCGACGTACGCCAGCTCTGATCAGCGCACGCCCTGGTAGAGGCCGGGCGGGGCGAACTGTCGGGCCGCCTCGTCCAGCGCCGGGACGAGCTCGGGGTTCGGGCCGAGCGGGATCGCGAACTGACCGTCCGCGTCCCGGCGGCCGGCGAGCTCGGGGTGCCGGTTGGCGAACTCCGGACCGGCCGGCACCAGGAGCAGGTTGATCGTCGGGCCATAGGCCTGCACCAGCTGCGTCTGCGCGTTGCGGACCTGGTGGCCCGACGTCTGTACGACGAGGGCGGCGAGCTCGCTCCACGCACAGGCCCAGGGCCCGGCCGGGTCCTGGTACCGCAGGCCGTTGGGGTCGAACAGGATGCGCCTGGGCCGGAGCAGCGTCCGCAGCTTCAGCGCGGGGAGGCCGGCGACGGCGAGCAGGATCACGGCGAGGACCAGGAACGTGATCCGGACGCCGCCGCCGGCCAGGACCGCCAGGACCAGGCAGATCGCCGCGGCCACGGCCAGGCCGACGATGCCCTTGACGATCGTGCGGTTGTTGCCGGACGAGACATCGATCGCGAGGCTCATCACATCGAGGCTAGCGGCTCAGGCGGCGAGGTCCTTCGACAGCAGCGCCGTCGTGGTGCTGTCGGGCAGGCGCTGCTTGCCGACCTCCTCGTAACCGCGCGCGGTGTGGAACGCGTACGCCGGAGTGCCGGTCGGGGCCGCGGCGACGGTGCGGTCGAAGGGCCGGGCAGAGCGCTCGATCGCGCGGTACACCGTCGAGGCGATGCCCTGGCGGCGGTGCTCGGCGGCGATCACGATCCGCTCGACGTACAGGAAGCGGTCGGCGTAGATCTGCGTGAACGCCTCGAAGGCGAGCCCGTCGTAGGCCGAACCGGGCGTGAACGTGAGCACGAAGCCGGCCGGGGCGCCGTCCAGGTCGACCACGACGGCGTGCGCGGCGATCAGCCGGAGCCAGTCCAGGCGGTCGGCGCCCAGGGGCTCGACGAGACCTTCGGCGGTGGCGTTCAGCGCGAGGACCGCGGCGACGTCGGCGGCGGTCATCGGGCGAAGCTTCACAGTGATCAGGATCGCACGGTAAACGTTTGCTTCGGGAGGGTCTTCCTGGGGCCCGGCCCTGGCCCCACCCTGGCCGGGACCCCGAAATCGGGGGCCGCCCTTGGGAATGACCTGACGGGTGTGCAATGTTGAGTCCAGTGAACTCAAGTTTGTTCAGTCACGGATTTGAAACCGAGGCGGACGAACGGCAACATTGAGTCTGCATCACTCAACTCTGTGGAGGTAAAGCATGGCCCGCGCGGTCGGTATCGATCTCGGTACGACGAACTCCGTCATCGCCGTACTGGAAGGTGGCGAGCCCACCGTCATCCCCAACGCCGAGGGAGCGCGCACGACGCCCTCGGTGGTGGCTTTCGCCAAGAACGGCGAGGTCCTGGTCGGCGAGGTGGCCAAGCGCCAGGCCACCACGAACGTCGACCGCACCATCCGCTCGGTCAAGCGCCACATGGGCGAGGCCTGGAGCGTGGACATCGACGGCAAGAAGTTCACCCCGCAGCAGATCAGCGCGTTCGTGCTGCAGAAGCTGAAGCGGGACGCCGAGGCGTACCTCGGGGAGCAGGTCACCGACGCGGTCATCACCGTGCCGGCCTACTTCTCCGACGCGCAGCGCCAGGCGACCAAGGAGGCCGGCGAGATCGCGGGCCTGAAGGTGCACCGGATCGTCAACGAGCCGACCGCGGCCGCGCTCGCCTACGGCCTGGACAAGGGAGCCGAGCAGACCATCCTGGTCTTCGACCTCGGCGGCGGTACCTTCGACGTCTCCCTGCTGGAGATCGGTGACGGCGTCTTCGAAGTGAAGGCGACCAGCGGTGACAACCACCTCGGTGGTGACGACTGGGACAACCGGATCGTCAAGTGGCTGGTGACCCAGTTCAAGAACAAGAACGGCACCGACCTGTCCGGCGACAAGATGGCCATGCAGCGCCTCAACGAGGCCGCCGAGAAGGCCAAGATCGAGCTGTCCAGCACCGCCGAGACGACGATCCACCTGCCGTACCTGAGCCTGACCGAGTCCGGCCCGCTGCACCTGGAGGAGAAGCTCTCCCGGGCCGAGTTCCAGAAGATGACCAGCGACCTGCTCGAGCGCGCCCGCGCCCCGTTCAAGGCCGTCATCAAGGACGCCGGCATCGACGTGTCGAAGATCGACCACGTGATCCTGGTCGGCGGTTCGACCCGGATGCCCGCGGTGGCCGACCTGGTCAAGGAGCTCACCGCAGGCAAGGACGCGTACAAGGGTGTGAACCCGGACGAGGTCGTCGCGGTCGGCGCCTCCCTGCAGGCCGGTGTGCTGAAGGGTGAGGTCAAGGACGTCCTGCTGCTCGACGTGACCCCGCTGAGCCTCGGTATCGAGACCAAGGGCGGCGTGTTCACCAAGATCATCGAGCGCAACACCACGATCCCGACCAAGGGCTCGGAGATCTTCACCACGGCCGAGGACAACCAGCCGTCGGTGATGATCCAGGTCTACCAGGGCGAGCGCGAGATGGCCCGCGACAACAAGTCGCTCGGCAACTTCGAGCTGACCGGCCTGCCGCCGGCGCCGCGGAACGTGCCGCAGATCGAGGTCACCTTCGACATCGACGCGAACGGCATCGTGCACGTGAACGCCAAGGACCTGGCCACCGGCAAGGAGCAGCGGATGACGGTGACCGGCGGCTCCGCGCTGCCGAAGACCGACATCGACCAGATGGTCCGCGACGCCGAGCAGTACGCCGAGGAGGACCGCAAGCGCCGCGAGGCGGTGGAGAGCCGCAACCAGGCGGAGAGCCTCGTCTACCAGACCGAGAAGTTCCTGCAGGAGAACGAGGACAAGGTCCCCGACGACGTCAAGACCGAGGTCAAGGACGGCGTCGCCGAGCTGAAGAAGGCGCTCGAGGGTGACGACGCCGAGGCGATCAAGGCCGCCTCGGAGAAGCTCGCCCAGTCCAGCCAGAAGATGGGCGCCGCGATGTACGCGAACGCCCAGGCCGCCGGCGGCTCGGCCGACGGCGCCACCTCCGAGGACGCGAGCTCGAGCAGCAGCAACGACGACGACGTCGTCGACGCCGAGATCGTGGACGAGGACCGGCCGCAGGACAAGACGGAGGACAAGTGACGGATCGACCGACTGGCAGCGAGTTCGGTGACGGGGAGCCCGTCATCCGCGACAAGCGCCGGATCGACCCGGAGACCGGCAAGCTGCGGGAGCCTGCGGAGCAGTCCGCGGCGCCCGCGGCGGCCGGCCCGGCCGGACAGCCGCCGCGCGACCCGTCGGACCTGATCGGCCCGTCCGCCCAGGAGGCCCTGCTGACCGAGGCGCTCGCGGAGCGTACGGCGGACCTGCAGCGACTGCAGGCCGAGTACGTGAACTACAAGCGCCGCGTCGACCGGGAGCGGGAAGCGTCCCGGGAGCTCGTCATCGGCACCGTGCTGACCGAGCTGCTCGGAATCCTGGACGACATCGGCCGGGCCCGCGACGCGGGTGAACTGGACGGCGCGTTCAAGGCGGTCGCCGAATCGCTGGAGCGGGTCACCGAGAAGCTCGGCCTGGTGAAGTACGGCGAGAAGGGCGACCCCTTCGACCCGCGGATCCACGAGGCCCTGCTGCACAACTACTCCGACGAGGTCGACGGCCCGACCGCGACGATGATCATGCAACCGGGCTACCGGCACGGTGAGCGGATCCTCCGGGCGGCCCGGGTGGCCGTGTCGGAGCCGACCGAACAACTACCGGCCGACGCCGCCAAGGCCGAGGTACCGGTGGAGACCACAGATGAAGACGCGGAACGGTCCGCGGAGTAACGACCACGACGGGAGGGGAGGCGTCGGATGAGCACGAAGGACTGGATCGAGAAGGACTTCTACAAGGTTCTCGGCGTCTCCAAGACCGCCGAGGCCGACGAGATCAAGAAGGCGTACCGCAAGCTGGCCCGGCAGTACCACCCGGACTCCAACGCCGGGGACACCAAGGCGGAGGCCAAGTTCAAGGAGGTCTCCGAGGCGTACGACGTCGTCGGTGACCCGAAGAAGCGCAAGGAGTACGACGAGGCGCGGCGGCTGTTCGGCAGCGGCGGCTTCCGGATGCCGGGCGGCAGCGGTCAGGGCGGCGGCTTCGACTTCAACGTCGGCGACCTGTTCAACCGCGGCGGCCAGGGTGCCGGCGGCGGGCTCGGCGACATCCTCGGCGGTATGTTCGGCGGTGGCGGCCGGACCACGACCAGCACCACCGCCCGTCCGCGGCGCGGTCAGGACATCGAGACCGAGGCGACGATCGAGTTCGCCGAGGCCGTGAACGGTGTCACGGTCGGGCTCCGGATGACCAGCGACGAGCCGTGCCCGACGTGTCGCGGGACCGGCGCGAAGTACGGCACCGTCCCGAAGGTCTGCCTCAAGTGCGAGGGCACCGGTATGCAGACCTCGGTGCAGGGCGGCGTCTTCGCGATGACCGAGCCGTGCACCGAGTGCAAGGGGCGCGGCCTGGTCGTCGACCAGCCGTGCGAGACCTGCCACGGCTCCGGCCGCGGTACGTCGAGCAAGACCATGCAGGTCCGCATCCCCGCGGGCGTGCAGGACGGTCAGCGGATCCGGCTGAAGGGCAAGGGCGCGGCCGGCGAACGGGGTGGCCCCGCGGGCGACCTCTACGTCACCGTGCACGTCAAGCCGCACCGGATCTTCGGCCGGCAGGGCGAGCACCTGACGCTGAACGTCCCGGTGAGCTTCACCGAGGCGGCGCTGGGTGCCGAGATCAAGGTTCCGACCCTGGACGGCATGCCCGTCACCGTCCGGATCCCGGCCGGTACGGCGAACGGCAGCAAGCTGCGCGTTCGCGGCAAGGGATCGGTCCGGCGGGACGGGACCAAGGGCGACCTGCTGCTCACCCTCGAGGTGCAGGTGCCGCACGAGCTGACCGACGAGCAGAAGGAGAAGCTGCAGGAGTTCAGCTCCGCGTCGGACCAGCCTGACCTGCGGGCCGGGTTGTTCGGGAGTTCGTGATGGGCATCCCGTTCAGCCAGGTGCCGACCTGGGACGACCGCACCCCGATCTATGTGATCTCGGTGGCAGCCCAGCTGGCCGGTATGCACCCGCAGACGTTGCGCCAGTACGACCGGCTCGGCCTGGTGGTGCCGAGCCGGGCGTCCGGCCGCGGCCGGCGCTACTCGGCGTACGACGTGGCGAAGCTGCGCTACGTGCAGCACCTCAGCCAGGAAGAAGGTGTCAACCTGGCGGGCATTCGGCACATTCTCGCGCTACAGTCCGAAGTGGAGGACCTGCGCACGCGGGTCAACCAGCTACTGGCAGAGGTCCAGCGCGGTGTCGGCGCCTCCCGGCGTCCCGCCGCCAGCCGGGTCTTCTCTGCCGGTCCCGCCGGCGACGTGATCGCCATGGGCCGGCAGCAGACCACGACCCGGTGGATCCGCACCCAGCCTCTGGAACTCGGCTCGCGCTGATCCCCCGCCCACCAAGCCGCCGGAGGTTCTCCGAAACCCACTCCTCGGATCCTCCGGCCAGGTGGAGGTCGACGTTCCCCCACGACGCCTCCACGAGTCGAGGGTGCGCTATCCCCCCAGCGCCCTCGGCCCCCGCAGGGTGGTCCGTTCCAGGACCGCCCTGCGGCTCTCTTCGTGCTCTTGTGCCCGATCGCACACCGCATACCCTGGCGGGGTGACCCTGAAGCTGGAGACGGACCGGCTGCTGATCCGGGACTGGGAGGAAGACGACGCCGACGCCGCGCTGGAGATTTTCGGTTCCGCGGACGTGGCGCCCTGGTTGTCACCGGCCATCGACAAGGTGCCGGACACCGCGACCATGCGAATGATCCTGCAGTCCTGGATCGAGGCCCAGCCGAACTTCGTCGTCCCGGCGGGCCGCTGGGCGGTCGAGCGCCGGACCGACCACGAGGTCGTCGGCGCGTTGCTGATCCGGCTGCTGCCGCCGTACGAGGAGGATCTCGAGATCGGCTGGCAGCTGCGGCCGAGCGCCTGGGGTCACGGATATGCGACCGAGGCCAGCCGCGCGCTGATGCGCTGGGCGTTCAGTGGCGGCGAGGTCGACGAGCTGTTCGCGGTCGCGCGACCGGCCAACCAGCGCGCGATCGCCACCGCACGCCGCCTCGGGATGGAGTGGGTCGGCGAGACCGACAAGTACTACGACCTGAACCTGCAGGTGTACCGCATCCGCGCCTCCGAGTTCAGCTGACGAACCAGGTAGCGGTCAGCGGAACTGTCGCGGCGGCGCGGTGCTGCTGCGCAGGACCAGCCGGGTGGGCAGCACGAGGTCGGTGCCGGCCAGGTCGGCGGCCGGTGCGCCGAGCGCCTGGAGGAGCAGGTGTGCGGCGACGCTGCCCTGCTCGTGTGCGTCCTGCGCGACCGTGGTGAGTTCGACGAGCGGAGCCATTTCGTGGTCGTCGATGCCCACGATCGACATCGCTTCGGGCACGTGCATTCCCGCACGCCGTAACGCCCACAAGGCTCCCAGCGCCAACTCGTCGTACTCCGCGAAAACGGCGGTCGGCAGCACGGAGCCGGTGAGGAGCTGGGTCATCGCGGCCGATCCGCCATCGAGCCCATGGGGTCCGCTCGCGACGAGCTCGGGGTCCTGGGTGAGGCCGGCCGCGCTCAGCGCGGACTCGTAGCCCTGGCGCCGGAGCTCGGAGGACGCGAAACCGAACCGCGGGTCGTCGGGGGTGCCGGCGATGAAGCCGATCCGCTCGTGACCTTGGTTCAGCAGGTGGTTGACCGCCGTCCGCGCGGCCGCGACCTCGTCGATGCGCACCGACGGCGAGCCCGGGATGTGCGAGCCCACGCTGACCAGCGGCAGGTCGAGGGCGCGCAGTGCCAGGGTGTGGTCCTCGGTCAGCGGCATCGACAGCGACAGGATGCCGTCGACCTTCCGGGCGAGCGGCATCTGCTCGAAGAACCGGTCCCGGTGGTCCGCGCCGCCGAGGTGGTAGAGCACGGTGTCGTACCCGGACTCCCGGAGCGCGTCGGTGACGCCGGCGACGACCGTGCTGAAGAACCAGCGGGTGATGAACGGGACCACCACGGCGACGGCGCCGGTGCGCCCGGAGGCCAGTCCGGCCGCCTGCGGCGAGGCGACGTACGAGAGTTCGGCGGCGGCGTCGAGGACCCGGCGGCGGGTCTGCGGGGCGACCTTCGCCAGCCCGCGCAGCGACCTGGACACCGTCGCGGGGGACACTCCCGCACGCGCGGCGACGTCGAGGATGCTGGGCCGGTCCGGGCTCACGAACTCCTCCTTGTGAAAACGCTTGCATCGCAGTTCTTTCCAGCGTAACGCCCGGGAAAGCATCAGAAAATAACGCCTTTGGCCGTCAAGTCGACACGCCCTTGTCGACGCAAGTGATGGATGTCACACTCCGGATGAAAACGCTTTTACCGTACTCTCCCGAGGAGGAGCTGTGACTGCCAATGTCATCGTCACGGTGGAGCGCCAGTTCGACTTCCCCCGTGCCCAGGTCTTCAAGGCCTGGACCGAGCCGGCCGAACTCGCGCGCTGGCGTGGTTCGCCCGGCTGGCACGTGGAACTGAATTCGGTCAGCGGCGACCTGCGGCTCGGCGGCCGCCACCACCACGTCAAGGTGCGCGACAGCGATCCGGGGACGCGGGTCGGCACCGACGGCGTCTACACCGAGTACTTCGAGCCCGACGTGTTCGTGTCCCGCGAGCGGATCACGGGCGATCCGGGGATCGATCCCGACGTACCGCTCGAGTTGCGGGTCGAGTTCTCGAAGACCGGGCGGGACGGCACGCTGGTCCGGGTCATCCAGGGGCCGTACGAGCCCGACGTGGCCGGTTGGCACGGGGAGGGCTGGGAGCGCGAGCTCACCCGGCTGCAGGCCTATCTGGTGAGCGCCAACGGGCACGGAGCAGTGGCATGACCACGGTCGAAGGCCGGACCGACCTGCAGCACACGGCCATCGTCCGGCAGAAGCCCTTGATGACGATGCCGCAGATCCTGGTGATGAACCTGGGCTTCTTCGGCATCCAGTACAGCTTCGGCATGCAGCAGACCGCCGTGAACCCGGTGTACGAATTCCTTGGGGCGGATCCGGCCGACCTGCCGATCCTGAACCTCGCCGGGCCGATCACCGGCCTGCTCATCCAGCCCTTGATCGGCGCGCTGTCGGACCGGACCTGGAGCCCGCGCTGGGGCCGGCGCAAGCCGTTCTTCGTGCTCGGCGCGATCGGCTGCAGCGTGTGTCTGTTCCTGTTCCCGTTCGTCACCGCAGTCTGGATGGCGGTCCTGTTGCTGTGGCTGCTCGACGCGAGCAACAACACCGCGATGGAGCCGTACCGGGCGTTCATCGCGGACAAGCTGCCGCCGTCCCAGCTGGGCAAGGGATTCCTGGCGCAGTCGTTCTTCACCGGCCTGGGCATCACGCTGGCGAACGTGTCGCTGTACGTGTTCCAGCAGCTGATCGAAGGTGGCACCGAGGCCGGCATCCCGTACTGGGTGCTCGGATCCTTCATGCTCGGCGCCGTCTGCTCGATCGGGTCGGTGCTGGTCTCCGTGCTGCGGACCCCCGAGATCCCGCCGACCGAGGCGGAACTCGCCCAGCTGCGGGCGAAGAAGGGCGGCTTCGGCCCGGCCCTGAAGGAGATCGGCGAGGCGATCGTCGAGATGCCGCCGGAGCTGCGCAAACTCGGACTGGTCTACCTGTTTCAGTGGTACGGGATGGTCTGCTACTGGCAGTTCGTCGCGCTGTCGATCGCGAAGTCGGTGTTCCCGCCGACTCCTGAGGGCAAGGAGGACGCGGTCGCCTGGACCGGCCTGGTGAACGGCTGGTACAACATCGTCACCTTCAGCGTGGCGTTCAGCCTGGTCGCCTTCGCCCGCAAGCGCGGGGCGAAGCTCGTGCACTGCTTCTGCCTGCTGCTGGCGGCCGTCGGGCTGCTGGTCTTCCCGTCGGTGACGAACAAGTACCTGTTGTTCGTGCCGATCATCGGCCTCGGCATCGCCTGGGCCTCGATCATGGGTGTGCCCTACATCATGGCCGTCCGGATGATCCCGTCCACCCGGTACGGCGTCTACATGGGGATCATCAATATGATGATCGTGATCCCGATGCTGATCCAGTCAGTCACCTTCGGTGCGATCTACTCCGGCGTGCTCGGCGAGAACCCGAACAACGCGATCCGGTTCGCCGGGGTGTGTCTCGGGCTCGCCGCGGCCGTCATGCTCTGGATCAAGGAGCCGCCGATCGTCCGTGACGTCGACGAGGTCGGCTACCTGCCGGCCGCCGGGCACTGAGGAGGTCCGCGATGAGCATGAAGGACTACCACACCATCGTCGCCGGCACGGACGGTTCCGGCCTGGCGGATCAGGTGATCGCCCGGGCCGCCTGGCTGGCCGTCCGCGACGACGCGGACCTGGTCGTCGTGTGCGCGTTCAGCGAGCTTCCTCGCCGTACCGAGGCCCGGAACATGGCGACGCTCGGCGGTGACGCGCGGCTCGGGCAGGTGCTCGGCCGGGCGGCGGCCGGACAGGCGCTGCAGGCGGCGACCGTCACCGCCCGGGACGAGGGCGCGAGTGTCGCGGCGGCGTTGCTGGTCGATGGCGAGCCCGCCATGGCGCTGCTCACCACCGCCGAGGAGCGGTCGGCCGACCTGATCGTGCTGGGCGCGATCCAGGACCGCTCCCTGATCGACCGGCTGCTCGGCACGGTCGCCACCGAGGTGACCAAACGGGCCGGATGTGACGTGCTGATCGTCCGCCCGACCGGGGTGGGGGGAGACCTCGGCGTATCGGAGGACGCTCCGCCGGCCTGAGCGGCCGGCCGCCGACCCCCGTCCTGTCCCCGCGGACCGGGCGGGGTTCGTCGTGCTCGGAGGACCCTGAGATTTCCCCCAGCTTTTTCAGAGTTGAGTGGAATGCACTCAACTTTGGATAGGTTGTACCCAGTGACTGTTGTTGCTGGAACTTGAAAGGCTGGAACCAGATGGATGTTCAGCGGTTGACGACGCTGGCCCGGGAAACCCTGTCGGTCGCGATCCGTCAGACCTCCGCGGCGGGCAACCCGACCGTGGAACCGATTCACCTGCTGTCCGCGTTGCTCGCGCAGCCCGAGGGCACGACGATCGGTCTGCTCGAGGCGGCCGGGGGCGACCTGGACGCCGTCCGCCGGAAGACTGCCGAGCAGCTGAGCCGGCTCCCGAAGGCGAGCGGTGGCAGCGTGCAGGCTCCGAGCCTGTCGGGGAAGACCGGTGACGTGCTGAACCAGGCGGAGCAGCGGGCCCTCGGGCTCGGGGACGAGTATGTCTCCACCGAGCACCTGCTGATCGCGCTGGCGACCGTGGAGGGCGCCGCGAAGACCGCGCTCGGCGTGACCGCCGACGCGCTGCTGCAGGCGTTCGACCAGATGCGCGGCAACCGCCGGATCACCTCGCCGGAGGCCGAGGGCACCACGAAGACGCTGGAGAAGTACGGCGTCGACCTGACCGAGCGCGCCAGGGACGGGAAGCTCGACCCGGTGATCGGCCGGGACTCCGAGATCCGCCGCGTGGTCCAGGTGCTGTCCCGCCGGACCAAGAACAACCCTGTCCTGATCGGTGAGCCCGGCGTCGGCAAGACGGCCGTCGTCGAGGGGCTGGCCCAGCGGATCGTGGCCGGTGACGTGCCCGAGTCGCTGCGTGGCCGCCGGCTGATCAGCCTGGACCTCGGAGCGATGGTCGCGGGCGCGAAGTACCGCGGTGAGTTCGAGGAGCGGCTGAAGGCCGTGCTGACCGAGATCAAGGAATCCGATGGTCAGATCATCACGTTCATCGACGAGCTGCACACCGTCGTCGGCGCCGGTGCGAGCGGCGAGGGCGCGATGGACGCCGGCAACATGCTGAAGCCGATGCTGGCCCGCGGCGAGCTGCGGATGATCGGTGCGACGACCCTGGACGAGTACCGCACGCGGATCGAGAAGGACCCGGCGCTGGAGCGTCGTTTCCAGCAGGTGTTCGTCGGCGAGCCGTCGGTCGAGGACTCGATCGCGATCCTGCGCGGCCTGAAGGAGCGTTACGAGGCGCACCACAAGGTCGCGATCTCCGACTCCGCGCTGGTCGCCGCGGCGACGCTGTCCAACCGGTACATCACCGGTCGCCAGCTGCCCGACAAGGCGATCGACCTGGTCGACGAGGCCGCGTCCCGGCTGCGGATGGAGATCGACTCGTCCCCGGTCGAGATCGACTCGCTGCGCCGGACCGTGGACCGGCTGAAGATGGAGGAGCTCGCGCTGTCCCGCGAGGACGACGCCTCGTCGCAGGAGCGGCTGGAGCGGCTGCGCGCCGACCTCGCCGACCGCGAGGAGGAGCTGCGCGCGCTCGAGGCCCGCTGGGAGCGGGAGAAGACCGGCCTGAACCGGGTCGGTGAGATCAAGGAGCGCATCGACGAGCTGCGCGGCCAGGCCGAGCGCGCCCAGCGCGACGGCGACCTGGAGACCGCGTCCCGGCTGCTGTACGGCGAGATCCCGCAGCTCAGCAAGGAGCTCGAGGAGGCCGACGCCGAGGAAGAGGTTGCCGAAGGCCCCGAAGCGATGGTCAACGAGGAGGTCGGCCCGACCGAGATCGCCGAGGTGATCGCGATGTGGACCGGGATCCCGACCGGCCGGCTGCTCGAGGGCGAGACCGGCAAGCTGCTCCGGATGGAGGACGAGCTCGGCCGCCGGCTGATCGGTCAGCGTGAGGCGGTCAAGGCCGTCAGCGACGCCGTCCGGCGGGCGCGCGCGGGCATCTCCGACCCGGACCGGCCGACGGGTTCGTTCCTGTTCCTCGGCCCGACCGGTGTGGGTAAGACCGAGCTGGCGAAGGCGCTCGCGGACTTCCTGTTCGACGACGAGCGGGCGATGGTCCGCATCGACATGTCGGAGTACGGCGAGAAGCACAGCGTCGCGCGGCTGGTCGGCGCCCCGCCCGGCTACGTCGGCTACGAGGAGGGCGGCCAGCTGACCGAGGCGGTCCGCCGCCGTCCGTACTCGGTGATCCTGCTCGACGAGGTGGAGAAGGCGCACCCCGAGGTCTTCGACATCCTGCTGCAGGTGCTCGACGACGGTCGGCTGACCGACGGCCAGGGCCGCACGGTCGACTTCCGCAACGTGATCCTGATCCTGACCAGCAACCTGGGGTCGGCGTACCTGGCCGACGTCACGCTCGACGACAAGATCAAGCGCGACCAGGTGATGGCCACCGTGCGGCAGTCGTTCAAGCCGGAGTTCATCAACCGGCTGGACGAGATCGTGCTGTTCGACGCGCTCGGCAGCGAGGAGCTGACGCAGATCGTCGGGCTGCAGATCAACGCGCTGCAGCGCCGTCTGACCGACCGGCGGATCACGCTCGCGGTCGACGAGGGCGCGATGGAGTGGCTGGCGATGACCGGGTACGACCCGGTGTACGGCGCCCGCCCGCTGCGCCGCCTGGTGCAGTCCGCGATCGGCGACGAGCTCGCCCGCGGCCTGCTGAACGGCTCGATCCGCGACGGCGAGACCGTCAAGGTCACCCTCAACGAGTCGAAGGACGCGCTGGACGTCACTGTCTGAGCGGTTGGCTGGGGCCCGGTCATTCACGACCGGGCCCTTCGGCTTCCGTGCGTCGGTCGGGGAGAATGGCCGGGTGACTTCGCGCGCCGACTGGATCAACACCACCCACGACTGGGCTGCTTCGGTCGATCACGAGCACCTGGAGCTGGTTCGCGCGAAGCCCGAGCTGTACGCGCCGGGCGGAGTGCTCCACCTGCTGCTGGAGGTGCTCGCGTACCCCGGCGACGAAGCCGAGTCGACGGGGAGCCGCCCGGAGTGCTCGGTCGAGCTGCACGCTGACGGGTCGATCGCGGTCACCGACTACGGGCGCGGCACGGACACCCGCGTCGACGAGCACGGCAAAGTCGTGAAGAAGCCGATCATGGCGACCAAGGACCTGCGTTTCTTCGAGGATCCGCAGGCGCCGCTGCTTCCGGACGGTCACCCGCGCCGCGGCATGTCCGTCGTGGCTGCTTCGAGCGAGTGGCTGGTGCACACCAACCGGCGGACCAACGGTTCGTGGACCCAGCGCTACGAGCTCGGCGTCCCCGTGACCGACCTCGAGCCGATCCCCACGGACGGCACCACCGGCACCACGGTCCACTTCCTCCCGTTGCCACACCTGGCCCCGCTCTTCGGCTGAGAGCTCCTTGCGGAAGAAGTAGTCCGCGTGGCCGGCAGTGCACTACCGATCCCACGGACGCGACCCGGCAAGGGAGTTTTGCGGGATCTCGGGCCCGGTTTTGTATCGGCCGGGAATGCCTTCAAACACTTGAACTTCCGGCTGTGAACAGTCGGTATCTCTCCGCTCTTGAAACCAAGGGTTACTGCTTGGTAGGAACGTCCGTCAGCTGAGTACTGAACAGTAGTTCAGGTACCTGAAACTTGGATTTTCCGGCGGGGGGTCCCCGGAGTCCGGCAGTGAGTGGAGGACTCAATGCAGCGCAGTACCTTGCTATCCGGTGCGCTGCTGGCCGTCGTCGCGGGTCTGTTGTGTCTGGTCGGAGAAGCTCTCGGTCTGAACACACAGCACGTGGCGCTGGTCGGCGGGGCCCTGGGGGGTGTGGTGGGGCTGGTGCAGGATCGCACTCCGGCGATGCGCGCGACCGGCTTCTTGATCGGGTTGTTCATCGCCTGGCTCGGATTCGCCGTCCGGGCGCTCTATCTGCCGGACTCGGCATCCGGACGGGCCGTCGCGGCCGTCGCCGTGGTAGCCGTCTGCGTGGCGTTCACGGCCGGTTCGGGCGAAAAGATCCCGTTGTGGACGCTGCTGCTCGGCGCGGCCGCGATGGTCGCCGTGTACGAGGAGACTTACACCGCGGACAGTCCGGCCTTCCTGGCCCAGTCGCCGTCGGCGGCCACCGGCGTACTGCTGGCGGCCGGGATCGGGTTCCTGGCGACGTCGCTGCGGCGGCCGCAGCCGGCGCCCCCGGCCGAGCGATCCGAGGTTCCGCCCGACGAGCCGGCCGAAGAAGACGCCTGGGTTCCTGCCGACGACACCCGTGAGTTTGCCTCGACCGAAGGAGACCGTGCGTGACCGCCCGACGCATCACCCGGGGACTGGCTGTCGCCGTCGCCGTCCCGTCCGCTTTCGTCCTGTCGACGTCCCAGGCGCTGGCCACCTCGAGCGCACTCTCGGCCGGACCCGTCACGGTCACCAACACCGAGACGGTGCAGGCCAGGCTCGACCCCAGCGGCAAGGTCGAAGGCGCCCGTATCTACGAGCAGCTCGCCTTCGTCGGCACCGGAAAGGTGAAGGTCGCCAACCCGGTGTCGACCGACAGCCTGCGCAACCTGGACAGCTTCGGCGGCTTCGCGGTCAAGGACGGCAAGATGGCCGTCGACCTGTCGGTGGACGGCGAGCAGCGGATTCGCACCGTCAGCGACTTCGACAAGAAGAAGCTGCCGATCAAGGTCGCCGTCACCTACACCCTGAACGGCAAGAAGCTGTCCAAGCCCGGTGACGTCGTCGGCAAGAAGGGCCGGCTGGAGGCGCACTACGTCGTGGAGAACACCTCGGCCAAGACCGAGTCGGTGACGATCACCGACGGGTACGGCAAGCAGGTCGTCGAACAGGCCGACGTCGTCATTCCGATGGTCGGTCAGCTCACCACGGTGCTGCCGCCCGAGTTCGGCGATGTCACCTCGGCCGAGGCGAACAAGGCCGGCGACGGCAAGGGCGGTACGAAGCTGAGCTTCACCGCGACGCTGTTCCCGCCCGTCGGCGCAGCGACCGCGGAGTTCGGCTGGTCGGCCGAGGTCAAGGACGCGATCGTCCCCGAGGCCGAGCTGACCGCGTTGCCGGTCAGCCCGCTGGAGAGCCCGGCGTTCAAGACCGCGGTCACTGGATACGAGAGCGGCGCGGCGAAGGGCGCCGACCTGGTCGAGGGCGGCACGACGCTCGACTCGAACCTGATCCGGCTGCGGGACGGCGCGCAGAAGCTGCTCACCGGCCTGCTCCAGCTGAACGCCGGTGCGAAGACTCTGAACGAAGGCCTCGCCAACCAGGCCGCGCCTGGTGCCACGAAGCTCTCCAGCGGTGCGTCGCAGCTGGCCGGCGGCATGGCCGAGCTCGAGTCGGGCGCCTCTGTCCTGCGCACGAAGACCGGCGAGGCCGCCAAGGGCGCGAACAAGCTGGACAAGGGCGCGGGCCAACTGCAGAAAGGCGCGAAGGATCTCGCCGCGGGTGCCGGCAAGCTGAAGACCGGCACCGGCAAGCTCGCCTCCGGCCTGGACGAGGCGACCGGCAAGGCTCCGGCCCTGATCGACGGGCTGAACCAGGTCAGCGGCGGCCTGAAGAGCGTCGAGGACGGGCTCGGTCAGATGTACGGCGGCATCGGCCAGCTGCCCGGCAAGGCGAAACCCCTGCACGACGGCGTGGCGCAGCTCCGCGCCGGGATCGGCTCGGTCGGAACCGAGGGAACGCTGCTCGGCGGACTGGAGAGCCTGAAGAAGCAGCTCGCCGCCGCTGGTCCGGGAATCGACAAGATGCGCGGTGGCGTGTACTGCGCGGCGGATGCGCTCGATGCGGTCAGCAACGGCAAGCCGGAAGGAAAGTACAGCGAGGCTTGCTACGGCGCTGCTGCCGCGGTGCTGAACGGTCCGGCCGGGGCGTCGAATGTGGGGCCGGAGACCAACCCGGTGAAGAAGATGATCCTCGACTCGGTGATCGCCCAGATGGGCTCGATGGGCGACCCCGTGCCCGATCTGGACAAGCCGCTGCCGGATTCCGCCAAGCTGCAGGTTGCGCTCGCTTACCTGAAGGGCCGGCTGACCCAGCGCGCCGTACCAGGGATCGCGCAGCTGCAGTGCGGGCTCGACAACCGGGTCTCGGGCTGTCCGGACTCGGAGCCTGGTCTGATGCAGGGCCTCGTGGCGCTGGATGCCGGCGTGGCCAAGCTGGTGTCCGGTGTGGTGGCCAGCGTCCAGGGCGGCGTCGGCACCTCGAAGGACACGCCGGCCAGCAAGACCCTGCGTGGTGGGGTCAACGGGCTGCAGACCGGTGTCGGACAGATCCAGGCGGGTGGCAAGACGCTGCTGGCCGGCCTCAACCAGCTGTCGGACGGCGCTGACCAACTCGACACGGGCGCCGGTGCGCTGTCCACCGGGACCGGCAAGCTCAAGGCGGGTGTCGGCGTGCTGGTGAACGGCACCGGTCAGCTCGACAGAGGGCTCGGCCTGCTGGCCGGCGGTACGGGCAAGCTGGCCGACGGCGTCGGCCAGGCCAAGACGGGCTCGGACCAGCTGGCGCAGGGCTCCAAGGACCTGGCGACCGGCATCGGCGCCGCGGCCGAGGGGTCGGGCAAGCTGTCGGAGGGCCTCAACACTGCCACCGAACAAGCGCCCGCCGTCCCCGACGGCGCCGGCCGGCTCTCGAAGGAAGGTGCGAAGGTGCTGACCAAGAACGGCGCCGACACCGCAGTCGACTTCGGCCGCCGCTACAGCCTGCTCTCCGCTGCCGCAGACCGCGCCAAGACCGAGTCGATGCCGTTCGGTGCTCCCGAGGGTGCGACCGGCGCGACGGCGTACTCGCTCAAGCTGGCCGGGGCCACCGGTGAAGGCGACCGCAGCTGGATCCGTCTGCTCGCCGGCCTGGCCGTGTTCGGTGTCGCCATCGGCGCCACCAGTCTGCTCCGCAGGCGCACCACCTCCTGAGGCTCGCCGCCCGAGCCGGGCCGGTCGTGCGGACCGGCCCGGCTCGGCGGCGTTGTTTGGCCGATCTGGGAGGATCGGAGCAGGGGTCGTGGAAGGACGTTGGATGACTGGGCAGCGTGGTGACGAGCCGGTGCGGGACGGGCCGGGTCCGTACAGCGGGTTGTTCGGTTCCGCTCCGGATACGTACGGCTACCAGACGGCGACGCCGAAGCACGTCACCGTCGCGTCGGTCATCGCGATCGGGCTCGGCGCGCTGTGCCTGCTGCTGGCGGCTCTCACGCTCACATCGGCCGGCGACCAGATCTCCGAAGTGCTCACCGGCTCTCAGGGCAACACACCGGTCGCGGTCGCGGCCACCCTCGTCTGCGCGGTCGTCTACCTGGTCCCCGGGCTCTACCTCCGCAAGCGCCGCGCCTGGGCACGGTACGTGCTGATCGCCGTCGCCGCCATGGGCATCGCGGGCGGGATCATGGCCCTCCCGGCCAGCCTGCTCGGTCTCGCCATCCACGCGACCCTGCTTTTCCTGATGCTCCAGCGACCCACGAGACTCTGGTTCACCCACCGCTGACGCCAGGACCCCGAAACCGTCGCCAGGTTCATTCCCTGAGCTTCTGCAAGCGGTCGAGGGCTTCCTCGAGAACCTCGGGTTGTTTGCAGAAGGCCCAGCGGACCAGGGGGCGGCCGGATTCGGTGTTGTCGTAGAAGACCTGGTGGGGGATGGCGACGACGCCGGCTCGTTCGGGGAGCATGCGGCAGAACTCGATGCCGTCGGTGTGGCCGAGGGGGCGGATGTCGGTGGTGACGAAGTAGGTGCCGGCCGGGCGGTGGACCTCGAAGCCGAGGTCGGCCAGGCCGTCGGCCAGCAGGTCGCGGCGGGCGCGCAGGTCGGCGCGCAGCGCGTCGTAGTAGTCGTTGCCCAGGGCAAGTGCATTGGCGACGGCGGGCTGGAAGGGGGAGCCGGAGGTGAAGGTGAGGAACTGTTTGGCGGTAGTCACCGCGGTCACCACCGAAGGCGATCCGGTCACCCACCCGATCTTCCAGCCGGTGACCGCGAACGTCTTTCCGGCGCTGCTGATCGACACGGTCCGCTCCGCCATCCCGTCGTACGACGCCAGCGGCCGGTGCGCCCCGTCGTACACCAGGTGTTCGTAGACCTCGTCGGTGATGACGACCAGGTCGTGCTCGACCGCGACGTCGCGGATGCCGCGCAGTTCGTCGTCGGTGAGGACCGTGCCGGTCGGGTTGTGCGGTGAGTTGATCAGCAGCACCTTCGTCCGCGGCGTGACCGCGGCGCGCAGCTCGTCGAGGTCCAGCCGGTACGACGGCGCGCGCAGCGTCACCGGTACGCGTCGGCCGCCGGCGAACGCGATGCCGGCCGCGTAGGAGTCGTAGTACGGCTCCAGGGCGATCACCTCGTCGCCCGGCTCGACGAACGCGAGCAGTGCGGCGGCGACCGCTTCCGTCGCGCCGGTGGTGACCAGGACCTGCGTGTCCGGGTCGTACGTCAGGTCGTAGAAGCGCGTCTGGTGGTCGGCGATCGCCTGCCGCAGAGCAGGCACGCCGCGCGCCGGCGCGTACTGGTTCGCGCCCGCGCGGATCGCGGCGATCGCGTCCTCGAGCAGTGAGTCCGGGCCGTCCCGGTCCGGGAAGCCCTGCCCGAGGTTGACCGACCCGGTCGCCAGCGCCAGCGCGGACATCTCCGCGAAGATCGTCGTACCGAGACCGTCCAACCGCTCAGCATGTCCGCGCATCGCCTAACCCTCGACCGCGGTGACCATGTGCGCAAGCCAGGCGCGCGCGGTGGCGCGGTCGGTCGCGGTGAAGGAGGCCTCGAGGTCCTCCTCGACCTTGCGGATCGCCGGGGCCGCCTCGGCCAGCCGGCGTTCGCCCCCGACGGTGAGGTGGACCTGTTGGGTACGCCGGTCCTTCGGGTTCGGCCGCCGTTCGACCAGGTCGGCGCGCTCCATCCCGGCGATCAGCTCGTTGGCGGACTGCCGCGTCGTCCCGACCACGCGGCCGACCTCGGCCACGGTGAGTCCCGGCGACTCCCGGACGCAGAGCAGCGTGCCGTACTGCTGGACCGACAGCCCGTGCTCGTCGAGCGCGACCGCGAGCGCGGACCGCATGCTCAGCCAGGCGTGCCGCACCAGGAAAGTCACACACCCGGTCTCGTCATTGACGTCCATGCACCACATTCTGCCGAAAAAGAGATTGACAGGAACCTGTCAATCTATGACGATGGGAAACCTCGTCAGGGTCCTGTCAATCATAGGAGACTTCGTGTCTGCGATCGACCCCCCGCAAGGTCCACTCCACCAGCGCCGCATCCTCGCGATCCTGGTCGTCTCGGCCGTCCTGATCTGGATCGACTCGACCGTCCTCGGTATCGCTCTCGAACGCCTCGCCGACCCCGTGCAGGGCCTCGGCGCCACGCCCGGCCAACTGCAGTGGGCCGTCGGCATCTACTCGCTGTTGTTCGCCACCGCCCTGTTCCTGGCCGGCGCCCTCGGCGACCGCTACGGCCACCGGACGATCCTGATGCTCGGCCTGCTGATCTTCGGCATCGCCTCGGCCTGGGCCGCCTGGGCCACCGATCCGGTCGGCCTGATCCTCGCCCGCGCGACCATGGGTCTCGGCGGCGCGCTGATCATGCCCACCTCGATGGCGATCATCGGCTGGACCTTCCCGCCCGAGCGCCGGGCCGGCGCGATCGCGATCTGGTCGTCCTCGGCCGGTGTCGGCGTCGCCGTCGGGCCGGTCCTCGGCGGCGTGCTGATCGACCACTTCTGGTGGGGCTCGGTCTTCACGATCAACCTGCCGATCGTCGTGTTCGGCCTGATCGGCGCGGCCGTCGTCCTGCCGAACCCGCGCAGCCCGCAGCGCCGCCGGCTCGATCCGCTCGGCCTCGGCCTGTCCACGCTCGGGCTGCTCGGCCTGTCGTACGGCTTGATCGAGGGCGGTCACCAAGGCGGCTGGGACCGCTGGCAGGTCTGGGCGAGTATCGGTGCGGGCCTGGTGCTGCTCGCCGGCTTCCTGTTCTCCGAGGCGCGTGAGCACGAGCCGAGCTTCGACCCGCGACTGTTCCGCAACCGCCGGTTCGCGGCGGGCAACTTCTCGCTCGCCGCGGTCTTCCTGACGCTCACCGGGCAGAGCTTCTACCTGGCGTTCTACCTGCAGGGCACGCGCGGCATGAGCGCGTTGGACGCCGGCCTGATGTCGTTGCCCGGGGCAATGGGCGTGATCGTCGGCGCACCGCTCGGCGCCCGGCTGGCGGCCCGTTTCGGCGTCGCCAAGGTCTCGGGGACGGCGGTCCTCACGCTCGCGGCCTGCTTCGCGCTCAACCTCACGTACGACGTCGGCACGTCCCTCGTGGTGATCGGGATCATCGGCGGGCTGGCCGGTCTCGCGATCGGCCTGACCGTCGCGCCGACGACCGCGGCGGTGATGGCGACGCTCCCGATGGACCGGATCGGCGCAGGTTCCGCGGTCAGCAACGCGCTGCGCCAGGTCGGCAGCGTGCTCGGCGTCGCCGTCCTCGGGACCGTCGTGTCGTCGACGTACCAGCACCGGATCGCTCCGGAGCTGACCGGCCTGCCGAATTCGGAAGCGATCGGTACGTCGGCCGAGGCGACCCGGCACGCGGCCGGTGTCCTGCACCGGCCGGACCTGGTACAGGTCGCGAACGACACCTTCGTGCACGCGATGCACGTCGCCGCTCTCGTCGCGGCAGGCATCGTCCTCGTCGGCGCGGTCGTCCTCGCGGCAGCGTTCCGGACCCCCAGGCCATCACAATCCGCGGATCCGGAAGGAGTCACGCCGGAGCGCGCAGGCATCGGGTCATTGTGATGGCCTGGGGGTCCGGAGGTACGGCGACGGCGTTGGTGCAGGCCTCCGCTGCGTGTTCAGTTCCACGGGGACGGTGGCGGCGGTGGTACGACGGCCGGCCGGTCTTCGCACCAGGTCGCGCCGGTCCAGCCGCCGTCGTTCCCGCCGAGGAGCCGGACGTCGAACTCCGGCGGGCCGTCGAAGTGGAACGTGCCGCAGTTGTTCACGAACGGCGCCCCGACGTTGCGGGCGTCGACGTTCTCGAACGTCGCCCAGCCGCCGACCCGGGCGTTGACCACGTTGGTCCCCGTGCCGTCGACCTTGATGTTGCGGACGGCGACCCCGGTGATCGCGTAGTCGTCCTTCACCGGCCAGTCGACGACGAACATCATCGCGTTGTACGTCGAGTCCAGGAACGAGCTGTCGGTGATCTCGATCGAGGCGGACATCGTGGACTGCAACGCGTACAGCCAGATCGCGCCGAGACCGATGTCCCAGTTGAGATCGCGCGGGCCGCCCCGAACCGTGGTGTTGCGGGCGAAGGTCAGCGTGCCCTCGAACGGCGTCGCGCCGAACCGCGAGCCGGCGTGCAACGTGCTGCCCTCGCGGATCGGATCGGCGACCAGGTTGTCGGTGACGGCGTTGTCGCGGCCGCCGTAGATCGCGATGTTGTTCGCCAGGACCGGCGTCTGCACGGTGTTGTGGTCGTAGACGTTGTTGTGGTTCGCCAGCCCGGCGGCGTTGGCCTCCGACCACATCGCGAGCCCGTCGTCGCCGCTGTTGCGGACGAAGTTGTTGGTGGCTCGGACGTTCGACACCCCGAGGTGCAGGTTCATGCCGTCGGCGATCGCGTCGGTGACGACGTTGTTGCGGATCAGCAGGCCGTCCATCGGCCCGTCGAGCCAGATGCCGACCTTGGTGTGGTGCAGGTACAGGTTCTCGATCGTGGAGCCGCCGCCGATCGCGCCGCCGATCCCGTTCACCTGGTCGGTGTCGATGCGTTCGCGGACGTCGCTCTCGATCGCGAAGTCCGACAGGTGTACGCCGGTGCTCCCGCCGTCCGCGGCGTACTTGCCGTAGAAGCCGGGCGCGCTGTGCACGGACTTGTCCGGCGCCGGCTGCGCGAGCGGCAGGACGCGGCCCTTGATGATCGTCCACCAGTTCCCGGCGCCGCGGACCGTCACCCGGTCGACGACGATGTGCCGGTTCACCTGGAACGTGCCGGCGGGGATGAACACCGACCAGCCGATCCGCTGGGCAGCCGCGATGGTGCGTTCGATCGCTGGCGCGGCGTCCCGCCGGCCGGTCGGGTCGGCGCCGAACAGCCGGACGTCGAGGGACTTGTCGGGCTGCTTCAACGGAGCATCGACCAGCTCGAAGTCCGCGACGTCGAGGACGGTCCACGCGGCGGGCGTGGTCCGCGGTACGGCGAACCGGACGCGGTCACCGGCCCGGTACGTCCGGTCCAGCAGCACGCGCTGCTCGTCGTAGAAGTGGTTCGGCCGGAACGGCTTCGCGACCGGGTCCGGCTCCGGCTTCCACCAGCCCGGGATCGGGTCGACGTTCGGGTCGTTCGAGAACGGATACATCCCGTACAGCCAGGCGTACTGCGAGGTCAGCGTCATGGTGTGCTTGCGCTTCCCGTTGACGGTCACGTCCAGCGGTGCCGTGATCCCGCCGCCGGCCGGTGCGTCCGGGATGCTGTACCGCAGGGTGAACGCGTTCGCGGGCTGCGTCAGCGTGAACTCGACGTACTGCTTGGGCTGCAGCCGTACGGCGGTGCGCCCGGAGGCCTCGGCCGGCAGCGTGTACGCGTCCCGCCCCGGGCCGATCTTCTCGCCGGTGAAGGCGGCGTTCTCCGCCTCCTGCTCGACGAACGGTACGTCGGCGCCGCGGCCGGCCACGAGCGCCGGGTCGAGCCCGGCCCGGGTGATGTGTGCGGCCGGGGCAGCAGCGGCCGGCTGGATGGTGAGTGTGGCACCGAGGAGCGCGGTGGTCAGCGCGACCGCGAGCAGGCGTGAACGGGACATTGGCGGATCCCCTCCGGACGAAGTGTCTGGAGGTTATGCAGCCGACGGCCGGTGCGCAAGATCTCGACAGGTCAGAGAAATTTCCGGACCATGAAGACGTCGATTGGATCCTCGTCCTCGACGATGAACCCGTGCCGCTCGTACAGCTTGCGGGCCGGGCTGCCTTGGAGAACGTTCAGCCTGACGGTCGCACGATCCGCGTCGGCGGTGCTGAGCACGGTTCGCAGAACGGCGGTGCCGAGGCCCCGGCCCTGGTGGCGCGGGTTCAGGTAGAAGTGCTCGAGCCACCGGACGTCGGCGGTCGCCGGGCGGACGCTGACGGAGCCCGCGAATTCGCCGTCGACCTCGATGATCCGGGTGTGCTCGGGCGCGTAGGCGTCGCGCAGGCGCTGCCGGACGCGGTGTTCGTCGTACCGGCCGAGGCGTTCCAGGTCCGGGCGCATGACGACGGCGCGGAGTTCGGCGAGCTCTTCGAGGTCCTCGTGCGTCGCGGGCCTCAAGGTCCAGTTCACGGCAGTTCCGGTTGGGGATCGGGGCGCAGGGCGCGGAGCCAGAGTTCGGTCTGCGCGATGTGGGCGGAGGCGGCGGTCGCGGCAGCCGCGGGATCGCGAGTGGTGATCGCATCCAGGATCGCCCGGTGGCCGCGGTCGCTGGTCCGCTTGATCGCGTCGAAGTCCGCGCCCGGCTCGAAGATCCGGTAGTGCCCGCCGCGGCCGCGGATCACGCCGGTGAGCGCGGTGACGGTCGAGTTCCCGCCGGCGGTGCAGATCGCGCCGTGGAACTCGGCGTCCAGGTGCTGGATCTCGGTCGCGTCGGTGGTCGACTCGAGCCGGTCGAGGATCGCGCCCAGCCGCTGGGCCAGCTCCGGGTCCTGCCGGGCCGCCGCGGCGGCGGTGGCATGCGACTCGAGCACGCGGCGTACCTCGAGCAGTTCGAGGACGCCTTCAAGCGGGATCAGCTCGACCGACAGCGAGAACCTGCTGATGATCGCCGCCGGGTCCAGGGCCGAGACGTACGTGCCCGACCCGTGCCGGGACTCGATCACGCCGAGCGCGCCGAGCGACCGCACGGCCTCCCGCAGCGAGCTCCGGGACACCCCCAGGTGGTCGCACAACTCGGGCTCCGGCGGGAACTTCGCCCCCGGCCCGAGCTCCCCGGACGCGATCATCTGCCGCAACCCGGCCAGCGCCTTATCCGTAGCAGCCATCCCCTCACCTCCTCACGAAGCGTAAGTCATCAGACCATTTCTGGCACATCGCGCCTGCAGCAGTCCTGCACTCCCAAGTCACGATGGCAATTCATCAGATGTTTGCGCGCAGGAACCCCGGCAGATCACTGGTTCGCCAGCGCCGCGCCGCCAACTGCCCGGACGGCGTCCCGCCGGTCACCCAGACGGTCGTCATCCCGCGCTCGTGCGGTTCGGTCAGGTTCACCTCGAGGTCGTCGAACATCGCGGCGCGGGCCGGGTCGATCCCGAAGGACGACAGGAACGCGTCCAGGCTCTCGGCGTACGGTTTCGGGATCAGCTCGGCCGCGAGGATGTCGAAGACGCCGTCGATGCAGCCGGTCAGCCCGAGCCGTCCGAGCACCTGGTCCGCGTGGTACGCCGACCCGTTCGTGTACACGTACCGTCGGCCGCGCAGCCCGCCGAGCACCTCCGCCAGCACCGGATCGGGGCCGAGGACCGAGTAGTCGATCGTGTGCTCCCACGCGAGGTAGTCGTGCGGGTCGATCGAACGCGTGTTCATCAGGCCGCGCAGGGTCGTGCCGTGGTCGGCCACAAGCTGCTTCTGCAGCCGGAGCGCCTCGGTTTCGCCGGTGCCGAACAGGTTGGCGAGGTAGGCGCGGATCCGGACGTTCATCTGGTCGGCCAGACCGACCTGCGGCTGGTACAAGGTGTTGTCGAGATCCAGCACCCAGGTGTCGATGTCCGCCAGCATCAGGCCAGCGTAGGTGACACACTGGGGGCGTCATCGACGGGAGGACACCACCCATGCCCAAGAGGCCGACTGCCCTCGTCACCGGGCCGGCGACCGGGATCGGCCGGGCGTTCGCGGACAAGCTGGCGCGGGAGGGCTACGACCTGGTGCTGGTGTCGCGGGACGAGGCGCACCTCAAGGAGGTCGCTGCCGAGATCACGCGACTGCACGGTGTCGAGTGCGAAGTGCTGGCCGCCGACCTGACCGACGCGGCCGACCTGGCGCGGGTCGAGGAGCGCTTCCGCACCGGGCCGATCGAGGTGCTGGTGAACAACGCCGGTTTCGGGCAGAAGAAGCCGTTCTGGGAGACCCCGATCGAGGTCGCGGAGAAGCAGTTCGACCTGCTGGTCCGCGTCGTGATGCGGCTGACCCACGCCGCCGTCCAGCCGATGATCGAGCGCGGCTCGGGCGCGGTGGTCAACGTATCCTCGGTGGCCGGATTCCTGCAGCGCAACATCTACAGCGCGCACAAGGCCTGGGTGACGAGCTTCTCGGCCGGCCTGGCGACCGGCCTGCACGCCCAGGGCGTCGCGGTGATGGCGCTGTGCCCCGGCTTCGTGCACACCGAGTTCCACGAGCGGATGGGGATGGACAAGTCGCTCATCCCGTCGTTCCTGTGGCTCGACGCGGCCGACCTGGTCGACGAGGCCTGGAAGGACCTGATGCGCGGCAAGGCGATCTCGATCCCGAGCCGCCGCTACAAGCTGCTGGTCCTCGCCGCCCGCTTCACCCCCCGAGCTCTGATCGCCCGCGTCTCCACCGTCGGCCTGGACGGCCGCCGCCGCTCCTGACCGCAGCAAGGGTCCAACGCCCCTAGGCGGAAACGCTTGCGCGTGGGATCTTGCTGTCTGTCGGCACCTGGGGGGCGCCTGGGGTGGGCGGGCAGGTGCCGGCGGGGGAGGCATGATGAACAGACTGCGCAAGCATGTCGTGGCGACGGTGGCGCTCTCGCTCGCGTCGGCACCGCTGACGGTCGCTCCGCCGGCAACTGCGGCGGTGGTGGCCAATGTCGCGATCTCGGCGGCCACGGCATCGAACGGTACGACGACCTTGAGCTATCGGGCCACGGTGACCCGGGCGGGGACCCTGCGCTACGTCCTCGTCTCGATTCCGCCGGGGTCCGGCGGCCGGATCACGTCGGTCAACGGCGCGGTGCGCACGGTGTCGCCGGGCGTGCTGCAATGGCGTCCGGCCAGGACGCTGACCGTCGCCGTCGGCGCCCGCTTCTCGATTCCGTTCTACGGCGTGCTGCTCCCGAGCGGGGGGCCGTGGACGCTGAGTTTCCGGGCGATCGGGACCACCGGAGCCGCGCTGTCCGCGGGCACCGGCACGCTGATCCGCCCGGCGAACGTCCGGATCACGGCGAGCAACCCGATCCCGGCGCAGCGGAGCACGCTCACGTACGCGGGCACGGTCGGCCGCCCGGGCGTCCTGGCGTTCGTCCGGATGAAGCTGCCCACCGGAGTCCGGGGAACGCTGACGAGCGTCAACGGGACGTTGACGCTCGCGAGCGGTTACGCGACCTGGAGGCCGCGCTCGCAGCTCAGCGTGCGCGGCGGCGACCGGCTGGCGATCCCGATCTACGGCGCCGTGCTGTCCAAGTACGGCGGGATCTTCCGGCTCGGGATGACCGCCACCGCGTCCACCGGCCTGCAACTGATGGCGGGGACCGGAAGCCTCGCGCTGATCGCACCGCCCGCACCGATGCCGACGATCCTTGCCGGCTCGTTCCCGGTACGACCGGCCGGATGCCCGACCGCCTGGCCGACGACGGTCGCCGAGAACGCGAAACCGGGCACCGGCGCGTGGGTCATCCCCACCACGATGAACGGGCCACTGGCGGCGTACCTGACCAAGGTCTCCGCGACCTGTGGCGCCACGGTCGACCTGAAGGTCACGTCCGGCCGGCCGGTCAGCGTGGTGGCCTACCGGATCGGGTACTACCAAGGGCTCGGCGGGCGTGAGGTCTGGCGTCGCGACGGCGTACCCACTGTGGTGCAGCCCGCTCCGACGATCGGTGGGACGGCCAACGGTCACCCGCTGCGGATGGCGTCCGCGGCGAACTGGTCGAAGACATTGACCATCCCGATCGACCGGAACTGGATCCCGGGCACCTACCTGATCAAGGTGAGCGACGGCAGGTACGCCGCCTACGCGCCGCTGACGGTGCGCGACGACACGGGCCGCAAACACAGCCTGCTCATCCAGCAGGCCACCACGACGTGGGAGGCCTACAACTGGTACGGCGGCCGGAGCTTCTACAGCAGCGCGACGACGGGTTCCGGCCGGCTGACGTTCGACCGTCCGTACGCCGAGGGGCAGGGGTCGGGCCAGTTCCTGCCGCTGGAGCAGGGGCTGATCCTGTGGGCGGAATCGATGGGGCTGGACGTCACCTACTGGACCGACAACGACCTCGACGTGTACGGCGGTCAGCTGGCCGCCCGGGCCGGGACCATCTTCCTGCCCGGGCACGACGAGTACTACTCGTTGCGGATGCGGGCATCGATCAGTCAGGCGATCAAGCGCGGCGTCAATGTGGCCAGCTTCGGCGCGAACGCGTCGTACCGGCGGATCACCTTCACCGACAGCACCCGGCGGTACTGGGACGTCGACCGGTACACCGCCGGCGGGAACTCGACGCTGTGGCGCTACCTGGGAGACGCGTACGCGTCGCAACCGCTCCTCGGCGCCGAGTACGGATGCGGCATCTCGGCGGCGAGCCTGAGGACCGGAAGCACTTGGCTGTTCCGTGGCATTCCGGCCGGCACCGTCGTACCGGGGTTCCTCGCCGGCGAGGTCGACTACCTCTGGCCAGGGCTGTACAAGCATCCCGGTTTGGGCATTCTCGGCGGCGGCAGCGCCATCTGCCGGACGACGGGCCGGTCGACACCGATGCACGTCACGGTGTTCGTCGCGCCGTCCGGCGCTCGGGTGTTCAACGGATCGACCTTCACCTACGGCTGTTTCCTCGTTCGCCGGTGCCCTTCGAACCTGGGGATGCCTGCGCAGTCGGTCGCGTCCCGGCGGGTGGTGACCACGATGGTCACCAACGTCACCTCCTGGGTCAGCCGCGGGACGATCACGGTTCCGGGAGGCGCGGCCGCGCCCGAGTTGCGGATCGCGGTGCCCAACCACGAGGTCGCGATCGCCGAGAAGTGAGTCAGAGCTTCTCGGCGACCTCGGTGAGGACGGCGAGGGTGGCGGTGATCAGGGGGTGGTCGGCGCGGCTGGCGCGGACCGCGGCGTAGACGCGGCGCGTCGGGGCGGGCTCGGTGAGGGGGCGGGTGAGCGCGAGCGTCGACTCCGGTACGGCGAGGCGCGGGACGAGGGAGACGCCGCCGCCGGCCGCGACCAGGGCGGCGACGGCGCGGAAGTCGTCGGACTGGTGGACGATCCGCGGCTGGAAGCCCGCCTGCTCACAGGCGAGCAGGACGACGTCGCGGATCGGGTTGCCGGGCGCGGTCATCACCCAGTCGTCGTGGGCGAGCATGCTCAGCTCGAGCGGGTCCCGGTCCGCGGCCGGATGCGCCGGCGGCAGGACGGCGACGAACGGCTCGGCGTACAAGGGGATCCGGGCCAGGCGGCGGTCGTCGGGACGCGGTGAGCCGCGGTGCTCGACCGCGATCGCGAGGTCGGCGTCGCCGTCGAGCAGGTGGGTGATGCCCTGGTGGCCCTCGGCGTCGCGGACGACCAGGTCGAGGCCGGGGCTGGTCTCGCGGAGCCGGGTCAGCGCCGGTGCTACCAGCAGCGTGATCGCGGTCGCGAACGCGACCACGCGGACCTCGCCGTTGGCGCCGTTCGCGTGCAGTCGCATCGCGTCCTCGGCCCGCTCGACCTCGGCGAGGATGGTATCGGTGTGGGCCAGCAGCAGGCGGCCCGCCGAGGTGATCGCCACCCGGCGGCCGCGGCGCTCGAGCAGCTCCTGACCGACCTCGGACTCCAGCGCGGCGAGTTGCTGTGAGACCGCCGAGGGCGTCAGGTGCAGCACCTCGGCGGCCGCGGTCACAGTCCCGTGGTCAGCAAGCGCGCGCAACACCCGCAGCCGTCGTACCTCGATCACGAACCTCAGCTTCGCACAGGTCGGTCGGGACGAGCTTCAGCGCGACAGCCGGCGGCGCCGGCACGCGCCGCTCGCGCCAACGGCGTACGGCGTCGCGGATCGGGTGGCGTTTCGGGACGAAGGGACGCAGCGGAGCAGTTGGCATGGCGGAGTGGGTCTGCTCGTGCATCGTCTTGAGGACGGTATATGGGATGTACATGCTCAGCTCGCAACATCTGTGAGACACGGGGTGGGGTGGCAAGCGTCCGCGGCCGGACGCGACCTGGCGTGGCGGCGTACTGCTCGCAGCGGCCGCAGCAACTCGCGCAGCGGGTGGCGGGGCGGGCGGTGCGGGACGACCGGGGCGTTGGGCCAGGCCGAGTGGACTTCGTCGTGAACCTTCTTGATGACTTCTGTCGGGAAGACGTACATCGGTGTTCCTTTCCTCTGCCTTCGACAGTAGGAAGCGCACGTTGATACGTCCAATGAAAGTTCTGCGCAGAGTTGATGTGTGTGGTGCATGATTGGTGTCATGGAACTGCGGCAGCTCAGGTCGTTCGTGGTGGTGGCCGAGGAGATGAACGTCGGGCGGGCGGCGACGCGGCTGCACCTCACCCAGCCGTCGTTGAGCCGGCAGATCGCGGCGCTCGAGCACGGTCTGGGCGTGGAGCTGTTCGCCCGGGTGAAGCGCCGGTTCGTGCTGACGTCCGCGGGGGAGACGTTCCTGGCCGATGCACGGGACCTGCTGCGGCGGTCCGAGGAGGCGGTCCGGGCGGCGCAGCGGACGCAGCGCGGTGAGCTCGGGACGTTGCGGCTGCGGTTCGTGCAGTCCGCGACGTTCGAGGTGCTGCCGCGGCTGCTGGGCGCCTTCCGGCAGGCGTACCCGGAGGTGGTGCTCGACCTGGAGTCGTGGACGACCCTGCGGCAGACCGAGGCGCTGCGCGACGGGCGGATCGACGTGGGGCTGCTACGGCCCAGCACGCCCGCCGGTGCGAGCGCCGTCGTTCAGCTCGCGCCGAAGCTGACGTCGCGGGTGGTTGCCGAGGACGCGTTGGTGGTCGCGTTGCCGGCACAGCACCGGCTGGCGCGGCGCAAGCGGCTGCGGCTGGCCGACCTCGCGGAGGAGCCGTTCGTCTTCTATGCGCGGCCGAGCGGGCCGGTCGTGCACGACACGATCGTCGGGTACTGCCGCGCCGCCGGCTTCACGCCGCGGATCGAGCAGGAAGCGGTCGACGTCCAGACGATCGTGTCGCTGGTCGCGGCCGGACTCGGCGTCTCGCTGCTGATCGGCCCGACGCCGCCGTCCAACCCCGACGCAGTCGCGTACCGCGAGTTGTCCGACGACCTGCCACCCTGGCAACTCTCCGTAGCCTGGTCCCCGGACAACCGCTCCCCGGTCCTCGCCCGCTTCCTGGAACTGGTTTAGGTCCTAGCCGAAGACGTCCGGGTCGCCGCCGGTCCGGACGCCGGTCTCCAGGTCCGCGATCGCGGCCATGTCGTCGTTGTCCAGCCGGAAGTCGAAGACCTCGAAGTTCTCCCTGATCCGGCTCGGCGTGACGGTCTTCGGGATCACCACGTTGCCGAGCTGCAGGTGCCAGCGGATCATCACCTGGGCCGGGGACTTGCCGTACTTGTCGCCGATCGTCTTCAGCACCGGGTTGCCGATCAGCTCGCCGGAGGCCAGCGGGCTCCACGCCTGCGTGACGATGTCGTTCTCGGCGTTGAACGCGCGCAGCTCGTCCTGCGGCAGCGCCGGGTGCAGCTCGATCTGGTTCACCGCCGGACGGATCGTGGTCTCCTCGAAGATCCGCCGCAGCGCGGGCTCGTGGAAGTTCGACACGCCGATCGCGCGGACCCGCTTGTCGGCGTACAGCTGCTCGAAGGCCTTCCAGGTGTCGACGTACAGGTCCCGCTGCAGCGACTGCCAGTGGATCAGGTACAGGTCGACGTACTCGAGGCCGAGCTTGGCCAGGCTCTGGTCGAACGCCTTCAGCGTGCTGTCGTACCCCTGGTCGGAGTTCCACAGCTTGGTGGTGATGAACAACTCGTCACGCGGGATGTCCGACGCGGCGATCGCGCGGCCGACGCCTTCCTCGTTCCCGTAGATCGCGGCGGTGTCGATGTGCCGGTAGCCGGTCTCGAACGCCGTCGTCACGACGTCGGTGACGATCGAGTCCTCGACCTGCCAGACCCCCAGGCCCAGCTGCGGAATCTCGACGCCGTTGTCCAGAGTGATGGAGGGGACTGTGCTCATCCACCCATTCCACCCGGCAAAGGGTTTCTGGCCCAGTCATCCGACGTGTGACAACAACCTCATTAACCGGTAGTAACCACTGCGTAGGACTTGGCATCGGGCTCCAGGAAGCGGACCAGCCCGGCGCCCTCCCGCTCCAGCTCGGCCTGCGTCTTCTTCAGCGTCCGGCCGAACGGCGCCAGCGTGAGAGTGGCCACACCACGCTTCTTCTCGGTCGTCCACAGCCCGGCGACCAGACCGTCGACGGTGTACGTCGCCTTGACCCGGAGGTTCTTCGTGAACACGGCCGGCTTGTGCTCGTCGGCGATGATCCGCTCGCGTTTCGCGTGCGACAGCAGCACGTTGTCGAACTCCGGCAGGAACCGCACCGGCGCCGGCGTCTCCGGATCGGGGCGGGGCGCGTCGGGTACGTCGTACAGCGTCTTGCCCGCCTCGTCCGTGAAGGTCTCGAGCTCCAGCTCGTCGAACAGCGGCTTCGCCTTCTGCAGTCCCGACCAGGTCTGGAAGTCCGCGGGGGTGGCCGGTCCGAAGGCCTGCAGGTACCGCGTGACGAGTTCCTTGGTCTGGGCGCGGCGGTGCAGCTTCTTCCCGATCCACTCCTCGGCCGGCGTGAACTTGGAGTTCGCCGCCCAGGACCAGCGGACATCCGTTGGGTACACCACCAAGGGCACCAGCATCCGCGTGCAGAACCCGAGTGCCCGCTCGTTCACGTCCGGGAACTGCTGCTGCAACGCGTCCCGCACCTCGGTGAACGTCAGCGGCTCCTTCGCGAGCAGCTTCTCCGCCGCGGCAACGACCTTCGCCGGCTCCAGCCCGGCGCCACGATCGCCGAGCACCTTCAAGCCGGCCTCGAGCACCGGCGCGACCGTCACACGGAACCGCAGGTAGTCCGCTGCGGTCACCAGATGCAGCGTCCCGCGGAACAGCGTGCCCCGCACGACGTCCCGCTCCTGGACGGCGCGATCCAGCTCGGACTCCTCGAACCCGTCGATCCGCGACCACAACCCGACGTACGGATGCTTGGCCTCCTGGCCCTGCATCCCCACCAGCCGGCCGACCACGTCGACGGCCGGCACCGCTTCCCTGTCCAGCAGAAGCTGCCGCGCCAACGTCGCCCTGTTGATCGCCCGCCCGCTCATCACCGCCATGCACGCATCTTCGCGTACGGCGCCGACAACTTCAGCTGTAGTCCTTCTCGTCGTACTTCGGGAGGCCGAGAAGCCGGCGGATCTGCGCGGACGGGGCCTTGCCGCCCGCGGCCGTCGCGAGCTTCAGGTGGTCCGCCATCTCCGACTTGCTCTCGCTGGCCGCGACCTCGAGCCAGTGCGGGCGCGCGGCCGCGTCCGCCTTCGCCAGGGCCCGCATCTGCGTCGAGACCCGGGCCGGCCAGACTGTCGACCGCAGCGCGGTGTACTCCGCGAGGTTCGCCGCGGCCACCGCCTTGGCCCTGTTCTGCAACGTCTCGAGGGACATGTTCTCGTTCGCGGCCTTCTCGAACCGCTCGAGCGCCACGTTGTACGCCCGGGTGATCTGCAGGTACTTCGCACCGGCGGCGGCGACCGTCATCGCCGGCGACGACGACCGCACGACCGGGACACTCCGCGCCGGAGTCGGCGGCGCATAAGCCCCGCCCGGCGCCGACGGAGTCACCGAAGGCCCACTCGACAACGCCGGCGACGGCGCCGTCGCCCCCGTCCCGTCATCGGCCCCGCATCCGGCCACACACGTCAAGCACGTCGAACACAGCACCCCGACAACGGCCAGCATCTGGCGCATAAAGCTCCTCACCCAGTGCGAACCGGACAACCCTAGCGGCGACGGCTGTCCTTCGCGCCCCGGCCCCTGAATCCTTCGGTTCCCGCGGATCTCGCCCCTCGCGGATGATTCCGAGCGGTCACCGCGGGTGCGATCTTGCTCCTGAAAGACCCGAGCGAACGAGGGAGCAGGAGTCATGGCCTTTGACACCTTCATGGCCTACGTCGGGGTGTACGACGACGTCGCCGACGCAGAGGCGGATTACCAGCTCGTCAAGGAGCTGCACACCAAAGCCAACCTGATCGACGCGTACGACGCCGCCGTCATCGAGCGTCGCGAGGACGGCAAGGTCAAGATCACCAAGAAGCACGAGACACCGACCCGGGCCGGCGGAGTCCTGGGTGGCGGCGTGGGTCTGGCCACCGGCCTGGTCGTCGCGCTGTTTCCGTTCGCGGCGATCGGCGGCGGGTTGCTCGCGGCCACGACCGCGGGCGGAGCCGTCCTGGGCGCGGTCGCGGGACATGCCTCCGCGGGCATGAGCCGGAGCGACCTGAAGGAGCTCGGCGAGAGCCTCGACGCCGGCCAGGCCGGGCTGGTGGTCGTCGGCGTGTCCGACATGGGCGCCAAGATCGAAGAATCGATGAAGCACGCGAAGAAGACCGAGGCGAAGCAGATCAAGGCCGACGCCGCCGAGATCGAACGCGACGCCCGCGCCGCGGGCGCTGCCTCTGCGGCCGGTTAGCCGAACGCGGGCGGGGACGCGGTGGCCAGGCGAGCGGGATCCGGCAGCGCCGGCTCGTTGCCGCTGACGGTGCGGATCGTCGGGGTGGCGTTGGCGGCCGTGCTCCTCGGTTCCTGTGGAGGGAACGGAGGAGTCAGCCTGCCCTCTCCGACGGTGACGCGCACGGCCAGCGGGCTGCCGTCCCCCACGGCGACGGTCCCGGAACCGACCCGCACGCCGGCGTCCGCGGAATCCAGTCGGACGCCGGCGCCGGGAACCCGTACGCCGGACGACACCGAGACGCCGTCCCCGCCTGCTCCCACCCGGACGTCCGCGCCGGCGCAGGCAGAGCCGACCCCCGCCGAGTCGTCGGTGATCGTGGTGGCCCCGACGCCGACGCAGACGGCGCCGCGCACCTCGCCGACGCAGACGGCGCCGCGAACCTCGCCGACGCAGACGGCGCCGCGAACCTCGCCGACGCAGACGGCGCCGCCCACCTCGCCGGCCCGGACAGCGGCCACGCAGGCCCCGACGGTCTCGCCGTCCGTGCAGCCGTCGTCGTCCGAGTCGAGTGGCCCGCCTTCGTGGCTGTGGTGGGTGCTCGGGGCGGTCGTCGTGCTCGCGCTCGTCATCGGAGTTCCGCTGCTGGTGCGGTCGCGCCGCCGTGCCAAGTTCTGGCGGGCCGACCTCGCATCCGCCGAGGGCGAGGTGGCGTGGTTCTCCCGCAGTCTCATCCCCGAACTCCGCCGGCTGGGCTCACCGGCAGAAGTGACCGGCGGCTGGAACATCGCAGCGAGCCGGATCACCGCGCTGGAGGACAAGCTGACCGCGCTCGAGCCGTCGGCCCCGGACGATGCCGCGCAGAACCGCGCCCGGTCGCTGCGCGACGCCGTACGAACGGCGCGGGCACGCATCGACGGCCTGCTGACATCCGCCGTCCCGGTCCTGGTGTCGCAGGGCCTGGACGCGGTGGCCGCCGACCTCGAGCAGGCCTTGCGGCCACCGGAGCCCCCGTTGGACTGAGTCAGCCTGCGAGGGCGTCCCGAGCCTCGATGAACGCCGCGATCGCGGTTTCGACGTCCTGGGTGGAGTGAGCCGCCGACAACTGGACGCGGATGCGTGCCTTGCCCTGCGGTACGACGGGATACGAGAACCCGATCACGTAGATCCCGAGGTCGAGCAGCTTGTCCGCCAGCCGCCCGGCTTCGGCGGCGTCGCCGATCATCACCGGGGAGATCGGGTGGTCGCCGGGGAGGACGTCGAAACCGGCCTCGGTCATCTTGGTCCGGAAGAGCTTGGTGTTGGCCGCGAGCTTGTCGCGCAGGTCGCTCGACCCGCCGATCAGCTCGAGCGCCTTCAGCGACGCCGCGGTGACCGCCGGCGCCAGCGAGTTCGAGAACAGGTACGGACGGGAGCGCTGGCGCAGCAGCTCGACGATCTCGCGGCGGGCGGACACGTAGCCGCCGGACGCGCCGCCGAGGGCCTTGCCGAGAGTGCCGGTGACGATGTCGACGCGGTCCTTCACGCCGAACAGCGACGGCGTACCGGCGCCGTCCGGGCCGACGAAACCGACCGCGTGCGAGTCGTCGACCATCACCAGCGCGTCGTACCGCTCGGCCAGGTCGCAGATCTCGTCGAGCGGCGCGACGTACCCGTCCATCGAGAACACGCCGTCGGTGGCGATCAGCCGGTAGCGCGCGTCGGCGGCGTCCTTCAGCTGGGCTTCCAGGTCGGCCATGTCGCGGTTCTTGTACCGGTACCGGCGGGCCTTCGACAGGCGGATGCCGTCGATGATGCTGGCGTGGTTCAGCTCGTCGGAGATGATCGCGTCCTCGGCGCCGAGCAAGGTCTCGAACAGGCCGCCGTTGGCGTCGAAGCAGGAGCTGTAGAGGATGGTGTCCTCGGTGCCGAGGAAGGTGCTCAGGGCAGCTTCCAGGTCCTTGTGGATCTGCTGCGTGCCGCAGATGAAGCGCACCGAGGACAGGCCGAAGCCCCACCGGTCGAGGGCTTCCTTGGCGGCGGCGACCACCTCCGGGTGGTCGGACAGGCCCAGGTAGTTGTTGGCGCAGAAGTTCAGCACCTCGTTGCCGGTAGCAACAGAGATCAAGGCCTGCTGGGGTGAGGTGATCACCCGCTCGGACTTGTACAGCCCGGCGTCCCGGATGTCGCCGATGGTCGCCAACAGGTCGTCCCGCATCCGCCCGAACATCAGTGCTTCTCCTCCAGCGTCTCAGCCGTCCAGTCCATGATCACCTTGCCGCACTGCCCCTGGCGCGCAACGTCGAAGGCGCGCTCGAAGTCGCCGTACCCGAACCGGTGCGTGATCACCGGCGTCAGGTCGAGCCCGCGCTCCAGCATCACCGACATCGAGTACCAGGTCTCGAACATCTCCCGGCCGTAGATGCCCTTGATGGTCAGCATGTTCAGCACCACCGTGCCCCAGTCGATCGCGATCTCGTCCGACGGCAGGCCGAGCATCGCGATCTTCCCGCCGTGGTTCATGTTCGCGATCATGTCCCGCAGCGCGGCCGGCTGCCCGGACATCTCCATCCCGACGTCGAAGCCCTCGCGCATTCCGAGGCCCTGCTGGGCCTGCGCGATGGACTGCTCGGCCACGTTCACCGCGCGGGTCACGCCGATCTTGCGGGCCAGGTCGAGGCGGTACTCCGACAGGTCGGTGATCACCACGTTCCGGGCGCCGGCGTGCAGCGCGACCGCGGCGGCCATCACCCCGATCGGACCGGCGCCGGTGATCAGCACGTCCTCGCCGACGAGCGGGAACGACAGCGCCGTGTGGACGGCGTTGCCGAACGGATCGAAGATCGCGGCGACGTCGAGGTCGACGGTGCCGTTGTCGTCCTTGTGCACCCACGCGTTCGTGGCCGGCAGCGCGACGTACTCCGCGAACGCGCCCGGCACATGGACGCCGAGGCCGCGGGTCTTGATGCACAGGTGCCGGCGTCCGGCGCGGCAGTTGCGGCAGCGGCCGCACACCAGGTGCCCCTCGCCGCTGACCAGGTCGCCGACCGCGACGTCGCGGACCCCGACGCCGATCTCGACCACCTCGCCGCAGAACTCGTGCCCGGTGACCATCGGCACCGGCACGTTCTTCTGCGCCCAGTGGTCCCAGCTCTGGATGTGCAGGTCGGTGCCGCACAACCCGGTCCGGAGCACCTTGATCAGGACCTCGTCGGCCTCGATCTTCGGCTCCGGTACGTCCTGCAACCACAGGCCTGGCTTCGCCTCGGCCTTCACGAGCGCCTTCATGCCCACATCGTCGTCCGGGGCAACCATCGGCGTCCATCGACACGTCGTGCACAGCCTTTGCAGCCGAACTGCATACTTGGGCGTATGCGGGGAGTAGTCAGGGGACTCGGAATCGTGTTCCTCGTGGCCGGGGCCGGGCTGCTCGGCTGGGTCGGCTGGCAGTACTTCGGGACGGGGATCACCGCGAACCGGCAGATGGACAAGGCCGAGAGCTCGCTGCGCGATCAGTCGCGGGCGCCGAAATCGCCGGACACCGCGTCACGCACGGCTCGCCGTTCCGCAAGCTGCTCGAGCTCGAGAAGGGCGACCAGGTCGTCGTCGAGACCCAGGACGCCGTCTACACCTACGAACTCGACGCCTCGCCCCGCGACCTGACCGCCAACTGGTGCGCGTGAGCAAGAAGTAGGTGCGCCCCGCCGGTGATCTAAGCTCAAGGCTCATGAGCTACGACCGGGACGGACTGCTGGAGCAGGTCAAGAGCAAGGCGATCGTGCACGGCCGGGTGACGCTGGCGTCGGGCAAGGAAGCCGACTACTACGTCGACCTGCGCCGGATCACCCTCGACGCCGCCGCGGCGCCGCTGATCGGCCCGGCGATGCTCGAGCTGACCAAGGACCTGGAGTACGACGCGGTCGGCGGGCTGACGCTCGGCGCGGACCCGGTCGCGATGTCGATGCTGCACGCAGCCGCCCAGCAGGGCCGGACGCTCGACGCGTTCGTCGTCCGCAAGGCCGAGAAGACGCACGGTCTGCAGCGGCGGATCGAGGGGCCGGACGTGACGGGCCGGCGGGTGCTGGCGGTCGAGGACACGTCGACGACGGGCGGATCGGTGTTGACCGCCGTCGAGGCGTTGCGTGCGGCCGGTGCCGAGGTCGTCGCGGTCGCGGTGATCGTGGACCGGTCGACCGGGGCGCAGGAGCGGGTCGAGGCGGAGGGTCTGGAGTACCGGTCGGTGTTCGGTCTCGAGGACCTGGGGCTCGGCTGATGCAGAGCAGCACCCTGCTGATCGTCCTGCTGGCGATCGTCGTCGGCGTCGGCCTTGCCTGGTTCAACTACTACCGCGCGAAGAAGCGCCGGGAGCTGTTCGCCGGTTTCGCCGCCCAGCACGGCTGGTCGTACGTCCCGGCCAACCACTCGCTGGCCGGGCAATGGGCCGGTACACCGTTCCGCACCGGGGACAACTGGCGCGTCAAGAACGTGCTGTCCGGGCCTTACAACGGGCACCAGATGGTTGCCTTCGACTACAGCTACCAGACCCACACCACGAACGGGAAAGGCCAGCGCCGGACGACCACCCACAACTTCGGCGTGGTCGTGCTGCAGCTGCCGGGCGCGCTGCCGCACCTCGAGGTGACGCACGAGGGGATCTTCGGCGGCGCGGTCGCGAACGCGCTCGGGTTCCGCGACCTCCAATTCGAGAGCGAGCAGTTCAACCGGGCGTTCCGGGTCAAGGCCGACGACGAACGGTTCGGGCACGCGGTGGTGACGCCGCGGATGATGGAGATGCTGCTCGCCCGCGGCGAGATCGGCTGGCGGGTCGAGGGCAACTCGCTGGTCGGCTGGGACAGCGGCGCGCACGACCCGACCGAGGTGCTGAACCGGCTCGCGCTGCTCGAGCAGGTCGTGCTGAACGTTCCGCCGTACGTCTGGCGCGACTACGCCGGCGTCGACCCCCGCCTGCGGTAACCACCGGGCGGACCCGGCTGGCCGTAGAGTCGCTGTCAGCGCTGTCAGTACTGCCAACTCTCGGGAGCTCGTCATGGTTTGGGTCATCATCGTGATCGTCGCGGTGATCGTCGTTGCGGCGATCATGCTGATCACGTCGTACAACCGGTTCGTCAAGCAACGGAACCTGATCCAGGAGTCGTGGCGGCAGATCGACGTCGAGTTGCACCGCCGGTACGACCTGATCCCGAACCTGGTCGAGACCGTTCGCGCGTACGCCGCGCACGAGCGGCACGTGTTCGAGGAGGTCGCCCGGCTGCGCACCCAGGCGGTGAACGTGCAGAACACGACCCCCGAGCAGCGGGCGGCGGCGGAGGGTGAGCTGTCCGGCGCGCTGCGTCAGATGATGATCTCGGTGGAGGCCTACCCGCAGCTGCAGTCGAACCAGAACTTCCTCGGCCTGCAGCGCGAGCTGACCGACACCGAAGACCGGATCGCGGCCGGCCGCCGGTTCTACAACGCGAACGTCGGCGACTACAACACCCGGATCGAGGCGTTCCCGTCGAACCTGATCGCGAGCGGCTTCAAGTTCGAGAAGGCCGGCTACTTCGAGGTCAAGGACGAGCAGGTGCGCGCGGTGCCGCAGGTCTCGTTCGGCACCATCGGGTCGGTCGCCGGTGAGCAGGCGCCGCCGCAGATGCAGCCGGGGGCGCCGTCGTCGGGGCAGATCCACCCGCAGATGCCGGGTGACCAGGGCAACTACCAGCAGGGCTACCCGCAGCAGCAGATCCCGGGCGGGTACCAGCAGCCGCAGCAGCAGCCGCCGTACCAGGGTCAGCCCGGCCAGTACCCGGGGCAGTACCACGGAGAGCCACCGGTGGGCGGGCCGCCTGCGGGTTCCCCCGCGCCACAGGACGGTCAGCCGCCATTCACCGGTGGCCAGTAGGCACCGGTCCCCGTAGTCCAGGACCCCCGACCCCGGACTCTCTCCCAGTGCCAGGCCCGGTGTGACGGCGGTCAAGTCGCCACCTCCGGGCCTGCCCTCCCCCCGGTACCTGTGTCAACAGTGCCGCACCGAGATACATCCGGCGTACATCGGCCTTCCCGGCGGGTACAGGCGGATGCCACGATAGGGCGGTTTCCAGAGTGGAGAGGTCGAACGAGTGGACAGTCTGAGGTACGGGATCCTCGGACCTCTGCGGCTCGTCCATGTCCAGGGCCAGCCGCTCAAGGCCGCCAAACCGCGTCAGCTGCTCGCCACGCTGCTGCTGCACCCCAACCGGTTCGTCTCGACCGATCTGATCGCGGACGCGCTCTGGGAGAACAACCCGCCGCGGTCGGCCACAGCGAACATCCGCACGTACGTCCGCGCCCTGCGCAGTGTGCTGCAGGAGGCCGGGCTGCCGGCGCCGATCGACACGTCGGCCGCCGGGTACAGCATCGAGGTCGGCGTCGACGAGCTCGACGCCAGCCTGTTCGAGTCCCTGCTCGCCGAGGGCGGTCACCTGCGGGACGTGGGTGACGGCCGGCAGGCGATGCGGGTCCTGTCCCGTGCCTACTCGCTGTGGCAGGGCCGTCCGCTCGAGGACCTGCCGATGCCCGCCGCGTGGGAGGGCACGATCTCCCGGCTCGAGGCGCAGCACCGCGGCCTCGTCGACAGCCTGCTGGATCTCCGGCTCGAGTACGGCGACGCCGGCGGTGCCGCCGTACTGCTCAGCGCCCGCCTCACCGAGGACCCGTACGACGAGCAGCTCTGGCGGCGGCTCGTCGACGCGCTGGTGGCGGCCGGCCGGGTGGGCGAGGCGCGCGCGGCGTACGCGAAGGCGGTGCAGACGCTCGCCGACGAGCTGGACATCAAGCCCGGTCCGGAGCTGGAGGCTGCCGGCGCCCGCGCCGAGAAGGGCCGCTCGGCCAACTGGCCCAACCCGGGCGTCCCCGCCGACGCTACGGCGGACCGCCCGGAACCAAGCGTCCAGCCCGGTCCGATGGCCGCGCCCGAGCTGACCGATCCACTGCGGCCGCCGAGCCAGCTCCCGCTCGACCTGGCTGACTTCAGCGGCCGGCAGGACCAGTTGGAGAAGCTGCGGGACCTGGTCTGCGGCCGGGATCCGGTGCGGCCGCCGATCGCCGTCATCTCCGGCGCACCGGGGACCGGGAAGACTTCGCTGGCCGTCCGGCTCGGCCATCTGGTCCGTGAGCACTTCCCGGACGGGCAGATTTATCTGGACATGCACGGCGCGACGCAGCCGCGCGATCCGGCCGCCGCGCTGACCGATCTGCTGCTCAGCCTCAACCTGCCCGACTACGCGATCCCGACCGACCCGGAGCGGCGGTCGGCGATGCTGCGGTCCGAGCTGGCGAGCCGGCGGGTGCTGATCCTCCTCGACGACGTGGCCACCGCGGGTCAGGTGACGCCGCTGATGCCCGGTACCGGCGCGTCGGCAGTGGTCGTGACGAGCCGCAACCGGCTGATCGACCTGGCCGGCGCGGACAGTACGCCGCTGGACACGTTCGACGACCGGGAGGCCGCGCTGCTGCTGTCGTCGGTCGCCGGATCGGGCCGGATCGACCCGTCGTCACCCGAGGCCGAGGAGATCCTGTCCGCGTGCGCGAACCTGCCGCTGGCGATCCGGATCGTCGGCAGCCGGCTGGCGCAGCGGCCGGACCTGAGCGCGCGGGAGCTGGCGCGGCGGTTGCGGGACGAGACTTCGCGGCTCGACGAGCTGAGCATCGGCGAGCTCGCCGTACGGTCGAGCGCGGACCTCAGCTACGACGCGCTGAGCCCCGAGGAGGCCCGGCTGTACCGGCTGATCGGCCACTTCGCCGTGGGGGTCTTCTCCGCGCGTGCGCTCGAGTCCGTCGCCTCGCCGGCCGCCGTACGGCGCAGCCTGGACCGGCTGATCGAGGTCAACCTGGTCCGGATCAGCTCGGTGGACCACCGCGGTACGGCGCGCTACCGCGTCCACGACCTGCTCCGGCTGCACGCGCTCGGCGTCGGCGACGACGAGCAGAAGGCGCAGGCGGTGCGGGACGTCGAGGCGGTGGTCGACGCGATCCTGAACAAGATCCGGCGGGCCAACAACGCGCTGTCCTTCGAGTACTTCGGCGTCCTGGAGCACACCGGTCCGCTGACCGCGCCCGATCCGTCGCCGTTCACCGAGACCGACGCGATCGCCTGGTTCGACAGCGAGCGCAGCACCTTCGTGCCGGCGATCCGTGCCGCGGCGCAGAACGGATTGCACGAGCACGCCTGGCGGATCGCGGCCGCCTGGGGCCCGTATCTCGACCTCCGGGCCGGGTTCGACGACTGGAACGGCTCGCACCAGCAAGGGCTGCTCAGCGCGATCGCCTGCGGGGATCGGCGCGGCGCGGCGATCATGCACCGCAACCTCGGCCAACTGGCCCTCTACCAGGACGACTGGGAGAACGCGCGCCGGCACTTCGACGCGGCAGCGCAGGCGTTCGCCGAGGTCGGCGACCGGCTCGGTGAAGGAGTCGTCGCCGTCGGCCTCGGCACCTGGCTGCGGGAACGCGGCGAACGCGAGCGCGGCCTGGAGCAGTACGAGAAGGCGATCGAGGCGTTCGTCGAGGTCGGCAACGCGAACGCCGAGGCGCTGGCGCGGACCGCCGCCGCGAACGTCTACCTGGTCCGCGGCGACCTCGTCACCGCCCGCCGGTACCTGGCCCAGGCGTTCCTGATCGCCGTCCGGCGGGCCGACGCCCACCGGGAGGCCAAGGTGCGCCGCCGGATCGCGGCGCTCCGGGTCAACCAGGGACGGCACGACGAGGCGGTCCGGCAGTTGCGCAAGGCGCTCGCGATCTTCGACGGGATGGGCGACGACCACTGCGCGGCGTACACCCGGGCGCTGCTCGGACGGGCGCTGATGGAGCGTGGCGAGGTGGCGGCGGCCCGGAAGACCCTGCTGGACGCGATCGACCTCGGTCACCGCCTGGGCGACCGGAGCGTGGAGGGCGACGCGGCACAGCACCTCGGCGAGCTCTATCTGTCCACGGGCAGCCTGGACAACGCTCGCCGTACCCTCGAACGCGCCGCGCGGGTGTGGCAGCAGGCGGGGAACGACGCCGCCGCGTCCGAGTGCCGGCGGCTGCTGACCGGGTCAGAGGCCGCTGTCGCTGCCGGCTGAATGTACGGCGGCTGTATACGGATCCAGCACGCTGTGAACATGCCGCGGCAAGCAGGCCGAGGACGGGGGATCGGGGGAGGACACCTATGGCCTGGGGGGAGCTTGCTGTGGAGGGGCGTGACGTCTCGCGGGTCGCGAACCCGCGGGACACCGAAGCGGCGCTGAACTGGCAACTGGAGCGAGTTGGCTCCGCAGCGTGGCTGGACTGGCCGCTGAAGTTCCAGCGGATGGCGTTCGGCTACGCGCACGACAGCGGCTGGCACGACGCGGCCGACGCGGTTCGTTGGCTCGACCACCATGCCTTGCTCCGTGAAGGGGCGGCGCCACGGGGGGCGCTGGTCTGGTACCAGGCGGCAGACCGGATCCGGGTGGCTTGTTCGCTCGGCTCCGGTCAGGTGGTCGGCCCGCTGCCGACCGGTCCGGTCGAGATCGCCGACCTGTCGCTGCTCAGCGCCGACTGGGTCTGGTCAGACCCGCACTTCCCGTTCGGTCACTGACCGTTGCTGATCGGGTGCTTGGGGGCGGCGTGCTTCGGCGCGTCGCCGGCCTGACCGTTGCGGTTGCGGCGGCGCGCCAGGAGGTACTCGACGACCATCGGGACCAGCGAGACCAGCACCAGCAGGATCAGCGCCGACTCCAGGTGGTCGTGGATGAACTTCACGTTGCCGAGCGCGTGCCCGAGCAGCGTGATACCGCAGGCCCAGAGCACCGCGCCGATCCCGGTCCAGAGGAAGAACTTCTTCGCGTCCATCCGTCCGGCGCCGGCCACGACGGTGATGAACGTCCGGACGATCGGCACGAACCGGGCCATCACCAGCGCGCGGGGGCCGTACCGCGCGAAGAACTCATGCGTTTGCTCGATGTACTTCGGTTTCAGGAACCGGGCGTTCGGATTCCGGAACAGTGACGTCCCCAGCACCCGGCCGATGTAGTAGCCGGACACATTGCCGAGGAATGCGGCGACGGTCAGCAACACGCAGGCCAGCCAGAGCGGTACGTCGATGCTGCCCTGTGCGATGAACAGGCCGACCGCGAACAGCAGCGAGTCGCCAGGCAGGATCGGGAAGAGCAGCCCGCACTCGATGAACACCACCAGCAGCGTGCCCCAGAGGGCCCAGTCACCCAGCCAGTGCAGCAGGTACTCCGGGTCCATCCAGTTGGGCATCAGCATCGCGACGAGAGCAAGCACGCGGACAGGGTAGCGTCCCGACCTGTGCATGAGCTGAGCAGCGACCTACGGGGAGCGGACATGGTGGGCCCGAACGAGGTCGGCGTGGGCCCGTGGGAGGGCGACTGGCCGGACGACCCGCGGCTGGACCCGGAACTGCTGGCGGCCGGCGATCGGCGCAACGTCGTCGACAGGTACCGGTACTGGAAGCTCGACGCGATCGTGGCGGACCTCGACCGGCAGCGGAACCCGTTCCACGTCGCGATCGAGAACTGGCAGCACGACCTGAACATCGGCTCGGTCGTCCGGACCGCGAACGCGTTCCTGGCCGCCGAGGTACACATCGTCGGCAACCGGAAGTGGAATCGCCGCGGCGCGATGGTCACCGACCGCTACCAGCACGTCCGCCATCATCCGACCCTCGCCGACCTGGCGTCGTACGCCGCTGTGAACCAACTCCCGGTCATCGGCATCGACAACCTGCCGGGCTCCGTCCCGCTGGAAACCTACGACCTGCCCCGTGCCTGCGTCCTGCTCTTCGGTCAAGAGGGTCCCGGGCTGACGGACGAGGCGCACCAGATCTGCACGGCGGTCCTCTCGATCGCCCAGTTCGGCTCCACCCGCTCGATCAACGCCGGCGCCGCGGCCGCCATCGCGATGCACGCGTGGATCCGCCACCACACCTTCGGTCAACATGTGGGCTGATCACGCGATCTGGTGGCAGGTCTATCCGCTCGGTTTCACCGCGGCCGAGTCCGTCGCCCAGCCGGCTGTCGTCCACCGTCTGCCGCAGCTGGAGAACTGGCTCGACTACGTGATCGAGCTCGGCTGCTCGGGCCTGCTCCTGGGCCCGGTCTTCGCCTCGGAGACGCACGGCTACGACACCGTCGACCACTTCCGTATCGATCCGAGGCTCGGTGACGAGGCCGACTTCGACCGCCTGGTGGACGCCGCGCACGCCCGTGGTCTGCGGATCGCGCTCGACGGCGTCTTCAACCACGTCGCGCGGTCGTTCGCGCATCCGGAGTGGTTCCGCGGTGGCGACGTGTTCGAAGGGCACGAGCATCTGGTCGCGCTGGACCACGGGAACCCCGACGTCGCTTCCTATGTCGGCGACGTCCTCCGGTTCTGGAACGACCGTGGCGTCGACGCCTGGCGCCTGGATGCCGCGTACGCCGTACCGCCCGGGTTCTGGCGTGCTGCGCTGCCGCGGGACCGCGACACCTGGTACTTCGGCGAGGTCATCCACGGTGACTACGCCGCGTACGTCGAACAGAGCGGCCTCGACTCCGTCACGCAGTACGAGCTCTGGAAGGCGATCTGGAGCTCGCTCAACGATCGCAACTTCTTCGAGCTCTCGTACGCCCTCGGCCGGCACAACGCGCTGCTCGACACGTTCGTCCCGCAGACGTTCGTCGGCAACCACGACGTGACCCGGCTCGCGACCCGGCTCGAGGACGAGCGCCACCTCGGTCACGCGCTGGCGATCCTGTTCGTCGTGGGCGGCGTCCCGAGCATCTACTCCGGCGACGAGCAGGCGTTCCGCGGGCTGAAGGAGGACCGCGCCGGCGGCGACGACGCGATCCGCCCGGCGTTCCCGGGATCGCCGGACGAGCTCGCGCCGTACGGGCTGCCGACCTACCGCCTGCACCAGGAGCTGATCGGCCTACGGCGGCGGAACGCGTGGCTCACCCGCGCCCGGACGACCGTCGAGCACCTGATCAACGAGACCATCGCGCTGCGGAGCCGGCACGGTGACGACTGGGTCCTGCTCCTGCTGAACGTGTCGGACGCGGAGCAGCGCTTCCCGCTCGACGACACACCGGCGGTTCCGGCCCACAGCTGGAAGTTATTGACGAGTCCGTAACCTCCTTGCGCTTGCGCCCGTTGTTCTCGGTGAGACAGAAGTGAGGCCTTCTCGTCGCACTGCCTTTGCGACGGGAATCATGGGGGTTTGCTGATGAACGCTCTGTGGGACGAACTGATACACGAGCTGGGCACCGTGCGCGCCTTGAGCGCGGCGGCTCTGGAGGCGCGCTCGGAGACCTCGCGGGTCGCGCTGATCACGCTGCTGGACGCCGAGACAGCGGAGATCTCGGCCATCCTCGACCGGATCCTCCGCGCGGACGCGACGTCAGCGGCCTAGCAGCTGGCTGACGGCCTGTTGCAGCGCTTCGGTCGGGTCATCGGGCTGGTCGAACGCGCGGTACGCGATGTGCGCGTCGGGCCGGACGAGCAGACACCCCTCGTCCGGGATCTCGCGCACCCGCGCCCAGTCGCCGTACAGGTCGTCGAGTTCCCGGCCGGGCCCGATCACGACCGGCTCGATCGGTACGCCGAGTTGTTCGGACACCGACTGCGCCGCCTTCACCCAGGCGTCGCCGCCGATGCCCGTGACCAATGTGAACCGGCCCTTTCCGACCACGTCCAGCGTGCTCACGGTGTCCGATCCGCGCGTCAGCCAGCAGTGCGGGATCCGCGCGCCGGGCCATGTCGTCGGGTGGTAGTACAGCTCGTGGTCCCGCTCGTACGGCGGCTCCGGCGTCCCGTCGTCGACGACCGCGGACGACCGGTAGCGCTGCCCGAGCTCGACGCCGTGCGCGTTGAACTCGTAGTCCTTCAGCTCGATCGCCTTCCGCAGTTCCTCGCGCTGCTCCGCCGCGGCCGGGGTGTCGTCCTTGCGGGAGTCGATCGTGCGGCCGGCCGGGGCGTCCGGCGTCATCCCCAGCGCGCGGAAGATCTGCCCGAACTGGGTGCGGCTCTTGTTGGCACGGTCAACGATCTGCTGTGCGATCGGTGCTCGCTCGTCGTTGTAGCTCTCGAGGAGCTTCGGCGCTGCCTGCCCGTTGAGGACCAGCGCGAGCTTCCAGGCCAGGTTGTACGCGTCCTGGATCGAGGTGTTGGAGCCGAGGCCGTTGCTCGGCGGGTGCCGGTGGATCGCGTCGCCCATACAGAACACCCGGTCCTTGGACGTCCTCTCGGCGTACATGTGGTTGACGCTCCACACCGACGTACTCTTCAGCTTCACGTCGATGGTGTCGTCGCCGACGAGGTTGTGCACGATCTCGGTCGCCATCGCCTCGTCGACCACGGGGGCGGGCTGGAAGATGTCGTAGCCCCAGACGATCAGCCACTCGTTCCAGGGGCGGACCATGCGGACCAGGCCCGCGCCGATGCCGCCGATCTGCGCGCCGGGCTGCAGCACCCAGTACAGGACGCTCGGCCGATGGGCGACGTACCGGCTCAGGTCCGCTTCGAACACGATGTTCATCGAGCCCTCGATGTCCATCGCGCCGGCCATCGGCAACTCGATGTCCTGGGCCACCTTGCTCCGCCCGCCGTCCGCTCCGATCAGGTACTTCGCGCGGATCTGGTACGTCGTACCGCTCAACCGGTCCCGGACCGTGGCGGTGACGCCGTCGTCGTCCTGCTCCAGGCTCTCGTACTCGGTGTTGAAGCGCAGCCGCGCGCCGCGACTGGCCGCCGTACTGACCAGGATCGGCTCGAACAGCGTCTGGGGGAGGTCCATCGGCAGGCACGGACTCGCCTCCGTGTAGTCGGCCAGGCGCCGCGGATGCGTGCCCCAGGTGCGGATCCGGCCGATCTCCTCTCCGGCGAGACTCGTGCAGAACGCGGTCTGCCCCATCAGGTCGTGGGCGGTGCCCTTGTCGACGACCTGGTCCTCGATGCCCATGTCGCGCATCAGCTCGACCGTGCGCTGGTTGGTGATGTGCGCGCGGGGCGTGTTCGCGGTCCAGCCGTACCGGGTGAGGACGATGTTGTCGATGCCGTACGTCGACAGGAACAGCGAGGCGGCTCCGCCGGCGGGACCGCTGCCGACGATCAGGACGTCTGTGGTGATCACTGCTGCGTCTCCTCGGTGGCGGCGAGCACGAGGTCGTACTGAACGGCGTAGTAGGTCTTGCCGTCGTCGGTGTGTTCGGTGAAGTCCGCGATCAGCGACTGCTTGACACCGAAGACCGCGTCGGTGTCGAGGTACTCGTCGCCGGCCGCGAAGACGTGCGTGATGAGCCGGGCGTAGCCAGGCGCTGTGACCATGAAGTGGATGTGGGCGGGACGCATCGGGCCGCGACCGCCGGCCCGGAGCAGCTCGCCGACCGGTCCGTCGTCGGGGATCGGGTAGGCGACCGGCCTCACGGCCCAGAACCGGTAGTTGCCATCGGCATCGGTTGTGAGGTGCGCGCGGTTCTGTGGCGCGTCCAGATCCTTCTGCACGTCGTAGAAGCCGTCCTCGTCGGCCTGCCAGGTCTCGACGAGTGCTCCCGGGATCGGCTCGCCCTTCGTGTCGAGGACACGCCCGCTCACCAGGCACGGCTGTCCGGGGGCGCCGTTCGAGATGTCGTCGCCGAGCTGCGCCTCGGGGGAGCCCTCGACGAAGAACGGACCGAACACAGTGGATTGCGTGGCCTCGGGCGGCTTCCGGTTCCCCAGCCCCACGGTGAGCATCGACAGCCCGAGTACGTCGGCCAGCAGGACGAACTCCTGCCGTGTGCCGGTCGAGATCTGGCCGGTCCGGGTGAGGAAGTCGATCGCGGTGAAGTACTCGTCCTCGGTGAGGTCGACCTCGCGGGCGAACGCGTGCAGGTGGCGCACCAAGGCGCCCATCACCTCCTTGTAGCGGTCGCTCGGACTGTCGTCGAAGCTGGCCACCACGGCAGCGGTCAGGTCGTCGCCTTGCAGATCCATCCGATCTCCTCGTTCATCAAGGTCGAGTACCGGACCAGGCGCGGGTCAGGACGTCCCGCACGAGGTCCTCGGTCACCGGGACCGGGTTGTCCGTCGGCTTGAACTTCGCGGCCGCTTCCGCGACGTGCGCCTCGGTCAGCCCCAGCTCCCGCAAGCTCGTGGGCACGCCAGCTGCCTGGAACAGGTCGAACAGGCCCTGCGCCAGGTCCGCGGTGCCCAGGGCGGCTTCCAGTCGCGCTGTGGCTCGGGGGACTGAGGAAGCGTTGACCCGGGTGACCTGCGGGAGGACGGCCGCGTGCGTCTCCGCGTGCGGCAGGTTGTAGGTGCCGCCAAGCAAATGGCACAGCTTGTGATGCAGCCCGGTGCCGGCGGTCGCCAGCGCAGATCCAGCCAAGCAGGCGCCGTACAGAAGCCTCTCCCGAGCACCCAAGTCGTCGGCCTCGACCAGCACGTCACGCAACCCGCTGCTCAACGCCCGCAGCCCTTCAACCGCGATCATCTCCGTGATCGGATCGGCCCTAGGCGTCCAGACCGCCTCCACACAGTGCGCGACCGCATTAGCCACACTCGCCGCCGTCACCTTCAACGGCAGCCCTCGACTCAGAACCGGGTCGTAAACGACCACGCGAGGCAGCACGCGCTCATCAGTCCTGTCTTACTGCCCCCAGCGGTCTCGCCCCACACCGGCGTCATCTCAGACCCCGCATAAGTAGTAGGCACCGCCACAACCACCACGCCCCCACCGGCCGCCTCGGCGGTGCTGGTTGCTGTGAGAGCGATCGCCTTGGCGAGACCGATGGCCGAGCCGCCGCCGATGGCGACGATCGCGTCCGCTCCGATCTCCTGGGCCTTGGCTCGTGCGGCTTCGGCCACCTCGGTCGGGACGTGTTGTGCCACGCCGTCGATCCGTCCGGCGAAGCGGCTGCCCAGTTGCTGTTCGACCACGTCGGCCGCGTCCCGCGCGGAGTTCGTCGCCACCACGAGCGCCCGCCGTACGCCGAGCGCCTCGACCTCAGCCGCGACCCGGTGGAGCGAGCCGGCGCCGAACACCACCCGCCCGGGCAGGAACGTGTGGACGAACCCACCCCTGGGTGCTGTCGCCTCGGGCTCGGCTGGACGTGGCATCGGCAGCTCCGCTAGGATTTCGCTGAGCGAATAGTTCTTCTTTCAACGAAAAGCAGGCTAGCCGATGCCGGGTGACGCGTCTACAGGCACGTTTCTGCAGGGTCTGGAGCGAGGCCTCGCGGTGATCCGCGCGTTCTCCGCCGCGGCGCCGTCCCTGACGCTGAGCGAGGTGGCCCGCGCGGTCGGCATCACTCCGGCGACGGCCCGCCGGATCCTGCTCACCCTGGAAGAGCTCGGTTATGTTCGCAGCGAAAACCGCCGCTTCTCCCTCACCCCACGCGTCCTCGCCCTCGGCTGGGCGTACCTGTCCTCACTCGACCTCGGCGAACTCGCCGGCCCGTTCATGGACGAGCTGAGCGCCAAGACCCGCGAGTCGTGCTCGATCGCGACGCTCGACCTCCCGGACATCGTGTACGTCGCCCGCGTACCGACCAGCCGGATCATGACCGTCGCGCTCGGCGTCGGCGCCCGTCTGCCGGCGTACCCGACCTCGATGGGCCGCGTCCTGCTCGCCGGCCTGCCCGACGGCGCCCTCACGGCGTACCTCGCCACGCTGCAAGCCGAGTCGCTCACCGACCGCACGCTCACCGCTCCCGAGGACCTCCGCGCCGCCGTCATCCAGGCACGCGCCGACGGCTATGCCCTCGTCGACCAGGAGCTCGAACTGGGCCTGCGCTCCATCGCCGCCCCGATCCGCGACTCCCGCGGCCGCGTCATCGCCGCCCTCAACGTCTCCGCCCATGCGTCCCGCTCGACCTCGACGTCGCTGTGCGAGGAGTTCCTTCCACACCTGCAGCAGGCGGCCCAGCAGATCACGACCGCCCTCACACACCGCGGCCACTTCTGACCTCAAACCGGAAGTGAGGTGTCCGGAACCGGGCCTAGCATCGGGCCATGGACCAGTTCTTCACCGGCGAAGTCATCGAATGGCGCGGACCGGCGCCGTACTACTTCGTCTCCGTGCCTGAGGAGGACGGCGAAGCACTGCGTGCCGTCGCGCTGTCGGCCAGCTACGGCTGGGGCATGCTGCCCATCCGCGCCCGCATCGGCACCACCGAGTGGAAGACATCGCTGTGGCCGAAGGACGGCGGCTATCTGCTCCCACTCAAGGACGCGGTCCGCAAACCCCAAGGCCTCGATGCCGGCGACGCCGTCGACGTCCAGCTCACCTTCGACCCGCAGTCCCGCCAAGTGAAGCGGGCGTCCGACGCTGCGGCGTCCACACGGGCTCGCCCGCCTCGCTCGGCAGGGCCACGTGAGCCGGTCGGCGCGGAACAACTCAAGATCGTCCCGGCCAATCAGGCGGCCGCTTCAGACCTCCGGGCGGTTTTCGGTGAGCGGGGTGACAGCGCGCGCTGCTGGTGTCAGCGGTTTCGCATGTTGCCCAAGGAGTCGTGGGCTTCGGAGGGTGCCGAGGAACTCGCCGCTCGGCTCCGCGACCAGACCGCCTGCGGAAACCCGAACGCCGAAACAACGAGCGGCCTGATCGCCTACCTGGACGGCGAACCCGTCGGCTGGTGCGCGGTCGCACCCCGCGCAGACCACCCGAGGCTGCTCCGCGACTTCCGCGTCCCGTGGCAGGACCGGACCGAGGACAAGACCGATCGGACGATCTGGGCGGTCACCTGCTTCGTCACCCGCGTCGGCTACCGGCGCCGTGGGATCAGCCGCGCCCTCGCCCGTGCCGCGGCCGACTTCGCCCGGGACCGCGGCGCCCGCGCCGTCGAGGGCTACCCGGACCTCGTCGACGGCGGGTACGTCGGCACGCTCGCCACGTTCGCCGACGCCGGCTACTCCGAGGCGAGCCGTCCGGGCAGACGCCGCGCCGTGATGCGCATCGACTTCTGAACCTCAGCCCTTCAGTTCTTCGAGGATCCGCAGGTAGTGCGGGTTGGTCATGACGCCGATCAGGTTGCCGAACGGATCCACGACCGACGCGGTGCGGAACCCCGTGTTGTTGCCTCGCTCAACGATTCCTTCGTTGAGCGTCGCGCCGAGCTCGAGCAGCCGCGCGAGCGTGCCCTCCAGGTCGTCCACATGCCAGTTGACGATCGCCCCCGCCGCCGTCGGCCCGACCGCGTGCGGCGCGTACTTCGCATCGATGATTCCCAGCTCGCACTGGAAATCCCCGAACCGGAACTCGACGTACGCCGGCTGCTCCGCGCTCGGCACCGCGTAGTACGCCTCGATCCCCAGCAGCTCCTCGTACCAACGCCGCGCCGCCTTCACGTCGCTCGCGTAGAAGCTGACGGTGGCAAGTCCTCGAAACATCGTGGTGGTCCTCTCTCAGGTGTCCCCGGTCGATGACCACCACACTTCCAGCCAAAGTGCTCACCGAGTGAGCACTTTGTTCAGTCGGTCTGGGTGACCTTGCGGAGGCCCCGCGGGGCGTCGGGGTCGAGGCCGAGTTTGCGGGCCAGAAGCTCGATGGCGCGCTGAGCCGGGATGACCAGGGCGAGCGGGGCCAGGGTCTCGGGCAGGTCGGGGCCGGCGAGGTTCACGTCGCAGCGGGAGGCGAACGTGGGGTCGCCGCCGATGCCGAGGATCTTGCTGCCCTTCTCGCGGACGATGCCGGCCAGCTCGGTCATACCGGACAGGGCGGGTCCGTCGCCGGCGGCGACCAGGATCGTCACCAGGTCGGCGTCGACGACCGCGATCGGGCCGTGCTTCAGGTCGGCGTACGAGAGTCCGCGGACCGGCTGCAGGCAGGTCTCCTCGAGCTTCAGCGCGACCTCGAGCGTCGTCCCGAACGTCAGCCCGCGAGCGCTCGCGAGCACGTCGTGCGCCCCCGCCAGCAGGTCCGCGGCCGCGTCGACCGAGCCGGACAGCATCTTGGTCGCGGCGTCCGGGACCCGGGCGATGTCGGCGTCGAGCGTCCCCGGCCGCGGTGCCAGCGCGTCCACGGCGACCGTGATCGCGGCCAGCTGGGTCGTGTACGTCTTGGTGGCCGGTACAGCGAGCTCCTGGCCCGCCTGGGTGATCAGGGCGACGTCGGCCGTCGACGCCAGCGGGCTGTTGCCGTCGTTCGTGATGCCGACGATCGCCGCGCCGTTGCGCTTGGCCCACTCGGCCGTGTCGACGATCTCCTGGGTCGCGCCGGACTGGCTGACCGCGACGACCAGCGAGTTCGAGAGGTCGAGGTTCGCGCCGTACAGCGTGGCCACCGACGGCGCCGCCAGGGACGCCTGCCGGCCGGCGTGGATCTCGGTCAGGTAGCGGCCGTAGACGCCCGCGTTGTCGGAGGAGCCGCGGGCCACGAAGATCACGTTCCGGCGCCCGGCGGCCAGCCGGGTGATGTCGTGCCGCAGCGGCAGAACGTGCTCGAACGTCGCCGCGAGCGCGGCCGGCTGCTCGGCGATCTCGGCCGCCATCCGGGTTTCCTGGGCGGGGACAGACACCACTGCGATCACTGGTCCTATCTGGTCTTAACAGGTATGCTGCGCACGATAGCAGTGAGCGGCGCTCCGGGGCACCCCCGAGGCCCGCCCAGGTCTGGAGGATCGAGATTCCATGGTGGCGACGAAGCGGGCCCAGGTCCGATCGGTGCTGGAACGGCTGATCGACGTCGAGCTGCATCCCGGGGACCCGATCCCCTCCGAACGGGCCCTGGTGGACAAACTGAACGTCTCCCGGGTGACCGTCCGGCAGGCGATCAGCGACCTGGTCGAGTCCGGTGCGCTGGAGCGGGTGCACGGCAAGGGCACTTTCGTCACCGGTCCCCAGGTCGACTCGCAGCTGCATCTCACCTCGTTCTCCCGGGAGATGCGGGCCCGCGGGCTCGAGCCGGGGACCGTGGTGCTGTCGGCGAGCGAGATCGAGGCCTCCGAGGAGACCGCCAAGGGCCTGCGGGTCGCGAAGGGCACCAAGGTGATCCGGGTCGAGCGGCTCCGCACAGCCGACGCGTCGCCGATGGCCTACGAGGTCGGTTACTACCCGTCCGCGCTCTTCCCCGGCCTGCTCGGCCGTGAGCTCGGCACTCTCTACGACGTCTTCGCCAGCGAGTACGACGTCGTCGTCACCTCCGGTGAGCAGACCGTTCGGGCGGACAACGCCGACGGTCACGTCGCCCGGGTGCTCGGTGTGGCCCGGCGGGCACCCCTGCTGGTCCTCGAGCGCACCACCTTCGCCGGCCGCAAGGTCGTCGAACTGTCCTGGTCGGCCTACCGCGCCGACCGCTACCGGCTGCACATGGCCCTGACTCCCCGCGGCCCGCGAACCGGGTCCGCCTGACCAGTCCCGGAGCGTCCTTCGCCCCTGGAGGACATCCGGACGCAACGAACTGGATCGGTCCTGTTCACGAACTGGTCTACATCCCTGCCGATCGCTCCCCGGCCACCGGGCCGGTTCAGCAGGTGGGCCGCCGGATCCGACGAAGCACCCGGCGGCAATACTTAGGACACGCCCTAAGCCGAACCCACAAGAACTGTGTTGTGAGGAGTACCGCGAGACATGCCTATTGCAACCCCTGAGGTCTACGCCGAGATGCTGGACAAGGCCAAGCAGAACCGCTTCGCCTACCCGGCCATCAATGTCAGCTCCTCGCAGACGCTGAACGCCGCGATCCGCGGATTCGCCGAGGCGGGCTCGGACGGCATCATCCAGGTCTCCACCGGCGGTGCGGAGTACCTGTCCGGTCCGACCGTCAAGAACATGGTTTCCGGCGCCGTCGCGCTGGCGGCCTACGCGCACGAGGTCGCCAAGGGCTACCCGGTGAACATCGCGCTGCACACCGACCACTGCCCGAAGGACAAGCTCGACGGCTTCGTCCGGCCGCTGCTGGAGATCTCCGCCGAGCGCGTCGCGCGCGGTGAGAACCCGCTGTTCCAGTCGCACATGTGGGACGGCTCGGCGGTGCCGCTGACCGAGAACCTGGAGATCGCCAAGGACCTGCTGGCCAAGACGGCCGCGGCGAAGATCGTCCTGGAGATCGAGGTCGGCGTCGTCGGCGGCGAGGAGGACGGTGTCGCCAACGAGATCAACGACAAGCTCTACACCACCGTCGAGGACGGTCTGGCCACGGTCGAGGCGCTCGGTGTCGGCGAGAACGGCCGCTACCTGACCGCGCTGACCTTCGGCAACGTCCACGGCGTCTACAAGCCGGGTGCGGTCAAGCTGCGGCCGGAGATCCTCGCGGAGATCCAGGACGCGGTCGGCGCCAAGGTCGGCAAAGAGCGCCCGTTCGATCTGGTGTTCCACGGCGGGTCCGGCTCGACGCTGGAGGAGATCCGGGCCGCGGTCGACAACGGCGTCATCAAGATGAACGTCGACACCGACACGCAGTACGCGTTCACCCGGCCGGCGGCGGCGCACATGTTCACCAACTACGACGGTGTGCTGAAGGTCGACGGCGAGGTCGGCAACAAGAAGGCCTACGACCCGCGTGCGTGGGGCAAGGCGGCTGAAGAGGGTATGGCGAAGCGCGTCGGCGAGGCGTGCGAGGACCTTCGCTCGACGGGCACGTCGCTGAACGCCTGACATCATCTGGTCCTCCTGTAGGGGGCTGCGAAGGGCTCACCGCGGTCGGGCGGTGGGCCCTTCGTCACATCCGGGCGAGGGTGAAGGGACGGATTCCGGTCCGGCGGGCGGCCCGGGCGAACGTGGTGCGGATGCGGTCGGCCACGGTCGGCGGGTCGGTGAGGTCGGTCCAGGAGATCCAGCAGTGCTCGACGGGTTGCGGTCCGTCGGGATCGGCGGCGATCGGCTCGGGGAGCGGCTCTTCGGTGGAGGGCTCGAATTCCTCGCACCAGAAGGGGAAACGCGGCTCGAACTCGACGACGGTGCGCTCGTCGGGAAACCAGAGGCTTTGGGCTGCGGAGACGTCGGGATCTGCTGGTTCGGTGTCCGGGGGCGGTGACGGGCTGGGAGTCGGGAGCCCCGCGCCGCCGAGGATGAAGCGCAGCCGGGACTCCGCGATCGAGGCCGATCCGGTGAGCCGGCCGAGGACCTGCAGGGCACGTCTGCTGCCGTGATCGAGATTGCTCACCGCGTGGCTCAGCCTGCGCCGGTCGACGAGTCCGGCATACATCGCGGCGTCGGCGAGCACGACCGCCGGCTCCGCTGGTGCGGTCGCGGCGACCTCGGCGATCGCGCGGGCCGGTGAGACCAGACGCAGCTTGTTCCACAACTGGAGGCCGGGTCCCACTGGGTCGCGGATGTGCCGGTGGACGCCTCGCAGCCGGCCGGAGCGACCGTCCGGCGCGGTCACGTGGACGCGCGTCAGGTCGAGACCCCAGACGGGGAGAGCATGCAGCGCCGCGGCCGACTGATGGCTCGCGAAGACGTTGGGCCCACTGGTCCGGAGGACCTGGTGGATCCGGCGCAGGTAGACGACCTCGTCGGTGACCAGCATGAGGGAGCGATGGGCGGCATAGGTGCCCCGCCGGATCCGGCGCCAGGAGCCGGAGTCGAGCAGGGAGTCGATATCAGCGTCGGGGTAACCGCAGGCACGCGCGTCGGCCCGGGTGAACACGCCACCCCGGATCGACGCCATCACGGCAAGCTGAGGATTCATGCCTCAGAAAGTGCCGCGATCCGGTCGTCCCGGAGCCGGCGATTTCAGATCTGTGGAGAACTCCGGGCATAAAAAAGGCCCGTCATGTGTCTATGACGAGCTCCGCGCGGGTTGGTACCCAGGGTTGCCAGAGGAGGGGCATGCCGGCCTCGGACGGGGTGCGGTTGCCTTTGCGCTCGTTGCACGAGGCGTGGGCGGCGACCGCGTTCAGCCACTCGGTGCGGCCGCCCCTGGACCTGGGTTGGACGTGGTCCATGGTGTCGGCGTTCTCCAGGCCGCAGTACGCGCACCGGAACTTGTCCCGCCGCAGGACGCCGTGCTTGCTGTACTTCATCCGGCCGGCCGCGTAGCGCCAGTGCGTCACGACGTAACGGACCAGGCGGAGGACTCGGGGGACCGGAAACGGGCCGATGGTTCGCTCTCCGTGCGCCTCTTCCACCACTGCGACCTCACGGACCAGCATCCGGATGGCGTGCTGGATCGAGACGGTGTGCAGCGGTTCGTACGACGCGTTCAGGACGATGACGCTCATCCGGTGCCTCCTTCCGGCCGTAGCTGGGAACCACGGCGGTTGACGCAGGGTCTCAAGCATCCGTGGCCGTCGGGTGAACGGTCAACGGATTTCGCCAGACGGTCACGTGCCGGTACGGATGCGTGATCGGCGAAGATGTGCTTATGGAATTGAACAATCTGCTGTCCGGTCCACCCGAGACACTACTACCGGTCGACCCGGCCGCGGCGGAACTCGCCGACGGGGCCGCTCCCGCGGACGTGGCCGCGAAGTACCCGACGTCGTCGCTCGCCTGGGCCGTGCTGGCCGAGGGCGCGCTGGCGGACGGGCGCACGATCGAGGGATACGCCTACGCGCGGACCGGCTACCACCGCGCGCTGGACCTGCTCCGGCGGAACGGCTGGAAGGGCCACGGCCCGGTCCCGTGGGAGCACGAGCCGAACCGCGGGTTCCTGCGCGCGCTGGCCGCGCTCGGGAAGGCCGCGGCGCTCATCGACGAGAAGGACGAGGCCGAGCGCTGCGCCACGTTCCTGCGGGACTCGTCGCCGACCGCCGCCGACGTGCTGGCCTGAAACCTGCTTGTGGGGTTGGTTGTCCGGCGGAATGATCTGCCGGGTGACCAGCCCTTACGCACAGGACGGATTCGGCGTCGGGTTCGACTGGGGACCGGTCGGAGCAGAGGTCGTTGCCGGGGACATCGTCGCGGTCGTCGACGTGCTGTCGTTCACGACGGCGGTGACGGTGGCAGCCGATCTCGGCATCGACGTGTACCCGTACCGGTGGCGTGACGAGACGGCGGTCGTGTACGCCGAGCAGAACAGCGCGACACTCGCGGTCGGGCGGTCCGCGGCCGGGCCGGACGGCGTCAGCCTGTCGCCAGGGTCGATCAGGCGCGTGACGGGAATCACCAAGCTGGTCCTCCCGTCGCCGAACGGTTCGACGATCTCGGAACAGCTCAGCGAGACCGGCGCGACGGTGATCGCGGTGTCGCTGCGTAACCGGACCGCGGCCGCCGCGTGGGTCACGAAGCAGCTCACCGAGCGCCCGGCGGCGAAGGTCGTGGCGATCGCGGCGGGCGAGCGCTGGAAGGACGGCTCGCTCAGGCCGGCAGTAGAGGACCTCTGGGGTGCGGGTGGCTTCCTGAGCGCCCTGCAGCGCGACGATCTGTCGCCGGAGGCGAGGGCGGCGGCCGCGGCGTACGAGGCGGTCGCAGACGAGCTGCCCCGGATGCTGCACGAGTGCGCCGGCGGCCGCGAGCTCACGCAGTACGGCTTTCCGGAGGACGTCGCGGTCGCGGCGGAGGTCGACGAGAGCCGCAGCGTGCCGGTGCTCCGGGACGGTAGACTGTTCCGGTCAACTTGAAGCTTTCGAGGTTTCTGCCCGTTGACAGTGCCGGCAGGCGGCGAGCGTCCCCGCTTCTTGCCGAACATGGACGGTTCTAGGCGGACGGACAGACCGGTGAAGCTGGACGCCCACGGTCGGGTCCCCGCCCCATCGGGCAGCGGAAGGTCACCCCGTGCCGGCTCTCACCGGACGGATCGACGCGCCTGCCAACACCTACGCAGAGGTACTGCGTACTCCTGGCGCGTGGAAGTTCTATCTCGCAGCGGCCCCGGCCCGGATCGGGATCGCGATGACCGGTCTCGGCATCGTCTGGCTGGTCCACGGATCGACCGGCTCGTACGCCGCGGCCGGTAGCGTCACCGGCGGCTTCGCCGTCGCCGAGGCGGTCGCCGGGCCGCAGGTCGCCCGGCTCATCGACCGTTTCGGTCAGACCCGCATGTTGCCGGTCACGCTGCTCGCCCACGCGGCGGCGGTCGCGCTCCTGATCGTCCTGACACTGTCGGGTGCACCGCTCGCGGCCTTGATCGCAGCTGGAGTGCTGGCCGGCGGTGCGCTACCGCAGGTCAGCGCGCAGACCGGTGCCCGGTGGTCGCATGCGCTCCGGGACACGCCACTCCTGGCGACGGCGTTCGCACTGGAGTCGCTCAGCGTTGGCGTCGCCTTCATGGTCGGCCCGGTGCTGATCGGCCTGGTGAGCTCGTCCACTGGTCCGGCGACCGGCTCTACCCTCGCGGCCAGTCTGCTGTTGGCAGGCGGCTTCCTGCTCGCAGCACAACGCGGTACGGCGCCACCGCCGACAGCACGTGGTGGACACAGCAGCTCGAAACGCCTGCTGCACAAGCGATTCGTAGGCCTGGTGGGTACGAACATCGGCATCGGCCTGTTCTTCGGCAGCATGCAGGTCTCCGTCACCGCCTTCGCAGTCTCCCGAGGTACGCCGGGGCTGGCCGGGCCGCTCTACAGCATCACCAGCTTGGTGAGCCTTTTCGCCGGACTCCTGTACGGTGCCAGGCGTTGGCGGACCGCTCCGGAGACGCAGTTTGTCGTCGCCTTCGTCTGGCTGTCTCTCAGCTGCTTGCCCCTGATCGCGGCGCACGGTCCGCTGATGACGGCGGTCGCGCTGGCGCTCCCGGGCCTCGCGATCGCGCCGTTCCAAACGTTGTCGGCGGTGCTGACCGAGTCGACCGTCGACTCCGCCGTCCTGACCCAGGCTTTCACCTGGCTGAACTCGGGCGGCGCGGCAGGCATCGCCCTGGGCTCCGCCTTCGCGGGCTGGGTCGTCGACGGCCACCGCACCCAGTACGGCTTCGCCGTCGCACTGGGTGCGGCGCTGACGGCAACGACGATGGCGGTCGCGGTGAAGCTCAGCGGTACCTGACCGGGCGCTCCGCTGAGCCGCACGAGTTTTGTCGGTGAGGTCTGGGAGACTTCATCACAGAGCGTTCTCGAACGTGCCATCGGCCGCGGATCGGAGAGGAGAAAGTCAATGACGGATATCTACACGACACCACTCCTCACCGCACGCGAAGCGGCCAGGACCCTCAAGATGCCCGAATCGACTCTGGATGCTTGGCTCGCCGACGGCTCGCGACCATCACTGGTACATGCCGTTCATCCTGAGCGACGTGGCTGGCCGCGGGTGCCGTTCGTGGGCGTCGTCGAAGCCTTTGTTCTGCGGACTCTGCGTGAGCTGGGCTTTTCGATGCCCGACATCCGGCGGGCTGCCGACCTGGTGCGTTCCGAGTTCCAGGATCCGTACGCGTTGGCACGTGAACGGATCGCGACCGATGGGGTTGGCCTGTTTGTCCGGGTAGCGGACGAGTCGGTCATCCATGCGCGGGACGACCAGATCGCCATCCCGGAGGTCATCGCCGAGTACCTGAGGTACATCAGCTGGGACGCACAGGGAAACCCGGCACGTCTACGTCTGCCGCAGTATCCGGCGCGGGCCGAAGTCGTCATCGACCCAAGTTTTGGCTGGGGCGCGCCGGTGCTCGCGAAGAGCAAGGTCCCTGTCGACGCGCTGGTCTCGTTGTGGCGCACCGGGGAACCGATCAGTGTCGTTGCGGAGGAGTACGACCTGCCTGCGGACGTGGTCGAAGATGTGCTCCGCCAAGCAGCCTGAATACTTCTTCGACCGCAGCCTTGGGAAAGCATCCGCCGCGCGACTTCGTGAATCAGGCTGGATCATCCACCTGATCGCGGACTTCTACCAGGACGACGCGACACGGATTCCAGACGAGGAGTGGATCGCAGAAGGCTGCTCTCGCGGCTGGCTGCTGCTCACCAAGGACAAGAGAATCCGTTACCGGGAGCGCGAGCTGAGTGCCTTGGACGCGGGCCATCTCTTCTGCCTCGCTTCAGGGAATCTTGATCTGGACGAGATGGCTCGGCGTTTTGTCAATGCCGAAAACGCGATGCTTGCCGCCACCCGTCGCGTCGGCGTCGGTTTTTGGCACGTGCATGCAGGAGGCCGGATCACGAAGATGTGGCCTTGACCCTCATTTCCTACCTGGGTTCCGTCAGCGATAGGTGATCTGCCGCTCGGCCGCGGCGCGCGATGCGTACTCGGCCGGCGTGAGGCCGATCTGTTGCTTGAACTCGTTGGAGAAGTGGGCCTGGTCGAAGTAGCCGAGCGATGCGGACAGCTCCGCGAGCTCGGCGACCTCGCCCTGGGCCAGCAGCTCCGCGCCGTCGTGCAGTCGGTAGCGCCGGAGCACCCATTTCGGGCCGACACCGACGTACCGGCGGAACAGCCGCTGCAGCGTTCGGATCGGTACGTCGAAGCGCTCGGTGATCTCGTCCACGCGGGCCAGCGTGCGATCCGCGGCCATCGTGGTGACGATCTCCCGGACCAGCTCGTACGACGGGTCGGGCGGCGCCAGGTGATCACGCAGGAATGCCTCGAACACCGCACGCCGCCGGACGTCGGACTCGCACTCGAACATCAGATCCGCGAGCCGGTCGCCGTCCGGGAACACCGCGGTCAGCGGCAGCACCTCGTCGCGGAACGACCCGACGTCGAGCCCGGTGATCGCCCCGAAGCCGCCGGCCCAGAACTTGACCCCGAAGGCACGTCCCCGCCCGCGCAGCTCCCGCTCGAACTTGCGGGTGCACACACCGTGCACGAACGCGCCACCCGGCTGCTCGAACGTCACGTTCACACTCGGGAACGGCAGGACTTCGGCCGTGTACGGCTCGTCCAGGTCCCACTCGACGATCCAGTACCACTCCACGAAGCGCCCGGCCTCGGGCCCTGGCGCGAGCCGGCTCAGCGAGCGGTGCCGGGCCTGCTCCTGCGGATGCAGGATGCCCTTCTCACTGTCGGGTGGCTGGGTCACAGCGGGCTGTCGCTTTCTTCCAAGACCGTGCGGCGTGCAGCGGATTGACTGAGCGTCATGACGACGAACACGGTAAACCCCATCCCCGACGGTTATCACTCGCTGACCCCGTACCTGGCTGTCTCCGACGGCCCGAAGGCGATCGAGTTCTACCGTGAGGTGTTCGGGGCCGAGGTGGTCAGCCGGCAGGACATGCCGGACGGGCGGGTCGGACAGGCCGAGCTCAGGTTCGGCAATTCGATGCTGCAGCTCAGCGACCAGATGCCGCAGATCGGACTGCGGGCGCCGAACGGCGAGTGGGTGCACTCGTCGCTGGTGCACTACGTGCCGGACGTGGACGCGACGTACGCGAAGGCGATCGAGGCCGGCGCCACGTCGGTCGAGGCGGTGCAGACCTTCATGACCGGTGACCGGTTCGGCACCGTGATCGACCCGTTCGGGCACCGGTGGGCGATCCTGACGAAGGTCGAGGACGTCTCGCGCGAAGAGGCGGACCGGCGGGTGAAGGAGTGGCTGGCCTCGAGCCCGGAGGGCCTCGAGTAAAAGAGGAAGCGGCCCGCCGGAACCGTCCCCTGCGGCAGTTTCGGCGGGCCGCTGACTAAGAGTGTGCACGCGATCACGCAAATTGGCAACCCGTCACCTGATGAAACAGAGACTTGAAACGATCGCTTGGAGGTTGTGGACAGGCCCGAAACGAGTGCGCCGGTGTCCGGTAGGCTTTGGTCGCAAGAGCCTGGATGCGTCGCCGGATGAATGTCCGGTGAACGTCTCCGGGCTTCACCGTTTCCAGCGCGGGCCGCCACGGGGTGTGAGGCCGGCGCGTGAAAGAGGAGGGCTGAGATGCCCGCAATCGTGCTCGTCGGCGCCCAGTGGGGCGATGAGGGCAAGGGTAAAGCGACCGATCTGCTCGGTAACACGGGCGAGGTCATCGACTACGTGGTCAAGTTCAACGGCGGCAACAACGCCGGGCACACGGTGGTGATCGGGTCCGAGAAGTACGCGCTGCACCTGCTTCCGAGCGGCATCCTGACACCGGGTGTGACTCCGGTGATCGGCAACGGGGTCGTGGTCGACCTCGGCGTGCTGTTCGAGGAGCTCGAGGCGCTGCAGGCGCGCGGGCTGGACACGTCGCGCCTGGTGGTGAGCGCGAGCGCGCACGTGATCCCGCCGTACAACCGGACGCTCGACAAGGTCACCGAGCGCTTCCTGGGCAGCCGGCGGATCGGGACGACGGGCCGCGGTATCGGCCCGACGTACGCCGACAAGATGAACCGGATCGGCATCCGGATCCAGGACCTGTACGACGAGAAGATCCTCGAGCAGAAGGTCACCGGCGCGCTGGAGCAGAAGAACCAGCTGCTGGTGAAGGTGTACAACCGGCGCGCGGTCGAGATCCGCGAGGTCCTCGACGAGCTGCTCGGGTACGCCGACCGGCTGAAGCCGATGGTCGCCGACACCAGCCTGCTGCTGAACAAGGCACTCGACGACGGCAAGACCGTGCTGATGGAGGCGGGTCAGGCCACGCTGCTCGACGTCGACCACGGCACGTACCCGTTCGTCACCTCCTCGAACGCGATCTCCGCCGGCGCCTGCACCGGCACCGGCATCCCGCCGACCCGGATCGACCGCGTGATCGCGGTCGTGAAGGCGTACACCACGCGGGTCGGCGAGGGCCCGTTCCCGACCGAGCTGCTGGATGCCGACGGTGAGTGGCTGCGGACCCAGGGCGGCGAGTTCGGTGTCACCACCGGCCGCCCGCGCCGCTGCGGGTGGTACGACTCGGTCATCGCCCGGTACGCCGCGCGCGTGAACGGCGTGTCCGACTTCGTCCTCACCAAGGTGGACACCCTGACCGGCCGCGAGCGGATCCCGGTCTGCGTCGCGTACGACGTGAACGGCGTCCGGCACGACGAGATGCCGATGACCCAGACCGACTTCCACCACGCGACGCCGATCTACGAGGAGTTCGACGGCTGGTCGGACGACATCTCGGGCTGCCGCACGTTCGACGAGCTGCCCAAGGAGGCGCAGACGTACGTCCGCGCCGTCGAGTCGCTCAGCGGCGCCCGGATCTCCGCCATCGGCGTCGGCCCGGAGCGCAGCCAGATCATCCAGCTCTGAGACGAGCCGGAGACCTCCCCGTCGTCAGTTGCCGATGATGGGGAGGTCGCGGATGAACGGCGCGTTCCGCAGGTCACCGAAGGTCGGACGCTGGATGTTCGGCGTCTGGATCGGCGAACGCGCCCAGTCGGCGCCGGCGCCCTGTGTCGCCTGGTAGAACGTGAAGCCGCCGATGGCCAGCAGGACGACGGCGACGAGTGCGGACAGCCAGTGCGGCCGGAAGATGTTGCGTGCCGTGATGTGAGCGCCGCGGCGCAACGAGCTACCGCCCGGACCCCACCAGCAGCAGAACAGTGCGGTCAGGGCCGCGCTGCCGAACCCGACGGCGGACAGCGGCTGCCAGTCGAGCCCGTACGTCGAGGCGGCGACGCCGGTGACGATGCCGCCGACAACCGCCGCTGTCAGCAGCGGGAGGATCAAGCAGGGCAGTGTGATCAGGGCTGCGATGGCGAGCTGCAGAGGGCTGGCGGCAAACGCGACCACGCCGTCCGACCGACCGGACCGGCCACGGACCTGACGGCGACGCATCAGCGCCGTGCTCGAGCGGTCGACCGTCCGGGCCAGCACCAGCAACAGGATCGCGACGACTGTGCCGAGTCCTGGCGTCAGAGCGACGAGGCCGGTCAGCGCGAGCATGAAGCCGACGATGACCGCCGTACGGCGACCGGTCGGCGGAGCCTTGACGGGCTTCTCCGGATGCGTCGGCTGCACTGGCACCGGATGCGCAGGCTGAGAAGGCTGCACCGGCTGCTGGTAGGGCGCACCAGCTTGGTACGGCGCGGCCACGTAAGAAGCCGGACCGTACTGCTGCACAGGCGGCGCCTCCGCGACGGGCTTCTTCGCGGCGGCGTCCCGGAGCTTGTCCCGGATCGGAGTGAACGCGGACAGCGGCGGGATCACCGGCGGAACCAGCTGCGCCACCTCGGTCGGCGTCGGCCCTGCCGGCTCCGCGGCGGCAGGCTCCTCCGTCGGCATGACCTTGGTAACCAGCCTGGTCGGCGGTACGGCGGCCACGGTCGGCGTTTCACGCGGGGGGAGCGCGTCGCGTCCCTCGGCGTACCGGTTGAGACCGGTCATGACCTCTTGCTGCGTCGGCCGGTCGGCCTTGTTCGGTGAGAGCGCCGCGGCGAGCAAGGGCTTCAGCCGTGGGTCCAGCCCGTCCAGATCGGCCTGGCCGGAATGCACCCGGGCCAGCACGGCCTCGAACGGTCCCTTGCCGAACGGGCGGCGTCCGGTCGCGGCGAACGCGACCGTGGCCGCCCAGCCCCACCAGTCGGCGGACTCCGACACCATCTCGCCCTCGATGAGCTCAGGCGCCAGGTAACCCGGCGTACCGATCACCAGACCGGTCTGGGTGAGTCGCAGGTCGTCGGCGGCCTGGGCGATGCCGAAGTCGATCATCACCGGCTTGCCGTTGCACATCATCACGTTGCCGGGCTTGAGGTCGCGGTGGATCACCCCGACCGCGTGGATCGCCTGCAGCGACTCGGCCAGGCACCCGGCCAGCGGCAGCCACTTGCGCGGGGTCAGCGGCCCGCGCTCGTCCACCTGTTCGTCCAGTGGCCGGCCAGGGACGAAGCGGGTCACCAGGTAGGGCTGCTCGCCGTCCAGGTCATGGTCGAGGATGCCGGCCACACCAGGGTGGTTCACCTTCTGCAGCGTGGTCGCCTCACGCTGCAACCGTGCGCGGGCGATCGGGTCGTGGGCAACATGCGGCCGCAGGACCTTCAGCGCGACCTCTTGGTGCTCGGCGCCCTCGGCGAGGTACACGACGCCCATGCCACCCTGACCGAGCCGCCGGATCAACCGATAAGGCCCGACCCGCTCTTCCACCTCCTCCTCGCGGGTGGAAGGCGGTCCCCCTGTGACTGACATGCCATCTACGGTACGTCGGCATCAGACCAATCAGGTGATCGGCAGCGTGAAGGTCAGCAGACCCGCGCCGACGGCGTTCGTGATCCACGGTCCGGCGCGCAGGTGGGCCTGGTAGGTGAGGCTGGTCGCTCCGGTTGGCGGACCTGACAACTGGAGGACCAGCTGACCCGACTGGTAGGCGACCGACGTCACCGTGACCACCGCGCCGTCCACCCGGAAGTCAGCAGCGACGCCGTCCTCCACACTGAGCGGATCGGTGGACCGAAGCTGGACGATCAGCTGTGAGCCGCTGGCCGTGACAGTGCGTGGGTTCGGCGGAGCTACTCCGGCTGACGGCCCGCCGTACAGGTCGCGCGCGAGGACGGCGTACGTGTGGTCGCCCATGTCGCGGTACCCGCCGGCGTACGCGTAGTGGCAGCCGTCGTGACCGGACAGGCCCGTGGTCGACAGGACGGTGACGCCGAGAGTGTCACCCATCTCGCGCTGTGCCTCGCGCAGGTTGGTGCTCGTCGAGTTGCCGCACGGCGACGTGCGCACCTGGTAGACGTAGTACCTCGGCGTCGGACCGAAATCGGTGCGCCAGTCCTGGAGAAGCGCCGTGAAGCCGCTGACGTGCACCGCCGCGTTGTCGTTGTCGGACTCGCCCTGGTACCAGAGCACGCCGCGGATGTGGCCGATGACGCCCGCGGCCACCAGGCGCTGCCGGAGCCGGCCGTAGTTGGTGGTGATGTCGTCCGGGTTCGCGTCGTTGCGCTGGAAGAAGCTGATCGGCTGCCCGCCGTGCGCTCCGTTGATCAGCGCGATCGGAACCTTGTACTTGTCGACGAGCTGCCGACCCATCCGGATCGCCCACTGCCCGACCGAGCCCGACTGCCGCGACACGTCGCCGGTCGCGTAGTTCCAGACTCGGTCCGCCGCCGAGATCGACGGATCGGAGACAGGGCTGCCGAAACTCCGCAGGTACGGCGATTCCTCGCCACTCGCGGCCCCGTTGTACATCGACGCCTCGGCGTTGGACTGCCCGTGGACGACGTACACGTCACCGGCGACGATGCCTTCGCGTCGTGCGACGACCCGGCCAAGGGCCTTCAGCTCGAACGTGTACTCGTGCAGTCCGGCCTTGATCCGCGGCGTGAAGCGGAAGTCCCGTGACGCAGACGTGTAGACCTCCGTCTCGCCGTTGCCGGTCACCGTCAGCTGCACGCTCTGGACGCGCGGATCCGCCATGCGTCCGGCAACTGGCACCGTCGCGCGATTGTTGGCGTCGCGCGGTACCAGTTGCCGGTCCTGAGGAGCCTGCGTGAGGCTGACGAGTGACTTGCGGACGTACGCCGTCAGCCGGCGCTGTGTGTACTGCGCCGCGTTGCCGGCGAACGTCCAGTCCGGGTCAGCGGTCGGCCGAGCACCGATGCCGAGCGACAGCAGGCTGGTGTCCGACTGGGTGAAGGTGTTGATCGCGAACACCGGCTTCGCGGGCACACCCGACGGTCGCGTCGCACCGACCTGCGACACCTGGAACGAGCCGTAGCCGAGCGGCGTGGTCGGGCTGTCGTCGGCGTCGTACGTCGTGGCCGATCCGTTGGCGACTTGGGCGCTGGCGGTCTTCGCGTACTGGTTCGGCCACATCTCCAGGTAGCCGGACTGGCCGGTGCCCTGGGTCACGCCGGGCACGTTGGAGCTCACGTCGAGATCGCCGACGCGCTGCCGCACGATCTCGCCCGGCCTGGTCGGCAGACCGATCCGCCGGGCGTCGGCGCTGAACGGTTCCATCGCGGTCCACACCCACTGCGGGCCGTCCGGCCCGTTCAGCTCAAGGCAGTACCCGACACGGTCGAAGCCGGTGCCGATCTCCGCGGTCCGGTCGAGGCTGTACGGCGGGGTGGTGTTCAGGTAGTTCGCGCGTTCGGGCAGATCCAGTTGCAGCACCGGCGTGAAGCCGGCCGATGCCGCGTCGCAGCCGGTGACTGCCGCGGCCTGGGTCGGAGCGCCGGTGAAAGTAGCGCCGGTGAGAGTGAGGCCGGCGAACAGCGGGAGCAGGGCAACAGCGGTAGCAGGTCGCATGGGAGGACCTCCGGGGCGGCGGGGGCGTCTCCACCAGATGTAGCTGCTCGGTCACCCCGAGTGCGAGCGATAAGCGCTCAGCGGTCCGAACCGTGCGCCGAGAGGTTGGCCGGAACCGCGTCGGGGCGGGACGACGCAACGGATCGCCGAGCTGGCGCCGTCGCTGCGGTGGATCGGTTCTGTCTGCACCGGCTCGATGCTGCTCGCCAAGGCCGGCCTGGTGAAGGGCCGGCCGGCCACGACGAAGCGCGGGTGTCATGGGGGTACACCCGCGACCGCGACGTCTTCAGGTCAGCGGGCTAGCTCGGGATACACGGCGGTCAGGTCCAGCGCCGTGGCGGCCTTGGCGCCGCGAGCCGTGTCGTCGGCGAGGACCTCGAACGCGCCGGACTCGATGCCGTCGAGCGCGTGCTTGGCGATGTCCTCGGGGCGCGACTTCGGCGCGGTCACGGCGGTCACCATGTCGGTGTCGACATAGCCCATGTGCAGGCCGGTCACGCCGATGCCGCGGTCGAGCAGTTCGAGACGGATCGCGTTGGTCTGCAGCCAGAACGCGGCCTTGGTCGCGGAGTACGCGCCGTGCCGGGCGACCCAGGACAGGGCCGAGTGGGCGTTCAGGATGTGGCCGCCGCCGTTGCGCTCGATGATCGGGACGAACGCGCGGGTGAGCTGCAGCGGGCCGAAGAAGTTCGCGTCGAAGACCGCGCGGACGTCTTCGATCGAGGCATCGAGGTAGCTGTTCGGCGAGCTCGCGCCGGCGTTGTTGATCAGCACCGTGACGTCTTGTGCGGCCGCGGCGAGCGCGTCGATCGAGGCCTGGTCGGTGACCTCGAGCGGCAGCGGGACGACCCGCGGGTCGGTGCTCGGGCGCGGATCGCGGGCGGTCGCGTAGACCTTGGCCGCGCCGCGGGTGAGCAGGTCGTCGACGATCGCCTTGCCGATCCCGCGCTGCCCGCCGGTGACCAGGACGACGGCGCCTTCGAGTGTGGTCATGAGAACTCCTGAAAGCTGGAAACCGATCTGTTTCAGCCACCGTAAACCGATCGGTTTCCGAATTCAAATCGAGCCGGTACGCTTCAGTGCATGAGTACTTCGGCGACACCCCGCGAGCGGCTGCTGGACGCCGCGGGGGAACTCTTCTACCGCGACGGCGTCAACATCGGCGTGGATGCGCTGTGCAAGGCGGCCGGGGTGTCGAAGAAGTCGATGTACCAGTTGTTCCGGTCGAAGGACGAGCTGATCGCGGAGAGCCTGGCCAGCCGCGGACCGGCGTACCAGGCGCTGTTGCAGCCGGGGCCGGAGGACGATCGGTCGCCGCGGGAGCGGATCCTGGCCGTGTTCGAGCGGCAGGACGATATGGTTGCTGGCGGCAATTACCTCGGATGCCCGTACGTGAGTACGGCGGTGGAGCTGAAGAATCCCGAGCACCCGGGGTCGGTGGTCGCGCGGCACTTCAAGCAACAGCTCACCGACTTCTTCCACCGCGAGCTGGTGAAGGCCGGCGCGGAGGACCCGGCGACGCTGGCGGTCCAGCTCACGATGATCTTCGACGGCGCCGCCGCCCGCGCGGTCGTCCGCGCCCAGCCGCTGAACGGCATCGGCGCGGTCACCGCCGCCGCCCTCCTGGAGGCCGCCGGCCTGCACGCCGCGGAACTCGCCTTCCGGTGAGCGCGCAGGTGAGCGGTTCGGCAGAGATCCCGGCGGTGTTCCACGACCTGCTGTCGTCGAAAGCTGTCGCGATGGTCGGCACCATCGGCCGGTCCGGCGAGCCGCAGGTGACGCCGTTGTGGTTCCTCTGGGACGGCGAGCGGGTCCGCATCAGCCTCGTCGACGGGCGGCAGAAATTGCGGAACCTGCGGCGCGACCCGCGGATCTCGCTGGTGGTCGTCGACCCGGCGCGGCCGACGTACTACGTCGAGCTGCGCGGCCGGATCGACGACCTGGTCCCGGATCCGGAGCTGGCCCTGGAGCAGGCGGTCGCCCGCAAGTACACCGGCGGCTGGTCGGACGTCGAACCGCCGGGGACGACGCGGTACGCGACGAGCGTGATCGTCGACCGGATCACCAGCCAGCTCGGTCACTAGCGGGACACGAACGCCCTTTGTTCCATGGAAAATGGGACAGAAATGCGCTGTGTTCCAGAAGAAGTTCCGGTACCGGCGGGGTCTTGACCCGGCTGCCGGGCGTCGTGAAACTGCCGTGGAAACCGCTGTCCTACCGCCCCCGAAGACAGGACACCGCCCATGCGAAAGATGCCCTTCGTCCTGGCCGCGGCTTGTACCGCGCTGGTTGCCGGGACCCTCACGACTCCGGCTGTCGCCTCATCCCAAGCCGTCGACGCGCCCGCGGCGTTCACCCATCCCGGGGTGGGCGTGAGTGTGGCCCAGCTCGACTTCGTCCGCGCCAAGGTGCAGGCCGGCGCGCAGCCGTGGACCGATGCCTTCAACCAGGCCAAGAACAGTGCGTACGCGTCCCTGTCCCGGACGCCGAAACCACGCGCGGTCGTGGAATGCGGTCCGTACTCGAACCCGAACTACGGCTGCACCGACGAGCGTGAGGACGCCATCGCGGCGTACACCGACGCACTGCTCTGGTACCTCACCCGCGACGACCGGTACGCCCAGAAGTCGATCCAGCTGATGGATGCGTGGTCCGCGACCGTCCAGGACCACACCAACAGCAACGCGCCGCTGCAGACCGCATGGTCGGCGTCGTCGTGGCCGAAGGCCGCGGAGATCATCAAGCACGTGTACGGCAACTGGCCGAACGCCGGCCGGTTCGCCACCATGCTCCGCAACGTGTACGTCCCCGAGATCATCAATGGCTCGAACTCCAACGGGAACTGGGAGCTGAGCATGACCGAGGCCTTGCAGGGCATCGGGGTGTTCCTCGAGGACAAGGCGATCTACGACAAGGCGATCGCGCTGTACCGGCTGCGCGTCCCGGCGTACGTCTACCTGGAGTCCGACGGCGCGTTGCCGAAGACAGTGCCGAGCCAGAACCTCAACACCCGCGACAAGATCGTCAGCTACTGGCAGGGCCAGGGGACGTTCGTGACAGGGTTGACTCAGGAGACCTGCCGCGACTTCACGCACACCGGCTACGGCATCTCGTCGATCTCCCACGTACTGGAGACGGCGCGGATCCAGGGCATCGACATGTACCCGGAGTTCGGTGAGCGGCTGCGCCAGGCGCTGGGCTTCCAGTCCAAGTGGGAGCGCAACCTGGAGCCGGTGCCGTCGTGGCTGTGCCAGGGGACGCTGCACCGCGGTCTCGGGCCGATCACCGAGGTCGGCTACAACGCGCTGCACACCCGCCTCGGCATCGCGATGACGAACACCCAGGCGCTGACCGAGTCCCGCCGGCCGGCCGGCTCCAACAACCTGTTCGTCGCGTGGGAGACGCTGACCCACGCGGAGAACCCGTCCTAGCAAGTCTTCCGGGAGGGCTGGAAACTCTGCCCTCCAGCTCTCCCGGATCCCTCAGCAGTGCGCTTCGCCGCGCTTCCAGTAGCCCTGGAAGGAGATGGCGCTCTTGGGCATCCCGACTGCGTTCACGAGGTGCCGGCGGACCTCTTTGATCATCGAGGACTCACCGGCGACCCAGGCGTAGTCGAGGTCGAACGGCAGCGCTGCCGACTTCACTGTCTCCACCAGCGATCCGTCGGTCACCCAGGTGACGTCGGCCGCGCCGGTCAGCGGGCGGATGTCCGCAGCATCCGGTACGGCGATGAAGACCGTGGCGTGTACTCCGGCCGGGAGTTCCTCGAGGATGCCGGCGACCGCCGGCAACGCGGTCTCGTCCGCGACCAGGACCTGGCGCACACTGGTCGCCGGCGGGACATAGTCGACGCCGGAGTGCAGCAAGCCCTTGGTGCTGGTCCTGTCGACCGCGAACGGCAGCAACAGGCCCACCTGGTCGCCCACCTCGGCCTCAGTGACCCAGGCCGACGCGGGGCCGTTCACTCCGTGCAGCACGAACTCGACGTCCAGTTCTGCCACCTCTGGCCGGAGAGCCCGCACGGTATAGGTCCGCATGATGAAACGCTCGTCGACCGGCTGGGCGCACCACTCGGTGTACCACTCAGCTCCGGAGGGCAGCGTGATCGCACTGCCGTTCGGGGGAGCCAGCAGGACCTTGATGCGCTGGTCCGGGCCGGCGGTGACGGCCTCTGCGATCCGCGGTGCGACGAACGTCACGCGGCGCAGATGCGGGCTCAAATCGTCAACGGCCGCCACGGTGGCCAGGAGCGAGTCGAACACGATCGGCCGCTCGAGCACAGTCGTCATGCTGTGGTTTCTCCATCAACTTGGCAGGGGACCTCGGATGCGGACCCGTGGACGGTCGGGTTATTCTGAGGCGTCTAGAGGTTAGCCTTACCTAAGAGGATCCCGAAAGTCCAATGCCCCCGCCCTCTGCCACGGTCGACGCCGGCCCGGAGACCGCTGCGCCGTCACGCCCGCGCCGGGCCCGGCGGACCACGCTGGTCCTCGGGCTGGCCGGCTGCGTCGCCCTCCTGGTCGTGGTGTCGCTGCTCAGCATCGCGATCGGCTCCAAGCAGATCCCGCTGTCCACGGTCGTCGACGCACTGCGCCACTACGACGAGGCCGACACCGACCACGTGATCGTGCGGTCGCTGCGGGTCCCGCGGACACTGATCGGCCTCCTGGTCGGTGCCGCCCTCGGCCTGTCCGGGACGTTGATGCAGGGCGTGACGCGGAACCCGCTGGCCGATCCGGGCATCCTCGGCGTGAACGGTGGCGCCGCGCTGTTCGTTGTCGGGGGCATCTACTGGTTCGGGTTGTCGACGCTGACGTCGTACGTCTGGCTCGCCTTCCTCGGCGCGGCCGCGGCGTCGGTCGCGGTGTACCTGCTCGGATCGCTCGGCCGGGAGGGTGCGACGCCGGTCAAGCTGGCGCTCGCCGGTGCGGCGCTGACCGCGATGCTCGGGTCGCTGACGACGGCGTTGCTGATCGGCGACGTCGACACGTTCGACCAGTTCCGGTTCTGGTCGGTCGGGTCGTTCGCCGGCCGCGGCTCCGACATCGCGGCCCAGGTGGCGCCGTTCATCCTGATCGGGATCGTGCTGGCGCTGTTCTGCGGGCGGGTGCTGAACGCGTTGTCGCTGGGGGACGACGTGGCCAAGTCACTCGGTCAGCGGGTAGGGCTGGCCCGCGCGTTCGTCGCGGTGGTCGTCGTCCTGCTGTGTGGCGCGGCGACCGCGGCAGCCGGGCCGATCGGGTTCGTCGGGCTGACCATCCCGCACGTCGCACGGCTCGTGACGGGTCCGGACTACCGCTGGATCCTGCCGTACTCGGCCCTGCTCGCCCCGATCCTGTTGCTCGGCTCCGACGTGATCGGCCGGGTCGTTGCGCAGCCGGGCGAGCTGCAGGTCGGCATCGTGACCGCGGTCATCGGCGCCCCGTTCTTCATCGCGCTGGTCCGCCGCCGGAAGCTGGCCGACCTGTGACGGCCGAAGCGGTTCACGTCATCGCCCGGGCGCGGACCGCGCGGCAGACCCGTTCACTGATCACCATCGCCATCCTGGCGGTCGTGGCGTTCGCGACGTTCTGCGTCTCGCTGTCGCTGGGGGACTTCAAGATCCCGGTGGTCGACGTGGTGAAGACGCTGTTCGGCGGCGGCGACCGGGCGACCGAGTTCATCGTCAACCGGCTGCGGCTGCCCAGAGCGCTGACCGGACTGCTGGTCGGTACGGCGCTGGGCCTGTCCGGCGCGATCTTCCAGAGCATCGCGCGGAACCCGCTGGCGAGCCCGGACATCATCGGCGTCACGTACGGCGCCGGCGCGTTCGCGGTGTTCGCGATCGTCACCCTCGGGCTGACCGGAGTCGCGGTGTCCGCGTTCGCGATCGTCGGCGCGGTGCTGACCGCGTTCATCATGTACGTGCTGGCGTGGCGGCACGGAGTGTCGAGCTACCGGTTGATCCTGATCGGGATCGGCATCGGTGCGATCGCCACCAGCATCACGTCGTACCTGCTGACCAAGGCCCGGGTGGAGATCGCGCAGCAGGCGCTGATCTGGCTGACCGGAAGCCTGAACGGGCGCGACTGGTCGAACGTACGGTCGCTGGCGGTCACGTTCGTCATCCTGCTGCCGGCGATGGTGTTCCTGGTCCGGCAGCTGCGGATCCTGCAGCTCGGGGACGAGACGGCGTACGGGCTGGGCCTGCGGGTGGAGTGGGCGCGGCTCGGGCTGATCGTGGTCGCCGTCCTGCTGGCCGCGGTGGCGACGGCGGCGGCCGGGCCGATCGGGTTCGTGGCGTTCGTCGCACCGCCGATCGCGCGGCGGCTGACCCGGTCGCCGGGGCCGGCGATGATCGCGTCCGGTCTGCTCGGCGCACTGGTTGTCGGCCTGTCGGACCTGGTCGCGCAGCACGCGTTCGGAGACACCCAGCTGCCGGTCGGTGTGGTGACGGGTGTGGTGGGCGCGCCGTACCTGATGTTCCTGCTGGCGCGGGCGAACCGAGTCGGGAGTGGTGGCTGAGATGGAGGAGAAGTCCGTGGAACCCCTGATCCAGCACAGCTTGGCCGCCGACGGTCTTGCGGTCGGCTACGACCAGCGGGAGATCATCCACGACCTGTCGGTGCGCATCCCGACCGGGAAGATCACGGTCATCGTCGGCGCCAACGCGTGCGGCAAGTCGACGCTGCTGAAGACGCTGGCGCGGCTGCTGAAGCCCTCGCGCGGGACTGTGTTGCTCGACGGGAAGAGCATCCAGCAGATCCCGACCCGGCAGGTGGCGACCAAGCTCGGCCTGCTGCCGCAGTCGCCGACCGCGCCGGAGGGGATCACGGTCGCGGACCTGGTCGGCCGCGGGCGGTACCCGCGGACCCGGTGGATCCGGCAATGGTCGCGCTCCGACGACGAGGCGGTGGCGGCCGCGATGACCTCGACCGACGTGCTGTCGATCGCCGACCGGCCGATCGACGAGCTGTCCGGCGGGCAGCGGCAGCGGGTGTGGATCGCGATGGCGCTCGCGCAGGAGACCGACATCCTGCTGCTCGACGAGCCGACGACGTTCCTCGACCTGACGCACCAGTTCGAGGTGCTCGACCTGCTGGTCGACCTGAACCGGTCGCAGCACCGGACCATCGTGCTGGTGCTGCACGACCTGAACCAGGCGTGCCGGTTCGGCGATCACCTGATCGCGATGAAGGACGGCGCAATCGTTGCCGAGGGCAACCCGTCGCGGGTGATCACCGAGGACGTGGTGCAGGACGTGTTCGGGCTGGCCGTCAAGGTCGTGCCCGATCCGGTCGCGGGTACGCCGATGGTGGTGCCGATCGGCCGGCACCAGTCCGTCCAGGACACCGCGCCGGCCAGTCCGGCAGCAGCGGCGCTGGCAGCCAGTGCCGCGGCCAACGGCGTCTGCCGTCCCATCGACCGATAGCGCCGCAGACGGGGCGTACGCCGGGTAGCCGCACCTCGTACGGCAGAAGGCGGGATCGGTTTTCGTCGGTCGGGGTGGTTATGGTGGCGGGCATGTTGTCAGCGCTCGCGTATCACCGGTCCGTCTTGGCGGTCGTCCGCCAGGTGGACGAGCGCGCGTGGACGGCGTTGCACGGCGGTCCGGAGGGCTCACTCGACGAGCTGCTCCTGCGGAACGCCTATCGCCTGGAGGCCGACGCACATCCGGCGGTGTTTCGGGCCGGGCAGCGGGCAGCCGCGGCGCTGGAGCTGGATCCGGACATCGACTACTTCCAGGTCAGCGGCGAGCCCAACGCGGCGTACCTGCACCAGGCCGGCAAGGCCGTGATCCTGTTCCAGGGGGCGTTGCTCGACCGGCTCGACGAGGACGAGCTGACCGCGGTGATCGGGCACGAGCTGGCGCATCGCCTCCTGTGGCAGGCCGACAGCGGTGCGTATCTGGCCGTCGACCGGCTGCTCGACGCGGCAGCGGCCGACGCGCGGACCCCGTCGCAGTACCTCGAGACACATCGCCGCTGGTCGCTCGCGACCGAGTTGTTCGCGGACCGGGGCGCGTTGACGGCGTGCGGTGACCTGACCACCACGATCCGCGCGTTGCTGAAGCTGGAGACAGGTCTGAGTACGGCGGACCCCGCGGCGTACCTGCGGCAGGCCGAGTCGCTCGATCTCCGCTCGGGCAGCCGAGGGACGTCGCACCCGGAAGCGGTCGGACGGGCCTGGGCGTTGAAGAACTGGCTCGACGGCGAGGACGTCGAGGTCCTGGTGACCGGGCCGCTCGACGTGGACGCGCCTGATCTGCTCGACGCTGTGCTGCTGCGCGAGCTGAGCCGGGACTTCGCGGCGGCGGTGGCGTACGCCGACGGGCTGCGGACCGATGCGGTCGCCGCGGCGGCCGCCGGCTTCGCGGATCCGGCTGGTCCGCTCGGGGTGCCAGGAGGAGCCGTGCGCTTCGACGAACCGTTGGCGGTGCGTCCCGTGGACGGTGCGCCGCTGCCGCGACCACGCCCGCTGGCCGCGGCCACCAAGCGCTACCTGTCGTACTTGTTGCTCGATCTCGCGACAGCCGATCCGGAGACCGGAGACGCCGGGCTGATCGCCTCGCTGGTCGTCGCCCGCCGTTCCGGGCTGCCTGGGTACGTCGACATCGCGGACGACGAGCTCGGGTGGAGCGACAAGCAGCGGGTGCGCTTCGTGCAGGCCGCGGAGGTGGCCGGATGAGCGCCGAAGACCTGGTCGCGCTGGCCGTTTCGCAGGGCGGTCTGGGCAACGACGCGTTGCTCGCGGCCGTGCTGCCGCTGTTTCACGAGACGGCCGCGGTGCACGAGCGCGGACTGGTCGCGCCGCTGCGCGGCCTGGACCGAATCGTGGTCGACGAGCAGAACAGGCTCGGTTTCGCGCCCGAGGACGCCGGCCGGCCGACGCTGGCCACCCAGCAGATCGACGCCCGGCAGGGCAAGCGGCCGGCAGCCGTGGAGGTGGTCGCGCAGCGGCAGGCCGACCTCGACCTGGGGGAGAGCGGCGGCCGCGAGACCACCGTTGTGCCGGAGCCGGTTCCGGACGCGATCGCCGCGCCGACACTGGTGGCGGGATGGCAGAGCTGGGAACACGTCGTCGGGCACCACGACCAGCTCACCGACATCTTCAGCCTGGGTCAGCTGCTGCTCGCGCTCGGGTGCGGGCTCGACCTGTCCAGGACTGCGGACGTCGCCGCGCTGATCGATGCCCGAGGCAACTTATACCGGCTGGACCCGGACCTGCATCCGGTGATCGTCTCGGTCGCGGCGCAGATGGCCGAGCCGGACCGGCACCGGCGCGCGCAGGACCTGCACTCGCTGATCGAGCAGCTGGAGAACTACCGCGACCAGCCGCTCGACTTCGACGTCGAGGCGATCGTCCGGGGCGCGGCGGACCGGCGGACGGCGGTGCTCGGCGCGCTCCGCGACCGGCTCTTCGACCTCTCCCGGCGGAACCGGCTGATCAACTTCCGGGCGACCGCGCAGACGCTGAACCTCACCGAGGTCTCCGTCCCGCTGATGCTCGACGTCCGGACGATCCGCTCGGAGCAACTGTTCACCTGGCGCGACGACCTCGCGGGTCCGTTGCTGAAGAAGGCGCAGCCGCTCGGCAAGTGGATCCGGTACGACGAGGCGCCGTACGCCGCGAACACGCTGGACAAACTGATCTCCACCGCGCGCCGGGACCGGGCCGACTACGGGCAGGACCAGCTTCGGCTGGTGCCGGCCTTCCTGCGCTGGCACGACCTGAAGAACGATCGGGACACCCGCCTCGCGTCGCCGTTGGTGCTGGCGAAGGTGCAGCTGACGAAGAAGCGCGGCGTGCGGGACTCGTACACGTTGCAGATCACGGATCCGATCGCCGAGGTCAATCCGACGCTGCGCCACAGTCTGCGGCAGCTGTACGGGATCTCGTTGCCGGAGACTGTCGACTTGTCGGCACCGGGTGCGTTGCGGGAGCTGCACGAGCGGCTCGCGAAGGAGATCCAGGCGACCGAGCCGGGGCTGCAGCTGCATCTGCGGGAGAAGCCGCGGATCGACTTGGTGCGGCAACGCGCGATGACGCGGCTGCGGACGTACAACCGTCGCCGGCACGGGAACGTCGCGACCGGGTTCGGCGGGAAGCAGTATCCGTACTCCTATCGGCGGTCCGACTACCAGCCGCTCGGCGTGCAGATCTTCCGGACGCAGATCGCGCAGCAGGTGCTGCCGCTCGGGGTTGCGCTCGGCGAGGAGCCGCGGCGGCCGGGCGCGATCGAGACCGATGTGTACTCGCTCGACACCGAGGGCGGGCCGTACTCGTGGGATGTCGACCTGTGCGCGGTCTCGCTGGCGAACTTCAACTACCGGACGCTGGGGCTGGTGCGTGACTACGACGAGCTGCTGACGACCGGGGAGTCCGCGGCCTCGTTCGATCACCTGTTCTCGGACCGGCCCCGGCCGGTCGGCACCGTGCTGCCCGAGCTGCCGTCGGCCGATCGCCACCTGGTGGTGCCGGCGGATGGGTCGCAGGTCGCGGCGATCGCGCGGGCGCGGCGCGGTGAGAGCTTCGTGATCCAGGGACCGCCCGGGACGGGCAAGTCGCAGACGATCACCAACCTGATCGCGGACTTCGTCGCGCGCGGGCAGCGGGTCCTGTTCGTCTGCCAGAAGCGGGCCGCGCTGGACGTCGTGCACGCGCGGCTGGCGAGCCGGCGGCTGGACGGTCTGTGCGCGCTGATCCACGACTCCCAGGGCGACAAGAAGGCGTTCGTCCACGGGCTCCGGGACACGTACGAGTCGTGGTTGTCCGCGGAGGACGACCTGGACGCGCTGACCGCGCGGCGCGCCGATCTGATCACCCGCGTCGATCGGCTGCTGGCGACCGTCGATGCGTTCGAGGGGCAGTTGGCCTCCGGCAGCCCTCGGCTTCGCGACGTCGTGAATCGCCTGGCCGAACTGCACGCGCACGCCTGGACGCCGGACCCGGAGCAGAACGCACGGTTCGGGGTGGGGCTGCCGGCCATCGGGGACTGGTGGGCTGCGCGGGACGTCGTCCGAGAAGTTGCCACGGGGCTGGCCGCGGCGGATCCGTCGACCGGCGGGGTGCTGGCGCGCAGCTCGCTCGCCTTCGTCGTGGCCGATCGCTGGGACGACGCCGAGATGCCGACCGCGGCACGCGAGCTCCGCGCCCAGTGGGACGCGGTGGCGACCGCCTTGGCGGCGGTCGACCTGTCGAACGACCCTGCTTTCGAAGCCGAAGCCGAAGCCGAAGCCGAAGCCGAAGCCGAAGCCGAAGCCGGAGGAGGTGCCGGAGGCGGGGCGGTGGCTGTCCAGGACGTGCGTGAGTTGGCGGGATTTGGGCGGTTGCTGGAGCCGTTGGCCGCGTTGGATCGGGTCGAGGCGATTGTTCCACGCTCGCCGGCAGCGCAGGATCTGGCGGCGGCCGCCGCCGAGCGGAAGCAGCTTGTAGGCGCGGAGCAGGCTGCATGGAAGGAAGCGGCCGGTTGGAAGGAGCCCTTGGCGCCGGCGGATGCGCGCGCCGCGCTGAAAGTTGCTCAGAGCAAGGAAGGTGCGTTGTTCTCCTTCCTCAGCGGGGATTGGCGCCGGGTGCAGAGCCTGGTCCGCAGCCGCTTCGACGCGACGACCCGGGCCGTACCGCCGTCGGTCACCGACATCCTCACCGATCTGATCGCCGCACAGTCCGCCACGGCAGCGGTGGCACAACACGCCGAACAGAGCCGGCTCGACTGGGGCGTGGACGACCCGCGCGACCTGATCGACCAACTCGCCGCCGCGCGCAAGAACATCCCTGACTGGCGCTTCGTCCTCCGCGACGGCGCACCCGCTCAGCTCTCGCGCCTGGCCGACCGCTTCGAGCAGGCCGAGGCGCCGACGCGCGACCTGCTCGCCTACCAGTGGGACGCGCTGACGGTCGACGACCTCCGCGAACTGCTCGGTCGGCTGGAGTCCGAGAGCCCGACCGCCCGTGCGGTCGCGTCCCGGCTCCGCGACCTCGCCGGCGTCCCGCTCCCGGTCCGGACGGCTCTCCGTCACCTCGACGCCACGCCCGACCAGCTCGAGTACGCCGTATGCGCCGCCGAGTGGGAGCGCGCCCGCTCGGCCGCGGCGTTGCAGTTGTCCTCGGAGCGGGTCGACGCGATCGTCGGCGAGCTGAGCATGGTGTACGACGATCTGACCGCGCTCAACGCCGAAGTCGTCGTCGCGCAGGTCCGGCGTCGTTTCCTGGCCGCGGTCGACCACTCCGAGCGCAGCGTGACCGGCATGTCCACGGAGGATCGCGAGCGCAAGAAGACCTTCGCGACCGGGCGGCGCGAGCTGGAGCACGAGTTCGGCAAGGTCATGCGGTACCGGTCGATCCGCGACCTCGCATCCGGTGCGCCCGGCGAGGTGGTGTCGGTCCTGCGCCCGGTCTGGCTGATGAGCCCGTCGTCGGTGTCCGAGACGTTGCCGCTGACCGCGTCGTTCGACGTCGTGGTGTACGACGAGGCGAGTCAGATCCCCGTGGAGGAGGCGATCCCGGCGCTGCACCGGGCGCCGCAGGTGATCGTCGTCGGCGACCAGATGCAGCTCCCGCCGACGCAGTACTTCCGGGTCCGGACCGAGACCGACGACCTGCAGGTGGACGACGAGGCCGCCGAGCAGGTCGGGATCGCGCTGACCGAGGACAGCTTCCTCTCGATCAGTGCGCTGCGGCTGGCGTCGACGATGCTGACGTGGCACTACCGGAGTCGCTCCGAGGCGTTGATCTCCTTCAGCAACGCGGCGTTCTACCAGGGCAAGCTGGCGACCGTTCCGGACCGGCTGCCACCGCACGCCGCGCCGCCGTGGACCATGCAGGCCGACGCCGAGGTGTCGGACGTGTGCGACAGCGTGCTGGCCGGGAGCATCACGTCGGTGCGACTCGTCGACGGCGTGTACGTCCGGCGGACCAATCCGGCCGAGGCGCGCTGGATCGCTTCGCTGGTGCGGGAGCTGCTGGCGCGCGAGACCGGCAAGAGCCTCGGGATCGTGGCGTTCTCCGAGGCGCAGCAGGGCGAGATCGAGCGGGCGCTGGACGAGCTCGCCGAGCGCGACCCGTCGTTCGCCGCGCTGTACGAGGCCGAGCAGGTGCGGACGCACGGCGAGCAGGACGCCGGGCTGTTCGTGAAGAACCTGGAGAACGTGCAGGGCGACGAGCGCGACATCATCCTGATGAGCGTCTGCTACGCGGCCGGCCCGGACGGCCGGATGCTGATGAACTTCGGGCCGATCAACACGTCGGGCGGCGAGAAGCGCCTGAACGTGATCTTCAGCCGGGCGCGCGAGCACATGGTCGTCGTCAGCAGCATCGAGCCCGACGCGATCACCAACACCTACAACGACGGCGCGAACACGCTGCGCCGCTTCCTGGGGTACGCCGCTGCCGTCTCCCGGGGTGACCAGGCCGCCGCCAAGGCCGCGCTCGCGTCGTACAGCCTGCGCACGACTTCGGTGACCGCCGCTCGTCCCACTCCCGTTGTCGAGCAACTCGCCGCCGCGCTCGAGGCGCGGGGCGTGGAGGTCGACCTCGCCGTGGGCGAGTCCGTGTTCCGCTGCGACCTCGCGCTGAAGCTCCCCGGCGACGCCGGCCACCGACTCGCAGTGCTCGTCGACACTCCGGAGCGCGTCGCCGCCGACACCCTTCTGGAGCGTCTCACCACCCACCCGACCGCCCTGAAGACCACCGGCTGGCGAGTCCACCACGTCCTCACCACCGACTGGTCTCGTTCCCCCGACGCAGTCGTCACCCACCTCCTCGAGGCCCTCCACCGCCCAACCGACGCCTGAACTCCGCAGCAAGTCGCCGAGTCGTGAGCACCGGCTCTGCAGAAGAGCGACGATCCACGACTCGCGAACCCCGGCAGCAGCCATTCGCCACGACTCGGCGAAGCGGTCGGGGCGTGTGGTCAGTCGAGGAGGAGTCGCGCCGCGACCGTCGCACCGTCGGGCTTGATCGCGCCGGCTCTGTCTGCCGCTTGCGAGCGGATCTCGGGGGCCAGCGCTTCGCCGAGCGTCTCGGACAGCGAGTCGGCGGTCGGCGTCGAGCTCTCGTACGACGTGCCGATGCCCAGTGCCACGACCCGGGACGCCCAGTACGGCTGGTCTCCGAGGAGCGGCACGACAACCTGAGGTACGCCGGCGCGCGCGGCAGCTGTCGTGGTGCCGGCGCCACCGTGGTGTACCACGGCTGCCAGGCGAGGGAAGAGCGCTTGCTGGTTGACCTCGCCGATCACGAGGCAGTCGTCGCCGTAGTCGGCCAGATCCAGCTCCGACCAGCCCCGCGAGAGCAGCACACGCCGCCCGTGTCGGCGACTCGCCTCGACGGCGGTGCGGGCGATGTCCTGCGGCGCGTGCGCGGACATGCTGCCGAACCCGACGTACACCGGCGGCTCTCCCGCATCCAGGAACGTCTCCAGCTCCGCAGGGAGCGCGCGGTCGTCCGGCAGGAACCAGGCTCCGGTCTGTACGACGTCGAGCTCGGTCAGGCCCGCCGACGGGCACAGGGTCGGGTCGGCCGCGAGCCATGGCTGATCGGTCAGTACGTAGTCCCGGACGTTCTCCACGGGCGGTAGGCCGAGTGTTGCGCGGTGGCTGTTCACCGCAGGGCCGTAGAGGGCGTTGACGCGCTGAGCGTCCTGCTCCCACAGCACGCGTCTGTCGGTCTCGTCCTGCGGTGACGGAGTACCTGGCCGGGCGCCGGGCGAGTAGTGCCGCGAGGGAAGCCCGAGGAGGTGGTAGCACGCGAGGACGTAGCGAAGGCCGAACCGGTCAGCCACGTCTCGCGCGCCGGCCGGCATCAGCCCGGTCGCGACCAGCGCGTCGCAGCCCTCGGCCGCCGCGGTAAGCGTTTCGAACCGCGCGGCGACCAGCTCGGACGCCAGACGGAACGGGTCGGGCCGGGACGCCGATTTCGACCGCGAGACGATCGAACGCACCGGCGGGCCGAGCGGCGCCAGCGGGACGCCGGATCGACCCCCCAGGACGGCGAAGTCCTCGTCCGGCGGGACGCACACCAAGGCATCGGCGCCGAGCCCGCGGAGTGCCACCGCCAGGGCAACGAGTGGTTCGACGTCGCCACGTGATCCCCAGGCCGTCAACAGTACGCGCACGTCGGATCCCCATTCCCTCGATCTCCCCAGGGGGCGCTGGCCGGCAATTCTGCGCGTCGAACCGGGGCTTGCGGCAAGTCCCCCGGTTCGCTATAGCTTGGAAGTAGAGGGGCTGACGTTCCTGCGCAGCTGGTACAGCACGAGGCCGGCGAGTAGCGCGCCGAGTGTGCCGAGAGCCAGATCGCCGAGGGTGTCGGTGTACGCGGTCTGCAGTTCGGGGGAGTTGCGGACGAAGGTCACGTACTCGCCGAGCTCCCAGACGACTGCCGCCGTCGTACCGAAGCCGAGGGCGACGAAGACGGTGAGGCCTCGCGACAGGTCACGCGGTGCGAAGGCCAGCAGCGCTCCGGCGGTCAGGAAGCCCCAGAGGACGAAGTGCATCGCGTCGTCCCACCAGTCGACGGTGTCGAACAGGTTCAGCCGGTTGCCGATCAGGTCGATCAGCCACGGCAGCGTCATCAGCAGGTCCGCGGCCCAGGGAAAGCTCCGGTGCAGCGTGCTGCGTGCACGCCCGTACACCCACCACCACAACGGCAGGATCATCGCGCCGATCGGGTAGACGATCAGCCGGGCGGTCGAAGCCTTACCCTTGATCCCGCTGAGATCCGGCCAGATCAGTGCCGACAGCAACAACCCGAACAGCAGGACCTTGGCGAGTACGGCGGCGTGCCGGACCCAGTCCGCTCGCGCCGCGGGTGTGGCAACCATCGTCGTCATACCGCCAGTCAATCCGGCCGCCGCGTCCGGCGGATGAGTACAACTACCCGAACATCAGACACCCAGCCAGCCGCGACGGGAAGCTTCGTGGCCCAGCTGGAACCGGGTGACCACCTGGGCGCGATCCATGAGCTGGCTGACCCGGCGCTGCACGGTGCGCAGCGACATCCCGAGCTGGCCGCCGATGGCCTGATCGGTGAGACCGGCCAGCAGCAAGGTCAGGATCCGAGCGTCGACGTCGTCGAGGCGATCGGCGGCGAGCTCGGTGGTGCCCGTGTCGGTGGGAAGCACCTCGTTGGCGCTCGCCCAGATCAGGTCGAACAGGTGCAGCAGCGCGTCCAGCAGTCCCGACGGGTGGACGAGCAGTCCGCCGCCGGCGGAATCGGTCGCGGTAGGGGCCAAGGGCAACAAGGCGAGCGAGCGGTCGGCGACCACCAAGCGGAGCGGCAGGTCGCCGGTGACCCGGATCAGTTCACCGGCCTTGAGCGACTCCGACACCAGGTCGACGAACCCGGGCTTGCTGAACGCCGCCCGCTCGACGACCACCCGGTACGTCACGCCGCGCGCCAGTGCGACGTCCTCGTCGACGTTCTCGTCCGCGGACACGATCGCCACCGACGCCTTCACCAGCGCCAGGACTTCGTCCGACGCCCCGCGCTGCATCTGGCCGAACCGTTGCGCCACCGCCTGCGCGCCGCGGACCACCTCGATCACGTCGGTGTCGGACCGATCCGCCATCACCCCGCGGTACTGCTCGGCGAGCCGCCCGAGCTCGAGCTGTGCGCGCCGGATCTCCTCCTGGCGCTGCACGATCAGCGACCCGAGCGCGAGCGCCGGCGGGGACGCGACGAAGTGCCCCGGCATCGCGGTCGACCGCGCCACCAGGCCCTTCTCCTCGAGACCGTCGAGCGCCGCGGCGAGGTCGGCGACGTCGACCCGCATCGTGGCGGCCAAGGTCTCCAGCGACTCCGACGGCAGCGCGATCAGCCGCCGGTAGGCGCCTTCCTCGATCGCATCCAGTCCCAGCACGTCGAGCATCGTGCGCTCCTTCGAGGGCCCTCCGGTGGTGTCCGGCGTGGCGGACACGTGTCATGCCGTAATCCCGCCATTGAGCAGTCTACGGCGGCGTGACATGTTCATGCCATCCGTTCCCCAGATCCTCCCCAGGAAGGGTCCGCCCATGTCCCGATCCGCCCGTGCCGTCGCCGGTGGGCTCGCCGCACTCGTGGCTCTGGCCGCGGTGACGACGACGCCCGCGCAGGCCGGCGGCGCTGCCGTACCTGATGCCGCTCCACCGACCCAGGCCGCCACCGGGTCCACCCACCGCGTCACGCTCGTGACGGGTGACGTGGTGACCCTGACCGATACCGCCGGCGGCCCGCCGGCCGCCTCCGTCGAGCAAGCGGCCGGAAACGCCGGCGGCGTCCAGATCCAGCAGGTCGGCGACGACCTGCACGTCGTACCCGACGTCGCGCTGCCGTACCTCGCCTCGGGCCGTCTCGACCCCGAGCTCTTCAACGTCACCTCGCTCGTCGACCAGGGGTACGACGACGCGTCGGTGAAGTCGATCCCGCTGATCGTCCAGTACCGCCCGGGTCTGCGGGCCGCCGCGGCGACTCCGCAGCACGCCGAGCGTGGCGCCACGCTGGAGAGCATCGGCGGTCAGGGCCTGTCCGCGCGCAAGGCAGAAGCCGCGCAGTTCTGGTCCGGTATCACCACCACCGGCACCGCTCGGTCCGCGACGCCGGGGCAGTTCGGCGCGGGGATCCAGAAGGTCTTCCTCGACGAGAAGGTCGAGGCCAGCCTGGCCGAGAGCGTCGCGCAGATCGGCGCGCCGGGCGCCTGGGCCCAGGGCCTCGACGGTGCCGGTACGACGGTCGCCGTCCTCGACACCGGGATCGACCAGACCCACCCCGACGTGACCAGCCGGATCGTCGAGACCAAGAGCTTCGTCCCGGGCGAGACCACCGAGGACGTCAACGGCCACGGCACGCACGTCGCGTCCACGGTCGCCGGTACCGGCGCCGCGTCGAACGGCGTCGAGAAGGGCGTCGCACCGGCCGCGCAGCTCGCCATCGGCAAGGTGCTCAGTGACAGCGGCTCGGGCGCCGCGTCCTGGATCATCGACGGGATGGAGTGGGCCGCACACCGCGCCAAGGTGGTCAGCATGAGCCTCGGCAGCACCGAGGCCAGCGACGGCACCGACCCGATGGCGCTCGCGGTCGACCAGCTGAGCGCCGAGACCGGCGCCCTGTTCGTGATTGCCGCCGGCAACTACGGACGGGTCAGCGGGATCGGCTCGCCGGGCGCGGCGTCGTCCGCGCTGACCGTCGGCGCTGTCGACAAGTTCGACCAGCGGGCGTACTTCCAGGACATGGGTCCGCGGCTCGGCGACGCCACCGTGAAGCCCGAGATCGTCGCACCGGGCGTGTCCGTGCTCGCGGCGCGCGCCGCGAAGTCGTCGGGTACCGGGTTCTACAAGTCCCTCAGTGGTACGTCGATGGCGACGCCGCACGTCGCCGGCGCCGCGGCTCTGCTCGTCCAGAAGCACCCCGACTGGACGGGGGAGCAGGTCAAGTCCGCACTGGTCAGCACCGCGAAGCCGCTGGCCGGCGAGACGGCGTACCAGGTCGGCGGCGGGCGGCTCGACGTACCGGCGGCCGCGTTCGGGAAGATCACCGCGACCGCGACGCGCGAGTTCGGGTTCCACGCCTGGCCGCACGGTGACGACGCGCCGGTCGAGCGCACCGTCACCTACACGAACCTCGGCGACACCGCTGCCACGCTCGACCTGTCGACCGACGTGACCAGCGACGGTACGACGCCCGCCCCGGCCGGACTGTTCACGCTCGGCTCGGCGCAGGTCACCGTACCCGCCAACGGCACCGCGTCGGTCACCGTGACCGCGACGCCGAACCTCGCCACGCCGGGCCTGTCGTACTCGGGCACCGTCATCGCCAAGCAGGACGGCAAGCAGATCGCGCAGACCGCGGTCGGCCTGGTCATGGAGGGCGAGCGGTACGACCTCGACGTGCACGCAGTCGGCCGCGACGGCAAGCCGGCGGGTGGGTTCCTGACGCTGTACAAGTACGGCGATCAGTTCGTGACGACGCTCGAGATCGACCCGGCCACCGGGACCGTCTCGAAGCAGCGCCTCGAGCCGGGCGTGTACGCGGCGTACTCCTGGCTGCCGGTCGACGGTGCGGAAGGCGTCGCGCTGGTCGGCAACCCGCACCTCGTGGTCGAGCGGAACACCGACCTCGCTCTCGACGCACGGGAGGCAAACCCGATCACGCTCAGCACACCGCTGCCCGGTGAGGACGTCTACCGCCGGTCCGGCTGGTACCACGACTCCGGGATCGGCGGGCAGTTCGCGACGTTCCTCAGCCAGTACGTGCCGACGCCGGTGGTGACCAAGGTGTACGCCGCTCCGACCGGCGCGGTGGCCGGCGGCGTGTTCGACTTCTCCTCCCGCTGGCGTCGTACGTCGCCGCTGGTGTCGATGAGCGTCGACCTCACGCAGTTGCACCCGTTGCTCCAGCGCGGGTCGAAGCGCTGGGACGGCAAGGCGACGCTGACGGCGGCGTACGCCGGTGCCGGCGCTGCCGCGGACTATGTGGGCAAGGACGTTCGGGGCAAGGCCGTGTTCGTGACGGCGAGCAGTGCGGTGACGCCGAGCGCGCGGGCGGTGGCTGCTCGCGACGCCGGAGCGCGGTTGCTCGTCGTCGTGAACAACGCTGCCGGCACGTACTACGACCTGGCCGGCGGAACCGATCTGCCCGTGTACTCGCTGACGGCCGCCGAGGGTGAGCCGCTGGTGGCCCGGATCAGTGCCGGCGGCAACGTTCGGCTGCGGGTGATGGGTACCGAGGCGCCGCCGTACCTGTACGACCTGGTGAAGGCCTACACCGGTGCGATCCCGGCCGACCTGCGGTACGCGCCGCGGGCCGAGGAGCTGGCGACGGTCGTCAACCGGTTCGTCGGGCCGACCGACGAGCTCGCGTTCGAGACCCGGGCCGACTGCCGCATCGGGTTCTGGCCGCCGTGCCTGCAGGTCACCGAGCCGATCCACCTCGGGACCCAGCGGGTCGACTACGTGTCGACGCAGGCCGGGACGGACTGGTACGAGCAGACGATGCACCCGGGCGGCTGGGAGCAGCGGGGCGATCGGCACACGTACCAGCCGCTGTCTGTGCAGACGAACTCCTGGTTCGCGCCTGCCGTTCGGCCGCGAGTCGGTTCGGGGTACTGGAACCCTCGCCGGAACGGTGCCTTCTTCGCGGTCAACGTACCGACGGCCAGCAGTGGCGACCAGGGAGTCACCGGCTCGATGAACGACGAGTCGACGGTCGAGACCCGGTTGTTCCAGAACGGGACGCTGATTCGGAAGAGCCCGTTCCAGGCGGTCCAGGCGAGTGTCCCGGCGACGTCCGGATGGGCGGACTACCGGTTCGAGATGGACACCACCCGGCCGGCGGCCTGGGAGTTGGGTACGAAGACGAGCAGCGCCTGGGACTTCCGGGCACAGACGACGGCCGCGAGCGACTTCGTCTATCTGCCGCTGATCCAGCTCGACTACCGCCTGGCGACGGATCTCAACGGTGCGTTCGCGGGTGGGACTCGGCAGCGCATCGGATTGTCCGCGTTCCACCTCGACGGTGTCGAGGGTGCGGGCAAGCTCACGGGTGCGACGCTGGAGGTCTCGTACGACGACGGCGCCAGCTGGCAGGCCGGGCCGCTGTCGCGGACCGGCGCCGACTGGTCCGCCGACGTACTGCTGCCGAAGGGTGCGTCGTACCTCTCGCTGCGGGCGACCGCGACCGACGACTCCGGCAACAAGGTCAGCCAGGAGGTGATCCGGGCGGCCGCGATCCGGTGACGACATGAGACAGCCGGCAGTGACCCAGGAGGTCACTGCCGGCTGTTGTCCGTGTGCTCAGCTGACGCTGACCAGGTCCACCACGAAGATCAGGGTCTCGCCGGGCTTGATCGCGCCGCCCGCGCCGCGGTCGCCGTACGCCAGGTGCGGCGGGATGACGAGCTTGCGCCGGCCGCCGACCTTCATGCCCTGGACGCCGGTGTCCCAGCCCTGGATGACCTGGCCGACGCCGAGCTGGAACGCCAGCGGGGCGCCGCGGTTGTACGAGGCGTCGAACTCCTCGCCGGTGGAGTGGGCGACGCCCACGTAGTGCACGTTCACCCGCGAACCGGCCTTGGCCTCGTCGCCGTCGCCCACGGTGATGTCGGTGATCTCGAGATCCGCCGGCGGCGGACCGTCCGGAAAGTCGATCTCTGGCTTCTCAGTCATACCCCCAGCTAAGCAGACCGCACGCCGGCCGCCGGCCTGCCCCCGGTGGTTCCGCTCTGGGCGGAACCACCGAAGGCTGTCCGTCAGTACGTGCGCCAGGTGTCCTCGCCGGCAGCGCACTCGCCTCGCCATCGCCAACCGGTCACGACCTCAGTGGGCTGTAGCCAGGCCGCGGTGGTCTTGCCGGTGCCCTGGTTGTGGTCGGCGGGGCCGTAATGCAGGCAGATCCTCCAGCGGTTGCCCTTGTAGGTCGTGGTCAGCGTGATGTGGTCGGCGCCGGGGTAGCGGACTCCGTTGTTCCAGACCCAGCCGCCGTAGGGGCCGGTGGTGAGCGAGATGGTCGCGTTGCCGGCGTTCTGGTACCGGAGACTGCTGGAGCCGTTGGACAGCGTCTGGTAGACGCAGGCGCTGCCGGCATTGCAGGTGGCCGCGTCGGCCGTGGATGCCGTGGCGATGCCGACGGCGGCTGTGGTGGCCAGGGTGGCCCCTGCCGCGGCCAATGCGCGTGCGGTTCTGCGGTGCTTCGTCGTGGTCTGCATTGATCCCTCCCGAGTTTGATGTCCATCGCAGTAAAGGCGCACCGGCTTTCAGCCCGCTTTCACGGATCACTCTTCTGTCCCGGGGAATCCGGACGGTTTAGGCTCCCGGTAGGGCCGACCAATGGGGGTGGGCCGGACCTTTGGGGAGATGTGATGACGGAGCCTGTGACCCGGACGCTCGACGTACCCGGGGCGACGTTGACGTACGACGTTCGTGGGGACCTGGCGCAGCGGCCGGTGCTGTTGATCATCGGGTCGCCGATGGGCGCCAGCGGGTTCCCGACGCTGGCGTCGTACTTCGAGGACCGGGCTGTGGTGACGTACGACCCGCGAGGCGTCGAGCGCAGCGTCCGTGACGGCGAGCTGACCGAGCTGTCGCCGGAGGACCACGCGGCCGACCTCGCCGCGTTGATCGACCACCTGGACGTCGGGCCGGTCGACATCTTCGCGAGCAGCGGCGGCGCGGTGAACGCACTGGCGCTGGCCGCCCGTCGCCCCGACCTGATCAACACGCTGGTCGCGCACGAGCCGCCGCTCGCCGGGATCATCCCGGACCACCAGAGCGCGCAGGCCGCGATCGCGGACATGTACGAGACCTACCAGCGCGACGGCCTCGGGCCGGGCATGGCGAAGTTCATCGCGCTGGTCATGTACGACGGCGAGATCCCCGCCGACTACACGCAGCAGCCCGCGCCGGATCCCGCGATGTTCGGCCTGCCGGCTGAGGACGACGGGTCACGCACGGACGCGCTGCTCGGGCAGAACCTGCGCGGCTGTACGTCGTACCAGCCCGACTTCGACGCCCTGGGCAAGGTCCGGGACCGCATCGTGGTCGGCGTCGGCGAGGAGTCGCACAACGCCCTCGCGGGCCGCGGCGGAAAGGCCGCCGCCGAGCGGCTCGGTCTGACGCCCGTCGTGTTCCCGAGCAACCACGGCGGCTTCCTCGGCAACGAATACGGCCAGCCCGGCAAGCCCGAGGAGTTCGCCGCCAAGCTCCGCGAGGTGCTCGGCTAAAGTAGCGCTCTGTGATCAAAGCGCTCGTTCTGGTAGTCAGTTTGTTGACGGTGCCTGCACCGGAAACGTATGCGCAGTACTCATTGATGTTCGAGAAGGCCGCCGGCCAGTACTTCGCCGGCGGCACCGCGGCCGGTCAGTGGGCCTGGACTCCGCTGAGCGCGACCGAGTCCGACATCTCCTGGGGCGACCCGGAAGTCTGGCCGCCCGCCTCCGCGGAGCACTTCGTCCACGACGGCGACTGGGTCCTCCTCGAGGGCTACAACGACGGCGCCGGCCGCCCGCTCACGCAGATCCAACGCGTCACCACCGAATCCCTCGGCGACCCGAACTGCACCGACATGCAGCCCCTCCCGTCCGACGGCGGCCGCCAGCACTACGTGAAGTGGACCATCCCAACCACCGGCTACTGCCTGGACGCCATCGGCACCATCGAGTCTTCCGGCGGCTCCACCACAGTCAACTTCCGCCACCTCCAGAAGTGGCTACCGCCGCATCCCTGCTCCAACCCGTGCTACGCCGGCCGCACCTGCATCACCCAGTACGAGCAGTGGTGGGACGACAACCAGCACGCCTTCTCCCTGCAGCTCACCCGCACCGTCGAGCTCGCCGAGGGCCTGGGCATGGCCTTCACGAACCGCACCACAGTCCCTCTGGAGTGGAACACCGACGGCCGCAACTACTGGCACTACTGATCTTCTGCGCGCCGTCCTCGCAGTAGGTCTGCTTTCGACGACGCTGATACCGTGGGGTGTGCGCATGAACAGCGTGTTGTCGACGGAAGACATCGATCGCATCGCGGAGGAGGCGGTCGACAGCGAGTCGCCCGAGTTACTCGCGGCTTCCTTGGTCGATGCTGTCGAGCACGGCCGTCTGAAAGACGATGCTGACACCTCGTACGCCTTGATCGTCGCGGCCGAGATCACCGCTGATGCCGGCGAGCCAGATGCCGCGATCGCCTTGGCAGAGCGCGGTATCGAAGCCTACGAGCGATCCGGCAACGAGTCAGCGTGCTACCCGATGGCGGTTCGCGCGGACGTGCTGTTTCTCGCCGGCCGCGACGAGGAGGCGATGACGCAACTCTCGCTTCTGCGTGACCAGTTGACTGAGGACTCCGAGGCCGCGACTTATCTCAGCGACGTGCTCGTGTCGCATGGTCGAGCGGAAACCGCCGAGGCCTGGCTGACGGAGGCACTCGACGTTGCTCTCCGGCGTCACGATGAACTGGAGTCCGAACCTACGGCCTCGTCGTCCGACGAGGTCGCGATGGTGGCCTTCGAACTCCTCCAGGCTCGCCATGCTGTGCGGCACGAGCTTGAACTGCCGCACGACGATCGCGACGACCTGGCGGACGAGTTGCTGGATGCGCTGGGGGAGGCAGACGACGGCGACGGGCAGGTCTTGATGTTCTTGCCAAGGCCGGAGTACGACGAAGCCCTCAGCCGCTGGCCGAATCTGGCCGTCGACTGTGGCGCGACGTGGGACGAGCATCGAGCAATGACAGAGCGAGACTTCAAACTCTTCGCCGAGCACGGCGCGGTCCGCTTGGCGGCCGTGGCCGGTTCGGCCGATGGCCTCGCGGCGTTCGCCACGGCAACCGACAGCGTGCAGCTGGACGGAGACGTGCTTCAGGCCTACAGCGATTCCCTCGTGCAGGACGGCTCCGCCGAGGTCAGCTGGCCCCCCGGCCGAAACGACCCCTGCTGGTGCGGTTCAACCAGCAAGTACAAGAAGTGCTGCCTCCCACGCTCCTAGCCAGACCGCACCCGACGCATTCGCCGTTTCTGACCACGGGGGCTTCGGTTTGCCGGTGATCAGTGGCTGGCCGACGTTCCCTTGCGCGCAAGCCGGTCCGATCCGCGCGGGCAGAAGACCGGCTCTCTCCCTCCGCAGAGCCGGTCTTCTGGCCTTGAGTCACTTCGACAACGAGCCCTCGAAGTGGCTGCCCTCGTAGTCCCAGCCGGGCGCGATCTCGATCTGCAGCGTCGAGGACGCGTTCGCCTTCGGGATCGCGAAGCCGTACCGGGCGGTCTTCTTCTTGCCCGGAAGGATCGAGCCCTCGAACCCGCCGCCCAGTTTCTGGTCCGTGTCGAAGACCGATTCGGCCTGATCCCCGTTCGGCCCGCTGGCGAGCTTCACGTCGACCAGTCCGGTGTCGAACGTGTTCGTGGAGCCGTTCTGAAGCGTCACGGTGACGATGACTCCGACGTCACCGGGCTTCCCGCCGGCGGCGTACTGGCCGATCCGGTACCGCTTCAGGCTGGTGACCTGAACCTTCATCCCGTCGCTGTACTTGAACCACTGCGTCGCCCCGACCTTCGCAACCCGATCCTCATCGGTCGGGGTAGCCGTAGGCTCCGCGCTCGCGGGAGGCTCGGTCGCCGCCGCGGATGTCTGCGACGGCAATGGTGACGAAGCGGTCGCCGGCGCCTCGGCTTTGGTTGCCGTGCTCTCCCTCGTCGCTTCGTTGAGCCCGTTTGCCAGTACGGCGGCACAACCGCCCGCGAACACGACGAACGCCGCCGTCACCACGATCACGATGTTGCGCACTGTGTGCCGCTTCTTGACCGGCGGCTCCGGCGGCAGGTCAGGTCGGTACTGCTGGTCTTGCGGATACTGAGACATGGTTGTCCCCCCAAATGCTTCGGTGTGTTGAGTAGTGGTGAGTCAGGACAGTCAGGCGGCGGCCCGCATCGCTGCGAGACCTGCGACCTTCGAGTGCAGGTGCCGTAGCTCCGAGAGAGTCGGCGCCAGTTCGTAGGCGTGGTGATGACAAGCCCGGCTCAGCGCGTTCCACGCGTACTCCGCCGTGCGGTGGAACTCCGTCGGGTCGAGCGCGTGCAGGACCGTGAGCCTCGATCGCATCCGGACCGGGTGCTGCAAACTCCCGACGAGCTGCAGGCAGTAGCTCTCCACCTCGGCCTCGAGCGCCTGCCTGATGAGGAAGGCCGCAATCCTCGTCCACGCCGGTGTCGCGGCGCGATTACCGTCGAGAATGGTCCGGACGTACTCGAGCTCGTCGCTCATCTCTCACGTCCCAGGATGTCGTCGACCGTCCGGCGGAGGTCGCGGACTGCGGCGTCAGCCGACCCGGCCAAGCCGCAGTGCACGCCCTTGCGGCTAATCGCGAGCGTCCGGTTCCGGTGCGGAGGTTGCTGCCACCGGTCGATCCTGGCGGACGCCGTGCCGTAAACGGCGAGCGCTACGCGGTTGCTCGTCGTCGTTGCCGAGTCCCACGCGGCCTCGACCTGCTTCCGAGGCGTCCCCTTGGTCAGCTGGTCGGCGAAGTAGACCTGATGAGCCGCAGCCTCGACCGCGAGCCGGACGTACGCCGGGATGGCCTTGCCGAGCACCTCAGAAGGCACTTCCTTGTCGGCCAGCAGATCGCTGACGTCCTTGACGTAGCGCTCCGCCGGCGACTTGCACGGCACCACGTGAACCGTGGAGCTGGCGCCGCGCTCGACCTGGACGATCCTCGCGTCCGGCGCCGTACGACGTACCGATTCGGTCAACCGGTCGTCGTGCGAGAACACGACCACCTGCCGATCCTTCGCGTACTCGACCAGCACCTCGGTCAACCCGTCGACCTTCGCCGGATCCATCGCTTGGACCGGGTCGTCCAGGACAACGAACCGTAGAGGACTGGCCGCCAAGGTCGCCCGCGGCAAGAACAGAGCCAGCGCGACCGCGTTGAGCTCGCCCTGGCTCATCACCGGCAGCGCCTCGGTCGGCTCGCCGTCGACGCGCGCCGCGAGCTTGACGGCGCCCATCCGGCGCTGACCGGACAACGTGATGGTGTCGAGGTCGATATTGCTCTCCTTGCGGAGGTGGCTCCAGATCCACTTGGCCTTCTCGGCGAGCGGCTCAAGCCGCTGATTCCGCAGTTGCGCCGCGTTGTCCTTGAGCCAGGTGTGCGCCTTCTTGGCGTCGCCCAGGTCCTCCTTGATCGCGTCGGCGGTGCGCCGGAGCTTGACCCACGTCAGCACCTCGCCGGCGACCTCCTGCCAATCGTCGTCGCGTTCGCGCAGCTTCGCCGCCGCTTCGTCGCGCAACCGGGCCAGAACATCGACGACTGGCGCGATGGTCGTCCCGAGATGACGCGCCAGTTCGGCGTCCGACGCAGGCGCGTCCCGCCACGTCTTCAGGACACCGCGCGCCTCGTCGAGCGTCGCCAGCCCTAGTACGTCGTCCTCCGTCGGCAGGATCGGTACGTCGAGCAGCCCGCGCGCCGCCGACCCTCGTACTTCGAGATTCCGGCGAGCGGTCCGCAGTGCGTCGAGCGACGCGCGGTCCGCGGCGAGGTCGGCCTCAGCCCGCCGATGCCACTCCACGTCGAGCAGGTTGCCGTCGCACACTGGGCAAACCTGGTCTCCGTGCCGGCTGTGAAAGGCCAGTGCCGCCTCGATCAGCCGGCTCCGAGTGTCGGCGTGCTCGGATGCGTCGGTCGCGAGTTCGGCCAGCCGCTGGACAGCCTTGAGGAGTTCGTCGGCCGCGGATTCGACCGCCTGCCGGTCCGGCACGGCCATCTCGCTGAGGGCGCGGAGTTGCTCACCGACTCCGTCGGCCGGGACGGAGCTCAGCGCCGTCCTTGTCACCAGGCCCAGGTCCGGCTTCAGCTTGGTGAGCTGGCCGATGACCGTCCGCGCGCGATCGTCGTCGATCGGCTCCAACTTCGCCTTGAGTGCATTCTTGGTTGCGTTGGCATTGTCCGCGCCGGCCTTGAGTTCTTTGACCTGGGCTGCGAGCCGGTCGATGCCGTCGGCGATCTGGTCGAGTCCGAGGATGCTCTCGAGGGATCGGTACAGATCGGTCGGAGTTCCCTCGAGACGCTGGCTGAGTTCGTCGTACGAGAGGATCGGGCGGTACAGCTCCAGCGCCTTGGTCCAGCCGAGTGAGTCGACACCGGACGTCCGCCTCTTGCCGTGCCGCTGGGTCCACACCTTTGCGTCCTTGAGGCCGCTCGTCGCGGCCCAGTCGACGCCGATCTCCGTACGCCCGTGGCCTTCCTCGGCAAGGGCGATCCGGATGCGTGTGCTCTGGAGCTGGTGCAGGTTGCGCCACGACTCCGTCCAGAACGTCTTCTTGCCTTTCCAGCGGTAGCTTTCGCCGGTCAGGGCGAACTCGAGCGCCTCGGAGAAGCTCGACTTCCCCGAACCGTTGCGGCCGGCGACGACGGTCAGGCCCGGTCCGGGCTGCAGCTCGAGGCGCGCCTCCGGGCCGATCCCGCGAAATCCGGCCACCGTGATCGAGGTCAGGAACGCCCCGACAGGTTCCGGTGCCGCCTCCGTCTGCGTAGCCGCCCGCGTCCCCGCAGCCGTCCCCGCTGCCGTCTCCATCACCGGCTCGATCTCCGGCATCGACGCGGGCGGGTTCCCCGCCTCGGGCGTACTCCCCGCGCTCGGCTCGGCGTCGGCGCCGAACTCGTCCGCGAGCGCCCCCGCGCTCTCCATCGCGGCCAGGACCAGCATCTTCTGGCGGTCGGTCAGCGCCGCATCCTCATCGGCCAGCACAACGACCGTGTCGACGACCGACTCGTCCCCCGGCGTCGCCGGCTGTCCGTCGGACCTGATGTCCGTCATGTGCATCCCCCTCGGTTTGTGAACGAGATCATGAGACTAGATTCTGTGAACAATGTCAACAGAGAATATCTGCAAGCTTGTGTACACGGCCCGGGGATTCGGTTAGAGTCGAGCCACCAACAGTGGGGAGGTGACCATGGATCGACCGGATACCGGCAGCGCCGACGGGGCGGCGGGAACTGTGTCCTCGGTCGGTATCGCGCGCCTCGCGGGCGTCGGCCGGGCCGCAGTGAGTAACTGGCGCAAGCGGTACGCCGATTTCCCCGAGCCGATCGGGGGGACGCCGACCAGTCCGTCTTTCGACCTGGCCGCCGTCGAGCAGTGGCTGCGGGCTCAGGGGAAGCTGCCGGAAGTCAGCGGGCCCGATCGGGCCTGGCGGGAGATCGCGGCGGCCACCGGCGGCCCGGATCTAGGGATGGCGCTGTGGCTCGCGGGCCTGCTGCTGTTCCATCGATCGGTCGCGGGCGACGGGGCGAGTGCCGTGCCATCACCGAGTGCGCTCGCAGCTTCGGCCGGTACGGCGAGCGGCGAGGCCGAGAAGCTGTTCCGCGCCGAGATGCCCCATGCCTGGCTGCCCTGGCAGTCGACCGTGCTCTCCGCCGTCGCCGCGGTGGACGGCGATCCGGTGGAGATCTTCGAGCGCTTCTACGCCCAGTACCTCCGGATGCGAGGTGCGACCTCCGACTACGTGACGCCGCTACCCGTCGCGCGCCTGATGCTGTCGTTCATATCTGGTCCAGAGCAGCAAATCGCGGACGTGATGGACGCAGCCTGTGGCACTGGGTCCTTGTTGGTGGAGGCGGCTCGCAGCGCACCCGACGTACGGGTCCTCGGCCAGGATCTCGATCCAGCGGCGGCATGCATCGCGCAGATCCGGCTCATGCTCACGGCGAAGAATCACTCGGCAGTCGTCCGGATCGGGGATTCACTGCGGGCGGACGCCTTTCCAGGACAGCGGGTCGATCTCGTCGCCTCCAATCCGCCGTTCGGTCTGCACGACTGGGCCGACGACCAGCTGGCCTTCGATCCACGTTGGGAGTACGGCGGACTTCCCCCGCGGACCGAACCCGAGTTGGCGTGGGTGCAAGACGCTTTGGCTCATCTGCGGCCCGGTGGTCAGGCGATCCTGCTGATGCCGCCCACCGCAGCGTGGCGGTCGGCCGGCCGTCGAATTCGCGGGGAACTGCTGCGTCGCGGCGCAGTGCGCGCCGTGATCGCCCTGCCGTCAGGCCTGCTGCCGGCGACGTCGGTCGGCTTGCATTTGTGGCTGCTGCAACGGCCGGTTGATGGGTACGTCGCCGAGCGCGTGCTGATGGTCGATGCCTCCCGGGTCCAACCGGCGACGGCGGAGGTGGTGAGTGAGCTGGCGACGGCTGCCTGGCGGTCGTACGGGCGTGATCCGGCATCGGTCGAGGAACAGCCGGGACAGGTGAAGCTCGTCCAGGTGATCGACCTGCTCGACGAGGAGGTAGACCTCACGCCCGGTCGCCGGCTTGCCGTACCTGATGACCTGCCCGTCGATCCGTCGGAGTTGCTGGCCTCGGAGAAGCAGGTGCTCGGACGACTGCGCGACGTCGCTGAGCACAGTCCGGCGCTTGCGGCTGCGGACCAGCCCGTCCTGTCGGAGGCACGCAGCCTGACTTTGGAGGAGCTCGTACGGAACGGCGCTGTCGAGATCGTCCGCGGGTACTCCCGGTTGAACGTCGATGCCGACGGCGCATCCGAACCTGGTCTGACCGGCGGCGATGTGGTTCGGGGTGGCGGTCCAAGTGGCCGGGCGCCCGGGACCGCCGTACGGATCGAAGCCGGTGACGTCCTCGTGCCGGCGATCGGATCGTCCGTGGTCGCGCGGGTCGCGACGGCCGAGCAGGTCGGCGTACGGCTCGGTCAGCATGTGAGCCTCGTTCGAGCCGATCCGGCAACCGTCGATCCGTGGTTCCTGGCGGGAATGTTGACGGCTCCCAGCAACCGCCGCGAAGCGACGCGGCAGTCCTCCGGGACACGCGACATCGTCCGGGTCAACCTCAAACGACTGCAGGTTCCTTTGCTGCCGATCGAGGAGCAGCGACGGTACGGCGAAGCGTTCCGGCGCTTGGCCGAGTTCGACGCGATGGTGGACCAGGCGGCGGAGGAGACTCACCGCCTGGTGAGGGACCTCTCCGCGGCACTGACGCGAGGGGCCCTTGTGCCACAGAACGATGCGTGAGATGACAGTGTGTGATCATCGTGAGTTCCGCTGTAACGGTGCGGAGCGCGCCGACGATGAGCTGACGACATGAAAGACAGGGGAGAGGGAATCCGGTGAGTGACACCACGCCGAAGAATCTGGCGAACTTGATCTGGCAGGTGGCCGACCTGCTGAGGGGGGACTACAAAAGGTCGGACTACGGCAAGGTCATCCTCCCGTTCACGGTCCTGCGACGCCTCGAGTGTGTTCTGGAGCCGACGCGTGACGCGGTGCTGAACGAGGCTCAGAAGTGGGCCGGGCGCACGGTCGATCCCACTCGGTTCCTGACCAGGCAGTCAGGGCAGAGCTTCTACAACCTCACCAAACTGACGCTGACCTCGGTCGCGAATGCGCCCGACGACGCCGTCGCGAACCTGACCGCGTACGTCAACGGGTTCTCGCCGAACGCGCAGGCGGTCTTCGAGAAGTTCCGCTTCGCCGAGCAGGTCGCCTATCTGTCGGACGCCGGCCTTCTGCACCTCGTCGTGGCACGCTTCGCGGACGTCGACCTCCATCCGAATCAGGTGTCGAACCACGAGATGGGGTACGTCTTCGAGGAGCTGATCAGGAAGTTCGCCGAAGACTCGAACGAGACCGCTGGTGAGCACTTCACGCCGCGCGAGGTCATCAAGCTGATGGCCGGTCTGCTGATCGCTCCCGACCTCGCCGACCTGCAGGTGCCGGGGGCGAGCCGCAGGGTGTACGACCCGGCCTGCGGCACCGGCGGCATGCTGACGGCGGCGGAGGACTTCATCCTCTCGCACAACACCGCGGGCCAGGTTTTCTCGTTCGGACAGGAACTGAACCCGGAGTCCTGGGCGATCTGCCGCTCCGACCTGATGATCAAGAACCAGAACCCGGACAACATCAAGCTCGGCAACTCGTTCACCAACGACCAGCTGGAACACGAGACGTTCGACTACATGCTGTCCAATCCGCCGTTCGGGGTGGAGTGGAAGAAGGCCCAGGCCGAGATCGTTGACGAAGCCAACGGAAACCGCGGGCAGAACCGTTTCCGGGCCGGTCTGCCGCGGATCAACGACGGGTCGCTGTTGTTCCTGCAGCACATGATCTCGAAGATGCGTCCGGTCGGTGAGGGTGGCAGTCGGCTCGCGATCGTCTTCAATGGGTCGCCGCTGTTCACCGGCGCGGCCGAGTCCGGCGAGTCGAAGATCCGTCAGTGGATTCTCGAGAACGACTGGCTCGAGGCGGTCGTCGCGCTGCCGGATCAGCTCTTCTACAACACGGGTATCTCGACGTACTTCTGGATCCTGACGAACCGCAAGGCGCCCGCGCATCGCGGCAAGGTCGTGCTGCTGGACGCGCGCGAGTACTGGGCGAAGATGCGGAAGTCGCTCGGCGACAAGCGGAAGTACATCACCGATGAGCAGATCGACGAGATCCAGCGCCTGTACGCCGACGCGCTCCCGATCGCCAGCAACCCGGACCACGAACTCCACGGCAAGGTGAAGGTCTTCCGCAACGAGGACTTCGGCTACCACCGCATCACCGTCGAGCGCCCCCTCAAGCTCCGCTTCGAAGTAACCGACGAGACCCTCACCGACCTCGAACTCACCCTCAAGTCCGGCAAGACAACGTCGAAGTACGAAGACCGCGACGCTCTACTGGCTGCTCTGCGAACCCTTGTGGGCAAGGAACCGTCCTACAAGAAGACCGAGTTCGCCGCCACGCTCCGATCCACCGTCTCTGACCTCGGCAAACTGCCGGCGCCTGTCGACAAGGCAGTCTGGACCGCCATCTCGGTCCGCGACCCCGAAGGCGAGGTCCAACTCAAGAAGGGCCAACCCGAACCCGACCCGGAGCTCCGCGACTACGAGAACGTGCCACTCGAAGAGGACATCGCCGCCTACCTCGAACGTGAGGTACTCCCACATGTCCCAGGCGCCTGGATCGACCACACCAAGACCAAGATCGGCTACGAAATCCCCTTCACCCGCCACTTCTATGTCTACACCCCACCGCGCCCCCTCGCCGAAATCGACGCCGAACTCCGCGAACTCGAATCCGAGATCCAGAAGCTCCTCGGCGAGGTGACGTCATGACCCAGGTTCTGGGCGCCGAGCTCCCAACTGAATGGCGGGCTGCCCGCCTCAAAGACTGCATATCCTTCTTAAATCGCGGAACTGCGCCTGACTACGTTGATGATGGGCCGGTTAGAGCGATCAGCCAGGCAGCGAACCAGTCTGGCGGACTCGACTGGAGCAGGACACGGTTTCACTCGCACAGCGGAGATCCGGCGAAGCTGCGTGGATATCTGCTCGCAGGGGATATTCTCGTCAATTCCACTGGGACCGGGACCCTCGGGCGTATTGGATACTTTCAGCGTAGTCCCGATAATCGTGCGTGCATGGCGGACGGGCACGTTACGATAACAAGAACGCGCCGCGATGTTCTCTGGCCGCGCTTTGGGTACTACTGGCTTGCGTCGACGCCATTCCAAGATCTAATCTTCGCAGCCTTGTCGCTCGGTGCGACAAATCAAATCGAGCTGAGTAGGGAGCGATTTAGCGAGGCGCCCGTACCACTTCCGCCGATTGAGGAGCAGCGACGCATCGCCGACTTTCTCGATTCGGAGGTAGCACGGATCGATGCTCTCGTGGCTCGCTCGGAGCGGCAGATCGTTGCGTTGGCTGAGCATCTTCAGGAAGTAATGCGGGTGGCGACGACCTGCGATTCGCCAACTGACGTCAAAGCGACGGGAATAGCGTGGATGCCATATGTTAGCGCAGATTGGTCGCTGCACCGGATCAGTCGAATATTCGCAGTCGGGAGTGGGACGACGCCCCCGTCTGAACGCCTCGAATATTATCGTAATGGCGACCAATACTGGGTCACCAGTACGGATGTCCGTGATGCGGTAATCTCCGACACACGAAGCAAGGTGACCCATCGCGCGACAGTGGAGATACCGTCTTTAGTTGTGCATCCTGCTGGGTCGCTCGTGATTGCGATGTATGGCGCGGGTGCCACGAAAGGGCGTGTAGGCCTGCTTGAGATGGCTGCTGCCGTTAATCAAGCATGCTGCGTCCTGTCGAATCCTGGCGAGGTTCTCCCGCGTTTCGCATTCTACTGGTTCCGTGCGCATAAGGCGGGCATTATCCAGCTCGCGTCCGGTGCGGGGCAGCCGAATTTGAGTGCTGAGCTGATTAAGTCGCTTGTTATCCCAGCACCGCCGCCGCGCAGGCAGGAGTCGATTGTCCGCCGGTTGGAGCTCGAGCAGAGCGCGACCGAGCGCGCTACATCTCTGCTACGCGAGCGGGTGACGCTACTTCGCGAGCGACGGCAGGCGCTCATAGCCGCCGCGGTGACTGGGCAGATTGATGTGACAACTGCGAGGGGAGGTGGGTTCTCGTGAGTCGGGTGCATTCGGAGTTGGCGTTTGAGGACGCTGTGGAGGGGGCCCTCCTTGCTGCGGGCTGGCTGAAGGGGTGGGCTGACACCTACGACCCGGAGCTTGGGCTTGATCCGGGGCAGTTGATGCCGTTTGTACAGGCGGTGCAGCCGGAGGCTTGGGAAAGGCTGGTGCAGTTTGCGGGGGGTGACCTGGCTGTTGCGGAGCGGGATCTCACGAGAGTTGTCGCGAAGGAGATTGACCAGCGCGGCGTGCTTGATGTGTTGCGGAACGGGATCAAGGATCGTGGGGTTCGGATCCGGCTCGCATACTTCCGGCCAGCGCATACCGTCGCGGAGGATGCGCTCGCGGAGTACCAGCAGAACCGGCTGTCCGTGACTCGCCAGCTGCGGTACGGCGCGAACTCGACCAAGGCCCTCGACCTGGCGCTGTTCGTCAACGGCATCCCGCTCGCGACCGCCGAACTGAAGAACCCGCTCACCGGACAGACCGTCGAGCACGCCAAGGAGCAGTACCGCAACGATCGCGACCCGAAGGAGTTGCTGTTCGCGCGCCGGGCGCTGGTGCATTTCGCGGTCGACCCGGAGCTCGTCTTCGTCACGACTCGTCTGCGCGGCAAGGACACCGTCTTCCTTCCGTTCAACCAAGGCACGGGCGGCCCGGGCAACATCGGTGGTGCCGGCAACCCAGTCGTGGACAGCGACGGGTCCGGGTACCGAACGGCGTATCTCTGGGAGGAGACCTGGCAGTTCGACAACTGGCTCGATCTGCTGAAGCGGTTCCTCCACGTGGAAGACCCGACGACCTCGCGCTCACGCGGACGATCAAACGGGCGGGCCAGCGTCCATGACCGCCCGTTGATCTTCCCGCGTTATCACCAGTGGCACGCCGTACGCCGGCTCACCGAGCACGCCGCCCGCCACGGTTCCGGCAACAACTACCTCGTCATGCACTCGGCGGGCTCCGGTAAGTCGAACACGATCGCCTGGCTCGCGCACCGATTGTCGACCCTGCACGGTTCGGCCGAGCCGGGCAGCCTGGATGACGAGGCAGTGCGCGACAGGCGGATAGCGGCGAACGAGCCGGTCTTCCACAAGGTTGTCGTGATCACCGACCGCTCGGTGCTGGACAAGCAGCTGCAGGACACGATTTATCAGTTCGACCACACGCCGGGAGTGGTCGAGCGCATCACCGGTATCGGCGGATCGAAGTCGGGTGAGGTCGCCAGGGCGCTGGCTAACACTGCGACGAAGATCGTCATCGTCACCGTGCAGACCTTCCCATACGTCCTCGAAGGCGTCTCGAGTCTGGCGGACAAGCGCATCGCGGTGATTGTGGACGAGGCGCACTCGGGTCAGTCCGGTGATTCGGTGACGAAGCTGAAGAAGGTACTGCGCGGTCTAGGCGCGGAGGAAGCCGGTGACGACGACGATCCGCTGACCTCGTCGGCGATGGCGCGCGGCCGGCACCCGAACCTGTCGTACTTCGCCTTCACCGCGACGCCGAAGGACAAGACGCTGCAGTTGTTCGGCATCGATGATGCCCTTGGCAACAAGCGAGCGTTCCACATCTATTCGATGCGGCAGGCGATCGAGGAGGGCTTCATCCTCGACGCACTCCGGAACTACACGACGTACCAGACGTACTGGCGGGTCGCGAAGGAAGGCGCCGAGAACATCGAGGTCAACCCGGACAAGGCCGGCAGCGAATTGGCTCGCCTTGTCTACGCGGACCCTGCCACGCTGCAAGCTCACGCCGAGATCATCCTTCGGCACTTTCAAGCCAACACTCGCCGCCAGCTGGGCGGCCGCGCGAAGGCAATGGTCGTGACCCGTTCGCGGGAGGCCGCCTTCCGGATGTACCAGGCACTCCGCAGCAAGATCGACGACCTGAGCATCGCCGACCCCGGAGTCCTGGTTGCGTTCTCCGGGAGTCTGACGATCGACGGAGACGAGTTCACCGAGTCTAGGATCAATGGACTGTCCGAGAGTGAGCTGCCGGATGCGTTCGCCTACACCCGTGCGGACGACCCGAACGCCAAGTCCCGGACGGACACCAAGAACGGTGAGCAAGGACGTAAGGAGTACCGGATCCTGGTTGTCGCCGACAAGTACCAGACTGGGTTCGACCAGCCGCTGCTGACGACGATGTACGTCGAGAAGCCATTGGCCAGCGTCGCCGCCGTACAGACGTTGTCGCGGCTCAACCGCACTCACCCGCTGAAGAGCCAGGACGACCTGTTCGTTCTGGACTTCGCGAACGAGGCCGAGGACATCCAGAAGGCGTTCAAGCCGTACTACGAGGAAGCGGTCACGACCCCGGTCGATCCGAACCTGCTGTACTTGAAGCAGCGGGCTGTCATGGATCACCAACTGATCCTTGAGTCGGAGCTGGATTCGTTCGCCGAGGCATACCTGTCCTCCCAGCCGAGTTCGGCGATCGAGGACGGCGGCCGCAGCTGGGAGCGTAAGCACGCGGATCTGTACAAGCACATCGATCCGGCGGTCGACCGGTTCAACCGCCTGACGTCGGAGGATCGCGAGGCGGCCGAGCTGTTCCGCAGCGATCTGTCCGACTATGTCCGCAAGTACGGTTTCCTCGCGCAGGTCATGCAGTTCACCGACCGCGAGCTCGAACGCCTCTACCTGTACGGCAAGCACCTGCTCAACCGGCTGCCGCAGCGCCGTAGCCCGAGTCTGGACATCGGCGACATCGATCTCACGCATCTCCGGGTCAGCAAGACCGGCGAGCACGACGTCAGTCTCGAGCCCGAGGGGGAGCAGGTGTTGCCCGGGTTCGACGACGGTGGCACCTGCATCGTCCGGGATCCCAAGACGGCACTGTTGTCGGAGCTCATCGAGGACTTCAACAACCGTTACGGCCTGGGACTTAGCGAGGCCGACAAGCTCATGTACGAGGAGCGCGTCACCGCGGCGATCGAGGATCCGGATCTGCAGCAGGCTGCGCTCGCGAGCCGCAACGAGGGCGACTTCGAGCTGCCGTTCAACAAGCGTTTCCAGGACATCATGGTCGAGCGTGCTGAGGCGGACACGAAGTTCACCGAGAAGTACTTCTCCGACGAGGAGTTCCAAGGCCGCCTGACCCGCGAAGCCCGCAAGGCGGCGTACCGCATGATCCGCCGCCGCCACAACCTGCCGGAAACCTGATCCACGCGGATGGACGGGGCATGGAGCCGCCGGCGGACTGTCCGGTGAGGTCTGGGAGGAGAGGCGTGCCTGAGCAGTCGAGGGTCGTTGCCGGTCGGTACGAGTTGACCGCGCCGCTCAAACACGGGGGGATGGGGGAGGTTTGGCGGGGGTACGACACTGTGCTCGACCGTGATATCGCGGTCAAGCTGATTCGTCCTCAGATCGTGGCGTCCGACGAGGATCGTGAGGAGTTGGTCGGGCGGTTCCGGCGTGAGGCTCGGGTGACAGCCAAGGTCGAGCATCCCGGCGTACCGGCTGTGTACGATGCGGCGTTCGACGGATCGACTGATCAGCTCTTCATCGTCATGCAACTGGTCCACGGCGTCTCGGTGTCCGACGTACTGGCGGAGCAAGGCTCGCTGTCCGTGCCGTGGGCCGCGTCTGTCGGTGCGCAGGTCTGTTCCGTATTGAGTTACGCCCACGCGGTGCCGATCGTTCATCGGGATCTGAAGCCCGGCAACGTCATGATCGACCGCGCCGGCGTGGTGAAGGTGCTGGACTTCGGTATCGCGGCGCTGCTGCGGAGCGACGTCACCAAGCTCACCTCGACCGGACGTGTGGTCGGCACCAAGCCATACATGTCGCCGGAGCAGATCAGGAACCTCCCGATCACTCCGCAGAGCGATCTCTACGCACTCGGCTGTCTACTGCACGAGATGCTCAGCGGTCAGCGGGCCTTCGACGCCGACGACGAGATAGCGCTGATGTACCAGCATCTCGAGGACGACCCGCAACCGCTGCGGGAGCTGGATCCCGAGATTCCCGCCGAACTCGAGCGCCTCGTACTCGACCTGCTGGCCAAACATCCCGGCGATCGGCCGGAGAACGCATGGGCAGTGTACGACCGGCTTGCTCCGCTGCTGCCTGCGATCGACAGAAGTACGCCGGACGGCGAGCTGCCCGCCGGCGCCGTACCGGATCCGACGCGCCCGTATCGCCGCCCGGCAGCGCCACGGCCGCGACCCGTCGAGCGGCCGGAGCCCACGATGCCCACGGAGCGGGCGGTCCTACCCGCTCCCGCAGTCACTGCCGAAGATCTCGAAGGGGTGCTGGATCAGGCAGAGTCCTTGATCGACGAGGAGCGGTTCACCCAGGCGTCCGACCTGCTCAGCGAAGTACTTCCAGGCGCGGTGTCGGCGTACGGGCGCGACAGCGGAGCGGTGGTCGACCTGCGGATCAGGCGTGCCGCGGCGCTGTTCCTCGGCGGCGACTACCGCAAGGCTGCGCCGGAGTTCGACGCCTTAGCCGCAACGGTGGCGAAACTCGACGGGCCGGACAGCGAGGAGGCGCTGGACTATCGGCGGCAGGCGGCCGTTTGTCGTGTCGCCCTCGGCGAGTCAGCACGCGCACTGACCGAACTCGAGGCGATCGTGAGGGCCTACGAGCGTCTCAATCCGCAAGGGCGTGAATATCTGGATCTGAGATTGAGCCTCGTTCGCCTTCGACTGGGCGTGGGACAGGATTCGCAGGCTCGTCAGGAGCTGCGCGAACTGTTCCGAGAGGCCGCGGATCGTCTCGGTGAGACCGACGATCTGACCGTCGAGATTGCGGCGCTGATGAGCCGCTTGCAGAACGAATCCGGTGAGTGAGCCCAGACGGCCGCGGACTCGCCACCAGCCTCACCTTCGAAGAGCTATGTTCCTTGCCGATAGTCAGGAGCCGATGATGGATGACGAGATTCAGCTGATCAGTGACGGTGATGGGCTGGCAGTGGTCGGTGACCCGGCGGCTGTCGAACGTTTTCTGGTCTCTGAAGGACTGCCATCAGAGGACCTCGGGTTGCAGCGGCTCGGGTCCGTCCTCAGTGCGGGGGCTGGAGTTGCACAGGCAGGCTCCGAGATCGCGGCCAACTCAGGTCGCTGGGTGAAGCTGACGAAGGAGTCCGCGCAGCTTGTGCAGAAGCACGGGCTGAGACGCAGCTCGAAGACAGGGCTCAGTACAGGCGCCCTGAAGGGAAGCCATGGGCAGATCAAAGGATTCGTCGAATTCGCGAAGGGCCCCGGGACACTTCTAACCAACCCGGCGGTGCTGGCTGGTGCAGCGGGGATCATGGCGCAGCTTGCGATGCAGCAGGCCATGGATGAGATCACGGACTACCTCGCCACAATCGACAAGAAGCTCGACGACGTACTCCGCGCTCAGCAGGACGCTGTGTTGGCGGACATGATCGGCGTGGACTTCGTGATCGAGGAGGCCATGACCATCCGAGAACAGGTCGGACGCGTCTCCGAGGTCACCTGGTCGAAGATTCAGGCCACTACGATGACCATCGCACGAACCCAGGCCTACGCGTTGCGTCAACTCGATGCACTCGCGGAGAAGACGGAGCGCGCTGCCAAGATCGGTGAGCTCGCGAAGTCGACCAAAGATGCCGAGCTGAAGGTTCAGGAATGGCTCGCCGTTCTGGCACGCTGCTTCCAACTACAAGACGCGATCGCCGTGCTCGAGCTCGACCGAGTGCTGGATGCGTCCCCGGACGAACTGGACCGGCATCGGCTCGCACTCCGTGCCGCCCGTAACAACCGGTTGGACCTCATATCGCGAAGTACTGAGCATCTGATGGCGCGAATGGATGCGGCCGCCGGCACCGCCAACAACAAGGTTCTGCTGCACCCGACCAACTCCCGGGAGGTGGTGCAGTCGAGCAACCACGTCGCGAACACCATCGTTGACTTCCATGGCCGGCTCGGGATCGAGCGCGATCGACAGTCTTGCGATTGACAGAGCCGTCCGCGGCGTTGGTCGTCCCCGACAAAGGCCCTGCGCCGGTGATCTTCAGTTCGGCTTCTTCCCATCCTGGGAAGGCTGACCGGGCCATCGCGTTGCCGATCGTGGCGAGGAGCTCCTGAGCATGGTCGGTCGGTCATGGTCTGCCATTCGGTGAGTGGGAGCGGTGGAGGAAGCGGCAGATGACTGACCGCTTGGGGAGTTAGCTCGAGCAGCCCCGGAGTGGCGGTGGATGATGCCGTGGACAACTCGTTCGCGAGTACCCCTTGGCAGGTCGTCTCGGCTAGGTGTCGCTCGCCGAGGCAATCGCGTAGACGCCGTCATGTCCGGCGGCTTGGGCGGCCTGGAGCGCAGCGCACATGCGGGTTCGTCATCTGCGTGGTAGACGAGAGCGAGACAGGCGTGGGCCTCCAGGCCGCACAGACGTGCGGCCCCGAGCTACACCTGTGGACAACTCCTTAACAGCTCGACTCAGTCCACGCTGACAACCAGTCGCGACGCGGACTTCTGAATTACCTCGTGGTTCAGCGATTGGTCGAACGGGATTGCTGATGTGGGCGTGCCGGCCGGATACGCGCGAACACACGGCCGGGCGTTGCGGTCGTGGTTCCAGGCTTCAATCTCGTCGCAGAGCTGTCTGGCGAGATGGGCGCCGTACGTGCCGTGCCCGATGGCGCCTAGCTCGTAGCTGCGCTGCTCGACTTTCCGGATGGCGAGGTACGCCAGGCTGTCATCCTCGACCAGCGCTGGGCTGCGGATCGGGATGGCGGGGGTGCACAGGCCGGCTTCCACAGCGGCGCGGTCGGCAGAGATACGGCAGATGCGGCTGTCGTGGCCGGTGATCCGCAGCCAGATGCCGTCGAAGGGTTCCTCTGATCCGACCATGACGTCGGACCAGATCGTCTCTTTGGTCTGGTCGAGGGCGCCGGTCAGTCTTGTGGCGTCGATCGTTTGGTCAATGTCCCAGAACAACGTCACGAGCCCGTCTGCGTCGATGGAGCCGCTCCGCTCGCCCTCTTGCCCGAGCATGGGGACGAAACCGCACAGTTCCATCGAGTCCGATACCAGGGCATCACCGTCCCGGACGAACGCCACACTGCGCGTCTGGCCGCGCCAACGCAGCGGCACAACCAAGCGGCCTCCCGGAGCCAACTGCTCCCAAAAGGCTGGTGCCAGGTCCCACGCGCCGACAGTGAAGATAATCCGGTCATACGGTGCGTTCTCAGGAGCGCCAAGCGGTCCGTCGCGCGTGATGACCTCGATGTGCTCGTTGCCGGTGGCGTTCAGACCGCTGCGGGCGCCCGCGGTGACCTCGGAGTCGATATCGACGGTGGTCACGGCGCCACCAGGACCAGTTAGCTGAGCGAGCAGAGCGGCGTTGTACCCGGTGCCCGCGCCGATCTCCAGGATGCGGTTACCGGGTTGGACCTGGAGTTGGTCGAGCATCATCGCAACGACCGTGGGCACGGACGCGCAGCTCAGGGCGGAGCCATCGCTGGCGCGCTTGGTGATGACCGCAATGTCGGCGTAAGCGTCTTCGACGGTGGCTCCGGGAACAAAGTCGTGCCGCGGAACGGTGCGCATCGCCTGTTCGACTGCCGGACTCGTGGCATGGCCGACTGCCTTGATGTGGTCGACCATGGCGGCGCGCAAGACCTCCGGCTTGCTGGTGATGGTGTTCATCGTTGCCTTTCGTGGAGCCCGGGCCTTGGATGGCGGCGGGTTGATCGTAGTTGGGCGGACGGACAGTTCGTCCGGGACGCTGTCAGCCGTTGAGCAGCAGGCAGGCATCCCAGTCCGACGTGGACTCATCAGTTGATGCGGCAGAGATTTGAACCAGGCGGACGCCGGTGCTGCCTTCCAGCAGTTCGGCGCGGTGCATTGATGCATCACGGGGCGCGAGCTTTTCGAACCGTTGAGTCAGCTCGGGTAGCTTCGCCGTCAGCGGGCTCCGTGCGCCGGCATCGGCGGCGACTCGCTTGGTGGCCTGTACCAGCCCCGCCCACCCGTGGCAGAGGGTCGCATCGCTGAGTTGACTCAGCTGAGCGGCATCGGCGATGCAACCCAGCAAAGTTGCTTCTGCGTGGCGCTGGCGTCTGAGGTCGTTGAGTGCCAGTCCAGCCAGCTGCTGAGCGCGGGCAATACCAGCGGTGCCATAACACCACGAGGGTCGCTGCGGCCCCGCCTGTTGGAGCTGATCGCTGTCGAACTCGCGTTTGGTGACGGTCCCAGGCCACCATGCGGTCTCTCCGTCGCCCTGTTGCCAGTGGTCAAGCCAAGAGCAGATGCTCTCGATCGCCTCGAGCTGTCCCGGGACATCGACGCCGCGTCGCGCGGCAATCGCCATCAGGGCGAGGGGGCCCGAGATGCCGTGTGCGATGGCCAGATTGCCGTGGCCGCCCGGCCAAATCTCCGAGAGGTGATCCGCAATGTCGTTGGCGGTCCACCACCCAGGCAGGGCTCGGTCGTCGACGGCGAGTGGTTCGCAGAGCCGCACGAGGTATTCCAGCACCTGGTGGAGGACGTCACCGCCGCTGTGCCGGCGGAGTTGGTACACGCCAAGTCCAGTCAGTCCACTGATCAGGTCGAACTCGCGCAGTCCTGGTAGCAACCCGCTTTCAATGCGGCGGTGTGCACGTCGGAGCCGCTCTCGCGTGAGTTCGTCGATGTATCTGTCGAGGGTTGCGAGCGCTGGTTCATACGGAGCCTGGTTGGCTGTCGCCAAGACGTAGGCAACCGCCGGCGCGCCCTCGAACAGGCTGCTCTCGGTATGAGCTGCGACAGGCGCGCCAGTCATTTTGACGATGTGCTCATGGGCCTGTCGCCAGCTGCCGCGGCCGATACGAGCCCGTTCGATATGGAGGAGGGCTTGCCCAGCTGTGCCGCGTCCAATGGAATGTCTCGCGATGGCTGATGTGAATTGCCTCGCAGTCGCTGTCATTGGGCTACCCGTGCGATTCGCGCATTCCAGGCGATCGCGCATTGGCGGGCTAGACGCCGACACACAGCCTCACCGTCTCGGTCGATCCCCATCGCGCGGTTGTGATGCATGTGCAGGAGTGATTCGAGAACGTCGTTGATCCGCCCTGTGTCGGACAGCAGCGTTCGGTAGTTCGCCAGGGCATCGGCACGCTCTTGCCAGGTGCTCGTCAACTCGGTGTTCCAGCCTGGGATGCTGGCGGGGAGACCGGCCCGTGTCAGCTTGATGACCGACTCGGTAAGCCGGCGGTCGGCAAGCGCGTCGAGGGGCGGTCGGTTGTTGGTCAGCCAGCCGCAGGCCGCTGCGAGGTTCCCAAAGAAGCCGTCGAGGGTGCCGAGCACGTTCACCGCGGCGAGGACGCTCGGATCGACGACGGTTCGTGGAAGGTATTGCAGCTGCGCGGCGACGAGACGCGAGTCGGCGACGAAGACCGCCTCAGCTGCGAGCATTGCGGTGCCGCCACCGTAACGGCCGTTTTCTGGGTAGTAGGTATCTACAACCAGCCGCCCGATCTTGCTCTCGTCTCGAAGATGTTCAGCCCACCTGCTAGTTGCTACGAGCAACCTCGTACTTTGTTCTGCGTTCTGCACTCGAAGACGCAATCGCACATGGTCCGTCTCTCGCGGACTGCGGTAACGCGCGAACCAGTAGTCGGGATGATCGATCTCACTGAGCAGTCTCGGAAGCTCAGTGGTGATCAGGTTGTCCATCTGCTCGGGGTGAGTGTGGAGTTTGAGGTACAGCCACCGAGCCTCTGCGGATGCAGCGAGCTGGCCGTGGTCGCATGTCGTGACTGTGCCGCTCGTTGCTGCCGCCGGAGGTCGTGCGGGCGGCCTGGTCGTTTCAAGCGGCATCGCGATGTCGTGCGCGTAGCCGCCGATCCAGCCAAAATCGCCGGCTTGCGCGGTCTCGGTAAGTACGACGACGCCGTGCTGTGCGACCTGAGAACGCACGATGGCGGCGTGGGCTGGTTCGGTCAGGGTGACGGGCAGCGACCGGTCGGCGTCCTGCAGCTCGACCGTTGCTGGGCAGGCCCACCGCGCCCGCCAGTCTTCAAGAGATGCTCGCCAGATGGCGTCGTTGGTGGATGACGACAAGTCGTCGGCCCCGATCCGCCAGGTAGCCGGTGACAGAACCGCTCGTCGGTAACGTACTCGTGGAAGGTAGGGCAGCTGCCGAGCGGCCGGCCCCCAATCGAACCGATGCCAGGCCGCGCCCAGGCTTTGAGTCAGGTGACCTAGCAGGCGGGCGATCGGTGGCGACTGCTTCTCGATCGCGAGCGCGTGAAAGGACTGCGGTTCGACGACTCGCCGCTGAGAGATGCTGACGAGGTAGAGGTTGTCTCGGGTAGCAGTCACGGCCAGATCATCGAGCGGAATCGTGTTGGTGTTGTCGCTGCGGTGCTCGCCGAGCGACAGGACGTGCGGGACGTGAGCAGGCACTCGGCTGATGTTCTCTGCGTGGGTGAATGTCGGCGGATAAGACAACTGGACTGGCAAAGCGCCGTCAACAGCTGTGGGGACACCTCGATAGACGTCCTGAAGTCCGCCCTCAGGCACCAGATACGCCAGGCGAGATGTGAAGGTCCCGGCCGAGCGCCCAGGGTGGACGACGAGTGTGTAGTCGCCGCGATCGAGCGCATCGGTCGACTTCGCACGAATCTGGGCAGCCAATTCGACGTGCGGCGGGATAGGCCGCTCGACTGACGGGTCACCGACCGCGAGGCTTCGGATCACCTGGTCAGTCAGAACGAGTTCCGGGTTGTTGTCAGCCATGGTGCCCCAGGCGAGGGCGAGCAGTCGTTCGTCGCGCTCTGAGAGACCACTCGGATTGGATGTCGCCGTGCTGCCGGGATAGGTGGCAGGCAAGCCGAGCCCGGTCTCCGGATTGACGACATCGCTGAGCGGCACCAACGCGTTGATGCCGTACCTGTCGCAGAAGGCCATGTAGTAGTCGCGCCAAACCGCGGAGCCGGTTGGCTGGCGTGTGAGTCGCATCAGTGCCGTCGCCGCGTAGCTCAGCTCTTCGGCAACATGCTTGGGAACTTGTACCTCGCAGTCGAGGCGAACGTCAGCGGCAAGTGGTGTTCTACCCGCCTTGGACAGCTGGCGCATCTGCGCGCCCAGTGCGGCTCGGATGTCCGTCCCGTCCTCATTGTTCAGGTCTCGGTGGTTGTGGCGCGCGATCTCTGCCGCGATCACCTCGAGGCGCCTCAGGATCGTAGCCTCGCTCCTGCTTGGTTCAAGGTCGGCTTCGTGCAGTTGCCGAATGACGTACTCCAGCGGGTCGGCGACAGTCATCGGCGGCCGAAGGCTCGTAATCAGGAACCGTTGCTTTACTAGGTCGGTGACCAGGCCTCGGATCTTCGACTCGGGAGTGCTAGGGAATCGCTCGCCTAGCTTGCTGATCAACGTAGCGAGCTGGATCGGTGATTGGCAGAGCTCTTGGATCACTTGAACGGGTCGAGTGCGACGGATGAGTAGCCGTGCCGTGCCGTGCGGTAGGTCGAGGTCGTCGCCCCGCTGGGCTGCCAGGTTCGTGAACACAACGTTGAGCCGACCGAGCACTCCAGGTTCCCGCTCCAGCCGATCGACCACGTCGTCGAGCCATTGTGCATCTGCTCGGACGAACGTTCGGTGCCCGCCTCCCCAGCACGTGGAGCTTCTTGCGTTGATGGCGACCGGGGCGACGCCGGAGAACAGGCCGAACGGCATCTGACGACCGGTCAATCGGAGGAGGTACCGGACGATGGACAGAGTCGCTCGCCGGACCTGTTTGCTCGAGAAGGCTTCGCCGGAGCAGATGGCGTCCACCCGCTTTGCCAGTCCGGAGCTGGCATGTCGGATCGCGTCCGTGAGGCGCGGCTCGAGCCACACATCGTCTAGCCAGGCGCGACAATCATCGATGTCGTTCAAGTCGGGCCATCGATCAGGGCGATCGTTTGTGGATGCCACGGTCGCTCGGAGCAGTGCTGCACCGCTGTGGCGGTACAGGAGCTTGCTGCCGCCGTTGCCCATCAGTCCTCCTGTGATCGAGTCGGAGGAGGGGCCGGGGCAGTGCTCCGGCCCCTCGATTGACTGCGTCAGACGTCGCTGGCGCAGCTCGACGCGCACGACGCAGCGCAGCCGTCGTCCGTGGCGCAGCCGGCGTTGGCCGGCGGTACGACGTCGGTGACCACGCGGACGTCCAGCTCGAATTCGGTGTCGAGCGACTGCTTCGGATCCATTTCGATTCCTCTCTGTTGTGATGGAACGGCAGCCCCGGCGCTGACTCGCTCTCAACGCCGGGGCGGCCGGCTTGTGTGATCTCTGTCCGAGCCCTCCACAGGGGAGGGGAAGGCTCGGACAGAGATCAGTAGTGACGGGACCGATGGGTGTGCAGACGATCAGCTGCACGTGAGGGAGGCTGGGGGCGACGACTCCCCACCGGTTCCGCCAGCTCAGGGAGCGGGGTCGTGCAGCACGAAGCGAGCCCCCGTGACCCGCTCGAACTGTCGTTTCACCGCCTCCGGGTCGCCCACCAATGCGAGGTGTCGCCACTCCGGTAGCACTACCGTGGTGATCTCGTAGCGGCGGACCGACTCCACCAGCGCCTGGAACACGGCCGGTGTCGTCTCCGGATCTTCGAGATAGACGGATCCCATCGCGAAGCCTTCGAGCTGTGCGAACCTGCCGAGCTCGCGCTTCAAGGCCGTGACGTGCTGCGCCGACAGATACAGATCTCGACGGGCGTAGCCGAGGAGCAGCGGCCTGGTGTAGTCGGTCACCGCTCCTCTTCCATCCAGCGGCGGAAGGTGGCCACCAAGCGATCCCAGAGCCGGGCCCACCAGCCGCGGCGGTGCTGGCCGTTCACGAATCGACAGCATCTAGGTTCACCACCGGAATGGCCGGCTCGATCGTCACGCGGAGGCTGTAGAAGCGGCGAGTCATGGCCGCCTGGTACCGGATCGCCTTGGCTGGCTCGGCGGTGTACTCCGCAATGACGTGTTCGCCGAACCAAACACGCACCCTGCGCTCCGATGGCTGCGAGGCATCCACGAGCGTGCTCATTCGCCGCGCACCTCCCGCGCGATGTCGCGAACCATCAACGCGGCGACCACCAGCGCCACGATGACCAGGATCCACATGCCGGGGATCATGCAACTCACCTCGCTCTGTTCCTGCTCGAACTGGCTGATGAGTTATCACCGTAGGAAGGCGATCACGCTCCGTATAAGCTCTTCGCGCATGACTTTTATGCGCGCCGCGCATACTGTTCGTGTCGGCCCGATATCCTGGGGTGGCGGTGCTTCAGTACCGGGGATCGGGGAGAGACCGATGGCCGCCAAGATGGCCTCACGGCGATGCGCCAGTTGCGGCGCTGTCCTGGCGCGGGACAACACCGCGTCGCTGTGTTCGCCCTGCCGTCGTGTCCGCCAGGCCGCTGCCCCGGCGCCGCCGGAGATGCCCGCGGAGTTCTGGCAATCGCCTGAGATTCATGAGGCCGCCTCACGCCGAGACATGGGAGCGCTGCTCTACGCCTACCGGTCACATCCGACGCATGGGCACAGACCGTTGCCGCAGACAGTCCTCAGCAACTGGCTGGGTATCACTCAGAGCCAGCTGAGTCGACTGGAGTCGGGCCGCAATCGTGTGCGGGAGCTGGACAAGCTGGAGCACTACGCTCGGGTCCTTGGCATCCCCGCCGACGTGCTTTGGTTTGACATGCCGAGCGGAACTCCAAAGCGCCCTCTGCGGGCAAACGTCAGCGCAACTTTGCCTTCGGACCTGCGGCTACCCGCACACCTCGTTTCGGCCGGGCCGAGCGTTTCTGACTCCCTGCTGTTGACCCTGCAGCAGTACGCCGCGACGGACAATCTGGCCGGTTCCCGTTCGCTCGTTCCAGTCGTGCCACATCAGGTCAAGTTCATCGAGGACTTGGTCGGGAAGAGCCGGGGGCAGGGCCAGACGCAGCTTCTCTACGTGGCAGCTCGCTTCGCCGAATTCGCCGGCTGGGCGAACCAGGACGCGGGCGACCTCCGGGAGGCGATGCGCTGGTCGAACATCGCCCTGGACTACGCTCAGGAAGCTGAAGATTCACACCTGACGTCGTACATCCAGATGCGGAAGAGCAGCATCGCGAGCGACGCAAACAAACCTAAACTCGCGCTTGGGTTTGCGAAGGAAGCACTCCAGAACGGCTCAGCCCTTTCACCCCAGGTCCGGGCGGTGGCCTACCGTCAGGCAGCCCAAGCCCACGCCATCAGCGGCGACGCGACGGGGTGCGCCAGAATGCTGCAGCAGGCTTATGAGCTCGCTAACCAGCCGGTAGAGGACGAGAACGACATCGCTCGGTACTGCACACCGAGCTATATCGAGATGGAAGCTGCCAACTGTTGGGTGGAGCTTGAGAAGCCCAAGGAAGCGATAAAGACGCTGCACCAAGGACTCAAGGTGTGGCAGCCTGAGTTCCGCCGAGACCTCGGTCTGTGTCTGTCGCGCTTAGCCGTCGCATACGCTATCAGCGAGGAGCCTGACAACGCTGTCGCGGTTGCTCAGCAATCGTTGTCGATCGCTGCCAATACCCGGTCCCAGCGCATCGTCGGACAGCTTGCCCGGGTTCCAGGGCTTCTGACCACGATCGGTGCCGGCGACCAGGCGAAGCAGCTCCAGCGACAACTTGCCACCCTGTGATGAGCATTGCTGATCGCGCGCAAGACAGAGGGAGATGCTCGTGCACCTGCTGACCACCGCCACCTCCACCGACGAGGCCGCTCGCAAGGCGACCATCGCCGTTCTACCCGTCGGCAGTTTTGAGCAGCACGGCGATCACTTGCCGTTGATCACTGACACAGTCGTCGCTTGTCTGATCGCCAAGGGCATCGCCGAGACATACAACCTCCGCCTCCTTCCGCCGATGACGATCTCGTGCTCGCACGAGCATGAGGGCTTCGCCGGGACGGTCAGTATCAGCGCGTCGACGGTGATGACGATGATCAACGACATCCGGACTTCCTTGGCGCGGAGCGGCGTCGAACGCCTTGTCATCGTCAACGGCCACGGTGGCAACCACGTGCTTGCCAATGTCACCCAGGAAGCCAATGTGTCCGGGCCACGAGTGGTGTTGTACCCCCAAGGCGACGACTGGGTTGCGGCCCGTACGAGCGCGGGCCTGGAGAGCACGTGGGGTGGCGACATGCATGGCGGCGAGATTGAGACCTCGATCATGCTGCACGCGTATCCGGACCTCGTTCGCGATTCATACCGCACCGCGGATCATGAGGCTCGCGACCGCCCGGAGCTGCTGGTGACTGGACTCCGCGGTTACACCGAGACAGGCATCATCGGTAGCCCGTCCTTGGCAACACCGGCCAAGGGCCGGGCGGTCCTAGAGAGCCTGACAGCGTTGTTCGCCGACCACTTGAAGGTCCTCGACCACTAGTTGGCCGAGTCATCCAAGAAGATGGGCGTTGACCGCTCGAACGGCCGGAGCGAGGTCGGGAATCTCGATGACTTCGCAGCCTGCCGCGCGCAGTAGCTCAGCGCCCTCGCAGTCGACGAAGATGTTCGGCTCACGCCAGGCAAGAACCACCCGAGGGAGCCCCGCAGCGAGGATCAGCTGAGTGCAGGTCAGCGGGTGCGACGAGCGCCTGCTACACGGTTCCAGGCTGGTGTAGATCGTGCTGGAGGCGAGTCGCGAATCACCTTCGACCTTGGCGAGGGCGGTCTCCTCGGCGTGGTCATGCGGATCACCTTCGCGGGAGTATCCAGTCGCGATGACCTCGCCATCGGCCGAGACGATGATCGCTCCGACCGAGAAGGCGGTCTTCGAAGGCGGACACTTCTTTGAGAGTTCGATCGTCTCCTCGAGCCAACGGCGGTCGGGGACAGCTGTATCAGGCACCGGTCGCCTCCTTGAGGAGGTAGCGCAGTAGGGCGATGTCGCCGATCTGCTGCACCTCGGCTAGATGCATTCGATGGCGGAAGTCTTGCGGGAACTCGCCATCGACGACCAGCCGCGGGGCTGCGGAGTCGCCGACGAAGAATGGTGCGACGGCAAGGTGGATCTCATCGACCAGCTCAGCAGTCAGGAACAGGGTATGAATGTGGCCGCCACCCTCGACCATCAGACGGCTCACGCCGCGGTTCGAGAGATCCGCGAGCACTGCCTCGAGGTCCAGAGGATCGCCGGCGCCGACGATCGTCGCTATCTCACCGAGCCGATCACGGGCAGTGTCCACGGCTGACGTCGGGACGTACACCAGCTTCTCGACGTCCTCGGCTGTGAAGAAATTCGACTCGGGATCGAGATCGGCCTTGCTGCTGATCGTCACCTTGAACGGCAGCTCAGGCAGACCAGCGGCCAGCCGGCGGTCGCGACGCTCCTGCGACTTGATCCGCAGCTTGGGGTTATCTCGGCGGATGGTGTTCGCACCGATCAGGACGGCGTCGACGCCCGCCCTAACCTCGTCTACGCGATCGAAGTCGGCCTCATTCGACAGGTACAGACGTTCGGGGTTGTTGTCGTCGATATAACCGTCGATCGAGGCAGCGACGGAGAGAACTACGTACGGTCGGTTCGGCATATAGCCATCCTGCCGTAGGCAGCTTCATCTCCGTGTCTGAGCTTCGTCTTCTAGTGTCCTGAGTCGGCAGTTCGTCGGTAGGTGCAACGGTGTGGCGGGCGCCGAGCCCGAAGGTTGATCCGGCGGTGTCGGCCGACGAGGAACGATCGGTGCTGGCGAGCCCAGCGGCGGAAGACGTCGCAGGCGTCGGCGTCGTTTGTTGCCGAGCGCCGCTCTAGCAGTCAGTCGCACGCGAGCGTCAGCTCGCAACTCGTCGGCGGCAGCCGACAGTCCCCGGCGTCAGCCGGAAACAGATGTACCGCGCCAAGCGGGGGGTGGGTGGGAGCGTGCGGAGCGGGCGCGGTGAGGAGCGTAGCGACGAGGTGAGCGCCTGCGTAGCACGCGTGGGCGAACAACAGCCGCCCGAAGATTGCTGGCTCCGGGCGGCTGTGGTTGTGGAAGCTACTTCTTGACTGTCTTGTTGTACTGGTCGATCTGGGGCTTGATGGAGTCGGCGGCGGCCTTCATGGCGGTGGCCGGGTCGGTGCCCAGGACGGCTTTTTCCAGGCCGTCTTCGGCTGCTTTGCGGGCCTGGGGCATGACGCCGAGGATGCAGCCGGAGGAGGCGTTGGTGGGCTTGGTGTTGTGGAGTTGGGTGATCGCGGTGGTGAACTGCGGGTACTGCGCCACCCAGGCCTTGTCCTCGGGCTCGTCGAGGGCCTTCTTGTTGATCGGGAAGTAACCGGTGCCGGTGTGCCAGGCCGCCTGCTGGGCGGGGGACGACGCGAACTTCACGAACTCCCACGAGGCGCGCTTCTCGGCGTCGGCGTGGCCGGGACCGTCGATCCACAGCGAGGCGCCGCCGATGATCGGGCCGCCGGTGTCCGAGGCGGTGAGGTGCGGGAACGGCGCGGTCATCACGGTGAACTTGCCCTTCGCCGCGTCCAGATAGCCGCGCAGTGATCCGGTCGACTCCAGGTGCATCGCCGACGTACCGGACTTGAAGACGGCCTGGGCGTCGTCGGTCTTCTTGCCGGTGTTCGGCATCAGGCCCTGCTTGACCATCTCCTGGTACCAGGTCGCGACCTTGACGCCCTGCTCGTCGGCGAAGTTCACCTTGGTCGCGAGGTCCTTGCGGCCGTTGTCGTTGTCGCAGTACGTCGTCCCGGACTGGGCGATCAGCTGCTCCATGAACCATCCGTAGATCGCCGCGTTGAAGCCGTACTGGACGGTCTTCCCGCCCTGCTTGATCGTCAGCTTCTTCGCGGCCGCCATGATCTCGTCGAGATTCGCCGGCGGCTTGTTCGGGTCGAGGCCGGCCTTCACGAAGGCTTCCTTGTTGATGTACAGCAACGGCATCGACGTGTTGAACGGCATCGAGTTCAACTTGCCGTCGATGGAGTAGTAGTTCGCGATGTTCGGCTCGATCGAGTCCAGCGTGTAGCCGTCCTTGTCGGCGAACTTCTGCACCGGCACGGTCTGCTTGGAGTCGATCATGAACCGCGACCCGATGTCGTAGATCTGCACGACCGACGGCGTGTTCCCCTGCTGCACCGAGGTCTTGTACTTCGTGATCGTGTCGTCGTAATCACCCTGGTAGACCGCGGTGACCTCGATCTTCCCGGAGTTCGCGGCGTTGAACGCCTTCACCAGCTTGTCGACGGCGGCGCCGTTCGCGCCCTTCATGCCGTGCCAGAAGGTGACTTTCGTGACCCCGCTCGCCTTGTCGAGCGCGCTCGCGTCCGGCGCGTCCAGCGCCCCGCTGCCGGAGTCGTCATTCGAGGAGTTGCCACCGCAACCGGCGGCGACCAGAGCCAGCACCGCCAGTAGGGACGCGGCACCCGCCGTACGTCGGACGGATCTCATCAGCACCAACCTTTCTCAGCGAATCGCACCCGCGGTCAGCCCGCGGACGATGAAGCGCTGGCCGAAGACCACGATGGCCAGCGTGGGCAGGATGGACAGCGTGACGCCGGCCAGGATGAGTCCCGGGTCGGCGGCCTCCGCGTCGTTGAGCTGGCTGATGCCGATCTGCAAGGTACGGCGGGACGCCGAGTCGCCGATCAGCAACGGCCAGAAGAACTGGTTCCACGCGGACAGGAACACGTACAGCCCGACCGCCATCAGCGCGGGCTTGTTCAGCGGCAGCAGGATCCGCCGCAGGAACCGCCAGTGCCCGCAGCCGTCGATGGTGGCCGCGTCGCGCAGCTCGGCGGGGAACTGCAGGAACGACTGCCGGAGCAGGAACACCCCGAACGCGTTCGCCAGGAACGGCAGCACCAGCGCGATCATCGTCCCGGCGTACGACGCGGTCAGCCGCTCGCCGCCGATCGACCAGCCGGTGATGGTCAGGTAGTTCGGCAGCACGATCGACTCCCACGGCACCATCAGCGTGGCCAGGAAGAGCCCGAACAGGACGCTGCGTCCCCACATCTTCATGAAGACGAACGCGTACGCCGCGAGCACGCTGGTGATCAGCTGCGCGAGCGTGATGATCGAGGTCTGCAGGATCGAGTTCACGTACTGCTGCCCGATCGGCGTCCCCGACGACGTCGCGCCCCGGTAGTTGCCGGTGAAGATCCCGTGCGGGAACAGGTCCGGCGGGTACGACGAGATCTGCCCGGGCGCCATCACCGACCCGGCGATCACGTAGTACACGGGGAAGATCACCAGCAGTGCGGCCCCGATCAGGACCACGTAGGTGACGACACGACCCGGCCTCACTTGTAGTGCACCCGCCTCTCCAGGACGCCGAACTGGATCGCCGTGCAGGCGAGCAGGATCACCAGCAGCACGATCGCCTGCGCGGACGCGGCGCCGAAGTCGCTGGCGTTGTTCGCGAACGCGGTGTGGTAGATCGAGTAGACGAGCGTCTTCGTCGACTGCTCCGGGCCGCCCTCGGGCGTCAGGATCTTGATCTGCCCGAAGCCCTGCAGGGACTGGATCGTGGAGATCACGACCAGGAAGAACAGCTGCGGGCCGAGCAGCGGGATCGTGATGTACCGCGCCGCGCGGAAGCCGCCGGCGCCGTCGAGTGTGGCGGCCTCGTTGATCTCGGTCGGGATCGCGCCGATGCCGGCGGACAGGACGAGCACGTTGTACCCGACGCTCATCCACACGGTGGTGATCGCGACGCTGATCAGCGCCCACGAGGGGTCGGTCAGCCAGCCGATCCGGTCGACGCCGAACCGGCCGAGCAGGCCGTTGGCGAGCCCGATCGCCGGGTTGTAGATGGTCGCGAAGATGACCGACGCGCTGGCGACCGAGAACGCGAACGGGAGCGCGAACGCGGTCCGGAAGATCCGGATGCCTTTGATGTGCTGCTCGAGCAGCAGGACGACGACCAGCGCGCCGAGGACACCCGGGACGACAGTCAGCAGCACGAAGGCGAACGTCACCCAGAGGATGTGCCGGAACTCGGCGGACCCGAGCAGGTCCTTGTAGTGCTGCAGCCCGACGTACGCGTCCGGCCGGCCGAACAGGTCGGAGCCGTGCAGCGACAGCGACACGGACTTGCCGAGCGGCCAGATGATGAACAGCGCGAACACGACCAGGCAGGGCACGAGCATCAGCCAGGACAGCAGGGACGCTCGGGCGGCTCGTCCTGGTGTGGACGGACCCGGCGGAGCCGGGGTCGGAGGGCGGCGAGCACCCACCGGCAAGCTTGTTGTAGTCAATCCTTTACCTCCAGTAAGAGCGCAGTCTTACACCGCCGGGGGCCTTTACCGCGAGGGCACGCTAGGCTGAGCGCCCGTGAAGGTCTTGGTGATCGGCTCGGGTGGCCGCGAGCATGCACTGGCCTGGGCGCTGGCCCAGGATTCCGAGGTCGAGCAGGTGGTGGCGGCCCCGGGCAACCCTGGCATCGCCGCGTTGCGCCCGGCGTACGAAGGGCAAACGATCGTTTGCCGTCCGGTGGACATTTCCGACCACGACGCGGTTGTCGCGCTGGCGCGGGAGCTGCACGTCGACTTGGCGGTCGTCGGCCCGGAGGCGCCGCTGGTAGCCGGCCTGGCCGACCCGCTCCGGGAGGCCGGGATCGCGGTCTTCGGCCCGTCCCGCGAGGCCGCGCAGCTGGAGGGCTCGAAGGCGTTCGCGAAGGACGTGATGGCCGCCGCGGGCGTGCCGACCGGCCGGGCGTACGTCTGCACGACGGCCGAGGAGGCGGCGACGGCGATCGACGCGTTCGGCCCGCCGTACGTCGTGAAGGACGACGGGCTCGCCGCGGGCAAGGGCGTGGTGGTCACGTCGGACCGCGAGGCGGCGCTCGCGCACGCGGCCGAGTGCGACCAGGTGCTGATCGAGGAGTTCCTGGACGGCCCGGAGGTGTCGCTGTTCGCGATCACCGACGGTACGACCGTGCTGCCGATGCAGCCGGCGCAGGACTTCAAGCGCCTCGGCGACAACGACGAGGGCCCGAACACCGGCGGCATGGGCGCCTACACGCCGCTGCCGTGGGCGCCGGAGGATCTGGTCGCCGACATCACCGAGAAGGTGCTACAGCCGACCGTCGACGAGCTCCGCCACCGCGGTACGCCGTTCAGCGGCCTGATGTACGCCGGGCTCGCGCTGACGTCCCGCGGTGTCCGGGTGATCGAGTTCAACTGCCGCTTCGGAGACCCGGAGACGCAGGCGCTGCTGCCGATGCTGAAGACCCCGCTCGGCGGTCTGCTGTACGCCGCGGCCACCGGGAAGCTCGCCGATCACGGTGAGCTGAGCTGGCGGAACGCGTCCGCGGTCACGGTGGTGGTCGCCGCGAAGAAGTACCCGTCGAGCCCGCGCAACGGTGACGTCATCACGGGGATCGAGCAGGCCGAGAGCGACACGGTCCGCGTCTTCCACGCGGGGACGGCGCTCGCGGACGACGAGCTGGTGACGGCCGGCGGGCGGGTGCTCGCGGTCAGCGCCGTCGGCAAGGATCTCGCCGAGGCCCGGCAGCGTGCATACGCCGCGGTCGGTCAGATCCGGATCAAGGGCTCCCAGTACCGCACCGACATCGCGCTGAAAGCCGAGCGCGGCGAGATCACCGTCTGAGGTCCGGACGCGACAGAGCCGCCGGCCCAGGCGCGGCCGGCGGCTCTGTCCGTCGTGGTCAGGCGGTGTGCGGCGTCGGGCCGGCCAGCTTCGGCAGAACCTCGGCGTCGGCGGGAACAGTCCGCAGGTGGGCGTACCCGAGGATCGACAGGATCAGCAGGATGCCGGCCGCGGCGAAGGCGGCGATCGCGGCGATCAGAGCGATCTGGCCCATCTTCCAGAAGGCGTAGGCGTTCAGCAGGAGGCCGCGCAGGGTCTCGCCGCGGAAGGCGGTCTGCACCTGGCCGGCCAGCTTCTCGTCGTTCGGGTTGGCCCGCGACTCCTCGGACAGCTGCGCGTAGGTCTTGCCGCCGGCCATCTCGTTGATGTGGACCTTGATGTAGTGGTTGGCGTAGGCCTCAGCCTGGGCGCCGTTCACCAGTTGCTGACCGGCGTACTTGGACAGGTACGGCTTGACGGCCGGGTCCTCGAGCGACTCGCTGCCGGCCTTCGGGAAGTAGATCTGCTGGGCGGCGAGCTGGCTGTGGACCTGGTCGTCGACGAAGTTGTGTGCCCACAGCAACAGTCCGCCGGCAGCGCCCAGCACGATGGCGAGGACGAGTCCGGCTGAGGTGAGCAGCGCGTCGAAAGTCTTGCGGCGCATGGCGGGTTCCTTTCGGGCCGCGGTCCTCGGGGCCGCGGAGTGTGATTGATCTGCACTCCGAGTGTTCGCCCGCGCACCCCACCCCGAACAGGCACCGAACGGCCCTGATCGCCAGGTCCATGGACCCGATCCCACCGGGCCCTGTCCGGATCACCGGACAGGACCAGACCCCCGCTACGGATCCCCACCGGTCCAGGTCCCCTCCGAGGGGCCGATCGTGCCGTCCTCGGTGTTGTCGCGCACCGAGCTGAACGGATCGATCTTCGGCATCGCCGGCAACGGATTCGCCAGCATGTCCCGCAACCGCTCGTCCTCGATCCCCGGTACGCCGAGCACCGCGACCCGCCGTACGCCGGTGCCTGGATCGGCGATCAGCTCGCGGTACGTCGGGCTGAACCGGCGGAGGATCCGGAGTTGGCCCTTCGCGCGGATCGCCGCCCTCAGGTCCGCCACCGCCTCCGTTGCGGCGACCCGGGCGAGGAAGTCCGCGACGCCGAGCCCACTGGCCGGGACCAGCGCAAGCGCCGCTGCTTCGAGCGGGTACGTCGCCTCGGTGCGGAGGATCTTGATCCGCTGCCGCTTGTACGCGACCTCCAGACGGCCGTCGGTGGCGAGTGCGACGAGAACGACCAGCGCTGTCCGTTGTGCGCCGCCGAGCAGCCAAGCGGCCTCGTACGTGGTCAACTGGGTCATGTACTCAGAGTGACTTTGGATAGGGTCACGGATTCAGGGAACCGGATCGGCGGCTCGGGGGTGTAGGTGGGTATGGAGACGGAGGGGCTGCGGGAGTTCTACAGCGCCCATCAGCCGCGGCTGGTGGGCGTGATCTCGCTGCTGACCGGGTCACGTGCCGAGGCCGAGGACATCGTCCAGGAGGCGTTCGTCCGGCTCGTGCCCCGCTGGGAGAAGGTGTCGCGGTACGAGGCTCCGGAAGCCTGGGTGCGACTGGTCGCGGTGCGGCTGGCCGCCAACCGGCACCGGGACGGCAACCGGTTCACGCAGCTGTTCCACCGGCTGCCGGCCGAGCACGTCCCGGACCCCGCCGACCGGTATTCCGGTGATCTCGAGCAGGCTCTCGCCGGCCTGCCGATGCCGACCCGGCAGGTCGTCGTCCTCCATTACGTCTGTGACCTGAGCGTGGCTCAGGTGGCCGACGCCCTCGGGATCGCGGAAGGCACGGTGAAGTCGCGCCTGTCCCGCGCCCGGGACACCCTGTCCGATTCATTGCTGTTGAGGAGTGACGACCATGCCTGATCTGCAGGAGGACCTGCAGGCGCTGGCCGACCGCCGCGCCGCCGAGTCGACCGGAGACTTCGACTCCGTCCTGACCACGGCCCGGACGCGCAAGCGTCGCCGGACCGCCGGTCTGACCGTGATCGGCGCGGCAGCCGTGGTCGGCGCCGTCGCGATCGTCCCCACGCTCCGTCCGGCGGCGAACAACGTGCCGGTGGCCGAGAGCCCGGTGCCGACGAACGCCGTCGTCCCGCCCAAGGTCGAGACGATCCCGTCCACCCAGCCGTCCCCGAAGGCGGGCGCGCTCGGGCTGAAGTCCACGGTCGCGGTCGCCGGCGGCCAGTTCGTCGCCACGTTCCCGGACCAGCAGGTCCGCGCGGCGACGTTCTCGCTGTCCTCGGCGTCCAAGCCGGACGTCGCGCTGTACACGCTGGTCGCGAAGATCCCGGGCGACGCCACCACGCCGTACGCGATCCGGATGGGCGGCGAGATGGGCATCGCCATGCCGTCGTACAGCGGTCCCGGCCCGTTCACGCTGGCCATGCCGAAGAACCTGCCCGCCGGTTCGTACCGAGTCTGCACGCTGTCCGGTGCGTTGCTCTGCGGTCTGGTGACCGTCAGCTAGAGCTCATCTGGGAGAATGGGGTTCGTGACCAAACCCCGGATCCCGAACGTTCTCGCCGCGCGCTACGCCAGTCCGTCGATGGCGGAGCTGTGGTCGCCGGAGCACAAGATCGTGCTCGAGCGGAAGCTCTGGGTCGCCGTCCTGAAGGCCCAGAGCCGGCTCGGGGTGACGGTGCCGGACGGGGTCGTCGAGGACTACGAGCGGGTGATCGACCAGGTCGACCTGGCGTCGATCGCGGACCGCGAGCGGGTCACGCGGCACGACGTGAAGGCACGCATCGAGGAGTTCAGCGCCCTCGCCGGGCACGAACACATCCACAAGGGGATGACGAGTCGTGACCTGACCGAGAACGTGGAGCAGCTCCAGATCCGCGCCGGCCTGGAGCTGGTCCGGGACCGCGCGGTGGCGACCGCCGTACGGCTGGGGCAGCTGGCCGCCGACCACGCGGCGCTGGTGATGACCGGGCGTTCGCACAACGTGGCCGCGCAGGCGACGACGCTGGGCAAGCGGTTCGCGTCGGCTGCCGACGAGCTGCTGGTCGCGATCGCGCGGATCGAGGAGCTGATCGAGCGGTATCCGCTGCGCGGCGTCAAGGGCCCGGTGGGTACGTCGCAGGACATGCTGGACCTGTTCGGCGGGGACCCCGCCAAGCTGGAGGAGCTGGAGCAGGACATCGCCCAGCACCTCGGGTTCAGCCACACGCTGACGAGCGTCGGCCAGGTGTATCCGCGGTCGCTCGACTACGAGGTCGTGTCGGCGCTGGTCCAGCTGGCCGCGGGGCCGTCGAGCCTGGCGACCACGATCCGGCTGATGGCCGGGCACGAGCTGGTCACCGAGGGCTTCAAGGAGGGCCAGGTCGGCTCCTCGGCGATGCCGCACAAGATGAACACCCGGTCCTGCGAGCGGGTGAACGGCCTCGCGGTGATCCTGCGCGGCTACGCGTCGATGGCCGGCGAGCTGGCCGGCAACCAGTGGAACGAGGGCGACGTCTTCTGCTCCGTCGTCCGGCGGGTCGCGCTGCCGGACGCGTTCTTCGCGCTGGACGGGTTGTTCGAGACGTTCCTGACCGTGCTCGACGAGTTCGGGGTGTACCCGGCCGTCATCAGCCGTGAGCTCGAGCGGTACCTGCCGTTCCTGACCACGACCAAGGTGCTGATGGCCGCGGTGAAGAACGGCGTCGGCCGGGAGACTGCCCATGAGGTGATCAAGGAGCACGCGGTCGCCACCGCGCTGGACCTGCGCAAGGGCCTGGCCGCGAACGACCTGTTCCACCGCCTCGGCGCCGACGGGCGCCTCGGTCTCACCGAGGAGCAGATCGTCGGCATCGTCGGCGAGCCGCTGTCCTTCACCGGCGCGGCCGTTGCACAGGTCGGCGCGGTCGTCGCCAAGATCGACGAGCTCGCCAAGCGCTACCCGGAGGCAGCCGCCTACACCCCGGGTGACATCCTCTGACCTGTGTTCGCACCGCTCACCTGGGCTCTCGTCGGGTTGTCGCTCGCTGCGATGGTGTACGCCCTCGTACTGGCCGCGCGGAACAAGCGGATCGACTGGACCGTGCTGGGCGTGCTCGGCGTGGTCGAGGTCCTGCTGGTCGCGCAGCTGGTCGTCGGGATCGTGCAGCTCAGCGGCACGGACCGGGACGTGTCCGGGCCGTTCTTCGTCGGGTACCTGATCGGGTCGCTGCTGATCCTGCCGATCGGGGCGTTTTGGGCGCTGGCCGAGAGCAGCCGGTGGGGTGCCGGGGCGCTGGCGATCGCCTGTCTGGTGATCCCGATCCTCGAGCTGCGGCTGCACGATCTGTGGGCGGTCTGAGGTGACGGATCCGGCGGCGACGAAGCACGGGCCGGGAAGGATCCTGATCGCGGTATACGGCGTGTTCGCGCTGGCCGCGACCGCGCGCGCCGGCGTACAGATCGCGACCAAGTTCGACGAGGCGCCGATCGCGTACCTGCTGTCGGCCGTCGCCGCGATCATCTATTGCGCCGCGACCTTCGCGCTGGCGAAGGCGACGACGGTGTCCCGCAAGGTCGCCACGGCCGCGATCGCGACCGAGCTGATCGGTGTGCTCGCGATCGGCGCGTTCAGCTACGCCGTACCGGACGACTTCCCGGACGCGACCGTGTGGTCGCACTTCGGCCAGGGCTACGGCTTCGTCCCGCTGCTCCTGCCCGTACTCGGCCTGCTCTGGCTCCGTCGAACCCGGTAGCTCCCAGCAAACTGCCAGCCACACACAGGGGCTGACTCAGCTTGGCCGGACAGCATCGGTGGCATGCAGATTCCAGGTCACCCTCGGGTCGAGATCGTCGTACCCGTCAAGAACGAGGAGAACGACCTCGGACCGAACATCAGACGGTTGCGGGAGTTCCTCGACACCGCTTTCCCGTTTCCGGCCGAGGTCTGCATCGCGGACAACGGAAGTACCGACGCGACCTATGAGATCGGCGCGCTGCTCGCCGCCGAGCTGCCCGGGGTCCGGGTGGTCCGGCTCGAGCAGTCCGGGCGCGGCCGGGCGCTGAAACAGGTCTGGTCCGCGAGTACCGCCGAGGTGCTCGCCTACATGGACGTCGACCTGTCCACCAACCTGAACGCGCTGCTGCCGCTGGTCGCGCCGCTGCTCGCCGGGCACAGTGATGTTGCCATCGGCACCCGGCTGGCGAAGAGCTCCCGGGTGGTCCGGCGGCCGAAGCGGGAGTTCATCTCGCGCTCGTACAACCTGTTGCTGCGGGCAACGCTGAGCGCGCACTTCTCGGACGCGCAGTGCGGGTTCAAGGCGATCCGGGCCGACGTGGCACAGGAGCTGCTGCCGCTCGTGCAGGACACCAGCTGGTTCTTCGACACCGAGCTGCTGGTGCTGGCCGAGAAGGCCGGCCTGCGGATCCACGAGGTCCCGGTGGACTGGGTGGACGACCTGGACTCCCGGGTCGCGATCGCGAAGACGGTCGACGAGGATCTGCGGGGGATCGCCAGACTGATGCGCAGTCGCGTCGACCTGGAGCCGATCCGGCAGCAGTACGGGCGGCCCCGGATCCTCGATCCGCGGACGGCGATGGCCGCGCGGGTACTGCGGTTCTGCGCGGTCGGCGTGCTGAGCACAGCGGCGTACGCGCTGCTCTATCTGATGCTGCGCCAGGGGATGCCGGCCCAGGTCGCGAACCTGCTGGCGCTGCTCATCACCGCGGTCGGCAACACCACGCTCAACCGGCGGATCACGTTCGGGGTGCGTGGGGTGGAAGGCCGCTGGCGGCATCAGCTGCGCGGCCTGGTCACCTTCGGCATCGGCTGGAGCCTGACCGCCGCGTCGCTGTGGCTGTTGCACACGGCGGTCTCGGCGCCGCACCAGGCGGTGGAGATCACCGTCCTGACCATCGCGAACCTGGCAGCCACCGTGGTCCGGTTCAGTCTCTTCCAGACGTGGGTGTTCGACGACGACGCGCCTACCTTGCCCACTTTCGAACCGCCGGTTCTCGAGAACACCCGGAGCAACTGACATGACCACTTTGTCCGATCCCGTCGAGGCCACCGAGCCTCGCGCGATCAGTACGCCGTACACGTTGAGTCGCGACAAGGTGCTGTACGGCGGTCTGCTCGCGCTGACCGCGATCGCGTACCTGTGGGGCCTGTCCAAGAACGGGTACGCCAACGAGTACTACGCCGCGGCTGTACAGGCCGGGTCGACGAGCTGGAAGGCCTGGTTCTTCGGGTCCTTCGACTCCTCGAGCTTCATCACCGTCGACAAGACACCCGCCTCGCTGTGGGTGATGGGACTGTCGGGGCGGATCTTCGGGTTCAACACCTGGAGCATGCTCGTCCCCGAGGCGCTGATGGGAGTCGCGAGCGTCGGCTTCGTGTACGTCTCCGTACGGCGCTGGTTCTCCGCGAACGCCGGTCTGCTGGCCGGGGCGATCCTCGCGCTGACACCGGTCGCGGTCCTGATGTTCCGCTTCAACAACCCGGACGCGCTGCTGATCCTGCTGCTGTGCGCCGGCGCGTGGGCCGTGACGCGGGCGATCGACTCGACCAAGCACGCGGCGCGGTGGATGATGCTGGCCGGTGCGCTGGTCGGGTTCGGGTTCCTGACGAAGATGCTGCAGGCGTTCCTGGTCCTGCCGGCGTTCGGGATCGCTTATCTGGTCGCCGGGAAGCCGGCGCTCGGGAAGCGGCTGGTGCATCTCGTGCTGGCGACGGTGTCGCTGATCATCAGCGCCGGCTGGTGGGTTGCGATCGTCGAGTTGCTGCCGGCCTCGGCTCGGCCGTACATCGGTGGGTCGTCGACCAACAGCATTCTCGAGCTGACGCTCGGGTACAACGGGCTCGGCCGGTTGAACGGCAACGAGACCGGCTCGGTCGGCGGCGGTGCCGGTAACCCCGGTTGGGGCGGCGCGGCCGGGGTACAGCGATTGTTCGGCGGTGAGTTCGCTTCGCAGATCGCCTGGCTGCTGCCGGCGGCCCTGATCGCGACCGTCGTCCTGGTCGTTGCCGCGGGCAAAGCGCCGCGCACCGACCGGAAGCGCGCGTTCGCGCTGCTGTGGGGTGGTTGGCTGGTCGTCACCGGTCTGGTGTTCAGCTACATGCAGGGCATCATCCACAGCTACTACATGATTGCACTGGCGCCGGCGATCGGGGCGTTGATCGGGGCGGCGATGGCGGTCCTGTGGCGGCGCCGTACGGAATGGTTGCCGCGCACAACGTTGGCTGGTGGGATCGTGCTGACGGCCGGGTGGAGCTTCGCGCTGCTGAATCAGACGCCTTCGTGGCAGCCGTGGCTGCGCTGGGTGGTTCTTGCCGCCGGTGTGGTGGCGGCCGGGTCGCTGATGCTGCTGCCGGACTTGAAGCTGCGTCGTACGACGGCTCGGCGGGCGGGGCTGTTCGCCGCCACGCTGCTCGCGGTGAGCGCGCTGGCCGGGCCGACGGCGTACTCGGTCGAGACGATCAGCGCGGCGCATGCCGGCGCACTGCCGTCCGCTGGGCCGTCGGGTTCCGGCGGGATGATGGGCGGCGGGCGTGGTGGGTTCGGCGGCGGGCGCATGGGTACGCCGCCCGGCGGTAACGCGCAGCAACCTGGGGCTGGTACCGGTGCTACGCAGCAGCAGGGCGGCCCTGGCGGTGTCGGCGGGTTCCTTGGCGGCGGCGGGATCAGCGGTGTCTCGAGCGAGCTGGTGACGCTGCTGCAGCAGGGGGCGAAGGGGTACACCTGGGCCGCCGCGTCGGTGACCGCGAACGGCGCCGCGCCGCTGCAGATCGCGTCCGGCGAGCCGATCATGGCGATCGGCGGGTTCAACGGGACCGACCCGGCGCCCTCGCTCGCCGAGTTCAAGGAGTTGGTTGCCCAGGGCAAGATCCATTACTTCATCGGCAGCGGCGACGGCGGAATGATGGGCGGCCGCGACGGCACCTCCAGCGAGATCGCCACCTGGGTCAGCGACAACTTCCAGTCCCAGACCGTCGGCAACACCACCGTGTACGACCTCTCCACCGGAACAGGAGCCTGAGAAATGAGTCAGTCCACCGAAGCCCAGTTCCAGGCGGCGCGGGCCGCCCAGAACAACCCGGCTACGCCGCCCCAGCAGCCTGTGGGTCAGCAGCCGTCCGCGCAGTACTCCCCGGCGCCGCCCGAAGCGGCGAAACCCGAAGGGACGAAGGGCGGACGGCCGAGCACCTTGATGCTGGCGGGTGCCGGCTCGATCCTCGCGGTGCTCGCCTTCCTCGGCGGCATGGCGGTCGGGCACTCATGGGACGGCACAAGCAACCAGCAGGGCCAGTTCGGCGGCCCCGGCGGCGGTTTCCGCGGTGGCTTCCCCCAAGGCAACGGCCAGGGCACGGGCCTGGGCCAGGGCACCCTCCCGAACCAAAGCCAAGGCGGAACCCAGCAAGGCCAAGGCACCGGCACACAGCAGATCCCCGGCCAACCCCGGACCAGCTGACCGAGCAGCCCGGCGGGCCCCGAGCGGACACTCGGCCCGCCGGGCGTCTTTGTGCCTCCACCGCTCATTTCGGCGGCCCGAAAATGGTCGGTGGGTGCACAAAGTGGACCTGGGGTCGGCCGGCTTGACGCGCGTCAAGGGATGGGATGACACGCGGGAGGGTTCGCGGGGGTGTGGGGTGGGGTAATGATCGGGACGTGGAATGGTCGAACGTCACCTGGTTCCTGACCGCGCTCGGGGCGGTCGTCGTGCTGATCACGCGTGTCCGGCTCGGGGGGACTGTTGTCGACGGCACCGGTCACGGCGCCGGCCGGCATGGGTACTCCGCGACTCTCCTGCGGATGCACACGCTGGTCGGCGTGGTCACGTTGCTCGGGTGGGTTGTTGCCCTGGTCACCGGTCGGCGGGGGATCGCGCTGGTGATCCTGGCCGGCTGGTGGTTGCTGACCGCCGTCGGGTTGTTGCTTCTCGCCCGCTGGTTGCCGAGTGGCGGCAAGCACTCCGAGGATGCGCAGAGTGATTCCTGGGGTTCCGGCGCCGGCCTGTCGGTGCTCGGCCACGTCGGCATGTTGCTCGGCGTCTGCTATTTCACCTTCGTCGCGGTCACGGACCGTCTCTGAGTCCGGCGATCAGTGCCGTGACGGAGCGTCGTACGGCGGCCTCGAACGCTTCTGGTGAGAGCGTGCCCCCGGCCCCGGCGACCCGGTCGTACATCAACCCGTCCATCATCGCGGCGACCGGCCACGCCGCGGCCTCCGGATCGGGGACGCCGAGACCGGCCAGCAGGTGCGCGAGCATCGTCCGCAACTGCTGCCCGCCCGCGTTGATCGCGGCGCGCAACTCCGGCTGACGACTCGCCTCCAGCGACAGCTCGTACCGTGCGACCAGGTCCTCCGGCCGGTCCCGGGCGAGTCCGGTCGTCATGGCCACCATCAGTTCGATCGCGTCCGCACCGGCCGGCGGCATCCCGGTCACGTCGCGGGTGAGCATCCGGTGCACGCACGCGGTGAGCAGGGCGTTGCGGGTGCGCAGGTAGTACGACGTGGAGCCCGGGGGGAGACCGGCCTCGGCGTCGACCGCGCGGTGGGTCAGGCCGCGTAGCCCGCGGGTCGCGACCAGCCGGATGGCGGCGTCCGCGATGGCGTCCTGCCGGTCCGCGCCGCGCAAACGCTCCTTCGTCACGCGGCACAGTCTCGCACTTCCCAACCAAACTCTACAGATGTAGAGTCGAGGTCATGAGTACGGCGATCGTGGTGGGAGCGGGGATCGGCGGGGTCACGGCGGCTGTCGCGCTGCAGCGGTGCGGCTGGCAGGTCACGGTTCTGGAGCGCGCTGCGGAGCTCGGCGAGGTGGGCGCCGGTATCTCGGTGTGGCCGTCGGCGGTCGCGGTGCTCGAGGACCTCGGGGTGAAGGGCGTCGAGAAGGCCTCGGTGCAGTCCAGGCCTGCCGGGATGCGGAGACCCGACGGCCGCTGGGTCGTCGGCGCGCCGGACCTCGGCATGGAGCTGCCGGTGATGATTCATCGGGCCCAGTTGCACGACCTGATCACGGCTGAGTTCGGCCCGGCGGTGACGGTCCGGACCGGGTGCGACGTCCGCACGATCACCCAGGACGCGGACGGCGTCACGGTCAACGACGACCTGCGCGCCGACCTCCTGGTCGCCGCGGACGGGATCCGCAGCGCGGTGCGCGGCGTTCTCTATCCGCAGTACAAGGGACCGCGGTACTCCGGTTTCACGGCGTACCGCGGGATCGCGGACGTCGACCTCGACGACGGCGGCGGCGAAACCTGGGGCCGTGGGCAACTGTTCGGGTTCGCGCGGCTGATCGACGGGCGGTTCTACTGGTACGGGACCGCGAACCAGCCGGCCGGAACGACGAGCGAGCCGACCGTGTTCGAGAGCTGGCACGACCCGATCCCGCGGCTGATCGCGGGCAGCGAGAAGATCCTGCAGAACGACATCTACGACCTGACGTTGCCGCTGGTGCCGTTCGTGCAGGGCCGGGTGGTGCTGCTCGGGGACGCCGCCCACGCGATGACGCCGAATCTGGGCCGCGGCGCCTGCTCGGCGATCGAGGACGCCGGCGCGCTCGGCCGGCACCTCGGCAACGCCGACCTCCGGACAGCGTTGACGGCGTACGACGCGGAGCGGCGGCCGGCGACGACCAAGCTGGTCAAGAGGTCGCGGAGCCTCGGCCGGCTCGCCCAGACCCGGAACCCGATCGTGTGCACGGTCCGCGACGGCCTGTTCGCGGTGGGCGGGAAGCTGGTGGCCCTGCGCGCCCGCAAGTAGGCGGATGGAAGAATCGGCGTCGTGACCACACTTCCGCAGGCGCCCGAGATCCCCGGTGCGAAGCACCTCCACTCCGGCAAGGTCCGGGACCTCTACGAGCTGGAGTCCGGCGACCTGCTGATGGTCGCGAGCGACCGGATGAGCGCGTTCGACTGGATCCTGGAGTCGGTGATTCCCGACAAGGGGAAGGTGCTCACCGCGATGAGCCTGTGGTGGTTCGAGCAGCTCGACGTGCCGAACCACATCATCTCGACCGACGTTCCGGCCGAGGTCGCGGGCCGGGCCGTGGTGTGCGAGAAGCTCGCGATCTACCCGGTGGAGTGCGTGGCACGTGGATACCTGAGCGGCACCGGTCTGCTCGACTACAACGCGACCGGCGCGGTCTGCGGGATCCCGCTGCCAGCCGGCCTGGTCGAAGGGTCACGCCTCGACACCCCGATCTTCACGCCGGCCTCGAAGGCCGAGCTCGGCGAGCACGACGAGAACGTCTCGTACGACGCGGTGGTCGCGACCGTCGGCGCGGACACCGCGGCCGTGCTGCGCGACACGACGCTCGAGATCTACACGACCGCGCGGGCGATGGCCGAGGAGCGCGGGATCATCCTGGCGGACACCAAGTTCGAGTTCGGCGCCCGCGCGGACGGGACGCTGGTGCTGGCCGACGAGGTGCTGACCCCGGACTCGAGCCGGTTCTGGCCGGCCGACCAGTGGTCCCCGGGCAAGCAGCAGCCGTCGTACGACAAGCAGATCGTGCGCGACTGGCTGCAGTTCGAGTCGGGCTGGGACCGGACGTCCGGCGAGGCGCCGCCGCCGCTGACCGACGAGGTCGTCGAGCGGACCCGCGCGTCGTACATCGCGGCCTACGAACAGCTGACCGGCCGGAAGTTCGAGGGCTAGAACAGGCCCACGCCGAGCGCGAGCAGGACGAAGCGGGCGCCGCGGCCGAGCAGAACCGCGAGCGTGAAGACGGCGGTCCGCATCCGCGAGGCGCCGCCGATCAGCGCCACGCCGTACAGCGGCGGAATGCCCACGAACGCGCTCAGCAGCGTCACCGGCATGCCCCAGCGGCTGTCGCTCATCGCGTCCAGGAGACGCTTGCTGAGGTCACGGTTGCGCTGGACGAAACGGCCCCAGCGGGTGTCCAGATCGACCGCCTTGGGTTCCTTGGTCCGGCGGGCCGCGTAGCCTGGCCGGTACCGGACGGCGAGGAACATCGCGACCTTGCCGATGGTCTGCCCGACCGCGACGCCGACTGCGGCGACCACCGGGTTCAGGGCATGGGTGACACCGACGCCGAGCACGTACGCCTCGGCGTTCAGGAACGGCACGACGGCGGACCCGATACCGAAGCCCACCGCGAGCACCAGTTGCCACAACCACATGACATCGAGGCTATGTGCGACGAAGACCGTTGCCACGGGAGTTAGCACCACTTCCGGGAGCGACCAGGGTCACACCTGAGCCTCATGCGGCAGCTTCCCCCGGGGCGGCGGCCTGCCGGCCGACCAGGATCATGACCAGCCGGTACGACGAGACGACCTTCACAACGCAGGCCGCGACCGCGACGGCGTACGGCAGCCACTGGGCTCCGGTCTGCCCGGCGACGACCAGCGAGACGACCACGGCGCCGGTGTTCAGCGCCTTGGCCGGCTTGGACCAGTTCCAGACGAAGATCGGCCGGTCGACCTTGTAGAAGTAGTTCGGGCTGAGCATCCACGGCCAGAGCAGGAACGAGAACGTCAGCATCGTGTCCAGCACGCCGAACTGGATCAGGTAGATCGCCAGCGGACCGATCGTGCCCGGGTACGTCGCCATGAACGCGGCCGCCAGCAGGAACGAGCAGGCCCGGTCACAGACGATGTCGAAGACCGCCCCGGACAGTGACTCCTCGTCGCGCCGGCGAGCCACCCAGCCGTCGAGACTGTCGCCGAACCAGTAGGTGAAGTACCCGACCACGAGCCAGGTCAGCTCGCCGGTCCGGAACGCATAGGTCGCGACCACCATCGCGATGACGGTCCGGGCCAGTGTGATCCGGTTCGGCACCCCGAGCAGCAGCGCGGGCCGGACCAGCAACGGAACTGACGTCATCAAGCTGCCCTCAGATTCTCGGGATCGAGTGCGTCCCGCAGTTGGTTGCGAAGCAGGAGTCCGGCGGCAGCGCCGCCGAGGTGACCGAGCAGCCAGCCCGCGGCCGTCAGGATCGCCGCGAGCAGCAGCGTGCCCGGATCGAACGGCCCGACCGCACCGCCGGACACGCGGTTGATACCGATCACCGTGCCGAACAGCAGACCGGCGGCCAGGGCCGGAGCGGCGACCACGGTCAGCTGCCGGCGGATGACGCGACGCAGGAACGGCAGGTCCACGCCTAGCGCGGTCAGGCTGGCGAGCTGACGACGCTGGTCGACCAGTTGATCGGCGACGCCGACGATCAGTGCGGCCATCGCGGTCAGCACGATCAGCACGAGGCCGGCGATCGTCAGACCGAATCCGGTGGTGTAGAAGCTCGCCGAGGTCGCCGAGGTCGCCGAGATCGTCGTCTGGTCGGCGACGACGCTCGCGATCCCGTTCGCCATCGAGCCGACGAGGAAACCGCAGCTGCCCAGCAGCATGCAGATCCGGGAGCTGGGCCGTGAGTCGGTCATCAGGCGGACGCCGGTGAGCAGGTTGGCGGGATCGCCGGACCGCTGCAGTCGCCGCCCGAGCCAGCGGATCCAGAGGCCTGAGGTGCTCAGGAACAGCAACGCCGTCCCGGCAAGCGCGATGGTGGACCCGACGTAGCCCATGTACGGCGACGTGAGGAGCCCGAGCGCGACGAGGACCGGTCCGGCGACGATGCCGGTACGACGCTGTGTCGCGGACTGTGGTTGTGGTGCGGCCGTTCCGTCGCGGTGCAGGAGGCCGCCGATCACCGCGCCCGCTGCTGTCGTCATCACCACGACCGGGATCCAGAGGAGCGCGTCGATCGGCTCCGCACCGGGCAGGATCCGCGCCATCCGCGGGAGCGTGCCGAAGAGCAGACTGAGCACCAGATAGGCAGGCCCGGCGAGCAGTCCGCCGGCCAGACCAGCAATGGCCGCGTCGGCGACGGTCAGTTGCCGCAGCTGCTTACGGGATGCGCCGGCCAGTCGCAGAGCGGTCAGTCGCCGTTCGCGAGCCGCAGTGCCCAGCCGTAGCGCCTGGACCGCCAGGCCACCGGTCAGCGCGGCCAGGATGATCAAGATCGCGATCAGGCCCGAGCGGAGACCGCTCTCGGCGATGTAGTTGCTGTAGATGTCGTTGCCCAGCTCGCCCTTGCCGAGACGCGCGATGCGGAGCGCGCCGATCAGCAGTGCTCCGCTGAGTGCGAGAGCCGCGGTGGCCAGTTGGACCCGGCTGCGGTCCGCCGGTGTCCGTGAGCGTGCCAGCTGCACCAGGGTCTCGAGTGTCATCAGAGCGCTACCTCGTGCTGGATCAGGCCGTCGCGCAGCCTGATCTCGCGATCCGCCGACGCAGCCACGAGGTTGTCGTGCGTCACCATCAGCAGAGCGGCGCCGCGGTAGCGGGCGGCCTCCAGCAGTACGTCGAGCAACTCCTGGCCGGCCCTGCTGTTCAGGCTGCCGGTGGGCTCGTCCGCGAGGACGACAGACGGACCTGTGATCAGTGCACGTGCTACTGCGGCACGCTGCGTCTGGCCACCGGAGAGCTCGGCTGGAACCGCGTCCGCGTCCTCGGCAATGCCGACCTGATCCAGCCATCGCCTGGCAGCCTGGTGAGCCTCGCCGCGCTCATGCCCGCCCAGCAGCAACGGCAACGCCACGTTGTCGACCAGCGGCAGGTCCGGCACCAGCTGGCCGAACTGCAGCACGACGCCGACCTTTGTCCGTCGGAGCGCCGCGCGCTGCTCTTCCGGCAGCTCTGCAAGGTCCTGGCCGTCCACCTGCACCACACCGGCGTCCGGGGCGAGGATGCCGGCCGCACAGTGCAGCAGCGTCGACTTGCCGCAACCGCTCGCACCGGTCACCGCGACCACCTCGCCCGGCTTGAGCTGCAGGCTGACACCGCGCAGCGCGGTGTTGCGCCGGTAGGCGTACTCGACTTTCTCCAGCTCCAGAACGGCATTCATCAGCGAGCTCCCCTCTGCTCGGAGATGCGGTCAAGGGCACTGTCGAGCCAGCGCAGGTCGGCGTCCAGGTGAGCCACGATGTACTCGCGGACCAGTGGTGAGGTCGGGTCGTCGTCGGCCGGCGTCTCGCGCAGCTCACGGATCCGGCGCAGGTGACTGGCGCGCTGGCGGGCAAGGAATCCGGCTGCGTCGCCGCCGGTCCGGATCGCTGCCACGAGCTTGCGCAAGACCTCGTCGGCGCTGCCCCAGGCCGGGGGCACCGGGTCGGTGAGCCATTCGCTGAGGTGGTCGCGGCCCTTGCCGGTGAGCGCGTAGACCGTCCGGTCCGGTCCGCCGCCGGAGGTCTTGTCGATCACCTCGACCAGTCCGTCGCGCTCCAGTCGCCCGAGCGTCGTGTACACCTGCCCGAAGGCGAGCGGCCGGCTGTCCGGGAACCAGGCGTCATGGCCGCGCTTCACGTCGTACCCGTGTGCCGGGCCGGCGCTCAGCAGCCCGAGAACGAGCTCAGCAGTGGCCATGGCCAGAACTATACACTGCGTGTATGTACTGAGTGAATAGTCCACGATGCGGCATTCCGGGCCGCGGTCGGTAGGATTCAGGCGTCACCCCGCAACGAACCTGGAGTAGTCAGTGTCTCGCGTTGTCGTCGACGTCATGCTCAAGCCCGAGATCCTCGACCCGCAGGGCAAGGCGGTGCACGGCGCGTTCGGCCGGCTCGGCTTCTCTCGTGTGGCCGACGTCCGGCAGGGAAAGCGCTTCGAGATCACCCTGGACGGTGAGGCGACCGAGGAGACCATTGCGGAGATCCGGAAGGCCGCGGACACCCTGCTGGCCAACCCGGTGATCGAGGACTACACGCTGCACGTGGAGAACCAGTGAAGATCGGGGTCGTCACCTTCCCGGGCTCGCTCGATGACGCCGACGCGCGGCGCGCGGCCGCGGTGGCCGGAGCCGAGGCGGTCGCGCTCTGGCACGGCGACGCGGACCTGCACGGCGTCGACGCGGTGGTCCTGCCCGGCGGCTTCTCGTACGGCGACTACCTGCGCGCCGGCGCCATCTCCCGGTTCGCGCCGGTGATGGACACGATCATCAAGCGGGCCGGCGAGGGGATGCCGGTGCTCGGCATCTGCAACGGCTTCCAGGTGCTGTGCGAGTCGCACCTGCTGCCGGGCGCGCTGATCAAGAACCACCACCGCAAGTTCGTCTGCAAGGACCAGAGGCTGCGGATCGAGAACAACCGCACCGCGTGGACCGGCGACTACGACGCCAACCACGAGATCACCATCGTGCTGAAGAACCAGGACGGCTCCTTCGTCGCCGACGAGGCCACGCTGGACCGCCTGGAGGGTGAGGGCCGGGTGGTGGCCCGCTACCTCGGCAACCCGAACGGTTCCTACCGCGACATCGCCGGCATCACCAACGAGCGGGGCAACGTGGTCGGCCTGATGCCGCACCCGGAGCACGCCGTCGAGACACTGACCGGCCCGACCACGGACGGCCTGGGCTTCTTCACCTCGGTGCTGAAGGCCGTCGTCGCCTCCTGATGAGCCTCACCAGGCGAGGGCCTGTCTGGCGATCCATCGCCAGACAGGCCCTGGTCCGCGCCGTTCTGCTGACGGCGGCGGTCCTGCTGCTGACCACCGGTACGGCGTCGGCGCAGCCTGCCGGTCTGCTCGCGAAGGTCGTGGTCATCGGCGTGCCCGGGCTGACCTGGAACGACGTGCAGGCGTCGCCCGAGCTGACCGCCCTGGTGAACCAGTCCCACGTCGGCTCGATCTCGGTGAAGACGGCGGGCCCGCACACCTGCCCGGTCGACGGGTGGCTGACGATCAGCGCAGGCACCAGGGCCTGGGGGAGCGTTCCCGACCAGCCCTGTGCCGCGCCCGCCGTGTCGAACGGCAAGGTGGCCGATTGGCAGGCGTACGTCGACCGGCAGGCCGAGCACCACACCGGGGCGCCGATCGGCCGCCTCGGCCAGACCGGGTACCCCATCTGCGGCTTCGGACCGGGCGCCGCGATCGCCCTGGCTCGCACGGACGGCACTGTCCGCAACTGGCAGCCGGAGTTCGACCCGTCCCAACTGGCGAAGCCGGACTGTGGCGACGCGATCGTCGACGCCGGTGCGTTGCCGCCGCGCGAAGGCCGGGCCGAGGCGCGGCAGAAGGTCGCCAACCTGGTCGCGCAGGCACGCGCGGCCGGCGGCTGGGTGCTGCTGGTCGGTGTCAGCCAGGAGCTCGCGAACGCGCACCAGCAGCCGCTGGTCGCCATGCAGTTGCCGCCGGACAACGGGCCGCGCTGGCTGACCAGTGACAGCACCCGTCGGCCGGGGCTGATCCAGCTCACCGACGTGACCGCGACGATCCTGAAGGGCCGGGACGCGGCAGAGGTCGACCCGGCGGGGTCCGCCAAGGCCGGTCCGCTGGACGGCAACGAGATCCACGCCACCGGGGACCTCCACACCGACGCGGCTGCTGTCATCGAGGACCGGCTGGACACCAACGAGCGGTTCGAGCAGCCGCGGCCGATGCTGTTCGCGGTGGCGCTGACGATCGTCGCGGCCGAGGTGCTCGCGCTGGTCTGGTTCTTGTTCCGGCGCTCGCCCGCGTCCCGGCGTACCTTCGTCTTCACGCTGCTGGTGCAGGGCGGATTCTTCGTGGCGGTCTTCCTGTCCACACTCACCGTCTGGTGGCGCTGGCCGTCACCCGGATTCTCCTTGTACTGCGTGGTTCTCGGGCTCAGCGCGCTGTCGGCGGCGCTGGCGCAGGTGGTGTTGAAGCGGTACGCCTTCCTCGGCCTCGCGCTGGCGGCGTACGTGATCCTCCTGGTCGACGGTGTGCTCGGTACGCCGCTCCAGGTCGGCAGCATGTTCGCTGACGGCCCTGTGATCGGCGGGAGGTTCTACGGCTTCGGTAACTCCACGTTCGCGACGCTGGCGGTCGGCGCTCTCGTCACCGCGGGCTGGACGGCGCAGAAGCTCATCAGCAAGAGCAGGGTGCAGGCAGCGGTCGCCGTGCTGGTCATCGGCGGTGCTGCGATTGTCGTGGACGGCCGACCGGGCTGGGGGACGGACTTCGGCGGCATCATCGCGCTGACGCCGGCCGTCCTGCTCATGGCCTGGCTGACGTGGCGCGGGAGCATCTCACTGCGCGCACTGATCGGTGTAGGCGTGGCCGGTCTGCTGGCCGTGTCGGCGGTCGCGTTCCTCGACTACCTGCGTCCGCCGGACCAACGCAGCCACTTCGGCGCGTTTGTCGCTCGCCTTCTCGACGGCGACGTCAGCGACGTACTGATCCGCAAGCTGCAGATGGCAGTCCAGTTCTTCACCGGACCGTCGGGCTGGGCGATGCTCGTCGCCGTGATCGCCTGCATGCTGGCCACGGTCCTGCCGCAGCGTGTTCCCTCGGAGTCGTACCGCGCCTTCTACAACAGTTTCCCGATGGTCCGGCCGACGCTGCTCGCGCTGTCGACCTGCGGCCTCGTCGGCATGCTCCTCAACGACGCCGGTGTGGCACTGCCCGCGATCATGGCCGGTTTCGCCGTCCCGCTCCTGGTGGCCCATCTGATGGCCTCCCACCAGCCAGCTACCGTTTCACCTGAGTCCCACCTAGTGCAGGAGTCCTGAGTTGTCGACCGACACTGTGAGCAACGCAAGTAACACGCCGGACGTCGAGCAGCCGTGGGCTGAGCTCGGGCTGAAGCCGGACGAGTACCAGCGCATCCGGGACATCCTCGGGCGGCGGCCGACCAGTTGCGAGCTGGCCATGTACTCGGTGATGTGGAGCGAGCACTGCTCGTACAAGTCGTCCAAGGTGCACCTGCGCAAGTTCGCCGACATCCCGCAGGAGACCCCGGCCGGCAAGATGCTCGCCGGCATCGGTGAGAACGCCGGCGTCATCGACATCGGCGAGGGGTACGCGGTCACGTTCAAGGTCGAGTCGCACAACCACCCGTCGTACGTCGAGCCGTACCAGGGCGCGGCGACCGGGGTCGGCGGCATCGTCCGCGACATCCTCGCGATGGGCGCCCGCCCGGTCGCGGTGATGGACCCGCTGCGGTTCGGCCCGCTGGACGCTCCCGACACGAAGCGGGTGCTGCCGGGGATCGTGTCCGGCGTGGGTGGATACGGCAACAGCCTCGGCCTGCCGAACATCGGCGGTGAGGTCGTCTTCGACCCGACGTACGTCGGGAACCCGCTGGTGAACGCGCTCTGTGTCGGCGTCATGCGGCACGAGGACCTGCACCTGGCGAACGCCCGCGGCGTCGGCAACCAGATCATCCTGTACGGCGCGAAGACGGGCGGCGACGGGATCGGCGGCGTGTCCGTGCTGGCGTCCGAGACGTTCGCCGACGGCGGCCCGACCAAGCGGCCTGCCGTGCAGGTGGGCGACCCGTTCATGGAGAAGCTGCTGATCGAGTGCACGCTCGAGCTGTTCCAGGCGCGTGTGGTCGAGGGCATCCAGGACCTGGGCGGCGCGGGCCTGTCCTGCGCGACATCCGAGCTGGCCAGCGCGGGTGACGGCGGCATGCACGTCTCGCTCGACAAGGTGCCGCTGCGGGACGCGTCGCTGGCGCCCGAAGAGATCCTGATGAGCGAGTCGCAGGAACGCATGATGGCGGTCGTCACGCCGGACAACGTCGAGGCGTTCCTGAAGATCTGCGCGAAGTGGGACGTGCAGGCCGACGTGATCGGCGAGGTCACGGACACCGGCCGGCTGGAGATCGACTGGCACGGCGAGCGCGTGGTCGACGTACCGCCGCGGACCGTCGCGCACGAGGGTCCCGTGTACGAGCGCCCGTTCGCCAGGCCCGACTGGCAGGACGAGCTGCAGGCGGACGGCGCCGAGAAGTTGCCGCGGGCAAGCAGCGGCGCGGAACTGCGGGAAACGCTGCTCACGCTGGTCGCCTCGCCCAACCTCTGCGACAAGTCCTGGGTGACGGACCAGTACGACCGGTACGTGCTCGGCAACTCGGTGCTCGCGCAGCCCGAGGACAGCGGCATGATCCGGGTCGACGAGACCAGCGGCCTCGGGGTCGCGGTGTCGACCGACTGCAACGGGCGGTTCGCGAAGCTCGACCCGTACACCGGTGCGAAGCTCGCGCTCGCGGAGTCCTACCGGAACGTCGCGACGACGGGCGCGCGGCCGGTCGCGGTCACCGACTGCCTGAACTTCGGCTCGCCCGAGGACCCGGCGGTGATGTGGCAGTTCGCCGAGGCGATCCGCGGCCTGGTCGACGGGTGCAGGGAGCTCGGTACGCCGGTCACCGGCGGCAACGTCTCGTTCTACAACCAGACCGGTGCGACGCCGATCCTGCCGACGCCGGTGGTCGGCGTGCTGGGCGTGATCGACGACGTGACCCGCCGGACGCCGATCGGGTTCACGGCCGAGATGGAGGGCCACCAGCTGTATCTGCTCGGCGAGACCGCGGAGGAGCTGTCCGGCTCCGAGTGGGCGCACGTGATCCACGGTCACCTCGGCGGGCGGCCGCCGGCGGTGGACCTGGCGGCGGAGCAGCAGTTGGCCGACATCCTGATCAACGCGTCCCGCGACGGGCTGATCGACGCGGCGCACGACGTCAGCGACGGCGGCGTCGCGCAGACGCTGGCCGAGTCGGCGCTGCGCGGCGGCGTCGGCGCGCGGGTGTGGGCGCCGGACGGGCTGGACCCGTTCCTGTTCCTGTTCGCGGAGTCGGCCGGCCGCGCGGTCGTCGCCGTACCGCGGACCGAAGAGGTGCGGTTCACCGACATGTGCACCGCCCGCCGCTTCCCGCACGCGAAGATCGGCGTGATCACCGGCGACACCCTCGACGTCCAGGACCAGTTCGAGATCCCCCTGCCCGAGCTACGCGAGGCGTGGACCTCCACACTGCCGTCGGCCCTCAGCTGACTGCGACCTTGCGATGAACCGCGAGCAGGTCTGGGACGGTGCGGTGAACACGCGCGATCTCGGTGGCCTGCCCGCGGGCTCGGGGCCGATCCAGCCGGGCCGCGTCTATCGGTCGGCGCGGCCTGACGGACTCAGCGACCTCGGCGGACGGCAACTGGCCGAGGCCGGGATCCGTACCGTCGTGGACCTCCGCAACGAGGCCGAGCGGCTGGAGGTCCAGGTCATCGACGCCGTGGTCCAGCACCACCATCCGATCGAGGATCCGCACGACGAGGTCTTCATGGCCGAGTGGGGACTGCGGCTGGACAGTCCGGCGTACTACCGCGACGTACTGCGGCGCTGGCCGGGTTTGGTCACCGGTGTGTTCGCGCGGATCGCGGACGCCCCCGTCGGCGGGGTGCTCGTGCACTGCAGGGCGGGCCGTGACCGCACCGGCATGATCGTCGCGATGCTCCTGTCGGTGGCCGGCACGCCGGTGGACTGCATCGTCGACGACTACGAGCTGGCCGTCCGCACCATGAACACCTACTACCAGCAGCACCCCGGGGCCGGCGAAGCGGGACGTTCCGCGGACGCGTTGGAGAGGCATTGCGCGACTGCTCGAGCCGAGCTGCTCGCGTTCCTCAGCTCGGTCGACGTGCCTGCCTTCCTCGCGTCCAACGGGCTGGCGCACGACCAGCTCACCCGGCTACGGAACCGCATGCTTCTTCCCATCAGCTGAACGGACGACGGGATCGCGGAGCGGCGACCGGCTACGTACGCCGCTCCGCGGGCTGCATCAACCGACCAGTGCCACTCGCTCGGTGGCCACGGTGAGGACCTTTGTGAGGCCGGCCTTGTCCTGGGGGCGGCCGGCGACGGTGAGTTCGATGTAGGCGCGGCGGCCGTTCTCGAAGGTGTCGACGAAGCGGGTGGTGACCCAGCGCTGGCCGCGGGCGCCGTCGCGGTAGGTGTAGGTGATCTGCGTGTAGGCGACGCGCGGAGCGGACCAGCCGACCTTCGACGGTGCGGTGCCGTTGGTGCGGGACACCAGCTTGAAGCCGGCGACGCTGCGCAGCGCGTGGATGCGCTGGTCGGCGGCGCGCGTCGTGCTGACCTTGCCGCCGAGGCCGCCGTTGACGCGCAGCATCCAGGTGTTTGAGCTGTCGGTGAACTTCGCCTGCTCGCGGCTGAGCTGGGTGAACTTCCAGCCCGTCGGTGCGTACACCGCGACGTTGCAGTGGCTCCCGCGGCCCCAGCACTTGTAGCCGAAGTGCAGGCTGGACGCCTTCAGCGCGGGCTTGGCGTGCGCGCTGACGGCGGCGGTCCGGGCCGGAACCGCGGCGTCGCTCGGCGCGATCCCGACGAACAGCCCCGCGGCGGCGATGATCGCGGCGCCGGCCAGAACGCGAGCGGTGAGCGTCTTCTTCATGTCTGTTTCTCCATCGTCAAGGGGCTCCGTTCGGCCCGTCGAGATCAGAGATGACTCGATGCCGCGACGACGTTGAGTGCGGTTCTTGTGATCAGCGTCTCGCCAACCAAGCACTCCGGTGCGACGTCAGACGACGCCTTGCGGCGCGTCTGGCACACTCGAAGGGACGAGGTGAGGTGAGGCGGATGGCGGAGCGGCGGCCGGTGAAACCGGGCGATCTGATCGGGTATGCGACGGCGGCCGGTCAGGAGGCCCGGGAGGTCGCGGCCCGGCGCCGGATGGTCAACATCCGGCTCACCGACGAGGAGCGGCACGTCTGCACGGACGAGCTGGCCGAGCAGTTCGCAATCGGCCGGCTGGACGAGGCCGAGCTGCACCGCCGGGTCGACCTGCTGAACGACGCCGTCACGCACGGAGACCTGGAGCCGGTGTTCGCCGGTCTGCCGACGCCGTCGCTGTACAAGCCGGCGCCGCGCAAGCCCGGCCGGTGGCGGTGGGCGGCGTTCGTGGGCGCGGTGTGGATGGCGCTGCCGTTCGCACTGCTCGGGCTGGTGTTCCTGGTGTTCGGTCGCGAGGTCGCGGCGGCGATCTTCGGACTGCCCGCGCTGGCGTGGGTGTTCTTCACCTACCGCTGGGCGTCCCGGCCGCAACGCGAGGAGCGCCGCCGCTCAGGCACGTAGGCCCTGCCTGGTGATCCATCGCCTGCTGCGGCGCGCTGGATCACCAGGCAGGGCCTAGCGTCGATTCCCGCGTGATCAGCTGGGCCGGGAGTTCCAGTACGCCGTGGTGCGGCTTGCCGGCGATGGCTTCCAGCAGGAGCGTTGCCGCGCGGCGGCCGAGGTCTTCCAGGCGGAGGTCGACGGTGGTGAGCGGCGGGCGGCTGGCCAGCGCCATGACGGGCCAGTTGTCGTAGCCGGTGACGGCGATGTCCTCGGGGACCGCGTGGCCCAGTTCGCGGAGCCGGTCGCAGACGCCGCGGGCGATCTGGTCGCTGCCGCAGCTGATCGCGTCCGGGCGCTGACGCAGGACCAGGTCGGTGGCCTGGCGGCCCCAGCGTTCGCTCCACTCGCCGAAGAGCGGTTCGGTGCACAGGTCAGCGGCGATGGCCTTGGCGCGCTCGGCGGCGGACCGGTGATCGGCCGGGCCGGTGACGTGGGCGATGCGGGTGCGACCGATCCCGCGCAGGTGGGTGATGGTCGCGGCGGCCCCGGCCGCGTCGTCGACGATCACCGAGGCGTCGGCCGGATTCGTCGAGGCGGCCAGCGCGTAGACAACCGGCAGCGGTACGTCGATCGGCCGCCGCGGCTCGGTACGCCGGCCTGTGACGACGATGCCGTCGACGCTCCGCGCGACGAGGGAGCGCAGGTAGGTCTGCTCCCGGAGCGGGTCGTCGCGGGTGTCGCAGAGGACGGTCGCGAGCTCGCCGGCGCTGAGCACGTCCTCGACGCCGCGCATGATCGGGATGCTGAAGCGGCCCGAGCTGTCGGTGGTCAGCAGCGCCACGGTGTACGTGCGGCCGGAGGAGAGCGCACGACCCCGGGCGTCCGGTGTGAACCCGAGCTGCGCCGCGGCCCGGCGTACCCGGTCCCGGGTCTCCTGGCTCAGCTGCCCGGTGTTGCTGAGCGCTTTCGACGCGGTGCCGGCGGACACGCCGGCGAGCGCGGCGACATCCACCATCCGTACCGCTGGCCTCTTCATCATGTTTCCTTCCGATCTTGCGCCGAAGCCTAGCAGGATCTCTCGAAAAGCCCTGCTGACCTGGGCTTCGATCTTGACCCGCCGGATCCGTAGTCCTACGTTGTCAACGACGGAAAACGTGTGCGGTCTTTCCGTCGGTGTGATGTCCGCCCCCGTCACCCGAAAGGCACACCCATGCCCGAACCCACTCCCGAAGGAATGCCCCGACGTGACTTCCTTGGTGTTTCCCTCGCCGCGGCGGCGGTCATGACCGCCGTCGATCCGGCCCAGGCCGAGGCCGCCCATCCGTCCGGGCTGCCGGCCGGCCGCGGCGGGCACTACGTCCCGCAGCGAGCCCCGCTCCTGCCGGTCCCGTTCCAGAAGCTCCCGCCCGGCGCGATCGAGGCCCGCGGCTGGCTCGCGCAGCAGCTCGACCTGCAGGTCAATGGCCTGTGCGGCCGGTACGACGAGATCTCGGACTTCCTGGTCTACGAAGGCAACGGCTGGGTCGACCCCGCGCAGGGGGCGTGGGAGGAGCTGCCGTACTGGCTGCGCGGCTTCGGCGACCTCGGGTACGTCACCGGCGACACCGGCGTACTGACCAGGATGCAGCGATGGATGGACGGCATCCTCGCCACCCAGGCGCCCGACGGCTGGTTCGGTCCGGAGCGGCTGCGGACCTCACTGGAGGACGGGCCGGACTTCTGGCCGGGCATGCCGCTGCTGGCCGCGTTCCGGTCCTGGTACGAGTACTCGGGTGACGAGCGGGTCATTCCGTTCATGACGAAGTACCTGGGCTTCCAGAACACGCAGCCGGCGGAGGTGTTCAACCGGTCGTGGGGTGCGTTCCGCTGGGGCGACAACATCGACAGCGCGTACTGGCTCTACAACCGCACCGGAGAGCCGTGGCTGCTCGACCTGGTGACGAAGATGCACAGCGGGTCGGCGGACTACGTCCGTGGCATCCCCACCTGGCACAACGTCAACCTGGCGCAGGGCTTCCGCGAGCCGTTGCAGTACTGGCTGCTGTCCGGTGAGGCCGAGCACCGAGCAGCGACGTACCGGAACTACGCGACGGTGATGGGGATGTACGGCCAGTTCCCGGGCGGTGGCTTCGCCGGCGACGAGAACTCGCGGCCCGGGTTCGTCGACCCGCGGCAGGGGTTCGAGACGTGCGGGATCGTCGAGCTGATGCACAGCTGCGAGATGCTCACCCGCTTCACCGGTGACGTCGCCTGGACAGACAGGTGTGAAGAGCTGGCCTTCAACTCGCTGACAGCGTCGTACGACCCGCGGCAGCAGGTGATGCACTACATCACCTGCGCGAACAGCGTGCAGCTCGACGACGGGCGCAAGCACGGCCAGTTCGAGAATCCGTTCGCCATGCAGGCGTACAAGTACGGCGTACATCAGTACCGGTGCTGCCCGCACAACTACGGCATGGGCTGGCCGTACTACGTGCAGGAGCTGTGGCTGGCCACAACGGACAACGGGCTGGCCGCGTCCATGTACGCCGCCAGCAAGGTGACCGCGACCGTCGGAGCGGGCTCGGGTGAGACGGTGACCGTGGTACAGGAGACGGAGTACCCGTTCTCGGACACCATCACGTTCACTGTGCAGAGCGCGCGACCGGTCCGATTCCCCTTCTATCTAAGGCGTCCTGGCTGGACACAGGACGCCACCGTAAAGGTCAACGGGCAGGCGGTGCGCACGTCCGGCGATTGGATGAAGGTCGACCGCACCTGGCAGGCCGGCGATCGCATCGAGCTCACGCTGCCGATGCACACCACCACCCGGGTGTGGGAGGAGAACCAGCACTCGGTGTCCGTGGACCGTGGTCCGCTGACCTACTCGCTGCAGATCGAGGAACGCTACGAACGCATCGGCGGCACGGACGAGTGGCCGGAGCTCTCGGTCTATCCCGAGTCACCGTGGAACTACGGGCTGGTCGCCGGCGCCTCCTTCGACGTCGTACGGCGGCAGGCGGGCGAGAACCCCTTTACGACCGAGGGTGTGCCGCTTGCGCTGACCACGCAGGCGCAGCGGATCCCGCAGTGGGAGACAGACACCGAGGACGTCGTCGGGCTGCTGCAACCGAGTCCGGCCCGGTCGGAAGAGCCTGTGGAGACCGTGACGCTCATCCCGATGGGTGCGGCCCGCCTGCGGGTCACGTCGTTCCCACAGGTCGCCCCGGACGGCAGGGAGTGGAGCTATCGCACCAGGATCACGGCGTCGCACGTGAACGACGGGGACTCGCTCGAGGCGCCGGACTCCGGCCGTACGCCGCAATCCTCCGCGGACACGTCGATTCCGCGCTTCACCTGGTGGGACCGGCGAGGTACGACGGAGTGGATCGAGTACGACCTGCGCTCGGTCCGGGAGCTGTCCCAGGCGTCCGCGTACTGGTTCGACGACACCGGCTCCGGGCAGTGCCGCGTGCCGCAGTCGTGGCAGGTGCTGTGGCTCGACCGTGACACGTGGCGGCCGGTCCAGAACACCACGCCGTACGACGTGGTGGTGGACCGGCTCAACACGGCCGCGTTCACGCCGGTGCGGACGCAGTACGTCCGGGTGGAGGCCGTACTGCGTCCGACGTATTCCGGAGGCTTGCTCCAGCTCCTGTTTGTCTAGCCGGTGCGGCGTCGCCCTCATTTCACACGCGTGAGATTGCAGCTTCCTGCAGCTTTCCGTGTGGGTTCGATGACCACGTGTGCCTGCGACAATGACCTGGGGCTGTCGAGGGGGGAATCTGTGGAGAACGACCCGGCGCTGGAGCACGCGCTTCTGGAGCACCTGCGGTTCGCGCCGCTGAGTCGCGCGGAGCTGGTCCGCCGTACCGGCGCGAGCGACGGGCGGGTGCAGGCTGCGCTGAACGACCTGATCACGGGCACGTTCGTCGTCAAGCGCCCGCAGGACTCCGGCCCGCCGGACTACGAGCTGACCAAGGCCGGGGCCGGCCGGCTGAAGCTCATGGAGGACCTGGTCGAATCGCCGCTCAAGACCATGGCGAAGGTGTTCGGCTCGATGGCCGTCCAGGTCGTCCGGCCGCCGCAACCGCCGGGAACGCCGCTGGAGAAGCTACGGCTGTCCGACGACGACCGATCCGTGTGTACGGCCGCCTTGGCGGACCAGTTCGCCGCCGGCCGGATCGACCAGGCGGAGCTCGACCGGCGGACGGATCTGCTGTTCGCCGCCCGGATCCGGGCGGACCTGGAGCCGATCTTCGAGGGCCTGCCGCAGCCCACGCTGGCCGCGCCGTACCAGCCGCCGCCGGGGACGCAGCCTCCCAACTGGGCGACGATCCTCTGGATCTCGCTGCCCGTGGTCGTCGTGATCGCGATCATCCTGGGCAACGCTCTGACGTCCGGCGCAAGCGCCGTCACGGTGCTGCTCTTCCTGCTCCTGGTCGGCGCGAAGATCGCCTGGACGTACCGCGGAAGACGATTCCGCAAGTGACGGCTCCTCGCGACGGCGACCCTGAGTCGTGAACTAGCCTGTGGGCGTGGAGGCTGAGTTGCGGTTGGCGGTGATGGCGGACGGGCCCGCGGTGGCTGAGTTGGCGCGGGCCGCGGTGGAGACGCAGTTCCCGGCGTACTACGACGCGGAGCAGACAGCCAGTGCCGCCGAGCACATCACCACGCTGGACACGGCACTGATCGACGACGGCACCTACTACGTGCTGGAGGCGGACGGTGAGGTCGTCGCCTGCGGCGGGTGGAGCCGGCGCAACAAGCTGTTCAACGCGAGTACGGCGGGAGCGGACGAGCGGCTGCTCGACCCGGCGACCGAACCGGCCCGCATCCGGGCGATGTTCGTCCGGGCGGACTGGACGCGGCGTGGGCTCGGCCGGGCGATCCTGACCGCCTGCACCGACGCGGCTCGCGCGGAGGGGTTCACCAAGCTCGCTTTGATGTCGACGCTGCCCGGCGTACCGCTCTACAAGGCTTTCGGCTTCACCGAGGTGGAGTCCGCCCAGCTGCCGATGCCGGACGGCACCCTGCTCGCCGGTGTCGCGATGGAACGACCAATTGAGGAGAAGGCATGACCGCCGGTACAACTGTCACCGCCCCTGACGGCACCGAGGTCGTGCTCGGTGAGATCGGGACCCGCGTGCTGCTGAAGAACTCCCGGGTCCGCGTCTGGGAGGTGTCCCTGCAGCCGGGTGAGGCCCAGGGCTGGCACCTGCACCACAACCCGTACGTCGTCCTGTGCCTGTCGACGTCGCCGTGCCACATGGACTGGCTGGACGGCAGCCCGGCACGGCACCTGAGCGAGACGGTCGGCGGATCGGTCTACCGTCCGGTCTCCCCGGTGCACATGCTGACCAACGACGGCGATGCGCTGTACCTGAACCGCCTGATCGAGGTGCTCGACCTGGGAGAGGAGGCATCGGGCGACCCGTACTTCGGGGTCGACACCGCCGCGGCAGGCTTCGAACAGGCCGGCGAGATCCCCACGAAGGTAGTCGTCGACGAGGACGACGTCCGCGTGCAGCACGTCACCCCTGAGGCCGGCGAGTCCTACACCTGGCACACCGGCCCGTACCCGGCCCTGGTCGTCGACTTGGATCTGCAGCACCCTGACGTGACCTACCTGGAGCCGGGAGAGTCCTACACACTTCCTGCGAAGCCGGAGCGCACCTCTGGCTTCAACTTGGTCGAGTTGCGCTACTACAGCAAGCCGCGCACCTGAGCGGCGTCCCGAGCCGCCAGCACAGCGGCAGTGTCGATCAGCCCGAGGTCGGCCTGCCGTAGCCGCGCTTTGACCAGCGGCACTTGCGGCCCGACGGCGCTCAGCTCTGTCACGCCGAGAGCAGCGAGCAGTACGGCGGACTGGGGGTCGCTGGCCAGGTCGCCGCAGACCGCGACGCGGACCCCGGCGGTGCGGGCGACATGGTCGATCAGCTGGAGTACGGCGGGATCGAGCCCGTCGGCGAGCGGCGCGACCGCGGCGTTGGTGCGGTCGGCCGCGGTCGTGTACTGCGTGAGGTCGTTGGTGCCGATGCTGACGAAGTCGAGATCCCGGGCGAGCGTCGCGACCCGCAGCGCGGCCGCGGGGACCTCGACCATGATCCCGACCTCGAGACCGTCGCGCGGGCCGAGCTCCGCCAGCGCCCAGTCGACCTCGTCGGCCGTCGTCACCATCGGGAACATCACGTGCACCGGCGTCTCGGCCGCCGTACGCCGGACCGCTGCGAGCTGGTCGCGCAGCAGGTCGGGGCGGTGACGGAACACCCGCAGACCGCGCTCGCCGAGGAACGGGTTCGCCTCCGCGGCCTGCGGCAGGAACGGGAGCGGCTTGTCGCCGCCGATGTCCCAGGTGCGGATCGTGATCGGCTTCCCGCCCAGCGCTCGCGCGATCGCCCGGAACGTCTCGGCCTGCTCGTCGACGGTCGGCGCAGTCCGGCGGCCCCCGAACAGCACCTCGGTCCGCACCAGCCCGGAACCGTCCGCGCCGCGCGCGTCCACAGCGTCCTGCAGGACACCCACGTTCACCAGGACGTCGATCGTCCTGCCGTCCCGGGTGACTGCCGGCCGGTCCGCCTCCTCGAGTGCCTGACGTCGCTCGTGCACCCGCTCCGCGATCGTCGCGCGGACGGCCTGTTCGTCCGGCGCGACCTCGAACGACCCCGTCCGCGCGTCGAACGCGACCGTCGTCCCGGCCGGAACCGCGACGTTCCCGATCCCGGTGATCAACGGGATCCCGCGCGACCGGGCCACGATCACCCCGTGTCCCGTCGTACCCGCTGCCCGTACGGCGATCCCGGCGATCCGGGCGGCATCCAGCGTGGCCGCAGTCGCCGCGTCCAGCTCCGGTACGACGAGGATGCCGTCGGCCGGGGCTTCCTCCGTCGGGGTCCCGGTCAGCGCACGCAGGACCCGGTCCCGCACCGCGCGGACGTCCTGCGCCCGTTCCCGCTGGTACGCGTCGTCGAGCGCCTCGAAGGTGGACGCCAGCTCGTCGTACACCTGCTTCCAGGCCACCGGCGCGGACTCGCCGCCCGAGATCGCCGTACGCACGTCGTCGAGCACCTTGCGATCGGTCAGCAGCGCGAGGTGCGCGTCGAAGATCCCACCGTGCTCCGCGCTGCCGTCCCGCAGGGCCCGAAGCTCGTCGGCCGCGGTCCGGAGCGCGTCCTCCAGCCGTCCGGGCTCGTTGTCACCGGCAACGTATCCACCCAGGTCCACCGCGGCGCCGGCCAGTACGGCGGGACCGATCGCCACATCCAGCCCGGATCCGCCCGCCGACCCAGCTGCGGGGACCGGCGCCGTGACGGCCGGTTCGTCGCCGAAGTTCTGCTTCGCCAGCTGCTCGATCGCGGCCAGCGCCGCGGCGGCCTCGGGACCGCTCGCGCCGACCCGCAACCGGTGCCCCTGCTGGGCGTTCAGCGTCGCGACCATGCTCAGACTGCCCGCGTCCACCGGTCCACGGCCGGTGTCCAGGTCGGTGAGCGTGACCGCGGCGTCGAACCCGTTCACCAGCCCGACCAGTCGAGCAGCAGGCCGCGCGTGCAGCCCGTGCTCGTTGCCCACCAGGACTTCCACGGTGCGATCGGCCTCGGCAATCGGTGCGGCCTCGGCGGCCGGGGTATCGCCGAGATGGTCCTGTTTGCCGGCCAGACCGCGCACCGCCTCGGCCGCAACGGAGTCCAGCGAAGCACCGGTCGACGCCGTGACCACCGCGGCGACCAGGCCCTCGACCAGCGGTGCGCTCGTCAGCCGCACCCGCGCGGCCACGTCGGGATCGACGAACTCCAGCGCCATCTCCGCGCTCAGCACCGCGCTGCCCAGATCGAGCAGCACGAGGACGCCGTCCGCGCTGTCGGCGGCGCCGATCGCTTCGGACACCGCCATCGCGTCGGTCCCGAACGTCGTCGCGTCCAGCCCCGCCGCCACCGCGATCACCGGACGCTTGTCCTCGGCAACCATCTCCGCGGCGAGCCCGACCGCCGCGTCGGCCAGCGCACGGCTGTGCGACACCACCACGATCCCGATCATGACAGCGTGCGGGCCGCGGACTCCAAGATCAGCGTCGTACTGGTCGCGCCGGGGTCCTGGTGGCCGGCGCTGCGTTCACCCAGGTAGCTCGCGCGCCCCTTCCGCGCGACCAGCGGGATCGTCGCGTCCCGCCCCTTCGCCGCCGCCTCGGCCGCCGCGGTCAGCGCCGTACCGAGATCCGCTCCGCCCGCGACCGCGCCGTCGTACGCCTCCAGCGCCGGCGCCCAGGCGTCGTACATCGTCTTGTCGCCCAGCTCCGGCTTGCCGCGCGCGAGCACCCCCTCGACTCCGGCGTGCAGCGCCTTGCCGATCGTCTCCGGCGTCAGGTCGGCACCGGCCAGCGCGGTCCCGAACCGCAGGAAGAACGTCCCGTACAACGGCCCGCTCGCCCCACCGACCTTGCTGACCAACGTCATCCCGGCCTTCTTCAGCACCTCGTCCGCCGACCCGAACTCAGTACCGTCCAGCAACTCCCCGATCGCCGTGAACCCACGATCCATGTTGATCCCGTGATCGGCGTCCCCGATCGCCGCATCCAGCTCGGTCAGGTACGCCGCGTTCTCGTGCAGCACCCCAGCACTGTCACGCAGCCAGTTGACGACGGAATCGACTCCCATGCTCAGGCGCCCCAGCGTAGGCCGGGGGTGTTCACCGGGGCGTCCCAGAGACGGACCAGTTCGTCGTCCGCCTTCAGGAGCGTCACCGAGCAGCCGGCCATCTCCAGGGAGGTGATGTAGTTGCCGACGAGGGAGCGGGCGACGGTGATGCCGGCCCGGTCGAGGAGCTGGGCGACCTCGTTGTACATCAGGTACAGCTCGATCAGCGGTGTGCCGCCCATGCCGTTGACGAACGCGATCACCGAATCGCCCTGCTGGTACGGCAGATCCGAGACGACCGGGTCGACCAGCAGCTCGGCGATCTCGCGGGCCGGAGCCAGCGGCAGCCGCTGCCGGCCGGGCTCGCCGTGGATGCCGATGCCGACCTCCATCTCGTTCTCGGCCAGGTCGAACGTGGGCTTGCCGGCGGCCGGGACGGTGCACGACGTCAACGCCATCCCCATGCTGCGGCCGTTGTCGTTGACGCGCTTGGCGAGGTCCGCGACCTCCTGCAGCGCACGGCCCTCCTCGGCGGCCGCGCCGACGATCTTCTCCAGCAGCACGGTCACACCGACGCCGCGCCGGCCGGCCGTGTACAGGCTGTCCTGGACGGCGACGTCGTCGTTGGTGACCACCGACAGCACCTCGGTGCCGGCGTCGGCGGCGGCCAGCTCGGCGGCCATCTCGAAGTTCATCACGTCGCCGGTGTAGTTCTTCACGATGTGCAACACGCCGGCCCCGGCGTCGACCGCCTTGGTCGCGGCCATCATCTGGTCCGGGACCGGGGACGTGAACACCTCGCCGGCGCAGGCCGCGTCCAGCATCCCGAGCCCGACGAACCCGCCGTGCATCGGCTCGTGCCCCGACCCGCCGCCGGAGATCAGTCCGACCTTGCCGGATCTCGGCGCGTCCTTGCGGTAGACGATCCGGTTCTCCAGGTCCACCCGCAGGCGGTCCGGGTGCGCCGCCGCCATTCCGCGCAGCGCCTCACTCACAACATCAGCAGGGTCGTTGATGAGCTTCTTCATGTTCCCCATCTGAGCACACCAGCCCGCCGAAAGGGAGGCCCCGATTTCAGTCCTTGGGGCGCAGGAGCGGCCGGACGACCTCGCGGGCGTCGTGGATGCGGGACTTGACGGTGCCGAGCGGGGCGCCGACCTCGGCGGCGATCTCCTCGTAGGACAGGCCGTAGACGTCACGCAGTACCAGCGGGGTCACCATCTGCGGTCGGTCGCGCTCCAGGGTCTCCAGCGCCTCCAGGAGGTCCAGGCGGGTGCCGGCGATCACGCTCGTGGTGCGCGGGTCCGGCTTCTCCATGGTCTCCGGGTTGTGCGCGGCCTGGGCGGAGCGCTTCAGCTTGCGGTACGTCGAGCGGGCGGAGTTCGCCGCGACCGAGTGGACCCAGGTCGAGAAGCTGCTGCGGCCGGAGTACGTGCCGATCTTGGTCGCGATGTTGAGCAGCGCCTCCTGGGCGGCGTCCTCCGCGTCCGCGGAGTACGGCAGGACGCTGCGGCAGATCCGCAGGACGCGCGGATACACCTGCCGCAGCAGGTCGTCCATCGCGTTCTTGTCGCCCGCTTGGGCCTGCTCCGCGAGGGTGGCAAGGTCGTCGGTCGGACTGGTGCTCTCGCTCATCTGCGCCTTTGCATCTCGATCGGCCCCGGTAGGGACACTCCAATGACCCATAATGCCCTGTATGGGGGTCCCAACCAGACTCGGTCGCTACGTCGTGCGCCGACGCCTTGGCTCGGGTGGTTTCGCGACCGTGTGGCTGGCTCACGACGAGCAGTTGGACGCCGAGGTGGCGATCAAGGTGCTCGCCGACAACTGGGGGCACGACGACTCGGTCCGGCGGCGGTTCCTCGAGGAGGGCCGGTTCCTGCGTCGCGTCGAGTCCGAGCACGTCGTCCAGGCCCACGACGTCGGTGAGCTCGAGGACGGCCGGCCGTTCCTGGTGCTCACGTACGCCGACCGCGGCACCCTGGCCGACCGGCTGAAGAAGGAGCCCCTCCCGCTGGCCGCCGCCGTCGACGTGGTCGTCCAGGTCGGCCGCGGCCTGCAGGCGCTGCACCGGCGCGGCCTGCTGCACCGCGACGTGAAACCGGCGAACGTACTGTTCCGCAGCACCGACGACGGCGAGCGGGCGGTGCTGTCCGACCTCGGCCTCGGCAAGTCCCTCGACGAGGTGTCCCGGATCACGATGCCCGGCGGGACCCCGTCGTACGTCGCTCCGGAGCAGGCGCTCGGAGAGCGGCTCGACCAGCGCGCCGACCAGTACTCGCTGGGCGCGGTCGCGTACGCCGCCTTGACCGGGCGGTCTCCGCACCAGGTCGACGGGCTGGGCGCCGCCAGCCGGGTGAAGGTGGCGCCGCCGCCGAGCTCGCTCGGGTTCGAGCTGCCGGGACAGGTCGACGCGGCGATCGTCCGCGCGCTCGACCCGGACCGGGAGAAGCGCTGGCCGGACGTCCAGACGTTCACCAAGCAGCTGGTCGGCGCGCTCGACGAGCCCACCCGCGACTTCCCGATGGCCGCCCGCGAGACGGTGACGATCGCGTCGGACGACCTGGACGCGAAGACCGCGCTCAGCGACGAGAACCAGCCGACCATCGTGAAGCCCGCCGACCCCTCGGAGACCGCGGAGACCGTCGCCGCGGCGAGTTCCGTGACAACGGAGGGCGTCCGGGCAGAGACAGCGCACTCGGGCACCGATCCGGCGGACACGGCCGACCCGGACGCCGAGACCGCCGCCGTCGGGGTCGTCTCGGCCCCGCGGAAGCGCCGGCGTGGCCGGTGGGTGGTCGCCGCGGTGCTTGCGCTGCTGCTCGGCGGCGGCGCCGGGTATGCCGGACACTGGTACCTCTCGGGCCGCAAGATGGTCGTCGTCTCGCAGGACCAGTTCTCGGTCCGGCTGCCGGAGACCTGGGCCCGGTCGATGGCCCGATCGGTCTGGACGGCGCCGGGCGGCACCGGCGGCACCCCGGCCTTCCGGGTGAGTCAGGACGCCGACTGGTCCGGGAGGACGCCCGGCGTCTTCATCGGGGTGTCGAACGTGAAGCTGGCGGTCCCTGAAGGCAAGCAGTGCGGCAACGCCGGCAGTGCCGTCCCGCACACGGTCGGTGGGAAGACGGTCACGGACCGGGTTTCCGGCGATTGCTTCGGTGCGGATATCGTGCTGCTCCAACGAGTCGTCGATCACGGGGACGGCGGCTCGCTCCTGGTCCAGGTCGTCGTGCCTGGATCGGAGCCGTACCGGGCCACCGAGATCGCCGATTCGGTGCAGTACACCCCCTAGGAAGTCTCCATGCGTTTTCCGACCGAGCGGTTCCGGCCGTCGCCGGCACTGCTGCAGTCCGCCCGCCGCAGGTTCTACCGCCTGCGCTCCCAGATCTTCCGCACCATCTGGCCGGTCGACTGACGCGTCAGGGATCTGGGTACGTCCGGTCGTGTGATCGAAGGTTTCCACGAGTTCGACGAGTTCGACGTACAGGTGTCCGGAGCAACGATCCACGGACGCCGGGGCGGTGCCGGTCCGCCGCTCCTGCTGCTGCACGGCTTCCCGGAGACACACGTCATGTGGCACCGGGTCGCGCCGGCCCTGGCCCGCGAGTTCACCGTGGTCGCCACCGATCTCAGCGGCTTCGGGGACAGCACCTCCTCCGGTGACCAGTCGATGCGCGAGCTCGGCAGGCACCAGGTCGAGGCGATGAGAGAGCTGGGGTACGGCGACTTCGCGCTCGTCGGCCACGACCGCGGCGCCCGCTGCGCGTACCGGACAGCGCTCGACCACCCCGAGGTCGTGACCAAGCTCGGCGTGCTGGACGTCGTACCGACCGGAGACGCCTTCGACCGCGCCGACAAGGACTTCGCGCTCACGTACTGGGTCTGGTCGTTCATGACGGCTCCCATCGCGGAGACCCTGATCGGCGGAGCGCCCGGGGCGTTCGTCAACCACCTCCTGGACACTTGGGCGGGCGGCGACCCGTTTCCACCGGAGGTGCGTGCGGAGTACGTTCGCCAGTTCCGCGACCCCGAGACCGTTCACGCGATCTGCGAGGAGTACCGCGCGGCTGCGACGACCGACTGCGGGCACGACGCCGCGGACCGGGGCGTTCGCCGCATCATGTGCCCGACGCTGGTCCTGTGGGAGCAGGAGGGCGCGGTGGGCCGTTGGTACGGCGACCCGCTCGACATCTGGCGCGACTGGGCGGACGACGTGACCGGCGGACCTGTCGACGCCGGCCACTTCCTTGCTGAAGAGGCTCCGGACGAGACCCTCGCGTGGCTACTGCCGTTCCTCGAGGTCGGCAGCTAGGCCGTAGTGGTCGCTCGGGATCGAGCCGGGTTGGTCGAGCGTCCGGGTGCACGACAGGATCGGCAGGGTGGGCCGGCCCTCGGGCCCGCAGCGAACGAGGATGTGATCGATGCCGCGGTACGGCCAGTCGCCGTCGACGAACCAGGGGTTCCCCGGCTCGAAGGTCTCCAGCGGCTCGTACGGATGCGTTACCTGCCAGGCACTGCGGTAGCAGACACTCAGGTCGTCGAGCACATGACGTCCGGTCCAGAAGCGCACGCTGTCCGCGGCATCGTCCGCGTCCAGATCCCCGGCGACGACGACATGCCCGGGGGCGTCCGCCACCAGCTCCTCGAGCTTGCGTGCGACCAGGACCGTCTGGGCGCACCGCTCACGCTCGTGGTCCACCTGGTAGTCCGGGAAGTGGTTCGCGACCCAGACCCGTCCGAACGGTGCGAGCACTTCGGTGACCAGCGCCGTACAAGCGAAGTCACCGGTCCGGTCCGTGACGTTCAGATCGAGCTCCAGCACGTCACCGATGGGCCAGCGGCTGGCGGTGCTGATGCCGGACCCGTCGTACTCGCGCTCCGAGGAGTGTGCAACGTGGTAGCCAGGGCCGAGCATCGCCTCGACCTGGTCGAAGTCAGGCGTCAGTATCGTCTCCTGCATCGTCAATACGTCGGCCTCCAGTAGCTGGAAGCCCTTTTGGAACAGGGCGAGCCGTGCGGGCCAGTCGCCGCGGACACCCCAGACGTTCTGCGTCGCCAGTCGCATGTCTACTCCACTGTGAGCCAAGTGATTCCCAGGCCCAGTACCCAGAACGTGCCACCCAGCCAGCCCAGGACATGCAGCCCACTTGTGAACGCGGCGGAGTGGCCAAGGACAGTGCTGTAAAGGGCTATGCCCAGCGCACCAACGCCTTGCCGTGCCGTGTTGTTGACGCCGCCGGCCAGCCCGGCGCGCTCCGGCGGTAGTGCGGCGACTGCAGCGTTGACGACAGCCGCCGTCAGGAAGCCCATGCCGATGCCCAGACACAGCTCGACCGGCAGGACCGCCGTGTAGCCGCTGCGGGGACCTACGGCGAGCAGGCAGAACGACCCGATCGCTCCCAGTGCCAGGCCGAACGACATCGGAAGCCGCGGACCGAAGCGACCAGTGACCCGACCCGACACCGGCCCCAGCACCGCCAGCGGCAACAGAACCGGGATTAGCTCCAGTCCGGCCCGCAGAGCGTCGTGATGCAAGTACTCCTGCAGGTACAGCGTTAAGGCGAGCAGCGTGCCAAGACCGACCAGATTCATCAGGCCGGCCACCACGTTGGCGCCGACGAAGTCCACGCCGATCCGCAGCCGGCGTCTGGTCTCCGGCCGGGCCGTCTGCTGCCGCGGCACGATCCTCCAGGCCACGGGCAGCGCGATCGCGATGATCGGCAGGTTGATCAGGAACACCGCGCGCCATCCCAGCCCGCGCACCAGTACGCCGCCGCACAGCGGGCCGGCGACAAGCGCCAATGCGCCCGCGCCTGCCCAGATCCCGACAGCCCGCGCCTTTGCGGCCCTGTCGGCGTACTGATCGGAGATGACGGCCAGCGTGCTCGGCAGCAGTAGCGCGGCGCCGATGCCCTGGAGCGCTCGTGCTGCGACGAGGAGCTCGATGTTGGGTGCTGCACCGCACGCCAGCGAGGCCCCGCCGAATACGGCCAGCCCAGCCAGCACGGTACGTCGGTGGCCGATTCGGTCACCCCAAGCGCCACAGACGAGCAGCAGTGCAGCCAGCACGATCATGTAGCCGCTCACGACCCACTGCTGTCCCGCTGCGCCGGTCTGGAGATCGGTCCGGATCGTCGGCAGCGCCACGTTGACCACGGTGACGTCGAGCTGGACCAGAAAGATTCCTACGCACAGCAAGGCGAGAAGCATGCTTTCCACGGTTCCACCGGAACAGTTCGGGTTGTGTCGAAGTGTGTTGGTGTGAGCATGGGAGGTATGGACGGAGACGCCGATGTGGCCCGCGCCGCAGGACTGATGGCGGAACCAGCGCGGGCGAAGGTACTGATGGCGCTCGCGGACGGCCGCGCGCTACCGGCCTCGCTGCTTGCTTCCGAGGCTGGTGTTTCACCGCCAACGGTGAGTGCCCATCTGCACAAGCTGCTGGACGGCGGTCTGGTCACGGTCGAGCGGTCCGGACGACACAGGTACTACAAGTTGGCCGGTCCGGAGGTCGCCGCCGCTGTCGAAGCGCTGGCACGTATCGCCAAGCCCCAACCCATCACATCTCTCCGCCAGAGCACCCGCGCCGCAGCGCTGCGCGAAGCACGCACCTGCTACGACCACCTGGCCGGGCGCCTCGGCGTGTCCCTTCTGGAAGGGCTGGTACGTCGGGACGCCCTGCGACGTACCGACGGCGGCAAAGGGTCCGAGCGTCGCCCGGACGACCCCCTGGCCCAGCAACTGCCCGACGGCCCGTACGCCCTTGGACCGAAGGCTCCTGAGGTTTTCGCCGACTTAGGCGTGGACCTGAGCGCTCAGCTGACCCGCCGCCCGCTCCTGCGCTTCTGCGTCGACTGGAGCGAACAACGCCACCACCTGGCGGGTCAGCTGGGCTCTGCTGTCACAGAAGCCTTCCTCGCCCGCGGTTGGCTCCGCCGTCGCAAGGGCCAACGAGCCGTCGACCTGACCGAGTCCGGCCGCGAAGCGCTGGCCGGACTGCTCTGACTTACCCCAGCGGGCTGTCGCGGCGCTCGACGCTGTCCGTCGCGTGGTCCAGCACGTCCAGCAGCGCATCTTTGTCCTGCGGGAGACCGGTGGAACTCATCTCGACGGCGCAGTTCCCGCTGTCATCGGCAACCCACCGCACGACGACGTACCGCAGGATGCCCTCCGGGGAGAGCTCCTCGTCCGGCACGTAGGTATAGGCGAGCGTGGCGAAGTTCGCTTCCACCTCCTGCGACAGGACCGTCACCATCTGGTCCTTCGAGATGGCCGCGAGCTGCTTCAGCCGGGCGGCGAGGGAGTCCGCGGGCGGCCGGGTGATCGTGAAGCCGGCCTCGACCCGGATCCAGCGCTTCTTGGTCCGGTCGGTGAACCGCCCGCTCTTCGGCGGAGTCTGCTTCGTGTACACCCAGTCCGACGGCACCCGCACCGAGATCCGGGACCGGAACATGTCGGTGACCGTGAAGTTCCGGGTCGCGTACCGCAGGTCGTCGGCCTGCAGCGCCGGCGAGTCGTCGTACGTGACCTTGCGCGGCGGACCGGTGGGTGTCGGCGTCGGTGTCGGCGAACTCGAGCTCGGGGCGGGGCCGACCGCGAGCGGGGCCGCGGTGCCGGCGAGGCTGGGTTCCTGGGTGAGGAACAGGCCGACGCCGTACCCGCCCGCGCCGCCGACCCCCGCCAGCGTCAGCAGGCCGGCGCCGAGCATCGCCCGCCGGGTCACCGTTCTCGCCACGTCCTCACCTCCCCAGACCTACTAACAGAAGACACCTGAGCTCCCGGACAGGTTGCACCAGCTGCGTAACGATTCCGTGAAAAGGGGTCAGCCGACCTCGCCGACCGACGTGGTGGCCTTCTCCAGGATCTCGTGCAGGGCGTCCGCGTCCTGGGGCAGGCCGGTCACGCTCATCTCCACATTGGTGTCCGCACCGTTCACGGCGATCCAGCGGACGATCACGTACCAGAGCGTCTTGCCCGGGATGTAGGTGTAGACCAGCGTCGCGACCGAACGTGGTTCGCCGTCGTCGCCGGTGACCACCTCCGTCGTGTGGTCGAGGATGCGGACGTCGTTCTCCGGCGCCTGGCTCTTCTTGAGATCGACGATGAGCTGGGACATCTCGGCCTCGGGTGTCTCCGCGGCCGGCTCGTCCGCCTGGACCCGCACGCCGCGTTGCTCGACCTTCTCCACATACCTGACCTGGTCGGTGTGCTTCGGATCCCTGGTCAGCCGCCAGCCCTGCGGGATCTCGAGCGAGAGCCTGACGGACTGCCCGTCCTTCGCAGTCACCGAGAAAGTGCGTTCGTCGTAGCTCAGCCCGGTCTCGAGTGGCTCCTCGTTGTTCGGGATCGGTGTCTTCACCGGGAGCGAGGGCTCGGTGGGTGACGGAGTCGGGGACGGGGAGATGTCGCCGAGCGGCGCGGCGGTGCCGGACGCCGTCGGCTCCGGGGCGTCCAGGTAGTCGCCCGCGTAGTAGCCACCGCCGGCGCCGAGCGCCAGGGCCAGCAACAGCAGGCCGGCCAGGAGGACTCGTCTCACGCCCGCACCCGGCCACAGGTCGGCTCCGGCGGCACGAACGACGTCGTACGCGCCGGATGCGGGGAGGCGGTCATGGACACGTCGCCCATCTTCTCAGGCGAGACAGGCACCCGCCCAAAACGCCGGTGGAGGCTGGTGGAATTCCTTCCCCGCCCCGCCGCCCCGGTCATTTCACACCGGTCCCGACTGAATCCTTTCAACGAGGTCTTGACACCCTCCCGGGCCGTACGTAGCGTCCCGCGTGACAAAAGTAACACGATCTTTCGGTTACTTCACATTCTTGGCCGGTACTTCGGCGCTCAGGAGGAACCCATGGCACTCGATCGGTCCGTCAGCCGACGGCGGCTCCTGCAACTCGCCGGCGGTGCGACGCTGGCCGGCGCCCTGTCGGCCTGCGGTGGCGGCAACGGCAGCTCCGCGTCCGGCGGCACCCTCAAGGTGATCGGCGCCGGCAGCCAGGAGGCCGGCCTGCGCAAGGCCCTGGACGACTTCAAGAAGGCGAACTCCGGCTTCGACTTCAACCTCTCGTTCTCGCCGGCCGACCAGCTGCAGACCGCGCTCCGCGCGCAGCTCGCGGCCGGCAACGCTCCCGACCTGCACGCGGTTTACCCCGGCAACGGCAGTGCGATGTCGATGATGCAGCTCAGCAAGGCGAACCTGCTGACCGATCTCAGCAGCCAGTCCTGGACGCAGAAGATCCCGACCGGTTTCAAGGGCGCGTTCCAGAACGACGGCAAGACGTTCATCTTCTCGCCCGGCACCAGCGTGCTCGGCGCGATCTACAACAAGAAGGCGTTCGCGACCGCCGGCGTCGAGGTGCCGACGACCTGGTCGGAACTGCTGTCGGCCTGCGACAAGCTGAAGAAGAAGGGCATCGTGCCGATCGCGCTCGGCGCCCAGACCCCATGGGTCACGCAGCTCATCGACTACGCGCTCGTGCCGGGCACGGTGTACGCGAAGACCCCGGACTTCGACGACAAGATGATTGCCGGCAACGCGTCCTTCGCCGACTCCGGCTGGGCGGACGCGATGGACAAGTACCTCGAGCTGCAGAAGAAAGGCTTCTTCAACGACAACCCGAACGGGACGACGTACGAGCAGGCCACCTCGATGGTCGGCACCGGCAAGGCCGCGATGGCGGTGCAGGTGTCGGCGGTGCTGCAGGCCTTCCGGCAGGCGTCGCCGACGCCGGACGACCTCGGCATGTTCCCGTTCCCGGCCACCGACGTGGCCGCCGACAACTGGATCCCGGGCGGGGTCGTGGTCGGCATCGGGATCAACGTGAAGAGCAAGCACGCCGAGCAGGCGAAGAAGTTCGTCGAGTACTGCGGTCAGCCGGACGTCGTCAACGCCTGGGCCGAGGCCGTCGCCTGCGTCCCGCTCTACTCCGAGGGCGACGCGAAGGTCGACCCGGTGCTCAAGCCGTTCCTGCCCTACCTGAAGGACAACAAGGCGGTCCCGTTCATGGACCAGCGCTGGCCGAACGCCGAAGTACAACCGACCCACTTCGCCGTCGTCCAGGAACTCCTCGGCGGCAAGACCACGGTCCCCGCCGCCCTGAAGAAGATGGACGAGGCGTATCGGAAGAGCGCGTGACTGTCACAGCTCAGGCGGTACGCCGGGACGCGGTCAGGACTCCGCGGCGGCGGGGTGGGGGGATCGGGCCCCCGTGGTTGTTCGCGGTGCCGGCGTTGCTGGTGTACGCGCTGGTGGTCTTGTATCCGGCGTTTTCCGGGGCCGGGTCCGCGTTCACGGACTGGTCCGGGGTGGGGGCGCAGCGGTCGTTCGTCGGGCTGGACAACTTCCAGCAGTTGTTCCACGACGACCAGGCGCTCGGCGCGCTGCGCAACACCTTGCTGCTCACGGTCGCGATCGTCGTCGTCCAGAACGGGATCGGGTTGCTGCTCGCGCTCGGCGTCCATACCGGCATCAAGAGCCGGATGGTGCTGCGGGTGATCTTCTTCGCGCCCGTCGTGGTCAGCCCGGTGATGGTGTCGTTCCTGTGGAAGTACGTGTACAACCCGGCGCCGGACGCCGGGTTGAACGCGGCCCTCGGCGCGATCGGTCTCGGCGGTCTGCGGCAGGACTGGCTGGGCAACCCGTCGATCGCCTTGTGGTCGGTCGCGTTCACCGTCATCTGGCAGTGCGCCGGGTACTCGATGGTGATCTTCCTGGCCGGCCTGGAGGGAGTGCCGGCCGAGCTGCACGAGTCCGCGATGGTCGACGGTGCCGGCACCGTTGCCCGGTTCCGGCACATCACCTGGCCGCTGCTCGCACCGGCCGTGACGATCAACCTGATGCTGTCCACGGTCGGCGGCCTGACGCTGTTCACCCAGATCATCGCGATGACCAACGGCGGCCCGGGCTACGCGACCGACACGCTGTCGACGGTCCTGTACAAACAGGCCTTCGTCTTCGGGAAGTTCGGCTACAGCACCGCGGTCGCCCTGGTGCTGGCGATCTTCGTCGCGGCGGTGTCCTTCATCCAGATCGGGTACCTGCGTTCGAGGGAGACGACGGCATGAAGTACAAGCCCCGCACGTTCCTCCTGGAAGTCGTCATGGTGGCGGCCGCCGTCGCCTTCCTCTTCCCCGTGTACGCCCTGGTGACGCTGGCCTTCAAGGACCCCGGTCAGATCGCCAACAAGCCGCTGTCGTTGCCGGATCCGCCGACGGTCGGGAGCTTCGGCGAGGCGTGGCAGTCGGCATCCCTCGGCTCCGCGCTGCTGAACAGCACGCTGATCACGGTGAGCAGTGTGCTGGTGCTGATCGTGCTCGGCTCGCTCGCGGCGTACTTCCTGGCCCGTACGGCGACGCGCCTGAGCTACACGCTCTACATCCTGTTCCTGGTCGGCATCATCCTGCCGTTCCAGCTCGGGATGATCCCGCTCTACCAACTCGTCAACGACCTCGGGCTGCTCGGCACGTACCAGGGCATGATCCTGTTCTACACAGGGATCCAGCTGCCCTTCACGGTGTTCCTCTACACCGGGTTCATCCGCTCGCTGCCGGCCGACTACACGAACGCGGCACTGATCGACGGGGCTTCGCACCTGCAGGCGTTCGCGCACGTGATCTTCCCGCTGCTGCGGCCGATCACGGGCACTGTCCTCATCCTCAACGCCGTCCACATCTGGAACGACTTCTTCACCCCGCTGCTGTACCTGGGCGGGTCCGGTCGGGAGACGGTCCCGGTCCGGGTGTTCGCTTTCGTCAACGAATACACGTCCGACTACGGCCTGGTCGCCGCCGGACTGGTACTCGCGGCGCTCCCGATCCTGTTGCTCTTCCTTGTCCTGCAGCGCTACGTGATCCGCGGGTTCGCATCCGGCCTGAAGGGGTGACCTCTCGGTCCAGCAGACTGGGCCGCAAAGCGACAGACACTGCAGTCGATCAAGTCGGCGAGCGGCGTCTTCACGCTGACGATGCAGCGCAACGGGAACGTGACGCTGCTCCAGCGCGGCGTGACGCAACCGCTGTGGATCTCCGGGACGTACCGTCCGGGGTTCTCTGGAGAACCGGCAAGAACGCAGGGCCGGAGGCGTACGCGAACATCGATCCGAATGGCACCTTCTGCACCTACAACAACAGCAACGACTGCGTCTGGGACTTCTGGACCCGCAGACCAGGCACCGTCGTACAGATCCGCAACGACGGCCACTTCCTCCTGGTCAACGGCCGCACGATCGTCAAGACGTTCGTCTGAGAACCTCGCGCGCCTCGCCCGATCAGTACACCTCGATGCGGTCCAAGCTGATGACTGCGCTCGTCGAGGCGGGGTTCTTGTCGCCGGTCACGCGCACCTTCAGGGTGTGCGGGCCGGACGGCAAGGTCGGGCTGACGTACATCAGCTGCTCGCCGACGCGGATCGAGCTGTAGTAGTCGATGCGCTGCTCGGGGCCGCCGTCGACCGAGACGGCGGCGATCCCGTTGCCGGTGTCCGCGACGCTCAGCAGGGCGACGCGCGTGCCGGTGAACTGGATCGTGGCCGTGGCGTTCGGTTCCCAGCTCCAGTGGTCGTTGCCCCAGAAGCACTGGTTGCCGCACCCGGATCCGGAGCTCCACGCGCCGGTGTAGCTGACCGTCGCGTCGGTGTCGTTGATCCAGTAGTTCGCCGAGCCCGGGTCGCCGGACGGCAGGTTCTGGGTCGCGCCCGCGGCGAGCGGCCGGCCGAGGTTCGGCGTACCGTCGGCGTTCCAGGTGATCTTCTGGACGCGCGTCGTGCGGTACGAGTACGTGTAGGTGCTGGTGTTCTTGCCGTGGTAGGCGATCCAGTCCTCGGTCCCGTCCGGTGACTTGAAGAACGAATGATGCCCGGGACCCCACACACCGGTCTCGTCGTTGCGGGAGAACACCGGACCCGGGTGCTGCACCCAGTTCGCCGCGACCATCGGGTCGGCGCCGTTCGCGATGCTCTTCATCCACAGCTGGTAGTCCGGCTTGCCGGTGTCGCAGGTCGAGTAGGTCAGGAACGTGCGCGTCGCGCCGTACAGCGGGGTGGGACCCTCCCTGACTTCGGTGCATCCGCCGTCCGCCGGGATCGCGACCCGGCCGCCGGTCGCGGTCCACGGGTTGCTCATCCGGACGATGTACAGCTGCGCCGGGCCGCCCTGGCCGCGGCCCGGGCCGGTCCAGACGAAGTACTGCTGCCCGTTGACCGTGATCGGTTCGCCGTCGATGGCGTACTCGCCGAAGTCCTCGATCTTCGCCTTGAAGCTGTACGGGCCGAGCGGGTCGTCGCCGGCGGACTCGAGGACGTACATCCGGTGGTTCGCGTCCACGCCGTCGGAGGCCGTGTAGTAGATGTACCAGCGGTTGCCGACGTGCCGGAACGCCGGCGCCCACATCTGCGTGTTGCGGCTCGGGTCGGAGTCGCGCCACACCACCTGCTCGGGCTGTACGAGCAGCGTCGCCAGGCTGGTCGACGACCAGATCCCGATTCGGTCGCCGCGGGTGGTCGCGACGTAGTACCGGCCGTTGTGGAACATCAGCGACGGATCCGCCGACGGGTTCACCGGATTCCGAAACGTCTGGGAGGTCACCGCGTTCTCCTGGAGCTCGGCTGCTGATGCGGACGGCGCGAGGACACCGATGAGCAGGGCGGCGATCACGGCGGCACGGACGAATCTCATGACACACCTCTCGAAACCTGGGGGGCGGACCGGTCTCGCCTTCGGTTGTACCGTCTCTTTGCCATCGTTGTAAACGGTTCACACGAGGATCGAACGGTCCACCGCCGTATGTGGCAGGTCTAGCGTCCGCGGGCCTTCTTGGCTGCCTTGGCGGCAGCCTTCTTCGCCGCGCTCTCGGCGGCGCGCTCAAGAGCCTTCTCAGCCCTCCGCACGTTCTTGTCGGCGCTGCGGTTCATCGCATTGCCGGACCTGATCGCCTGATGCGCCGCGGCTGTGCCTCGCATCTGCTGCCGGATCTCCCTGCTGTTCTGGTGCGTGTCCACCTGCCGCTGCTGGGCCGCTTCGAGCGCCTCCGCCGCCTTCCGTACTGCCCTCGGCGGCTTACTCTGTCCCCAGGCCATGGCTGACTCCGTTCCCGTTCGGTCGCACTGTGTCTGCCGTTGCGACGCGACGGCGCGACGGCGAGGTTCCGGGAGGCGGAGCCATTCGACCTGGGTCGAAAGGCCGGAACCCGCCGCCCGGCGCGCGACGTCGTACTCCCATGAAGCTCAAGGTGCGGGTCGTGCACTACCGGTGCGATCGCTGGTACGCCGACATCGACGACGCCGACGACCGGCAGCCGGACGATCCCTTCTGGTACGCCGACTGCCGTACGCAGGCCGAGGCGATCGCCCTCGCCTGCACCGAACTCGCCGCCCTCGACCAGCGCATCGCCGCCGGCGGGGTCCCGTCCCGCATCAGCCAGGCGCCTCTGCAGGTCGCGTAGACCCCGAGCCCCGGCATGATTGGGCGATGCTCGGGGAATCGGACGGCACCAAGGGCGACGCCACGATCGAGCAGGTCGGTCGCCGACGGACCTTCACCAAGACGCTCCAGCTCGCCGTCGTGCTCGCGATCGTGCAACTGCCGATGCGGGCCGCGGTCGGCGAGGCGGCCGGTGCGGCGGCCGGCTGTGAGGTTCCTGGCCGGCTCTCGATCCTCGTCGACTCGGCGTTCGTCCTGGCCAGCGTGTACGCGGCGTACCGGGCGTACAAGTACGTCAGGTACCTGAATCGCCAGTCCTGGAAGGCGATCGCGGCCGTCGGCTCCTGGACCGTCCTCGCCGCCGCCGTCCTCGACATCGCCGAGAACGTGGTGCTGTGGGACGACTTCGGATCGGGCCCGTGCGCCGGGCTGTCGACCGGATGGTTCACGTGGCTGATGCGGGCCGTGTTCGTGGCCGGCGTGTTGATCCTCGCCGTGTGCCTGATCGCGACGAGCCGCTTCGGCCAGCGGAAGTGGTACGGCGTGGAGCTGGCGCAGCCCGCGATTTTCCGGCGCCCGCAGCGCGACGGCAAGGACGACGGCCGGCTCGTGATCACCTGCTCCGGCGGCGGGATCCGCTCGGCGTCGTTCTGTCTCGGCGCGTTGCAGTTGCTGTCCGAGCGCGGCTTCTACGACAAGGCGTCGACCGTGATCGGCGTCAGCGGCGGCGGCTACATGGCGGCAGCGTTCCACGTGCTGCGGCGGACCTGCACCGACCCGTTCTCGCCGGGATCGCCCGAGCTCGCGCGTCTGCGCCGGCAGACGCGCTATCTCCTGTCGGGCGGCCGGGCGATGTTCCGCGCCGCGCTGTCGGTGCTGTTCGGCCTGGTGGTGAACCTGCTGCTGATCGGCATCACGCTGCGCGCGATCGCGTGGGTGCTCGGCTGGTTCCTCGCCGACCAGGGCGTGATCACGCCCGGCCCCGAGGTCGACTGGCGGCCGGATGATTCCTGGTTCTTCGTCGGCATGTCGGTGTTCCTGCTCGCGGTCAGCGCGCTGATGTTCCTGATCGAGAAGGTCTGGGACCGCTGGGCGCGGATGCCCGACGTCGTGCGGACGATCCTCACCACCATCGGCAACGTGACGCTGCGGTACGGCGTACCGGTCGCGGTCCTGCTCCTCGGCGTGCCGGGAGGCCTGTACCTGTTGGGGAAGATCCCGGGTGACTCGGCCGATCAGCCGAGCCTGCCGTCGGCCCTGCTGGCGTTGGTGGACCCAACAAGACAGGGAGTTGCCTCCTTTGGTGCACTGGTGGTCGTCCTGATCGGGCTGGGGAAGTCGGTCTGGAACGGGCTGACCGTCGAGGGCAAGGCGGCGACCGGGCTGCGCGCGCGGCTGCTGGCGTTCGCGCGGACCAAGCTCGCTCCGTGGGCGGGAGGCGCGATCATCGTGCTCGCGGCCGTCGTCGTGCTGCTGCGCTGGACCGGCGGCTACGCGACCGATCCGGCGTACCAGCAGGACTGGAACGTCGCGCTCGTGCTGGTCGCGATCGCGCTCGCGATCAAGGTGCTCACCGACGCGAACCGCACCTCGCTGCACTCGTTCTACCGTGAGCGGCTGTCGCGCGCGTTCCTGGTGAAGCGGCAGGACAACGGCGCCGCGGTCGCTCTCGACTACCACCTGCGGCTGCGGTACTCGGACTGGGGGAAGCCGCTGGACGGCGGGCCGCAGCTGGTCATCGCCGGGGTCGCGAACGTCGGCGACCCGGACTTCGTGCCGACGCAGCGCGACTGCGTGCCGTTCGTGTTCGACGCCGAGCAGATCGGCATCGTCGGGGACCGGTCGCTGCCGGACGGCGGCCGCCGCGCGACGGCCGACTACGAGCGCGAGGCCGACGTCCTCAAACGCGAGGTCACGGTGCCGGCGGCGATGGCGATCAGCGGCGCCGCGTTCAGCCCGCTCACCGGCCGGGTGAACGCCAGGACGCGGCCGGTCCGCCTGCTGCTCGCCGTCCTGAACGCGCGGCTCGGCGTGTGGTTGCCGAACCCGTACTGGAACAACCACGCCGAGGCGTCGTTCCCGGACCGGCACGGCGTCGTCGCCAAGGTCCGGCGGTACGTCGGCAGCGTGATCGACAAGCCCGGCCCGTACCGGCTGCTGCACGAGGCGGTCGGCTCGCCGTCGATGTACGAGCGCCGCATCTACGTGACCGACGGCGGGCACTACGACAACCTCGGCCTGGTCGAGGCGCTGCGCCGCAAGCCCGCGCAGGTGATCGCGATCGACGCGTCGAACGACGCCGAGGACCGGTTCACCGCCCTCGCCGAAGCGATCGCCACGGCCCGGATGGATCACGGCATCGAGATCGACATCGACCCGTCGCCGATGGTCCGCGGCGCCAAGGCGCGCGCCGACCGCCCGTGGGCGTACGGCATCGCCACGCATCCGCTCGAGGACGGCGAGGAGAAGCCGTACAAGACCGAGATCTTCTTCGTCAAGGCGGTCCTCGCCGGGCCACTGGACTGGGACCTCGAGCAGTACGCCGTCGAGCACGCCGACTTCCCGCGCCGTACCACCGGCGACCAGTTCTACGACGAATGGGACTTCGAGGCGTACCGCTCCCTCGGCTACACGCTGGCCGGCTCCCTCACCGACCACCACCGCGTGAAGGCCCGCCTCGAAGACCTGTAACACAACGTCACGGTGACCGGATGTACCCCCCGAGGGGGGGAACTCACACCATGGCAACTTTCAACTCACCACCGAACTGGCCGGCCCCGCCGACCGCCGACTGGCAACCGCCATCCGGCTGGCAGCCGGACCCGACCTGGCCGTCGGCTCCACCCGGCTGGGCGTTCTGGCTGAACTCACGGGGACGGCGCACCCGCGGGCCGAGCGGGCGCTACGGGGCCGAGCCGCCGGTGAAACTGGTCGCGGGATGGGTCGCGGGTGGGATCGCGTTCCTGGTGATCCTGGCTGCGGCCGCCGGTAGTAACAGCCCGGCGGCTGTCTCGGCGGCTCCCAGTGCGCCGGTGACGGTGCCAGGGCCGACGAGGACCGTGACCGTTCCGGGGCCGGCTGTCACGGTTCGGCAGACCGTTCCCGGGCCGACGGCAACGGTTACGCAGCCGCCGTTGCCCGCCGTTGCATCGCGGTGAGCCGGGGTACGACTCGCATCTTGATCGTGACAACGACGGTGTGGCCTGCGAGTGAAGGACTTGCCACGGTCCGTGTTTCCTGTGGACAACCGCTGTGGAAAACGGGCGATTGCTGTGGACAACCAGGAGATCCACTGTGGACGAGGCAACAAATGCTGGTGCCGATGCACATGCAGTCCGGCTGGTGAGAGGGCGGTTGCCGGGGCGGGTTTTCGATGCTGAGATTGGTCCCCGTATACCGGATGAAACTTTACGAAGATTTATCCGTGACACTCGGTGCGTCAGGTCGTTGATCTGTCAGACAGTTCGCGATCAGCGGATCGCTGGGGAATCCGGAGGGACCCGCTCGTGCACAAGTTCAACCCGCCACCCGACTGGCCGGAGCCGCCGACGTCGGAGTGGCGTCCGCCGCTCGGCTGGACGCCGGACCCGACCTGGCCGGAGCCGCCCGCGGGCTGGCGCTTCTGGCTCAATCGCAACGGCCGGCGCAGCAGCGGTCCGATCGGCGCCTACGGTGCCGTCGATGCCGGCCGGCTCGAACTGGCCACCGTCGACCCGGCGCTGGTCCTCATGCACTCCTGACCTGAACTTCTCACCGGCTCCCGCCTGCCGACCGGCCTGCGGGAGCCGTCTCTTGTCCGCCTTCGGTCAGGGGCTGGTGCGTTCTTACCGTCTTCTGGTGTTATGTTATCAACCTAGATAACACTCACCTGGGAGGCGCTTCGTGGGCTGGATCGGTCTCGACCTCGGCACGCAAAGTGTGCGGGCCGTGCTGGCCGATGCCAAGGGCGCCGTTGTGTCCCGTGCAACGCGCCCGCTCAGCAGTCGCCGGGACGGCGTCCGGCACGAGCAGGACCCGCAGGCCTGGCTGACCGCCGTCGACGAGGTCCTGGCCGAGGTCGGCGCGAGCGATCTCGACGGCATCGCGATCTGCTCCACGTCCGGTACCTTCCTGCTGACCGACAGCACCGGCCGCCCCGTCACCCCGGCGCTGATGTACGACGACGCGCGCTCGGCCGCCCGTCGCGACCAGATCGTGGACGCCGATCCGGACCGCTGGTCCACGAGCATGCAGCCGACGTGGGCGCTGCCGAAGATCCTCGATCTCGACCTCGCCGGCCGGCGCGTCGTGCACAGTGCCGACTTCGTCGCCGCGCACCTCGTCGGCCACCCGGTCGCCACCGACACCAGCCACGCGTTGAAGACCGGGTACGACCTGATCGCCGACGCCTGGCCGGCCGCGGCGTTCGACAAGCTCGGGCTCCCGCTCAGCGCCTTCCCCGAGGTCGTCCGCCCCGGCGCCGAGCTCGGCCGCACGCCGGCCGGCGTCCCGGTGTATGCCGGCATGACCGACGGGTGCGCCGCCCAGATCGCCGCCGGGGCGCTGAGTCCGGGCGCCTGGAACTCCGTCCTCGGTACGACGCTCGTCCTGAAAGGTGTCAGCGACCGCCTGCTGACCGACCCCACCGGCGCCGTCTACAGCCACCGCCACCCGGACGGCGGCTGGCTTCCGGGCGGCGCGTCCAGCACCGGCGCCGGCGTACTGACCGAGCTGCTGCCCGGAGCCGATCTCGACGCCCTGGACCGGGCCGCCCACCCGGTCGAGGCCGTCACCTACCCGCTGACCAAGACCGGCGAGCGGTTCCCGTTCGTGGCTCCGCGGGCCGAGCGCTTCACACTCGGAGAGACGCCGGACGACCTGCACACCTACGCCGCCGTGCTCCAAGGTGTCGCCTTCGTCGAGCGTCTCGCCTTCGAGCACCTCGAGGCACTCGGAGCCGACCCGGTCCGCTCGGTCTCGCTGACCGGCGGCGCCACCCGGAGCGGGTACTGGAACCAGTTGCGCGCCGACGTCCTCGGCGTACCCGTGGAGCTGCCCGCCGTACCGGATCCGGCGTACGGCATGGCGGTCCTGGCCGCGTCCGGCGGGACCGATCTCACCGGGACCGCGCGCCGGATGGTGCGCGTGGACCGCGTCCTCGAGCCGCGCGGTGACCGGCTCGACGACCTGTACGGCGCCTTCGTCGCCGAACTCGACCGCAGGGGGTACCGCGGATGAGGACCACGATCGTGCTGGCCCGCCACGGCCGGACCGCCTGGCATCACGGCAACCGCTACACCGGTTCCACGGACCTGCCGATCGACGAGGTCGGCGTCCAGCAGGCGCAGCAGCTGAGGGAGTGGGCGCTCGACTACGCGCCGGACGCGCTGTGGTGCTCGCCGATGCTCAGGGCCCGCCAGACCATCGCACCACTCGCGAAGGCCCTCGCGGCGGAGCCGACGGTCGACGCCCGGCTGCGGGAGGTCGACTTCGGGTCTGCCGAGGGCAAGATGCTGAGCGAGTTGCCGCCGGCGGTGGGCAAGGCGTTCGAGCTCGACCCGGTGCGGAACCACTTCCCGGGCGGCGAGGACCCGGCCGCGGCGGCCGATCGGGTGCGCGAGGTGTTCGACGAGATCGGGCGCCGGCACGAGGGGCAGAAGGTCTTCGCGGTCGCCCACAACACGCTGATCCGGCTGCTCGTGTGCAGGGTGCTCGGCCTGCGGCTGAACGACTACCGCAGACTGCTACCTGCACTCGGTCCCGCGGCGCTGGTGCGTTTCCGGTGGCAGGACGGCACAGTGGGTCTCGAGGCGTACAACGTTCCTCCTCTGCGTTTGGAGACCCTGGCATGACAACGGATGTCGACGGCGACACCACCGAACTGAGTCGTCCCGCGCGCCGGCAGGCCGAGATCGCGGCGTACGTCGTGAAGCACGGCTCGGTCTCGGCGAACGACCTGGTCGAGGCGTTCGGCGTGAGCGTGATGACCGTGCACCGCGACCTGGACGAGCTCGAGCGGCAAGGGGTGGTCCGCAAGTACCGCGGCGGCGTCAGCGCGCAGCCGACGAGCGTCTTCGAGAGCAACGTCGCGTACCGGCTGAACACCGCGCACGCGGAGAAGGCCGCGATCGCCCGGCACGCCCGCACGATGATCGAGCCGGGAATGTCGGTGATGCTCGACGACTCGACCAGCGCACTGGCCCTGGTGGACCTGTTCGAGGACATCACTCCGTTGACCGTGGCAACGAACTTCCTGCCGGCGATCACCAAGCTGGCCCAGCTGCGGGACATCACACTGCTGGCGCTCGGCGGGATCTACTCGGCCACCCACGACTCGTTCGGCGGGATGCCGTGCGCGGAGGCGGTCGAGGCGCTGCACACCGACCTGCTGTTCTGCTCGGTGTCCGCGGTGTCGGCGACGCACGCGTTCCACCAGGAGGAGGAGATCGTCCTGGTCAAGCGGGCGATGCTGCGCTCGGCGAGGACCAAGGTGCTGCTCGTCGATCACGCGAAGCTGCAGCGCACCGCCCTGCACCGGCTGGCCCCGTTGACCGACTTCGACGTGGTGATCGTCGACGAGAAGACCCCGAAGACCCTGATCGACCCGCTGCGCGACCACGGCGCGACCGTGGAGGTCGCCAAAATCTAGGAGGGGGCGTCTGTATGGACGTCGGCGTTGACGTAGGCACCACCGTCACGAAGGCAGTCGCGTTCAGCGCCGACGGCCGTCCACTGGCCGAGGCATCCCGGCCGACCCGGCTGTTGCACCGCAGCCCCGGCCGGTTCGAGCACGAGACGACGGAAATAGTTGCTTCGGTCAACGAGGTGGTCAGTGAACTGGCCGCGACCGTGGGCACGCGCCCCGACGTCCTCGCTGTCACCGCTCAGGGTGACGGGTTGTGGCTGGTCGACGACGACGGTACGCCGACCCGCCCGGCGATCTCGTGGCTGGACGCGCGGAGCAGCGGCATCCTCGAGCGGTGGACCGCGGACGGGGTTGCGGAACACGTGTTCCGGCGTTCCGGAAACCGAATGTTTCCGGGAGCGTCCGGTCCGTTGCTGGCCGCGGTCCTGGCCGAAGAGCCCGACGTGATCGAGCGGGCCGGTACGGCGGCGTACTGCAAGGACGTGGTGATGCAGGCGCTGACCGGCGTACGGGCGACGGACGTGTCCGATGCCTCTGCACCCTTTCTCGATCCCAGGACGGGGAAGTACGACGACGAGGCGTTGGCGGCCACCGGTCTGTCCGGGGTGCGGGACCTGCTGGCGCCGGTGGCTGCCGCTGGGCCGGTGGGGGAGTTGCGGGACGACTCGACCGGCATGGCGGCCGGGACTCGGGTGTCCGCGGGCCCTTATGACCTCCCGGCCGCGGCGGCGGGCGCCGGTGTGACCGAGCCCGGCGACGCCCTGCTGACCGTCGGCACCACGCTGGCCTGCCAGGTCGTCACGCGAGAGCTGCCCGTCGACGGCGAGCCCGCCGGCCTGTTCCTCGGCACGTGGACGCCGGGCGTCTGGCTCCGCGCGATGCCCGCGATGGTCGGTACGGCAGCCCTCGACCGCGTCCTGGCCCTGGTCGGCGTCGGCACCGATCAACTCCCGTCCCTGCTGGCGGACAGCCCGGCCGGCGCGTCCGGCGTGACCGTCCTGCCGTACCTGTCCGAGGCCGGTGAACGCGCACCCTTCGTCGACACCCGCGCCCGCGGCACGATCGACGGCATCTCGCTGTCCACCACGACCGCCGACCTGGTGCGCGCGACCTGCGAAGGCATCGCGTACGCCGCTCGTCACTGCCTGGAAGCAGCAGGGTGGGCCGGCCGTGTCACGGTGTGCGGCGGTGGAGCCCGGAGCAGCGAGTGGACGCAGATCCTCGCCGACGTACTGAACGCGCCGTTGCACACGGCCGAGGCCGAGCAGGTCGCCGCGCGCGGTGCGGTGATCTGCGCGCGACGTGCGACCGATCCGGACAGCGCCGGAGCCGAGTGGATCGCCGAGACCCGTCAGATCGACCCGGACCCGGCCCGTGCCGCGTTCTACGCCGAGGGCTACGCCCATTACCTGCGCCGCATCGAGTCGGCCCGCCCGCGCTGGTCCGACCCAGCACCCACCTTTTCAGGAGATCGATGAGAACCGTCAAGACGCTGCTCGCCGGCGACCACTTCGTGCGCAACGACCTGCTCGCCGCGGCGCTGCGCACGATCCCGGACGTCGCGTTCGAGTTCGGTGAGGTCACGCTGCCCTGGCCGCTGACGCCGTACGGGCGGGTGGCCGAGGTGGACGAGGCGAGCGACGCGGAGGACCAGCTGATCGAGGCTCTCGCCGGCGTCGAGCTCGCGGTCACCCAGATGGGACCGTTCACCGAGCGGGTGCTGGACGCCGCGCCGGACCTGCGCTTCCTGGTCGTGTGCCGCGGCGGCCCGGTGAACGTGAACCTCGCCGCGGCCGCCGAGCGGGGTGTCGCGGTCGCATCGACGCCGGGTCGCAACGCCGTGGCCGCCGCCGAGCACGCGGTCGCGCTGATGATGGGTGCCCTGCGCAACCTTCCCCGGCTGCAGCGGACGCTGGAGCAGGGCGAATGGCGCTCCGACCTGTACGCGTACGACGAGTGCGGGATCGAGCTCGACGGGTCGACCGTCGGCCTCGTCGGGTACGGCGCGATCGGCCAGCGGGTCGCCCGCGTGCTGCTCGCCTTCGGCGCCCGCGTCCTGGTCGCCGACCCGTACGTCGACGAGGCGCCCGCGGGAATCGAGCTGGTGGAGCTCGACGACCTGCTGAGCCGGTCGGACGTCGTCAGCCTGCACGCGCGCCTGACCGACCAGACCCGCGGGATGATCGGTGCGGAGCAGATCGCCGCGATGCCCCGCGGCGCCGTGCTGGTGAACACAGCGCGTGGCGGGCTGCTCGACTACGACGCGACGGTGGACGCGCTGGAGTCGGGGCAGCTCGGCGCGGCCGCGTTCGACGTCTTCCCGGCCGAGCCGGTACCGGCCGGTTCGCGGCTGTTGACCGCGCCCAACATCGTGATGACACCGCACCTGGCCGGTGCCACCCGGCAGACCGCTCACCGCGCCGGTTCGATCGCCGCCGAGGCAGTCGCCGCCTTCCTTGCCGGAAAGGAGCCCGTCGGACGGTGCTGATGCCACCCCTCCGGGGCGGCGGTCATGGGGCTGTGACTCCCGGTCTTCCCTCGTCGCTCTGGTCGCTTCGCTCCCGCCGCTCCTCAGTCCAGACCGGGAGGCCCCATGACAGGTCTCCGCGTGAGCGGGGAACAGGACACGGATCATGAAGTTGGCGACCTCCACCACCTGGACCGAACTCCTGCTGTTGCTGATCGCGTTCGTGCTGTCGATGGTGATCGGCATCGAGCGCCAGGTGCGGCAGAAGAGCGCCGGGATGCGTACCCACACACTGGTCGGCACCGGGGCGGCGATGTTCACGCTGGTGTCCGGCTTCGGCTTCAGCGCCGTCCTCGGGACCGAGGTCAATCTCGACCCGTCCCGGATCGCGGCCCAGATCGTCTCCGGCGTCGGCTTCCTCGGCGCCGGGGTGATCTTCATGCGCCGGGACGTGGTCCGCGGCCTGACCACGGCGGCGACGATCTGGATGACCGCCGCGATCGGGATGGCGTGCGGCGCCGGGATGCCGGTGCTCGCGGTCGCCGCGACCGTCCTGCACCTGGTCGCGGTCGGCCCGTTCGCGCGGCTCGCTCGGTTCCTGCCGTCGCCGGACCGGCGCCGCGTCGTCACCGTGCGGTACGACGACGGCGCCGGCGTACTGCGGTCGATCCTGGCGACTGCGACGTCGATGGGGTTCGAGGCGTCCGTGCTCGGGACCGAGGTGCACCGGGACGGGGCGCGGCCACAGGTGCGGGCCTCGATGCGGTTCTCCGGACGGGCCCCGCTGCAGAATCTGGTGCTCGCGCTCGACGGCCTCGACGGCGTCACCGGCGTCCGGCTACGGAACGACGAGGACGATTGAGGTCATCAGCTAAGCTGATGGTATGCCTGCCTCCGAGGTTGCCGCGCACGAGATCCGCACCAGCCTGTTCCGCCTCGTCCGCCGGCTCCGTCAGGAGCGTCCCGAGGGGGAGCTGAGCTACTCGCGTCTCAACGTCCTGGGGTGGCTGGAACGCGAGGGGCCGATGACCAATGCCGACCTCGCCGCGGCCGAGCGCGTCACGCCGCAGGCCATGATGCGCGCCACCGCAGATCTGGTGGCCGCCGGATTCATCAACCGTGCTGATAATCCCGCCGATCGCCGCCAGGTCCTGCTGGAGATCACCCCGACCGGCGCCGACCACGTCCACGAAGACCGCCGCCGCCGCGACACCTTCCTCGCCCAGGCCATGGAAGCCACCCTCACCCCCACCGAACAAGAACTCCTCCGCCTGGCCGCCCGCCTGATGAACAACCTCGCCAAGGTCCCCCAATGACGTCTTTGAGCACCCACCAACCGTTTGCGGGCCGCCGAAATGGTTGGTGCGCGCTCAAAGTGCCCCTCGGAGGAGGCGGTGCGGCGTGACGAAGGTCGTCGAGGAGGCTCGCGTGGCGGCGGTGCCGGCGAGGTACGCCGCGTCGGTCGGGCTGGGGACGCTGTTGCAGCCGTTGAACTCGTCGATGATCGCGGTTGCGCTGGTGGCGATCGGGGCGGAGTTCCACGCGGGGACCGAGACGCAGTGGCTGGTATCGGGGTTGTATCTGGCGACCGCGGTCTCGGCGCCGACGGCCGGGAGGCTGGCTGATCTGCTCGGCGCGAGGCGCGTGTTCCTCACCGGGCTCGTGCTGGTAGCGGTGGTGTCGGCGCTGGCCCCGTTGGCGCCGAGTCTCGGCTGGCTGATCGTGGCGCGGGTGCTGCTCGGCATCGGGACCGGTGCGCAGTTCCCTGCCGGGGTCGCGATGATCCGCCGCATTGCCGACCGCCGCAGCGCGTCCGCGGTCGGCGCGCTCGGCCTGCTGTCGGTCTTCGCGCAGACCTCGGCCGCGCTCGGCCCGAGCGTCGGCGGGTTCCTGGTCGGCACCTTCGACTGGGAGGCGATCTTCCTCGTCAATCTCCCGGTGGCCGCGGTCGCCGGCAGCGCCGTACTGCGCCTCGTCCCCAAGGACCCGCCGAGGCCGGCGGACGACGACCGCAAGCTCTGGCGCGAGATCGACCTGGTCGGGCTGCTCCTCTTCACGCTCGCGATGACCGGCCTGATGCTCGTCCTGCTCTCGCTGAGCACAGACCCGACCTGGTGGCTGCTGGCGGCGGCCGTCCCGCTCGCCGTCGTCTTCGTCGTGTGGGAGCGCCGTTCCGTGACGCCGTTCGTCGACGTCCGTCTGCTCGCCCGCAGCGCACCGCTCTCCCTCGGCTATCTGCGCACGATGCTCACGTACGTCGCGTTCTACGCGATCTTCTACGGCCTGCCCGGCTGGCTCGAGCAGGGACGGGGTCTCGACCCGACGCGGGTAGGCCTGATCGTCCTGCCGATCGCCACCCTCGGCGCGATCACCGTCGCGATCGCCACCCGCCTCGCCCGGCGGCACGGGCCACGCCTGCTCCTGCTGGTCGGTTCGGCCGGTCTCCTGCTCGGCGGAGCCGCGCTCGCGTTCGGAGTCCACGCCGGTACGCCGATCGTCGTGTTGGTGCTGATCAGCGCGATCCTCGGCGTACCCAACGGTTTCAACGGGCTCGGCAACCAGCTGGCGGTCTACCGCGCCGCGCCGCCCGAGGTGGCCGGTGCCGCGGCGGGCCTGTTCCGCACCTCGCAGTACGTCGGGGCGAACCTCGCCGCCGCGGCGATCGCGCTCGTCTTCGCGGGTCCGGCGACCGACGCGGGCCTGCACCGGCTCGGCCTGTTGGTCGGCGGGATTGCAACGATTCTGCTTCTCGATGTGATCTTCGTGAGAAAATCACAGTGATTCTCTATACGTAACCATCGTTCGGTGATAATTTCACCGGCATGCCCGCTCCCCTGAACCCCGTTGACCTGCGTGAACTGGCCGTCCGGCTGGCGATCGCGGCGGGCGAGGAGCTCCTGGCCCGTCAGCGGAGTCTGTCGATCGATGCGGCCGGTGTCGAGACCAAAAGCTCGGCCAGTGACCCGGTCAGCGCGGCCGACCGCGCCTCCGAGAAGCTGATCACCGACGGTCTGACCGCGGCCCGCCCCGACGACGGCCTGCTCGGTGAGGAAGGGGCTTCGCGTCCTTCGAACACCGGGCTGACCTGGGTGATCGATCCGCTCGACGGCACCGTCAACTACTTGTACGGCCGCCCCGACTGGTGTGTCTCGATCGCCGTCGAGGACGAAGACGGCGCGCTGGCCGGCGTCGTCCACCAGCCGCGGTCAGGCACCACCTGGTCCGCTGTCCGCGGCGCTGGTGCGTACCGCGCGGACACCACGCCGTACCAAACGATTTGGTACGGCGGGCTGCGACTGGGCCTGAAGCGGCAGACACGGTTGGCGACGGCGTTGGTGTGCACGGGCTTCTCGTACCTGCCGGAGCGCCGCGCCGAGCAGGCCGCCGTTCTGCAAGACTTGCTGCCCGCCGTCCGCGACCTCCGGCGCGGCGGTTCCGCCGCGCTCGACCTGTGTTCGGTCGCCGACGGTACGGCGGACGCGTACTACGAGCACGTGATCCAGCCCTGGGACGTCGCCGCCGGCGGGCTGATCGCCCGCGAGGCCGGCGCCGCCGTCGTACGGGGCGCCGGAACGGCTTTCCCGCAAGGCATCCTGGCTGCCGCCCCCTCGGTGGCCGCCCCGCTTCACGAGTTACTCACTAGGAGGTCGGTATGACGGTAGTAGACCTGCCGGCCCGGACTCATCCGGACGAACGAACAATTGCCGAAGGCAATGACCAGCGGAAGCGCCGGCGGCGGCGCGAGTACGGCCTGTTCGCGCTGCTGGTCGCGCCGAACCTGCTGGTGATCGCGGTCTTCGCGTACTGGCCGATCATCTACAACGCGTTCCTCAGCCTGACCGACTGGAACATGATCGCCGCCCGGCCGAAGTTCGTGGGCCTGGCCAACTACGGCCGGACACTGGCCGACCCGGCGTTCCACAAGACGCTGTGGATCACGGTCGTGTTCACCGGCCTGATCGTGGTCGGCAGCCTGGTGATCGGGCTGGCGCTGGCGTTCCTGTTCAACCTGCCGCTCAAGGGCCGCGGGGCGGTCCGGACGGTCGCGTTCGCTCCGCACATCCTGTCCGGCGCCGCGGTCGCGACCATCTGGGCGTTCATCTTCGACCCCGGCTACGGCCTGATGCGCGCGCTGATCGAGCCGTTCGGCGCCGAGCCGCCGGACTGGATGAACAACTCCGACTGGGCGCTGCCGGGGCTGGTCATCGTCTACCTGTGGAAGAACGTCGGGTTCGCCGCGCTGATCTACCTCGCCGGCCTGCAGGGCCTACCGAAGGAGCTCGACGAGGCGGCCGCGATCGACGGCGCGTCGACCTGGACGCGGTTCCGGTCGATCAAGCTGCCGCTGCTCGCCCCGATCACCTTCTTCCTGCTGATCACCACGGTGATCGGCACGTTCCAGGCCTTCGACGTGATCGCGGTGATGACCGGTGGCGGCCCTGGTGATGCCACCACCACGCTGAGCTGGTCGATCTACAACGAGGGATTCCAGGCGTTCAACGCGGGCCGCGCGGCGACGCTGTCGATCATCATGTTCGTCATCCTGCTGCTCGTCACCACCGTGCAGGCCCGGGTGATGGAGAGGCGGGTGCACTACCGATGAAGACACGCGCGATCCAGTACGTCGTACTGATCGGTGTGGCGGCCGTGTTCCTCGGACCGCTGTACTGGTTGCTGTCCACGGCGTTCAAGCAGCCGACGCAGATCTACCAGTGGCCGCCGGCCTGGTGGCCGCACCTGACCTGGGAGAACTTCAGCCTGGCCTGGAAGGCCGCGCCGTTCGACCGGTTCTTCCTGAACTCCACGATCATCACGGTGATCGGGACCGCGCTGAAGGTGGTCAACGCCGTGCTGACGGCGTACGCCTTCGCCTACCTGCGGTTCCCGTTCAAGAAGATCCTGTTCTTCGCCGTGCTCGGCGCGATGATGGTGCCCGGCCACGTGACCCTGCTGCCGAACTACCTGACGGTGGCGACGCTCGGCTGGATCAACACCTACGCCGGGCTGATCATCCCGGGCATCGGCTCCGCGTTCGCGACGTTCCTGATGCGGCAGCACTTCCTCACCCTGCCCACCGAAGTGACGGACGCGGCCGCGGTCGACGGCGCGGGACACCTGCGCACCCTGTGGCGCGTCGTACTCCCGATGTCGCGGCCGATGCTGATCACGGTCGTCGTGATCACCGCGGTGGAGGAGTGGAACAACTTCGTCTGGCCGTTGATCGTCACCAACACCGCGTCGATGCGGACGCTGCCCGTCGGGCTGCTGATCCTCAAGGACGAGGAGGGCCTGGCGGCCTGGGGCACGATCATGGCCGGCACGCTGCTGGTGCTCGCGCCGATGCTGCTGATCTTCCTGGTCGCGCAGCGCTACATCGTCGGCGGGATCACGGCCGGAGCTCTGAAGGGATGAGCATGCGACGTCGTACTTTCCTCGGGGTCACCGCGGCGCTGGGGCTGGCGGGCTGCGGCTACCGCTCCGTGGACGCGATCTATTCACAGCCGGCCGGCGAGGTGCCGTCGAAGTACGCGAAGCGGACCAGGGTGGTCTTCTGGTCGCCGTACGGCGGCGTGAACGGCAAGGCGGTCGACAAGCTCGTTGCCAAGTTCAACGACTCTCAGCAGGACGTGTACGTCGAGGTGCAGTTCCAGGGCAGCTACGACGACGTCGCGCAGAAGGTCGCCGCCGCGCTGGTCGCGAAGCAGGCGCCCGACCTCGCCGTCCTGTCCGACGTCACCTGGGAACGGTTCTTCCTGAACGAGGCGCTCGAGCCGCTGAACGGCTACTTCAACGACGGGTTCGGCCCCGGCGTCTTCCAGGAGAAGCTGTTCGGCGAGTACGTCGTGAGGGGGCAGAGCTGGGCGGTACCGTTCGCCCGCAGTACGCCGATCATGTACTACAACCGGGACGCGTTCGCGAAGGCCGGGCTGCCGGACCGGGTGCCGCGGACCTGGAGCGAGCTGCGGTCCTGGGTGCCCGAGCTGGCCAAGGTGCAGTCCGGCGGGCGGTCGCTGCGGACGATCGCGTTCGCGAAGATCGACGGCGACTGGCAGTTCCAGGGCAACGTGTGGCAGTTCGGCGGCGCCTACTCGAAGGGCCTCGACGTGACGATCGACGAGGCCGGGGCGGTCGCGGCCGGCGACTGGCAGCGCGAGATGGTGCACGAGCTCGGGGCGGCGTACATGGCGAGCAGCCCGAGCACGGACTTCGCGAACGGCTTGGTCGGCGTGATCCAGGAGTCGACCGGCGGCATGAAGACCATCACCAGCAAGGCGAAGTTCAAGGTCGGCGCCGGGTTCATCCCGTCCGAGGTCGCGGCCGGGATCGCCACCGGCGGCGGCGGGATCGGGATGCTGCGGAACATTTCCGCCGAACGGAAACAGGCCGCGGCGACTTTCCTGCAGTTCCTGGCCACGCCGGAGAACTCGGCCTGGTGGACGACGCAGACCGGCTACCTGCCGGTGGTGAACAAGGCGCGCGAGGACGCCGAGCTGAAGAAGCTGATCGCGGAGCAGCCCAACTACGGTGTCGCGATCGCGCAGCTGGAGAACGCCCGGCAGCAGGACGCGATCCGGCTGTACGGACGGAACGCGAACGTCCAGATCTACACCGGACTGCAGCAGATCTACGCCGACAACGCGCAGCCGAAGAAAGTGTTCGCCTCGGTAGCGCGCCGGCTCGAGGCGATCGGCGACGAGGTCCAGCGGCTCTACGAGGAGAAGGTTCTGTGATCATCACCGGCCACCGGGGTTCGCTCGGGACGGAACCGGAGAACACGCTGCGCTCGTTCCGGCGGGCGGTCGCGGACGGCTGCGACGAGATCGAGCTCGACCTGCGGGTGAGTGCGGACGGCGAGCTCGTGATCATGCACGACGCCACCGTCGACCGCACCACCTCCGGGACGGGTGAGGTGGCCTCGTTGACGCTGGCCGAGCTGCGGGCGCTCGACGCGGGCCTCGGCGAGCAGGTGCCGACCTGGGCGGAGACGGTCGCCGCGATCGACGTCCGGTTCCAGGCGGAGGTGAAGGCGGAGGCCGCCGTACCGCTGCTCGCGCAGTCCCTGAAGGCGGACCGGTCGCTGGCCGAGCGGACCCTGGTCACGTCGTTCCACCCGGAGATCCTGCTTGCGGTCCGGGAGGCGTTCCCGGACGTGACGACCGGGCACATCTTCGGCCGGACGCCGGAGATCGCGGAGGTCGTCGCCCGCACCCGCGCGGCCGGCGCTTCGTGGGCCCTGTGCGGCATCGCCGGCCTGACCGCCGAGGGCGTCGCCGAGATCCACGCGGCCGGCCTGCTGGCCACCGCCTGGCCGGTCCCCGACGCGGCCACCCTCGCCGAGGCCACCGCCCTGGGCGTCGACGGCATCACCACCGACCACCCCCAGGCGCTCAGGCCCTGACCCCGCGCACTTTGTGCACCGGATCCGCACTCCGGGCGCCCCGCCGTACGGACCTGGTGCACAAAGTGATCCAGAGCACACATTTCAACGTGCGAATTTGTTCTTCCGTGGAACATAAATGTGTGATTGGCTCTTCCGCATGGGAATCAGCATCGGTGTGGTCGGGGCCGGCCAGTTCGCTCCTTCGTTCCTGCGGCTGTGGTCCGCGCACCCGGACGTGTCCGAGGTGCGGCTGACCGACGTCATCCCGGAGCGGACAGCGCAGATGGCCGCCAAGCAGGGCATCACAGTGACGCACGCGTCGTTCGAGGAGATGCTCGAGTCGGACGTGGACGCGGTCGCGATCTTCACCCAGCGCTGGCTGCACGGCGAGATGGCGATCAAGGCGCTCGAGGCCGGCAAGCACGTGTACTCGACGGTCCCGATGGCGATCGAGGCCGACCAGATCGCGCGCATCATCGAGCTGGTCAAGGAGACCGGGCTCACCTACATGATGGGTGAGACCAGCTACTACTACCCGTCCTCGGTGTACTGCCGGCAGAAGCTCGCCGACGGCGCGTTCGGCCGGGTGTTCTACAGCGAGGGCGACTACGTCCACGACATGGACCTCGGGTTCTACGCGGCGTACCAGTACTCCGGCGGCGAGGACTGGAAGAAGACCGCGTCGTTCCCGCCGCTGCTCTACCCGACGCACGCCGTCGGCAACGTTCTCTCGGTGACCGGCCAGCACGCCACGCACGTGTCGGCGATCGGCGTCAAGGACGACCGCGGCGACGGGGTGTTCGACAAGGACGTCAGCCAGTTCGACAACGACTTCTCGAACGCGACCGCACTGTTCAAGCTCGCCGACGGCAGCATCATGCGGACCAACGAGATGCGCCGGGTCGGGTACCCGTCGCACATCCGCGAGTCGCGGCTGCGGGTGTTCGGCACCGAGGGCAGCTTCGAGCAGCTCGCCACCACGACGCTGTGGCAGACCAAGGAAGGCGTCGAGGACGTCTCGCAGCTGATGGAGACCAAGGCGACGGGCGACGACGCCGACCTCGAGAACGTCGACCCCGCGCTGCGCGACGCGTTCCGGTCCGGCCTGTCCCCGGTCCACGACCGCTCCCGCCTGCCGGAGGAGTTCGCCGGCCTGCACAACGGCCACGAGGGCTCCCACCACTTCCTCGCCGACGATTTCGTCCGCGCGGTCGCCGACAAGACCCTCCCGCCGATCAACGCCTGGGTCTCCGCCCGCTACACCCTCCCCGGCATCTACGCCCACCAGTCCGCCCTGCAAGGCGGCGTCCAACTGGAAATACCCGACCACGGCGACGCCCCCGCCTGACCGAGGGCACGAGACTCCGGCAGATACGATCCGGTATGGATCTGTTTGCCGGAGTCTCCGTTCGTGACTACGACGTGGCCCTCGCCTGGTATCAGAAGTTGCTCGGAGGGCCGCCGAGCTTCCTGCCGAACGACGTCGAGGCGGTGTGGGAGCTGGGGGAGCACCGGTTCCTCTACATCGAGGTGGTGCCGGAGCATGCGGGGCATGCGCAGCACACGCTGTTCGTCGAGGACTTCGAGGGCACCCTGAAAGGGATCGCCGAGCGTGGTCTGGAGCCCGCGGTGCGGGAGACGTACGAGAACGGTGTGCGGCACGCGACGTTCTTCGACCCGGACGGGAACGAGGTCTCGTACGGCGGGGCGCCGGTCGGTCAAGGCTCGCGGTCGGCGCGGTAGCGGTAGAGGTCCGGGAGGAAGTTCTCCAGGTTGCCGATCTCCTCGACGTGGTGGCGGATCCAGGCGGAGAGCTTGGGGCCGGGGAACGCGCGCTTGTGGGCGGTCCGGTTGAGGAACAGGCGGGCCAGCGGCGTGGTGTCGCCGATCGTCAGGTGGGTCGTGTAGCGGCACCCTGAACTGGTGCGGATGAACTCGTTCTCGAGCCGGACCATCGAGCTGCCGAGCATCCGCTTGCTGATCACGGCGCACTGGCTGTCGACGGTCTCGACCATGACCTCCAGGTCGAGCAGCATTGCCGGGTCACGCCCCAGTGCTTCCTTGATGTGCAGCCGGGCGCCCGGTTCGATCCGGCCGGGTGTGGTCGCCTCGTACGAGATGTGGTCGAGCGGGTGCCAAACCAGGTACCGCGGCCAGGTCGTGCCGGCGTACCGCATGTCGCCCGGCACATGGGTGTACCACCACGCGAGCATCTCGGGCGTGACTTGCTCGAGTGGTGAGTGCGTGATGGTGACGAGGGTGCGGCTCTCGTCGGACGAGGTGGAGACGGCCGCGGATTCCAGTGGACGCAACGGCCACAGGACAGGGCGTGGCGCAGGCAGTTCCATTCTCCCCTTGGTGCCCGACGCCGAGGGGGTCAAACAGGGACGGCGATGCGGTCCAGTTCGCTCCACGGCAGCACCCGTACGGCGACGGTCATCCGGCCTTCGAGCTCGGCCCGCAACAGCCGATGGACGCCGTCGAGGATCGTGACGCGGTCGTCGGGCCGGCGTACGACGTCGAGCGGATGCCCAAGTTCCGCGGCCAAGGTCCGCGCGTACTGCTCCTGGTACCTGACCGGTGCGGCGGCGACCTGGTGCGGCGTGACCTGGAACGGCCGGCCGTCGTACGCCCAGAACGGGAGGTCCAGGTGATCGGCCAGGTCGGCCACCTGGAGCGAGACCGTGGGCAGGTCGAGGCCGTGCAGCAGTTCGAGGTCCCAGTGGAAGTCCAGGATGTACGGCCGCAGTTCAGCCGGTACGGCGAGCGGGAACGGGCGCCGGGTCATTCGTAGATGCGGCGCAGGCGCAGCGTCATCGAGTTCTCGATGTGCCGGGTCATCGCGGATTCGGCGGCGACCGGATCGCCGGACGTGATCGCCTCGACCAGCATGCGGTGTTCGGTGAGGACCTCCGGGCCGATGTCGCGGTCGTAGTGCAGCCGGAAGATGTGCAGGTGGCAGTGGGTCCGCTCGAAGGCCAGCCGAACCTGCTCGCTGCCGGACAACGACGCGATCAGCGAGTGGAACCTGTTGTCGTGCGCGGTCAGCGACTTGTAGCCGGCGTAGTCGATCGACGTCGGCTCGACCGCGTTGGAGAGCTCGGCGCGCAGCCGCTCGCGGCCCCCGTCGTCGATCAGCTCGGCCGCCCGCCGGGCCGCCCAGGGCTCGAGCAGCAGCCGGAACCGGTAGAGGTCGTCGAACTCCTCGAGCGAGAGCAGCGGCGTCGCGCGATATCCCTTCAGCGGCTCCTTGACCGCGAGCCCTTCCGACTCCAGCCGGGCCAGCGCCTCCCGGACCGGCGTCGACGACACCTGGAACTCCCGGGCCAGTCCGTCGATCGAGATCCGCGCCCCGGGCCGGATGACGTGGTCCATCAGCATCGTCTTGATGGCTTCGTACACGTCGTCGGCGAGCATCTGCCGGCGCAGCAGCCGCCGGTCCACCGGTGCCACGGACTCGCTCATCTGGTGTCTCCGGAATCTGGTCGCGGGCTTGACCCCACCGGTCAGGTTTCGGCAGGGTAACACTGGTAATCATGCATCATGCACGATTCTGACCCCAGCAAGCCAGGGAAGGCGCGAATGGTGAGGTTCGAACAGATCGGCGTGCTGCCCGAGCCCGGTGACAACGTCGCGATCGCCTCCCGCCGGCTGGAGGCCGGGACCGAGGTCGAGCTCGGCGGTGCGACGATCACGCTGCCGCACACCGTCCTGGAGGGACACCGGTTCGTGGTCGCGCCGGTCGCCGCCGGCGCCGCGCTGACCTCGTGGAACACCGCGTTCGCGCGTGCGTCCCGGGACCTGCTCCCGGGCGATTACGTCTGTACGCCGACCAGCCTCGCCGCGGTCACCGCCCGCGGCGTGGACGGACTGCCGGGGGAGCCGAGCGCGACCAACGAGCCGCTCGACCCGTTCGAGCTGGACGAGTCGGCGCTGCGCTTCGGCGCCCAGGTGACCAGCGTCGAGCAGCCCGGCACCTTCCTGGGCTATCCGCGTGCGCAGGGCCCGGCCGGGACGCGGAACCACGTCGTACTGCTGGCCACCAGCTCGCGGAGCAGCGGGTTCGTCACCGAGCTCGCCCGGCGCTTCGACGGCGCGGCCGCCGGCGACGGCGTCGTACCGGTGGCGCACACCGAGGGCGGCGAGGACGAGGTCCCGAACAACCTGCACTTCCTGCTCGCCACGCTGGCCGGTTTCACGCTGAACCCGAACGTCGGCGCCGTGCTGATCGTCGACACCGAGGGCGACGTGGTCTCCGGCGAGGCGATCAAGAACTTCATGGCCGAGCACGACTATCCGTCGATCAAGGTGCCGCACGCGTACTTCACCCGGGCGGGCGGTTTCGAGCACGACCTGACCGCCGCTGGTGCGCTGATCGAGCCGTGGTTGCCGATCGTCGACGCTCAACAGCGCGCGGAGGTCCCGCTCGCGGACCTCAGGATCGCCCTCCAGTGCGGCGGTTCTGACGCGTTTTCCGGAATTTCCGCGAACCCGCTCGCCGGTCAGGTCAGCGCGGAGGTCATCCGGCACGGCGGTACGGCGGTGCTCGCGGAAACCGACGAACTGATCGGCGCCGAGCCGTACGTGCTGAAGAACGTCCGCGACCTGGCCACCGCGAAGCGTTTCCTGGCCACGATCAAGTCGTTCAAGGAACGCGTCGGCTGGCACGGCCACACGGCGGAGGGCAACCCGTCCGGCGGCAACGTGTACCGCGGCCTCTACAACATCGTGCTGAAGTCGATCGGCGCCGCCCGCAAGCTGCCGCGCGAGGTCCGGCTCGACCACGTCATCGATTACGGCGAACCACTGCCCGGCGACGGCTACATCTTCATGGACAGCCCCGGCAACGACCTCGAGTCGGTGGCCGGCCAGGTCGGCAGCGGCTGCAACCTGATCTTCTTCACCACCGGCAACGGGTCGATCACGAACTTCCCGTTCGTGCCGACGCTGAAGTTCGTCACCACCAGCGCCCGCTACGAGCGGTTGCGGGCCGAGATGGACGTCGACGCCGGCAAGTACCTGACCGGTACGTCGATGGCGGACCTGACGGCGCAGACCTTCGACCTCGTCGTCCGTGTCGCGTCGGGGGAGAAGAGCGCGGGCGAGCGCGCCGGCCACAGCCAGGTGTCGATCTGGCGGAACTGGAAGCAGACCGGCCCGCGCGAAGGTATCTCGATCACCACGGACGGCCGGATGAGCCGCACGCTCGCCGACCTGCCGAGCGAGGACCGCGACGCTCCGCTCGACGGCCTGCCGCACCGCGGCCTGACCTCCGACGGCCGCACGCGGACCGAGCTCCTCGCGGTCGACGACCGGCTGGTCCCCGAGGCCGTCGGCCTGATCCTGCCGACCAGCCTCTGCTCCGGCCAGATCGCGCTGCGCATCGCGGGCCAGGCGGAGCTGGAGAAATGGGCCGGCGACGCCGTCACCCGGATGGTCGCACTCCCGCACACCGAGGGGTGCGGCAGCAGCGGCGGCGCGTCCGAGGAGACGTTCGCGCGGATCATGCTCGGCTACCTCCTGCACCCGAACACCCGGATGGCGCTGCTCCTCGAGCACGGCTGCGAGAAGACCCACAACGACTATTTCCGCTCCCGGCTGGTCGAGGCCGGCGCGGATCCGTCCCGCTTCGGCTGGGCGAGCATCCAGGCCGACGGCGGTCTCGACGCGGTCGGCGGCAGGGTCAAGGACTGGTTCAGCGGGTTCCGGATCCCCGCACCGGTCGCGCGGGACGGCGACCTCGGCGCGCTCACGATCGGGCTGGAGGCGCGCGGCCCGCTCTCGGACGCGACCGCCGAGGCGCTCGCGCTCACCGGCCGAGAGATCGTGGGTTCCGGCGGTTCCGTCGTACTGTCGTCGCGTGGCGCGTTGCTGGCCGACGACGGCTTCCGTACGGCGGCGTTCGGGTCGACGGACCCCGTCGGCCCGACGATCGCGCACGGGCAGCGGCTCGCCGAGCCGGGGTGGCACGTGATGCGGATGCCCGGCACGGACTGGATGGAGACCGCGACCGGGTTCGGCGCGACGGGTGTCCAGCAGATCCTCGCGCACGTCGCCGGCGGCACGCTGTCCGCGCAGCGATTCGTGCCGGTCGTCGAGTTCAGCAACGACCCGGAAACGGTCGCGACGTACGGCGACGACCTGGACGCGGTGGCCACCGGCGACGCGGCCGAGCAGGCGCGGACCGCGCTCGACACGATCGCCGCCGTCGCCGCCCGCCGGCTCGTCCCCAAGGCAGTTGCCTCCGGCAACGTAGGTTTCCAGATCACCCGCGGTCTGCTCGGTACGTCGATGTAGCTGTGCTTTTGAATGAGAGGCCCTTCCATGCACCTGGTCCGTTTTCTCTCCCCGGTCGACGGCCGCCCGATCCCCGGCGTGCGCACCGGGGACACGGTGGCGTCGCTGCAGGGCGTCAACACGGTCGCCGAACTGCTCCGGCTCCCGCTCGCCGACCTGCAGGCGGAGGTGGACAAGGTCGGCGAGACGCTTCCCGCCGACGGCCTGACGTTCCTGCCGCCGCTCGACGGCCGCGGTGAGGTGTGGTGCGCCGGCGTCACGTACGAGCGGTCGCGCGGGGCCCGGATGGAGGAGAGCACCGAGCAGTCGGTCTACGACAAGGTCTACACCGCCGACCGGCCCGAGCTGTTCCAGAAGGCGCCGGCCTGGCGCGTGGTCGTGGACGGTGAGCCGGTCGGGATCCGGTCCGACTCCGGCCACGACGTCCCTGAGCCGGAGCTGGCCGTCGTCGCGAACAGCCACGGCGAGATCGTCGGCTTCACGGTCTGCAACGACATGAGCTCACGGTCCATCGAAGGCGTCAACCCGCTGTACGTGCCGCAGGCCAAGCTCTTCGCGGGCGGCTGTGCGCTGGCGTCCGGGATCCGCCCGGCGTGGGAGGTCGCGAACCCGAAGGCGCTCACCGTCGACCTGGTGATCCGTCGCGGCGACGAGCAGGTGTTCCGCGGTACGACGTCCACCGAGAAGCTGGTGCGCGACCTGCAGGACCTGATCGACGCCCTGTTCCTGCCGAACGACTTCCCGGACGGCGTGATCCTCGCGACCGGCACCGGGATCGTGCCGGAGCTGGACTTCGCGCTGGCCGCGGGCGACGTCATCACGATCACCATCGACGAGGTCGGCACGCTGACCAACACCGTCGCCACCGGCAAGGAACCGTTCGGGTTCCTGGCCACCGACAACCTGGAAGGAACGCGATGACCCAGGACACCACGCCTGCCGAGCTCGAGCAGGCGCTCGCGGCGGCCACCGCCGCCGCACCCGCTTTCGGCGCGGCCGCGCCGGCGGTCCGGGCCGGCTGGATCCGCGCCGTCGCGGACGCGCTGGACGCGGCGGCCGGTGAGCTGGTGCCGATCGCGATGCGGGAGTCGTCACTGCCCGAGGCGCGGCTGACCGGCGAGGTCGCCCGCAGCACCGGCCAGCTGCGGATGTTCGCCGACGTCCTCGAAGAGGGCTCGCTGCTCGAGGTCGTCATCGACACGGTGGACCCGCAGGCGAAGCCGGTACCGCGGCCGGATCTGCGCCGCGTGCTGGTGCCGCTCGGTCCCGTGCTGGTCTTCGCCGCCAGCAACTTCCCGTTCGCGTTCAGCGTCTGCGGCGGCGACACCGCGTCGGCGCTCGCCGCGGGCTGCCCGGTGGTCGTCAAGGCGCACCCGGGTCACCCCGAGCTGTCCGTCCGCACCGCCGAGGTGATGATCGAGGCGCTGACGGCGGCCGGTGCGCCGGAGGGAACGCTCGGCCTGATCTCCGGCTTCGACGTCGGCGTCACGGCGCTGAAGGACCCGCGGATCACCGCCGCCGGGTTCACCGGCTCGGTCCCGGCCGGCAAGGCCCTGCACGAGATCGCCGTGACCCGGCCGGAGCCGATCCCGTTCTACGGCGAGCTCGGCAGCCTGAACCCGGTGTTCGTCACCCAGGCCGCGATCGATGCCCGGGGCAAGGACATCGCGACCGGGTACGTCGGTTCGTTCACGCTCGGCGTCGGCCAGTTCTGCACCAAGCCGGGGCTGCTGTTCCTCCCGGCCGGCCACGGCCTGCAGGATCAGCTCGTCGAGGCCGTCGGCGGCGTCGCCCAGGCCCCGATGCTGAACGACCGCATCAGGGACGGCTTCACCTCCGGCCTCGACCGGCTGGAGAAGGTGGACGGCGTCCGCGTGCTGGCGTCCGGCGGTGCGACGCTCCTGCAGACCACCGTCGCCGAGCTCCTGGCCCGCCGCGACGAGATCCTCGAGGAGTGCTTCGGCCCGGTCTCGATCGTGGTGGAGTACGGCGACCGCGACGAACTCGTCCAGGCGCTCGAGGCGTTCGAAGGCAACCTGACCGCGACGCTGCACGCGGAGGACTCCGACGCCGACCTGGCCCGGGAACTCCTGCCGCTGCTGACCGCCCGCGCGGGGCGCGTGCTGTGGAACGGCTGGCCGACCGGCGTCGCCGTGTCGTGGGCCCAGCACCACGGCGGCCCGTTCCCGTCGAGCGTCGGCTCGATCCACACCAGCGTCGGCGTGACGGCGGCCCGGCGGTTCCAGCGCCCGGTCGCGTACCAGGACACTCCGGACGCGGTGCTGCCCGACGTACTGAAGGACTCGAACCCGGCCGGGATCAGCCGGCGGGTGAACGGAACCGTGACCACAGGTGAGGTGTCGCGATGACTGATGTGCCCCCGACGAACGACCCGGCCGAGGGCGACGTCCTGGCCGGCGAATCGGCCCCGGCCTCGACCGGCCGGCGGAGTTTCGACCACTGGTTCGGTGAGCACGGCCGCAACGGCTTCATCCACCGGTCCTGGATGAAGTCGCAGGGCTTCTCCGAGGAAGCCTTCGACGGGCGCCCGGTGATCGGGATCTGCAACACCTGGTCCGAGCTGACGCCGTGCAACGCGCACCTGCGCCGGCTCGCCGACTCGGTGAAGCGCGGGGTCTGGCAGGCCGGCGGGTTCCCGCTGGAGTTCCCGGTGATGTCGCTCGGCGAGACGCTGCTGCGGCCGACCGCGATGCTGTTCCGCAATCTGCTGAGCATGGACGTCGAGGAGTCGCTGCGCGGGAACCCGCTCGACGGCGTGGTGCTGCTGACCGGCTGCGACAAGACGACGCCCGGCTCGATCATGGGCGCCGCGAGTGTCGACCTGCCGACGATCGTCGTCACCGGCGGCCCCATGTTGAACGGTAAATTCCGCGGCTGCGACATCGGCTCCGGTACGGCGGTCTGGCGGTTCACGCAGGACCTCAACGCCGGCCGGATGTCGGCCGAGGACTTCGCGGCGGCCGAGGCGGGCCAGTCCCGCAGCAACGGCCACTGCATGACGATGGGCACGGCGTCCACGATGGCCTGCATGGCCGAGGCGCTCGGCCTGCAGCTGACCGGATCGGCGGCGATCCCCGCGGTCGACTCGCGGCGCTACGTAATCGCGCAGAAGTCCGGGCAGCGGATCGTCGAGATGGTCAAGGAAGACCTGAAGATCAGCGACATCCTCACCCGGGACGCGTTCGCCAACGCGGTCCGCGCGAACGCGGCGATCGGCGGTTCGACGAACTTCGTCATCCACCTGCTCGCGATCGCCGGCCGGGTCGGCGTCGACGTGACGCTGGACGACATCGACGAGTGGGCGCGCGGCGTCCCGTGGCTGGTCGACCTGCAGCCCTCGGGCAAGTACCTGATGGAGGACTTCTACTACGCCGGGGGCCTGCCCGCGGTGCTGAAGGAGATCCTGCCGCTGCTCAAGCCGGACGCGATCACGGTCACCGGCAAGACGATCGGCGAGAACGTCGCGAACGCCGAGCGGATCGAGGCGGTGTACCCGGGCGCGGCGCCCGGCAGCGAGACGTACGCCGTCATCCGCCCGGTCGGCGACCCCCTCGGCAGCGGCGCGGGAACCGCCGTACTGAAGGGGAATCTGGCCCCCGACGGCGCGGTCATCAAGCAGTCGGCCGCGTCCGAGCGGCTGTCGCGGCACCGCGGCAAGGCGCTGGTGTTCAGCAGCATCGAGGAGTACGACAAGGCGGTCGAGGACCCGGAGCTCGACGTCGACGAGGACACCGTGCTGGTGTTGCAGAACGCCGGGCCGCGCGGGTACCCGGGGATGCCCGAGGTCGGCAACATGACGATCCCGCGCAAGCTCGCCGAGATCGGCGTCGACGACATGGTGCGGATCTCGGACGCGCGGATGAGCGGTACGGCGTACGGGACCGTCGTCCTGCACGTCACGCCCGAGGCCGCGGTGGGCGGGCCGCTGGCGCTCGTGCGGACCGGGGACTGGATCGAGCTCGACGTACCGGCGCGGCGGCTGCACCTCGACGTACCGGACGAGGAGCTGGAGAAGCGCCGGGCGGACTGGCAGCCGCCGGCGCCGCCGTCGGACCGCGGCTGGGCCCGCCTCTACGTCGACCACGTGACCCAGGCCAACCAGGGCTGCGACCTCGACTTCCTCATCGGCCGCACCGGCTCCGCCGTAGCCCGCCAGAGCCACTGATGTCCTGGGGACCATTTGAAGCGGTTCGGGGGCTGCGGCCCGCGGGGACGCTCCCGCAGGTGACGCCGATCCGGCGGATCCTCACGGATCTGCCGGTGTCGGCCGACCCGTACGCCGACGCGCGCGCGGCGCTCGAACCGCTCCGGGAGCGGGTCCTGCCCGGCGCCCGGATCGCGGTGACGGCGGGCAGCCGCGGGATTCACGACCTGGTGCCGGTGGTGAAGGCGGCTGTGGACTGGCTGCGGGACGCCGGCGCCGCGCCGTTCGTGATCCCGGCGATGGGCTCGCACGGCGGCGCGACCGCCGACGGGCAGCGCGAGATGCTCGCCGGTCTCGGCATCACCCCCGAGACCGTGGGCTGCCCCGTCGAAGCGACCATGGAGACGGTCGTCGTCGGCACTCTGGCCGACGGCACCGAGGTGCACCACGACGCGATCGCCGCCAAGGCCGACGGCGTCCTGCTGGTGAACCGGATCAAGCCGCACACCGACTTCCGCGGACCGATCGAGAGCGGGATCGCGAAGATCCTCGCGATCGGGCTCGGCAACCACCGCGGCGCGGCCTCCCTGCATGCCGGCGGCATCCCGTCGCTCGGCGCCAACATCGAGGCCGCGGCCCGGATGGTGATTGCGCAGGGCAAGATCCTCGGCGGGTTGGCGATCCTGGAGAACGCCCACGAACAGACCGCCGCGGTCGAGCTGCTGGCCGCCGACGGGATTGCCGAAGCGGCCGAAAATGCCCTGCTGCAAAGGGCCTCGAGCCTGCTGGGCCGGCTGCCGTTCGACGAGCTCGACGTCCTCGTGGTCGACGAGCTCGGCAAGGACAAGTCCGGCGCGGGCATGGACACGAACGTGATCGGCCGCTGCTGGGTACACGGCATCCCCGAGTTCGAGTCGCCGTCGATCGCCGCGATCAGCGTGCACTCGCTGTCGCCGGCGTCGCACGGCAACGCGTCCGGCCTCGGCCTGGCCGACGTGATCCCGGCCCGGCTGCTGGAGCAGATCGACCTGCGGGCCAGCTACGTGAACGCGCTGACCTCGGGCGCCGGCGGGGCGCGGCGATCGCGGCTGCCGATGGTGATGGAGGACGACGAGGCCGCCGTTCTCGCGGCCGTGACGATGTGCGGACGGCGGCACTGGTCGGAGCTCCGGCTGGCCCGGATCAAGGACACCCTGTCGCCGAACGAGCTGATGGTGACACCGGCCCTGCTGACCGAGGCGGCCGAACGATTCGACCTGGAGATCACCGGTACGGCGCGGGACCTGGCGCCGGCCGGACGACTCGGACCTTGGAGCGAGACATGAACCTTCGCGAAGCACGTGCCCTGCTCGCCGACCGCGGCTTCCGGCCCGGGGAGGCATCCACGAAGACCTTCCCCGACGGGTCGCCGTACAAGGTGGAGATCCCGTCCTGCGAGGGACCGCGGGTGATGACGGCGGTCCTGGAGGAGGCCAAGGAGCGCGGCGTCACGATCGACCGGGTGTCACAGGGCAGCGGCGTGATGATGCTGACCGACGGCGAGATCGAGGAGATGCTGTCGCTCGGCGCCTCCGCGGGTGTCGAGGTGTGCCTGTTCCTCGGGCCGCGCGGCGCGTGGGACATCGGCGGTCAGGCGAAGGTGTCGGCCGCGGTCGGCGGTGTTGCGCGAGGCAACGACCAGGTGGCCGCGTCGCTGTGTGACGCGTACCGCGCGGTCGAGCTCGGCGTCCGCAGCCTGCTCGTCGGCGACATCGGCGTGCTGGAGATCCTCGGTCAGCTCAAGATCGAGGGCGAGCTGCCGTCGGACCTGGTGCTGAAGACATCGGTGCTGATGCCGCTGCCGAACGCCCCGACCGCGCGCTTGTACGAGCGGCTCGGCGCGACCAGCCTGAACGTGTCGACCGACCTGCCGGTGCCGGTACTCGCGGAGATCCGCTCGGTGACGACCGTGCCGATCGACATGTACATCGAGGTCCCCGACGACCAGGGCGGCCACGTCCGCTTCTACGACGTACCGGATGTCGTCCGGGCCGCGGCGCCGGTGTACCTCAAGATGGGGCTGCGGAACGCGCCGAACATCTACCCGGTCGGCGCGCACCTCGCCGGGACGGCCGAGGCGCTCGGGCGGGAGCGCGTGCGGCGCGCGGAGCTGATCCTGCGGTTGCTCGCGGAGCAAGATGAGGGATGAGTTCGTCGGCCGGCTCCGGTCGGTCCTCGAGGACGTCGTCGACGATCCGGACGTCCTGGACAGTCATCGCAACGATCACGCGACCTTCTGTACGGCGGGGGCGCCGCGGGCGCTCGTCCGGCCGGGGAGCACCGCCGACGTGCAGGAGGTGCTGCGGATCGCGTCCGAGTTCCGAGTGCCGGTGGTCACCCAGGGCGCGCGGACCGGGTTGTCCGGCGCCGCGAACGCGATCGACGGCTGCCTGTTGCTGTCGACGTCCCGGATGGCGCGCATCCTCGAGGTGTCCGTCGAGGACCAGGTGGCCGTCGTCCAGCCGGGTGTGGTGAACGCCTCGCTGTCCCGCGCGGTGCTGGACAAGGGCCTGTTCTACCCTCCGGACCCGTCGTCGTGGGAGATGTCGACGATCGGCGGAAACATCGCGACGAACGCCGGTGGATTGTGCTGTGTGAAGTACGGCGTGACGTCGGACTTCGTGCGCGGCCTGGAAGTCGTCCTGGCGTCGGGCGAGGTCGTGCGCACCGGCCGCCGCGCGGCGAAGGGCGTCGCCGGGTACGACCTGACCAGGCTGATCGTCGGCTCCGAAGGCACGCTGGGGGTGGTGACCGAGGCGACGCTCGCGTTGCAGCCTGCCCCCGAGGCCGCACTGACCGCGGCCGCCACCTTCCTGACGATCGAGGACGGCATCGCCGCCGCAGCCGCTGTCATGGCCGCCGGCCTGCGCCCGTCCTTGCTCGAGTTCCTCGATCAGCCGACGCTGCGCGCGATCCAGGCTTACCGGGACATGGGGCTGCCGGAGAACGTCGGCTCGATGCTCCTCGCACAGTCCGACCGGGGAACAAGAGCCGCCGACGACGTCGCGCGGATCGCCGCGATCTGCGCCGAGCACGGTGCCGTCGACGTCGCCGAGGCCTCGGACGCCGAGGAGTCCCGGATGCTGCTCGAAGCCCGCCGGCTGGTCAACTCGGCACTGGAACCGCTCGGCGTCACGTTGATCGACGATGTCTCCGTGCCGCGGTCACAGCTGGTCACCCTGTTGCGCGGGATCGCCGAGATCAGCGCGAAGTACGACGTACTCATCTGTTGCCCAGGGCATGTAGGTGACGGGAACATGCACCCGACCGTGGTCTTCGACCGCGACGACGCGGACGCCGAGGCGCGGGCGCTGGAGGCGTTCGGGGCGGTGATGGAGCTGGGCCTGCGGCTCGGCGGCACGATCACCGGCGAGCACGGGATCGGCACGCTGAAGGCCCGCTGGCTGGAGACTGAGCTCGGGCCGGTCGGGCTCGAGCTGCATCGGCGGATCAAGGCCGCCTTCGACCCCCTGAACCTGCTGAATCCCGGGAAGGTGCTGCGGTGATCGATCCGTCCGCCGTCCGTCCCTCGGCGCGGCAGGTGGCCTGGCAGCGGCAGGAGCTGACCGCGTTCGTGCACTTCGGGCCGAACACGTTCACCGATCTCGAATGGGGGACCGGTCTGGACGACCCGGCCGCGTTCGAACCGACGGCGCTGGACTGCTCGCAGTGGATCTCCGCGCTGGTCGCCGCCGGGTTCAAGAGCGTGATCCTGACGGCCAAGCACCACGACGGGTTCTGCCTGTGGCCGAGCAAATACCTGCCGCACACCGTTGCCGCGTCGTACGGTCGGGACGTCGTCGGTGAGCTGTCCATCGCTTGTCAGGCCGCCGGGCTCGGGTTCGGGATCTATCTGTCGCCGGCGGACCTCTATCAGGAGAAGTCGCCCGGCGGGTACTACGGCAACGGGAGCCCGGCCGTCGCGTCGCAGGTCGGGGAGTTCTCGTATGTGGTCGACGACTACAACCGGTTCTACCTGCGGCAGTTGCACGAATTGCTGACGTCGTACGGATCGATCGCCGAAGTCTGGCTGGACGGGGCGAATCCGACGAGCAGCGCGCAGACCTATGCGTACGACGCGTGGTTCGACCTGATCCGCCGGCTCGCCCCGGACGCGACGATCGCGATCGGCGGGCCGGACGTGCGGTGGGTCGGCAACGAGGACGGATTCGCGCGGGAGACCGAGTGGAGCGTCGTACCGTTCCTGAACGGGGCGATGGTGGCCGAGCAGACGGCGCCCTCCGTGGCCGGGCCGGACGAGTTGGCCCGGGCCGACGAGCTGCGCTGGTATCCGGCCGAGGTCGACGTGTCGATCCGGCCCGGGTGGTTCTACCACGCGTCCGAGGACGCCGCGGTGAAGTCGGTGCCGGAACTCCTGGACATCTATCGCAAGTCGGTCGGGCGGAACGCCGTACTGCTGCTGAACATCCCGCCCGACCGTCGCGGCTTGTTCGCCGATCCGGACGTCGCCGCGCTGACGGCCTTCGGTGCGGCCGTTCGCTCGTACTACGACACGCCGGTGACGCTGCCCGGCACAGTGAATGTGCTCGACCTCCGGGAGAACATCGAACAAGGTCAGCAGGTCGAATGCTTCGCAGTGGACGCCTTCGCCGACGGCTCGTGGCGGGAGATCGCGACTGGCACAACCATCGGTCACCGCCGCCTGCTGGTGGTTCCTCCTGTCGTGCCCAGCGACGTCCGCGTCCGCATCCTCTCCGCCCGCGCCGCAGCCGAGGCAGACCTGTCCGTCCACTTCGACCCGACGATCGTGTAGTCCCCCTGCCTGGAGTCGAACCAGGAACCGAGCCTTCGGAGAGCCCGGCGAGATTCCGTCACCAGAGGGCACGCTCGACAGGTAGTGCACCGGCGAGACACTGTACGCGCGGAGCGCTTCACGCTCAGGTGCACTAGGCCATCGCCGGACACTACCTGTCGTGAGTGCTACTCCTGGACAGAGACGACACGGATCCAGTCGGAGCATTCGGCCTCACACCACACGTGATCCCCACGGTGGGCGATCCGATCGCGCTGCACATGCCCGCAGGCAAGCAGCACGCGTCGCATCGAGTGACCCTGCTGCACCGGAGCACCGGTCCTGCCGCCAGGCACTCGCTTCCTGTTCCTGAGGTCGGCCACGGCCGGTCCTCCTCTCTAGTTCGTTGGTCCTACGTGCAGAAGGCAGGATTCGAACCTGCTAGGCCCCAAGGCAACGGGTTTACAGCCCGCCCCGCCCCTCCCACGACGGCGCTCCTGCTCAGGCGACACTTCTGGGATCGGTCAGCCTTGCGTTCGAGCGACTTCCTCGATGAAAGCGGCCGGTCGCTCGATGTGCGGGACATGTCCGGCCTCTTCGATCACTCGTAATGGCCGGCCGAGCCTGCCGGCTGCCTCCGCCGCGAGTGACAGCGGTACGAATCGGTCCTCTGCGCCCCAGAGCAGTGTCGTCGGGACGTCGATCCGGTCATGGACCTGTTTGGTACAGGTGGCGACCAGGTGGCGCATGGTCCGCCCGACGTGCGGTACTCGTGCGCGGCTCCGTGTGTACGTGCTGAACGCGTGCATCCAGTCCGGGTCGCGGCGCCGTACGGAATCGAGGTCGGCGAACGCGCGGCGTTCGAAGCGCTCCATGTTCGCCTCGGAGGGATGCACCGCGAATCGGATCGCTGTCACGCGCAGTCCGACCGGCAGCCGGTACGGGCCGACCCCGGGTACGCCGTACAGCACCAGCCGGTGGAGTTGGTCGCCGTGACTCGCGGCGAACCGTGCCGCCAGCGTCCCGACGAGTGAATGCGCGATCAAGGTCGGCGGCCGATCACAGCTCTGCTCGAGCAGTGCCAGCAGCCAGCCGTCGAACGCCTGTTGGTCCAACCGAGCGACTGCCGCGGACTCGCCGAGCCCCGGCACATCAGGCACGACGAGTTGGTAGCGCTCCGCCAGCTGCGGGATCACCGGCGCCCAGTAAGCCCCGCCGCATTCGATACCGCCGTGCAGGAGGACGAGCGGCGGTCCGTCCCCGCCCGCGAGAACGACTGTCGCCACGTCGTTGACGTCGATCCGCCGTTCGTCGACAGGCAGGCCTTGGAGCAGCCGCTCGCGTGCCATCATGCCCTCAACGTAGATCTCGGCCCTGTACCTCCGCTTCCGAAGAACTACCCAGGCCGCTGCGGGCCGCCCTGCGAACAACCACGTAGCCTGGCAGGGTGGCCGGTCGCTCCCGGCCACCCAGCGGTGAGAGTGAGATTCGAACTCGCGGGCCGGCATGCCAGCCGACCGGCGGTTTAGCAAACCGCTGCCCCTACCGACAGGCGGATCTCACCAACCCCGCCCGCCGTCTCCCCTGTTGACGGCGGGCGGCTGTGGATAACTTCGTCGTGGCCAGGCCTCGCGCTTGTACGCTTAGTGCAAAGGAAGAAGGCGCACGGCGGGCAGGCGCGCAGGGCACCCGCCCACCGGCTCAACCCTTGACGCAGATGACCTGCTTCAGGTGGGCGACGACTTCGACCAGGTCGGACTGGGCGGCGATGACCGAGTCGATGTCCTTGTAGGCGGCGGGGATCTCGTCGACCACGCCGGCGTCCTTGCGGGACTCGACGCCGGCGGTCTGGGCGACCAGGTCGTCGACGGTGTACCGGCGCTTCGCCTCGTTGCGGCTCATCCGCCGGCCTGCCCCGTGCGAGGCCGAGTAGAACGAGCGCTCCGAGCCGAGCCCGCGGACGACGTACGAGCTGGTGCCCATCGACCCCGGGATCAGCCCGAGGTCCCCGCGCCCCGCCCGGATCGCGCCCTTGCGGGTGACCAGCAGGTCGAGCCCGTCGAAGTGCTCCTCGGCCACGTAGTTGTGGTGGCACGAGATCGGCTGCTCGAATCGTACGTCGACCTCGAACGACTCCCGCACCGCCTGCATCACCAGCGCGAGCATGACGGCCCGGTTCCGCGCGGCGTATTCCTGCGCCCACGTGAGGTCCCGGCGGTACGCGTCCATCTGCGGCGTACCGGACAGGAACACCGCCAGGTCGCGGTCCGGGAGATCCGCATTGTGCGGCAGCTCGCGGGCGATCCGCATGTGCCGCTCTGCGAGCTCCTTGCCGATGTTCCGGCTGCCGGAGTGCAGCATCAGCCACACGCGGTCCTCGTCGTCGAGGCACACCTCGATGAAGTGGTTGCCGCCGCCCAGCGAACCCATCTGCTGCTTGGCCTTCCGCTCGCGGTCCTGCACACCGTCGTGCAGACTCGTGAACCCGCCCCACAGCCGATCCCACGGCCGCGGGTCGAGCCCGAGCCGGCGTACGCCGACGGGGTCCTCGTGTGCGCGGAAGCCGACAGGCACGGCGGCCTCGATCCGCGACCGGATCGCCGAAAGGTCGTCGGGCAGGTCAGCGGCCGTCAGCGAGGTCAGCACACCTTCCATCCCGCACCCGATGTCGACCCCGACCGCCGCCGGCGACACGGCCTGGTACATCGCGATCACCGACCCGACGGTCGCGCCCTTGCCGAGATGCACGTCCGGCATCACCCGCACACCGTGCACCCACGGCAGCGCCGCGATGTTGCGCAGCTGCTGCAGCGCCTTCGCGTCGACGTCGTACTCCTGAGCCCACATCAGCGTGGAGCTCTTCGCCCCACTCAGCTCAACCGGAAGCTCCACGTTCATCTCCCAACCCTCCTCGATGGTGTACATGCGGCAGAGCAGGGACTTGAACCCTGACGCCCCGTTGAGGGACAGACCGTTTTCGAGACGGTTGCCGTTAGGCCGAAACTCGGCTTACTCTGCCAGGCCGTCAGCGTGACGGCGTACAGCTGCCAGGGCAGGGCTCGAACCTGCGGGGCCTCGGGTCAGAACCGAGGATGGGTCACCGTCGCCCACCTGGCATCGCGCTCGTCGGCGGCACCGGTGGGTGTCGCGTCAGAGCGCCAACTCGGCACGGGAAGGGATCCACGGCTGCCACAGCAGCGGCATGCCGGCCTCTTCCGGTGTGCGCGAGCCCTTCTTCTCGTTGCACGTCGAGTGCGCGGCGACGGCGTTCAGCCACTCGCCACGTCCGCCCCGTGATCGTGGCACCACGTGGTCCATCGTGGTGGCGCCGAGCTTGCCGCAGTACGCGCATGTGTACTTGTCGCGCTTCAGTACACCGGCCCGCGTGTACTGCAGGCGGCCGGAGGCGTAGCGCCATTTCGTCACGACGTACCGGACGAGCCGGAGCACGCGCGGGAGAGGGAACGGTCCGATGCTGGCGCCGTCGTGGGCCTCTTCGACGACCGCGACCTCGCGGACGAGCATCCGGATGGCGTGCGGGATCGACACGACGTGCAGCTGCTCGTACGAGGCGTTCAGGACGATCACACCGCTCATGTGGTTCCTCCTCCCCTCCAGTGTGCCCGACCCGCGGTCAGCAGGTCGGGGAAAACGGTGTCGGTCAGTGTGTGCGGCCCCAGGGATTCGAACCCTGAACCTCCTGGCCCTAAGCCAGGCGCCTCTCCCAGTTGGGCCAGAGCCGCGAAATACTGCGTTCTGTTGCGTACGGCGACCGTCGTGCGTGGCAACCGTGTCACTCAGGGTGTCCGGCGGGGCTCGAACCCGCTTCCTCCGGGTCCACATCCCGGCGCATCGCCCGCTTCTGCCTCGGACACAGCACGCCCGGCAGGATTCGAACCTGCACCCTCCTGCTTCGTAGGCAGGCGCTCTGTCCGGTTGAGCCACGGGCGTTCGTGGCGCCCTGCGCCGGATGTACTGCGGATTTCCGGCGCAGGGCACGCTTGTGGCGCCCGCTCGGCCGGTAGCAAGCATCCTGCGGGCGCCTGGTCCAGCTGGGAGGACTCGAACCTCCGATCTCCTCAACCCAAATGAGGTGGCCTGGCCGCTGGCCTACAGCTGGTCCTCCCCGGGGCGTCGCGGTCCCCGGGGAAATTGCGATGAATGTCCAGTTGTCAATTGTTCGTGCCGATATCCGTGAATACCGGAAAAAGCATCGGTGGAAGGAGTCGAACCCTCGTGACGCGGGTTTGGAATCCGGTCCGCAACCATTGCGCACCGACGTGACCCGTTGCCGGGCAAAGAAAAGAGCCGCCTGCTGCCGGGACCCGGCTCAGACGGCTCGCGTGGAGATCTCCCCAGCGGAAGATCACCCAGGCGGACCGCCCGAACACAGGCTGAGCTGGTGGTAGAAGGCCTCATCGCCCACAGATCGCAGGCACGCCGACAAAGCCATGCGGCCGGGCCGCCAGGCTTCGTTCGCGATTCGCGTTCCGTACACGATCTGTCTCCTCAGGTTCTGTCGCTTGCGGGAAATAGTCTCACCCAACACTCGTGGTGAAGTCAACGCATTTCTCAGAGCAATTCTTCCCCGTCATTCCCGCACCCCTCCGACGCATACTCCCGCCACCCAGTTCCGTCGGCCGGGTCCGGAATCGGCGAGTGTTCTCACCACACAGGACGGCGCACGCGCCAGCGCCGACGGGACCAGTACGCACTGCCCGCCGTACGTCGCGAGATACCCCCGCCGCACGGGACAGCGGAACCCACGAGCCGGGGCTTCCGCCGTACGCCAAGAGACGACGCTCACCGGCGTGCCCCGCCGTACGGAATGTTGTCGGCGTCACGGGCCGCCTAGTGAGGGCCACGTGCGCCCGGTCGTACGGCGCGCTTCCGCCGCACGCCGAGGGACGGTGCACTCCGCCGTACGGGACGGCATGCCCCCCGCCGTACGGGACGGTGTGCGCCACGTCGTACGCGGTGGCTTGCTCCCGCCATCCGCCAACGGCCGGCTTGCCGTACGGCGCTGCGGCACGCCGGGCCGTCCGTCTGCAGAGTGACCCCGACCACACGGTCACGCCCCGGCGTAACCTCCCCAAGGATCCGATTCGGAATCCACGCCCTCCTCCCGCTACACTCTTGCCTCGGTACACGCCGCCTTAGCTCAGTCGGCAGAGCGTCTCACTCGTAATGAGAAGGTCGTCGGTTCGATTCCGACAGGCGGCTCCACCAGAACCTCCAGGTCAGAGGCCATTTTCTGACTCTGGGGGTTTCTGCTTTGTCCCCCTTCGTGGTGCCGGTCGTGGTGCGAGTCGGCCGTGCGCTCTCGTCCGTGGGCAAGGAGAGGGGAAAGCCGAAGTGTCAGCTCGGCGGGGATCGAGCCAAGCTCGGGTTCAAGACGGCCACGAAGAACCGTAGTCAAGTCGACAAGCAGATCGTCCCACCAGTCGGTCGGGTCGAGGTCCGCGCAGTCGATGCGGGCGTGATGGACTCGTTCTACAGCTAAGTGCGGCGGTGCCGCGACCACTGCGACAAGAAACCCCGGGTCGATCATCGAACCGATCCGCGCGCACGAGTGCGACTAGCGCTGTAAGCCGCATACGTGCGAGTCGCTCGGCGAGTCGAGCATCCTCTACATTCACCAGATCCTCAGCGGGGCCTTCCGGCGAGCGGTCCGCCTGAAGTGGGTCACGATCGACCCGACTGACTTCGCCGAGCCGCCGAAGCCGCGGCCGCGACCCACGTCCGAGGAGACGCCGCCGCGATCGTCAAAGAAGCCTGGAAGGACCCCGATTGGTGCGCACTGAACCGTTGTCGCGCCCCCACACGATCATCAGATAGGGCGACTGGGCACCTACCGAGGCATCCAAGGACTGTCTCGTCCGGAGGCCTCCGGAGGCGCTTGTTGCTCTGGGCACCGTTCGGTCCGCCGACGGCAGGCAGTCTTATCGGCAACTTTGTTGCGCGACCAGAGGCCTGGTCGACGAGCGGGTGTCGGGGTCGACCGTGCATGGGCATCACTGGCGCGGTCGCGGCACGTGATCACGGGCGGCGGTGACCGCGGCGTCGATGTCTCGGTAGATCACGAGCCCGGAATCGTACTGGGTGTGGTGCAGGACGTCGCGGACCTGGCCGATGTCGTGAGCGAAGTAGAGCCGGACGCCATGTGAGGCGAGATCATGGCTGAGTTGGTCGAGCATGCCTGCGGCGGTGACGTCGATGAACGGGATGGTCTCGCCGTCGAGCACCACGGCGCTGACCCCGGCCACGGCGAGGGCGCGGACGTGATCGCGGATATGGTCAGCGTTGGCGAAGAAGAGCCCGGACTCCACGCGGACCACCACGATTCCCGGCTCCGGGTGCAGATCCGGGTGCCGATCAGCGTCCACCCACAGTCCGTTCCCGTCGGGGATCCGGACCAGGCGCGTCAGATGCGGCCGACTGGCCCGGAACAGCAGCAGCGTGATCGAAACGGCGATGCCGATGACCAGGCCCGGCAGGGTGTCGAAGACCAGGACGCCGAGCATCGCCGTGATGGCGGCGAGGAAGTCCGCGCGCGCGGCCGGGCCGTAGATGCCGGCGAGCCGTTCGGTCCAGACGCGGTAGAGCCGGCGCAGCGCGGGAATGTCGATCAACTCGACGACCGCGGCGATGACGACGGCGGCCAAGGTCGCCTCCGGCAATTGCTCGAACAGGCCGGTCAGGAGCAGCAGCGTCACCACTGTGAGGGCGGCGACGGTCAGGCCGCTGAGCTGAGAGCGGGCTCCGGCTCCGCCGTTCACGGCGGTCTTGGACAGACTGCCGTTGACGACCATCCCCGAGGCGAGGCCGGAGCCGATGTTGGCCACACCGAGGCCGGCGAGCTCCCGGTTGGCGTCAATGTCGTAACCCGCTTGAGCGGCGTACGTCTTGGCCGCCGCCAGTCCCTCTGCGAAGCCGATCAGCAGAACGCCCGCCGCCGGCCCCACCAACGCGAGGTAGTCATCTGTCCCCAACCCGGAGGGCAGGCCGAGTGCTGGTAGGCCGGACTGGATCGGCCCGACGATCGCCACGCCGTGCTGGTCGAGGTCGAGTACCGCGACGGCGACGATGCCGAGCAGGACCGCCACCAGCGACCCCGGTAGGAGCGGCAGCCACCGGCGCAGCGCGAGCACAAGCACCAGACTGAGCAGACCGACCGCCAGTGTTGCCCAGCTGGTCTGGTCCAAGGACGTGAGCAGGTGCCAGACCTTGGTGAAGAAGTCGCCCTCACCGCCGTCGATCCCGAAGAGCTTCGGGAGCTGCCCGACCACGATCGTCAGCGCCAGACCGACGATGAATCCCTTCAGCACCGGCTCGGAGATGAGCGAGGCCAGAAAACCGAGCCGCGCGAGACCGGCGGCCACGCCGACAATCCCAGTGATCAGTGCGAGCGCGGTGGTCAGGGCGACGTACCGCTCGCTGCCGCCCGCGGCGAAGGTGCCGACGATTCCGGCCGACAGCGCCGCGGTCGCAGACATCGGCCCGACGACCAGATGCCGGGAGCTTCCGACCAGCGCGTACAGGACCAGCGCGGGCACCGCGGCGTACAGCCCCACCACCGGCGGGACACCGGCGATCGTGGCGTACGCCAGCGACTCGGGCACCAACACCGCCCAAACTGTCAGACCTGCGACCAGATCCGGCCGCACCCAACGCGGTCTGTACGCGACGAACGACCCGAGCAGTAACGGGACTCTGCGCGTCATGCGGTCTCCCTCGTCGGACTACGGACTGCTGATTCCTGTTGCCGAGCAGGTCGAAGCCGATGACGAGTAGAAGCACGCTCATCACCGCTGCGTTGTGGAACTGCGGCCACTGCTTCAGTTCGTCGAGCGGTTTGCGGAGCCGATCGCGGGCAACGGCGTAGGCCAACGCCGGCACAGCCACGGTGCTCGCGGCGATGACCTGTACACGGTCACCGCGAGGACCCCGCCGCCCGTGGACAGCCCGCCGGAGCCGAGGGTTGTTCGCGCCGCCGCCTTCGGCAGCGTGGAGCTTTCCGTCGCCGATAGCCACCCGGGACGCGACCCGCACGATCCTGGCAACTCACCCGGGGGAGCCGCCTCACCCCGAGCGGACGAGTTCGGGCATTCATCCTCGTCGGATGACGATGAGGATGAGGCCATCCGCACTACCTAAGCCTGACCGACACCGACAGCGGCGCAGTCATCCTGCAGGGGTGAAGCCTGAGATTGTCCGGGCGGTCAGGCTCAGGGCCATGCCGACTCCACGTGATGCCAGTGCCCCCGTCCGCGAGCAGCACCGAGCGGCGCTCGAGTCCTTGCCGCTCTCGGATACTGCCGATTTCGATGCGACCTCCCGGGGACGGATCACTGAGCTCAGCCCAGGCGTGGTGCGGGCCACGGGCGGAGAGGTGGTGTGGGACAACGATTCGTACGCGTTCCTGGACGGAGATGCGCCGGACACGGTGCACCCGAGCCTGTGGCGGCAGTCGCAACTGGTCGCGCGACAAGGGCTCTTCGAGGTGGTCGACGGCATCTACCAGGCGCGCGGCCTCGACCTGTCGAACGTCACGTTCGTCGAGGGTGAGACCGGGCTGGTGGTGATCGACCCGCTGCTGTCGGAACAGACCGCTGCCGCCGCGCTCGATCTGTACCGCAAACACCGGGGCGATCGACCCGTCCACACGGTCATCTACACCCACTCTCACGCCGACCACTTCGGCGGCGTGAAGGGCGTGGTCTCCCAGGAGGACGTGGACGCCGGACGAGTGCGGATCCTCGCCCCGGAGGGATTCACCGAGCACGCGGTCTCGGAGAATGTCTACGCCGGCACCGCGATGGGCCGACGAGCCGGGTACATGTACGGCGCGGCGTTGGCCCGAGGGCCGCGCGGCCAGGTCGGTGCCGGGCTCGGGCAGACGACCTCGACCGGAACGATCACGCTCATCGCACCGACCGACTTCATCTCCACCACCGGGCACGAGGAGACCGTCGACGGGGTGCGGATGGTGTTCCAGATGGCGCCCGACACCGAGGCGCCTTCGGAGATGCTGATCTACTTCCCCGACCACAAGGCCCTGTGCGCGGCCGAGGACGCCACCCACAACCTCCACAATCTGCTTACCCTGCGAGGCGCGCTGGTCCGCGACCCGCGTGGTTGGGCCCGCTATCTGACCGAGACTCTCGACCTGTTCGGCGCCGAGGTCGAGGTTGTCTTCGCCTCGCACCACTGGCCCACCTGGGGCAACGAGCAGGCCGTCCACTACCTCACCCTCCAGCGAGATCTGTACGCCTACCTGCACGACCAGACGCTGCGGATGCTGAACAAGGGCCTGACCGGGCCGGAGATCGCCGAGCTGATCCAACTGCCGCCCGCCCTGGAGAACGCGTGGCACACCCACGGCTACTACGGCTCGGTGAGTCACAACGTCAAGGCCATCTACCAGCGATACATGGGCTGGTTCGACGGCAACCCTGCCCACCTGTGGCAGCATCCGCCTGTCGAGGCCGCCACACGGTACGTCGAGTTCATGGGCGGCGCCGACGCGGTCGTGGCGAAGGCCCGGCGGTACTTCGACGACGGAGACTTCCGCTGGGTCGCGGAGGTCCTCAACCACGTGGTGTTCGCCGACCCTGATCACGCCGCGGCCCGCGAACTGCTCGCCGACACGTACGAGCAGCTCGGTTACGGCTCCGAGAACGGCACCTGGCGGAACTTCTATCTGTCCGGTGCCACCGAGCTCCGCGAGGGCGGCTTCGGTACTCCGACCGTGGCCGCATCCACGGACGTGATCTCCAACCTCAGCCCGGAGATGCTGTTCGACGCGTTCGCGATCCAGATCGACGGACCCCGGGCATGGGACCAGACCCTGTCCGTCGACGTCGTCCTCGAGGACGACGGCGAGCGCTACCGGCTCCGACTGTCCAACGGCGCTCTGACCTACAGCTCGGCGTCACAGCGCGGAGACGCCGACCTGACCCTGACCCTGCCTCGCGCCTCGTTACCGGCCCTCGCCGGCGCGACGACCGACTCTGCCGCACTGGCCGCGGCCGGCATCAAGGTCACCGGCGACGCGCAGATCCTCGACCGACTCTTCCGGCTTCTCGACCCCGGCGATCCGAACTTCAGCATCGTCACACCTGACTAGGGCACCTGTCAGCGGTCTGCGATTCGGCGGCAGATCGCCTCACACTTTGTGCGACACAGCGTTGCGTTGGACGGATACGAAGACCGAGTGTGGGTGCATGGGGCACAAGCGGAAGACCGAGCAGCATCAGGCTTTTGCTGATGTGGTCGAGGAGGTCCGCGCTTCCGCAGAGGTCGGCGGCGAGCCCCTGGAGATCTGGTCGCCGATCCGGGACCTCCGGTTGGTCGACGAGAGCGGCGTGCTTTGGCGGATGCGAGGCGGCGAGTTGCGGTGGAGCCGCTTGGAGCACTTGGTGCGGGACCCGGCTGTGCCTGTGCTGCATGTCTACCTCGACGAGGTCAAGGAGGTACCGACCGCGGAGCGGGAGAACCTCGTGGCGACTGTCCGGCCCTACCTGAGGACCTCGGGCGATGGACGCGCGCCCGGCGACCACACCGAGTTCGTGGCCGCCGAGTTCAAAGCTGACGACCAACGGTCATTGGTCGTCGTCGAGGAATACTGCTAGGCGCCGTCTGAGGCGAGCTTCTCGGCTCGGGCTTTGCGGAAGGCGTGCCATCTGGTCTCGGTGGGCTCGGGTGGGCCGGGGAGAAGCTTGCGTACGACGGTGGCTTCTGGGGACCAGGCGGCGGCGGGGAGTTGGCCCAGGACCTCGGTGTAGACGGAGCGGATGACCTCGGCCTGGGCGGACCAGGAGAAGCGGTGCAGGAGGTCGGGGTCGTCAGCGATGCGTTTGGCGATGCGGTCGCGGTCGGCGAGTACGGCGCTGATCGCCCGGGCGAGGCCTTCCACGTCGCCCGCGGTGTAGACGGCACCGAGGTCGAGCTCATTCACGAGATCGGCCTGCGCGGGGGTGTCGCTGGTGATGATCGGCAGGCCGGCTGCGATGTACTCGCAGAACTTGTTCGTCACCGCGATGTCGTGGTTCGGCGCGTGCAGCAGCGGGCTGAGGCCGATGCTCGCCGAGCGCAGGTACAGCGGCACGACCTCGGCGGCAACGAACGGCGCCAGGTGGACGCGGTCGCTCACGCCCAGCTCCACGGCGCGCGCCAGCAATTCCGCGGTGACGGAGTTGGCCCGCGCGACGATCGCGAGGTGTACGTCGGGGAGCTGCGGCAAGGCCTCGACGACTGTTCCGACGCCGCGGGCCCGGTTGACGCCCCCGCCGTACACGAGCAGCGGCACGTCCTCCGACAACCCGAGCAGCTCGCGTACCCCAGTGACCTCGGCGTCCACGGGCGGTTCGACCGGTGCGTTGAGTACGACGTCGGGCAGCGCGGCGAGCTTGTGGTCGCGCTGCAGCCAGCGGGCCAGCGGCTCCGACACCGTGATGACACGATCGGCGTCGCGGATGAACTCGCGCTCGAGATCGCTGTACGCCGCGACCCTGCGCGGAGCCACCACCGGTACGCCGGGAATGTACTCGTGGGCGTCGTAGATGATCTTGACCGTCCGCCCGTCCAGCGCCGCCCGGTGTGCCGCGCGTGCCGCGATGCCGAGCATGAACACGTCGTGCACGTGGATCACCTCGATCAGGAGGCGGTCGAGCAGCGGGCCCAGCGTCAGCTCCTGGTCCATCACCTCAGGCATCACCCGTCGCCAGCGGCCCGTCGGCAGGCGGCGGTGCAGGGCGAGCAGCCGCGCGCGGCGCTTGCCGATACCGAGGTCCGTGAGGTCGACGTCGCGTTGCGGGCGGCGGACGAAGTACGCCCGGGCCTGCAGTACGGCGCGGTGCAGCCGGAGTGTGCGCCAACGCGCCGCACGCTGCAGCCGCCCGAGCAGGGAACGCCGTAGCCGTCCGGACCCGTTACGCTCGTGATCGCGGCGGTCGCGGCCGCGCTCGGCACGGAGCTCGCGACTCGCGTACTGCCAGCGGCTGTAGGCCAGCAGGTACTCCGCCTCGGTGCTGAACCACGGCCGGAGGTTGGCCTTGACGATCGTCAGCCGCCTGCGCCACCCCGTCAGCAGCACCTTCGAGGGGATCGGCGGACACATCACCTGCACCTTGCCGAACTGGCGCACGCCCCGCAGCCGCCGCCCCGGGATGCCGATGCAGGTGACGTCGAGGTCCCAGTTGGCCACCGTCTGCGCGTACTTGAGCACGCGGGCGTCGGACACGATGTCGTTGCCGGCCATCATGACGACCTTGGGCCGGATCCACGACGGCTTCCAGTCGACGGGCACCGCAGCCGGCTGCTCGACGAACGACGCCAGCGCCTCGGCCGACCAGCGGCCGTCGTGCACCTTCTCGACGAACGCCGGGCCGCGCGCGGCGACCGCGCGGGCGCGCCCCGGGTCTGCGATGAGGTCGAGGACGACCTGCTCGATGGTGTCGGGTGTCGCGTCGACGATCGGGAGGTCGAGCCCCGTGTCGGCGGCTACGCGGTCGCGTACGTGCTGCGCGATGTGGCCGACCACGACCCGGCCCGCGGCCATCGCCTCGCAGGCGGCGACGCCGTAGCTGCCGATGCGGAACTGGTCGAGCACGATGTCGGCGTCCCGGTAGACGGCCGGCATGTCCGCCGGGTCGATCCCCTCGACTCGCCGGTACGTGATGAGGCCGCGCTCGGCCAGGCGCTCCATGATCGGGTCGATCAGCTCCGAGCCCTTCATGGCCGACTTGCTCGGCGCGTGCGCCACGACCGGCTTCTCGTGTTCGAGCACCGGGGCGTCGCTGCGCCAGGCGTCGACGTCGACGATCACCGGGCACCACGCCGCGTCGGGGACGTAGTCGAGGAGGTCGGGCGTGGAGACGTACACCTGGCCCGGGTACGACGTGAACAGCTCCGCGGCGCGGGTGGCGTTGCGCTCGAGCAGTTCGACGGTCTCGTCCTCGAGGTCCGGGAACGGCGACCAGGGCTCGGTCTCGACGTGCCGGCTGGGAATCCGGACGTCGGAACCGTGCGCGATGAGCGCCACGTGCAGGCCCTTGGTGAGCAGGTGCGGGATCTCGAAGGACCCGTCCGGGCCGTGCAACGGGCCGAAGACCGGGCGGGCGGCTTCGAGCAGCACGTGCGTGTAGTTGCGTACGACGTGGTTGTAGAAGTTCAGCCGCCACCTGGGATTACGCCGGTACGTACGGGCCGGTACGCCGTAGTCGACCGGGTAGTCGAGGACGCCTTTGAAGAAGGCGAACGACGTCGCTTTCGTGTTGGCCGCCCGGTTTTCGAGCGCGCGAGCCCAGCGGGTGCCCTGCCCCGCGAAGTTGGCCGGCCCGACGAGCAGCCGGACAGGCGCGTCGAGCCGCGCCGGCATCCCGTCCAGCGCCGGGATCCCGTCCCGTGGCGACGCCGCCCCGCCCGGCGGCGCCGCCTGCTCAGCCCGACCCTTGTTCGTGTTGCGATCCACTGCGGTATTCCCCCCACGCGCTCCTGCTCCCCTGCAGGAGATCAGGACTAGACCTCTTACACCTGATTAGATGTCGTGAAGGCGGGAGATGGTTGCAAATCCGCGGCAAATTGCAGCTTTTGACATTGATCGCCGGTGGTTCAGGCGCCTGGCTCAAGCAGGAGGAGACCAGCGCCCAGCCATTGGCCGGCGCCCCAGGCCTCGTAGCGCTCCACCTCGGTGAAGCCGAGCTCGGTTTTCATGGCTGCGGACACTAGCCGGACACTAGCCGCGAATACCATCCGGTGTGGACTGGAATGCCGAGGTCATTGACCAGATCGACGCGCACTGGCAGGCCCGGCTGCGGCCGAGGCTCGACGGGCTGACCGACGACGAGTACTTCTGGGAGCCGGTCGACGGCTGCTGGACGCTCAGCCGTCGGGGCGCGAGCCGTGCGCAGCTGTCATTCGGCGCGGGGGAGTTCACCTGGGACTACGGCGAGACCGTGGAGCCCGAGCCGGTCACCACGATCGCCTGGCGGCTCGGGCATCTGATCGAGGGATTCGCGGAGTCGAACGCGAAGCGGTTCGGCGGTCCGCCGGCCGATCTCGCGACATTCGAGTTCGCGGGGACCGCCGATGGAGCGCTGCGGCAACTCGACGACGTGTACGCGCGGTGGCTGGACGGCGTACGGCGCCTCGGTGACGACGGCCTCGCCCTGCCGCAGGGTCCCACCGCCCCGCCCGCGTTCGCCGACAAGCCGATCGCGCGCGTCATCCTCTACTCGAACGTCGAACTCATCCACCACGGCGCCGAGATCTGCCTGCTCCGCGACCTCTACCTGCGGCGTGCGTGATGGAGTTGGTGGCTCGGGTAGTTGATCAGGAGCGGTGGGGCGACCTGCTCGAGTTGTTCGGGCCGAGCGGCGGGACGCGCGGCTGCTGGTGCATGGCGCGTCGGTTGCCGTCCGCACAAGTTGCCGCGAACGGAAACGCCGAGAACCGCGCCGCGCTGCAGAGCTTCGTCGAGGCGGGCAGTCCGGTCGGGCTGATCGGGTACGTCGACGCGCGGCCCGCGGTCTGGTGCGCGGTCGCGCCGCGGACGGCGTACTACGCGATCATGCACTCGCGCACGCTGCCGATCGACGACCCCGGCGACGAGACGATCTGGGCGATCAACTGCCTGTTCGTGAAGCGCGGCTACCGCGGACGCGGCCTGACCGCACCGATGATCGACGCGGCCGTCGAGTACGCGCGAACCTCGGACGCCCGGATCGTCGAGGCCTACCCGGTGAAGGCGATGCCCGGCGACCCGGGCCGCGGCGTACTCAGCACCTTCCTCGGCGCCGGCTTCACGCCGTACGCCGAGAACCGCACCACAGCCAGGCGCAACATCGTCGTCCGCCGCACGCTATGAACGCCGACCACGAACTTTCCGGAAGGGGACCGTCCGGAATGGGGTTTACGGTGCAGGTATGGCTGAGGATGAGTGGGTTTCGCCGTGGTGGGAGCCGCCGCTGGCGGGGAGTGAGGCGGAGCATCTGGTCGGGGCGCTGGACCGGTTGCGGACGACGTTTCGGTACAAGGTGGACGCGCTCGACGCGGATGGGCTGAACACGCGGATCGGGGCGTCGTCGATCACGCTCGGCGGGTTGCTGAAGCATCTCGCGGCGAACGAGGACTACATGTTCGACGTGAAGTTCCGTGGCAAGCCGATGGGCGGGCCGTGGCTGGACAACGGCTGGCGGGACGACAACGACTGGGAGTTCAACTCCGCCGTCGACAACACGCCGGAGGAGTTGTACGCGCTCTGGGACGGCGCGGTCGCGCGCTCGCGGGAGACGTTGACGGCGGCGATCGCGGACGGCGGGCTCGGCCAGCCGGCGCACATCAGCTGGCCGGACGGCCGGCACCCCAGTCTGCGCCGGCTCGTCTGCGACCTGATCGAGGAGTACGGCCGCCACACCGGCCACGCCGACCTGATCCGCGAGGCCGTCGACGGCCGTGTCGGCGAGGACCCGCCGCGCGACTGGCAACCGGTCGGCGCCAAGAAGGCCTGAGCGGATCTCCAGCACTACACAACTCGCCTTCTTCGGCGCTGTCCACGCTCAGCGCGGACCGAAACCGGCGATTGATGAGTGCTGGAGATCCGCCACCGCTACTTGATCCGCTGCAGCGTCCCGTCCTCGGACACCCCGACCACCGTTTTGACGCCGTCGACGGTCAGGTTCAGGATCATCTGCGACCCCTGCCACGACGTCGTGTACGACACCGTCGCGTTGGCGCGGCTCGGCGCGATCACGGACAGGATGTTCGCGTTCTGCCCGGACCTGTTGAACTTCACCACCGGCGCCGGCACCCGCTTGTCGATCGTCAGGTAGTGCCACCCCTGGACGGGAGTCTGCTGCCCGGTCGTGACCTCGATCGGCGTGGTCTCCTGCTGGAACGGGATCTGCAGCAGCGTGGTCTTCACCCGGTCGCCCGGCCGCGCCGCCACCGCCCGATCATTGCCGCTGACAACCACCTTCTGGTCCGAGGGCAGGTGCCACAGCGTCGAGTACTGCTGGTCCGAACCCGATGTCCCGCGGTCCAGCACCACCATCAGATCGGGGTCCTTCAGCACCAGCACGCCCCGCGTCCGGTCAACCGCTCCGAGCTTGTCCTTCAGCTCGTAGAACTCCGACGTGTCCTTGATCGACGAGCGCACCAGCTTGGTGTCCGGGTGGTCGGCGGCCGTCGACGCGACGGTCAGCTCGTTGTGCGCGAACTGGCTCTTCGCCCAGCTCCGCCAGTCGTCCCACTTGTACCCGGAGTGTCCGCCGTCGATCAGGATGTCCCGCCCGCGCGACGTGTAGGTGATCGACGTGTGGTCCTCGTGCCCGTGCAGCTTCCGTGCCGGCCCGAATCGGATGCTGTACGTCGACTCCTGCGTGAACGGCCGCTTCTCGCCCCAGCCGGTCCGCCCGAAGATGTACCCGGCGTCGAAGATCCCGATCCGCTGCGTCGGCCTGATCCCGCGCGCGCCGAGCGTCCCGGCGTACTCCAGGACCGTCCCGGTGACGGGCACCGTGCGGACCACCTCGGAGTCGCCGATCTGCGGCAGGTTCCCGAGCGAGTTGGTCGCGAGCGCGAGCCACTTCGCGAGCTCCCGCCGACGCGCCGTGATCGTCGTACCGGGGTCGGCCCCGCACTTGCGCAGTACGTCGATGGCCCGTCCCCAGAGCGCGTAGTTGAACTGCGCATACGCCGTCGACTGCTCGTTCGTCGACCCCTGCGTGTCGATCGAGGTCTTGATCGCGCTGGTCAGCCGGTCCGTCGCGACCTTCTTCAGATCGTCCCGCTTCAGTGTGCAGCCGACGCCGAACAGCGCCAGGCTCTCGTCGGTGCCGTGGTTCCAGTCGCCGCTGTAGTTCTTCTGCAGGAACCACGCGTGCTGCAGCAGCGCCTTGTCCAGCCAGGCGTACGTCGCCGGCAGCTTGCTCACGCGCAGGCCCGACAGCACCGCCTGCCGCAGGCAGATCAGCACGTTGGTGCGGTGCATCGTCGACTCGTACGCACCGACGTCCGACTTCCACGAGTACGGGTTGTCGTCGACCCAGTCGCGCGCGATCGCGCTGACCCGCTGCAGCGCGGCCTTGTCGCCCTTCGCGGCCGCGTTGATCCCTTGCCCGAGCCACCGCAGCGAGTGCAGCCACATGTACCAGCTGGGGTTCTTGTCCGGGTTCATCCGCCAGTCGACGTTCCCCTTGCCGTCGCCGACCTTGGTGGGCGGCGTCGTACCCCAGGTGAAGGTGTCCTTGGCGAGGTTGGCGACCGGGTTCGCGGAGTCGATCCCGCTGTACGCCGGGCAGGTGTAGATGTTCTGCCGCGCCGGCGCCGGCGGCGGTGTCGGCGGCTCCGGGGTGTGGCTCACGGTCGGGTCGGGCGCTGCCTCGGGCTCGGAACCGCCCCACGGGATCACCAGGACGGCGCCCAGCACGGCAGCGCTCACGAGCAGCGTGATCGTGAGTCGCAGGGTCGCACCGTTCGTGCGCAGATGTCTCGCGGGCATCGTGGGTCCTCCCCGCATGCCCGAAGGCATGCCTATTCTGGCATAGACCTGAATTCGGGTGGGGCGATCCCCGGGACAAGGTCAGGTGGTGTGCGTGGTACCTCGGAAACGTGCGGCAGCTCGTCGAAGGTTGCGCCCGGCATCAACAATGCGGCCGGCCGGCTCCTGTCAGGTACGTCGCCATCGGTTCCCCCCGAGGTCGGAATGGTTCCTCTACCTCATAGATGTCGCGAGCGCCCGGAAAAGTTGCTTCGGATCGCCGACTTCGGTTCCGGTTGCCCGCACGGGCAGCGTCAGCTGTTCCGGATCGCCTGCAGGATCAGGGCGTTCCGCGCGTTCTGCCCGGCCGGGACGGTGGTGTGCCGGCCGTCGCGCAGATCCGCGTGCAGCCGCTCGGGATGTGCCGCGAGGAATTCGGCCCAGTGCACGATCCGCAGATTCGGGTGCCGCAGTGCCGCCTGTTCGAGTTGCAGGTCGATCCAACCGCTGTTGCGCTGGTCGGCGACCTGGACCGCGGCGGGCACGTCGGTCCGGGAGACCTGGACGTCGACCCAGTACACCGTCCGGTCCGGCCCGGCGATCCGGAGTGCGCGCTCGACCTGGGCCGCGAAGGCCGGCGGGTCGAAGATGTCGTTGGACCCGACCGCCATCACGATCCGCCGCGGCAGACCGTACTCACGGGCCCAGACCGCCATCGCGTCGACGGCGGCGGAGGTCGGCTGGCCGGCCCAGCTGTACTCCGCGAACGACGTGTGCAGCTGCTGTCCGAGGAGCCGGCCGAGAGCCTCGCCGTCCTGGACGGCGATGCTGTCGCCGAAGAGCACCACGCCGTTGTTCTTGACCGTCTCGCGGACCGCCGCACTGCCCGAGATGACGCGGTTGTCTGCCTGCCAGGGCCCGAGCGTGCCGGATCCGTAGTTTCCGGGGTCGACGGCCGGTGCCGCCGCCTTCGCGTGTGCGGCCGGCGCCTCGAGATGCAGCAGGGTCAGGAGGAACGCGGTCAGGACCACGATCAGAAAGGCCGAGACCGACCAGCGCTTGACGGACATGCCCACCTCCTCGCAATCCTTCACGCGGAGCCGGGCCGCGAGGTTTACCGGCTGTGCAGCGCGTCCGCGATCAGTTCGTTGCGAGCCGCGCCGCCAGCCGGCTGGCTGGTGTGCACGCCGTCGCGCAGGTACTCGGCCGGGCGGTCCGGCTGGGACATCAGGAAGCCCGACCAGTCGATGATCCGCAGGTTCGGGTGCCGGAGCGCCGCGTCCTGCAGCTGCTGGTTGATCCACGTGCTGTTGGCGAGGTCGGCATCGCGGATGGCGTCGGGCTGCTTGGTGCGGGCCACGTACACGTCCACCCAGTACACGGTCCGGTCCGGCCCGGCGATCCGGAGCGCGCGCTCGACCTGGGCGGCGAACGCGGGCGGGTCGAAGATGTCGTTCGTCCCGACCGCCATCACGATCCGCCGCGGCAGACCGTAGTCGCGCGACCACTCCTCGAGCGCGTCGACGGCCGCCGACGCCGGCTGCCCGGACCAGTCGTGGATCGCGATCGACTCGCCGGTGCGATCCGTCAGCAGCCGCTCGAGCGCGGCGCTGTCCTGGACGGCGATGCTGTCGCCGAACATGACGATCCCGTCGAACGCGAGCACGTCGCGGATCTCGTCCTCGGGGGAGATCCGGCGGGCCAGGCCGTCCCACGGACCGAGCGTCCCCGACCCCCAGCGCCCGGGGCCCTTGGACGGCGCGCTGTACGAACCGCCGACCGTACTGCCGGCGGTCATCGAGGGCGGCTCGAGGACGACGAACACCGCGCCGAGCAGGGCCAGCACCAGCAGCGTCACACCGATCGCGGCGACCGATCCCAGGAACTTCCGCAGCACGGACACCCGCTCGTGCCGCGGCTGCTGTCGTAGGTCGTGCACCACCGCGACGCCCCCCAGCCTCCGTCGTCTCCGCACACTGACATGACGCGGCGAACCCCACATTCGCTGCATGCTCCTACCCCCATGTGTTCGGAGCGAACCCCCCGGTTCCCCAGACCAGCATCCCCGACGAGCCGGATCGTGGGTAGGTTCTCGGTCATGCCGGAAGCCGATCTCCTCCGCGATCTCGAACGCACCCGCCTGGCACACCTGGTCGCCCGCCGGATCCCGGAGGCCGACGCGATCCACGCGCCGGACTTCGTCATCGTCACGCCGAGCGGCCACGCCTGGACCAAGGCGGAGTACCTGGGCGGTATCGAGACCGGCGAGATCCTTTATCGCCGGTTCGAGCCGATCACCGACATCGACGTGATGGTCGACGGCGCGGTCGCGGTCCTGCGCTACCGGTCGGCGATCGAGATCGGCGTCAACGGCCGGGAACCCGGTCCGCTCAACGCCTGGCACCTCGACTGCTACCGGCGTACGACGGACGGCTGGCAGATCCGCTGGTCCCAGGCGACGGCGCTGACCTGATGTACCGGCCGGCGGGAATGTTCCGGCGGACGCCGGAGGAGCGGGCCGACCAGGAGCTGTCCTGGCGGCGGACGGACCAGGCGTTCTTCGCCGCGGGCGCGTGTCACGTCCTCGCGTGGGAGTTCGTCGCGCGGAACCCGTCGTACGGCGTGTGCGCGGTCTGGAAGGCGGGGGAGGAGAACCCGTCCCACGTGATCGCGACCGACGGGACGTGGGCGTTCGATCACGACGGGTGGACGTTGCTGGACGAGCTGCTCGCGGCGACCGCGGCGTACGAGCCGGACGCGGCCTGGGACCTCGTCCCGGTCACGTCCGATCTCGCCACCTTCTGTGCGCAGAACTACCACCGGCCGCCGGAGCTGTACCACGAGGATCCCCGGCCCCGGGCCCGCGCGTACCTGGACCGCTTCCCGTCTCGCCCGCCGGGCTGATCAGCCGGCTCGCTCCGCCTCGCTGCGCTCGACGCAGAACTCGTTGCCTTCGAGGTCCTTCATCGTGACCCAGCCGCGGCCGTCAGGGACCCGGTGGTCCTCGTGGACGGTGCCGCCGAGGGACAGGATCCGCTCGACCTCCTCGTCCCGCGTCCGCTCGGTCGGGGCCCAGTCGAAGTGCACCCGGTTCTTCACCGTCTTCCCCTCCGGGACCGCGATGAACAGCAGCCCGGGCACCGGTGCCGGCGCCTGCAGCAGCACCTCGGTGTCGCCCGGCTCGTCCCCGTCCGCCACCGGCCAGCCGGTCACGGCACTCCAGAACTTCGCGAGCTCGTACGGGTTCCCGGCATCGATCGTGACATGTCGCAACATCATGGCCAGACCTTAACCGCACTGCGGGTTTCGAAGGGGTCGCGAACTGTCCGCGGCCGGGTCTACTGTGCGGAGCATGGGGGCCGGGCCAGAAGGGCCGGCCGAGATGGGGGAAGGACAAACCGATGGCATCCCGGCTCAATCCGTACATCCAGTTCGACGGCGACGCACGCGCCGCGATGGAGTTCTACCAGAGCGTCTTCGGCGGTGACCTGTCCGCGAACACCTTCAAGGAGTTCGGCACCGGTCACGGTCCGCAGGACGACGAGAAGCTGATGCACAGCCAGCTCGAGACCCCGAGCGGATTCACGCTGATGGCGTCCGACACGCCGCAAGGCATGCCGTACAACCCCGGCCAGAACATCGCGATCAGCCTCAGCGGCGAGGGCGACGAGCTGCGTGGGTACTGGGAGAAGCTCTCCGCCGGTGACGCCAAGGTGACGGTTCCGCTCGAGAAGCAGATGTGGGGCGACGAGTTCGGCATGGTCACCGACCGGTTCGGCATCAACTGGATGGTGAACATCGCCGCGGCGGGCTGAGGCTCGGCCTCCCCGGGGAAATCCGGTGTCCCCGGGGAGACCTCGCGGCTACCTTGATCCGGTATGGGACTCAATGACGTGCTCTACGACCCCATCCGGCACAACAACTGGGCGACCGCCAGTCTGATCGACTTCTGCCGTGCGCAGAACCTGACCGCCGATCAGCTCCAGATCACCGGCGTCGGCACGTACGGCGGCATTCTCGCGACGCTCGACCACATCGTGCGCTGCGACGGCAGCTACGTGCGCCGGATCGCGGACCGGCCGCTAGACTTCGTCGACAGCGAACCGGCGGCCGACCTGGAGACGCTCGCCCGCTGGAACGCCGAGGCCGGCGATCTCTGGGAGTACTTCCTGACCCAGCCGTTCGACGTCGAACGCGTGATCATCGTCGACGACAACACCCGCGGCACACGGGCCGGCATCTTCGTCGCACAGGCGATCAACCACGCCAACCACCACCGCGAGCAGGTCTGCGCCATCCTCACCGGGCTCGGCATCGAGCCGCCGGACATCCAGGCCTGGGAGTACGCCTGGACCAGCCGGCGGATCTGGGACCTGGACGAGACGCCGGTCTAGGCCCTAGCCGGCCGCGACCGCCGACATCAGGCCCGGCTCGTAGGAGCCGCCGAGCTGGTTGAGCGTCACGGCGAGCCGGTTGGTCGCGTTGATCATCGCGATCAGCGTGACGAGCGCGATCAGCTGGTCCTCGTCGTAGTACTTGCCCGCCCGGGCCCACGTCTCGTCCGAGACGCCTCCGGGGAGTTCGGACAGTCGCGTCGCCTCCTCGGTGAGCGCCAAAGCGGCCTGCTCCTCCTCGGTGAAGACGGTCGAGTGCCGCCAGCCCGCGACGAGGTTCAGCCGGGTCGCGGTCTCGCCTTCGGCCGCGGCCTCCTTGGCGTGGATGTCGATGCAGTTTCCACAGCCGTTGATCTGACTGGCCCGGAGCATCACCAGATTCTGGGTGGTGTGCGACAGGCCGGCCTGCTGCAGCAGGGTGTGGACGGCGAACAGCCGCTTCGCCAGTTTGCCGCCGAGTTCGTTCTGCATCAGGTCGATACGGGGTTCCATCGTTCGTCGTCCTCACTCATGGGATCTACTGGATGACCACGAGATGCCGCGGGCGCGGCCCCCGTGACGGTCCGCCGACGTGACGAGCGCCATACGGACGCAGCTGTCACAGGATCCGGCCGGGCGGCATCTGGTGGGTGTCATCCGTGCGTACGAGGGAGTCCAGCCCATGACCGGTACCGACCGGGCCACCGAGGCCTTCGTTGCTCATCGCAACCTGCTGTTCACCGTCGCCTACGAGCTCCTCGGTTCTGCCGCGGACGCCGAGGACGTGCTGCAGGAGACGTGGCTGCGGTGGGTCGGTGTGGACCTCGACACGGTGCTGGACCAGCGCGCGTACCTGGTCCGGATCGCCAGCCGCCAGGCCCTGCAACGCCTGCGCACGCTCGGCCGCCGCAAGGAGTCGTACGTCGGACCGTGGCTGCCGGAGCCGCTGCTCACCGCGCCCGACGTCGCCGAGGACGTCGAGCTCGCCGACAGCGTCTCGATGGCGATGATGCTGGTTCTGGAGACCCTCAAACCGACCGAGCGGGCGGTCTTCGTCCTCCGTGAGGTGTTCGGCCTCGACTACGACGAGATCGCGAAAGCCGTCGACAAGACCCCTGACGCCGTCCGCCAGATCGCGCACCGGGCTCGCTCGCATGTCGCCGCCCGCCGCCCGCGCGGCGTCGTGTCCGCCGACCAGACCCGCGATGCCATCGACGCGTTCCAGCGCGCCGTGAACACCGGCGACCTGCAGGGGCTGGTCGACATCCTGGCGCCCGACGTCGTCTTCCTCGGCGACGGCGGCGGCGTCGTCCAGGCGCTCCCGCGCCCGGTCGTCGGCGCCGAGAAGGTGGCCCGCCTGCTGGCCCTGGCCGTGGAACGCCTGGCCGAAGGCTCGCTGGAGACGACCCAGATCAACGGGCAGCCGGCCCTCATCCTGCGCTTCACCGACGAGGTCGACACCGTCACCGTCCTGCACGTAGAGGACGGCAAGATCGCCGGCCTCTACGCCGTCCGCAACCCGGCCAAGCTGTCCCACCTCACCGACGAGACGTTCTTGACCCGCTAACTGACGTCGGGGCGGGTCATCAGCGGTGCCCGCAGATGCAGCTTCAGGTCGGGCGTGGTCAGTGGTACGGCGTTCCACTTCGCGGTGGCCGTTCCGCCGTCGATCGCCAGGCGAACCCGGTGCGGGGTGGTGACGACGTAGAGATCGGCGACGAACGTTTCGCCCTGCCAGGCGCCGGCCGCCACGATCGGGCGACCGAGCGGTGAGCACTCGCGCCACTCGCCGTACCCGACCTCGATCTCCAGGTCCGATCCGAGTCTCAGTAGCCAACCGCCGTCCGCTGGAGTGAGGACCACCCGGGTTCCGTCGGGCACAGGGGACTCCGTGGCGGAGCCGTCGGCCTTCGCCTCCACGGATCGCTCAGGACCGGCCGAGCCCAACACCTGCGTCAGTGACAACCGGCGTAGCCGCTCGGCGAGAACCTCGTCGTCCTCGGCACTGCCCGGGTCGTCCAGACCGGGAAACAGACAGTCCCAGAACAGACCCGGCAGCGCGTCCGTCGGATCGACGCAGCCCGTCACGACGATCACGAGCTCGTGCTCCGGGACAACCACGCAGGACTGGCCGAACGAACCGTGACCGTGGTACCCGTGCCGCGAGATCCAGAACTGGTAGCCGTATCCGGACTCGAAATCTGGGTTCCGCGACCAGTTCGGGAGCGGAAGGGTGTCGACGTGCCGGCTCGTCGCGAGTTCCACCCACTCACGCGGGACGAGTTGCCGGTCGCCCCAACGGCCGCCGCGTAACAGCAGTTCGCCGAACGCCGCGACCGCCTCGGTCGTGAGGTGCAGGCCGTGGAACCCGAACGCGGCGCCGCTCGCCACCCGGTCCCACTCGGCGTGGTCGATCCCCATCGGCGTGAACAGCCGCTCGTCGAGCAACCCCCGGAGGTCGCGGCCCGTGACCTTCTCCACCATTCGGGCGAGGACATACGTGGTCGAGTTGTCGTACACGTGCCGGGTGCCCTCGGGGTCCGGGAACGGCGTCCGGAGGAACCCCTTCACCAGGTCGTCCGGCTCCAGCTGCCACGCCTCGGTCAGGCTGTCCTCACGGTTCCCGACCGTCATCGACAGCAGATGGTGGACCGTGAGGCGGCGTGCCCGCTCCGAGATACCGTCCGGAACACGGTCGGGCAGTACGTCGACCACCCGATCGTCCAGCGACAGCAGTCCGTCGCTGATCGCGAGTCCCACGGCGATGGACGTGAACGACTTGGTCAGCGAGTAGAGCAGATGCGGGCGCTCGGCGGAGTACGGCGCCCACCAGCCCTCGGCGACGACGTGCCCGCGGTGCACGACCATGATCGAGTGGCACTCGACGGCGCGCTCCTCGAGCCGATCCAGCAGCAGACCGACCGCGCGAGCCGACATCCCCGCATCGCGCGGCGACGAGCGCGGCAACAGCTGACCCTGAGCAGACACCCAGGCACCCTAAGCCGGACGGGCCACGGTTGGCGCGTGACTTTCTTGCTGCCCCTACAACTGTTGCGGAGCAGGGTGATGAGGACGGTCCCGATCCCGATTCACAGGTGGGCGGATTCGGGGACGGGGGTCAGCGGGGTGCCCTTGGAGAAGTAGGTGAGGAGGTTTTGCACGACCAGGTCGGCCATCGCGTTTCGCGTGGGGACGGTCGCGGAGCCTACGTGGGGGAGGAGGACAGCGTTCGGGAGCGTGAGGAGGTCGGGGTGGACCTTGGGTTCGTGTTCGAAGACGTCCAGGCCGGCGGCGTGGATGGTGTTGGTGCGGAGGGCGTCGACGAGAGCCTGCTCGTCGACCACGGTGCCGCGGGCGACGTTGATCACGATGCCTTCGGGCCCCAGCGCCTCGAGTACGTCGGCATTCACCAGGTGGCGGGTGCTGTCGCCGCCGGGGATGACGATCATCAAGATGTCGACGGCGGCGGCCATGTCGACGAGCGACGGGTAGTACTCGTACGGGACGTCCTTGGCGTTGCGGTTGTGGTAGGCAACGGTGATGCCGAACGGCTGGACGCGGTCGGCGATCGCCTGCCCGATCCGGCCGAGGCCGAGGATGCCCATCCGGCGGCCGTGCATCGTTGCGCGGGTCAACGGGTACGGGCGGCCGTCGGCCCACCGGCCGTCGCGCAGGTACCGCTCGGCCTGCCCGAGCTCGCGCACCGTCATCAGCAGCAGCCCGAGGGCGGTGTCGGCGACCTCGTCGTCCAGGACGCCCGGCGTGTTCGTGACGACGACGCCGCGCTCGGCAGCCGCCACGGCGTCGATCCGGTCGTACCCGACGCCGAAGCTCGCCACCAGGCGTACGGCGGGCAGCCGGTCGAGCCACGGCCCGTCGATCGCCGTACCGCCGGTGGCGACGGCGACGATCTCGTCCCGGCGGGCCGCGAGGACGGCGTCCGGGTCGCTCTCCTCCCACAGCCGGATCAGCTCGCAGTGACCCTCCAAGCCGGCGGCGACGGCGTCGTTCATCGGTCCTGGCATCAGCACGACTGGTAGTCCCATGGCCTCATCCTTGTCGACGGCCGCGACCGGTGCCAGGAACCCGACCAGCATCTGAACCGAACCCGAAGTTCGGGCCCGGACTCTGTTGCCCCGGCGTCCCGAGCGGCGACCATCGGGACAGGAGGTCATCATGATCATCGACTGCGCTTACTACCGGGACGGACGCCGCCAGCACGTCGAGGCGATGTCGGTCGCGGACGCCGCCGCGGCCTGCCGGGCCGGCGGCTTCGTCTGGCTGGGCATGCACGAGCCCACCACCGAGGAACTGACCGAGGTCCGGGACAGTTTCGGCCTGCACGAGCTGGCCGTCGAGGATGCGCAAACGTTCCATCTCCGCCCCAAGGTCGAGCCGTACGAGGGCGACATCCGGCTCGTCATCCTGCGCACCGCCCGGTACGACGACGAGCGTGAGGAGGTCGACTTCGGCGAGGTCAGCGTGTTCGTCGGGCCGTCGTTCGTGATCACGGTCCGACAGGGCGTGGCCAGCGACCTGCACGGCGCGCGGATCCGGCTCGAGCAACGTCCCGAACTGCTGGAGTGCGGCACCAGTTCGGTGCTCTGGGCGATCCTCGACCAGGTCGTCGACGGGTACGGTCCGGTGGTCGCGGAGCTGGAGCGCGACATCGAGGAGGTCGAGCGGACGGTGTTCGCGGGTTCGGTCGCGCCGACGGAGCGGATCTACTTCCTGCGCCGCGAGGTGACCGACTTCTACCGCGCCGTGCATCCGCTGATCGCGGTGCTCGCCACGCTGGAGCGCGACGCCCGTTCCACCCCGCTCCTGCCGTATTTCCGGGACGTGCACGACCACCTGGTGCTGGTGAACGAGGAGGTCGCCGCCCAGCGTGACCTGCTGGCGACGGTCCTGGAGGCGAACATGGCGGTGATCGGCGTCGAGCAGACCAAGGTCAGCGTCCGGCAGAACGCGACGATCGAGCAGCTGACCATCCTGGCCACGGTGTTCCTGCCGCTGACCTTCGTCACCGGCTTCTTCGGCCAGAACTTCGGCTGGCTGGTCGACCGCATCGGCGCCGAGTGGGACTTCCTGGTGCTGGGGATCGGCGGGCTGCTCGTCCCGTGCGTCGCGCTGGCGATCTGGTTCCGCCGTCAACGGGCAGCCCGACGGCAAGCTGCCTGACCGGTCGGCATGCCGCTGCACACGTTGCAGACACCGGCGGCCAAGGGCCGGCAGGTGCTCGGGCCCGGCAACACCGTCCCGGCCGGTAGTACAGTCGCGGGGCATGGCGCGTGTACCTATTGACCCCGCCGGCGGCCGGGAGATCGAGAACCTGATCGCGCGGTACGCCGAGCTGGTCGACGACGGTGACTTCGCCGGGGTCGGCGAGCTGCTGGCGGACACGACGTACCAAGGGAGTGGCGAACCGCTCCAGGGCCGCGCGGAGATCGAGCAGTGGTTCCGCGACACCCTGATCGTCTATCCGGACGGTACGCCGCGCACGCAGCACGTCACGACCAACCTCGCGGTCGAGCGCGACGACAACGAGGCCTTTGCCCGCTCGTACGTGACGGTGCTGCAGGCGCTGCCCGGCGACGTACCCCACATCATCGCCGCCGGGCGCTACCACGACCACTTCGAGCATCGCGACGACCGTTGGCACTGGACCGAACGCAAGGTGAACATCCGCCTCGTCGGCGACGTCAGCAAACACCTACGCCCGTGACCTCTGGCAGATCCTCGAAGACACCGGGCTAGGAGGACCAGCCGCCGAGGTTCAGGTCGGCGACGACGATCGGCTGGCCGGAGGTCAGCGACTGGTTGGCGGCGATCCCGACCGCGACCGCGCGGACGCCGTCGTGGACGTCGGCCGCGCGCCCCAGCGGATCGTTGCCGGGGCCAACGAAGAGGTCGTTGTAGATCAGCTTGTCGCCGCCGCCGTGGCCGCCTTCACCTCGCGGGATCTCGACCTCGACCGCGGTGGCCCAGTGCTTCTGCAGCACCAGCCGCTCACCGTTCGTCCGCACGTCACCGGCGATCACGCGACCGGACGGGTAGCTCGGGTCGATCTGGTCGTCGACGACCGCGGCCCGCTCGACGACCTCCAGCTCCGCGCGCCCGAGCGTGCCGTTGACCGACACCCGATACCCCTCCCACGGCGAGTGCGCGTTCAGCGAGTAGCTCAGCCGCGCGCCGTTCGCGTACTCCGCGATCACCGACATGTTGTCCTCGATCGTGATCCCCGGACCGAACACGTCCTGGTCGCGCAGATACCCGTCGTACTTCTCGGCCTCGTAGTACAACTGCCGGTTGGTGTCGTCGGTGCGCAGGTCGAGCAGCCACGGGTCGTTGGTCGAGCCATCGATCGTGCCGCGCTCCGGACGCTCGCCGAGGCCGCGGGCCGCCGCGTTGTCGGAGCCGTAGAAGGCCAGCCCTCCCGATGCGAACACGCGCTTCGGCGACGAGGCGATCCACCAGTTCACCAGGTCGAAGTGGTGGGACGCCTTGTGGATCAGCAGGCCGCCGGAGTTCTTCTTCTCGCGGTGCCAGCGCCGGAAGTAGTCCGCGCCGTGCCGGGTGTCGAGCACCCACTGGAACTCGACGCTCGTCACCTCGCCGATCTCGCCGTCCTGGATCAGCTGCCGCAGCGCGCTGTTCCGCGGCGAGTACCGGTAGTTGAACGTGACGACCACGGACTTGCCGGACTCGTTCATCGCGTCGACGATCTGCCGGGTGCCGTCGGCGTCGATGGTCAGCGGCTTCTCCACGATGACGTCGGCGCCGGCGCGCAGCAGCCGCGACACGACCGCGGCGTGCGTGTAGTCGGGACTCGTCACCACCACGCGGTCGACGGACTGCTCCTTGACCATCTGCTCGAGGTCGTCGGCGCCGTACTGCGGGAGCTCGCGGCCGCCGAGTTCCGCGACGAAACGCTGGTGGAATGCCAGCCGGCCCGGGTTCGGGTCGAGCAGGGCGACCAGCTCCGCCTCCTCGGGGTGGTCCTGCAGGATCGCGCGGATGTACGACTGCGCGCGCGAACCGGTCCCGGCGACTGCATACCGTCTGGCCACGGTGGACTCCTTCTACTCGTGTAGACACCGACGCTAGCAACCGCTTTCCACGGCGGTCAACCGTCGTACCATCGCTTCATGCCCAAGGACCCGGTGACTCGCAACGACGTGGCGGAGTACGCCGGGGTCAGCACAGCCGTCGTCAGCTACGTCGTGAACGAGGGCCCGCGGAAGGTCGCGCCGCAGACCCGTGAGCGGGTGCTCGACGCGATCCGCGCGCTCGGGTACCGGCCGAACGCGACCGCCCGGGCGCTGCGGATGGGGACGACGCGGACGTTCGGCCTGATCACGCCGGACGGCGGCAATCCGTTGTTCGCCGAGCTCGCGAAGGCCATCGACCGGGAGGCGGCGGCGCGCGGGTACGTCGTCCTGCAGACCAGCGCCGACGGCGATCCCCTGACCGAGCGGGCGAAGATCGCGGAACTGCTGACCCGCCAGGTCAGCGGGTTGCTGCTGGTCGCGCCGACCGCGGATCCGTCGCTGGCCGGCGTCGAGGTCCCGGTGATCGCGATCAACCGGGTGCTGCCGACGGTCAGTTCGGTGCGCCCGGCCTACCGCGAGGGCGCGCGGCTCGGTGTCGAGCACCTGATCTCCCACGGTCATCGCAGGATCGGCCTGGTGATCGGCGGCGCCGGCCACCCCGAGCGCGAGCTGGGCTGGCGCGACGCGCTCGAAGCCGCCGGGCTCGCCGAGGGACCGATCGCCCGCGCCACGTTCTCCCGCGAGGGTGGTTACCGGGCCGCGCAGACGCTGCTGGAATCGCAGCCCACGGCGATCTTCGCCAGCTCCGACCTGCAGGCCATCGGCGTACTGCGGGCGCTCCACGAGGCAGGCGTCGACGTGCCTGGCGACGTTGCGGTGGCGGCGTTCGACGGGACCCCCGAGACCGAGTACGCCTGGCCGCCGCTCACCGTCGTCCGCCAGCCCGTCGAACAACTCGCCCGCGAGGCCGTCCGCCGGCTGATCGAGGGCGAGGAATCGGTGGACGCCCTCACCGTCCCGACAGAGCTGATCCTCCGGAGATCCTGCGGCTGCTAGAGCGTTCCGACATCCTCGAAGATCAGTGCCGTGCGGGTGGCGAGGACCTCGGGGATCGCCTGGAGTTTCTCGAGGACCAGGCGGCGGAGGCCTTCGTTGTCGGCCGCGCGGACCAGCAGGATCGCGTCGAAGTCGCCGCCGACCAGGGCCATGTGCTTGATCTCCGGGATCGCCTGGAGCTGTTTGCGCAGCGTCCGCCAGGAGCTCTGACGGAGACTCAGCGTGACGTACGCCGACGTGGCGAGGCCGAGTCTGAGCGGGTCGACGGTGACCGTGAAACCGGTGATCACGCCGGTGTTCGTGAGCCGCTCGACGCGGGCGTACGCGTTCGCGCGGGAGATGTGCACCTCGTCGGCGAGAGCCCGGATCGAGAGCCGTCCGTCGCGGCCGAGGGCCTCGATGATCTGCCGGTCGATCTCGTCGAGCGCCGGGGCGACGACAATCTGTCCAGGACCGGCCCGGTGGACCATCACCTCGTCGGACATTCTGTGGCCCCAATCTGCTTTCGCGCACCAAACGTCTCGCGATTCTCCCAGCTATGGCTCAACTTGGCCAGGAGGGACGACGATGTGGCTACCGTCCGTCTCCTGCGCTGGAGGGTCCATGACTACCGTCGAGGAGCAGTTGCTCCCCTCCGCGGAACCCGTCTGTCTGATCGATCAGCACGGCGTACCGCACGACCACCCGTCGTACCGGCTGCCCTCCAAAGAGGCGCTGCTGGACGGCTACACACAGTTGATCAAGGGCCGCCGGTTCAACGACCAGGCCAGTGCGCTCGTCCGTCAGGGCCGGCTCGCGGTCTACCCGTCGTCGTTCGGCCAGGAGGCTTGTCAGCTCGCCGCCACGATGGTGCTGCGCGAGGGCGACTGGCTGTTCCCGACGTACCGCGATTCGGTGTCGATCATGAGCCGCGGTGTCGACCCGATCGAGACGCTGACGCTGCTCCGCGGCGACTGGCACTCGGGCTACGACCCGTACGAGCACAAGGTCGCGCCGCAGGCGACGCCGCTCGCGACCCAGCTCCCGCACGCGGTCGGGGTCGCGCACGCGGCCCGGCTGAAGGGCGAGGACACGGTCGTGATGGCGCTCGTCGGCGACGGCGGCACGAGTGAGGGCGACTTCCACGAGGCGCTGAACTTCGCGGCGGTGTTCCGGGCGCCGGTGGTGTTCTTCATCCAGAACAACGAGTACGCGATCTCCGTCCCGCTCGCACGGCAGAGCGCCGCACCGTCGCTCGCGCACAAGGGCATCGGGTACGGCATCCCGGGCGAACGGGCCGACGGCAACGATCTCGCCGGGCTGCTGGCCGTCCTCGGGCAGGCCGTGGAGAAGGCCCGCGCCGGCGAGGGGCCGCAGCTCATCGAGGCGCACACCTACCGGGTACAGGCGCACACCAACGCCGATGACGCGACCCGCTACCGCGAGGACGCGGAGGTCGCCCCGTGGCTGCAGCGCGACCCGATCGAGCGGCTGACGACGTACCTCGAGCAGCAGGGCTGGCTGGACGACGACGTGTTGCAGCGTGCCGAGGCCGGTGCGGTCGAGGTGGCCGCGCAGTTGCGCGACGGATTGATGCCGGAGCCGTCGGTCGATCCCGCCGATCTGTTCGCCCACCTGTACGCCGAGGAGACGCAGCAGTTGCGCGAGCAGGCGGCGTTCCTCCGTGACGAACTCGCCCGTGAGGAGGCCTGATGACGCACACGAAGATCTCGATGGCGCAGGCGCTCAACCAGGCCCTGCGCGACGCGATGACCGCCGACGAGACCGTGGTGATGTTCGGTGAGGACGTCGGCGCGCTCGGCGGTGTCTTCCGGATCACCGACGGGCTGACCGCGGAGTTCGGCGAGCAGCGGTGCTTCGACACCCCGCTGGCCGAGGCCGGCATCGTCGGGATGGCGGTCGGGATGGCGATGAACGGCCTGCGCCCGGTCGTCGAGATGCAGTTCGACGCGTTCGGGTACCCGGCCTTCGAGCAGATCGTGTCGCACGTCGCCAAGATGCGGAACCGGACCCGCGGGCGGGTCACGCTGCCGATGGTGATCCGGATCCCGTACGGCGGCGGCATCGGCGGGGTCGAGCACCACAGCGACTCGTCGGAGAGCTACTTCGCGCACACCCCCGGGCTGACCGTCGTGACCCCGGCGACGGTCGCGGACGCGTACGCGCTGTTGCGTAAGGCAATCGAGTTCCCGGACCCGGTCGTGTTCATGGAGCCGAAGAAGCTCTACTGGGCCAAGGAGGAGGTTGACCTCACCGAGTCACAGCCGGGGATCGGCAAGGCCGTCGTCCGGCGGGAGGGCGCGGACGCGACGCTGATCGCGTACGGTCCTGCGGTGCCGGTCGCGCTGGAGGCCGCCGAGGTCGCCGCGACCGAGGGGCGGCAGCTGACCGTGGTCGATGTGCGGTCGCTCGCGCCGTTCGACGACGAGACGGTGTGCGCGGCGGTCCGGCGTACCGGACGGGCGGTCGTGGTGGCCGAGGCGAGCGGCTTCGCGAGTATGTCGTCGGAGATCGTTGCCCGGGTCACCGAGAAGTGCTTCCACTCGCTGGCCGCGCCGGTGCGGCGGGTGACCGCGTTCGACATCCCGTTCCCGCCACCGAAGCTGGAGAAGCACCAGCTCCCCAGCGTGGACCGGATCCTCGACGCGGTCGACGACCTGCAGTGGGAGGATGCGTGAACACGTTCCTGCTCCCCGACCTCGGCGAGGGCCTGACCGAGGCGGAGATCGTGCGCTGGCTGGTGAAGGTCGGTGACGTGGTCGCCGTCGACACCCCGATCGCGGAGGTCGAGACGGCCAAGTCGATCGTCGAGCTGCCGTCGCCGTACGCCGGGGTGATCGAGGAGCTGCACGGCGAACCCGGCACCACGGTCCCGGTCGGGAAGCCGCTCATCACGGTGGGCGATCCGGACGGCGCGGCGTACCGGCAGGAGGAGCGCGCCGGATCCGGCAACGTCCTGGTCGGCTACGGCACGGACGCCGGCACGTCCTCGGTCCGGCGGCGGAAGCCGCGTTCGGTGGTTTCCGGAAAGAAACCGTCGCCGGTTGCGGAAAACGTTCCGGAAAACAAGGTTCCGTTGGTCATTTCCCCGCTCGTACGCCGGTTGGCGCGGGACGCGGAGGTGGATCTTCGCGAGCTGACCGGGTCCGGCGAGGGCGGTCTGATCGTCCGGCGCGATGTCGAGCAGGCGATCGCCACGCGGCTCGCGGCAACCCAGGAGCCGGTCGCCGTACCGCGGCCCCGCGTGTCGGAGCCGGTGGTCGCGCGGACCGGGCTGCCGGAGCTGCGGCGGGTTCCGATGAGCGGTTTCCGCAAGGCGGTCGTCGCGACGCTGAGCCGGAGCCGGGCGGAGATTCCCGAGGCGACCACCTGGGTCGACGTGGACGCGACCGCGCTGGTCGAGCTCCGCGAGTCGTTGCGGTCGGCAACGGACCCCGGACCCGGGCTGCTCGCGCTGATGGCCCGCTTCGTGGTAGCCGGCCTGCTGAAGTACCCGGAGCTGAACGGGTTCGTCGACACCGAGCGCGAGGAACTCGTGCAGTACGACGGGGTGAACCTCGGCCTCGCCGCACAGACGGACCGCGGGCTCGTCGTCCCGGCCGTCGCGGGCGCGCACGCACTGACGACGCGCGGTCTGGATGCGGAGATCCGCCGCCTGACCGAGTCGGCGCGGGACGGGCGGCTGACCCAGCAGGAGCTGACCTGCGGGACGTTCACGCTGAACAACTACGGCAGCTTCGGGGTCGACGGCAGCGCCGCGATCATCAACCACCCGCAGGTCGCGATCCTCGGCGTCGGCCGGATCATCGACCGGCCGTGGGTGGTCGACGGCGAGCTCGCGATCCGCAAGCTCACGCAGTTGTCGCTCGTGTTCGACCATCGCGTCTGCGACGGCGGGACGGCGGCCGCGTTCCTGCGCTTCGTCGCCGACGCCTTCGAGAACCCCGCTTCGGCCTTCGCCGATCTTTAGGAAATCTGCCGCGGCCGCAGTCCGACCAGGATCACCCGCAGCCCGGAGGCGAACCGCGCCTCCGGGCCGGCGTGGCTCTCGCGGTCCAGGTACGCCGTCAGGTGTTCCGTGTCGACCCCCATCCGGCCGGCCGATTCGGACGCCCAGCGCGATCCGTTCAGCCCGCTGCGCCGTACCACCGAGAGCCAGGCGGCGTCGGTGACGGCCGAGCCGATCAGGTACTGGAAGACGGCCGAGACCGCCGCGACCAGGTGCGGGCCGCGGAAGCCCGCCGACCTGAGGATCGTGTGCAGGCGCTCGGTCAGCCCTTGATAGTTCGGCCCGAGCCCGGCGTGCGAGGCCAGCAACTCGCACGCCCAAGGGTGTTCCGACAATGCCTGATAAGCCGCTCGGACCACGCTCGTCACCTGGTCCCGCCAGTCGCCCTCGTCCCGCGCTTCGAGCGCGGGCGCGAAGACCTCGTCGACCACAAGCTCGAGCAGGTCGTTCTTGGTGGCGATCCGCCAGTACAACGCCGAGGTCGCGGCGGTGCCGAGCTCGGCCGCCATCATCCGCATCGAGAACGCGTCCAGGCCTTCGCGGTCGAGCAGCTTGATCGCGGTCAGGACGATGTCCTCCCGGCTCAGCGGCGCCTTGGTCGGCGATGGCTCCTCCCGCAGCCAGACCGATCCGAGCACCGTCTTCCGATCCGCTTCGCGCGCCACCCGCCGGAGCATAGCCAATACAGCGTCTCAGGACCTAAAACAGCGTATTAGTAGCAAACAGCAACTACTCTCGGTCCGGGCCGGGGACACTGTGTTCCGAAACGTAAGGAGCGCGGCGAGTCGCGCCGCGGAAACTTGCGCCGTGCGAGCGGTGTCGCCACAATCGCGAAGGTCGACCTCCCGTGGGGGCGGGCCGGTGTCCACCGGAGCGGAGTTCGACCTACCGGGGGCTCGTAGCTCTGGGTAGATGGCTTTCACCGCCTGGCCGATTCCGGCGCAAGCCGTCGGGGCCACCGACGATCTGCCGGTCGAGAGACCGGCCCAGACCTAGGGAAGACTGTGAACGACACATCGGTGAATGCGCGGGGGCGCTTCAAGAACTCACGCGTCATCGCGCTACTCGGCAGCGCGGGCGCGCTGGCACTCGCCGTGGGAGGTGTCACCCTCGCAACGGCGCCGTCGGCGTCCGCGGAGACGGTGACCACGATCCCTGGCAACCCGAAGTGCAAGACCCTGATTCCGGGCTCGACGGAGATCAAGTTCGACGGAGATGACAAGGGCAACCCGCCCGTGCCCGGGTCGAAGGAGGGCGCCGGCGTCACAGTGACCTGGACCCAGACCGGCGACCTGATCGACTTCACCGCCACCGGCGGCACCGTGCTCGGCGCCATCGTCAAGGGCGGGCCGAACGCGACCTTCTACGACTACCGTCCCGGTGGGACCACCGCGGATACCGGTCTGCACACGCCGGTTAACGACAAGAACGGCAAGTACTACGGGCTCAGCCACCTGAGCTTCTGCGTCGGACAGGGCACCACGCCGACGCCGACCCCGACGGACACCCCGACCACGACCCCGTCCGAGACGCCGTCCGAGACCCCGTCCGAGACGCCGTCGGAGACCCCGAGCGAAACTCCGTCGGAGACGCCCAGCGAGACTCCGTCCGAGACGCCGTCGGAGACCCCGAGCGAGACTCCGTCCGAGACGCCGTCGGAAACCCCGAGCGAAACTCCGTCGGAAACGCCGAGCGAGACACCTTCCGAGACGCCGTCAGAAACCCCGAGCGAAACTCCGTCGGAGACCCCGAGCGAGACTCCTTCGGGCACGCCGAGCACATCTCCGTCGGAGATCCCGTCGGCGACCAGCAGCTCGAGCACGCCGGCCGGTGTGCCGACCGCGATCGACGCCGGTCTGTCGGGTGGCGCGAAGAACACGTCGGCGCTCTCGAGCACCCAGGGCACCTGGGGTATCGCCCTGCTGTGCCTCGGCGGTGTGCTCCTGATCGCCGGTGCGGCGAAGACGCTGCAGCGCCGGGGTCAGCACTCTGCCTGACGCCATGCCGAAACGTCGCCGTCCAGGCCGCGCACGCCCATCATGGTGGGCGATCGCGGCCTGGACGGCCGGCGTCGCACTTCTCGTGACCGGCGCTTACCTCCAGTTCAGGCCGAAGGACGACACGAGCCGTCCACAGGCCGGCACCGGCACGTCCGCGGTCAGCGGCCCGGGCGGCACGTCGTCGAGCGGAAGCGCGACCGCGCCTACGCAGAGCACCGGATCCTTGCCGACGGGCGCGCCGTCGAAGGCTCCGCGGCAGAGTGCGCCGCCCCCGGAGGTCCGCAGCACGGCGCGTCCTCAGCCCGGCGACCCGATCAGGGTCTCCGTGCCACGGCTGGGAGTCTCGGCCCGGGTGCTGAGCATCCGGGCCCGCGGCGGCACGCTCGTACCGCCGTCGAATCCGCTGCTCGTCGGATGGTGGTCCGACGGAGCCAGACCGGGCGCCACCAGGGGCTCGGCGATCATCACCGGGCACACCGTGCACACCGGCGGTGGCGCGTTCGACGACCTCGACCGGCTGACGGCCGGTGACACGGTCTCGGTGACGACCCGACGCGGAGCGATCAGCTATGTGGTCACGACGGTCACGGTCTATCGCAAGCGAGCGCTTGCGAAGGCGGCATCCAGGGTCTTCGACCAATCGGTCCCCGGCCGCCTCGTCCTGGTCACCTGCGAGGACTGGGACGGTACGTCGTACCTCAGCAACGCTGTGGTGGTCGCCGTCCCCAAGACCTGACCCGGACTGTCGTCAGGCCACGTTGAAGGTGTCGGGGTCGGGCCCCGTGCGTTCGCTACGGTCCAGCGTGCCGATGACGGCCAGATCCTCGTCGGCGAGCGCGAAGTCGAAGACGTTCAGGTTCTCGCGGATGCGGGACGGGGTGACCGACTTCGGGATGACGATGTTGCCGAGCTGCAGGTGCCAGCGAAGGACGATCTGCGCGGGTGTGCGCTCGTACTGCTCGGCCAGCGTTTCGATCAGTGGCTCCGACAGCAGCCTGCCGCCCTTGGCCAGCGGACTCCAGGCCTCGGTGCGGATGCCGAAGTCCCGGCCGTAGGCGCGTACGTCGGTCTGCTGCAGGTACGGGTGCAACTCGACCTGGTTCACTGCCGGGGTGATGCCGGACAGCCGGTCCAGGTGGTCAGGCTGGAAGTTGGAGACGCCGATCGCGCGGACGCGGCCGTCGGCGTACAGCTTCTCCAGTGCGCGCCAGGTGTCGGCGTACAGGTCCCGGGCCGGCGTGGGCCAGTGGATGAGGTACAGGTCCAGGTACTCCAGGCCGAGGAGCGACAGGCTCTGGTCGAACGCCTTCAGCGTCGAGTCGTAGCCCTGGTCCGCGTTCCACAGCTTGGTGGTGATGAACAGGTCGCCGCGGTCGATCCCGGATGCCGCGACCGCCTGACCGACGCCCGCCTCGTTCTGGTACGCCGCCGCGGTGTCGATGCTGCGGTACCCGGCCTCGAGCGCGTTCGTCACGGCGGTTGCCGTTTCGTCGTTCGGGACCTGGAAGACGCCGTACCCGAGCTGGGGCATCTCGACGCCGTTGTTGAGCTTCACGGTGGGGATCATCAGTGGCTTCCTTCAAGGGCTAGCGCGGAGACCCGGGTGCGGTCGAGCAGGCCTGAGATGAGTGCGACGAGCAGACCGGTGACGGCCAGCGCGGCGCCGACCCAGTTGGGCGCCGTGTAGCCGAGGCCGTGCTCGATGGTGAGGCCGCCGAGGTAAGCGCCGGCGGCGTTGCCGAGGTTGAACGCAGCGATGTTGGCCGCGGATGCCAGCGCCGGAGCACCTGTCGCCTTGTCCATCACGCGCTTCTGCAGTGGTGCGACCGTGGCGAAGCCCGCAGCGCCGAAGAGCGCGATGGTCACGGCAGACGGGAGCTTGGCGTGCGCGGTGAAGACGAAGACGACCAGTACGGCGGCCAGTAGCGTCAGGATGAGGTACAGACTCGGCATCAGCGACCGGTCCGCGGCCTTACCTCCCAGCAGGTTGCCGACGACGAGCCCTCCGCCGAACAGCACCAGCAGCCAGGTCACAGCACCAGCAGAGAAGCCCGCGACCTCGGTCATCATCGGTGCGATGTAGGTGAACGACGCGAACACCCCGGCGAAGCCCAGTGCGGTCATGGCCAGTGCGAGCCACACCTGCAAGCTCTTGAACACGGCCAGCTCGCTACGCAGCCCGGGACCTTCTGCTGTGTCCTGCCGCGGCACCAGGAACACGATGCCCAGCAGCCCGATCACCCCGAGCGCGGTCACGGCCCAGAACGTCGACCGCCACCCGAACTGCTGACCCAGCGCGGTCCCGCCCGGCACGCCGAGCACGTTGGCCACTGTCAGCCCGGTGAACATCAGGGCGATCGCGCTGGCCTGCTTCGCCTTCGGGACCAAAGACGCCGCGACCACGGAGCCGACGCCGAAGAACGCGCCGTGCGAAAGCGCCGCCACGATCCGGCCAGTCATCAGGACGCCGTACGACGGGGCGAGCGCGGACAACAGGTTTCCGGCGATGAAGACGCCCATCAGCGCGATCAGCACGGTCTTGCGGGAGACCTTGGAGCCGATCGCGGTGAGCAGCGGGGCGCCGACCACGACGCCCAGCGCGTAGCCGGAGATGAGCAGTCCGGCGGACGGGATGCTGACGCCGAAGTCGGTGGCGACCTCGGGCAGCAGCCCCATGATGACGAACTCGGTCGTCCCGATCCCGAAGGCGCCGATGGCGAGCGCGAGCAAGGCCGCGGGCATGGGTTGTTCTCTCCCTCGAATGTAGTCTTATGACTGTTACCGGCGTGCGCGATAGTTGCACACGCGGGCTATTGCACAAGCGCTATGATTGCGCATGCAAGAACGAAGTTCAAGTGGAGGTTGTCATGGGACTACCGGATGACGCCGCGGAGGCGCGGGCGCAGGGGTGGCGGACCCTGGCGGCGCTGCACGCCCGGATCGAGGACGAGCTGGAGCGCGCGCTGCAGAAGCAGCACGGGCTGTCCGTGAGTGAGTACAGCGTGCTGGACGTGCTGGCGCGGCAGGACGACTACCACCTGCGCATGAACCAGCTGTCGAACGCCGTGGTCCTGAGTCAGTCCGCCACAACCCGGCTGGTGAACCGGTTGGAGGACCGCAAGCTCCTGCAGCGCTACCTGTGCCCGACCGACCGCCGTGGCATCTACACCGAGGTCACCGAGGCCGGCCGCGACCTGCTGGACCAGGCCCAGCCCACCCATGACGCCGTCCTGACGTCCGCGCTGCAGCAGGCCTCCGAGCTGCCCGAGCTCTCCCCGCTGGTCGAGGCGCTGGGGAAACTCCCGCTGACGGTGTGACATGGCTCGCCGCTACGACAACCGCAAGCTCTACGTCCTGCTGATGGGCAGCTGCCTGACGCTGATCATCCTGGCCTGGTTCGTGGTGCGGCTGTTCTCGATCCCGGTGGCGATCGGGATGAGCGCGGTCGCCGCCGTCCTGCCCCCGACCGCCGCGATCCTGGCGAACTGGGGTCACGACAAACGCTGACGGGTATCCGCCGGGGTCGGGTCGAGGTAGAGGTGCCGCACCATCGGGAACGCGGCGCGGACCTTCTTGTCGATCCGTTCCGCGAGCTGCTCGACGGCGGCCCCGGTGGTCTCGGAATTGTCCAGGTCGACGGTCGCGACCACCAGCACCTGCTCCGGCGCCAGCCGCAGGCTGAGCAGCTCGGGCACCTCGTCGATCCCGGGCTCGCCCGCGATGATCGCGCGGATCTCGCGCTGGGTGCCGCTCGGCAGCGCACGCCCGATCAGCATCGCCTTGTTGTCGCGACCGAGGACGAACGCGACGACGATCAGCAGCAGCCCGATCGCGATCGACGCGGCGCCGTCCCAGAGATGCTCGCCGGTGACGACCGCCAGCGTCACACCGACCGCGGCGATCAGCAGGCCGACCAGCGCGGCGGAGTCCTCGAGCGCCACGGTCTTGACCGCGGGCTCGGCAGCACGGAGCTGATGCAGCAGCGGGACGCCGGCCGCCCGCGCCTCCTGCCGGAGCTGGCGCATCGCGCGCAGCCAGGACGCACCCTCGAACACGAACGAGATCCCGAGCACCGGATAGATGACCGCGAGCGCGGCGATCGGCTCGGGGGCGAGGATCGACCGCAGCCCCTCGGTGATCGAGAAGCCGGCGCCGAGCACCAGGATGCCGACGGCGGCGAGGAGCGCCCAGAAGTACCGCTCCATCCCGTAGCCGAAGGGATGGCGCGCGTCGGCGGGCTTGCGGCTGCGGTGCAGCGCGGTCAGCAGGAAGGCCTGGTTCAGCGTGTCGGCGACGGAGTGCGCCGCCTCGGCGAGCAATGCGGTGGAACCCGAAAGCAGGCCGGCGACGATCTTCGCGATCGCGATCGCGAGATTCGCCGTACCGGCCAGGAGGACTGTCGCGTCCGACTCTTCGTCAGGCATCACCTTCGCGTGCCCGCAGCCCGGCCGATCGAAACAGCACGTCGACGAACGCGGCCGCGAGCGGGTCCGGTTCGCCGCGGGTGTACGCCGTGAGCGTCCGGCGTACGGCGGGCTCCGTGTGCAGCACGCGACCGTCGAAGTCCTTCGGGAGGATGTTGTCGGGCACCAGCGCGGGACCCAGACCGGCTGCTGCCAGTGCGGGTGCGGCGGCGGTCTGCTCGGTGCGTACGGCGATGCGCGGCTCGAAACCGGCTTGTGCGCAGACGGTGTCGAGCACGTCCGCGAGGCCGTGACCCGGTGCGTAGTGGACCCAGGCGCGGTCGGCCAGGTCCTGCAGCTTGACGGTGTCGCTGGTCGCGACGGGATCGTCGGCGGCCACCACGACGACGAGTTCGTCCGTGCCGAGGACGCGGATGACACCTGGCCAGTCCGCCGGTTCCGGGCCGACGGCGAGGTCGGCCTGGCCGGAGTGCATGGCGTCGACGAGCTCGTCGGTGTGGCGGTGCTCGAACAGGCGGATGCCGACGTTCGGACGGGTCTGCCGCCAGGCTCGGAGCGCGGCCGGCAGCACGCCGAGCGTGATCGAGTACAGCGTCGCGATCTGCAGCTCGCCGACCTCGAGTCCGGCGGCCTGCCGCGCGGCGCAGCGCGCCCGCTCCGCGTCGGCCAGGGTCGCCCGGGCATGCGGAAGCATCGCGCGGCCGGTCGGGGTCAGGCGGACGCTGCGGGGGAGCCGCTCCAGCAACGGTCCGCCGGCGGAGCGCTCGAGGGTGCGGATCTGGTGGGAGAGCGCTGGCTGGGTGACGTGCAGCAGCTCGGCGGCCTTGGTGAACGAGCCCTGATCGACCACGGTGACGAGGTATTCGAGCTGCCGGAGCGTTGCCATGTCTTCAGCTTATGGGATCGGTGAAAACTATGCCTTGGTTTTATCCGCGCAGGTCAGCAAGGCTGTTCGGTATGGAGAACGTCGCGTTGGTGGTGGGTGCCCGAGGAGTCATCGGGACGAATCTGGTCGAGCATCTGGCGTCGCTGCCCGAGTGGCGGGTGATCGGGCTGTCGCGCCGCGGCGGCACCGACGTACCTGGCCGGGTGCGGCACGTGGCCGTCGACCTGCTGGACCCGGACGACACCCGGGACAAGCTGTCCGGGCTGACCGACGTGACGCACGTCTTCTACGTCGCGTACCAGGACCGTCCGACCTGGGCGGAGCTCGTGGCGCCGAACCTCGCGATGCTGGTGAACGTCGTCGACGCGATCGAACCGGTCGCCCGTCAGTTGCGGCACGTCAGCCTGATGCAGGGCTACAAGGTGTACGGCGCGCATCTCGGGCCGTTCAAGACGCCGGCGCGGGAGGACGACCCGCCGCACCTGCCGCCGGAGTTCAACGTCGACCAGCAGCGGTTCCTCGAGGAACGTCAGCAGGGCAAGGCGTGGACCTGGTCGGCGCTGCGCCCGTCCGTGGTGGGCGGTTCCGCGCTCGGCAATCCGATGAACCTCGCGGTCGCGATCGCCGTGTACGCGTCGCTGTCCAAGGAACTCGGCGTACCGCTGCGGTTCCCGGGCAAGCCCGGCGCGTACCACTCGCTGCTGGAGCTGACCGACGCCGGATTGTTGGCCAAGGCAACGGTTTGGGCGGCGACCGCCCCGGCCGCGGCGAATCAGGCGTTCAACATCACGAACGGCGACCTGTTCCGCTGGAGCGAGCTGTGGCCCAAGCTCGGCGCGTGGTTCGGGCTCGAGGTCGCGCCGCCCCTGCAACTGTCCCTGCAGGACGTGATGGCGGACAAGGAGCCGGCCTGGAAACAACTGCAGGCCGCCCACGGACTGGAGGCCACGTCGTTCGCCGAGGTGTCGTCCTGGCCGTTCGCCGACTTCGTCTTCGGCTGGGACTACGACTTCTTCGCGGACGCGTCGAAGTCGCGGCGGGCCGGATTCCACGAGTACGTGGACACCGAGCAGATGTTCTACGGCATCTTCGCGGACCTGCGGCGGCGCCGGATCATTCCGTGACGGTTCCCCGGGTGGCGGCTCCCGGCCGGGTGACCGGGCCGCGGTTGCCGCCGGATGTGGCATGCTCCGGGCTGTGACGGCGATGGGTGCGGGAAAGCTGCTCGGGACGAACCTGCGGGCGCGGCGCGACGAGCAAGGCATCTCGCTGTCCGAACTCGCCCGGCGGTCCGGGATCGCGAAAGGTACGTTGTCGCAACTGGAGTCCGGCGCGGGCAACCCGACGATCGAGACAGTGTTCAGTTTGTCGAACGCTCTGGGTGTGCCGGTCTCGGCCCTGCTGGCCGACTCGCCGGCCTCCGACGTCGTGCTCGTGCGGTCGGCGGACGTCGACGTCCTGTCCGGCGACGCGATCGACCTGCGGATGCTGCGGCGGCTGGAGCACCCCGGCGGGCTGTTCGAGATCTACAACCAGGAGATCCGGCCGGACGCGGTCCAGCACTCCGACGGGCATCCGGGGACCGAGCATCACATTGTCCTGGCGGGGTGCCTACGTATCAACGCTCATGGGCAGACCGAGGAACTCGGGCCGGGCGACTATCTGGCCTTCCGGGCCGCGCGGCCGCATTCGTACGAGGCGGTGGACGGGCCGGTGCGGTCGGTACTACTGCTCGAATACCCGCCGGACGTGTACCCGACGGCGGCCGGCGGGCCGCATCTGCCGGCCTAGCCACGGGCCGGGTTCCGGGAAAGGTCCGGGAGAGGTCCGGTTGGGTGCATTGACCGGTCGGAGGAGGCGCGCGTAGTCTCGGTATCGTTCATTTTAGCGAACGCCTGCCGAGGAGGTCCGTCATGCACCGGTCCGCGACACCCGATGTGGTGGTGGTCGGCGCGGGCATGGTCGGGGCGGCGTGCGCGGAGGCGTTGTCGGCGGCCGGGGTGCGGGTCCTGGTCATCGACCGCGACGGCCCCGCGGCCGGGACGACGGCCTCCGGTGAGGGCAACGTGCTGGTGTCGGACAAGGAGCCGGGGCCGGAGCTGGAGCTCGCCGTCGCGTCACGCGCCGAGTGGGACGTGGTCCGCGGACGGCTGCCCGAGCGGGTCGCCGACGTGGAGTGGGAGGCGAAGGGCGGCGTCGTGGTGGCGACCGGGGACCCGGAGCCGCTGACCGCGTTCGCGGCGAAGCAGCGTGAGGCCGGGGTCGCCGCGCAGGTGATCACGCCCGCGGAGGTCTTCGAGCTCGAGCCGCTGATCACGCCGCGGGTCACCGTCGGTGTGCACTATCCGGACGACGCCCAGGTGCAGCCGGTGCTGGCGGCGACGGCGTTGCTGGCAACGGTTCGCGAGCGCGGCGGCGAGGTCAGATCGGGGGTCGCCGCGCTCGGGATCCGGCAGTCCCGGGGCCGGGTCGTCGGCGTCGACACGTCCGACGGCGACATCGCTTGCGGTGCGGTGCTCAACGCGTGCGGTCCGTGGGCCGGTGCGTTCGCCGCGGCGGCCGGTGCGCCGATCGAGGTGCTGCCGCGGCGCGGGATGATCCTCGTGACGGCACCGCTCCCGGAGTGCGTGCGACACAAGGTGTACGACGCGGATTACGTCGGCGCGGTCGGCAGCGGCGACGCCGAGCTGCAGACCTCCACCGTGGTCGAGTCGACGCGAGCCGGCACGGTGCTGATCGGGTCGAGCCGCGAGCGGATCGGATTCGACGACACGATCCGGGTGCTGGTGCTGCGCGAGCTCGCCCGCAAGGCGGTGGGCCTGTTCCCGTTCCTCGGCGACGTCCCGGTGATGCGGACGTACGGCGGCTTCCGGCCGTATGCTCCGGATCACCTGCCGGTCATCGGCCCCGACCCCCGCCTCCACGGCCTGTGGCACGCGACCGGCCACGAGGGCGCCGGCATCGGCCTCGCCCCCGCCACCGGCCGCCTCCTCACCGAACAGTTCCTCGGCCTGGCCCCCCACCTCGACCCGTCCCCGTTCCGCGTCGACCGTCCGGCGGTGATCGCCGCATGACCATGATCACGTCGAGCCCGCGGTATGCCGGTGCGCGGTACGACGGTGCGCGCGGCACCGTCACGCCTTCATCCGCTCCACCGCAGCTCCACGGCATCCCGCCCGGTGCCGACCGCAAGCTCACCTCACTCCGTCGCGTCGGTGCGTCATGACCGCCTACCTGTGCCCACAATCCGGCGACCCGGCCGAGGTCGGCACGCCGCCGACGGTGGACGTCACCATCGACGGCAAGCCGGTCGAGGCGCGCGCCGGCCAGACAGTCGCCGCCGTGCTCCTCGCCAACGGCCAGGACACCTGGCGGACCACCCGCATCCACGACCGCCCCCGCGGAATCTTCTGTGGAATCGGTGCCTGCCAAGACTGCTTGATCACCATCAATGGCCTCCCCGACATCCGGGCCTGCCAACGCACAGTCGCCCCCGGCGACAGCATCACCACCCAACAAGGCGCAGCGCTTCCCGCCACGACACCTTTGGGTGCGTCGCCTTCGGGCACCGCGCCTTCGGGGGTGGTCGGTTCTGGTGGAGGCGGGGGCCGGTTGGCTGAGGTTGTGGTGGTGGGAGCGGGGCCGGCCGGGATCGCGGCTGCGCTTGCAGCGGGGGATGCCGGGGCAGAGGTGTTGTTGGTCGACAGCGGGCGAGCCGTCGGCGGCCAGTACAACCGGCAGCTACCGGCCGAGTTCGCAGCGCAGCGACCGGATCGCCTGCAGCACGAATGGAAGGCGTTCGCGCGCCAGCGGGACAGGCTGCAGGGACATCCACGGATCACCTACCTTCCGGAGACTTCGGTCTGGGCGGTGGAGGGTCTCCGACTCTGGGCACAGACCGGACCGGCAGACGCGAGCGGCCGGCAGCCGTTCCCCATCGACGCCAAGTCCGTCGTGCTGGCAGCCGGCGCCTTCGATCGTGTGCTGCCCTTCCCCGGCTGGGATCTACCGGGCGTCTACACCGCCGGCGCCGCCCAAGCCCTGGCGAAGGGCCAGCGGATCGCCGTCGGCCGACGCGTCCTGGTCGCCGGCACCGGTCCATTTCTGCTACCGGTCGCCGAGTCCTTGATCGGCGTAGGTGCCCACGTCGCCGGACTCCTCGAAGCCAACACGCTGACGACGGTCCGCAAGGGCTGGTCCACCGATCCATTGGTTGCCCGCAGCAAGCTTCGCGAGGCTGTCGGGTACGGCGCCCTGCTCGCCCGTCACCGCGTCCCGCTCCGCCACGGCTGGACGGTGATCGCCGCCCACGGCACGAACCACGTCGACTCCGCGACGATCGCCCGCCTCACGTCCGATTGGCGCCCGATCCGCGGCACCGAACGCCGCATCGACGTCGACGCAATCTGCGTGGGCTTCGGCTTCACCGCAAACCTGGAGCTAGCGGTCTCCGCCGGCTGCACCATCGCCACCGGCCCCGACGGCGGCCCAGCCGTAGCCGTCGACGCCAGTCAGCAAACGAGCACTCCTGGCGTCTTCGCAGCCGGCGAACTCACCGGCATCGGCGGCGCCGCCCTCTCCACCGCAGAAGGCACCCTCGCCGGCACCGCAGCGGCCCACTACACCCGAACCATCGCCACCCCACCCAACGCCACCCCACCCAACGTCACCGAGGCGTCTGCGGCGGCTGTGGCTGCTGGTGCGAAGGGGCGGCGGTTCGCGGCTGCGCTGGCCAAGGCTTATCCCGTGCGGGACGGGTGGAAGAGCTGGAGTGACGCGGACACGCTCGTCTGCCGGTGTGAGGAAGTGACCCGGGGGCAGCTCGAAACCGCCGCCGACGAGCGGGGGCTCGACGACGGCCGGGCGATGAAGCTGAGCAGTCGCGCGGGGCTCGGGATGTGTCAGGGGCGGGTGTGCTCACGCACCGTCGCCGCCCTGCTCGCCAAGCCGGGCGACGCACGGCAACCAAGCATGAAAAGACCGATTGCCGTGCCAGTGCGGCTGCGGGATCTGGCGGCGGCCGAGGTCGCGCCATCACCGGAAACCAGGGAGGAACCATGAGCGAGAAGTTGGACGGCGTGATCGTCGCGACCGCGTTGCCGTACGCCGAGGACGCGTCGGCGCCGGCAGGACTGCGCCCCGACCTCGACAAGTACGCCGAGCACTGCCGCTGGCTGGTCGACAACGGCTGCCGCGGCGTCGGGCCGAACGGGTCGCTCGGTGAGTACTCGTCGCTCACCGACGACGAGCGCCGGGCCGTGGCGAAGACCGCGATCGAGGCTGTCGGCAACGACGGTGTCGTGGTCGTCGGCGTCCACGGCGTCGGTTCGCACCAGGCCCGCGCCTGGGCGGAGAAGGCGGCCGAGGACGGTGCGGACGGCGTGCTCTGCCTGCCACCGACCATGTACCGCGCGAACCGCGGCGAGGTGATCGCGCACTTCACCGAGGTCGCGAAGGCCGGACTGCCGGTGATGGTCTACAACAACCCGCTGGACACCAAGGTCGACCTGACGCCGGACCTGCTCGCCGAGATCGCGCAGATCGAGAACATCGTCGCGGTCAAGGAGTTCTCCGGCGACGTCCGGCGGATCCTCGAGATCCGCGAGCTGGCCCCCGACCTGGCCGTGATCGCCGGCGCCGACGACCTCACCCTCGAGGCGCTGCTGATGGGCGCGACCGGCTGGTTCGCCGGCTTCCCGAATGTGTTCCCCAAGGAATCGGTCCGGTTGTTCGAGCTCGCCACGCAAGGCAAGCTGGAGGAGGCCCGCGCGTTGTACGAGCCGCTGGTCGCGGCGTTCCGGTGGGACTCGCGCACCGAGTTCGTCCAGGCGATCAAGTACGGCATGGACTACGTCGGGCGGTTCGGCGGACCGTGCCGCCCGCCGCGCGGACCGCTCGTCCCCGAGCACGTCGCACAACTGGAGCAGGACATGAAGAAAGCAGTGGAGTCACTGAAGTGAGGCAGTCATGAGGTCCGTCCGGACGATCACCGCCATCGACTCGCACACCGAGGGCATGCCGACCCGCGTCGTCACCGGCGGGGTCGGTGTGGTGCCGGGCGCGACGATGGCGGAACGCCGCGAGTACTTCATCAAGCACCTCGACGACCTGCGGCTGTTCCTGATGAACGAGCCGCGAGGTCACGCTGCGATGAGTGGGGCGATCCTGCAGCCGCCGACGCGGTCCGACGCGGACTGGGGCGTGCTGTACATCGAGGTCTCCGGCCTGCTCCCGATGTGCGGTCATGGGACGATCGGCGTGGCCACGGTGCTGGTCGAGTCCGGCATGGTCGAGGTGACGGAGCCACGGACGTTGGTCCGGCTGGACACGCCGGCCGGGCTGGTCGTCGTCGACGTTGCCGTGAGCAACGGCCGCGCCGAGCACGTGACGTTGCGCAACGTCGCGTCGTACGCGCATGCCCTCGACGCCTCGGTGGACGTGCCCGGGCTGGGCAAGGTCACGTACGACCTGGCGTACGGCGGGAACTTCTACGCGATTCTGCCCCTCGAGCAGCTCGGCATCCCGTTCGATCGGGCGGAGAAGGACCGCATCCTGAAGGCCGGGCTCGACATCATGGACGCGATCAACGCCACCGACCGTCCGGTGCATCCGTTGGATCCCGGCATCAGCGGGTGCAAGCACGTGCAGTTCACCGCGCCGGGTCTCGACGGCGCCGACTCGCGGAACGCGATGGCGATCCACCCCGGCTGGTTCGACCGTTCGCCGTGTGGGACGGGGACGTCGGCGCGGATGGCCCAGCTCCACGCCCGCGGCGAGCTCTCCCTGGACACTGACTTCGTCAACGAGTCCTTCATTGGCACCCGTTTCACCGGCCGCCTGGTCGAGGAAACCACGGTCGGTCCGTACCCTGCCGTGGTCCCCACGGTCACCGGCCGCGCCTGGATCACCGGCACCGCCAACTACCTTCTCGACCCCGGCGATCCCTTCCCTACAGGCTTCGTGCTGTAGTCACGGGTCGGCCGGTCGAAGGCGCAGCCGCCGCTGTCAATCCGCGGGGCGATAGCCGCGGACGTGGCCCAGTGCCATGTCGAGGGCCAGCTCCAGCGGTTGGACATCATGCGTGGCCTGGGACAGCAACAGGCCGCCTTGTAGCGCGGCCATCACCGCGGTCGCGAGCGCTTGCGGGTCGGCGTCCTGGGACAGTTCGCCATCAGCGCGCATCGCGCGGAACCCGTCGAGCAGGTACTCCTCCCACTCGGCGAAGCACGCCGCCAGCACTCGACGGGCCGACTCCGATCGGTCGGCGAGCTCGCTCGACAGCGAGCCCAGCGGGCAGCCACCCACTCCGCCGGTGGCGCGGGTGCTCTCGACGACGTGATCGCGCCACCGCTGCAGACCGTCCCACGACCGCGCCGCACGCAACTCCGTTCCCTGCCCGGCGATGATCTTGGCGAGCTGGTTGCGGATGACCTCCAGGACGAGCGCTTCCTTGTCGGCGAAGTAGTGGTACAGCTGCGACTTGCTGGTGCCGGTGGCCGCCATGATGTCGTCGAGGCTGGTGCCGGCCACGCCTTGGTCGTACACCAGCTCCGTGGCGCCCGCGATGATCCGGGCGCGGGTCAGAGAGCCTCGCGCGGTCAGGCGTGCCGTACCCCGGTGGATCTTCGTCGCCATGGCCGCAGTGTACGGCGAATTGGACTTGATAGTCCAATTTTGTGCCATGAACATGGACCACTCAGTCCAGTTATGGCATTCAGAGAGGAATACCGTGTCTCGTCTGCACAACGGCCAGCACTTCCCGTCCCTGTCGCTCCCCGTCGTCGGTGGTGGAACCGTCTCCTTGCCGGACGATCTCGCCGGCTCGTTCGGCATCGTCTTGATCTACCGCGGGTCCTGGTGCCCGTACTGCAATGCCCAGCTCGCCGCGTTCTCGCGTGCGTCGGAAACGCTCGCGGAGTTGAACGCCAGGGTTGTCGCGCTGTCGGTGGACGACGGGCCGACCAGCGCCGGCCTGGTCGAGAAGCACCAGCTGAAGTTCCCGGTCGCACACAGCGCGGACCCGGACACGGTGTCGAAGGCGACGGGCGCGTACGTCAGCGCCGATCATCGCTACCTGCAGTCGTCCGGCTTCGTCCTCGATCCCCAGGGCGACGTCATCACGGCCGTGTACTCGAGCGAGGCCATCGGTCGCTTGGTCGCGGACGACGTCGTCGGGTTCCTCCGCTATCTGAAGGCCCACGAGGGCTGAGATGGCGACCGAAGAGCAGCGTCGTGCCCTCGTTCTCGTGGCCTTGGCCGCAGTGCTGGCCAACGCCTCCTGGTTCAGCGCGACCGCGATCGTGCCGGCTCTCGAGGACCAGTGGCACCTGACTGCAGACGGCGCCGCCTGGCTGGTGGTCGTCGTTCAGATCGGTTTCGTGACCGGCAGCGTGGGCGCGGCGATGCTCAACCTTCCCGACCGCCTGCAGCCGCGCCGGCTGATTGCTGGTTCGTCGGTTGCAGCGGGGCTGTGCAACCTCGCATTGCTGCTGGCGCACGGGCTGGCCCTCGCGCTGCCGATCCGTCTGCTGGTCGGTGTCGCGCTGGCGGGGGTCTACGCCCCTGCCGTGCGGTTGGTCGCTAGCCACTTCGAGCGCGGGCGTGGCGTGGCGACCGGCGTTGTGGTCGGCGGGCTCACTCTGGGCTCGGGGACGCCGCACCTGGTGCGCGGACTGGGGCACGTTCCCTGGCAGGTGACGATCGCGGTCACGTCTGTTCTCGCCGGCTTAGCTGCGGTAGCGGTCTCGACGGTGCGGCCTGGGCCGGCCGCCGTATCGTCCCCTCCGCTTGATGTCGGCGCCGCGGTCCGGGCCCTTGCCCGGGAGCGGCCACTGCGGCTGGCCACCATGGGCTATCTCGGGCACATGTGGGAGCTGTATGCCTTGTGGAGCTGGCTGGCCGCGTTCTTCGTTGCCGCACGGGCGGATTCGCGACCCGGCCCTGCTCAGACCGGTGTGGTCACGTTCCTTGCGATCGGTGTGGCCGGGTTGCTCGGAGCTGTTGCGGCCGGACGGCTGGCCGACCGGTTGGGGCGCACCACGATCACCAGCGCGGCGATGCTTCTCAGCGCGGCGTGCTGTCTCGCGAGCCCACTGATCTACGGCGCGGCGCTGCCGGTGCTCGTGGCGGTGTTGCTCATCTGGGGCGCGGCCGTGATCGCCGACTCCGCACAGTTCTCGGCTGCGGTGACGGAGTTGGCCGAGCCGCGGTACGCGGGTTCGGTGCTCGCGTTGCAGCTCGCCCTCGGGTTCACGCTCACCATCGCCAGCATCCGGCTCGTGCCCCTCGCCGTCGGCGTCGCGGGTTGGCGCTACGCGCTGCTGCCGCTGGCGATCGGGCCGCTGCTCGGAACGGTTGCCATGCTGCGGTTGCGTCGACTGCCGGCGGCACTGACTCTCGCCAACGGGCGACGCTGACTGGGGCAGAAGTTACCGATGGAGCTGGGACTGCCAGTTGGTGGGGACCTTGCCGCCGGGGACCGGCTGGTCTTCGGGGCGAGCGGCCGGCGGGGCGAGGTCGGGGCCGTCGTAGTACTGGGACTCACCGTAGTGCCAGAACCAATCCTCGCCGGGCTCGAAGCTGCGGACGATCGGGTGGCCGCTCTCGGCGGCATGGGCGGAAGCGTGCTGGGCGGGGGAGGAGTCGCAGCAGCCGATGTGACCGCACTGCGCGCACCGGCGGAGGTGGAACCACCAGCCGCCGGCCTGCAGACACTCGACGCATCCGGTGCCGCTCGGGGGAACTGTGCTGTCGATGCCTGGCGTTCCAGAACTTTCCGTCATACCGGACATCCTCACCTGTCCCCGGCTCCCGGACAAGCAACGTCCGCGGTCACTCGGGCCAGGACGAGTTCTTGATGACGTCCACGAAATCGCCGCGGTGGAAGCCCGGGACGAAGTGCTCCAGTACGTCGGCCTTCACGTTGCCGAAGGTGGTCGCCGGGCGGTCCTGGATACCTTCGGTGAACGCGGCGAGGATGCGGTTCTTGAAGTCGGGACGGGGGTGCGCGGCGGTCACGGCGTCGCGCTCGGCGCCGGTGACCGCGTCGTACCCGATGCCGAGGACATCGAGTTCGACGCCGCGGGTGACGAGGGCGATCTCGGCGGACATGTGCAGCGGGATCTCCGGGGTGGTGTGCAGCGCGATCGCCGTCCACACGCGGTCGGCGGCGTCGTCGCTGATCCCGTGCCGCCGCAGGAAGCTCCGAGCCTCGTCGGCGCCGTCGATCTCGAAGCGCTGGTCCGTCCGGCGGTAGCGCTCGGTCAGGCCGAGGTCGTGGAACATCGCGCCGACGTACAGCAGTTCGGGGTCGAAGGAGAGACCCTGCGCCCGGCCGCGGAGGGAGCCGAACAGGTACACGCGGCGGGAGTGGTCGAAGAGCAGCGGCGACGCGGCGTCGCGGACGAGGTCGGTCGCCTCGCGGGCGAGGGCGCTGTCGGGGATCTGGATGCCGGCGATGGTTTCGGTCATGCGTTCAGGTTCGCGGTGCGGGGTACGCTGACGCCATGTCCAAATCGCCAGGTGAACCACAGATTCGGACATGCCGAGTCGCGCTCGTCGTGTACGACGGGGTGACGCTGCTCGACGTGACCGGACCGCTCGAGGTCCTCCACCAGGCCAACCTGGTCACGGCCGACAACAGGCCGGCTCGGGGCGCGCCGACCGAGTGGGACCGGCCGACCGAGGGGGACCGACCGGGCGCGGGCAATCGATGGGGTGGGAGTGTGCGGTACGAGTCGGTGCTTGTGTCTGCGGGTGGCGGGGAGGTGACTTCTGCCTCGGGTGTGGTGCTGGCGGGGGTGGTCCGGGCTGCTGACGTCGGCGTGGTCGACACCGTGGTGGTGGCTGGGGCGGATGATCTGGTGCGCGGGGTGCCGGGCGAGGTTCTGCAGGTGACGGCGAGGTTGGCGGACGGGGTCCGGCGCGTGGCGTCGGTGTGCAGTGGGGCGTTCGTCTTGGCGGCGCTCGGGATGCTGGATGGGCGGAAGGCGACGACGCATTGGCGGCATGCGGCGGCGATGGCGCAGCAGTATCCGAAGGTGGAGGTCCTGCCGGACGCACTCCACGTCACCGACGGGCGGTACCTGACCTCGGCGGGGATCAGCGCCGGCATCGACCTCACACTCGCGTTGGTCGAAGCAGACCACGGCTCCGAGACGGCCAGAGCCGTGGCGCGTGAACTCGTCGTCTTCATGCAGCGCCCCGGCGGCCAGTCGCAGTTCTCGACCGCGATGGCGACCCCTCCGCCGCGCACCGATCTGCTGCGGGCACTCGCCGACACCGTGGTCACGGACCCGGCGGCTGACCACAGCCTGCCGAGCCTGGCTGCGGCGGCCGCGGTCAGTCCACGACATCTGACCCGGCTGTTCCAGAGCGAGTTCAACACCACGCCCGGCCGATGGGTCGAGCGTGTACGGCTGGACCGGGCGCAACAACTGCTGCTGGACGGGCACAGCATCACCACGGCAGCACGCCTCAGCGGGCTCGGCAGCGACGAGACGTTGCGCCGGGCGTTCGCACGTCATCTCGGCACGACGCCGACTGAGTACCGCCGCCGCTTCCGGGCCGCGCGATCCGACGAGGAAGAGGACAGAGTCCGTCCGCTATCAACGTCAGACTCGAGGTATGAGCACACCAAACGGTAAGTCGACGATCACGCCCTACATCGTGGCGAAGGGCGCGGACGCCTTCCTCGAGTTCGTGGAGCACACCTTCGAGGTCAAGACGAGCGGACGGTTCCCGAACCAGGACGGCACCGTCGGCCACGCCGAGATCACCGTCGGCGAATCGGTGCTGATGACCTTCGACGCGGCGGCCGACTGGCCGGACACCCCGTCCTTCCTGAGCGTGTACGTCGACGATGTCGAGCGCACCTATCAGCGGGCCCTCGACGCCGGCGCCACCGTGGTGACCGAGTTGATGTACTCCGGTATCACCGGCGACCGCGGCTGCCGGGTGAAGGACCCGGTCGGCAACATCTGGTGGCTCCAGACCCACGTCGAGGACGTCCCCGAGAGCAAGGCCCGCGAGCTCTTCGCAGACCCGGACGAACTCGCCGTCATGCGCATCGCGCAGGACACCTTCGCGGCCGAGATGCACGGCCGCGTCCAGACCTGAGCAACCGTACCGAGGCTGCCCTGGGCCGGCGAGTTCAGCTGGACGGTGGGCCGTAGCCGCCGCCTCCGGGGGTCTCGATGACGAAGATGTCGCCGGCGGACAACTGAACGGAGTCGCAGCCGTCCATCTCGGTCACGGTGCCGTCCGTGCGTTCGATCCATTGGTGACCGAGGCTCCCGGGGTGGCCGCCGGCCATTCCGTACGGCGGTACGCGGCGGTGGCTGGCGAGCGTGGTGACGGTCATCGGCTCCAGGAAGCGGAGCATGCGGCGGCCGCCGTCGCCGCCGCGCCACCGGCCGTCGCCTCCGCTGCCCTCGCGGATCTCGAAGCTCTCCAGCCGGACCGGATACCGCCACTCCAGCACCTCGGGATCGGTGAGCCGTGAGTTCGTCATGTGGGTCTGCACCACGTCGGCGCCGTCGAAGCCTTCGCCGGCGCCGGAGCCACTGGCCACCGTCTCGTAGTACTGGTAGCGCTCGTTGCCGAACGTCACGTTGTTCATGGTCCCGGACCCCTCCGCCTGGACGCCGAGCGCGGCGTACAACGCGCCGGTGACTGCCTGCGAGACCTCGACGTTGCCGGCGGCAACCGCCGCGGGGTACTCCGGCGACAGCATCGAGCCCGGTGGGATGATCACCCGCAGCGGCTCCAGACAGCCCGAATTCAGGGGGATCTCGTCGTCGACCAGCGTGCGGAACACATACAGCACTGCAGCCATCACGACCGACGACGGCGCGTTGCCGTTGTTCGGTTGCTGTGCGGAGGTGCCGGTGAAGTCGATCTCGGCGGTGCGCGCGCCGGCATCCACGCGGACCGACACCTCGATCCGCGCACCCGAGTCGAGCTCGTAGCTGTACCGGCCGTCCCGGAGCGTCGGAATGACCCGCTGGACTGCTTCGGTGGCGTTGCGGCGGACGTGTTCCATGTACGCCGACACGACGTCGAGTCCGAAGTGGTCGACCATTGCGAGCAGCTCGTCGACGCCCTTCTCGTTGGCCGCGACCTGAGCGCGCAGATCGGCGATGTTCGTCGTCGGATTGCGTGACGGGTACGCCGCGGAGCCGAGCAGCTCGATGGTTTCGGGCTCTCGCAGGACACCGCCGGAGACGAGCAGCCAGTTGTCGATCAGCACCCCTTCCTCGTCGATGTGGGTGCTGTTCGCGGGCATCGATCCCGGCGTGATCCCGCCGATCTCCGCATGATGGCCGCGGGAGGCGACGTAGAACAGGATCTCCCGTCCGGCCCGGTCGAAGACCGGGGTCACCACCGTGACGTCGGGAAGGTGGGTGCCGCCGCGGTACGGGTTGTTGAGCACGTAGGTGTCGCCCGGCGCCATCCGTCCGGCGTTACCGGCAATGACCATCCTGATGCTTTCGCCCATCGAACCGAGATGGACGGGGATGTGCGGGGCGTTCGCGATCAGGTTGCCCTCGGCATCGAACAGTGCGCAGGAGAAGTCCAGGCGCTCCTTGATGTTGACCGACTGCGAGGTGCTCTGGAGCCGCACACCCATCTGCTCGGCGATCGACATGAACAGGTTGTTGAAGATCTCCAGCATCACGGGGTCGGCCTCGGTCCCGATCGCCCGCTGGACCGGCCGGGCGGTCACCCGGCGCAACAGCAGGTGGCCGAGGTCGTTCACTTCGGCACGCCAGCCAGGCTCGACCACGGTCGTCGCGTTGTCCTCGGCGATGACGGCCGGCCCGTCCACGGCGTCGCCGGGAACGATATCGGCGCGTCGGTAGAGGTTCACGTCCGTCCATGAGCCGGCCGAGAACATCGGCACGCTCGCTACCGCCTGCAGAGCGCTGTCCTCGCGGGTCCGCCGGTCCCAGGTCGCCGCACTGTCTCCGGCCGCGCCCAGCAGTTCGAGCGACACCGCTTCGACGACAATCTGCTTGCCGGGCATCAAGAACGAGAACCGTCGGCGATAGGCGGTCTCGAACTCCGTCACCATCGCCTGCACGGTGCCGGTCGACACGGCCACCGCCGTGTCGGTGCCGTCGTAGCGCAGCAAGGCCCGGCGGATCGCGGTGATCCGTTCGGCCGGGACGCCTTCGCGCTCGAGTTCGGCGGCGGCGTCGGCCTGGAGTTCGTCGAGGACCTTCGAGAGCTCCGGGAGTACGGCGTCGGTCAGGGGCGCCTCGACCGCCCGCTCGCGGAGGGCCGCGACGTCGGCGAGCCCCATGCCGTAGGCCGACAGAACCCCGGCGAGCGGGTGGATCAGTACTTCGGTCATGCCCAGCGCATCGGCGACGGCGCACGCGTGCTGACCGCCCGCGCCGCCGAAGGTCGCCAGCACGTACCGGGTGACGTCGTACCCGCGCTGGACCGAGATCTTCTTGATCGCGTTCGCCATGTTCGCGACCGCGATGTCGGCGAACCCGGCCGCAACCTGTTCGGGGCTCCGGCCGTCGGCGATCGCGTCGGCCAGCTCGGCGAACTTCCGGCGTACGACGTCCGCGTCGAGGGGCTGATCGCCGTGGTCGCCGAAGACCGCGGGGAAGAAGTCCGGCTGGATCCTGCCGAGCATGACGTTCGCGTCGGTGACCGTGAGCGGACCGCCCTTGCGGTACGACGCCGGCCCGGGATCCGCGCCTGCCGAGTCCGGCCCCACCCGGTACCGGCTGCCGTCGAAGGTGAGGATCGATCCGCCGCCGGCCGCCACCGTGTGAATGCTCATCATCGGCGCCCGCATCCGGACCCCGGCGACAAGGGTCTCCAGCTCGCGCTCGAACTCACCCGCGTAGTGCGACACGTCGGTGGACGTGCCGCCCATGTCGAATCCGATCACTCGGTCGAACCCGGCCGCCGTGGTGGTGCGCGCCATCCCCACGACGCCGCCGGCGGGGCCGGACAGGATCGCGTCCTTGCCGCGGAACAGATGTGCTTCGGTCAGACCGCCGTTGGACTGCATGAACATCACCCGTACGCCGTCCAGCTCGGCCGCCACCTGATCCACGTACCGGCGCAGGATCGGCGAGAGGTAGGCGTCGACGACCGTGGTGTCACCTCGCGACACGAGCTTCATCAACGGGCTGCACTCATGGGACAGCGAGACCTGGGTGAAGCCGATCCGTCGCGCGATCTCCCCGATCGCCACCTCGTGCCGGGTGTGGCGGTACCCGTGGACGCAAACCACGGCGACTGATCGCAAGCCGTCGTCGTACGCCTGCTGTAGGTCCCGTGCCACTGCTTGCTCGTCGAGCGTGACGACGACCTCGCCGTCCGCCGCAACGCGCTCGTCCGCTTCGATCACCCGCGAGTAGACCAGCTCGGGCAGCACGATCTCGCGGGCGAAGATCCGCGGGCGGTTCTGGTACGCGATCCTGGGTGCGTCCCGAAATCCCTTGGTGATGACAAGCGCCGTCGGCTCACCCTTGCGCTCGAGCAGGGCGTTGGTGGCAACGGTCGTACCCATCTTGACCACGTCGATCCGGTCGGTCGGCAGGCGCTCGCCGGCGGGCACACCGAGGAGCTGCCGGATCCCCTCGACGGCTGCGTCCCGGTAGCGGCCGGGGTTCTCGGAAAGCAGCTTGTGGGCGACCACCGTGCCGTCGGGCCGCCGGGCGACGACGTCGGTGAACGTGCCGCCACGATCGATCCAGAACTCCCACTTCGCTGCCACCCGATCCCGCCTCTCGCCTGCGTTCCGTGTCATCGAGACTAGGAATTGTTCAACAATCCTGCAAGAGCTTCGTTCGACAAGAGTTCCCCGCTGCGCGCGGCGTGGGCGATGATGCGGGGGTGGGTACGGGCGAGACGGAAGACGACGGCCGGCAGGCCTGGCTGCGAAGGGTCGCGGCCGACGTGGCGCGGCTGGATCGCAGCAGCTCGGCCGAGCGCGCGGCCGACATCCTCCGTCGCAGTATCACCGAGGGTGCCCTGCCGCCCGGTGCGCAGCTGTCCGAGATCGAGCTGACCGAGGTTCTGGAGATCAGCCGGAACACACTGCGGGAGGCTTTCCGGCTGCTCACTCACGAAGGACTGCTGGTCTACAAGCTGCACCGCGGGGTGTTCGTCCCGGAGCTGGACGAGCATGACGTGGTCGACCTGTACCGGCTCCGCCGGGTGCTCGAGGTGGACGTCGTACGGGCGTTGGGTGAGCGCGATCCAGAGGTGCCAGCGAGTCGGCTCGAGCCGTTGCTGGACGATGTCGAGGCAGCCGAGGCGGCCGCGCTGGCGGATCGCTGGCCGGCGGCCGGCACCGCGAACATGCGGTTCCACGAGCACCTGATCGGGCTCGCCGACAGCGCCAGGCTGAACGCGATCACCAGTCAGCTGCTGGCCGAGTTGCGGCTGGTCTTTCAGGTGATCGCGACGCCGCGGGAGCTGCACGAGCCGTATATCGTGCGGAACCGCACGCTGTTCGAGCTGTTGGAGGCCCGCAAGTACGAGCAGGCCGCCGCGGACCTGCACCAGTACCTGCTCGACTCCGAGGCCGGCATCCTCGCCGCGTTCCGGGATAAGGGCTTGCGCGGCCCCGCGCGGACCTGAGTTGATGAGCTCACACCGACAGCTGTAAGGGGAGCTCAGCTCATGACCGATGACGCCCGGACCGACCAGACGCCGAAGTCCTACCGCCCGATCGACGCCAAGGGGTTCTGGGAGTTCGTCTCTCGCGGCTGGGGGCCGGTGGACCGCTCGGTGACAGTGCCGGAGGGGCTCGCCGAGGCGGCCGCGGAGCATCGGCGCAAGCTCGCCGCCGCGCTGCCCGGACGCCGGATCGCGCTCGCGGCCGGCCGGGCGCCGGTCCGGTCGAACGACACCGACTACCCGTTCCGCGCCGACAGCGACTTCGTCTGGCTGACCGGCTGCCAGGCCGAAGGCGCCGTCCTGGTCATCTCCGGGGACGGCGACGCGACGCTCTACCTGCGCGAGACGGCCGGGCCGGACGAGGCGGACTTCTTCGCGAACGCGCGCGACGGTGAGCTGTGGATCGGCCCGGTGCCGGGCCTGAAGGACTGGTCGGACGCGCTGCAGATCGCCTGCCGCCCGATCGAGGAACTGCCCGCGGCGGTGCGCGGCGCGGTCCCGTTCATGCTGTCGGTGCCGGGCGTCGAACCGATGCTGGACGCCCTGGTGCGGACCTCGCCGACCGACGGCAACGCGTTGCGCCAGACGCTCGCCGAACTGCGCCGGATCAAGGACGACTGGGAGCTCGACCAGCTACGGGAAGCGGTCGCGGCCAGCGTGCTCGCGTTCGGTGACGTGGCGCGGGAGCTGCCCGAGGCGATCCGCGGCGGCGGCGAACGCTGGCTGCAGGGCACCTTCGATCGCCGCGCGCGGACCGCGGGCAACGGCGTCGGTTACGCGTCGATCGTTGCCGCTGGCAAGCACGCTCCGGTGCTGCACTGGGTCCGCAACGACGGCCCGGTCAACGAGGGCGACGTGATCCTGCTGGACGCCGGCGTCGAGACCCGCACCCTCTACACCGCGGACGTGACCCGGACCTTCCCCGCCACCGGCGAGTTCACGGCGGCCCAGCGGCAGGTGCACGACCTGGTGCACAAGGCGCAGCTCGCGTCGCTCGAGGCCGTCAAGGTCGGTGCGCCGTACCGCGCCTTCCAGTACGAGGCGCTGCGGGTGCTGGCCGAAGGGCTGCGTGACTGGGGTCTGCTGGACGCGTCGATCGACGAACTGCTCGGCCCGGACGGGCAGCAGCACCGGCGGTACATCGTCTGCGGGACCGGGCACTACATCGGCCTCGACGTGCACGACTGCGACGCGTCCCGGCCGGAGGCGTACTTCGCCGGCACCATCGAGGCCGGGATGGCGCTCGCGGTCGAGCCCGGCCTGTACTTCCACCCCAACGACGAGACCGTCCCGCCGGAGCTGCGCGGCATCGGCATCCGGATCGAGGACAACGTCGTGGTCCATCCCGACCGCCTGGAGATCCTCACCGCGGACCTGCCGATCACCACCGACGGTCTCGAGCAGTGGACCCGGTCGCAGCTCGCAGCGAAGTAATCAAAATTACTCGTCACGGCCAGTAACGTTCGCCGCGGCAGCCCCGATGTAGCAGGCGGGGGAGGGTCGAACTCGGCCGGCGTGTGGGAGTGGGGGGCCTCTGATCACACGCCAGGCCGAGTCGGCCCTGGACTGGGGCCGAAAAAGGGGGGAACCCAGGGTCCGCTGGGTACGGGGGAGTTACATCATGAACCTGCGTGTGCGAGTAGTGAACTGCGGCAGCCGGCACTGGTACGCCGACATCGACGACGCCGACGATCCGCAACCGGACGACCCGTTCTGGTACGTCGACAACTGCCGGACCCAGGCGCAGGCGCTGGAGAGCGCCTGCACCGAGCTCCGGCTGATGGCGGGGCGACTGGTCCGCGGCGATCACCTGGACCGGGTCCTCGAAGTGACCGGCGTTCCCGTCTGACCCGCTACCCGGCAGGTGGTACGGCGGCGCAGCTGCTGCCGCGCTCGGGCACGTCCTTCGCGATCAGGTAGTCGTCGACTGCGCTCTGCATGCACGGGCTCTTCGTGTAGCTGCCGTGCCCCCAGCCCTGGTAGGTCAGCAGTACGCCGTTCCGCCCGAGCTGGCGCTCCACGCTCTGTGCGAACGAGTAGCCGGTCGCCGGGTCGTGGATCGCGTTGGCGAGAAGTACCGATGTCTTGAGCCCACGTACCTTCAGCCGGTGCTGCGGGTTGTTCGCGGGCGGAGAGCCGAGACAGATCGACACTGCCATGAGCTGACCGGGATAGCGCAGGTCCTGGTTGTTGCGGGCGAGCCGCTGGAGGTGTGCGGCGTACTCGCGGTAGTCCCGAACCGGCAGGTTCCAGTCCTGGCAGAAAACGGCCAGCGGGTACGCACCGGTCTGCGTGGGCTTCGGGGGAGTCACACCGGCCTTCAGCAGCTCGGCCAGCGCAGTCCACTTCGGTTCGTAGAGCGCCCGGAACACCGAGTAGCTCAAGATGAACGGATCCGGCGACTTCGCCAGCAGCTCAGCCCAGCGCGCATGGATGTCGGTGCCGTGCAGTGCACAGCTCGTCGTTGCGTCGCACCACTTCACGAACTCGTCGAACGAGTCCTGTCCCGCGGCTGCCTGCGCGTCCAGGAAGTCACGCGTCGTGGCGGAGCTGTGGTCGATGACGCTCTCCAGCACCATCGCGCGGACGCGGTGCGGGTACGTCGCGGCGTACTGCGCTCCGAGCAGGGTCCCGTACGAGCTGCCGTGGAACGAGATCGTGGACTCGCCGAGCGCCCGCCGTACGGCGTCGACGTCGCGCACCGTCTGCCAGGTGTCGATGTGGTCGTACAGCGGGCCGGTGTGTTCACGGCAGTCCGTGGCGAGCTGCCGGTTGTAGTTGATGGTGGCGGTGAACTCGGCCGCGCTCCTGATGATCGGCGACGGCTGTTTGTTCAGCAGATCGGCGGAGCACTTCACCGGGTTGCTGCGCGCCACACCGCGCGGGTCGAAGCTGACGATGTCGAAACGGTCCTGCAGGTCCGTGCTGAACCGGTCGATTCCCGTCTTGATCCGGTCGACCCCGGAATCACCCGGGCCGCCCGGGCCGAACACGAGCACCCCGACCCGCTCGCTCGGCTCCGATGCCTTTCTCCGGGCCAGTGCGAGGCCGAAGGTGGGCCCGTCCGGGTTCCGCCAGTCGACAGGCAGTTGCAAGGTCGCGCACTGCGAGCCCTCCACCGCCGCGGGATCGTCCTTGCCCTCAGGTTGGCAGTCGGCCCAGTGCAGCGGCGGGCTGGTCGCGGAGGCGGTGGCCGTCAGCCCGGCGCCGCCGACGCCGAGTACTACCGCGCCGGCCAGGGCGCGTCGGATGAACGTCATGCCGCCGATCCTTCGGGCAATCGCTTGCTGGCGGCATCCGGGACGAGCCCCGCGTGACCCCGATCACGGCTTGGGGGCCTTGTTAGGGTCGGTCGTTGATGAGTACCAAACATGCGGCGTGGTTCCGGACGGTGGCGATCGCCGAGGCGATCTCGTGGACCGGACTGCTGATCGGGATGCTGTTCAAGTACGTGCTGTCCGACAACGAGATCGGGGTCAAGATCTTCGGGCCGATCCACGGCGGCATCTTCGTCGGCTACGTGGTCACCGTGCTCGCCGTGCGCGGGCCGTTGCGCTGGTCCTGGCCGGTGACGCTGGCCGCGCTGGCGGCAAGCGTTCCCCCGTTGTTCACCTGGTTCTTCGAGATCTGGGCGGTCCGCACCGGCCGGATTGACGCGGCCCGGCGGACCCCCGTACCGTCCGAGGCGTCAGTCAACTCAACAGCCGCATGAACCCGTGCGGGAGAGACCCGGACACGAACCGGGCGCCGTAGGAGCAACTCTCCCCAAGAATCTCTCAGGCACCTTCACCGCGCGGGCGAGGCACCTCTGGAGGACGCCCAGTCCAACAGAGCGGGGAGGACACCAAACGGTCAACGGCGACCGGAAGGAACCTCCACACGATGGCGATCAGCGTCTTCGACCTGTTCAGTATCGGGATCGGCCCGTCGAGCTCCCACACCGTGGGACCGATGCGCGCCGCCCGGACCTTCGCGCTCGGCCTGGCCGACGACGGCCTGCTGGCCGCGACGACGACCGTCGAGGCCCAGCTGTTCGGCTCGCTCGGCGCCACCGGGCACGGCCACGGCAGCAACAAGGCCGTCCTGCTCGGGCTCGAGGGGGCCGACCCGGAGACCGTGGTCACGCACTCGGTCGACGCCCGCGTCGAGACGATCCGCGAGCGCGGCCGGATCCTGCTGGCCGGCACCCACGAGATCGCGTTCGACGAGAACACCGACCTGCTGATGCACCGCCGCAAGGCCCTCCCGTACCACCCGAACGGGATGATCTTCGTGGCCCGCGATGCGACCGGCGCGGTGCTGCGGGAACGCACCTACTACTCGGTCGGCGGCGGGTTCGTCGTCGACCAGAACGCCGCCGCGGGGGACCGGATCGTGCCGGACACCACCCCGCTGAAGTATCCGTTCACGACCGGCGCGGAGCTGCTCGAGCGGTGCCGGGAGTCGCAGCTGTCGATCAGCGAGGTGATGCTCGCGAACGAGCTCGCCTGGCGCACCGAGGAGGAGGTCCGCGACGGCCTGCTGCACATCTGGCAGGTGATGCAGGACTGCGTCCGGGAGGGCTGCGAGACCGAGGGCATCCTGCCCGGCGGGCTGAAGGTGCCGCGCCGGGCGCACGCCCTGCACAAGAAGCTCAGCCAGGACCCGTGGTCGGTCGACCCGCTCAAGGTGATGGACTGGGTGAACCTGTTCGCGCTCGCCGTCAACGAGCAGAACGCCTCCGGCGGCCGGATCGTCACCGCCCCGACCAACGGCGCCGCCGGCATCATCCCGGCCGTGCTGCACTACTACCGGCGCTTCGTGCCCGGGGCGACCGAGGACGGCGCGGTCCGGTTCCTGCTGACGGCCGGCGCGATCGGCGTGCTCTACAAGGAGAACGCGTCGATCTCCGGCGCCGAGGTCGGCTGCCAGGGCGAGGTCGGGTCCGCCTGCTCGATGGCCGCGGCCGGTCTCTGCGAGGTGCTCGGCGGGACGCCGCAGCAGGTCGAGAACGCAGCCGAGATCGCGATGGAGCACAACCTCGGCCTGACCTGCGACCCGGTCGGCGGCCTGGTGCAGATCCCGTGCATCGAGCGGAACGCGATGGCCTCGGTGAAGGCGATCAACGCGGCCCGGATGGCGATGCACGGCGACGGCGTGCACGTGGTCACCCTCGACAAGGTCATCAAGACCATGCGCGAGACCGGCGCGGACATGAAGATCAAGTACAAGGAGACCTCCCGCGGCGGTCTCGCGGTCAACGTCATCGAGTGCTGATCACTCTCTGATCACCCCTTGATCACCCCTTTGATCACCAGGGGATGGTTCCGTGCAGGCTCAGGTACTCCGCGGTCGGCCCGTCCTTGTCGATCATGGCGAGCCGGACGATGATCTCTGCGCCCTCCTCGACGGTCTGGTAGCCGGTGCGGCCGTTGAAGTCGGTGGCGGTGTAGCCCGGGTCGACGGTGTTGATCCGCAGGTTCGGCAGCTGCTTCGCGTACTGCACCGTCAGCATGTTGAGCGCCGCCTTCGAGGCGCCGTACGCCGGGGCCGGCACCCACACCGGCACCGTGTCGATCGCGTCCGCCTGCACCGCGGCGGCGATCGAGCCGAGCCCGCTGGACACGTTCACGATCACCGGGTCGGCGCTGCGCTCGAGCAGCGGCAGGAACCGGTGGATCATCCGCACCGGCCCGTAGACGTTCAGGTCGAACACCTGATGGAACTCGTCGGCAGTCAGGTCCCGGGCCTCCTTGAACGGACCGGGGATGCCGGCGTTGTTGATCAGTACGTCGAGCTCGGTGAGCTGTTCCGCGGCGGCGTCGACCGACTCGTCGCTGGTGACGTCCAGCGGGAGGTAGTGCGCGCCGAGTTCGTCCGCGGCCTGCTTGCCGCGCTGGGGATCCCGGGCGCCGACGTACACGGTGTGGCCGGCCTCGACCAGCCGGCGGGCGGTTTCGTAGCCGAGGCCTCGGTTGGCCCCGGTGATGAGTGTTGTGGTCATGGCCCCACCCTCGCGCCGGCGTTCCGGGGCAGGTAGTGCCCGCGATGTCCTAGGGAACGGCAGTACCAGGCTGAACCGCCGCCGGCCCGCGATACTGGGGACATGGGTGAGCTCGGCAGGACGTTGCACGCATGGCGCGACCGGGTGACGCCCGCGGAGGCCGGGCTGCCGTCGGGCGGGAAGCGCCGGGCGCCGGGGCTGCGCCGCGAGGAGCTGGCGCAGCTCGCCGGGTTGTCGGTCGACTACGTCGTGCGGCTGGAGCAGGGCCGCTCGGAGTCGCCGTCGGTCCAGGTGCTGACCGCGCTGGCCCGGGCGCTGCGGTTGTCCGAGGCCGAGCGCAACCATCTGTTCGTGCTCGCGGGCGAGGTCGAGCCGTCGCCCGGCCGCATCTCGGCGTACATTCCGCCGGGCGTGCAACGGATCGTCGACCAGCTCGAGGGTGCGCCGCTGTGCGTCTGTGACGCCGCCTGGACGATCATCAGCTGGAACCCGCTGTTCGCTGCGCTGATCGGCGATCCGTCGCCCTGGCAGGGCCGCTGGCGGAACATCATCTACCGGCAGTTCGCGTCAACTGGCGACCGCGTCGTGCAGACCCCCGACCAGCGGCGGGCCTTCCGGGTGGCGATGGTCACCGACCTGCGCGTCTCCCTCGCCCGCTATCCGCACGACCCAGAGCTGACAGGGCTGATCGAGGAGCTCCGGACCGGGTACGACGAGTTCGCCCAGCTGTGGGACCAGTCGGTCGTCGGCTTCCACCAGACCGAGCAGAAAACCATCCGGCATCCCGAGGTCGGCACGCTCGTCATCGACTGCGACGTGCTCGCCGTCCCGGGCAGCGACCTGCGCATCGTCGTCTACACGGCCGCGCCGAACAGCGAGGCGGCCGAGAAGCTCCGCCTGCTGTCGGTCATCGGCCTGCAGGCGCTCACCTGAGCAGGGCCGCCACCGCCGTTGGGTCCTCGACCTGGGCGTTGTGACCGAGGCCGGGCAGCGTGACGACCTGGTCGTGCAGGGCGTGCAGCTCGGCGTCGCTGTTCATCGGGTCGCCTTCGCCGCGTGCGAGCACCAGCTCGGCCTGACTCGCCGCGATCAGCGCGGGCATGTCCGGCGCGCCGACACCGAAGGTCCCGGGGTCCATGGCCAGGCGCCAGCGTCCGTCCCGCTCCAGCAGGCCGTGGTCCACGACGGCGTCGGCAGGGTCCACGAGTCCGGCGAGGCCGGAGACCTTCAGGAAACGCGCGGCTGCCTCGTCGCGGGTGCCGAACCAGGCGACCGGCTTCTGCGCCAGGGCGGTCGCGCGCCCCAAGTCGTCGGCTGTCCAGCTCACTTTCACTCCGAGCGCGACGACCCGGGTGACCGTCACGTCGTACCGTCCGCTCGCCAGCTCGAGTGCGATCACGCCGCCGAGCGAATGGCCGAGCACGACGATGTCCCGGCGTACCGGAAGATCCGCGGCGATCGCCGCTGCCAGGGCGGCGAAGGTGTACGACGGGAGCGGGGCGGCCGTGCCGTGGCCGGGAAGGTCCGGCGCGTACTTGCCGGGCGGCCAGGTGTCCCAGACCCGACCGTTGGCTCCGAGACCGTGCAGCAGCACCAGATTCATGAGAGCAGGCTGGCAGATGAATTCGGATATCGCCGGGCAGATCGGCGCGTTGTCAGCTAACGCACCGCATTCCTACGCATGCGTAAGTGGTTCAGAATTACTAAACTATTGAGTTTCTCGGTGGAATTTCTTCCACCTACTGTTTGAAACTACTCGGCAACCGATACCCTCCGGGACTTGTGAATCCAATTTCTGCCACGGCTTCCCGCCGTCCGCCCTGGCAGAACCCGCGACGTCGCCGCCAGGTCGCAGCCGGCGCCGGCCTCCTGCTGTTCTGCTACCTCGCGCTTGTCCTCGTCGCCCTGCTCGGCGGCCCGCGGATCGGTGCGGGCTTCCTGCCGTTGCCCGGCGGCGGACCCGAGCCGGCCGCGCCGATCGCCGGCCCGCAGCCGGGCGAGCCGACGCAGAACGTCGCCGTGCTCCCGCCCCACACCAGCACGACCCCGGCCGCCACGCCCGGCGTCACGCCGCCGGCGCCGACGCCGTTGCCGAGCGCAACCAAGACGGGCGAGGTCCAGGTGCCGGTCGGTCTCGGCACGCCGTACCCCACGGTCGCCGCGGGCACGCCGACGCCGCAGATCGTGCAGACCACCGAGCCGACCGTCCCGGTCGCGACGAAACGGCCGCCGACAGTACCGACCGCGCCGCCGTCCACCGACCCGACCACGACGCCGACCAGCCGTCCGAGCACGTCGACGAGCCCGACGGCATCCCCGACCAGCACGACGCCGAGCACTCCGCCGTCGACACCTGACAACCCCGACCAACCCTCCGGGGGCCTCGGCGGCATCCTCGGCCACCTGCTCGACAAGCTCGGCCTCTAGGTCCTGTCTGGTAATCCATCGCCTACTGCGGGGCACTCGTCGCTACGGCGCCGAATTACCAGACAGGACCTAGCCGCGGATGTACGTGTGTTAGGGTTGGTACATGTCGATGAAGCGCACCAATGTGTACGCCGATCCCGAGGATCTGGCGCTGATCAAGGACGCCTCTCGGCGGCGGGGAATTCCTGAGGCCGAAATCATCCGCGAGGGTATCCATCTGGCCGCGATGGCGAACCGGGTGTGGGACGAGCCGCTCGACTGGCCGACGTTCGACGGCATCGGCGAGCCGGTGACGAAGGACGAGATTCGCGACGTGGTCGCGCGCCGTACCGACCGGTGATCGTCGTCGCCGACACGTCCGGCATCATCGCGGCCTTCGATCGCAACGCACCGGAAGGTCCCTCCTGTAGGAAGTTGCTGCAAGAAGCCGGGACAGTCGTCCTGTCGCCGCTTGTCCTCGCGGAGGTGGATCACCTGGCCCGAGCTCGGCTCGGTGCGGCTGCGCGCTCGACGATCCTCGAGTTGTTGACCACCCAGGTGCGACGGATGCGGTTCCAAATTCCGGACGTCGGCGCAGAGACCTTGGCGGCTGCTCTGGCCGTGATGAGCAGGTACGCCGATCTGGATCTCGATCTCGCCGACGCGGTCACCGTGGCGGTGGCTGCCGATTACCGGACTGATGCGGTTCTGACGCTCGATCGGCGCGACTTTCGGGCGGTGCGGCCGCTGACTCCGCACAAGGCGTTCAGGGTGTTTCCGGACGACCTCTGAGTCCCGCTCAGTAGGCCTCGACCTCGGTGGTGTCGGCGTTGCCGCCCGGCCGGGGCTGGAGGTTGACCTGCCAGGCCTGGTTCTTGCCGAAGGTCTGGTCGAACTTCTTGAACGTGCAGTCCGCGAGGAACCTGCGGTGGTCGGCGTCCCAGTCCGTGCCGCTCTTGAAATACAGGCGGTACGCGCCGGAGATCCGGTTCACGGTCGCCGACCCGGTCGCCCGGAGGTAGACCATCACCTGTGGACTGCCGGGTGGCTGCCCGCCGCCGACGATCGAGATCGCCACGTCCTTCGACGTACCGTTGGTGATCTTGAGCCGGCCGATTCCGTTCGCACCCCGCCGTACCAGCACGTCGCCGTTGTCGGGCCGTGTCTGTTCCGGCGCCGGACCCGGATCGGGGAGCGTCTTGCCGAAGGTCAGCCGGAGCCGCTGCAACTGGACGAGCGCGGCGTCGAGGTCGGTACGCAACTGTCGCTGCACCTTCTGCGAGGTGTGCGCGGCGCCGCCGCAGCGCGCGTCCTCCTCGGTCTTCTGCGCCGAACTCGTCAGCCGCGTCGCCGCCACGCCGATGCGTTCCTGCAGCAGGGCGTGGGCGCCGGACAGCCGCGACGTGACCGTCAGCGCGGCGAGCCGGATCCCGACCGTGTTGAGCGACACCGCGAGGGTGCTCATCGCCTCGCTCAGACCCTCGGCCGTCCGGACCCGGGTCAGTGCCCGCGCCGGACCGGCCAGCACCTGGTCGATGCGGGTCAGCTCGGCCTGGTAAGCCGCCGCATCCAGCGGACCGGCGGTCGGTACCGAGGACGCCGGCGCGGGCACGGCGCTGTTGGAAGCCGACGTGCCAGGGCTCGGCGCGGCCTCCGGCTTCCCGCCGCAGCCCGCAACCAGACACACCCCGATACAGAGCGCAAGCCAGCGCTTCATCCCACCCCCAGGGTCTCCCCGACCCGTGAGCTGTCCAGGGTAAGGCATCAGTCCCGTGGTGCGGGACGGACGAACGGAAACGCCAGCGTGCTGCGGATGTTCTGGCCGGTGAGCATCATCATCACCCGGTCGACGCCGATGCCCAGACCGCCGGTCGGCGGCATCGCGTACTCCAGTGCCGACAGGAAATCCTCGTCCAGCGACATCGCCTCGGGATCGCCCGCGGCGGCCTTCAGCGACTGCTCGGTGAGGCGGCGACGTTGCTCGACCGGGTCGACGAGTTCGGAGTACGCCGTCCCGATCTCGGCCCCGAACGCGACCAGGTCCCAGCGCTCGGCGAGGCGCGGATTCGTGCGGTGATTACGGGTCAGCGGCGACGTCTCGAGCGGGAAGTCGGTGTAGAACGTCGGCAGCGTCGTGGTCGGCTCGACGAGTTCGTCGTAGAGCTCGAGCACGAGTTCGCCGGCCGACATCTCGAAGGTCGTGTGGACGTCGTGCTTCGCGCACAGCTCGCGGAGTCGTTCGACGGACGTCTCCGAGTCGATCGCCGTACCCGCCGCCCGGCCGACCGCGTCGTGGACCGTGACGACCGGCCACTCCCCGGAGATGTCGAGCTCCTCGCCGTCGCGGCGGACGACGGGCTTGCCGTACACCGCGGTGGCGGCCTCGATCAGCAGCTCGCGGGTGAGCTCGCGCATCACGTGATAGTCGGCGTACGGCTGGTAGGCCTCGACCGAGGTGAACTCCGGGTTGTGGGTCGCATCCGCGCCCTCGTTGCGGAAGTTCCGGTTCAGCTCGAAGATCTTGCCCATCCCGCCGACGGTCAGCCGCTTCAGGAACAGCTCCGGCGCGATCCGCAGGAACAGCTCGGTGTCGTAGGCGTTGATGTGCGTGACGAACGGCCGTGCGTTCGCGCCGCCGTGCACGGCCTGCAGCATCGGCGTCTCCACCTCGATGAACCCGCGGTTCTCGAACCCGTTGCGCAGCGCGCGGACGGCGGCGCTGCGCTGCTGCATCATCCGCAGCGAGTCCGGGTTCATCACCAGGTCGAGGTGCCGCTGCCGGACCCGCGCCTCGGGATCGGTGAAACCCTTCCGCTTGTCCGGCAACGGGTGCAGGCACTTCGCCGCCATCACCCAGTCCGTCGCCGCGACCGACAGCTCACCGCGGCGGCTGGTCACGACCTCGCCGGTCACGCTCACGTGGTCGCCGATGTCGACGAGCCGCCGCCACCGGTCCAGCGGTACGTCGCCGCACGACGCGGCGGTGAGCATCACCTGCAGCTGGGTGAGCCCGTCCTGCAACTGGGCGAACGCGAGGCCGCCGTGGTTCCGCATCCGCAGCACGCGGCCGGTCACGGACACGGTGTGGCCGGTGTGGCGGTCCGGCGGCAGGTTCGGGTACCGCTCCCGGACCTGCTCCAGGGTCTCCGTCCGCGGCACCTCGACCGGGTACGGGTCGATGCCCGCGGCAACGAGCTCGGCGAGCTTCGTCCGGCGGATCTGCTCCTGTTCGGTGAGCTTGCGGGTCGGCAGCGCCGGCCGCAGCAACTCCTCTTCCTGTTCGTGGACGGCGGTCGCGAACGCGCGGCCGTCCGCGGCCATGATCGCGTGCCGCTCGGCCGTCTCGACGCTGTCGACACGGGTCCACGGCCGCGGCGCGGGCAGGAAGCCCTCCGCGGTACCGGCCGCGAACACGACCTGGGCGAGCGACGCACCGCGTGAGTAGCACATCAGCCGCGGCGACCAGCGCGGCAGGTACTTCTCGTTCGACTGATAGAGACTTTCCAGCTGCCAGAAGCGTGAACCGGCGGTCAGCAACGCGTTCGTGAGCCGCAGCACCGGCCCGGCGCCGACCCGCTCGGCGTCGCTGAAGATCTCCCGGAACATCGCGAAGTTCAGCGAGATCCGGTGCACGCCGAGATCGCCGCAGGCGTCGACCAGCGACGTCACCATGAACTCCATCAAGCCGTTCACGGACTCGGGATCGCGCCGCATCAGGTCCAGCGACACGCCCCGGACACCCCACGGAGCGAACGAGAGCAGTCCGCGGACGGCGCCTTCGGCGTCCCGTGCGATCACCATCACGCAGCGCGCGTCGGTCGGATCGCCGAGCCTGCCGAGCGCCATCGAGAACCCGCGCTCGGTCCGCGCCCCGCGCCACTGCTCGGCGAGCTGGACGTACTGCGCCAAGGCCTCGGGCGACAGGTCCCCGTGCCGCACGACCTCGGCGTGGTACCCGGCCCGCTGGACCCGCGTCACCGCCTGCCGCACCGGCCGCATCGTCCGGCCCTCGAGCGTGAAGTCCGCGACGTCGATGATCGCCTCGTCACCCATCGACAACGCGCGCAGCCCGGCGTCGACGTACGCCTGGGCCGCCTCCTCGCTCGCCGACAGGACGGCCGGCGACCAGCCGTACCGGCGGGCCTCGGTCAGCCAGCTCTGGATCGCCGCGGGCCAGGCGACCGGATCGCCCAGCGGATCCCCGCTGGCCAGGCTGACGCCGTTCACCACCCGGTACGCGATCGCGGCGTCGTTGCCCGGTGCGAACACGACGGCCTTGTCCCGGCGCGTCGCGAAGTACCCGAGCGAGTCCCGCTCGCCGTGCAGCAGGAGCAGACGCCGTACCTCGAGCTCCTCGGGCTGGGTCAGGTACCGGACGCGCTGAACCGAGCGGAGGAAGATCCAGAACGCGATCACCAGCGAGGCCGCCGAGATCGCGCCGACGGTCAGGCCGATCCAGCCGTGGCCCTCGTGCCCGCCCATCTTGCTGCGGGACTGACCGAGCGCGGCGATCACCGCCCAGCCGATCTTCTGCCGCTGCCCGCTGAGCGTGCGCGGGAAGAGCTGCGTGAGCGTGATGCTGACCGCGATCGAGATCAGCATGCCGAACACCAGCGCGCCGATGGCGAGCCGCCGGCTACCGGGCGCGAGCCGGGCCGGGAACGCGCCCCGGATCTTCCACAGCAGGACGACGATCGCGGCCACCACGATCGCCTGGACGATGCCCCATTCCAGATCCTGGACACTGGCCGGACCGAAGTCGCGCAGCAGGTCCGCGTCGGTCGGGTTGGCGAGCCGGACGCTGGTGAACGCGATCCCGGCGACCTGGGCAAGGAACCAGAGCGCCTCGAAGACCCACAGCACCCAGAGCAGCGCGGCTCGCTTCCCGCGCAGCAACGCGCTGCCGACCACCGCGAGGTAGACCGCGGAGAAGATCGTGTGCCCGGCCGGGATCCCGACGAAGTCGAACGCGAAGTCGACGTGCTTGACGAATATCGGGGCGGCGACGTGCAACGGGATGGCGATGAACGACCACACCGAGGCAAGCACGACGACGCGGCCCACCCAGACCGCGGCCCGGTGCTGCCACGCCGGGATCACTGCTGCTTGTTCCGACCGCACCAGCCGATCATCCCACTAGTTCGCTGTGACTTCGGTCGACCTAGCACTACCTCGACAGTACAGCTGACGCCACAGTCAATACTTAGGTTGACATGCCACGGTGTAGCCATGGCCGCCCTTCCTTACCGTCTCATCCGCAACCTGATGCTCGCTGCCGGTGTGCTGTACTGCAGCCTGCTGCTGGAGGCGGCGGCCGGTTTTCCGCTCGACGTCCAGCACTCGTTCCTCAGTGAGTTGGGCGCCCGGGACCAGCCCACGAGTTTGTACGCACGGGCCATGGACTTGGCGACGGGCGTGTTGCTGCTGGTCGCCGTACTGCTGGCCAGACCGGCAGCGCGGTTCCGGTGGGAAGTGACCGGTCTGCTGACCGGTACGGCGGTCTTCGGCCTCGGCACACTGTTCGACTCCTTCTCGCCGATGGACTGCGCACCGTCCGCCAGCGCCGCGTGCCGCGCAGCTGAGGCGAACGGCCAGGTAGGGATAGCACTGGTCCTGCACGAGGTGACCTCGACACTCGCAGGCCTCGGCAGCATCGTCATGGGCGTCTTCGCGGTCCTGGTCCTCCGCCGGTCCGGCTGGGGCCGAGCCCGAGGCAAGGTGGTCGGCGTACTCGCTCTTGGGGTCGTAGTGACGCAGACCTGGCTCGGCCTGCAGACCGGCTACGACGTCGTCACCGGCAACGACCTGCACGCCCCAGGCATCCTCCAACGCGTAGCGATACTGCTCGTCTGCGTAATGCTGGGGACATTGCTACCAGGTCTGAGGCACGCTTTACCCCGATGACCGTGACGTGGATCGTGGTGCCTGGCCTGGCTGAGACTCCGGAGGAGTTCGGTCGGGTGGTCGAGTTGTTGCCGGGGGAGGACGTTCGCGTCATCGATCCGTGGCGGACGCCGATCTCGTCCGACGTGGACGCGTTGCGCGCGGCGGCCGGCGTACAGCCGGGCGCGGAGATCGGGTTGGTCGGGCACTCGATCGGTGGACTGGCCGTACTGCGGTGGGCGCTGACGCGGCCGCACGAGGTGACCAGGTTGGTGCTGGTCGACACCAGCCTCACGTCGGAGACCGGGCTGCGCGCCTTCTATCCCGGGAAGCAGGGGGACCGGGCGATGCGTGCGGTGGCCCGCTTCTTGGGGCGGGCCGGCGTACCGCGGTTGCTGGGTCCGGCCGTGCGGCGGTTGATCGTGCGACTCGGCAGCATGTCGAACCAGGATCTGTTGTCGAAGGCAACAGCCAGAGCACGGTACGGCGGAGACACGTCGTGGCTGCTGTTCTGGGACGAACTGGCCGGCAGCTGGGAACTGGCAGCGGAGGTCGCCAAACTGGTGGCAGGCCCCGCAGCAGCCATAGCCCCCACCACCTTGCTGGTAGCCACCGGCGGCACCTCCCGCTTCACCGCCAACCGCTGGCTAGCCGGCCAACAACGCCTGGCCAACCACCTGGCCGGAACCGTACAAGTCCTCCCCGACTCAGCCCACCTGGTCCACCTGGACCGCCCTGACGCCATCGCCGCCGCCGTTTCCGGGGTAGATCGGCCCTAGTGACGTCAGAGTCGCGGGCGCCTTTGCTCGATGCCGCCAGGTGTCGGTAGGTAGGTCTCGAGGGTGATTCGGTCGTCGTTCAGTGCGCCCACTCGCTCGCTCCATGCCGCACTCTTTTCCTGCGGAACGACAAGCACGACCCGGTTCTTCTCGGGGTCCCAACCGCCACCAAGTCCAGTGCGGGTGCCGGTCCGTCTGGAGTACGTCGTCAGGCCCGGCGCCCACTCCTCCACAGTGGAGAACAGCCGGGCGGCCAGCTCCTCCAGTTCGGACCGCGAGTAACGGACCGATCGGAACTCGACGCTGAAGCCTTTGGCCATCAATCCGTCAGCCGCGGTCAGAACCGACGCCTTCACACCTTCGACGATCGCCGAAGTCCCGTCGACACGACCGACAAGGCGGACGATCACCTTCTTGCCGTCCACATCCCACGCGAGGCCGCCATCTGCCACTGGGCCTTTCGAGAGCAGGCCGGCGACCGCGTCGATCTCTGTTTGCAGGTCCGCACTGCCAGTGATGTCCAGCGGTCGAGCCTGGTTTGGGAGCGCCTTGCTGGCCATGTACTCAATTGCACTAGGTCCATGGACGGTCTGCAACAAGGCAGGCGTCGATCAGTCGCGCCTGTGCTCGCCCATGTGCGCCCCTTTCGCTGGGGGCCAAGGGCGACGTACGATTAGTCCACTGAAACAGTCGTGGCAGTCATCATCTGTAGTGGATGGGCACAATGAGTGAGCGCATAGCGGCAAGCCTTCGGTGGAAGTGGTGGCTTGATGATGTTCAGGGGCGTTGGCGTCTGGTTCACCGGCTCTACCTGAACCGCGCCTACGGCTGGCACCGGCGATGATCGTCATTACCTGTGCGGCCTGTGACCGGCGCATGTTGCTGCCGATGAGCATGGTGACGGGCCTGGACCGCCGGGTGGATCTGGGGGGCAGGTGTTGTACGAGCTCGCCTACACCTGCCGGTGCGGCGCGCCCGATACCAAGCTGGTGAAAGGGCCTAAGTAGTGCTGGTCATTGCCGGTGTCGGGAGCTTGCGCTGCCAGACCTCGTCGAGGGCCATGCGCATTGCGCCGGTCACCACCGCGTCCTCGGCCAGTGCGGAGAGCTCCAGCTTCGGGTGGTTGAGAGTCAGCAGGCGCAGCTGGTCCGAGATGGCGTCCAGCAGTACGGCGCCGGCGCGCGCGACACCGCCGCCGATCACGACGGCTGTCGGGTCGAGCACGAGGACGGACGGGGCCAACGCCCGCGCGAACGCCCGAGCGACCTGCTGTACGACGGCCTGTGCCACCGGGTCACGCTCCGCCGCCGCGGCGAACACGTCCGCGGTGTCGAGCTGCTCGCCGCCGAGCTCGGCCAGTCGCGACTGCGGGTTGTCGAGCGCGGCCTGACGACCGAGCGCCGCGATCGCCTCGGAGCCGACCGCGCGCTCCAGCGGGCCGCGGCTGTCGTCGGGGTTGATCACGTCGTCGGGGCCGGTGGCGATGAAGCCGATCTCACCGGCCGCGCCGGTGCCGCGGTGCAGCCGGCCGTCGATCACGATGCCGGCGCCGAGACGCTCACCCCACTGGACCGCCAGCAGGGTGCCGGTCCCGCCGCGCGCGGCCGCGATCGCCAGCGCGGCGAGGTTCGCGTCGTTGTCGAGCATGACCGGGCAGTCGAGCAGGCCGCGGACGTGCTTGATCAGGTCGATCGCCGACCAGCCCGGCACGCTCGGCACCAGCTGGACCCGGCCGGTGTGCTCGTCCACGATGCCCGGGCTCGCCGCCACTGCGGCGGCGATGTCCTCGGCCGGTACTTCGGCCTCCGCGAGCGCCTCGTTGATCACCTCGCTGATGACCCCGAGGAGTTCCTGCGCGGTCCAGCCGGGCCCGGAGCGCCGTACCAGCGACAGCTTGCGACCGGCCAAATCGGACACGCCGACGGTGACGCGGTGCGGGCCGACGTCGAGACCGAGCACCGGAGCGGCGCGCCCGCGCAGCGAGACCCGGATGGCCGGGCGGCCGAGCGAGCGGTCCGCGGAGTCGGGGCCGTGCTGCTGCAGCCAGCCGGCGTCGAGCAGCTCGTCGACGGCCTGGGCGACCGTCGGTCTCGCCAGACCGGTGCGTTCGACCAGTTCGGCGACGCGCAGCGGTGCGGGCGCGGATCGGCGGACCGCATCCAGGACCGAGGCGACATTGATCCGCCGCAGCATCGTCGTACCGCCGCCGCCGACCGTTCCCTTGCTCATGTCCGACCCCTTGCCTGCCACTCGCACAGTATAGATAGCGAGCGTTCGTAAATACTGTCCATTGCGCGCGCCGACTGGCGGACACCGGTGCGTGAGTCGACAACTATCACCCGAGAGGTCCCGGAGCGTCCTGCACACGCATCCGTGCCCGGAATCGGCACTGCTCAGTTCCGAAGAACGCTCCGGACGAAACTGCTCAACGCGTCGCGGTCCGGTTGCTGTGTCTTCGTGAGCAGACCGGCCACGTGCTTCTCGACGGTTCGCGGCGAGATGTGCAGCCGGGCTGCGATCGCCTTGTTACCGATCCGGTCCAGGAGCAATCGGCACACCTCGTACTCCCGCGCGGTGACGCCCAGCTGACGCAGGGACGGCGGTACGTGTTCGGAACCGCTCCGCCGCTGCGGCACCGTCGCACCGAACTGCCTCAGCAGACCGCGGCAGGCGCTGGCCACCGCCGGGATGCCGGCGTTGTGGAAGTATTCCTCGACCTGCCGCAACCACCCGACCGGTACACCCCACCCATCCGCGTGGGCGGGCTCCGCGACCAGTCGCAGACCCAGTTGACCCGCCATCGGGTACAGGGAGGCGGTGTCGATCGCCGCCCGCACCGCGGCATTGGCTGCCTCGACCTGTCCATCCCGTCCGAGCAGTACGGCATGCGCCAGCTGCACGAACTGCTTGTTCCACCGCATCCCACTGGCGGCCGTCGCGGTCACCGTCTTGAACTGCGCCCAGCCGCTCCGGCCGGACAGTACGTCCAGTAGCAGCCCCAGACCGTTCTTACCCACCATGTGCAGCGTGGTCGGGTTCTGCGCGTCGTACTCGAGCGCCTGTGCCATGTCGGCCTCAGCCAGCTCACGGTCCTCCTCCAGGAGCGCGCAGAAAGTCCTGGCCAGACCGTAGGAGTACGGCAGCTCGTACGACGCCCGCTCGCCGCCCCAGTTCGCGGCCTCGGCCAGGGCCGCCTCCATCGCGGACCGTCGGCCCTGGTGGGCTTCCAGCATCGCCTTGGTGGCCAGGAAGTACGTCGCCGAGCGGCCGACCCGCAGCCGCCGGGTGACCTCGAGACACTCGTCGATGATCGCAGCGGCCCGCGTGTACTCGGACCGCAGGACCGCCTGCTGCCCGAGGATGCCGTCGATCTCGTAGGCCAGCGGCATCGCCCCGATCCGCAGGGCCTGCTGCCGGGCGCGCTCCAGCTCGTGGACGCTGCCGTCGGCCAGGCAGATCGTGCCCGCCTGGAAGATGTGCGAGCAGACGCGCTGGAACGCCAGCGAGTGGTCGTCGGCCACCTGGCGTGCGCGGTGGAAATAGGCGATCGACTGGTCCAGGTCGTGCTCCCGGGCCAGGATTCCCAGCAGGTCCAGGGCCTCGCAGGCCACCTCGGGCAGCTTGGCACGCTCGGCGGCCGCGACGGCCCGGGTGGCCAGTGCGGCGGCGGTCTCGATCCGGTCGGGGTTGGTCCGGGCCAGTTCGAGGTTCGCCGCGACGACGTCGACCGGTGCGAGATCGGCATCGTCCGCCTCGGGCCCGAGCAGCGAGCGGGCGGTCGCCACGTGTGTCAGCGCGTCCGCCCAGCGGCCGGCGATCATCTCGGCGTTCGCCAGCTGGACGTGCAACGCGGCCACCTTGCGGCTGTCGAGGTTACGGTCCGCGAGCTCGTCGACTGTGTCCGCGTGAACGGCGAGGTGTTCCAGCCGGCCGGTTGCGCTGAGGGCGAGCAGCAGCGAACCGAGGGCGTCGGCCCGGTCGATGACGTCGGCATCGGCAAGCAGGGCGTTCGCGCGGTCGAGCAGATTGACGGCCGAGCCGGCCGACCCGTCGTCGAACGACCGGCGCCCTGCGAGTGCGAACAGTCGCCCGGCGCGGCCGCGGTCCCCGCCGGTCTCGGCGAGCTCCGCGACCATCGGGCACCACTCGCCGGGCAGTCCGGGGTACAGCTCCTCGACCGCGTCCGCACAGCGCCGGGCCAGCGCGGACCGTTCGGTCGGCGTCAGACCGGTCACCAACGCGTCGGCGGTGAGCGGATGCCGGAACGCGTACCAGTCCGGCGCGGGCTCGTCGGGCTCGACCAGTTGCGCCGCCGTACCAGCCCGGAGCGTTGTCAGGAGCGAGCGCTCGTCCGCCCCGGTGGCCTTGCGTACGACGCTCAACGGGAACCGGTGCCCGATGACAGCGGCCAGCACCAGGATGTTCTGCGACTGTGGCCCGAGCTGCGCCGTCCTGCTGTTGACGCTGCGCACTACCGCGTCCGGCACGTTCCCGTGCAGGTCATCGGCCACCTGCACGCGGCCGTCCGGGCTCGTCACGAGCTGGCCGGAGCGGGCCGCCTCCTGCAGTAGTTCCTCAACGATGAAAGGGACTCCGGCGCTGTCCAGCCACAACTGATCGACAAGTCGCTCCGGTACGCCATCAACCGAAACCTCTAGGCAGCCTGCGGCAAGCTCAGCCACGTCATGGCGCGGGAGAGGCGGTAACGCGACCAGTCCGGCCGCGCCACGCTGTGCCGACGAGCTGGCCAGTCGTACGCCGGACAGGCCTCGTCCCGCGTCGTCGCGACCAGTGCGATCGGCTGCCCGTCCAGGTTGTCGAGCAGGTACTCGGTGACCGCCAGCGTCTCCGGGTCGGCACCGTGCAGGTCCTCCAGGACCAGCAGACAGCCGCGGTCCTTCCCGACGAGCGCGAGCAGCCGCAGTACGGCCTCGCCGAGCAGGATCGGCGAAGCCGAGGTGTCGTGCGACGTACCGTCGTCCCAGTCCGGGACCAGACGTCCCAGCACGCGCCGGTACGGTCCGAGAGCGTCGGTCGCGGGCATCCCGCCGCGCCGCACCAGCGACAGCAGCGCCTCCGTGAACGGCCTGAACGCGACCATCGTGCCGATCGCGCCGACCCGGCCACGCAGGACCGCCATACCGACGTCGAGTGCGCTGGAGGCGGCCGCAGCGGCCAGCCGGCTCTTGCCGATCCCGGGCTCGCCGGCCAGGAAGACCGCGCCGCCGCGCCCGCCGCGAGCATCGGCCAGCAGCCGGTGAAGACCCTCGATCTCCCGGTGTCTGCCGACCACCGCGGGCGAACGGGGCTGCATGGCAGCCAACTGTAACGACGGCGCCTCGGCGCCGCAGGTCAGAACATGGCTCAGCCGTAGCGGCGGGTCAGCAAGCAGCCGGCCTGGAAGCGGGACCTGGCGCCGAGTGCGGCCACCATCGCGCTGATCTCGGCCCGCACGGTCCGCAGCGACAGACCTAGCTCGCGGGCCACTGCGGCGTCCTTCAGGCCGGTCGACATCAGGCGGCCGATCGCGATCTGACGGCTGGTCAGCTCCTCGGCCTGGTCCGGGCGGTGCGCGTCGAGCTCGTACAACTCGCAGCCGGACTCCGCCGCGAGGCTGTCCCGGCGCACCGCTGAGTTGAGCACGCTGACAGGTTGCCAGCCAGGGCGACGGCGCGCATGGGGGATCGGCACCCACATTTGTGCGGGAGCCGGGAGCCAGGCCGTGGCCGCTGCTACTCGGCCACGGAGTGAGCTCTCGGCTGCGGCGAGCGTACCTCTCGGGGCGCTCATCCAGACCGCCTAATCTGGGTACTGCCCGACTAGGCGAAAGGCAGGCTCATGTCACGAGAGCGGGAAGTCGTCGAGGCTTGTCCGACCGAGCTGTTCATCGGCGGCAAGTGGGTGGCGGCCGAGAGCGGCAAGACTCTGCCCGTCGAGGACCCCTCCACGGGTACGGCGCTGTGCGACGTGGCCGACGCGAGTCCGGCCGACGGCAAGGCTGCCCTGGACGCCGCCGTGGCCGCGCAGGCCGACTGGGCCGCGACGCCGCCACGGGAGCGCGGCGAGATCCTCCGCCGTACCTATGAGCTGATGACCGAGCGGGCCGACGACCTCGCGTTGCTGATGACGCTCGAGATGGGCAAACCGGTCGCCGAGTCCAAGGGCGAGATCGCCTACGCGGCCGAGTTCTTCCGCTGGTTCGCCGAGGAGGCGGTCCGGATCGACGGCGGCTACCAGATCGCGCCGAACGGCTCCGGCCGGTTCCTGGTGATGCGCCAGCCGGTCGGTCCGTGCCTGCTGATCACTCCGTGGAACTTCCCGGCGGCGATGGGCGCCCGCAAGATCGGCCCGGCGGTCGCGGCGGGCTGCACGATGGTGATCAAGCCCGCCGCGCAGACGCCGCTGTCGATGCTCAAGCTGGCTGAGCTGATGACCGAGGCCGGGCTCCCGGCCGGCGTGCTCAACGTGGTGATCACCCACGACGCGGGTGGGGTGATGGAGCCGCTGATCCGCGACGGCCGCGCCCGCAAGCTCTCGTTCACGGGGTCGACGGCAGTCGGGCGAACACTGCTCGAGCAGGCGTCCGAGCAGGTGCTGCGGACCAGCATGGAGCTCGGCGGGAACGCTCCGCTGCTGGTGTTCGAGGACGCCGACCTCGACAAGGCCGTCGACGGGGCGATGCTGGCCAAGATGCGCAACGGCGGCGAGGCCTGTACGGCGGCCAACCGGATCTACGTGCAGTCGTCGGTGATGGACGAGTTCGCGACCCGGATGACCGAGCGGATGTCCCGGCTGAAGGTCGGCCGCGGCACCGAGGCAGGCGTCGACGTCGGCCCGCTGATCGACGGCAAGCAGCGCGACAAAGTGGCCGACCTGGTCGCCGACGCGATCGCCCAGGGCGCCCGCGCGCTCACCGGCGGAGCGGTTGCTGACGGCAACGGGTACTTCTTCCAGCCGACGGTGCTCGCCGACGTACCGCGGAGTGCCCGGCTGCAGCAGGAGGAGATCTTCGGGCCGGTCGCGCCGCTGACCGCGTTCGAGACCGAGGACGAGGCCGTGCGGATGGCGAACGACACGGAGTTCGGCTTGGTGTCCTACCTGTTCACGAAGGACCTGAGTCGCGCCCTCCGCGTCTCCGAGCGCCTCGAAGCCGGGATGATCGGCCTCAACCAGGGCATCGTCTCCAACCCCGCCGCACCCTTCGGCGGCGTCAAACAATCCGGCCTCGGCCGCGAGGGCGGCACCGTCGGCATCGACGAATACCTGGAAATCAAGTACGTCGCCGTCAACGTCGACTGACGAGCCGGGTGACGGTGACGAGTTCGTAGCCGCGGGCGCGGAGTTCTCGGACGATCGGGCCCAGGGCTTGGGCGGTGTACGGCGCGTTGTCGCCGCCGTGCATGTGGAGGACGACGATCGAGCCGTTCTGGACGTGGTCCACGACCTGTTTGATGATCGGCTGCGGGGACTTGGCGAAGCCGTCGGCGCCTGGCACGTCCAGGCCGACTGCCGTGACGCCGGCCGGGGCCAGTTCGTGCAGTACGGCGGCGTCGTAGCAGCCGCCGGGGAACCGGAACCACCTTGTGGCGTGCGGATCCAGCTGGTCCAGCTGTACGACCGCGCGCTGTACGTCGGTCAGCATCTGCGCACGCGGCACGGTCCCCAAGGTGTAGCAGTGCTCGGTGAAACCACGGTGGTCGTACGTATGCGTCCCCAGCTCGAACAGCGGGTCGGCGGCAAGCTCCTTCACCACCTGCGGGTACTGCTCCATCCACATCCCCGTCAAGAACATGGTCGCCGGGACATGCAGCGCCCGGAGCACGTCGATCAGTGCCTTGTTGTAGTACGACTTGACCTGCCCCGACACCAGCCGTCTGCGCATGAGCGCGGTCAGATCGGCGTCGAAGGTCAACGCGACCCGCTTGCGGTCCCGCGGCCCGTCGTCGAGCACCGGCATCAGCTTGACGTTGCTAGAGGCACCTGGTCTGGCGTGCACCGGTGCAAGCGTGGGGCGAACCGTGCGTGCCGGTGCAGCGGGAGCACGCGTCTGTGGTGTCTCAGTGACGACTCCGGCGGTCGGCGTGGTGTCGCTGCATCCGGCAACAGTCAGCAGCAACACACCGACCGCAACGCGTTTCCCCCAGGTCACAAAGGATCATTCTATGGTCAGTGTGAGGCGCTGGATGCCCCAGTTGTCCGCGTCCGATCCCGGCGGGAACCAGACGTCGACGATGTCGTCCTTGATCCAGCTGCCGATGTCCGCCGCGTAGCAGTGCCCGTAGCCGGGGACGTACAGCCGCGTACCCCACGGGATGATCCGCGCATCCACTGCGCAGATCCCGGTGCCGGCGTTGTAGCCGAGCGCGGTCTGCGCGACGTCGTTGTACGCCGACACGCGATAGTTCAGCGTGGTCCCGGCCGGCATCCGGTACGCCGCCAAGCGGTTCGAGGAGTCCAGCCGGTACGACGTGCTGATCTGGCCGATCGACGACGCGGCTGTGTCCTCGGCCGTCATCGCGTACACCTGGTAGTGCGCGCCGTCGCACGGGCTCGCGTCAGTGACCTGCAACGTGGGCTGACCCCAGTCGCTGATCCACTGCAGCGCCTGCCCGTTCCGGAACGCCCGGTACGCCTTCGCGCCGACCACCCGGTTGAACGTGAACGTCACCTTCCCGTCCGCGCCGAGGCCGCCGTTGATCCCGCCCGGTGCGGGCAACCGGCCTCTGACGTCGTACGGCGGCGCCGTCGTACCGTTGCCGTACCCGCCGGAGACCGGCCGGTCGGGGATCGGTCCGGTGTAGAAGTGCTGACAGGCCGGCAGGGCCGCGGACGCGGTGGCCGGAGCAACCAGCAGGGAAGCGAAACTCAGCAGGACGACGGCGAGAGCGCGCATGATGGCAAGACCTCCGAGGTGGGGCGGGACCAAGGGGTTTCACCCCCAAGTAGCGGTCCCGCCGCACCATTAGTCAAGGTCTCGACGTAAAGACAGCCAAGTCAGTTCAGCAGATCGTTCACCGATCGCAGCACCGGTACGGCGATCTCGGCCGGAGCGTCGGCGCCGGTGACGTGGAACGTGTGGCTCTCGCCCGCGGACAGCGTGACGAGGCAGGAGTCCACTCGCGCTGCCGCGTCCAGCCGGTCCGGGAACAGCGCCAGATCCTTCGCCAGAGCAGTCGCGCTGACCGTCACGTCGTACCCGCCCTCGGTCGGCGTGACCGCGGCCGCATAGGCGTCACCCGCGAGCTGCAGCTCGGTGTCCTCGACGAAGTACCAGTACGCCGTGACGCCGTCCGCGCCGCGCACTTCGAGGTACTCGGCGGCAGGCTTCCCGGCGACCGCGACGGACGACGGCAGCTCGTTCACCACCGCGGAGCGGGCCGCGATCTCCACCGCGAACGTCTCCCGGGCGAGCACCTCGTCGCCGAGCGTCGACCGCCGCGTGACGGTGACCTCGGTCGACCACACCTCGTCGGTGTCGTTGTGTGCGGCAACGACCAGGCCGTCCTCCCGGGGCTGAACGGTCAGCAGCCGGTCGGCGTACACGCGCTTCAACGCGTACCACAACGGCTTGCGGATACCGTGCCCGTCGACGGCCGCCCAGGACACTACCGGCCAGTTGTCGTTGAGCTGCCAGACGACCGCACCGGTGTTCAACGGGAACAGGGACCGGAAGTGCTCGATGCCGTAGGCAACGGCGCGCGCCTGGTTGAGCTGCGTCGTCCAGTGCCAGTCGTCGATGTCCTTCCAGGCCGGAAGGTGGTCGCCGAGGCCGCGCTCCAGCTTGAGATTCCCCTCGAACGCCTTCTGGTGCACCAGCATCTGCGAACCGTAGGGATCCAGGGGCACGTCGTGCACCACCGACGTCAGCGTCGACCAGGCCGGCGGCCCCTGGAACCCGAACTCCGACACGAACCGCGGCTTGTACTTGCGGTAGGTCGTGTAGTCGACCTGGTTCCAGACGTCCCAGATGTGCATGGTGCCGTGCCGGTCGTCGTTCGGGTGGATGAACTGGTCGAACGAGTACGGGCTGCCGGCCGAGTACGGCGTCCGCGGGTCGAGTTCCGCGACGATGCGGGGCAGCAGGTCGAGGTAGTAGCCCGCGCCCCACGGCCGCCCGGCCAGCGGGACCCGCCAGCCCCACTCGACGTACCCCCAGATGTTCTCGTTGTTGCCGTTCCAGACTGCGAGGCTGGCGTGCCGGCTCAGTCGCGTGACGGCCTCGCGAGCCTCGGCCTCGACCTCGCTCCGCAGCGGCTCGTCCTCCGAGTACGCCGCGCACGCGAACAGGAAGTCCTGCCAGACCAGGATGCCGAGCTCGTCGCAGACGTCGTAGAACAGCTCGCTCTCGTAGATCCCGCCGCCCCAGACGCGCAGCAGGTTCATGCCCGCGTCGACCGCGTCCTCGACACTGGTCCGGTACGTGTCGGCGCTCAGACGGGTGACGAACGCGTCGTCGGGGATCCAGTTCGCGCCGCGCACGTAGATCGGCTTGCCGTTCACCGACAGCACGAACGGCGTGCCGTCGTTGTCCGGGGCAACGTTCACTGCGACGTTCCGGAAACCGACGCGACCGTGCCAGTCGTCGTCGTTCAGCGTCACGGTCACGTCGTACAGCGGCTGTTCGCCGTACCCGCGCGGCCACCAGACATCCACGTCGGCGACCGTGCTGACCAGCTCCACGGTGTCGGTGCCGGGCTTGACGGTCGCCGACTGCCGAGTGCCGCCGACCTCGACCGTCACGGTGGCCTCACCGGCAGCGTCGTCGGCCCAGGCCAGTTCGACGTGCGTCGTGAGCATGCCGTCCGAACCTTCTACCCGGGCGAGCGGCCGGACCGAGGAGATCCGGACATCGGACCAGGACTCGATCCGGATCGGGCGCCAGATGCCGGCCGTGGCGACGTCGGGTCCCCAGTCCCAGCCGAAGTTCGACGCCATCTTCCGCAGCTCGTTGTACGGGTGCAGGTTGGTGTGCGGCCAGCTGCCGACCTTCGCGCGCTCGGCCTCGGCGGCGGTCACCGGTCCCTCGAACTCGACCGTCAGCTCGTTGTCCCCGGCCACCAGAACGCCGGTGACGTCGAACCGGTACGAGCGGTGCTGGTTCGCGGTCCGGCCGAGCTCCTGACCGTTCAGCGTCACCGTCGCGACCGTGTCCAGCCCCTCGGCCACCAACTCCTGCCGGTCGTTGCTGTCAGCAACCCAGGAAAACGTTGTCTGGAATGTCCAGCGGGTCCGGCCGATCCAGTGCAGCCGCGACTCGTTGTCGCCGTCGAACGGGTCCGGGATCTCGCCGGCCGCGAGCAGGTCGGTGTGCACCTCGCCCGGCACGGTGGCGGCCACGGCGCGGCCGATCAGGCCGTCGGGCGCCGGCCCCTCGACGGCGTGCACGGTCCAGGCGGCACCGCCGTCGGTGGTCAGGTCGAAGGTCTTGAGTGATGTCACAGTCGGGCTCCGAGTCGCGGGCGAACAGTAGGTGAACCGGTTTAGTAGAACCGCGCTGCTCCCGCCAGGCACGGGAGCAGGGAACGTCAGGCGTCCAGGACGTACCGTCGCCACAGATCGGCGAGGGCGCGGTGTCCGGCAGCGGTGGGGTGTACGCCGTCGCCGGCGAGCGTCGCCGCACCGACCGACGCGGCCTGCTTGGTCAGCTCGACGTCGGTGGGGACGAGGATCGCGCCGTACTCGACGGCCAGCTTCCGGACCACCTCGAGCTTCGGGTCGAGGTCCTCCCGCCAATCCTCCTGCCCGTCCTTGACCGGCAGCAGGAACGGCTCCATCAGGACCACGGGGCACGACAGCGGGTCGAGCAGCGACCGGTACGACGCCTCGAAGTCCTCGGGGGGCGTCGGGTCGTTCTCGTCGTACCGCCGCCAGGTGTCGTTGATCCCGATCAGGATCGACACCAGCGACGGGTCGTGGGCCAGCACATCGGCGGACCACCGGGCGGCCAGGTCGGCCGCCCGGTTGCCGCTGATGCCGGCGTTGACCATCGCCGGCCGGCGATCGCCGAGCTCGTCGGACAGCTCGCGGACGTAGCCGTCACCGAGTCCGGAAGGATCGCTACGGCGGCCGCAGTCGGTCACCGAGTCCCCGGCGAACACGACGGTCCGCCGGGGATCCAGAAGGATGCTCACAGATCACTCACAGGGTGGCCGCCGTGACGTCCCAGTCGTCGGGCAGGATCGGCGCGACCTCGACCGTGCTCGCCACGTCCACGAACGCGCCGGTGTCGATCGAGTCGGTGATGGACGCCATCACGTCGACGATGTGGAACGCCAGCGCGCCGGTCGCCCGGTGCGGCCGGTCGGCCCGGATGGCGCGGGCCATCTCGAGGACGCCGGTCCCGCGCTGTGCGACCGCCTTCGTCTCGGCGATCGTCTCCCAGTCCTCCGCGCCGCGCCGGCGGATCTTGATCGCACCGTCGAACCCGTTCGGGTCCGGTACGGCGAGGGTCGCGTCCGAACCGGTGATCTCGACGAACCCGGCCCGCGGCAGCGGCGAGTCGAAGCTGAAGATGCTCTGCGACGACTGCCCCGACTCGAACTTCGCGATCGCGCTGACATGCGTCGGCACGGTGACGTCGAAGTCGGTCCCCGCCAGCGGACCGGAGCCGATCGTGCGCTTGTCCCGCGACTTCGAGCCGATCCCCGCGACGGCGGCGACCGGGCCGAACAGCTGCACCAGGGTGGTCAGGTAGTACGGGCCGATGTCCCACAGCGGGCCTGCGCCCTGCTGGAACAGGAACGCCGGATTCGGGTGCCAGGACTCCGGGCCGGGAGACTGCATCAGGGTGAGCGCGGTCAGCGGCGTACCGATGTCACCGCGCTCGATGATCCGCCGGGACTCCTGCAACCCCGGGCCCAGGATGGTGTCCGGGGCGCAGCCCAGCCGCAGGCCCGCGTCCTGGGCCGTCGCCAGCAGCTTCAGGCCGCTCTCCTGGTCCAGCGAGAACGGCTTCTCGCTCCAGACGTGCTTACCGGCGGCGACCGCGGCGAGGGCCACCTCGACGTGCGCGATCGGGATGGTCAGATTGACCACGATCTCGACGTCGGCGTTGTTCAGCACCGCCTCGGGACCCCCGTGTGCCTCGATGCCGTACTGCTCGGCCTTCTCCTTGGCGGCCTCCGGCCGGAGGTCGCCGATCGCGACGACCTTCAGGTCCGGGAAGCTCTGCATGCTCTTGATGTAGGCGTCGGAGATCACTCCGGCGCCGATCACACCTACACCGACCGCGGTCATTCCGGGGCGCCCTCTCCGGTGAGGAAGGTGTACGAGCCCTGGACCGCGTCGAAGATCTCGCCGGTGAAGTCGTCCAGCTCGACGACGCGGAGCGCCTGCGGGGCCGCAGCCAGGATGTCCCGGACCGCGATGGTGCCGTCGCCGACCGCGACCTGGGCCTTGTTGTTCAGGGTCCCGTCGCCGTCCTTGACGTGGATCGCCGTCACCCGCTCGCCGAACTTCTTCAGCAGCGCCGGCACGTCGGCGCCGCCGACCGCGGCCCAGTACGTGTCGACCTCGAGGATGACCTCGTCGGACAGGTTGTCCGCGAGGATCTCCAGCGCGTGCGCGCCGCCGATCGTCGACTCGAGCTCGAACTGGTGGTTGTGGTAGCCGACCGTGATGCCGAGGTCGGCGGCAACCTTCGCGGCTTCGTTCAGGCCCTGGGCGATCGCCTTGACGTCGTCCGCGGCCTGCCAGCGGGCCGGGTCGGTGTGCGGGTCGATCACCGTGGTGATGCCGAGCCGCTGCGCCGCGGCGAAGATCGGGGCGCTGTCCTCGCGGAGCAGGCCGGCGTGCGTGGTCGGGGCCGAGAGTCCGTGCTTGGGCAGCGCCTCGGCCAGACGGTCCGCGAATGCGGTCACACCGAAGGGTTCGACCTTGGTGTAGCCGATCTCCGCGATACGGGCCAGGGTGCCGTCGAAGTCCTCCTCGAGCTTGCCCCGGACCGTGTACAACTGGAGGGACAGGTGGTCCTTTGCGACCATGGTTTCTCCTTGTCGGCGGCGCCGCACCCGCTGCCCTGGGGTTGGCGCCGACTGATAAGCCGAACCGGTTAAGTAACGACGGCAACCGTATCCCACCCGGCCCCGTCCACACCACCCTCCGCCCAACGACTGGGCGGTCACCTGACAGGCCGTTCAGCCCCGGCGGTTCCGGGGAGATCACTTTCTGTGCGGAGATCCTGACATGGTGTGCGTGACGGAGGACACTGTGAGTGTCCGGATCGTCCGTCAGCGGTCCGGTCGCTGGGGAGGAGCGTCATCGTGCCGCACGTAACCATCAAAGAGATCGCACGGCGCTGCGGTGTCTCACAAGGCGCAGTGTCCTATGCGCTGAACAATCGGCCCGGGGTGTCCGAGGCCACCCGGGCGCGAGTGCTGAAGGTCGCCGCGGAAATGCAGTGGGCGCCGAACCGCGCCGCCCGGCAGTTGTCCGCGGCGTGCACCGAGACGTTCGGGCTCGTCCTGGCCCGGAGTGCGCAGACGCTGAGCGAGGAGCCGTACTTCATGGGCTTCGTCGGCGGGGTCGAGTCGGTGCTGGCCGAGAAGTCGTACTCGCTGGCGCTCCAGGTCGTCGCGGATCTGGACGCCGAGCTCGCGACGTACCGGAAATGGGCCGCCGAGCGCCGGGTCGACGGCGTGATCGTCGTCGACCTGCGGGTCGCCGATCCCCGCATCCCGGTGCTGCGCACGCTCGGTCTGCCGGCCGTCCTGGTCGGCGATCCAGCGCTCGCCGACGGGATGCCGTGCGTCTGGACGGACGCCGCCGCGGCGATGACCGCGGCGCTCGACCACGTGGCGTCGCTCGGCCACCGGGTGATCGCGCGGGTGGCCGGTCCGCCGGAGTTCGGCGACGTCTGGATCCGCGACCAGGCGTACGACGTGGCGGCCCGCCGGCTCGCGCTGACGGCCTCGACCCATCACACCGACTACTCCGCCACGCAGGGCGCCGACGCGACCCGCGAGGTCCTCGCCGTCACCCCGCGCCCGACCGCGATCGTCTACGACAACGACCTGATGGCGGTGGCCGGACTGGCCGTCGTCCAGGCGCTCGACCTCCGCATCCCCGACGACATCACGCTGGTCGCCTGGGACGATTCGCCGCTGTGCCGGATCACCCATCCGACACTCACCGCCCTGAGCCACAACGTGGTCGGGTACGGAGCCGAGGTGACCCACCGCCTGCTGAATCTCCTCGCCGGCGCCCAGCCGCAGTCGCACCTGTACTCGACGCCCCTCCTGCTCATCCGCGAGAGCTCCGCGCCCCCACCTCGCGCGAACGGATAACCCCGCGTGTGTCGGAGCTGCTCAGCCGGCAGTGACGGTGACGGGTACACCGTTGACCGCGGCGGTGCCGGCGACGGCGTCGACGAAGGCTGAGTCGGTGATGTCGTTCGCGCTCGGGCCGGGGACCTGACTCGCGACCGAGAGTCGCGCGCCCGGGTGGTTGTGGCCGAAGCCGTGCGGCAGGCTGACCACGCCGGGCATCATGTCGTTGCTAGAGGCAACCTCGACCGAGACGGCGCCGGCCGCCGAGGTGACGGTGACCAGCTGGCCGTCGGTCAGGTCGCGGTCGGCGAGGTCGCCCGGATGCATCAGCAGCTGGTGCCGCGGCTTGCCCTTCACCAGGCGTGCGGAGTTGTGCATCCAGGAGTTGTTGTTGCGCAGGTGCCGACGGCCGATCAGCAGCAGCTCGCCGGGGGCGACGGTCGTCAGCGCATCCAGCCGCGGTAGATCGTCGAGGATCATCGGCTGGGCGAGGTCGATCCGCTTCGAGGTCCGGCGCAGTGCTCCGGGCAACGCCGGCTGCAACGGGCCGAGATCGATCCCGCCCGGTGACCGGCGCAGCTTCCCGACCGACAAGCGGTACGGACCGAGCCGCAGCCCGGCGTCGACGATCCGCCGCGGTGACAACCGCAGCCGTGCCGTGGTCTGTACGCGGCGCCGGCTCCACGGGGTACGGCGTACCAGCGCCAGCCCCAGGTCCCGGAAGATCTCCCAGTCGTGCCGCGCCGACGCGGGCTTCGGCAGGACGGCGTCGTTCCACCGCGCGGTGTTCCGGACGGCGAGCTGGTGGAAGATCACGTCGTAGTGGTCCCGTTCCAGCGGCGGCGCCGGCGGCAGGATCACGTCGGCGTGCCGCGTGGTCTCGTTGATGTACGGATCCACCGCGACCATGAACTCGAGCGACCCCAGTGCCTCGTCGAGCCGGCGGCCGTCGGGTGTCGACAGCACCGGGTTCCCCGCGACCGTCACCATCGCGCGGATCTGGCCCTCGCCCGGCGTCAGGATCTCTTCGGCCATCGTCGAGACCGGCAGCTCGCCGCCGAACTCCGGCAGCCCGCGGACGCGGCTCTTCCAGACGCCGACGTGGCCGCGCCCGAGTCCGAGCAACGCGTTCACCGCGGGCCGCGGGAACATCGTGCCGCCGGGCCGGTCCAGGTTCCCGGTGATGATGTTCAGCACCTGGATCGCCCACTGGCAGATCGCCCCGAACTGCTGCGTCGACACCCCGACCCGCCCGTAGCAGGCCGCCCGCTCGGCCGTCGCGAACTCGTGCGCGATCCGCCGGATCGCGTCCGCCGGGATTCCGGTGCTGTCCGCGGCCCGTTCCGGGGTCCACTTCTCCACCGCGGCCTCGACCGTCGCGAGACCGTCGACGTACGCCGCAACGCGCGCGTGACCGTCGGAGATGACCTGATGGATCAGGGCGAGCAGGAAGGCGGCGTCGGTCCCCGGCCGGACGAAGTGATGCTCGTCGGAAACCGCTGCCGTTTCGGTCCGCCGCGGATCGACGACGACGACCTTTCCGCCGCGTTTCCGCAGTTCCTTCAAGCGTTTTCCGAAACCGGGCGCGGTCATCATGCTCCCGTTCGACGCCAGCGGGTTCGCGCCGAGCATCAACAGGTACGACGTCCGGTCGATGTCCGGCACCGCGATCATCAGCTGGTGCCCGTACAGCAGGTACGACGCGAGCATGTGCGGCAACTGGTCGATCGAGGTCGCGCTGAACCGGTTCCGGGTCCGCAACTGCCGGACCATCGTCGGCAGATGGGTGAGCGCGCCGAGGCTGTGCACGTTCGGGTTCCCGAGGTACACCCCGACCGCGTTCCGTCCGTGCGCACGCTGGATCCCGGTGAGCTTGCCGGCGACGAGCTCGTACGCCGCCTCCCAGCCGATCTGCTGCCAGCCGTCGGCCGTCCGCCGGACCGGTGTGGTCAGCCGGTCGGGGTCCTCCTGGAGATCGCGGAGCGCGACCGCCTTCGGGCAGATGTGACCGCGGGACAGCGGGTCGGACTCGTCGCCGCGGATGTCGGTGACCCGGCCGTCCTCGACGGTGACGAGCACGCCGCAGATCGCTTCACACAGGTTGCAGGACGTCCGGCGTACGGTCATCCACTCAAACTACCCCCGGGTAGCGACGGCCGCATCAGTCGAAGCGCGCCTCGTCGAGCCGGCCGAGGATCGCGTCCACGGTCTCGCCCACCGACAGGTCGGAGTTGTCCAGCCAGAGCCCGCGCCGCGGACTGAACGCGTGCAGCTCGTAGTCGAGCTCGTCGACCAGATGGTGCGCGCCGCCGAGCCGGGTCGAGATGACCTCCGGCCGGGGCGTCAGGACGACGAGATACCGCGGCCGGGTCCGGATCCCGTCCAGGAACTCGCGGAGCAACTCGCCGATCACCACGTCCTGCAGGACCACGGTGAAGCCGGCCTTCGCGTACTCGTCGGCGGCCAGGCAGGCGAGCCGGTAGCGCAGCTGCAGCTGGCGTTGTGCGGCGAGCACGTCGTCGGCCATCGAGGCCTGGCCGCTCACGATCATCCGCCGGAAAACGTCCCCCCGCAGGTGCACGCCGTACTGGAATCTTTCGGCGAGCATCTGGGACACCGACGACTTCCCCGCCGCCATGATTCCACTGACGACGATCACCCCCTCGGACTCCATGCGGTGATCGTGCCACGTGCCGCGCGGTTTTAGACCGGTCCCGGCGATTCTTGTCCGAAAACCCAGGTTTGTAAGGGGTTACTGCCGGGCCATCAGCGTCTCGAGGTGATGCCGCAGCAGTTGCCGGACCCGGGCCGGGCTGGTGCGGTCGGGCTGGATGGCGGCGTGCAGAGCGAGGCCGTCGACCAGGGCGTGCAGGCGCTCGGCCTCCCGGCGGACATCGAGATCGTCCCGGAGCGCCCCGTCCTCGGCGAGCGCGTTCAGCAGCGACTCGCACAGTTGCCGCAGACCGTCGTGCACGGTGTCGACGTGCGCGCGCAGGCCGCCGGCTCCGGATTCGGCCTGGGCCTGCGCCATGAACGCCATCCAGACGTCGAACTCGGCGCGCCGCTCGGCGTCCAGCGGCAGCGCCTCCTCGAGGTAGCGCAGCGCGATCGTGGTCGCGGAGCCCTTCGGCTGGATCGCGGCGACCCGCTCGGTCACCCGGCGCGACACCAGATCCATCGCGAAGCTGAGCAACCCGTCCTGGTCGGGGAAGTAGTACCGCACCGCGCCCGCGGACCAGCCCGCCTCGGCGGCGATCGTGCGCACCGAGGCCGCCCGGATCCCGTCCCGGCGGACCACCCGCCAGAGCGCTTCGGCGATCTCCTCGCGGCGGGCGGCGTGGTCGACGATCTTCGGCATGTGGTCCTTTTTAGCACAGCTGTGTTAGTCTCGTTTTACAACACGGTCGTACTTAAAAACTCGGGAGGGGAACACCGTGCTGCTTGCTGTCATCGCCGCGTGTGAGATCGGGTTCTGGGTCCTGCTCGTCGCAGGCTTGGCGGCCCGCTACCTGCTCCGGCTGCCGAAGCTCGGTCTGGTGCTCCTGGCCGGCGTGCCATTGGTCGACGTCGTGATGCTGGTCGCGAGCGTCGTGGACATCCATCGGGGAGCGGAGCCGTCGTTCAAGCACTCGCTGGCCGCGATCTTCATCGGCGTCAGCGTCGGCTTCGGCCACCAGACGTTGAAGTGGGCAGACAAGTGGGCCGCGCACTACCTGGCAGGCGCCCCGCGTCCGGTCAAGCCGCCGAAGAAGGGCCCGGAGCGTGCCCGTCGGGAGCGCGCCGGCTGGTTCCGGCACCTGCTCGCGTACGGCGTTGGCGTCGGCATCATGATCGGCCTCGGCCTGCTCTCCGGCCGCGGGTACGACGCCGCGCTCGGGCCGGCCTGGACCTGGACGATCGTGCTGGTCATCGACGCGATCGTGTCCTTCAGCTACTCCTTCGAGGGCGCCGAGGCGCCGGACCGGGAGAAGGAGTCCGTCTGAGGTCCCGGCGTACGCCTCGTGGTCGTCGTACATTGCGTTCATGACGACAACGGGGCGTATCTGGACCTGGCTGACCGTGACGGTGGTCCTGGCGGGCATCGTGATCCAGTTGCCGCTGTCGGCGCAGAACGAGGAGGGCTTCTTCTCCACCGCGCCCGAACGCCTCTTCAACGTCTTCGCCTACTTCACGATCCAGTCCAACTTGTTGCTCGGCGGTACGGTCCTCGTGCTCGCGCTGTGGCCGGACAGGACGCGGAGTGCGGTGTACAAGACACTGCGGCTCAACGGTGTGCTGTGCATCGCGGTGACCGGCATCGTCTATCACGCGGTACTGGCCGGGCTGGACGATCTGAGCGGGTGGGCCTGGGTGTCCAACTTCCTGCTGCACACGGCTGCCCCGATTGCCGGCGTCCTCGGCTGGCTGTTGTTCGGGCCGCGCGGTCAGACCGACTGGCGGATCGTCGGGTGGTCGATCGTGTACCCCTTGCTGTGGCTCGGGTTCACGCTGATCCGCGGCGAGTTCGTGCACTTCTATCCGTACCCGTTCGTGAACGTCGACGAGCACGGGTACGGACGGGTGCTACTGAACTGTCTGCTGGTGGCGGTACTGTTCCTGGCTCTGGCGGCGGGGGCGACCACCCTCGACCGCCGGTTGCGCCGGAAGACAACCGTCGAAAGGTAGACCCGTGCTGGTGACCTCGCGCTCGTACGCCGAGTACGAAGCGATGTTCGACCTGGTGGAACTCCCCGAATCCGTGCTCGACTGCTGCGCGGGCGGCGCCGGCTTCACCGCCGAGGCTGCCGCCCGTGGCGTGGACGCGATCGCCGCCGACCCGGCGTACGAGCTGGACCATGCCGAGCTCGTCGACAGCGTCCGGCGCAGCCTGCCGGCGACGTCGGGCATCGTCGACGAGCATGCGGGGAGCTTCGTCTGGCACTGGTACGGGTCGCCGGAGCGGAAGGATCAGTACCGGATCGAGGCGGCCGACCGATTCCTGCAGGACGTCGAGGCGGCGCCGGAGCGGTACGTCGCCGCGGGCCTGCCGGACCTGCCGTTCGGGGATCGCCGGTTCGAGATGGTGCTGTGCTCACATCTGTTGTTCACCTGGTCCGACAAGTACGACCGGGACTGGCACGAGGCCGCGTTGCGGGAGCTGATCCGGGTCAGCAACGCCGAGGTGCGGATCTTCCCGCTGGTGCAACAGGGCGCCGGCGAACCGATCGCGTGGCTGCCGGAACTGCTGGAGTCACTCCAGGGCGTGACGTACGAGATCCGGAAGGTGCCGTACGAGTTCCAGGTCGGCGCCGACCAGATGCTGGTCATCACCCGCAGCTGACCTCTGGTGCTTCCCGCCCATCGCGCTCACGGATAAGTGTGCGCACTGACCCGCCACGATGGGCGGGAAGCGGTCCAGTGGGCCCGACGGGCGTGGAGGATGATCTACCGTCGCCCGGCCGGGTCGGCTTGTCAGCGCAGGTACTTGCCGCAGACCGGCCACGGGGAAGCGCCGCGCTGCGCGTAGAGCTTCTTCGCGCGCATCAGCTGCTCGGCCGCGGAGGCCTTCGCCGGGTTGCCGGAGCCGCCGACGCTGCGCCAGGTCCGCAGGTCGAACTGGAACAGCCCGTAGTAACCGGCCGGGTTCACAGCGCGCGGGTTGCCGCTGGACTCACAGTTCGCGACCTTCGCCCAGGCGCCGCTCAGGTTGGCCTTGCCGCTGCTCTGCGGGCGGTCCTCGGACCGGCTGGTCTTCGCCTTGCGCTCCGACTTCGAGCTCTTCTTCTCGGCCTTCTCGGCCTTCTTCTGGGTGGACCGCGGCGCCGGGTCGGCGGCCGCCTTCTGCACACCGTCGAGCGTGAGGGTCTGCCCGATCAGGATGAGGTTCGGGTCCTTCAGGTTGTTGATCCGGGCCAGCTCGTGCCAGTCGGCGCCGTTGGCCTGGGCGATCTCGGAGAGGGTGTCGCCGGACTTGACCTTGTAGTCGGTCGCGAACGCCGAAGCGGCGCCGGCGGCGGTGATACCGGCTCCCAGACCGGCGATGGAGATGGTTCGGGCCACCCGGCGAGTGCTTCGCCGGGCGCGCGCATGTCGGGCCTTGGACATCTGAAAAGCGCTCCTCGTGAGCTTGGGCATGGTGGAACGCACCGTGCAGGGGAGGGCACCCGGACGCGTCGCCGACCAGGTCACGGGACAGCGTCCGAATGGTCACGCCACGGTAACGACGCGACCTGAGTCATCCTGTGTGAGGATCGCCCGAAACGCAAGACCAATCCGTGATCTGCCCCGAAGTTTTTCCGGAGCCTGAACTTCCGAAAGCCCAACAACAGAACGGTTTCCGGGCCGCGACACGCCGAGCTGCACGCCTGGGAACCGATCAGTTTTCAGCGCTTGAACCAGCGTTCCGGGACCAGTCGCACGGTCAGTTCGCGGATGGTCTCCCGGTCGTCGTCCGGCCACGACTCCCAGACCTCCCGGGCCCACTCGAGCAGTGCCGCTTCGACCTCGTCGACGCCGCCCGCGGTGAGCACGTCGTACGCCGTCAGCGCGCCGACGCGGGTCGGCGGGACGAGGCGCGGCCAGTCGTCGCACGCGTTCGCCATGATCCCGTGCGCGGTGCGGACGTCGACGTTGCCCGAGCCGCGTTCGAAGAACATGTAGAGACCGTTGAGCGCGAACACCGGCCCGATCGGCGGCGCGGCCGGGGCGACGTGCTGCGCGCCGTACGCGTCGATCCGGAGCTGGTGCAGGTATCCGAGCCGGGCCGCGTGCTGCACCTCGAAGCCGAGCAGCTCCCCGGCGACCTCCGCGCATTCGCCGGACGCGTTGTACTTCGGCGTACCGGGCCACGGCGAAACCGGCAGGACGGCGCCACACCCGGGGCAGGTCGTGGATTCGTGCGTGCCATTCGGTGCGTTCACTCGTTGATCGAAACACGGGCAACCGCCGTCCGGCAGCTGGATTTCACCGCTGGGGGTGGTGAGGCGACGGACGGTGATGGGGGCAGAAGCGGTGATCCGAGTGGCTCTCGGCCATCGTGGCACGTTGGTGCGTGGTGCACTGGCCGCGGTGCTGGCAAGGGAGAACGACCTGGACGTGGTGGCCGAGCTGGACCGCTCGGAGGACGTCCTGCAGGTGGCAGGGCGACGTCCGGAGGTGTTCCTGCTCGACCCGCAGCTGCCCGGCCGGATCCGGATCGAGGAGCTCTGCCGCAAGCTCGCGGGGCGCGGCGTGCTGGTGCTGATCGATCATGAGGCGATCGCCGCGACCAGCCTGGCGCTGGTGAAGCAGGCGCCGCGGATCGGCCTGATCGCGACCGACGCGACGACCGATCAACTGGTGCAGGCCGTGCGCGACGTCGCGAAAGGGCTGCCGGTGGTCGACGTCCGGCTGGCGGTGGCCGCGCTGAAGGCGGGCGACAACCCGCTCACCGACCGGGAGTGCGAGGTGCTGCGCCAGGTCACCACCGGCGCGACCGCGCAGGAAGTCGCGCGGACTCTCAGCCTGAGCGCGGGCACCGTGCGGAACTACTTGTCCAGGATCCTCGCCAAGACCGGCTCCCGGAGCCGGATCGAGGCGATCCGGAAGGCTCAGGACGCGGGCTGGATCTGAGGGCCTGGCGTCCAGTTGCCGTGCAGGTCGCGGTACATCCGGGACGTGCGCATCAACGTGGCGTGCGTGCCGAGTGCGGCTTTGTTGCCGTCGAGCACGAGGATCCGCCTGGCCCGCAGGGCCGAGCTGATCCGGTGCGCGATGACGACCAGCGTCCCCTCACGTCTGGCGAACGCCTCCTCGGCCTGGCGCTCGGCCTCCGCGTCGAGGAAGCAGGTCGCCTCGTCGAGCACGACGAGCGGCGCGGGCGAGAGGTAGGCGCGGACCAGCGCGAGCAGCTGCTTCTCGCCGGCGGAGAGCTCGCCCGGGCGAACCGTGGCGTGCAGGCCGCCGAGACGTTCGACGAGCTGCTCGGCGCCGACGGTCTTGGTGGCGAGCTCCAGCTGATGATCTGTTGCGTCGGGCAACAAATAGGCGAGGTTGTCGCGCACGGTGCCGCTGAAGACGTACGCCTCCTGCGGGATCAGGACCCGGGTCTGCGCGAGCCGCTCGACGTTGACGTCGGCCGGCGGAGCACCGCCGAGCTGTACGTGGCCGGCGGTCGGAGTCAGCATGCCGCAGACCAGGCCGGCCAGCGTCGACTTGCCGATACCGCTGGGTCCGACGACGGCGAGGTGGTCGCCTTCGGGGATCGTCAGTTCGAGCTTGTCGAGCACGGGCTCGGCCTTCGGCCCGTACGCGAACGTCAATCCGCGCAGCCGGACCTGATAGCCGTTGAGTACGTCGACGGTGCGCGGCGCGTCGGTCGGGGTCGAGGTGTCGAGGATCCGGCCGAGCGTGATGACGTAGCGCAGGCCGCTGTCGCCCAGGGCATTCATCACCGTGTTCAGCGCCGGTTGCAGACCGATCAGGACATAGGTCAGTCCGCCGAGCAACGTACCTGTGCTCACGCCGCGGCCCACCAACCACGGTCCGGTCGCGAGCAGGATCAGCAGCGGCAACCAGCCGCCCACGGCGAAGCACAGCGTCCGTAGCGCGGAGACCTTCGCCAGTGCGCGTTCCGCAGTCGCGTGCGCCTCGATCGGCACGCCGGCCAGCCATTCGGCGTACTCCTCGGTTCCGGAGGCGCTGATGTCGCGGACGCCGGCGAACACCATCCCGGCCGAGGCCGCGAGGTCCTCGTCCGCGGTCAGCGACGCACGGACGCGGTCCGCCGCCATCCCGAGCACCGCGAGGGACAACGCGAACCCCAGCAGGAAGGGCGGTACGACGAACGCGGCGACGAGCGGGGCGAGCGACAGCAACCCGGTCAGGACGCCGAACAGCGTGACCGCGAAACTGCGCAGGACGAGGACCAGGCCCGCGAACGTGTCCCGGACGATCTCGACCTGCCGGTTCAGACGGGCGACGGCACCGTCGTCCGCGGTCCGGAGCGCGCCGCCGACGACCCGGCGGACCAGATCGTCCCGCAACGGCTCGACCAGCTCCCCGAGCCGCCCGTACACCTGACGCGCACCAGCCGCGCCCAGACCGGCGGTCGCGACCAGCCCGCCCAGCCAAGCGATTCCCTGCCACGCGTGACCACCCAGAAAGCTGTCCGTAGCCCGCGCTACCGCGATCCCGTACACCGCCGTCGGCAGAATCTCCGGAACCGACCACGCGATCAACCCGACCGCGGCCCGCCTCCGCAACGCAGCAACGCCGTCTGACAGCTCTCGTTTCATCCGAACACGGCTCGGTACGACGTGTTGTGCCAGAGGTCGGCGTGTGGGGCGATGGCGCGGACCTGGCCGTGGTCGAGCCAGATGACCAGGTCGGCGCGGGCCGCTGTGGCGGGTCGGTGGGTGACGATCAGGCGGGTGCGGCGGTGCCGGTCCTCGGTGAGGGTGCGGCTGATCTGGCGTTCGGTGGCGGTGTCCAGGCTCGACGTGGCGTCATCGAGGACCAGGAGCCGGCGGGCCGGCCAGGCCCGGGCCAGGCCGAGGCGCTGGCGTTCGCCGCCGGACATCGGTGCCTTGCGCAACGAGGTGAGGTACCCGTCGGGCAGCCGGCTGACGAAGTCGTGGGCATGTGTGGCGCGGGTGGCCGCGAGTGTGCGGACCGGGCTGACCGCGTGCGGGTCGATCGCCTCGCCGATCGTCCGGCCGACCAGCTGCGGGCGCTCGAACGCACACCCGACCGCGCTCCGCAGCGCACGCCGGCTGACGGCCTGCAACGGTACGCCGTCCAGCGAGACCTGACCGGTCGACGGGTCTCGCAGCCGCGCCGCGACCGCTGCCAGCACGGACTTGCCGGCGCCGCTCGGGCCGACGACCGCGACCGTCAGGCCGCCGGGGAGCTCGAGACTCACGTTGTCCAGCAGGACGTTCCCGTCGGCGACCACGCTGACACCGTCGAACGTCAGCTGCCCGGGACCGGACGGCAGCGTCAACGTGCCGTGCGCGACGGGCTCGATCGCGATCACCTCGGCGGACCGCCGGATGCCGGCCTTGGCGCGGGCGAGCTCGCCGAGCACGCCGGTCAGGTTGCCGAGACCGGCCCCGAGCACGGCGTACTGCGAGGCGGCGAACAGTTCGCCCGCGGTGATGTCGCCGCCGACGAGTTGGACGCCGCCGACGGCCAGGACCGCGACCAGGACGAGCGGGCCGACGACCGCGGCCTGCGCGCCGGAGCGGGCCAGGATCCGCCAGGTGACGACGCCGTTGCGGTGCAGCTCGGGCAACAGGCCGAGGATGCGGCGCTCCTCGCGCTCCGTCGTACCGGCGGCAGTGATCGTGCGGATGCCGGTGAGCGCCTCCGACAGCAGCGCGGCGATCCGGCCCTGGGTCTCCTGATAGGCCAGGCTGACGTCGGCGGTCCGCTTGGCGAAGGTCCAGAGCACGAGGACCACGAGCAGGACGCCGCCGAAGAACGCGGCGGCCAGCCACGGGTCGATCACGGCCAGCAGGACGAGGCTGCCGAGCGGGGGAGCGACCGCCGCGATCGCGGTCACCGCGGCCGGCCCGGCCTGGGCGGCGTCGGTCGCATTGGCCGAGACGCGGGTGACGAGGTCGCCGGTCTCGAAGTCGCGCGCGCCGCCGGGGCCGCCGCGAACGACGTGCCGGACCAGCCGGTGGCGGAGCCAGGCCGTGGTCTCGGCGACGCAGGCCGCGCCCGCGAACGCGTCGATGATGCTGGCCGCGATGCCGAGCCCGATGAGCGACGCCGCGACGACCAGCCAGCGCGTGTACCCGTCGCCGGCCACGATCGAGTCGACCGAACGACCGAGGACCGTCGGGAGTGCGAGCGTGACGGCGCTGCCGATGAGCGCGTTGACTCCGATCAGCGGCAACCAGCCCCTCCCGCGCTTGGCCACCTCCTGGAAGGTGATCATCGGCGGAGGCCCGTCTGGTCCGCGACGAACGCGAGCATGTCGGCGGCGAGCCCGATGCCGCCGGTGGTGTGCCCGGCGTCCGGTTCGAACCTCAGCAGGACCGGTCGGCTACCGGCCGTCGCGTGCTGCAGCGCCGCGCACAGTTTCCTTGCGTGCAAGGGATCCACGCGGGTGTCGTTCCCGAAGGCTGTCAGCAGGACCGCCGGGTACTTCACGCCGTCGGCGACGCGGTGGTACGGCGAGTAGGAGAGCAGGGCCTCGAAGTCGTCTGCGTCCTGCACCGTGCCGTACTCCCCGGTCCAGCGCTCGCCGAGCCCGGAGAGCTCGTAGCGGACCATGTCGGTCAGCGGGGCCGAGCAGACCGCGGCGGCGAACAGTTCGGGGCGTTGGGTGAGCGCAGCCGCGGTCAGCAGACCGCCGTTGGACTCGCCGCAGATGGCGAGCTGGTCGGCGGTGGTCCAGCCGTCGGCGATCAGGTGCTCGGCGGCGGCGATGAAGTCGGCGAAGACGTTCTGCTTGCGGCGGCGCATTCCGGCGTGGTGTGAGCTGCCGTCGCCGCGGACGGTCGCCGTCACGAAGGTCCCGCCTGCTTCGACCCAGGCCAGCGCGAAGGCGGAGTACGTCGGCGTGAGCGACTGCCCGAACCCGCCGTACCCGTAGAGGATCGTCGGACGCGGCCCCGGCTCGCCGATCACGTGCAGCTCGACACCGGTTCTGGTCGTCAGCCGCCGCATCTTGGCGTCCCGCGCGGCGACGGCTCCAGTGGTGGTGCGAGTGCTCGCGTCGTAGCAGCAGACAGTCGGCGGTGTCACGCTGTCCGTGTAACTGAACCAGGCCCGGTTCCCGTAGGCGGTCAACGCACCCACTGACCCGCTGCCGGGAAGGTCCAGGGTCGTTTGCAGCCGGCCGCTCTCCCGGTCGTGCACGGTGATCTCGTTGGTCGTGCTGACCAGGACCACATCGTCGAGGATCGCCAGGCCGGTCAGCGGCTTGTCCGGGCGGAGGTAGTCGTGCCAGACCGTCGGCTCGGTCGGGTCGCCGACGCAGATCCGCCCGGTAGGCGAGTCCTGCGCGGTGACGACGTACAGACGGCCGTCCGGACCTACCGACATGATCGTGGTCGCGTCCTGCGGCAGATGCCGCGGCGGTGCGTCGGTGGTCAGATCGGCGAGCCACACGTCGGTCGCGGTACAGATCGTCAGCCAGCGGCCGTCGGTGCTGATCTCCAGGCCGTACGACGCCTCGTCGGCGAGGACCGTGACTTCGTCGGGGTCGCCCAGGCGGTGACGGCGCACCTGCCGGAAGCGCACGTAGTAGAAGGTGTTTCCGTCGGGAAGCCACGCAACGGGCGAATAGCGGCAGCCGTCGATCGGCCCGTCGACCACCTGGCCGCACGCGATGTCGAGGACGCTCAGCGACGAGCGCTCGTCACCGCCGCGGGACAGCTGGAACGCGAGCTTCGTGCCGTCCGGCGAGGGCTGCCAGGCGTCGAGCGTGGTCAGGCCGGTCGGGTCGAGCTGCTTCGGATCGATCAGCGGCGTCTCGTCGACGTACAGGACGGCGTGCTGCTGCCCGGCCGCACGGCGCAGCGTGAAGCGGCGGTCTCCGCGCCAGACGGGCGTGGACACGCTGCTGACGTCCGACAACCGCCGGACCTGGTTCTTCCAGCCGAACCGGCTGGTCAGCGACGCGGCGTACGTCAGCCAGAGCTCGTCCTGGTCACGCAGCCATCGCTCGGTCTGCGCGGCCACGGAGTCCTCGAGCCAGCGGTACGGGTCCGCGACGTCACTACCGTGCACCTGCTCCACGAGCGTCAGACGCTCGGCGCATGGATAAGACTGCACGGGTCGATCACCTCACTCTCCCCTTGGTCCCACCAACACAACGAGCAGCCAGGCCCGGAGCTACAGGTCGGCCCTGGGCGGGGTCACCGCCCAGGGCCTCACTACCTGGCAATACAGGTGCCGTATCAGTGGCAGAGCAGCAGGCTCAGGTTGCTCGGGGTCTGCGAAGCGCAGCCCAGCACGGTCAGCGTGGAGCCGCCGTGGTGGTGGCCGCCGTGGCCGTAACCCGGGGTCTCCAGACCCTGAAGGTCGAGAAGTGCCATGTTTTACACCTCCTTCGGTGCGGTTCGTGGGGATGGGGACTCGGACCACTGGGGAGGTCCGAGGAACGGGAGGGACACCGGCGCGTCGTGCAGCGCCGTGCCCAGGGCCAGCAGGACGCCGGCCGATCCGGTCGCCAGGTCCATCGAGAGACGGAGCAACTGGTTGCCCGGGAACGCGAGACCGCCCTCGAACGGCATCGCGTGCCAGCCGAGACCGTGCGCCAGGTCGTCGACCTGGTCGCCCAGGGCAGCGGCGGCGAGGAGAATGCCGGCGCGGCCCATGAACAGCCCTGGCTGGACGTAGTAGTCGCAGTGCGTGACCCGCTTGAGCTCCTGCAGTTGCGCGCCCAGCTCGTCGGATGGACGGTGGCGCAGGTAGCGCTCGAGGACGAGCGCGATGCCGACGGATCCCTCTTCCAGGTAGGGCAGGGTCCGCCAGCCCTGGTTCACCTGGCGCATCCCGTCCTCGGTGAGCACGGTGCGCTTCAGGTCCTGCCGGATCGCAATCTCCGCGAGGTCGAGCAGACCGGTGTCGCCGAGTTGCTCGAAAGCATTCAGGAACAGCAGCGCCGGGCCGGACGATCCGTACATCAGCCCGGCACGTGCGTGCTGCCCACCGCTGATCTCCGGTACGTCAGTGTCCAGCCGGTCGGCAACCAGATCGAGGACCCGGACCGCCTTCGCCCGGAGCGCCGGCTCGGTGTCGAAGTGCAGCAGGTTCAGGCCGATGCCGGCGAGGCCGGAGTGCAGCCCGAGCTCGCGGGAACTCCAGTCGTCGGCGAGAGTGCGGTCGACCAGGTCCAGCGCGTCCTGCCGGTAGCCGAGCTCGTCGAGGACATGGGCGACGCCGTGCAGACCGTCGTACAGACCGGGCCCCGTCGCGGTGCTGACGGCTTGCTTGCGCAGCCAGTCGTCGTACTCCGGGAAACGGCCGGCTCCGGTCTTGGCCAGCGCATACAGGACGCCGGCCGCGCCGGTCGCGAGGTCGATGCCGCCGCCGTCGCGGAACTGCGCGATGTCGCCGGGGAACAGCCGGTCGGTGCGCTCCGGTGTCGCGCTCGCGACGATCGCCTTGGTGAGCGCCTGACGTACGCCGGTCCAGCCTGCCCGGCCGGGCAGTGCGATGCCGTCGAGCTCGTCGGTCGCGTGGGCGCCGACGATCGTACGCACCGCGTCGTCGAGCGTGTCGCGCGCCACGGGGAATGTCTCGGCGATCATGTCCGCGAGCTGGAACGCCTTACCAGGATGGAGATTCAGCAGGATCGTCGCCTGCGGCGCGAAGACGCCGAGCGCGATACAGGCCAAGGCATACCGGTCGACGTCGACGCCTTGCCGGTCCTGCGGAGCGGCGTACCCGGGATGGGCGAGCGTCGAGCGGGCGCGGTCCTCGGCCCTGGTCGCGACCTCGAAGTCGATCAGCGTGAGCTTGCCGTTCACGTCGAGCAGCAGGTTGTCCGGGTGCAGGTCGCAGAACACGACACCGCGCTCGTGCAGCTGCCCCACGGCCTCGCCGACCTTCGCGATCATCGCGGTCGCCCATTCGGCGTACCCGGCCTTGTCGGCCTCGGTCGCGTCCGGGTGCGTCAGCGGATACCGCCGGACCAGCTCGCGTTGCAGTGACACCGAGTCGATGTGCTCCTGCACGAGGAAGTGATGGTCGCCGAGCTGGAGGTAGTCGTGCGTCCTCGGCACGGCGTCCAGGCCGGCGAGCTGCTCGAGGATGTCGCGCTCGTGGGCGATCCGCGCGACCGCGTCCCGCCCGGACATGTCGAGCCCGGCGTGCGGACGGCCCTCCTTGAGGACGACGCGGTCGCCGGTCTCGTTGTGGTGGCCGAGATACACGCCGCCGCCGTTGGAGAACTGGATCACGCCGTCGATCGTGTATGCGAGGTCGTTGGTGGTGACCGCGTTGCGCGCGTCGAGATGCGGCTGCAGGAAGTCCGGCAGCTGGACCCAGGGCGGCGTGACGAAGGTCGGGCCGCGGTGGTCCGGCACGAGGGTGCCGTTGGCGTCCTCGATCGCGAGCACGCGCTCGCCGGTCGGCGACAGGCAGTGCCTGCTGACGAAGGCGCCGTACCGCACGAACAGCGGGCCGTCGGCGTAGCGCAGATCGCTCAGGATGTAAGGCCCTTCGACGCCCTGGAGGACCTCGTTCAGCTCCTTCAGCACGAGCTCGAGCTGGGCCTCGTCGGTCGGGTAGATCGTCACCAGCTTGCCGCTCGACCCGCGGGGGGCGGCCTTGGAGTTGACCATCACCAGGACGGCCTCGTTGCGCAGGTACTTGAACGCGATGCCGTGCGGGACGCAGTACTCCCACACGGCGTCGAGCGTCCGCTCGACGTCCTGGAGCCGCGCCGACACGTGAACCTTCCAGCCCTGCGGGGGCAGCTGGAGATGCTCCGGCGCGTAGTGCATCCACTGCTCGCCCGGCACGTGCCGCCACCCGCCTGGCTCCGGCCGCTGCGTGATCGCGAAATCCGGATGCTGGGCACCACGGTTGGCCGGCGTCTCGTAGAACCGCCGATCCGCAAGGCAGTAGAACTCGTAGCTCTCGTGCATGACTGTCCGACCCCCCCTTTCCGTTGGTGCCCGCCACATCTTGGGCGCCCGGAGCAGGGTCGGCGTAGTGCACGATGTCATCACTCTCGTGTGAAGAACCCACACACTACGAGTGAGTAAGTAAACACTCTTCGTTACAGTACCGCGCGCCGTGAGCGTGAATCGCCCCGTAACACCATGTCAATCCACGACAACCCCGTCACGGCCCGTAACTTCCAGCCTGATGCCTCGTGCTCACACCGGGTAGGTGTGGACCTCGGTGGCTTTGAGGGTGGTGTGGAGGAGTTGGCCGGGGGTTAGGTGGAGGTCGGCGACGGCGGCTGTGGTGATGTCGGCGAGGAGGTCGGCGGGGCCGGCGGGGGCTGCGTTCAGGCGGACGCGGACGGTGTGGGCGTGCTGCTCGATGCCGGTGACGACGGCGGGCCAGGTGTTGCGGGGGCTGCCGGACGGGGGCTCGGGGTAGAGGCTGACGGCTGCGGGCGGGAAGGCCACGTGCACCGGACCGGTGGCTGGTTCGGCGAGGGTGATGGTGCCGCCCTCGGTGAGGGTGACTGTGGTGCCGGATGCGTTGCCGCGGTAGAGGTTGAGGCCGACCAGTTGAGCTACGTAGTCGGTGCGCGGCCGATGGGCGACCTCGGTGGGTTTGCCTTCCTGGACGACCTGACCGTTCTCGATGATGATCAGGCGGTCGGCCAGGACCATGGCGTCCAGCGGGTCGTGCGTCACGAGCAGCGTGCGCCCTTCGAAGCGCCTCAGATGCTGACCGAGCTCGGCTCGGACGTGCAGCGTCGTGCTGGCGTCCAGCGCGGCGAGTGGTTCGTCGAGCAGAAGGAGTTCGGGGTCCGTGGCCAGTGCTCGCGCCAGGGCGACCCGCTGGGCCTGCCCGCCGGACAGCGCGCGGGGACGAGTACGGGCGTACTGCGACAGGCCGACCGTCTCGAGCCAACGCGCAGCCTCCACTCGGGCGGTCTGTTTCTCGACACCGCGGGCGCGCAGCCCGAAGGCCACGTTCTCCAAGCAGCTGAGATGGTTGAAGAGCAGGTAGTCCTGGAACACGACGCCGATCGGCCGGCGGTCCGGCGTACGAAAGGTGCTCGGCGGCTCGTCCCACACTGTGAAGTCCAGGGCGATACGTCCGCTGTCCAGCGCGAGCAGTCCGGCGATCGCACGCAGTGCTGTGGTCTTGCCGGCGCCGTTGGGCCCGAGCAGGGCGACGACCTCGCCCGGCTCGACCGTCAGGTCCAGTGCGAGACCGAAGGAGCCGCGGCTCACCCTTAGGTCGGCGTACAGGGTCACCGGAGCCCACCGATCCAGCGCTCGCGAAGAGAAGCCAGTACGACGACAGAAACGAGCAGGAGCACGAGACTCAGTACGACGGCCACGTCAGGGTCTGTCTCCAGCGCCAGGTACACGGCCAGCGGCATGGTGGTCGTACGGCCGGGGAAGTTGCCCGCGAACGTGATGGTCGCGCCGAACTCGCCCAGTGCGCGCGCCCAGCACAGAACCGTGCCGGCAACGATCCCTGGTGCGATCGAAGGAAGCGTGACGCGCCTGAAGGTGGTCCACCGTCCAGCACCGAGTGTTGCGGCTGCCTCCTCGTATCGCGGGTCGGCGGCACGCAGGGCGCCTTCGACGGAGATCACCAGGAACGGCATGGCCACGAATGCCTCGGCGACGACCACACCGGCGGTCGTGAACGGCAACGAGATACCGAACCAGGCATCGAGGTGCTGGCCGATCAGACCGCGTCGCCCGAGCACCAGCAGCAGCGCAATACCGCCGACAACCGGCGGCAGCACCAGTGGAACCGTCACGAACGCCCGGATCACGCTGCGGCCGGGCAGTCCGCCACGAGCAAGCAGCCATGCGAGCGGGACGCCCAGCAGCAAGCACACAACAGTTGCGGCAGTCGCGCAGACCAACGACAGCCTCAGCGCCTGCCACACCTCAGCGCTGAACAGCTGCCCCGGCAGCGTCGACCAGGGGGCTTTGGCGAGCAGCCCGATCAACGGAACGACCAGGAACGCCAACCCGAGCAGTGCAGGCAGCAACAGCACGAGAGGGACGCGCCCGCTCGTACTCCTGCTCCGACGACTCATGGCGCGTCGAAGCCCGCCGCGGTCAGCACCGCCTCGCCTTTGTCGGACAGCACGTACTCCACGAACGCCTTGGCTCCGTCCGGGTTCGGAGCCTCGGACAACGTGGCGATGGGGTACTCGTTGACGGCTTTGGCCGACTCCGGGAACTCGATGCCCTCGACCTTGTCCTTGGCGGACAAGACGTCAGTCTTGTAGACGAGTGCCGCGTCGACCTCGCCGAGACCGACCTTGGTGAGCGCCGCCTTCACGTCCTGCTCGAGGCTGTCGGGCTGTGCGGTGATCCCGACGGCCTCGAACACCTTCTCGGCAGCCGCTCCGCACGGGACCTGCGCGGCGCAGATCGCGATCTTCTTGTCCTTGTCGGCGAAGTCCTTGATCCCGGTGATCCTGCCCGGGTTGCCCTTCGGCACGGCGATCTCCAGCGTGTTCTTCACGAAGGTGGTCGGCGTGCCCTTGTCCTTCACGTCGTCCATGTTCTTCGGCGCCGCCGAAGCGAAGACGTCCGCGGGTGCGCCCTCGTTGATCTGCTTCGCGAGCGCCGAGCTGCCGGCGAAGTTGAAGTGCACCTTCACGCCGGGGTGCGCGGCCTCGAAGTCCTTGCCGAGCTGGGTGAACGTCCCGGTCAGTGAAGCGGCGGCGAACACCTCGACGGTCCCGGACACCGTCGGCCTCCCCGAGCTGCCCGACGATGACGACGCGGCGGGGCTGTCGTCGCCGCACCCGGCCAGGGTGAGCGCGGCGATCGCGGCGAGGACTGCGAACGCGGTACGGCCGACCATCAGGCCTCCGGGATCTCGACGACGACATGGGTGGACTTGATCGAGGCGACGGCCACCACGCCGGGCTCCAGGCCGAGCTCGTCGGCGGCCTCACGACTCATCAGCGAGACGACGCGGAAGGGCCCGGCCTGCATCTCGACCTGGGCCATCACGCCGTCCTTGAGGACCCGGGTGACGATGCCCCGCATCCGGTTCCGCGCCGAGGCCGCGGCCGTGTGACCCGGCTCCGGGGAGTCGGCCAGCTGCTGGGCGAACGCGGCCAGCGCCTGCCCGTCGACGGCCATCCGCCCGTTCACCTGTTTCGACGCCAACCGGCCCTGCTCGATCCAGCGTCGCACCGTGTCGTCGCTGACGCCCAAGAGCGCGGCTGCCTCACTGATCCGCAAATTCGGCACGAGAGAAAGCGTACCGCCGTAGATGCGGATTGATGCCAGCTTTTCCACAGTCGGAGAACGGTGACGGAAAGTAGCGGCGATTCCTCGTAAGTTAGAGGACATGAGCACATCGGCGATGCGGGACTACTTGGACGGGCCGCACAAAGCGGCGCGGGACGTCGTGCGGGCCGGCCTGGCCGCGCACGCCGACCTGGGTGATCTGGCCGTGCGGCTGCCGCGCGACGAGTACCGGGACCGGATCCTGGACCTGTTGCTGGAGTCGGCCGCGGACGGGCTGCCCGGGCGCGGCTACCCGAAGGAGTACGGCGGTGAGGCGGACCTGGGCGGGTTCATCGCGGCCTTCGAGACGCTGGCCTTCGGCGACCTGTCGCTGATGGTCAAGGCCGGTGTGCAGTTCGGCCTGTTCGCCGGCGCGATCCTGCACCTCGGGACGAAGCCGCATCACGAGCGCTGTCTCGCGGACGCGATCAGCGGGCGGCTGCTCGGCTGCTTCGCGATGACCGAGACCGGTCACGGGTCGAACGTGCAGGCCCTCGGGACGACGGCGACGTACGACGAGGCGACCGAGGAGTTCGTCGTGCACACGCCGACCGCGGCGGCGCGCAAGGACTACATCGGCAACGCGGCGCGCCATGGGCGGATGGCGGCCGTGTTCGCGCAGTTGGTCGTCGGCGGGCAGAGTCACGGGGTGCACTGCCTGCTGGTGCCGATCCGGGGCGCGGACGGCTCGGCGCTGCCGGGCGTGACGTTGTCGGACTGCGGTCCGAAGCTCGGGCTGAACGGCGTCGACAACGGGCGGATCGTCTTCGACCAGGTCCGCGTCCCGCGGGACGCCCTGCTCGACCGCTACGCCCAGGTCGATGCTGACGGCAACTACACCAGTGCGATCGAGAATCCGGACCGCCGGTTCTTCACCATGCTCGGCACGTTGGTGCAGGGCCGGGTCTCGGTCGGCGGTGCCGCGATCAACGCGAGCAAGGTCGCCCTGACGATCGCGATCAGGTATGCCGCGCAGCGGCGCCAGTTCGGCGCACCGGGGAGCGACGAGGAGGCGCTCCTGCTCGACTACCGGATGCATCAGCGCAGACTGCTGCCGCTGCTCGCGCGGACGTTTGCGCTGCACTTCGCGCAGGCCGAGCTGGTGGAGGAGTTCGTCCGGGTGTTCAGCGACGACCGGGACGAGCACGACCGGCGCGCGCTGGAAGCGCAGGCGGCCGGGACGAAGGCGCTCGGGACCTGGCATGCGACCGAGACGATCCAGATGTGCCGGGAGGCCTGCGGCGGCGCGGGTTACCTGGCCGAGAACCGGTTGGCGACGCTGAAAGCGGACACCGAGGTGTTCACCACTTTCGAGGGTGACAACACGGTCCTGCTGCAGCTGGTCGCGAAGGGCCTGCTGACGGACTACCGCGAGTCGTTCGGCAAGCTGGACCCGTTGGGCACGGCGCGGTTCGTCGCCGCGCAGGCCGTGGAGATCGCAGTGGAGAAGGCAGCGCTGCGACCGTTGATCGAGCGGCTGCGCGACGCCGTACCGAATCGCAGCGACGCCGCCGACCCCGACGCGGGGCTGCGCGACGACGCGTACCACTCGGGCCTGCTGCGGTTCCGGGAGGAGCACATGCTGTCCGGCGTGGCACGGCGGTTGAAGGCGGGGATCGATGCGGGCGACGAGCCGTTCGACGTCTTCAACCGGTGCCAGGACCACGTGATCGCAGCCGGTCGCGCCCATGTGGACCGGGTCGTGCTCGAAGCGTTCCAGTCCGCGGTGCGGAACGCGCCGGACGAGATCCGGCCGCGGCTGCAGGAGCTGTACGACCTGCACGCGCTGGCCACGATCGAGACCGAGCGCGCGTGGTATCTCGAGCACGGGCGGCTGTCGCCCGGCCGGTCGAAGGCGATCACCGCGCTGGTCAACGAGCTGTGCGCGGCCGTCCGGCCGGCGGCGGTGGACCTCGTCGACGCGTTCGGAGTACCGGGCTCGGCAGTGGAGGTGCCCATGGTTGTACCGTCACAGCATGAGTGAGCCGATCGAACCCGCCTCGGCCGCCGAGGCCGCCCGTGAACTCGCCCGGGTGCTCCTGGAGCAGGCTGACGCTCTGGATCTGCACGACCTGCGGGCCACCGGCGCGATCGAGAACGTCAGGGTCCAGGCCCGGGCGCTCGCGGACGCCGTCCACGAACGAGGCTGGGGCGACATCTTCCTCGGGATCGACTCGTACGACCCTGACGAGCTGGACGACCTGCCGCTGGGACCGGACGACTTCGACGACCCCGCGGACTACCGGGAGATCGTCGAGGGCAGCCCGCTGGACGACCTCGAGGAGCTCGAGGAGCCGCTGGTCCCGGAGAACGGCGTGCGGCTCAGCTACCAGGCGCGCTACGACTACGTGGTGACGGACCCTGACGCCTTCGTGCAGTACGTGCGCAGCCGCGCGGACGAGGCGCAGAACGACGAGGTCATCGACGACATCGAGGACGCGCAGTCGGCCTTCGAGCTGCTCTGCTACCTCGACGGGCTGGGCTCGAAGGAGTACGAGTCGTTCGGGCTGGTCCCGGGCGGCGGCGAGGAGTCGCACAAGGTCGTCCAGTTCTCCCTGTGGGACCTGGACCCGACGCGTCGCGACGACACGTACCCGTACTAGGCCCTAGCAGGACAGAAAGCTGCCCGCTGTACCGGTCCCCAGCAGCACCGGTACAGCAAGGCAGCCTCCAGAAAGAAACGCCGACCGTGCCGGGTGTTGGTCGCCACCTCACTGGCGACCAACACCCCACCGACACGGCCGGCGTCCTGCTGTTGCCCCGAGAGGGCAGTGGCCCGAAGGAGGGCGGACCCGCGTCTCATTCCGTGACCGGCAGGGGAGGTACAGTCCGGTCGCGGACGGGAGTGCTGCGGGAACCACCTGGACCTTGTGCCGGCGACCCGTCCGTCGCCGACAACTGAACGTTGTCACGGCGCCCGGCGTACCGGGAATCCTCCGGTTCAAACATTTGCATTGCCTTTGAAGTAAGCAACGCTCAGTAAAACTTCCTTCACTTTCCGTGCAGATGTTGCCTGCCGCAACAACTAACCAGTTGTCAAGACTCCCTGCTGGGGCGGGACGCGCCGCCGGTCCGGTGACTCGTCAGGCGAGTTCGAGCTCCGTGGCCGGGCGCGCGGGGACGTCACCGTACGTCGTGGTGCGCTGGCGGGCCGGACGGCCGGCGGCGGTCGCCATCGCGGTCAGTTCGGCGATCGACTTGCGGCTGCCGTGCTTGGAGCCGGCCATCCGGCTGATGGTCTCCTCCATCAGCGTGCCGCCGATGTCGTTGACGCCGCCGTTCAGGACGGCGACGCAGCCGTCGACGCCGAGCTTCACCCACGAGCACTGGATGTTGTCGATCCGGCCGTGCAGCATGATCCGCGCCATCGCGTGCACCGCCCGGTTCTCGTCGTACGTCGGGCCGGGCCGCGCCACGCCGGCCAGGTAGATCGGCGAGTTCTGGTGGATGAACGGCAGCAGGACGAACTCGGTGAAGCCGCCGGTCTCGTCCTGGACCGCGGCGATCGTTCGCAGGTGCTGGACCCAGTGGTGCGGCGCGTCGACGTGGCCGTACATCATCGTCGAGCTGGACGGCAGGCCGACCTTGTGCGCGGTGCTGATCACCTCGATCCAGCTTGCCGTCGGCAACTTTCCCTTGGTGAGGATCCAGCGGACGTCGTCGTCGAGGATCTCGGCCGCGGTGCCGGGGATGCTGTCCAGCCCGGCCTCCTTCACCGAGATCAGGAACTCCTCGATGGACAGGCCGGTCCGAACCGAGCCGTTCACGATCTCCATCGGCGAGTAGGCGTGGACGTGCATGTCCGGTACCCGGTCCTTGACCGCGCGGACCAGATCGGCGTACGCCGTACCCGGCAGGTCCGGGTGGATGCCGCCCTGCATGCAGACCTCGGTCGCGCCGATCACCCAGGCCTCCTCGGCGCGCTGGCCGACCTCGTCCATCGACAGCGAGTAGGCGTCGGCGTCGGTACGGCGCTGCGCGAACGCGCAGAACCGGCAGCCGGTGTAGCAGACGTTGGTGAAGTTGATGTTCCGGTTCACCACGTAGGTCACGTCGTCGCCGACCGTTGCCTTCCGCAAGTCGTCGGCGATCCGCGCGAGCTGGTCCAGCGCCGGCCCGGTCACAGTCATCAACGTCAACGCCTGCGCGTCCGACAGCCCCGCCGGGTCACGCTCAGCGGCGGCCAAGGCCGCCTTCACATCGGCGTCGATCCGCTCGGGTGCGGTCGAGCCAGGTGCCTCGCCGATGCCTGGCGTGGTTGCCGGCGCTTCGGTGGCGCGGCGTTCGGCGACCTGTTCGCGGAGGACGTCCCAGTCGCCGTAGGCGGCGTCGAAGTCGGAGCGGGTCTCCGTGCGCCGGCCCTCGGTGTCGATCGCGGTGTGCAGGTCGGTGCGGCCGACGCTGTCCCAGCCGCCGTCGGGCTCCTGCCACGGGAGACCGGCCGGCTTCGCGTTCTCGTTCGCCAGGCCGGTGGCCGGGTCGACGAGCGCCTCCACGTGCGAGATCAGCCGCGGATCGAGCCAGGGCTCCCGCAGGTACTCCGGATGCGCGGTGAGCCGCTCGCGCAGCACGAACCCGGCATCGGCGGTCACCTTCGCGAGGTCGTCGATCTGCGGCCACGGCCGCTCCGGGTTCACGTGGTCGGGCGTCAGCGGCGAAACCCCGCCGAAGTCGTCAACACCCGCGTCCAGCAGCGCGCGGCACTCGGCCAGGTCGACCAGGTTCGGCGGCGCCTGGACACGAACCCGCGGCCCGAGCACGATCCGCGTGGCGGCGATCGCGGCCAGCCACTCGTCCAGCGGCACGTCGGCGTCGTTGCGCATCGCGGTGTCCGGCTTCACCCGGAACCCCTGGATGATCACTTCCTGGATGCCGTTGTACTGCCGGGCGATTTTCCGCAGCGCGAAAATCGAGTCGGAACGTTCCGTCAGCGTTTCCCCGATGCCGATCAGCAGCCCGGTCGTGAACGGCACGTTCGAACGCCCGGCGTCCTCGAGCACCCGGAGCCGGACCGCCGGGTCCTTGTCCGGCGACCCGAAGTGCGGCTGGCCCTTTTCCTCGAACAGCCGCCGCGACGTGGTCTCCAGCATCATCCCCATGCTCGGCGCGACCGGCTTCAGCCGCTGCAGGTCCTGCCACGACATCACGCCCGGGTTCAGGTGCGGCAGCAGGCCGGTCCCCTCGAGGACCCGGATCGCCATCGCCCGGACGTAGTCGAGCGTGCTGTCGTACCCGGCCTCGTCGAGCCACGTCCGCGCCGCGTCCCACCGCTCCTCGGGGGCGTCGCCGAGCGTGAACAGCGCTTCCTTGCAGCCCAGTGCCGCACCCTGTCGCGCGATCTCCAGCACCTCGTCAGGAGACAGGTAAGGCGCGTGCACCCGGCCGGGTGTGGTCGCGAACGTGCAGTAGTGGCACCGGTCCCGGCACAGCCGGGTCAGCGGGATGAAGACCTTCTTCGAGAACGTGATGATCCCGGGCCGGCCGGCGTCGGCCAGGCCCTGGTCGCGGACCCGGGCCGCGGTCGCCATCAGCGCGGTCAGTGCGTCACCGCTCGCGCCGAGCAGCACCTCCACCTCCGCCGGGTCGAGGGTCTTGCCGTCGTCCGCGCGCCTCAGCGCGCGCCGCATCGCTGTCGTCAGTTCTGAGGGGGCCACGAGATCCGAGCCTAAGTCGCGGAAAACGCTGGATCCCGCGATTCCGGACAGCAAAATCAATCCGTACGAACGTCCTGATAGTTTGCTGTTCGTGCAGGTCAGGCGGGGTGTCGACGGGCGCCGGGCACGCGGTGAGCAGCGCCGCGGCGAGCTGCTCGCGGCGACGCTGACCGTGATCGAACGCGACGGAGTCGCAGGTGTGAGTCATCGCGCGGTGGCCGCCGTGGCCGACGTGTCGATTGCGTCGATCACCTATCACTTTCCGACACTGGACGACCTGCTGGTCGCCGCGCTGCAGGCGGCCGCCGAGGACCTCGCCGCCGAGCTGCACGGCCGCGGGAGCGAGCTGGGCGCGCGGCCGGCCGACGAGCTGGCCAGGCTGATCGAGCACAGCGTCGTACGGCGACGTGGGCGGACTCTGGCGCTGTACGAGCTGTACCTGTTCGCGGCCCGGCGGCCGGATCTGCGGGAGACGGCCGGGGCGTGGTTGGAGCCGCTGACGGAAATCGCCCGCGCCTTCACGGCGGATCCGCAGAAGGCGAGACTCCTGGTGGCTGCGCTCGACGGTCTGTTGATGCAGGCCCTGATCGGTGCCCGCGACCTGGACCAGGCGGACGTCGCCGCGTTATTGGAGGTGCTGAGGTAGCCGGTGCCGAGTAGGGTCGCGAAGGAACTCGCCATCAGGGAGGTCCCTCGGTGTCAGAGCCGCCAGTGCAGCCCTTGTTCGCGTCCGCGGTCCGCGCCGTCCGGAAACTGCAGGAACTCGGCGATCCGCTACCGGCCGACGCTGTCACCCAACTGTCCAAGCTCGAGAGCAGTTCGCTGAGCGAGGCCGAGCGCCGGAGCCAGCTCGAGACCCTGCTGCGGCCGTTCGTCCTGGTGGACGTGTTGATCGACGAGCAGGGCATGGCGCGGAGCGCGCCCGGTGCCGCGCCGCCATGCCTGGTCCAGCACGGCTGGCGGAGTTTCCTCGTACGGGTGGCGAATCCGCACCGCATCGAGGCCGAGCTGGCGACGTGGGACGGCGGCACGTACGGACTGATCGACTACCAGAGCCACTCCGCGCGGATCGCCTTGCACGACACGCTGACCGTCGTTCCGCGGATCAAGAACGCATGGCTGAACGCGAAGCTCGCGGCGCCGGGCGAACTGTCCGGCCTCGAGGTCGAGTACAAGGTCATCAGCCTTTACGCCCGCGACGACGGTGTTCGGTCGGGTGGCGTGATGCTGCTCGCGGCAGACGAGCACAACCACAGGAGTCTGAGTCGATCGCCGCTGCGGATCGCCGGTCAGCGGACGGGCTTCGAGCTGCGTGAGTACGGCGCTTCGTTCGAGTTCGACTGCGCCCCGGCGCGCGAGATCCAACTCGACATCCGCGAGCCCGACGGCCGCAGTTGTATGGCCGCGATCACCATCCAGGACGGGCAAGGTCGCTCGTACCCGTCCAAGGCGATGCGGCTGGCGCCGGACATGTTCTTCCACGAACACGTTTACCGAGCGACCGGCGAGGTGGTCCGGCTGCCCGAAGGAAAGTACCGGGTTTCCGCGATCCGCGGTCCGGAGTACCGGTCGGTGCTGCTGGACGCCGAGGTCGGCGCGGAAACGGACAGCATTCCGATCACGCTCGACCGCTGGGTCGATCCGGCGAGCCACGGGTACTACTCCGGCGACCCGCACATCCATGCCGGCGGATGCTCGCACTACAACGTCGCCAGCGAAGGCGTCACGCCCGAGACGATGATCCGGCACGTCCGCGGTGAGGGCCTGTGGCTCGGCAGCGTGCTCACCTGGGCGCCGTGCTACTACCACCAGAAACAGTTCTTCAGCGGTGAGTCGATCAGCCCGCCGGCCGACCTCGAGTACCCCGCGATGCAGGCCGCTCAGGGCATGACGTGGGCACCCAGACCGACGGACCTCGACGGCGAGAGCGCCCTGCGGTACGACGTCGAGGTTTCCGGTTTTCCGTCCAGCCATTCCGGCCATGTGATTCTGCTCGGGCTCTCCGACCAGGACTTCCCGGGCACGTCCGTGATCGAGGACTGGCCGTCGTGGAACCTGCCGGTGATGCGTTGGGGCAAGGCACAGAACGCGCTGGTCGGGTACGCGCACTGCGGGCTCGGTCTGGCGGTCGGCACCGAGGAGCTGCCCAACTATGTCGTGCCGTCGTTCCAGAGCATCGGCTCGAACGAGATCGTCGTCGACGTGCCGCTCGGTGCCGCCGACTTCCAGTGCGGCGCGGAGTTCGCGCCCGCGTCCGAACTGAACATCTGGTACCACCTGCTCAGCGTCGGCTACCGCACGCTGATGCTCGGCGAGACCGACTATCCGTGCATCTACGACGAGGGCCCCGGCGTCGGGCGCACGTATGTGCGACTGACCGATCCGCCGTCGGGCCCGCAGGCGATCGAGGCCTGGATCGCCGGACTCCGCGAGAAAGCGTCGTACTTCGGTGACGGCCGCAGTCACGTGTTCGACCTGGCGGTCGACGGTGACGTCGGTCGTGAGCATCCGCTGGACGCGCCCGGGCAGGTGCGGGTCAGCGCGACGGTGGCCGTCTGGCTGCCCGAGCAGCCGCCGCCACCGCCGGCCGGGCGTCCGGCGTACAGTGCGCCGGTCGGCTGGCATCTCGAGCGCGCCCGGATCGGCACGTCGCGCGCGGTCGTCGTCGAGCTGGTGGTGAACGGCTTCGCCGTGGCGTCCCAGGAAGTGGTTGCCGACGGCATCGAGCAGGAGATCGCCTTCGACGTGACGGTGGAACGCTCATCCTGGCTGGCGTTGCGGATCCTGCGCAGCGTGCACACCCAGCCGGTCTTCGTCGAGGTCGGCGGGCAGCCCGTCCGGGCGTCGCGCCGCAGCGCGCAGTGGCTGCACGACTGCGTCGACCAGCTGTGGAAAGCGAAGTCAGGGTTCATCCGCGAGAACGAGCGGGACGCGGCGCGGCAGGCGTACGACGAGGCGCAGGCCGTCTACCTGTCGCGGCTCGAGGAATGCGAGGTCGACTGATGACTCACCACGCACCGGCAATCGGGTGCTGCGGACCGGTGGAGACCGACGCGCCGATCGCGGTGACGATCAATCCGGAGGCGCGGGTGAACGTTGCCCGCAGCGGCGCGCCCATCGGCACCTTGACGCCGGGGGAGTGGCACCCGATCGCCGTGACGGTCGTCAACGACGGCTTCGTCACCGGTCCGTTGGTCGTCGAGTCCGAACCGGTCAACGGGCTCCAGCTCGAGGTGCCGGCCCACGAGCTGACCGGGGAGCATCGACAAGAAACCGTGTTCCGCGTTCGGCTCGACGCGCCCACCGTGGTCGACGTGACATTGACTTTCCGCGCTCTCGGCGCGCTCGGCGGCCTAGCCAACCACAGCACGGTCGATCTGCTGCTGTCGGCCAGGTAGCGCCCGAGCTACCCGAGGCCGGGTGCTGGAGCCCGGGCGCGACGGCGTCCGGGGCGGTTGGCTGGGCGCATGCTGAGGTTGTCTGTCGGGGCGTTGCGGACCAGGTGGCAGCTGTTCGCCGGTGCGGTGGTGGCTGTCGCGCTCGGGGTCGGCTTGGTGCTGTCCGGGCTGCAACTGCTGGCGGCGACGGATCGGCCGGTGCTGCCCGCGGGGTTGTCGGCGTTCGAGCGGGCGAAGGTCCGCGAAGGGTACGTCGGGGCCGCGACGCTGCTCGGAATGTCGGTGATGCTGGCCGTTTTCCTGAGCGTTTTCATCGTGAGCACGACGTTCGGGTTCATGACCGTGCAACGGCGGCGCGAGTTCGGGTTGTTGCGGCTGGTCGGGGCGCAGCGCGGATACCTCTGTCTCATGGTCGTGACCGAGGCCGGCCTGCTCGGGGTCGTCGGCAGCCTCGCCGGGGTGCCGGTTGGTGTGTTGGCGACCTGGGCGCAGTCGTGGTTGCTCGTCCGGCTGGGGATGTTGCCGCAGTGGTTCGTGGCGCCGTGGGATCAGGGCGCGATGTGGGCGGCGATGATCGTCGGCGTCGGCACCGCGCTGGCGGGCGTACTCGCCGCGGCCTGGCGGGCGTCGCGGGTCAACGCGCTCGAGGTGGTCGTCGAGGGACAGGCCGCGCGGCGGGTGATGACGCGGTGGCGATGGTTCTGGGGGTTGACGGCCGCATCCGGCACGGTGTTGCTGGTGATCGCGGCGCAGGCCGCGCGGGACCTCGTCGCCGGGTTGATGATCGGGCTGGTGGTGATGATCAGCGGAGCCGTGGCGCTGAGCCAGCTGAGCCCGGTCGTGGTCCCGCTGGTCGGCCGGTTGCCCGCGATGGTTGTCCGCGGCAACGTGATCGCCGATCTCGCGCGGGCCGGTGTGCTGCACGCCGTACGGCGGAGCGCGGCGACCGCGGCGCCGCTGATCGTGCTCGTCGGGCTGGTCGTCGGGCTGTGGGGAACGTTCGGGTCGCTGGCGAAGGCGGTCGGGGTCGAGCAGCAACGGTTGATCACAGCCGATGTCGTCGCGGATCACGCGGTGCCGCCGGGACCGGGGATCACGGCCGCCTCGGTGCAGACCGCCGTACCGATCGCCGTCACACGTTTTCGGAAAACGGTGTACTCCGAGGCGATCGGGATCGATCCGGCGGCCTACCAGCAGACGCACAGGCTGCGGCCGCGCAAGGGATCGCTGGACCGGCTGACCGGGCCGACGATCGCGATCGGACCAGGCATGGCAGCCGAGGGCTACCAGCTGGGATCGACGCTCAAGGTTGCGCTGGGCAACAGATCGGTCGCGGTCAAGGTGGTCGCGATCATGCCGGAGACGCTCGACGTGAGCGAGAACTTCTTCATTCCGAGGAGTTTGCTGCCGGCCGGCGGCAGGACCGAGACCCTGGTGAAGCTCGCGCCCGGGGCCACGCTGGACGGTCAGACGGTCGAGCAGTGGGCGCAGGCGCGGGGTGAAGCGCAGCAGCGGAGCAACTCCGGCCTGTTCGCCGCGCTCATGGGGCTGGCCGGGATCTTCACTGCGGTCGCGGTCGTCAACGCGGTGGTGATGTCGACCGCCGACCGGCGCCAGGAGTTCAGACTGTCGCGGCTGGCCGGGCTGACACGAGGGCAGGTCGTGACGGTCGCCCTGGTGGAGTCGGGGACGGTGGTCGTGGTCGGCGTACTGCTGGGATCGTTGGTCGCCGCGGCGGCGCTGGCCGGGATCGCGGCGGGGCCTTACGGCCTGGCAGCGTTGGCGATCCCGTGGCGGTTGCTCGGACTGATCTTCGCCTCGGCATTGGTGGTCGTCGGGGTGGCCGCGGCACTCACTGCCTATCGCGCCACGTCGCGCCGGCTCGGCACATACTGAGCAGGACGACGTGGTGGAACGGCCGGATCAGGTTGTAGTAGAACCGCCCGGCGGGCCGCAGGAACTGCACCAGGGTGACGACCTTGATCGTCGCCGGCCGCTCGTTGTCGGTGATGAACGCGAGATACCCGATCAGGTGGTTGTCGGTGACCTTCAGCAGCAGGTGGTGGTCTTCCTCGCCGCGCACGACGGTGAAGAACGCGTCCTTCTCGCCCGGCGTGAAGCTCACGGTCTCGGGCCGCAGCTGCCGCGTGTCCGGGATCCCGGTCGTCTCGAGGCGAAGCGCTGCCGCGACGGCCATCCGGACGGCGAACAACCCCTTGATCCACAACGGACTGTGCCCCAGCGCACCCGCGACGAACTCCCGCAGCGTGACGTCGCCGCGCGCCGTCTTCACGTCGATCTCGTCCACGACCGGCACCAGGTCGTCGAGCTCGTGCAGGGTGGTCGGCATGTGCACTCCTCTAGTCGATGAGGCGGAGGACCAGGTCGTAGATCTCCCGCACGTCCGGCTTGTGGATCGGCGGCAGCACCTGCTCGGCGCCGATCAGGATCAGGTACAGCAGCTGCGCGAACCGGTCCGGATCCACCTCGGTCTTCAGGCCGCGGCACAGCTTCTTCAGGTACGCCGTACGCGCCGAATCCACCCGCTCCTGCGCGGCCCGCACGTCCGGATCCTGCAGCGCCCACGCCCGCACCGCGATCTCCAGCCCGGCGCTGTCCGGATCCGCAAGCACCAGCCGCAACAGGTGCTGCAGCTTCACGTCCGCCGTGTTGTCGCCGGCGCCTTCGACCGTGTCGATCAGCCGCGTCGTGTACCGCGCCTCGAAGTACTCCAGCAAGGCCGCCTTGTATCCGGCGGCCCCTTTGAAGTGGTGGTAGTACGACCCCTTCGTCACCCCGAGCGCCCTGGTCAACCGCTCGATGGTCACGGCCGGCGCCCCCTCACCAGCCAGCAACTCGAGCCCGGCATCCAACCACTCGGTACGACTCAACACCCGAGAACCATACCATACGGTTTGGTATGTTCTGGCGACGCTCGGGCAGCCATCGGGTAGCGGGCGACGGCATCACTGCGGCGCCAAGCATCCGGGTTCGACGTGACGACCCCGCCGGAAGGGCACTCCGGCGGGGTCGTGTTGAGGGGGTCAGGCGTCGGCGGCGGTGAGGGCTTCGGCTTCCGACTCCGAATGGGTGGTGGGGACGCGGAGGTGGGCGAGGGGCTTCCAGCCGGTCGCGAGAACGGCGACGGCGAGCAGGACGGCGACGGCGCCTACGTAGAACGGGAGTTGGATGTTGAACTCCTCGCCGAGCTTGCCGGCCAGCCAGGGAGCGACGGCGCCGCCGGAGAAGCGGACGAAGGAGTACGCCGCGGACGCCGTACCGCGCTCGACCGGGGCGGCGGCCATCACGGCCTCGGTGATCAGCGTGTTGTTGATGCCCAGGAACAGGCCCGCCACGATGACGCCGGCCGCGAGCACCGGCTTGTGGTGCGCGTACACGCCCATCACCGCGAGATCGGCGCCGAACAGCAGCAGCACGGTCATCGCCACCGGAAGGGTGCCGAACCGGCGCTGCAGCCGCGGCGCGACGAACACCGACGTGAACGCCAGGCAGATACCCCAGCCGAAGAAGATCAGCCCGATCTCCCGCGCCGACATCGCCAGCGGGAACGGGGTGAAGGCGAGCAGGGTGAAGAACCCGAAGTTGTACAGCAACGCGGTGACCGCGACGGTCGCCAGCGACCTGTGCCGCAGTGCCTTCAACGGCTCGACGACCGACGTACGCCGTGCCTCCGGCGGCGATGCGGGCAGCAGGAACGCGGTCGCGGCGAGCGCGATCGTCATCAGGACCGCGACGCCGAAGAACGGGCCGCGCCAGGAGATCGTGCCCAGTTCGCCGCCGACCAGCGGGCCGGCCGCGATGCCGACGCCGAGCGCGGCCTCGTACAGGATGATCGCCTGGGCGACCGATCCGGCGGCGGAGTTCACGATCGTGGCGAGCGCGGTCGCGATGAACAACGCGTTGCCCAGACCCCACCCGGCGCGAAACGCGACGATCATGCCGATGCTGTTCGACAAACCGGCCAGTGCGCTGAAGACGACGATGATCGCCAGGCCGATGAGCAGGGTGCGCTTGGCGCCGATCCGGCTGGAGACCGCGCCGGTGATCAGCATCGCGACACCGATGACCGCCATGTAGCTGGTGAACAGCAGCGAGACCTGGGACGGGCTCGCGTGCAGCTGCTCGGCGATCGGCTTGAGGATCGGATCCACCAGGCCGATGCCCATGAACGCGATCACGCAGGCGAACGCGACCGCCCAGACGGACTTGGGCTGCTTCAGGAACGACGACGTGCTCACCGGGGCGTGGCCTCCAAAGGTTCGAGGGTGAGGAGCTTGTGGACGATGGCGACGGCGGCCTCCAGGGTGGTGAGGTCGTCGGCGGGGAGTTGACGCAGGTGTGCGGCCAGCGCGGCTCCGGCCTGCCGCCGCGCACTGCGCAGCTCGGCGAGACCGGCGTCGGTGAGGCTGATCAGGCTGGCGCGCGAATCGGCAGGGTCCTGGGCGCGCCGCACCCACCCCTGGTCCTCGAGCCGCTGCACCAGGTTGGACATGGTCGGCTGCGAACACCGGTCGGCCTTGGCCAGCTCACTGATCCGCGCCCGCCCGAGCTCGTCGAGCCGCCCGAGCACCCGCATCGCGGCGTGCGGCAGCGTGTTCACGTTCCGGGTGGCGAGCCGCGACAGCCGCGTCGACGCCACCACCATGTCTTCCCCGAGGCCGGTCAGATCTCGTGCTGTCACACCTGCAAATATACATAGCAATGCTATGCATCTCGAGGGAAGTGAACGAGATCACGCCGGTTCTCGAGATCCGCAAGATCTCAGCTTCGGCCGCCCTGCCGCCGCTCAGGTGAAGACGTTGACGGCTCGGGCCACCACGAGGCCCACGACGGCCAGCGCGATCATCGACTGCAGGCCCATGGCCAGCTTGGCCCACAGGGCGAGGGGCATAACGTCGGTGGGGCTGAAGGCGATGGAGGTGGTCAGCGCCAGGTAGAGGTAGTCGCCGAAGCCCGGGCGCCAGTTCGGCCGGGCGAGTTCCGGGTTGACCTGCTGCGTGAAGGCGAGGTCGAGGTACTGCGGCATCCGATGGGCGCGGTTCGCGGCGCCGCCGGCGTCGAGTTCCCAGTACAGCAGCGCGAACGAGAGCAGGTTCGACAACCACACGACGGCACCGGCGGCGAGCAGCTTGGTCGGTGAGTTGGTCATCGACCCGCCATGGATGAGCGCTGCGATCAGCCGTACGGTCGCCACCAGCGCGTCCAGCACCAGCAGCGTCACGACCGTGATCGACGCTCCACGCAAGAACGACGAGCGTCTGTCGATCCGCCCCGGATCCCTCACGATCAGGACCGTCAGCAGCACGATCTCGACCAGCGGCAGCACCCATGCCGGCAGCAGCCGCAAGTCCGCAGGCCGAACCAACGTCAACGCCATCGCCAGCACCACGGCAGCCACACTCGGCCACCGTGGCTCCCCCCGAACAGGTCCCGAATCCCCACCCCCAAGACCACCCACCCCCACCACGGTACGCCCGCGGCCGGCGCGCGACGGCCTGTCACTGGCGACCCCGCAGCGCACTCGGTCAGAGACCTGGGGACAGCCCCAGGGACACACCCCAGGGCGGGTGACGGCGCGATCGCGGACCGTGAAGAACATCCAGTACCGACAACGGAAGTGGTGGTCCGAAGGCCCGTTTCGAACGTGAGCGCCGTGACGATGCCCGACGGAGCGATCTACGGCTACATCTGCGGGGAGGGGTGCCTGTGGCGCACGCCCAGCTGGGATTGGCCGACGAGGCACGCGCGGATCTTGCCGAGGTGGCCAGGCGCCAGCTGACCGATGCTGTCCGGGGTTCGGCCGCCCCTGCTATCTCGCCGCGGTGCAGTATCAGTGCGGCGACTGGGACGAGAGCGTGCAGACCATGCGGGGCGCCTCGCTGCTCGCCGCTGTCGACGAGCCGTTGATGAACGAGGTACTGCGCTACCTGGCTACTTCGCTGGTTCCCTCGGCCCGCGGCCACTGGCAGATCGCCGAAGATCTGGTACGCCAGGCCGCAAAGGCCGCGCAGCGCATCGGCGGTCGAGTCTGCGGACCAGAGCTCGGGGGATGGACATCATGAGCAGCACGGTCGCCCGGCTGTCCGCTCGCCAGTTGGAGGCCGAGGGCAAGGTTTTCGAGGCTGTCGAACGCACAGACGACTACCTGGCGACCCTCGTCGAGACACGCCCGCGACTGGCCGACGGCCGGCTCTTCCATACCCACGGCCTCCAGTTGCTCTCACTCGGAAAGACCACCTCGGCCACCCACTGGCTGACGGCGGCCGAGGCCTGCTTCACAGTGCTGAGCGCCTCGCCCTACCGTCTCCGGGCGGCGACCGACCTTGCCGGGCTGACCGGGCTGACCGGGAGCGGCGCGACCGGACTGACCGAGCGGGAGCAGGAGGTCGTCGACCTGGTCAATCGGAGTCTCACCAACCGCGAGATCGCCGACCGGCTGCACGTGACGCCGAAGACGGTCGAGTACCACCTGCGCAACATCTTCGCCAAGCGCGGCGTCAGCTCCCGGCGGGACCTCCGCACACCTGGCTAGCCACTCGGGGGGATGTTCTGGTTCAGGTGGAACAGGTTCGTGGGGTCGTAGGTGTTCTTCACGGCGACGAGCCGGTCGTAGGTTGCCGTCGGGTAGGACGCTCGGACGATCTCCTCGTTCGTCTCGCCGGTGAAGTTCACGTACGACGCCGCGTCCGGGCCGAGCGCTGCCGCGGACGAGCGCGCCCACCGGACCGCCTCGTCGTAGCCGTTCGCGTCCGGCGTCCTGGCGACGACGTTGAGGATGTACTCGCGGTCCCGCGTGCCGAACGCGGTGGCGTCGGCCGGAACCCGGCCCATCGCGCCACCGAGATGGTGGATGTGCAGCTCGGAGACGCCGTTCGGCACCTGGGCGTGCGCCGTGACGAGCGCGTCGACGGTCGTCGGCCCGAGATCGTGGAAGAACGCCGAGCGGAAGTAGTTCCGCATGCCGCGCGGGAACAGCGGATCGAGCAGCGTCTGCATCGCGGTGTACGGCATCGGTCCGAACAGGTCGGCCACCACCGGCGCCAGCTCACGGAAGGGCCTGGTCGCCGCGTCCCCGTCCTCGGTGCGCCCCGAATACATGCCGAGTACGGCGACGATCGGCCTGCCGTGCACCTCCTCCGGCAGGAACGGCAGCGGTGGCGCGGTGGTCAGGTTGAGTGCCAGCGACAACTCGTCCGGTGCGGATCCCGCCGCCGCACCGAAGCCGCGCAGTACCTCGGCCACCTGGTCGCCCGGGTAGAAGACCAGGCCGGCGTGAACCGTCGGACCGACCTCGTGGGCCTTGAACTCGAACGAGGTGACCACTCCGAAGTTGCCGCCGCCACCCCGCAGCGCCCAGAGCAGTTCCGGATTCTCGTCCGTACTCGTGTGCAGGTACCGGCCGTCCGCCGTGACGACATCGGCCCCGACGAGGTTGTCGCACGCGAGTCCGGCGCGGCGGACCAGCCAGCCGATCCCACCGCCCAGCGTGAAGCCGGCGACCCCTGTCGTCGACACCAGACCGCCCGTGACCGCGAGCCCGAAGGCCTGCGCCTCCGCGTCGACATCTCCCCACACGCACCCGCCCTGCGCAACGATCCGGCGCCGGTCCGGGTCGATCCGCACGGCGTTCATCGGCGACAGGTCGATCACCAGGCCGCCGTCGGTCGTGGAGAAGCCGGGGATGCTGTGCCCGCCGCCCCGCACGGCCAGTGCCAAGCCCTCGCTCCGTGCGAACTCCACGGCCCGGATGACGTCGGCCACGCCGCGGCAGCGCACGATCAGCGCGGGCAACTTGTCGTGCGCGGCGTTCCAGATCGACCGCGCCTCGTCGTACGACGGATCGGTCGGCCGGATCAGCTCGCCACGAAGTCCCTCGGCGAACTCACCGAGCGTGGCCTCCCCGAGTGCGTCCTGCCGCGCTTGCGTTGTTGTCATTTCCACTCCTAGTTGTCCGTCCAGGTTCTCCTGGACGGAAACGACGCTAGGAAGAGCGCCTTCGCAACGACTTAGCGTGACTTAGCCCGCTATCAGCGACAGCCCCTCAGCCGTGCTGCAACAGGGCCGCGACGCGGGCGGCGCCGATACGGCAACCCAGCTTCCCGAAGAGCTCGGATGCCACTCGGATGTGTGCGTCGGCTGCCTGAGCGTCACCGTCGCCCGCGGCCAGCTCGGCGGCGACCAGCCGGCCCCAGGCCTCGAGTCGCAAGTAGCCCTGCGGCCGAAAGGCCTCGACGGCCTGTTCGGACAGCACTCGAGCGGCGCGACGTTCGCCGGCGAAGAGCTCGACGACGACCAGGTTCAGCAACGCGCCCGCGGCCGCCGGCCGGTCGTCGACCGCGTCGCCGCGGTCGAGGGCGATGCGCGCGAGACGTCGTCCGGCTCCGGGGTCACCGGCCGCCGCGGCCAGCAGTCCGAGGTTGGCCAGCGTCAGATTCTCGCCACGCCGGTCGCCGAGCTGCTCACGAATCCGCAACGCGTCACGAAGATGCTTCTCGGCCGGATCGAACAGTCCCCGGTCGCGTTCGATGCAGCCCTGGTGGTTGAGCGCATGGCCGAGCCCGGATCCGTCGCCGATTCCGGCGAACGTGTCGACCGCGCGTCGTACGGCGTCGAGCGCGCCGTCCAGGTCGCCCGCCAGCCGATGCGCGTCGGCGTACGCGGACAGGGCGTAGCCGCGGGCCCGCACGGCACCGACCCGGCGGCCGAGCAGGAACGTCTCCTCGAACACCGGGACCATCGACCCGCCGACCGGCGCGAGGGGCAGACACAGCGTCACCGCCGGGAAGAAGGGCGCAGCCGTCGGATCGATCAGCTCCAGTCGCCGCAGGCATTCGGCGAATCGCTGGTGCGCGGGTTCGACGTCCTCACGGAACAACGCGACCATCGCGGCCAGCCCTTGGGCGGTGGCGGCGACTGGTGCGGATCCGAGGGCGTCGGCCTGTGCAAGCGCCTGCGCGGCGGTCTGTTCGATCTCGTCGAGGTCGCCGCTACCCAGCAGCAGCGTGCCGCGCAGTACCCCGGCGTACACGAGGTCAGCGGGATCGCCGGACTGTTCGGCGACCGCAACGGCTTGGTCTCCGAGGCCCGGCAATCTGTCGCTCAAACCGCTCCGGGCGTCGAGGACCGCGAGTGCGAAGATCGCCCGCGCCCGTTCCCGGGACGGTTCGACGGCCACCGCGAGAATGCGTTCGAGCCAGCCCGCTCCCTCGGCGAAGTGTCCCCGCGCCAGCCAGTACTGAGCCAGGTTCACGCCGAGTAGCAAGGCCCGCTCGCGATCGTTGCGGAGCGCCCATCCGAGCGCGGCACGCAGGTTGTCGTGATCGACATCGAGCAGCTGTGGACGTTCGACGACGACGCCGGCGCGTTCCGGGTCCTGGTTCAGGGTCAGTTCCAGGAAGTGCCGGCAGTGTGCGGTCTCCAGTTGCTCGACCTCCCGGGCGGCGACGAGCCGCTCCCGGGCGAACTGCTGAATGGTTTCCAGGAGGCGATAGCGCGAGCGAGGACCGTCATGATCGACCAGCAGCAGGGACTTGTCGACCAGGCGGCCGAGGCAGTCCAGCACGTCCTTGGCCGGAAGACGCTCGTCCGCGCACACTCGCTCCGCCGAAGGGAGCGCGAAGCTGCCGGCGAAGACCGCGAGCCGGCGCAGCAGTACCTGCTCGTCGATCGACAGCAAGGCATGACTCCACTCGAGCGCGGCTCGCAACGTCGCGTGCCGAGTGAGCTCACCCGGCCGGCCGAGCAGCGCCAGCGCGTCACTCAAGCGCTCCGCGATCTCCGCCGGCTCCAGGTGCGAGGCACGAGCAGCCGCCAGCTCGAGCGCGAGCGGGATTCCGTCGAGGCAGCGGCAGATCTCCACCACGGCCGTGGCGTTGTCCGCGTCGAGGACGAAGCCGGGACGGACGGCCTGGGCCCGCTCGACGAACAGTCGCGCCGAAGGCAACGTCCCGAGCCGGTCCAGGTCCGCGGCGTCGCCGGCCTCGGGCAGTTCGAGTGAGGGCACCCGGAAGGTCACTTCGCCCTCGGCGTGCAGAGGTTCCCGGCTTGTCGCCAGCACGCTGACTCCGGGGCAACCGCGCAGCAGAGCGCCCGCGAGTCCTGAGCAGGCGGCGAGCAGATGTTCGCAGTTGTCGAGCACCAGCAGCAGATTGCGAGGGGCGAGGCGGGTGAGCAAGGTCCGCAGGGAGTCCGAGCCGGCCGCCGGATCCAGCCCCAGTGCGGCCGCAACGGTGTCAGCGACTAGGTGCGGATCCGCCACCGGTACCAGGTCCGCGATCCAGATCCCGTCCGCGTACGAGTCGAGCAGTCTGCGCGCGGCCTCCTCCGCCAGCCGCGTCTTGCCGGCGCCGCCGACGCCGGTGAGCGTGACCAGCCTGCCGCGCTCGAGCAGGCGATGGACATCCGCGATCTCGCGCTCGCGGCCGACGAAGCTCGTCAACCCCGGCGCGAGGTTGTGCCGGGGCGTCGTGACAGGCTCCTCCGTGCTCCCGGCAAGCAGATCGCGGTACAGCCGCTGCGTCTCCGGATCAGGGTCGGAGCCGTACGTCGTGCGCAGGTCACCGCGGAGCCGTTCGTACCGCGCCAGCGCCTCCGACAACCGGCCCATGGCCGCATGCCGCCGCATCAGGCTTCGAACGCCGTGCTCGTGCAGCGGATCGATGGCGAGTGCGCGCTGCAGCGCATCGAGCGCCTCCACCTCGGAACCGCTCGCCGCGGCCGCGTCCGCGAAGTCGACGAGCAGATCGCAGAAGGCCTCCCGCAGTTCTTCCCGCGGCCGCGCGGCCCAGTCCTCGAACCGGTCCTCGGGCAGCAGATCGCCGGTGTAGGCGGCAACTGCCGCCCGAAGCTCGGCGAGGTCGCCACTGGTTCGGCCCGCGGCCGCCAGTCGTTCGAAAGTCCGCACATCGACCTCGACCAGTCCGTCCGATCGCAGCGCGACGACGTCGTCCCGCAACACCAGCCAACCGGTGCTCGACTCCTCACCGGCAAGCACCCGCCGAGCGACGTGCAGTGCCTGGTGCAGATTGTTCACCGCGGACTCCGGGGGCCGATCCGGCCACAGCGCCTCGACCAGTGCGTCCCGGTGCAACCGCTGCTCGCGGGCGAGCGCCAGGATCTTCACGAGCGTGCGGGCCTTCCGCAACCGCCAGCCCCCGCTGTCCAGGGGCACGCCCGCGCGCTCCACGCCGAATCCCCCGAGCAACCGAATCCACACAACGCCCTCCCTCGACGAGGGTAGATCCCCGGACGAGGGTCAGCGGGCCGGCGGGCGGATCACGCAGGCGAGAGCGATCGCCGCCAGGACGCCGAAGGGGATGGCCTGGAGCTCCTGGAAGGCGATCAGTTTGTAGAGGGTGAAGTAGATGATCCAGGTGGCGTAGAGGATGACGGCCGGGCGCCCGAGGCGGTGACCGCGGAGGTGAGCGATGGCTGCCAGCAGGCCGATGAGGCTGAGGAACTCGTACGCAACCACGAAGCTCACCCCGATCCCGTCCCAGCCCTCCAGGCCGGTGAAGTAGATCGCCCCGTATCCGCCGACCGCCGCGATCAGGGCGACCAGTACCGACGCGATGACCGTCGCGGGACGCCGCCGGCGGCCGGTGGTGATTCCGGTGGTGATTCCGGTGGTGGTGCCGGGTGAGGTTGTCACGGTGTCTCCTTGGTAGCAGTTGATGCGCTCCACGGTCCCGGCCGGGGCGTCCCGGCGGGCAGGGGCGGGCATCACGTTCCGGCTCGGGACTTCTTGTCCCGTGACGCCGGGACACCTCGGCGGCGATGATGCCTTCATGGGGGTAGTTGCCGGAGTACTCGCGATTCTCGCCGGACTGTTCGGCGCCGGCGTCCACGCGGTCAACGCCGCCGCGGGCCGCGCGATGGGGCCGTCGTTCTGGTTGATGGAGCTCGCGGCGGCGGTCGCGTACGGGCTCGCGGCCCTGCTCCTGCGCTCTGCCGGTGCCCGCCGGATCCAGTTCGTGCTGGGAGCGATTGCGCTCACCCAAGGTCTCGCACTGCTCGGCAGCGAGCTCGGGGCGCTCACCAGCGACAACTGGGCGACCTGGCTGGGTGCCTGGCTCTGGGCGCCCGGGTACGTCGCGATCGCCGTACTGCTCCCGCTGCTGCTGCCGGACGGCCACGCGCGGTCCCGGTCCGCGCTCCTTGTGAACGTCGCCGCAGTTGCCGCGATCACGCTCGTCTGGGCGCTCACACCGTACGACTCCCAGGACTTCCCCGAGGCCCTCCGCGGTGCGACGAACCCACTTGCCGTCGCGGCCGTCGGCAGTCCGATCGCCGGTGCGACCACCGGCTTGCTGCTTCTCGTCGCGGTCCTGATCGGCCTCGTCTCATTGGTCGTCAGATGGCGAGCGGCCGCGGATCTCGAGCGACAGCAGCTCAAATGGGTTCTTGTCGGGTATGCCTGCACGCTCGTCCTGTTCGGGATCGCGAGGTTGCTCCCGGCCGCCGCGACCGGTCCGGTCGCGGCGCTCGCGATGCTCCCACTGCCGATCGCGATCGGGATTGCGGTGCTGCGCCACGGCTTGTGGGAGGTGGACGTCGTCATCTCGCGAGCCCTGGTGTACGGCGGTCTGTCGTCGCTCGTGATCGCCCTGTACGTCGGCACCGTGTGGCTGGTCGGCGACGGACTCGGCGCCACGACCGGTACGCCGATCCTCGCGACAACCGTGGTCGCGTTGGCCGCATTGCCCCTGCATTCCTGGCTTCAGCGGCACGTCAATCGCCTGGTGCACGGCGATGTCGAGGAGCCCTACGCCGTACTCACGCGACTGGGCCGGCGACTGGCGGCGGCCACCACACCCGACGACCTGACCGAACGGGTCCTGCCGTCGGTGGTCGAGCGGGTGGCGCGGTCGCTGCGGGCAGCCCGTGCCACGCTCGAGTTGCGGGACGGTTCGGTGACGTCGTACGGCGACTCCTCGAGTGGGGGCACGACCGTCGAGCTGATGTACGCCGGTGAGTCGCTCGGTGAGCTCACGGTCGCGCGGTCGTCGGAGTTCGACCGGCACGAGCTGCGCGCTCTCGACGAACTCGCCGTGCAGGCCGCTGTCGCGGCGCATACCGTCCTACTGGCCCGCGAGGCGCAGCGTGCACGCGAGGCCGTCGTGGTCGCGCGGGAGGAGGAACGGCGACGGCTCCGCCGCGACCTCCACGACGGCGTGGGGCCGTCGCTCGCCGCTCTCGCTCTGCACCTGGAGACCGCGCGCGACCTCGCGGCGGACGATCCGGCAGCCGCCCGGCAGCTGCTCGATCGCCTGGTGCCGCGGCTCAACGCGGCGGTCGCAGACGTCCGGGCGTTGGTGCACGAGCTCCGGCCGCCGATGCTGGACGAGCTCGGGCTGGCGGCCGCGGTGCGCGCGTTGGGGAACCGGTTGTCCACAGGTACGACCAAGGTGAGGGTGACCGCGGACGAGATCCCGGGACTGCCTGCCGCTGTTGAGGTCGCGGCGTACCACATCGCCGGCGAGGCGACCGGCAACGCGGTCCGGCACGCTGGTGCCGGGACCGTCGCCGTCCGGGTGTGCGACGCGGACGAGTGCGTGCGGATCGAGGTCGCCGACGACGGTCGCGGGCTGCCCGATCGACCGCGAGCGGGCGTCGGTACGGCGTCCATGCGCGAGCGGGCCGAGGAACTCGGCGGTCAGCTGCAGATCGAGTCCGGCCCGTTCGGTACAACAGTGACCGCGCTGCTGCCGAAGGGGACGGTATGACGGTGCGAGTGCTGGTGGTCGACGACCACCCGTTGTATCGCGAGGGCCTTGTCACCGCGATCTCGACCATGCCGGGAAAGGACGTGGTCGGTGAGGCGGCGGACGGTGAGCAGGCGGTCCGGCTTGCCGAGGAGCTGGAACCGGACGTCGTGGTGATGGATCTGCACATGCCGGTGCTGAACGGCGTGGAGGCGACCCGGCAGGTGACGCAGCGGCATCCGGACATCGCCGTACTCGTGCTGACGATGCTGGAGAACGACGAGTCGGTCTTCGCCGCCGTCCGGGCCGGTGCGCGTGGATATCTGCTGAAGGGAGCAGACCGGGCCCAGATCGGGCGGGCGCTGGACGCGGTGGCGCACGGCGAGGCGGTGTTCTCGTCGGCGATCGCCGGTCGGGTGCTGGCGTACTTCGCCGCCGGCCGGCCGGGGCCGGAAGTCGCGCCGTTCCCCGAGCTGACGGATCGCGAGCGTGAGATCCTCGACCTGGTCGCCCGAGGCCTGACGAACGCCGCGATCGCGCGCCAATTGGTCGTCAGTGACAAGACGGTCCGCAACCACGTCTCCAACATCTTCGCCAAACTCCACGTCGCCGGCCGCGCCGAGGCCCTGGCCCGCGCCCGCGACGCGGGCCTCGGAGGCCAGGGGTTCGGCTGATCGCGCCGTACCCGGGTCGCCACCGAGGTCAGCGTTCGACTGGGCTGCCGTCTGAGGTTCGGAAGCGGGTCAGGGGGATCGGGCCGCGGTGGAGGATGTGGGGGATGTCGGCCCAGGGGTAGAGGGGCTCCGTGGGGTTGAGGTTGCGGAGACGGTCGAGGGCCCGGTCGGACGGTGTCGAGAGGGCGGCCGCGGCCTCGGGGGTGTACGGCACGAAGTCCTCGGGTGGTTGCGGGCGGAGTTCGGGGTCGTGGCGTTTCAGCAGGATGCAGGTGTTCGCGGGGTCGAGCAGCGTGGCGTCGAGCGTCCAGTAGTCGACGGTGACCGGGCCGATCCGGCCGGACTGCCGGAGCGCGGCGAAGATCGGGGCCGGGTGGACGGGGGAGAGGAACACGACGTCGGCCCAGCAGCAGTCGAGCGGGTAGACCCGGTTGTTCAGGGTCTCCGGCCGGGCGGCGTACTTCGCGAGCTCGCGCGTATAGATGTCGGGGTAGTGCACCCGTAGCTGGTTGAGCGGCAGGATGTCGTCACCGCGGATGTCACCCGCGGCTTTGTAGAGAAGAGTCGTCATACACGAAAGCCTCCGCACACGGGAATCCGTGTCGGAGGCTCTGCATACATTCTAAGGGACTCCCATGGTCAGAGCGATCCTCGGCAGCACAGTGTTCTTCTTCGCCGCCCCCTGTGTCGTCGCGGGAGTGTTGCCGTGGTGGGTCAGCGGCTGGGCCGCGCCGCGGTTCTGGCCGGGGTTCGTGATCGTGGCCGCGGGTGCGTTCGTCGTCCTGCGGGCGTTCGTGCGCTTCGTCCGCGAAGGGCGGGGTACGCCGGCCCCGGTCGCGCCGACCGAGGAGCTCGTGGTCGGCGGCGACTACCGGTTCGTGCGGAACCCGATGTACGTCGGCGTGGTCGCGGCGATCCTCGGGCAGGCACTCGTGTTCCTCGACTGGCGGGTGCTGGCGTACGGCGTCCTCGCCTGGGCCGTGATGGCGTCGTTCGTCCGGTGGTACGAGGAGCCGGCGCTGCGGGCGCGGTACGGCCACCGGTACGAGGAGTACTGCCGGACCGTCCCGGCGTGGATTCCGCGGCGCCGCTAGCGGGGTAATCTGCACCGCTGCAAAGTTGCAGGGAATAATTGTTTGCAGTGACTGCAAGTTTGTCCGTAGCCTGGACGGCGTGATGCACGTCGAAGGTGGGTTGCGGGAGCGCAAGAAGCAGCAGACGCGGTCGGCTCTGGCCGAGGCCGCGCTGCGGCTGGCGCTGGAGAAGGGGCCCGACCAGGTGACGGTCGAGGAGATCGCCGAGGCGGCCGACGTCTCGGTGCGGACCTTCTTCAACTACTTCCCGCACAAGGAGCACGCGATCCTCGCGCGCAACCCCGAGCACCTCGAGGCGGCGCTGGAGCGGCTGCGGACGGCCCCGGCCGGCGAGTCGCCGCTGACCACGATGTGGTTCATCGTCCACGAGGTCCTGCGGGACCTGGAGAGCGACGGCCAACTGTCGCGCCGCGGCGAGCTGATCATGAGCTCCCCGAGCCTGCTGTACCAGCTGATGCTGTCGAGTATCGACGACGAGCGGCAGCTGACCGCCGCGCTCCGCGAGCGGATGGGCGAACCGCCCGGGTCGATCCGGCCGGCGCTGATCGTCAGCGCCGCCGGCACCGCCTGCCGGGTCGCGGTGGAGCTGCACAAGACCGCACCCGACCGGCCGATCCGCGACCTGCTCGACGAAGGCTTCCAACTACTTGCCCGAGGCACCGATCCCGACTTCGGGCCGGATCACCACCAGAAAGGTCACTCATGACGACGACCTCGTCATCCACACCGGAACCCGTGGCTGAGGTCAGCACCGCAACGACACTCACGCCGCGGCAGACCATCCAGGCCATCTCCGGCCTGATGATGGGCATGTTCGTGGCGATCCTGGCCGGCACCGTGGTGTCGACCGCATTGCCGCGGATCATTCACGACCTGGTGGCGAGTCAGTCGTCGTACACCTGGGTCGTCACGCTCGAGCTGCTGACGATGACGGCCACGGTGCCGTTGTGGGGCAAGCTCGCCGACCTCTACAACAACAAGCTGCTCGTCCAGCTGTCGCTGGGCTTCTTCGTGATCGGCTCCCTGGTGGCCGGCTTCGCGCCGAACATCGAGGTGCTGCTCGGCAGCCGCGTCCTCCAGGGCCTCGGCGCCGGCGGTCTGACCGCGCTGGTGCAGATCGTGATGGCAGCGATCATCCCGCCGCGCGAGCTCGGCCGGTACTCCGGCATCTTCGGCGCGATCTTCGCGTCGGCGACCGTCGGCGGGCCGCTGCTCGGCGGTTTCCTGGTCGACTCGCCGCTCGGCTGGCGGGCCTGCTTCCTGGTCGGCGTGCCGTTCGTGCTCGCCGCGATCGTACTGCTGCAGCGCACGCTGAAGCTGCCGACCGTCCGCCGGGACGTAAAGATCGACTGGTGGGGCGCGGTGCTGATCATGGGCGGCGTGAGCACGCTGCTGGTCTGGTCCTCGTTCGCCGGCAACAAGTTCGACTGGGTCTCCGGGTGGAGCTTCGGGCTGGTCGCGGTCGCGCTCGTCGCGCTCGTGGCGGCCGTCCTGGTCGAGCGCCGACACCCGGAGCCGATCATCCCGATGGACCTGTTCCGCAACCGCACGGTGACGCTGGCCATCGTCGCCAGCGCGCTGGTCGGCGTCGCGATGTTCGGCGGCTCGGTGTTCCTGGCGCAGTACTTCCAGATCGCCCAGGGCTACACGCCGACCAAGGCCGGTCTGATGAGCCTGCCGCTGATCCTCGGCATGATGGTCGCGTCCACGATCGCCGGCGCGCTGATCACGAAGTACGGCCGCTGGAAGATCTACCTGGTCGTCGGCAGTGTGCTGCTGCCGATCGGGCTCGCGCTGTTCGGCACGATCGACGCGCACACCTCGAAGTACATGCTGTGGAGCTTCATGCTGGTCCTCGGCGTCGGCATCGGCCTGGTGATGCAGAACCTGGTCCTCGCCGCGCAGAACGACGTACCGGCGCGGGAGCTGGGCGCGGCGACGTCCGCGGTCAGCTTCTTCCGGAGCATGGGCGGCACGATCGGCGTCAGCGTCCTCGGCGCGATCCTGGCGAACAAGGTCACCGAGACGCTGAACCCGGGCGGCGCGTCGTCCGGCGCCGGCAGCGCGGTGCCGAACATCGCCGAGCTGCCGCCGGAGATCCGGACGATCGTCGAGAACGCGTACGGCGCGGCGACCGCGGACCTGTTCATGATGTCGGTGCCGTTCGCGGTGCTCGCCCTGATCGCCGTCCTCTTCATCAAGGAGAAGGCGCTCCTCACCACCTCCGGAGCCGAGCGCCGCGCGCAGGAGGAGCCTGACATCCTGGATGCATGATCGTCGCATTCAGCATCAGCCCGTCAGCAGGTGACGAGACCGGAGGCGTGAGCGAAGCGGTGGCCGAGGCCGTCCGCGTCGTTCGCGCCTCCGGTCTTCCCAACGAGACCAACGCGATGTTCACGAACATCGAAGGCGAGTGGGACGAGGTCATGGCGGTCGTGAAGCAGGCCGTGGACGTGGTCGCGGCCGTCTCCCCTCGGGTCAGCCTCGTCCTGAAGGCCGACATCCGCCCCGGCTACACCGGCCAGCTCACCGCGAAGGTCGAGCGGATCGAGCAGGCGTTAGGCGACTGAGTTCAGGGCCGCGAAGACCTGGTCGTGGCGGTTCTCCCGCTCGGCGTCGCGGAGGAAGTGGACGCGGTTGACGAGGATCTCCTCGGCGTCCGGGTGGTCCTGGAGCAGCTGGATCGTTTCGTCGGCGTACTCGGCCAGCGGCATCGCGCGCTCGTCGTTCTCCTGGTTGAGCAGGGCTGTCTGTACGGCGGGCGGGACCAGCTCGATTACCTGGAGCGGCAGCTGGTGGCGGAGGCTCTGCGTGTAGCTGTGGACGGCCGCCTTGGTGGCGCTGTACGTCGGGGTCATCGCCAGCGGCACGAAGGCCAGACCTGATGAGACCGTCATGATCACCGCGTCCTGTTGCTGAAGCAGGTGCGGCGTGAAGGCCGTGACCGTGCGGATGGTGCCCAGCAGGTTGGTGGTGATCGTCTGCTCGGCCGTTGCCAGGTCGTGGTCGCGGAGGTCCTCGACCTGCATGATGCCGGCCATGGTGATCAGCACGTTCAGGTTCGGGTGCTCGGTCGTGACGGTCTCGTAGGCCGCGGTGATCGACGCCGGGTCCGCGACATCGAGTTCGATGCCCTCGATGCCGTCCTCGGCGGTGATCTTGTCGAGCAGGTCCTTGCGGCGGCCGCTGATGATCACGGTGTTGCCGAGGTCGCGGAACCGGCGGGCGAGTTCGAGACCGATACCCGAGGTCCCGCCGGTCAGGAAGATCGTGTTGCCTGTTGTTCTCATGCCTTCAGCGTGGAGTCGGATGCCGTGAGCAACCAGGCTGTGCTCAGCCACTGCTCGGCAAGCAGTGGTTAACCGCCGGGGCCCGTGGACACTGGAGGCATGGAGTACGCCGACCTGTCCGATTTTCTGCGCAAACGCCGCGAGGCCCTGCAGCCCGAAGACGTCGGCATGCCCCGCGGGCGGCGCCGCCGTACGCCGGGGTTGCGCCGCGAGGAGGTCGCGGCACTGGCGTCGATGTCGGCCGACTACTACAGCCGGCTCGAGGGCGGACGCGGCCCGCAGCCGTCGGTCGAGATGCTCGGCGCGATCGCGCGGGCGCTGCGCCTGACGCTGGAAGAGCGCGACCACCTGTTCCTGCTGGCCGGCCACGGTACGCCGCCGCGCGCGACGCGGGCCTGCCACGTCGACCCCGGCATGCTGCGAATCCTGGACCGCCTGCACGACACACCTGCGCTGTTGCTGAACCGGTGCGGCGAGGTCGTCGCGCAGACGCCGGCGCACGTCGCGTTCGCCGGCGAGCTGACCAACTTCGACGGGATGGAGCGCAGCGAGGTCTACCGCTGGTTCGTGCATCCCGAGACGCGGGCGCTGTACGCCGAACCCGAGCTGTCGACGCACAGCCGTCTGCTGGTCTCCATGCTCCGCACGGTCGCGACGATCGACGGCCCGAAATCGTACGCCGCCTCGATCGTCCGCGCGCTGCGCAAGAGCAGCCCGGAGTTCTCCGAGATCTGGGACGCGCACGAGGTGGTCGTCGCGCACAGCCGGACCAAGCGGTTCCGGCATCCGGTCGTCGGCGAACTGGAGCTGTACTGCGAGCTGATCGACAACCGGGACCAGCAGCAGACGCTGATCGTGTTCACCGCGGAGCCGGGCAGCGAGAGCGCCGAGAAGTTGCGGTTGCTGAGCGTTCTGGGCAGTCAGGCGATGAGCTCTGGACAGGGCTTTGATCGGGAGTTAATTTAAGTCCTGAAATTTACAGAGCGTTCTTACGGAAAGGTCCGCCCCCATGCTTTCCGATCGATTTCGCCTGCCCGCATTCGTCCTCGCCCTGGTGCTGCTGATCAGCGGCCTGACCTCGACCGCGGTCGCCGGAGTCCAGGCGACGTTCAAGGTGCTCGCCTTCTACAGCGGGACCTGGGACGCCGCCCACATCGACTTCGAGAAAGAGGCCAACCAGCGTTTTCCCGAGTTCGGAGCGCAGAACGGCTTCACCTACACCGCGACGAACAACTGGGACCAGCTCAACAACCTGACCGCCTCGCAGTACCAGGTGGTGATGTTCCTCGACGACTCGCCGCACACCGACGCCCAGCGCAACGGGTTCAAGAACTACCTGGACAACGGCGGCGCGTTCTTCGGCTTCCATGTCGCGGCGTACAACGATGCGAGCGGCGGCTGGCCGTGGTTCAACAACACGCTGCTCGGCACCGGCCGATTCCAGTCCAACACCTGGGGCCCGACCGCGGTCACGTTGCGGACCGAGAACCGCTCGCATCCGTCCCTGGCGAACACCGGCGCGACGTTCCGCTCCTCGGTGAGTGAGTGGTACAGCTGGCAGAACGACCTGCGGAACAACCCGGACATCCAGATCCTGGCCTCGATCGACGCCTCCAGCTTCCCGGTCGGCACCGACCCGAACCAGTCCTGGTACAGCGGCTACTACCCGATCATCTGGACCAACAAGAACTACAAGATGATCTACGCGAACTTCGGCCACAACGCGATGAACTACGAGACCAACACCCGGCTCTCGTCGACCTTCGACAGCCCGGCGCAGAACCAGTTCATGATGGACGCGCTGAAGTGGCTGGGCGGCGCCGGTACGACGCCGCCGGCCGACCAGCCGTCGCCGACCTCGTGGTACTCGATCGCGAACAAGGCCAACGGCAAATGCGTCGACGCCCGCGCGGCCGGGACCGCCAACGGCACCGTGATCCAGCAGTACAGCTGCAACGGCACGCAGGCGCAGCAGTTCCAGTTCCAGCCGACGTCCAGCGGTTTCACGCGGGTCAACAACCGCAACGACGCCACCAAGGTGATCGACGTGACCGGCGTTTCCGCGGCGGACAACACAGGCCTGCAGTTGTGGACGTACGGCGGCGGAAACAACCAGCAGTGGCAGGCCGTTTCCGAAGCCGGCGGCTATTTCCACTTCGTCAGCCGGCTCAGCAGCAAATGCCTGACCGTCCCCAACGGCTCGGTCGTCGACAGCACCCAACTCGTCCAACTCACCTGCAACGGAGGAACGACACAGTCTTTCCAGCTGACGACAGCCTGACCGCCCGTTAGATTGCGGCGCATGAGAATCCTGCGTGTGGCCGCTTTGGCGGCAGGAGGTCTGTTGTTGATGGGTCAGGTCGTGCCCGCCCAGGCTCACGGCGGATCGTCGTACCGCTGGGAGCTGACACCGACCGGGACCACGGCGCAGTTCCGTGGACTCGCGGCGGTCAGCAAGGACGTCGCCTGGGTGGGCGGGTCGGGCGGGACCGTGCTGCGGACGGTCGACGGGGGGAAGCACTGGCAGAACGTCAGCCCGGCCGGCGCCGAAGCGCTGCAGTTCCGCGATGTCGAGGCGTTCGACGCGCGGCGCGCGGTCGCACTGACGATCGGGACCGGCGAGGACTCCCGGGTGTACCGCACGGTTGACGGCGGAAAGACCTGGACGGAAACGTTCCGGAACACGGACGCGAACGCGTTCTACGACTGCATCGCGTTCAACGACGACAAGCACGGCCTGGCGCTGAGCGATCCGGTCGACGGAAAGTTCCGGATCGCCGCAACGTCCGACGGCGGGAAGTCCTGGACGGTGCAGCCGGGCGGTGGAATGCCGGCCGCGCTCCCCGGTGAGTTCGCGTTCGCGGCCAGCGGCACCTGCCTGGTCGCCGGGCACGGCCGGACGGCGTGGTTCGCGAGCGGCGGCGGCGACCGGCCGCGGGTGTTCCGGACCGTCGACGGCGGCCGGCACTGGACGGTCGCGGACTCGCCGATGGCCAGCGGCGCAGCGGCCGGCATCTTCAGCCTCGCGTTCCGGAACAGCTTGTTCGGCGTCGCGGTCGGTGGTGACTTCCTGAAGCCGACCGAGGCCGTGAAGGCCGCGTCCGTCACCTCCGACGGCGGCCGGACCTGGCAGCTGGTGCCGGCGGACAAGGCGCCGAAGGGGTACCGGAGCGGGTCGCACTTCGTCCCGTGGTCGCCGACGACCGTGCTCGCGGTCGGCCCGTCCGGGAGCGACGTCAGCTTCGACGGCGGCCGCAGCTGGAAGCAGTTCTACGACGGCAGCTTCGACAGCGTCGAATGCGCCGGGCACGGAATCAACGCCGGCTGCTGGGCCTCCGGCGCGAACGGCGCCGTCGGCCGCCTCGTGCACTGACGTTAAAACCGGCGACACCCGCTCGTCGCGCGGGTGTCGCCGGTTTTCCGGAAGGATATGGTCATGCGTAAATTGCTGACCGTTCTCGCCGGACTGCTGATGGTGGTCCCCACCGTTGCCGCGGCTCAGCCCGACGCGGGTCGTCCGGGCCGGCCGCTGACCGTCATGACGTACAACATCCACCACGGCGCCGGGATCGACGGCGTCCTCGACCTCGAGCGGATCGCCGCCCTGATCGAGCAGTCCGGGGCCGACGTGATCGGGCTGCAGGAGGTCGACCGGCACTGGGCCGAGCGGAGCAACTGGGTCGACCAGCCGGCCTGGTTCGCGCAGCGGCTGAAGATGCACTACGCGTACGCCGCCAACCTCGACCTGCCGCCGCTGAACCCGGGCGAGCCGCGGCGTCAGTACGGCACCGCGATCCTGTCGAAGTACCCGATCCAGGACTTCGAGAACACCCTCCTGCCGCTCTATCCGACCGGCGAGCAGCGCGGTCTGGCCGTGGCGGACATCACGGTGCGCGGCGCCAAGCTGCGGTTCGCGAACACGCACCTGACCAGCAACAACAACGCCGAGCGGCTCGAGCAGGCGCAGAAGGTGGTCGAGTTGCTCAGCGGCTCCAAGACCCCGACGCTGCTCGTCGGCGACCTGAATGCGACGCCCGAGAAGCCCGAGATCAAGACACTGACCGCGGTGTACGCCGACACCTGGGACGAGGTCGGCAGCGGCCCCGGCTACACGATCGAGGCGGACAACCCGACCAAGCGGATCGACTTCCAGCTGCACAGCGCGGGCCTGCGCCCGACCAAGGCCGCCGTCCCCGTGACGCCGGCCTCGGACCACCTGCCGGTGGTCGCCTCGTTCGTCCTGAGCTGAACCGAGCAGCTCGCAGAAACGCCCCTCCGGCGCCGGCCGGAGGGGCGTTTTCGTGCGCCCACCTGCGGACTCACGGAATTACAAGCTTGTAGTTTGTCAAGTCGACACACGGGTGAAACAAAGATACTTCTGTGAAAACTGTTCCCAATGGGGCTGCAGGCAACTAGTGTCACGTATGTGGTCCAGGAGGACCAAAAGTTCACGAACCCTGGGGAAGGGGTTCGTGACCGGCGGAAGGAACCATCCCGATGCGGACGCCCCTCAGGGCCACGTCCGGCGGGCGGGTCACGAGTGCTGGGAAGACCGGCAGAGCAGGCAAGGTGCTGCTCTCCGGGGTGCTCGCGATCTGCTTGGCCGGTGCCATGGCCGTGCCTACCCTCCCGGCCGAGGCCGCCAAGCCGAAGCCGCCGGTGATTCCGTCCAAGGCCGCCGTCGAGCGGGCCAAGCAGGCCGCCGCCTCCAAGGCCGCCCAGGTCGCCGCGATCGAGCGTCAGCTCGCTGCCGCCGCCGCGCGGCTGGAGCAGCTCGGCGTCCAGTCCGGTGTTGCGGACGAGGCCTACAACGGCGCCGTCTACCGGCTGCAGCAGGCCAAGGCCGAGGCGGCCGCCGCCGCGGCCCGCGCCGCCGAGGCCCAGAAGACGCTTGCCGCCCAGCGGCAGCAGATCGGTCGCTTCGCCGCCGCGTCGTACCAGGGCGGCGGTGACGTGGCGAAGCTCGCTCCGCTGTTCACCGCGGAGGGCCCGCAGGAGCTCCTCGACTCGGCCGGGACCGCCCACTCGGTGTCGTCGGCGATGCAGGGCTCGTACCTGCGGTTCACGGCCACCGAGGTGATGACGAACCTGTTCAAGGTGCAGGCCGACCAGGCCGTCGTGAAGGTCAAGAAGGCGACCGACGAGGCGGCCAAGGCGAAGAAGGCGGCCGAGGCCGCGGAGGCCGCGCAGTCGGCCGCCGTGACCGCGATCGGCGTCCAGCGCAAGCAGTCGATCACGCAGCTCGCCACCCTGCAGAACATCTCGGTCCAGGTCGCCGCCCAGCGGCAGCGCGGGCTCGAGGAGCTCGCCCGGCAGCGCGCCGCCGAGCTGGCCGCGCGCAAGGCCGCCGAGCTGAAGCGCCGGATCGCCGCCCGGGAGGCCGCCGAGCGGCGCAGGGAGGCGGCCGAGGCGGCGCGCGAAGCCGCCGAGAAGGCGCGCGAGCAGCGCGAGGAGGACCAGAAGCAGAAGCAGAACAGCGGCAAGAAGAACCCGCCGAAGCGCCACAAGCCGACCCCGCCGCGCGACAACGACGGCGGCAACGACGGCGGCAACGACGGCACCCGGAAGGGCGCGCAGGCCGCGATCGACTTCGCGATGCGGCAGCTCGGCGACATGTACCTGTGGGGTGCGACCGGCCCGAGCCGATGGGACTGCTCCGGGCTGACGATGGGCGCGTGGGAGCAGGCCGGCGTCCAGCTGCCGCACTACAGCGTCGCGCAGTACGAGCAGATCCAGCACATCGACGAGGACGAGCTGCGGCCCGGCGACCTGATCTTCTGGTCGCTGGACCCCGACGACCCGGGCACCATCCACCACGTCGCGATGTACCTCGGCAATGGGCGGATGATCCATGCGCCGCGGACCGGCAAGCCGGTGCAGATCGACAGCGTGTACTACTGGGAGCCCCCGGACTTCTTCGGTCGCCCCTGATCCAGTGGTCCCCGGCAACGGCGCATTGCCGGGGACGCTCCATTCCTAGGCGAGCCGGTGTCCGCCGTCGGCGTGCAGAACGGTGCCGGTGATGAAGCCGTTGCGCAGCAGGGCGATGATCGCCGCCGCGATGTCCTGGGTCCGGCCGATCCGGCCGACCGGGAGGCGGGCCGCCATCGCGGCCAGGGTCGCCGGCGCCGCGTCGCCGGCGACGTCCTGCCAGATCGGGGTGTCGACCCAGCCGGGTGAGACCACGTTGACGCGCAACGGCGCGAGTTCGACCGCCAGCGCCGCCGCCAGCGACGCGAGTGCGCCGTTGAGCGCCGCGAGCAACGAGGCCCTGGGACCCGGCCGGTACGCCGCGATGCCCGACGTGAACACGATCGAGCCGCCGGGTTCGAGCAGCGGCGCGCCGTGCTTGGCCAGCAGCAACGGCCCGAGCAGTTTGGAGTCGACCGCGGAGCGGGCCGCGCGGACGTCGTACGCCGCGATCGGCTGGTAGGCGCCGCCGACATCGGCGGCCGTGGTGACGATGTGGCTGACCTTGCCGGTGACGGCGAAGAGCCGCTCGATGTCCTGCTCGACGCCGACGTCCATGGCGACGGTGCGGACGCCGAGCTCCCGGCGTACGTCGTCGAGCTTGTCCGGTGATCGCCCGGCGACGGTGACTTCGCTGCCCTGGGCAACGAGTTCGGCGGCGAGGGCGCGGCCCATACCGGAGCTGCCGCCGACGATCACGACGTGTTCCCGCAACTTTGTCTCTCCTTCGGTGGTTGACGATTCGAGCCAACCACCGGGGGGATCAGTCCACCACGTCGTGTTGCCTAACGACCGTTAGGCCGGGGCTAACGGTCATCGACCGCAGCACGGGATTGGCCGAGTCGGTGCGCCACACGGCGGCGTACCGGGCGACCAGCGGCCGGCCCGCGAGCGGTCGCCAGACGATGTCCGGCGTGGCGGCGCGACGGGAGCCGAGGCTGATCGCGGAGCGCCGGACGAGCAGGGCCGACCGCAGCTGCGAGTGGCTCATGCTGATGTCGCTCAGCCGTACGCCGGTGCCGATCCGGCGGATCGCGTCGTCGTAGAACTCGGGCGCGGCCGCGCGCGGGATCCAGATCAGTTCGAGGCCGGTCAGGTCGTCGAGCGTCAGCTCGGGCTCCGCGGCGAGTGGATGCGTCGCGGTCAGCAGGACGCCGAGCTCCTCGTCGGCGAGCTCTTGGCACGTCATTGCCGGCGGCAACGTCACCGGCGTGCGGACCAGGCCGAGGTCGATCTCGCCGGCGCCGAGCATCCGCAGCTGGTCGGTGGTGGTGCCGGCCTCCAGCGTGACCGTGCCGGCCGGGAAGCGTTCGGCGGCGAGCTGTTCGAGGGCGGCCGGGAGCCAGCCGGGGATGCCGTTCAGCAGGCCGAGCCGGAGGACCGGTTCGTCCAGGCCGGCGGCCCGGCGCGTGTCCTTCAGCGCCAGGCCGGCCGCCTGGATCGTCTCCCGGGCGCGGGCGAGGAAGACCTGCCCGGCCGAGGTGAGCTCGACGCCGCGGCTGTGCCGGATCAGCAGGCTGGTGCCGACCTCGCGCTCGAGCTGCTTGATCTGCTGGCTGAGGGTAGGGGTGGAGATGTACAGCCGCTCGGCGGCCCGGCCGAAATGCAGCTCCTCGGCGACGCCCACGAAGTACCGCAACTGCCGAAGCTCCACCGGGCGATTCTATTCAGGGCGTCGCGACGAGCCGGCCGAGATTGGCCCGGGCGTCGAGGATTTCGTGGATGCGGGCGACTTCCGCGAGCGGGTGGGTGGCGTGTACGACCGGGCGGAGCTCGCCCGACTGCCAGCGCCGGGTGACCTCGGCGATGTCGGCGCGCGCGGTGTCCGGGCGGGCCTGCTGCCAGCCGTACAAGGAGACCCCGGTCACCGATCGCGAGCGCAGGCCGAGCGCCGGGATCATCGGGACCTCGGTGGTGATCGCGCCGTACGACACCATCGTGCCGAGCGGCTTGACCAGGTCGAGGCCCTGCGCGAAGACGGTGCCGCCGATCGCGTCGAGGACCGTGTCGAGGCCCTGAGGAGCGATCGCGCGGACCCGGTCCGGCCAGTCGTCGGCGGTCAGGTCGACGGGTTCGGCGCCGAAGTCGCGGATGAAGTCGAGGCGGGCGGGCGACGACGCCGTACCGATGATCGTCTTGGGGTCGAACGACCGGGCGAGCTGGACGGCGAGGTGGCCGACGGTGCCGGCGGCGGAATGGATCAGGACACTGCCTCCGGCCGGGAGGCGGCCCGCTTCGAGGAGCCGGAGGGCGAGCGGGGCGGTCATCGACATCATCGTCGCCGCACCCGCGTCGGCGTCGTCGGGGATCGGTGCGAGGAACGCGGCGTCGGCAGCCGCGTAGTCGCCGAACGCGTCCTCCGACAAGGCGCTGACCCGTTGGCCGAGAAGGGCGGGCGGCGTGCCGGGGCCGAGCTTGACGACGCGGCCGACGACATCGCCGGTCAACATGCCGGGGAGCGGGCGGTCCCAGGGGGAGTTGCCGCGGCGGAGCACGGTGTCGATCGCGTTCGCCCCGATCGCCTCGGCCTGGATCAGCACCTGGCCCGCGGCGGGCTCGGGGACGGCGACCTCGTCGAGTTGCAGGACGTCGGGACCGCCGTGACGGTGGAAGCGCACTGCGCGCATGGTGGGTACTCCATATCGTGGGAGTTATAAATAATGGGAGATTCCCACGATAACGCCGCAGGCGGCCGGTGCCAATAGAGTTGGTGCGGTGAAGAAGTCGCCGAACCACCGGCTGTCCGACCACGCGCTCTGGGCGTTGGGGCGGGCGAGTCAGCACGCGCAGCGGCTGGTCCGGCAGCACATGACGGAGGCCGGCGTCCGGACGCAGCACTACCACGTGCTGGCGAGCCTGGCCGACGACGGGGAGGCCGCGCAGGCGACGCTCGCGGACCGGATCGGGCTGGACCGCAGCGATCTGGTCACGCTGCTCGACGAGCTCGAGGAGCTGGAGTTCCTGGCGCGGCGGGTCGACCCCGCCGACCGGCGACGCAAGATCGTCGCGATCACCGCGGCGGGCGAGCGGCAGCTCACCACGATGGACGAGCTCATCCACGCCGCCGAGACGGACCTGCTGAAGCCGCTCACCGCGGCGGAGCGCAGGACGCTGCTCAGCCTGCTCCGCCGCGTGTCAGGCGACTGAGAAACGCCTAGGCCCTGTCTGGTAATCCAGCGCCTACTGCGGGGCACTCGGCACGGCACCTCGCCGCACGGGTGCAAAGGCCACGATGCTCCGCATCGAGACCTTCGCCCCCGCACGCCGATGCACCGCACCGAGCACCTCCTCGCGACGGCGCTGAATTACCAGACAGAGCCTAGTGTCCTTGGGTCTTCAGGCGCTCGAAGGAGGCGGTGATCTCGGCCTCGGCGTCGGCGCGGCCGACCCAGGTGGCGCCTTCGACGGACTTGCCGGGCTCGAGGTCCTTGTAGACCTCGAAGAAGTGCTGGATCTCCAGGCGGTCGAACTCCGGCACGTGGTGGATGTCGCGCAGGTGCTCCTGGCGCGGGTCGCCGGCCGGGACGCAGAGGACCTTGTCGTCCGGGCCCTTCTCGTCGGTCATCCGGAACATGCCGATCGCGCGGGAGCGGATCAGGCAGCCCGGGAAGGTCGGCTCGGGGAGCAGGACGAGGGCGTCGAGCGGGTCGCCGTCCTGGCCGAGGGTGTCCTCGATGAACCCGTAGTCGGACGGATACTGGGTCGCGGTGAACAGCGTCCGGTCCAGCCGCAGACGGTTCGTCTTGTGGTCCAGCTCGTACTTGTTGCGGGTGCCCTTGGGGATCTCGATGAAGACGTCGAACTCCATACGGCAGATACTGTCACGGTTCCGACCGACCGAATGACAGGAGCAGCCCGGTGGCCCGACCTGCCCGTGCGGCATTCGTCACGCTCCTCGCCACGGCGCTCTGCGCCGGCCTGGTGAGCAGCGCGCGCGCCGTCCCCGGATCAGCGCAGACCACGCGGCAGGCCGCAGCGCAGGCACCGGCCGTTCTGGCGCCGGCAACCACCGAAGGCGCCGCACCGACCGCGGCCGGCGTCGGCAAGGCGCTCGCGGCGGTCCTCAAGGACCCGTCGCTCGGCCCGCACCACGGCATCTACGTGTACGACGCGTCGCGCGCCAAGCCGGTGTTCTCGATCGGGGCCGCCACGCCGTACACACCGGCCTCCACGCTCAAGCTGCTGACCACGGTCTCGGCGCTGGCGAACCTCGGACCGGAGCACACCTTCGCGACCAAGGTGGTGAGCGCCGGCCAGGGCTCGATCGTCCTGGTCGGCGGCGGCGACCCGCTGCTGGCGGCGAAGCCCTCCGCGAGTGACGGCTTCCCGGCCCGAGCCACCCTCCAAGCACTGGCCGCGAGCACCGCCAAGGCCCTGAAGGCTCAGGGCGTCGCCTCGGTGACTCTCGGGTACGACGCGTCGCTGTTCTCCGGGCCGGCGATCAACGCGAACTGGGAGGCGAACTACGTCCCCGAGGGCATCGCCGCCCCGACCTCCGCGCTGTGGGTCAACGAGGGACGCCTGTCGCCGGGCATGGCCAAGCGGTCGACCTCCCCGGCGCAGACCGCCGCCACGTCGTTCCAGAAGCTCCTGCAGCAGTACGGCATCAAGGTCGCGGCGACCATCAGGGCTACGAAGGCGCCCACCGCTGCCAAGCCGCTCGCACAAGTCAAGTCGCCCACGCTCGGCCAGATCGTCGAGTACGTGAACCTCCACAGCGACAACGACGGCGCCGAGGTCCTGCTACGGCAGGTCGGCATCGCGACCGGCAACGGCGGCTCGTACGCCGGCGGTGTCCAGGGCCTCCGCGCCACGCTGACCAAGCTCGGTCTGGACGTCAGTAAGGCCCGGATCTACGACGGCAGCGGGCTGACGCGCGCCAACAAGGTCCCGCTCGACCTGCTTGCCGGTGCGGTCCGGGTAGCCGTGTCCAAGGACCATCCGGAGCTGCGGCACCTCCTGTCCGGCCTGCCGGTGGCCGGCTTCAACGGGAGCCTCCGGGAGCGATTCACCACCGCAGGGACGGGCACTGGGACCGGTATGGTCCGCGCGAAGACAGGAACGCTCACCGGGGTCCACAGTCTGGCTGGGTACGCCCGTGACCGCTCCGGCACGCTCTTGGTGTTCGCGATCGCCAGTGACAGCGTGCCGGTCCCGAAGACGCTGGACGCGCGCGCCGCGCTGGACCGTGCAACCGCCGCGCTGGCCAATTGCGGCTGCTGATCGGGGGCGCATGTTGGGACATACCACTAGGGTCTTTGTATGAGTACGGCGGAAGGCGGGACCACGGCCGAGATGGTCGACTGGCAGCTGGCGACCGGCGTGGCGCGGAAGTTGCTGCGCCCAGGCCCGGCGGTCAGCCGCGCGGAGGCGGACCAGGTGGTCGCCGAGCTGCGTCAGTTCGCGACCGAGTCCGAGGGCCACGTCCGCGAGTTCACCGGGCTGCAGGCCACCTCGGCCACGGCCCCGGTGATGATCGTCGACCGGCCCGGCTGGGTGCAGGCGAATGCGGACGGTTTCCGGACCGTGCTGCAGCCGCTCGCGGACAAGTTGCGCGAGAAGGCGGACCGGACTCCCGGCCTGTCGTCCGCGGTCGGTTCCCGGGTGACGGGGATCGAGGCCGGCGCGCTGCTGGCCTTCCTGTCGTCGCGGGTGCTCGGCCAGTTCGATCCCTTCTACCCGGCGCAGCCCGACCCGGACCGTCCGGGTCTGACCGGTCGGCTGCTGCTGGTGGCGCCGAACGTGATGCACGTGGAGTCCGAGCTAGGCGTCGTACCGCGGGACTTCCGGCTGTGGGTGTGTCTGCACGAGGAGACGCACCGGGTGCAGTTCACGGCAGTGCCGTGGCTGCGGGACCACCTGCGCTCGGAGATCGCCCTGTTCCTGGACCAGGCCGAGCTGGACGCCTCGGCGTACGCCGCCATGTTCCGGGAGGCGGTGCAGCGCCTGGGCAGGTCGGTGCGTGGTGAGGCCGAGCTCAGCCTGGTGGACCTGATGCAGTCGCCGGAGCAGCGCGCCGTGCTCGACCGGCTGACCGCGGTCATGTCGTTGCTCGAGGGCCACGCCGACTTCGTGATGGACGGGGTGGGGCCGTCGGTCATTCCGACCGTGGACACCATCCGGTCCAAGTTCTCGTCGCGGCGCGCGAGCGGCAACCCGGTGGACCAGCTGCTGAAGCGGCTGCTCGGGTTGGACGCGAAGCTGCGGCAGTACAAGGACGGCGCCGCGTTCGTCCGCCGGGTGGTCGACCGGGTCGGGATGGAGGGCTTCAACCGGGTCTGGACCGGCCCGAACACGTTGCCGACCAAGAACGAGATCGCGAACCCCGATGCCTGGGTCGCCCGACTTCACGGCTGAGCACCTGGTCGAGCAGCGGCGGGGGAAACTGCACCCGGCCGTCGCCCGTACCAGGGAGGCCGTCCGCGCCACGCTGGCCGAGCTGCCGCAAGGCACGACGGTCCTGGTCGCCTGCTCCGGTGGGACGGACTCGCTCGCTCTGGCGGCCGCTACCGCCTTCGAGGCACCCAAGCTCGGTCTGCGGGCCGGTGCGGTCATCGTGGACCACGGCCTGCAGCCGGACTCGTCGCATGTCGCTGAGACGGCCGCTGAGCAGTGCCGTGGGCTCGGGCTCGACCCTGTTCTCGTCCGTGAGGTCGAGGTGGGTACCGAGGGCGGCCCGGAGGGCGCTGCTCGCACGGCTCGGTACGACGCACTGCGGGATGTGGCGGACGAGCTGGCCGCGGATGTGGTGCTGCTGGCCCACACGCGTGACGATCAGGCCGAGACCGTGCTGCTCGGGCTGGGCCGCGGGTCAGGGGCGCGGTCCCTGGCGGGGATGGCCCCGGCGATGGGGTTGCTGCGGCGGCCGTTCCTGGAGGTGCCGCGGGCCACTACGGCGGCTGCGTGTATCGCGTCGGGGCTGCGGCCGTGGCACGATCCGCACAACGACGACCCGCAGTACACGCGGGTCCGGGTGCGTCACGAGGTGCTGCCCGTGCTGGAGGAGGCGCTGGGGCCCGGCGTGGTCGAGGCCCTGGCCCGTACGGCGGGACTGCTCCGGGCGGACGCGGACGCGCTCGATCAGCTCGCCGCGGACGTGGCCGAGACCGCGCTGAGCCGCGCCGAGGGACAGGTCCGCAGCGACGTCGGCGTACTCGAGGACCAACCCGCCGCGATCCGGACGCGGGTCCTGCGGCAGGCCGCGCTCGAAGCCGGTTGCCGCGCCACCGACCTGACCGCCGGCCACGTGGCGTCGGTCGACGCGCTGGTGACCGACTGGCGCGGCCAGCGCTGGATCGATCTGCCCCAGGGCGTCCGGGCGATCCGCAAGGGCGGATTCATCATCCTCGGCCCGGATGTGACAGGCTGACCGCGTGGATGCGGCGGACATCGAGAAGGACCTGACCAAGATCCATTACACCGAGGAGCAGATCCTCGCGAAGCTGCGCGAGCTGGCAGCTCGGATCGAGGCCGACTACGAGGGTAAGGACCTGCTGCTGGTCGGCGTCCTGCGCGGCGCGGTGATGGTGATGGCCGACCTGGCCCGGTCGTTCAGCCGGCACGTGGAGATGGACTGGATGGCCATCTCGTCGTACGGCTCCGGGACCAAGTCGTCGGGCGTCGTGCGGATCCAGAAGGACCTGGACACCGACATCACCAACCGGCACGTGCTGATCGTCGAGGACATCATCGACACCGGTCTCACGCTGAGCTGGCTGGTCAGCAACCTGGAGTCACGCAAGCCGGCCTCGCTGGAGCTGTGCACGGCGTTCGTGAAGCCGGACGCGGCGAAGATGCGGGTCCCGGTGAAGTACGTCGGCCTGGAGTTGCCGGACGAGTTCGTCGTCGGGTACGGACTGGACTACGCCGAGAAGTACCGGAACCTGCGGTGCGTCGGCACGCTCGCCCCGCACGTCTATTCCTGAGCTCCGCCGATACCTTCCCCGCTCCACCGCCCCGGTCTAGGCTTCGGGCAGACTTGGTGACGGCCTGTACAACGGGTCGTACTGTCCATTGGTGACCCTCGTGCTGTGTTGTCTTGTGCGGCACGAGACACTTGGACTGGTATTACCGTCACAAGCCCGCGACACCCGGGCCTGCCGAGCTAGGAGGGACGGGGCCTGGGCCCCGATCATGGACGTGAAGCGCATCTTCCGCGGACCCCTGTTCTGGATCGTCGTCGCCTTCCTCGGCGTGCTGGTGATCGGGCAGCTCCTGACCGGCTCGACCGGGTACAAGACCGAGCCGACCGGCCAGGTCGTGCAGCTGATCCAGCAGGCCAAGTCGTCGAGCGACAAGACGATCAAGACGGTGACGCTGATCGACCCGGACCAGGAGATCCGGGTCGAGAAGACCGACGGCACCAAGCTCCGGGCGCACTGGGTCGACGGCCAGGGCAACTCGCTCGGGAACGACCTGCAGACGCTGTTCCAGGACGGCAAGATCGAGCGGTACGACGTCGAGAACCCGAAGCCGAGCTTCATCGGCCAGGTGTTCTCCACGCTGATCCCGTTCCTGCTGATCGCGGTCGTGTTCATCTTCTTGATGAACTCGATGCAGGGCGGCGGCTCGCGGGTGATGAGCTTCGCCAAGTCGAAGGCCAAGCTGGTCACCAAGGACACCCCGAAGACCACGTTCGCCGACGTCGCGGGCGTCGACGAGGCGATCGAGGAGCTCCAGGAGATCAAGGAGTTCCTGCAGGAGCCGGGCAAGTTCCAGGCCGTCGGCGCCAAGATCCCGAAGGGCGTGCTGCTCTACGGCCAGCCCGGTACCGGTAAGACCCTGCTGGCCCGTGCGGTCGCGGGCGAGGCCGGGGTGCCGTTCTACTCGATCTCCGGTTCGGACTTCGTCGAGATGTTCGTCGGTGTCGGCGCCTCCCGGGTCCGGGACCTGTTCGAGCAGGCCAAGACGAACGCGCCGGCGATCGTGTTCATCGACGAGATCGACGCCGTCGGCCGGCACCGCGGCGCGGGCCTCGGCGGCGGTCACGACGAGCGCGAGCAGACGCTGAACCAGCTGCTGGTCGAGATGGACGGCTTCGACGTCCGCGGCGGTGTGATCCTGATCGCGGCCACCAACCGGCCCGACGTGCTCGACCCGGCGCTGCTGCGGCCCGGCCGGTTCGACCGGCAGATCGCCGTCGACGCGCCGGACCTGCCCGGCCGGCAGAAGATCCTCAAGGTGCACGCCCGCGGCAAGCCGATGGCGCAGGACGTCGACCTCACCGCGGTCGCCCGCCGGACGCCCGGTATGACCGGCGCCGACCTGGCCAACGTGCTGAACGAGGCGGCCCTGCTGACCGCCCGCTCGAACGCGCAGATGATCGACAACCGCGCGCTGGACGAGGCCATCGACCGCGTGATCGCCGGCCCGCAGCGCCGGACCCGCCTGATGTCGGACAAGGAGAAGGTGCTCACCGCGTACCACGAGGGCGGTCACGCCCTGGTCGCCGCGGCGCTGCCGCACTCCGACCCGGTGCAGAAGGTGACGATCCTGCCGCGCGGCCGCGCGCTCGGCTACACGATGGTGATGCCGGACGAGGACAAGTACTCGACCACCCGCTCCGAGATGCTCGACAAGCTGGCCTACATGCTCGGCGGCCGGGCGGCCGAGGAGATGGTCTTCCACGACCCGACCACGGGCGCCAGCAACGACATCGAGAAGGCCACCGCGCTGGCCCGGGCGATGGTCACGCAGTACGGCATGACCGAGCGGCTCGGCGCGATCAAGTTCGGCCAGGACAGCAGCGAGCCGTTCCTGGGCCGTGACCTGGGCAGCCAGCGGAACTACTCCGAGGAGATCGCGGCCGCGGTCGACGAGGAGGTCGGCAAGCTGATCCTGAACGCGCACCAGGAGGCGTTCGACATCCTGGTCGAGAACCGGGCGGTCCTGGACCACCTGGTCGAGGAGCTGCTGGAGAAGGAGACCCTGGACAAGCACCAGATCGCCCGCGTGTTCGAGCCGGTGATCAAGCGGGAGCGGCGGCCGGCCTGGACCGGCTCGTCCACCCGGGTGCCGTCCGACCAGCCGCCGGTGATGCCGGTCAACGGGTCGCACGCCGAGCAGAACGGTTCGCTGTCCGACGTGCTGCCGGGCGGTTCGGTGGGCCCCGACGAGGCGATCCGCCCGCCGGAGTACGGCAGCGGCCCGACCCCGCCGTCCAGCAAGTGACCAGCAAGCAGTGAGCTGAACGCCGCCACCCGTCCGGGTGGCGGCGTTCGCCGTTAAGGGTGCCGGTAGCGTTCCAGGGATGACGTCACCGAAGTTCGACCACCAGCGGGCGGAGCGGGCCGTGCGCGAGCTGCTGATCGCGATCGGCGAGGACCCGGACCGCGAGGGTCTGCAGGACACACCGGCCCGGGTGGCCCGCTCGTACGCCGAGATCACGGCCGGCCTCGGGCAAGGCGCCGAGGACGTGCTGACGACCACGTTCGCGCTCGAGCACGACGAGATGATCCTGGTGAAGGACATCGAGGTCTGGAGCCTGTGCGAGCATCACCTGGTGCCGTTCACCGGCGTCGCGCACGTCGGGTACATCCCGAGCCGGGACGGCCGGGTGACCGGGTTGTCCAAGCTCGCCCGGCTGGTCGACGTGTACGCGAAACGGCCGCAGGTCCAGGAACGGCTGACCACGCAGATCGCCGAATCCCTGGTCGAGATCCTGCAGCCGCGCGGCGTGATCGTGGTGATCGAGTGCGAGCACCTGTGCATGACGATGCGCGGCGTCCGGAAACCGGGCGCGAAGACGATCACGTCGGCCGTCCGCGGCCAGCTCCGCAACCCGGTCACCCGCGCCGAGGCGATGAGCCTGATCGTCGGCTGAGGCCCGTAGCCCCGGGACCCGTGACCTCGTTGACGTTTGAGAGTCCGGCACTATGGACATTCTGTCGCTGAACGTTTACTTTCCGTAGTGGCGTCTTGGCCAACGGGGACCAGGTGCCGGTGTGAGGAGGACAGGATGTCGGGGCGTTTCCGGGTCGGCGCCGCATTGGCCGGGGTCGCTGTCCTGACGGCAGGCGGACTGGTCGCGGCGAACTGGGCCACCGCGGACACGCGGGCCAAGGCCGGTCATCAGGCCGCGAAGCCGACCGTGGACCCGCTGGTCGCCGAGACCCTGCAGTCCGAGCTCGGCTCCGACGAGGGCTTCGTGGGCAGCTACTACGACGAGGGCGGCGAGCTGGTCGTCGCGGTGTCGGACCTGTCGACGGCCGCGCTGGTCCGGCAGATCGGCGCGATCCCGCGCCTGGTGAAGTACACGGCCCGCCAGCTGAACGCCGTCCAGGGCGAGCTGAACCGGCTCGCCACCGGGTCCAGCGCCGGCAAGGTCCGGTCCTGGTACGTCGATCCGGTCTCCGGGACCGTGGTGGTGTCGGTGCCGCGGACCGCGCACGACTCGATCACCAACCGCTTCCTCGCCCGCGCCGAGTCGAACGGCGACCGGGTCACGGTCCGCCGGGTGTCCGGCTCGGTCCGGCCGACCGCGGACGACTTCAGCCTGCGCGGCGGCGTCCAGGTCGACAAGAACACCGGGTACGTGTGCTCGCTCGGGTTCAACGCCAAGACCCGCAAGGGCAACCGGATCTTCCTGACCGCGGGGCACTGCACGTCCGGCAGGCCGTCGTTCTCCCGCAACGGGTACATCCTCGGCAACACCTCCACCTCGAGCTTCCCGGGCCACGACTTCGGGTCCGTCGGCGTGATCGAGGGCTGGGACCAGCAGGGGTACGTCGAGGGCTGGGGAAACGGCAACGTCGCGGTCAAGGGGATCGCGGACGCCACCGTCGGCTCGACGCTGTGCAAGTCGGGCAAGAGCACCGGGTGGACCTGCGGGCGGATCGTCGCGCGGAACGTGACGGTCAACTACGGCAACAACCGCGTCGTCCGCGGGCTGTTCCAGCACACCGCCTGCGTCGAGGCGGGCGACTCCGGCGGCGCCAGCATGACCGGGAACTACGCGCAGGGCATCACCAGTGGCGCGGCCCTGATCGACGGAAAGTGCCTGGAGAAGTACGGCCAGACCAACGAGTCGTACGCACAACCCATCGCACCGGTCCTCCAAGCGACGAAGTCCCGCCTGGTCCTCGCCGGCTGACGCACCCCCATTTCGCTGGCTACCCAGCGAAATGGGGGGTTTGTCACCCGGAATGAGGGTGCAGAACCCACCAGGTGGCTGGGTAGCCAGCCAAATGGGTCGGGGAGGGGAAACGCGGCTGGTTGTCCGGTTGGGGGCGGGGGCTACTACGGTGTGTGGGTGAGAACTGAGCCGTGGGGTCACGTCGACGGGTTGCCGGTCCTGGACCGGTGCCTCGTCATGGGTGTGGTGAACGTGACACCGGACTCGTTCTCGGACGGCGGCGAGTGGTTCGAGCCGAGTGCCGCGATCAAGCACGGCCGGGAGTTGCTGGCCGAGGGCGCCGACCTGCTGGACGTGGGGGGTGAGTCCACCCGCCCGGGTGCCGTCCGGCCCTCGCCGGAGGAGGAGATCCGCCGGGTGATCCCGGTCGTGGAGACCCTCGCCGCGGAAGGCGCGATCATCTCGGTCGACACCATGCGGGCGCACGTCGCCGAGCTGGCCCTCGACGCCGGCGCCACGATGATCAACGACGTGTCCGGCGGCCAGGCCGATCCGGACATGCTCCCGCTGGTCGCCGAGCGCCGCACGCCGTACCTGTGCATGCACTGGCGCGGGCACTCGATCGACATGCAGAACAAGGCCGAGTACGCCGATGTGGTCGCGGAGGTGATCGCCGAGCTGGGCGAACGCCTCGACGTGATCAGCCGCGCGGGCATCGACCTGAACCGGGTTGCCCTCGACCCCGGCCTCGGTTTCGCGAAGAACGCGGAGCACAACTGGGAGATTCTTCGCCGGTTGCGGGAATTCGCCGTCCTGGAAAGACCGTTGCTGATCGGTGCGTCCCGGAAGACGTTCCTCGGTAGGCTGCTCGCCGACGAGCACACCGGTGAACCCAGACCGGCCGTACGACGAGACGACGCGAGCGTGGCCGTATCCGCCCTGGCCGCCGCCGCGGGTGCCTGGTGTGTCCGGGCCCACGCGGTGGCACCGAACGCGGACGCGGTCCGGGTGGCGAAGAGATGGGGAACGGTATGACGGACGGACCGCGGCAGGACGGCGCGCCCAAGGGCCCGGCCGGCGCCACGGTGGAGGACGTCGTGCTGCAGGCCAACACCGCCTTCTACAACGCGTTCGAGGCCGGCGACCTGGACCTGATGGCGGCCGTCTGGCTGCCGGAGCCGGACCCGGTCTGCATCCATCCCGGAAACGCGGCCATTTCCGGGTATGCCGAGATGATGCGGGCCTGGGCGATGATCTTCGCGAACACGCCGTACATCCAGTTCTTCCTCACCGACGTGCAGGTGCGGGTGGACGGCGACGTGGCGTACGTCACGTGCACGGAGAACGTGCTGTCCTCGGGCGAGGGCGCCCCGGAGGACGGGTTCGCGGGCGGGAAGGCGCTCTCGACCAACGTTTTCCGCAGAACTTCCAGCGGCTGGCGGTTGTGGATCCACCATGCCTCACCGGTACTGTCGTCTGGGGGCCCACAGGAGGAGGCGGAATGAGCGGTCCCGTATCCCCGTCCCCTGACGTGATCGAGATCCGGGGCATCCGCGGTTTCGGGCGCCACGGGGTGTTCGACCACGAGCGGGCCGACGGACAGGAGTTCGTCGTGGACGTCCGGCTGGAGCTGGACACCCGGCCCGCGGCGGCTTCCGACGACCTGGCCGACACCGTGAACTACGGGGTGGTGGCCGAGCAGGTGCACCAGGCGATCGAGACCGACCCGGTGGACCTGATCGAGACCCTCGCCCAGCGGATCGCCGATCTCTGTCTCGCCGACGAGCGGGTGACAGCGGCGGCGGTCACCATCCACAAACCCTCGGCGCCGATCACGGTGCCGTTCGACGACGTTGTCCTGACCGTGCAGCGCAGAGCCGGAGAATCCTCGTGACTGAGACCCCTAGTCCCCACGTCATCGACGCGGACACCCTGAGCGGCGGCCTGAAGCCGATCCGCCAGGTGATCCTGTCGCTCGGCAGCAATCTCGGCGACCGTGAGGCGAACCTGCAGGGCGCGGTCGACGCGCTGCGGGACACCCCGGACGTCGTGGTGGTCGAGGTCTCGCCGGTGTACGAGACCGAACCCGTGGGCGGCCCGGACGAGTCCGGTCCGTACCTGAACATCGTCCTGCTCGCGGACACCACGCTGGCCGTCGACCTGCTGCTGGAGCGCGCACACGCGGTCGAGCAGGCGTTCGGCCGGGAGCGCAGCGTCCCGGGGGCGCCGCGGACCCTCGACGTCGACCTGATCACCTACGGGCAGAAGACGATCGAGACCGAGGAACTGACCATCCCGCACCCGCGGGCGCACGAGCGCGCGTTCGTGCTGGCGCCCTGGCTCGACATCGAGCGGGACGCCGTCCTGCCGGGCCACGGCCCGGTCGCGGAGTTGCTCGCCAAGGTCGGAACCGACGGCGTGACCAAGCTCGACATCGAGCTGCAGTAGTGGTGTCCGGCGGTACCGAGCCCGGCCGGGCGCCCCGGGACGACAGTCAGGGCCCGCCTCCGGGTTCGGTGCGGCCGACGTCACGGCGGCTGCTGGTCGCGATCGCCGTTCTCGGCGTCGCGGTCGGCGTCACGCTGGTGAAGGCGATCGAGTCCGGCGGCGGGGTGGCGCCCGCGGTGTCGTGGCTGACGCTGATCGCCTGGGCGTTCCTGGCCGCGTTGCTGTTCGCCGCCGCGCGCAACACGCATCAGCGGATCCAGGTGCGCCGGGAGCGGATCGAACCGTCGCGGGCGGTCTTCCTGTTGATGATCGGCAAGGCAAGCGCGTTCGTCGGCGCGTTGTGCACCGGTGTGTACGCAGGGTTCGCGTTAAGCTTCCTGCAAGCGATGGGCTCTTCGGGGCCCCGTAACCGGGTGATCATGGCCGGAGCAGCGGCGGTGATCTCGGTGCTGGTCGTCACGGCCGGATTGTTGCTCGAACGCGCGTGTCGGATTCCCGAGGACCCCGACGAGACCCCTTAACATGACGACCCATGGGGTCAAGGGGTAGCCGCCGTCGAACCAGGACCACAGTTCTCACCGTTGCCAACGCATCTCTGATCGTTGTCTGCCTGGGCGTGAGTATCGCGCTCTTCTCGCAGAATGCCTGGATCCTCCGGGCCGCCGCAGTCGGTGCAGCTCTGGTCGCGATCGCTGCTGCCTTCCTGTTCCGCCACCAGTTGCTGGTCGAGCGGCTGGCCCACTCCGACGAGCGCGCACAGGTCGCGCAGGAGTACTCGCGGATCACCAGCGCGCGCGTGGTCGAGAACGCGGAGTTCGTCGACCTGATGCAGCGCCGGCTGGACAAGATCGACCAGCGGCTGGACAAGATCGACCAGGAGGTCGCGACCGTCGTGGCCGCCGGCGACAAGCACTCGCAGGCCGACGCGCCGACCGTCGTGGACCTCAAGCTCCGAGGCCTGGCCGCGTCCTGAGTCCGCCCCCATACTGCGGTGTATGGGGCTGGACGCACGCTATCCCGCTGTGACGATGAACGACCCGAACGGGCACGTCACGGTCTACAACGAGGACCATCTGCCGATCGGCCAGCTGGGGCCGACGCCGTACGAGTCGCCGTCGGTGAACGTGACGTGCCGGCGCAAGGCCTGGGACGACTTGTACTGGTACCGCCTGCTGAACCCCGAGGGCTTCCCGTTCCCGGCCGACGAGGCGTACGTCTCCGCCGACGAGACCCACGAGCTGAACCCCGGCCAGCCCTACCCCATCCCCGACTGCGCCAGCGGCTGCCCGATCAAGATCGGCCAGGCAGCCGCGGTCGGCGCACTGGCAATCGGCAGCGTCGCGGCAGCTGCTGCCTGGCGCCGCAGACGCCGCGAACTAGGCCTTGCCCGAGCTCGGTTGGTGGACCGCTGGGGGCGCGGACTGGGGGCTTGCACGTAGGTTCCTGGTGTGGATCTTGCGAAGTTGTTGAAGGTTGCCGAGGCTGCGGTCGAGCGTGGGCGGGAGGTGACCGCGCGGATGGCGCCGGGGGAGCTGACGGTCAAGGGGGACCGGGACATGGCCTCCGAGGTGGATTTCGCGGTCGAGCGGGAGGTGCGGGCCTTCCTCGAGCGGGAGACGCCGGAGATCGGCGTGCTGGGCGAGGAGGAGGGCGGCGCCACCGACGGCACGCGCTGGGTGCTGGACCCGGTCGACGGCACGGTGAACTTCATCCACGGCGTACCGCTGTGGGCGATCTCGCTCGGCCTCATCCACGAGGGCCGCGCCGTCGCGGGCGTGATCGACCACCCGGTGCTCGGTACGACGTACGCCGCCGCCGAGGGACTGGGCGCGACCCGCGACCGGAAACCGATCCGGGGCAGCGAGTGCACCGACCTGTCCGACGCGTTGGTTGCCGTCGGCGACTATGCCGTCGGGCCGAACGCGGACCAGGTGAACGCGGACCGGATCGCCCTCACCCAGCGGCTGTACCCGCGGGTGCAGCGCCTCCGGATGATCGGTACGGCGGCCACCGCGCTGACCTGGACGGCGAACGGGTACTTCGACGCGCTGATCATGTTCTCCAACAAGCCGTGGGACACGATGGCCGGCGTGGCGATCTGCCGCGAGGCCGGTGTCACCGTCCTGGATCTCGACGGCACCGGCCACTCGCCCGAGTCCCGTGGCGTCTTCGCGGTCGCCGACGGCATCCGCGAACCGCTGCAGGAGCTGCTCGCCGCGCCGCGAGGTCAGTGAGGCGCCGTGGCGACGCTCGGGATCATCGGCAGCGGGAACATCGGGTCGGTGGTGGCCTGGCTCGCTGTCGACGCGGGCCTCGACGTGGTGATCGCGAACTCACGAGGCCCCGAGAGCCTCGCGGACAAGGCCCGCACCCTCGGCGTCCAGGCCGGGACCGTCGACGAGGCCGCCCGGGCGGGGGACTGGGTGCTCGTGAGCATCCCGCTCGGACGGTACGCCGAGCTGCCGGTGGCGCCGTTCGCGGGCAAGGTCGTGCTGGACACGATGAACTACTACCCGCGGCGTGACGGCCGGATCGACCGGCTCGACCGCGAGGTGGTGACGACGGCGCAGCTCCTGCAGGAACGGTTGCCCGAAGCCCACACGGTGAAGGCGTTCAACAACATCGCCGCGCGGAACATCGTGACACTGGCCAGGCCGGCCGACGCGCCGGATCGCAGCGCGCTGCCGATCGCCGGCGACGACGTGGAGGCGAAGGCCGCGGCCACGGACCTGATCCGGATGCTCGGGTTCGACGTGGTCGACGTCGGTCCGCTGAGCGAGAGCTGGCGATTCGAACCGGAGACGGCCGCGTACGTGACGCCGTACCTGTCCAAGGCGAAGCAGCACCCCGATCCGGGGAAGCCGCTGCCGGTGGCCCGGCTCGTGCAGTTGATCGCCGCCGCTCATCGGCCGCCGGTGGCCCGGCGCGACGTCTGAGGCGCGTTACTTGTCGATGTCGCCGACGACGAAGAACATGCTGCCGAGGATCGCGATCATGTCGGGGATCATCGTGCCGGGGAGCAGGGCGGGCAGCGCGGAGATGTTGTTGAAGCTGGCCGAGCGGAGCTTCAGCCGCCACGGGGTCTTGTCGCCGCGGGAGACCAGGTAATAGCCGTTGATGCCGAGCGGGCTCTCGGTCCAGGCGTAGGTCTGGCCCTCGGGGACCTTCAGGATCTTCGGCAGCCGGACGTTGACCGGTCCGGCGGGCAGCGTCGCCAGTTTGTCGAGGCAGGCGTCGACCAGGTCGAGCGAGACCTTCACCTGGTCGAGCAGGACGGCGAAGCGCGCGAAGCAGTCGCCCTCGGGGCGGGTCACGACCCGCAGCACGTCCTGCAGTTCGCCGTAGGCCAGGTAGGGCTCGTCGCGGCGCAGGTCGGCGTCCACGCCGGAGGCGCGGGCGATCGGGCCGGAGACGCCGTACTGCGCGACGAGTTCCGGCGAGAGCTTGCCGACGCCGACGGTGCGGGCGCGGAAGATCTCGTTGCCGAGGATGATCTCCTCGATGTCGGGCAGCCGGGTGCGGACCGCGGCGGAGGCGGCGGCCGCGCGGCCGAGCCAGCCGTACGGCAGGTCCTCCTTGAGGCCGCCGACCCGGTTGAACATGTAGTGCATCCGGCCGCCGGACAGCTCCTCCATCACCGCCTGGATCGTCTCCCGCTCGCGGAACGCGTAGAACACCGGCGTGATCGCGCCGAGCTCCAGCGGGTACGAGCCGAGGAACATCAGGTGGTTCAGGACCCGGTTCAGCTCGGCGAGCAGGGTTCGCAGCCAGACCGCCCGGACGGGGACCTCGAGGCCCATCATCCGCTCGACCGCGTGCACGACGCCGAGCTCGTTCGCGAACGCCGACAGCCAGTCGTGCCGGTTCGCCAGGACGATGATCTGCCGGTAGTCGCGGACCTCGAACAGCTTCTCCGCGCCGCGGTGCATGTAGCCGATGATCGGCTCGCAGCCGACGATCCGCTCACCGTCGAGGGTCAGCCGCAGGCGCAGCACGCCGTGCGTCGCCGGGTGCTGCGGCCCGATGTTGAGCACCATGTCGGTGGTGGCCAGCTCCGAACCGCTCCCGGTCCCGCCCCGCTCGTAAGCAGGGTCGAATCCGGCGGCTCCCGCTCCGACTCCCACGACTCTTTCCGTACTCATGACCACTATCGTGACAGGCTTTACCTGTGGACGACCTCTTCGCACCTTCCGATGTCAGCTGGACGCCGGTCTCGCCGAAGCTGGCCACGCTGCGGCGGCTGAACGCGGCGATCGTCGCCGGGCTGGCCGCGATCGCGGCGCTGCTCGCGCTCGGACTGACGGTGGGCTGGCAGTACGGCCTGCTCGCGGTCGTGGTGATCGTGCTGGCCCTCGGCTGGTCGTGGGTGCTGATCGGCCGTAACCAGCGGTCCTGGAGGTATGCCGAACGCGAGGACGAGCTGCTGGTCAGCCACGGGGTGATGTTCCGCGAGCTGGTCGTCGTACCGTACGGCCGGATGCAGTTCGTGGACGTGACCGCCGGGCCGCTGGAGCGTGCGTACGGGATGGCCACCGTGGAGCTGCACACGGCGACGCCGGCGACCGACGCGAAGATTCCCGGGCTGCACCCGGACGAGGCCGGCCGGCTGCGTGACCGCTTGTCCGCCCTCGGCCAGGCACAGGCGTGGGGCCTGTGACCGAGCAGACCGCCGAGGTCGTCGGACAACGGCTTCACCCGCTCACCCCCTTCGTCAAGGGCTGGGGGTACTTCGTCGTCGCGGCCTTCGCGCTGGTCAACAACGAGGGCCTGCGGACCAACCTGACGATCGCGGGTATCGGCCTGGCCGCCGTACTCGTGGGCGGCATCCTGCTCGGCGCACTGTCCTGGTGGTTCACCAAGTGGCAGCTGACCGCCGAGGCGATCCGGGTCGACAGCGGGTTCCTGTTCCGCCGGACCCGGATCATCCGCTTCGACCGGATCCAGGCGATCGACGTGGCGCAGCCGTTCGTCGCCCGGCTGTTCGGCATGGCCGAGCTGCGGATGGACGTGGCCGGCGGCGGCAAGAGCGACGGGAAGCTGAGCTTCTTCCGGTACGAGGAGGCGCAGCAGCTCCGCACTATCCTGCTGGTCCGGGCCAAGGGCGAGCAGGCCGCCGAGCAGCAGGCCCACGAGCAGCAGGCCGAGGCGGTGGCTCCGCCGCTGCTGACCGTTCCGACGAGCCGCCTGCTCGGTGCGACGCTGTTGTCGTCCACGGTCGTGGCCAGTGCCGGTGCACTGATCTGGCTGATCGTCGCGACGATGGTGCTGGACTTCCACATCGGTCTGTGGGCCGGTCTACCGCTGTTGCTGGGTGTCGTGCAGCCGATCTGGAAGCAGGTCGTGGGGAATCACGGGTTCACGCTGTCGGAGTCCAGCCACGGACTGCGGACCAAGCGCGGCCTGTTCGACGTCCAGCGGCAGACCGTTCCGCCTGGCCGGGTGCAGGGCCTGCTGATCACCGAGCCGCTGATCTGGCGGTTCCTCGGCTGGTCGCGCGTCGAGTTGGACATCGCCGGCGTCGCCGGCCAGCGGGAGGACGGCGACGACCTGCTCGAGGGCGCACAGTTGCTGCCGGTGGGTGAGCGCGCCGAGGTGGCGTACGTGCTCGCCCGCGTACTGCCCGGCCTCGATCTGAGCCGCATCCAGATGCACCCGGCTCCGGAGCGCGCAAAGTGGCTGCGGCCGATCGGCTGGCGGTTCTTGGCGTACGGCGTCGACGGGCAGGTCATGGTCACTACGCGTGGCTGGGTGAGCCGCCGTACGTCGATCGTGCTGCACCACAAGACGCAGTCGGTCCGGCTGGAACAGGGGCCGCTGCAGCGGCGTCTGGGGCTGGCGAACGTGCACGTGGACACGCCGCTGGGGCCGACCGACGCCACGGCACTGCACCGCGATCAGGTGGAGGCTGCGGCGCTTGTGGAGGCTCAGGCGGACAGGGCGCGCGAGGCACGCCGTACGGTGGCCGCGTCCGCCGCGGTCCAGACCCAGCCGAACCCGCCGAGTCCGGACGGGTCCAGCAACTCAGCTGCCTCACCTGCCGCCGACAGCTCGGACAGGTAGCGCCTGGCGTCCGTCTGAGCCAGCTCCAGGCTCGGGCGGGCCCCGCTGACACCCAACGCGCGCAGGGCGTCGCGTTGGCGCAGGGTGGTGCCGCCGAGCGAGTCGAGCGCCACGTGCGCGGTGATGTCGCAGGTCCCGTCGGGTGTCGGGGCGCACTCCCGTCCGTCGCGAAAGCCGGTCAGGGTCCCGTACGGCGGTCTGGACGCCTTGACGTGCCCGTAATCGACGGCGATCGCGAGACTTCCCGCCGTGAGGCGACTGACCACGTCGGCCCAGGACTGATCGCGCGGGATTCCGACCTCGGCCCGATCAGCAGGCTCGCCCGGCCACCATTTCTCCAACCAGCGCAGGTCGTTGCCTTCTACCACCGGTCCTGGGGTCAGGTCGGCGAGGAGATAGCGAGGAAGACCCGCGTCGTCCCACTCGACGACCTCGCACGGGACGTTGTCGAGCCACTCGTTCGCGACCACCAGACCGTGCAGCCGGTCGGGCAGGGCGTCGTCGAGTTCGATGTCCAGGACCTTCAGGCCCTCGGCGCGCAGCACTTGGCCCAGTTCGCCGGAGCCGGCGCCGATGTCGACGACCGTGGTGACCTCCAGTTGACGGGCCAGCCGTGCGATCGCCTGTCCGAAGAGCGCGGACGCGTGCACCGACGTACGGAAATGGGCGGACGGGCGCTCCCGGCGGTAGAAGCCGTCAGGTCCGTAGAGCGCCCGTTCCCAGGCCGCGCGGTACGTCTCGGTCATCAGGAACCCAGCGGCACGGTACCGATCCGGCCCCACACACCGGCAGCGTCCTCCCGCCACAGCCCGAGCTCCGTCAGCTGCACGGTCGGCGCCGGGGCCGCGGCCAGCGCGGCGTTCGCCTCGGCGACCACGGCCGGGCCGCCCTGGGCGGACGACGAGATCGTCAGATGCGGATGCGGGTCCGGGAACTCACCGCCGTACGGCGGGCACTCGGGGAACGCGGCGAACACGGACAGCAGGATCGACCGCACCGTGTCGAACGGCTCCGGCCGCAGCCACGCCGTACCGTTCGGGAACTGGCCGGCGGTCGGGAAGCTCAGCTCGAACGGTTCGATGGCGGCCACGGCCGACCGGAGCCGGTCCACGTCGGTGTCGGTGGGCTCGGCGACCCACGGCACCAGCACCGTCACGTGCGGCGGGATGAGCTCGGTCAGCGGGACCTGCGGCCGCGCCGTCGACCGGGACACCGAGCGCCAGCGGTCCGTGGCCGCCGCGAGCTCCGGGACTGTGATCAGAATCGCCGTCAATTCGGTGCCAGCTGCCCAAGCATCACTCACCGCGCCATGCTCTCATCACCTACGCTGACAAGTAGATCGTCTGGTACCCCGCCGCGGGACTGGAACGAGAAGAGAGTGAGTGATGGAACGGATCGGCTTGATCGGAGCCGGCCGGGCCGGGACCGCCTTGGGAGCAGCCATGGCGGCAGCCGGACATCGGTTGGTCGGAGTCACCGCGCGGTCGGACGCGTCCCGGGAACGCGCCGCCCGCCTTCTGCCCGCTGTGCCCGTGCTGACCCCCGACGAGGTCACCAGGAGCGCGGACGTCGTCCTGGTCGCCGTACCGGACGACCTGATCCGCGACGTGGCGCACACACTGCCGCTGACCAGCGCGCAGTACGTCGTTCATCTGTCCGGGGCGCACGGCCTGGCCCCACTGGCCGGCCTCGCCGCGACACCGGTCGCGCTGCACCCGTCGATGACCTTTCCAGGTGGCCCGGTGCAGCTGGACGGGGTCATGTTCACCGCGACCGCTCCGGACTCCGCCCGGTCGCTCGTCGAGCGCCTGGTGAAGGCGCTGGGCGCGCAGGTGCAGTGGGTCGCCGACGAGCAGCGTGCGCGGTACCACGCGGGACTCGTCCACGGCGCGAACCACCTGACCACGCTGATCACGCAGGCGGTCGCGGTACTGCGGGAGGCGGGCGTGTCGGACCCGGCGGCGACATTGCGCCCGCTGCTGGCCGCAACCCTCGACAACACGCTGCGATCCGGTCATCATGCGCTCACCGGGCCGATCGCCCGGGGCGATGCCGACACGGTGGCAGCACATCTGGAAGCGCTGCGAGGCAGTAGCGGGGGCAGCACGCAGCGCAGGATCGCGAGCACGTACGCCGAGCTGGCCCGCGCGACGGTCGAGCTGGCCGCGGCGGACGGCCGGCTGGACGCGGAGACGGTCCGCCGATTGACCGAGGTACTGGACGGGCACCAGGCAGATCGGACAGGGGAGGCACCTCGATGAGACTCACCCAGACCAAGGCCGAGCTGCGCGCGGCGGCCGCGATCCGGCCGCGCGCGGTCGTGATGACCATGGGGGCTCTGCACGACGGCCACGCCGCGTTGCTGGCCGAGGCGCGCGAACGGGTCGGACCGGACGGCAGCGTGGTCCTGACGATCTTCGTGAACCCGTTGCAGTTCGGGCCGACCGAGGACTTCGACCGGTACCCGCGGACGCTGGCCAGCGACCTGGCGATCGCGAAGAACGAGGGCGTCGACCTGGTCTTCAACCCCTCCCGCGACGAGCTGTACCCGAACGAGCCGTCGATCACCGTGCACCCCGGTCCGTTGGCGGACGAGCTGGAGGGCGTGTTCCGGCCCGGTCATTTCTCCGGCGTACTGACCGTGGTGTCGAAGCTGCTGCACCTCACGGCACCGGACCTGGCGCTGTTCGGCGAGAAGGACTACCAGCAGCTGACGCTGATCCGCGAGATGGTCTGCGACCTCGACATGGACGTGGACATCGTGCCGGTGCCGACCGTGCGGGAGGCGGACGGTCTCGCGCTGTCCTCACGCAACCGGTACCTGAGCGAGACCGAGCGTGACGAGGCCCTGGTGCTGTACCGGGCGCTGAGCGCCGGCGCGAAGGCCGGGATGAACGGGCCGGACGCGGTGATGGCCGCCGCGCAGGCCGAGCTCGAGGCGGTGCCGTCGGTGAAGATCGACTATCTCGCGCTGCGGGCCCCCGACCTCGGCCCGGTGATCGGCCCCGGCGAAGCCCGGATGCTGATCGCCGCCCGCGTCGGCCTGACCCGTCTCATCGACAACATTTCCATCACTCTCAGATGAAATCGGTTGATACCGTCGCGGGATGACTGCAGTTTCAGTCCCGCAACGGCTCGCCGCGCCCGAACCTGGCTGGACGGACACCGTCGACGTGGTGGTGATCGGGTCCGGGGTCGCCGGACTGACCGCCGCGCTCAAGGCCCGCGAGCTGGGCTCCGTGCTGGTGGTGACGAAGGACGTCGTCGCCTCCGGCTCCACACAGTGGGCCCAGGGCGGCATCGCCGCCGCCCTCGACCCGGAGGACTCACCCGAGGAGCACCTGCAGGACACGCTAGTCGCGGGCGCCGGGCTGAGCGACCCGGAGGCCGTCCGGGTGCTCGTCACCGAGGGACCGGACGCCGTCCGCGACCTGATCGAGTTGGGCGCGCGCTTCGACACGATGGCCGACGGCGAGATCTCGCTCGGTCGCGAGGGCGGCCACCACCGCAACCGGATCGCGCACGCCGGCGGCGACGCGACCGGCGCCGAGATCGAGCGCGCCCTGGTCGCCGCGGTCAAGCGGGCCAGGGACATCCGGCTGATCGAGCACGCCCTCGTCCTCGACCTGCAGACCGCGGCCGACGGCGCGATCGCCGGTGTCACGTTGCACGTGATGGGCGAAGGCCAACTCGACGGTGTCGGCGCGATCCGGGCCCGGGCGGTGATCCTCGCCTCCGGCGGTCTCGGACAGTTGTACGCGGCAACGACCAACCCGAGCGTGTCCACCGGCGACGGCATGGCCCTCGCGCTGCGGGCCGGCGCGAAGGTGCGGGACCTGGAGTTCGTGCAGTTCCACCCGACCGTGCTCTGGCTGGGCAAGAGCGCGAAAGGCCAGCAGCCGTTGGTGTCCGAGGCGGTCCGCGGTGAGGGCGCGTTCCTCGTCGACCACACCGGCACGCGTTTCATGCAGGGTCAGCACGAGCTCGCCGACCTCGCGCCGCGCGACATCGTGGCGAAGGCGATCATGCGCCAGATGATTGCCACCGGCAAGGATCATGCGTACCTGGACGCCCGGCACTTCGGCGACGAGTTGTGGCGGGTGCGGTTCCCGACCATCCTCGCGTCCTGCCGGTCGCACGGTATCGACCCGGTCCGCGAACTGATCCCGGTCGCGCCCGCCTGCCACTACTCGTCCGGGGGCGTGTGGACCGACCTGAACGGCCAGACCTCGGTACCCGGCCTGTACGCGTGCGGTGAGGTCGCGTGCACCGGCGTCCACGGTGCCAACCGGCTGGCCTCGAACTCGTTGCTCGAAGGCCTCGTCTTCGCCCGCCGGATCGCCGCGCACCTCGCCGACGGCCTGCCCGCGCGGCGCGAGCCGGTCGTGGACCGCCGTACGGCGGGGCTCGTCGACGCGGACGCCGTCCCCGAGGTGCAGCGGGCGATGACCGTCGGCGCCGGCGTGATCCGCAGCGCCTCCGGCCTCTCGGAGGCAGGTGCGGTGATCGGCAAACTGGTCGAGCAGCCGGCCGGCGATCCCGGGACCCCGGGCTGGGAGGCGACGAACCTGGTGACGGTCGCCTCCGCCCTGATCGCCGCCGCGACCGCGCGCGAAGAAAGCCGCGGCGCGCACTGGCGGGAGGACCACCCGGACCGCGATGATCTGCACTGGTCCGGAAGCCTGGACCTGACCCTGCCGGCGGTGGCCGAGCAGGCTGTGCCGCGGACCACGTTTGTTCCGCGCGAATCCGAGGAGAATGACCGGCATGGATGAGACAGTCGACCGCCAGTGGGTCGGTGACCTCGTGCGGGCCACCATCGAGGAGGACCTGGCCGGAGGCGTCGACGTGACGACCACCGCCACGGTCGACCCGGACCAGGTCTCGGTCGCCGAGCTGGTCGCCCGTGCCGACGGCGTGGTGGCCGGACTGGAGATCGCGGAGCTGGTGCTGCGTCAGGTCGCCGCGCCGGACGAGATCGAGCTCGAGTTCACGGTCCGCGACGGCGCCTCGGTGCGGCAGGGTGACGTGCTGCTGACGGTGCGTGGCAAGACCCGGCAGCTGCTCACCGCCGAGCGCACCACGCTGAACCTGCTCTGCCACCTGAGCGGTGTCGCGACGCTGACCCGGCGCTGGGTGGACGAGGTCGACGGCACCGGCGCGGTGATCCGCGACACCCGCAAGACGATGCCGCTGCTGCGGTCCCTGGAGAAGTACGCCGTGCGCTGCGGCGGCGGGAAGAACCACCGGATGGGCCTGTCCGACGCCGCGCTGATCAAGGACAACCACGTGATCGCGGCCGGCGGCGTCGCCGAAGCGTTCCGGCTGGTCCGCAAGGCGTACCCGGAGATCTCGATCGAGGTCGAGGTGGACTCGGTCGAGGACGCCCTGATCGCGGTCGAGTCCGGCGCCGAGCTGATCCTGCTGGACAACATGGACGTCCCGCTGCTGCGCGAGGCGGTCGAGAAGGTGGCCGGCCGGTCGAAGCTCGAGGCGTCCGGCGGGCTGACGCTGGACAAGGCGCGCGCGGTCGCCGAGACCGGCGTCGACTACCTCGCGATCGGCGCGCTGACGCACTCCGCCCCCGTGCTCGACATCGCGCTGGACCTCAAGGAGTCCTGATGTTGCTGGCCGTTGCCGTGGAGAACACCAGGACGCTCGTCGGCCTGGTGTTCGAGGGCACGGTCAAGCGGCACTGGTGGGTCGGGACCGATCCGCGGCGGACGGCGGACGAGTGGGCCGTGCTGCTGCAGGGCCTGCTCACAGGTGAGTCGCCGGTGTCCGGGATCGCCGTGTCCTCCGCCGTACCGCACGTGTTGCACGAACTACGCGACGTTGTCGCGCGCTACTACCAGGGGGTGCCGAGCGTCGTCGTCGAGCCCGGCGTGAAGACCGGACTGCCGGTGCTGGTGGACAACCCGCGCGAGGTCGGCACGGACCGGATCGCGAACGCGCTGGCAGCGGTGACGCTGTACGGCGCGCCCTGCCTCGTTGTCGACGTCGGCACGGCGATCACGATCGACGTGGTCAACCCGGCCGGCGCCTTCGTCGGCGGAGTGATTGCCCCGGGCATCGAAACCGCGACCGACGCGCTCGGCGAGGCGGCCGCGCAGTTGCGCCGCGTCGAGCTGGTCCGACCGCGCTCGGTGGTCGCGAAGAACACCGTGGAGGCCCTGCAGTCCGGGGCGATCCACGGTTTCGCCGCGCTGGTCGACGGCCTGGTCGCGCGGATCCGGACCGAGCAGTCTCTCGGCCAGGACCTTCCGGTCGTCCTGACCGGTGCGCTCGCGCCGCTGCTCGCCGGCCAGCTCGGGACGCCGGTCCGCGACGAACCGTTGCTGACCCTGCGCGGCCTGTATCAGGCGTTCGCCCGCAACCACGGCTGACCGGATCAACCTCTTGTGCCCCTGAGGTGACCTGGCTCACTATGAGCCGAGGGTGACTTCAGGGGGTTGGGGGAAATATGAGGTCTGTCTACCGTGCCTTGGCCGGACTGATCGCGATCGGCGTGCTGGTCCAGGCGATGGCGATCGCACTCGCCTGGTTCACGGTCATCAAGGACGTCGACGACGGTCTGGTGTTCACGAAGGACTCCGACGCCAACGCCGGGCACATGATCCACACGATCGTCGGCAGCGGGGTCATCCCGTTGCTCGCGATCCTGCTGCTGGTCGTGTCGTTCTTCGCGAAAGTCGACGGCGGCGTCCGCTGGGCGCTGTACGTCTTCGGCCTGGTCGCGTTGCAGTTCGGGCTGGCCGCCGCGTCCTTCGGTGTACCGGTGATCGGCGCGTTGCACGGCCTGAATGCGTTCGCCTTGCTTGCGGTCGCGGGGATGGCCTCGCGGCGCGCGGCAGGACCGGCCCCGGTGGCCGCCGAGGCTCCGGCCACGACCACCGAGACCACGCCGTAGATGCCGCTGGCAACTGACGGGCGGCGGCCGTGACTCTGCGGCCGCCGTCTCGTCGTGCGCTGATCGCGATCGCCGCGACGATCGTCGTGCTCGCGCCGCTCGGGTTCTTCTGGCAGCGGAGCCTGGTCCCGAACGACCTCTCGCCGATGGCGATGGGGTACGCCGACTACGGCGGCGGGCCGGCGGCGGCGCACGACCATCACGGCACGGACGTCCGTCAGCTGACCGGTCCCGTCAGCCAGAAGCCAGATGTCACGGTGGACCTGGTGGCGCGCGAGGAGCGCTTCGACATCCCGGGTCGCGGATCCACGGACGGGTACACCCTGAACCACACGTCGCCCGGTCCCCGGATCGTCGCGAAACGGGGCGAGCTGGTGCAGGTCACGCTGCGCAACGAGAACGTTGCCGACGGCATCACCTTGCACTGGCACGGTGTCGACGTACCGAACGCCGAGGACGGTGTCGCGGGTGTCACGCAGGACGCGGTCGGACCCGGCCGGTCGTTCGTGTACCGCTTCGTCGCGAAGGACGCCGGCACGTACTGGTACCACTCGCACCAGGTGTCGCACGAGCAGGTGCGGAAGGGCCTGTACGGCGTCCTGGTCATCGAGCCGACGCCGACGGACGTGGTCGCCGCGGTCCACACCTACGACAAGATCCGCACGGTGAACGGCGGGTACGGCGAACGGCGGGTGCAGGCGCCGGGCCCGATCGCGCGCGTCCGGCTGATCAACACCGACAACGGGCCGATGGCGGTCTGGGTGGACGGGGCGCCGTACAAGGTGGTCGCGGTCGACGGGACCGACGTGAACGGACCGACCGAGGTGAGTGGGAAATCGGTGCTCGTCACCGCCGGCGGCCGGATCGACCTCGAGGTGCCGACGGCGAAGGCGGTCCGGATCGGTCTCGGCGGCGGACCGACGACGCTGGTGATCGGGGACGGCGACGCACCGGCCGGGACCGAGCCGCGTGAGCGCGTCGACCTGCTGAGCTACGGATCACCGCGACCGCTCGGGTTCGATCCGGCGAAGGCGACCCGCTCGTTCCGGTACGGCATCGGCCGGCGGATCGGGTTCTTCGACGGCAGGCCCGGGCTGTGGTGGACGATCAACGGGCACCAGTTCCCGGACGTGCCGATGTTCGTGGTCAGCGAGGGCGACGTGGTCCGGATGACGATCGCGAACACCTCCGGCCAGGTCCATCCGATGCACCTGCACGGCCATCACGTCGTCGTGCTGAGCCGCGACGGGGTGCGCGCGACCGGGAGTCCGTGGTGGACGGACTCCCTCAACGTCGAGGACAAGGAGACCTACGAGGTCGCCTTCGTGGCCGACAACCCGGGGATCTGGATGGACCACTGCCACAACCTCCCGCACGCCGCGCAAGGCCTGGTGACGCACCTGATGTACGCCGGTGTCACGACCGGGTACCACCTCGGCGGCGCGCCGGACAATCAGCCCGAGTAGATCGGGCGGCCGACCGTCAGCGCCGCGCGCAGCGTGTCGGGCAGGCCGTTGAACGCCGAGTCCGGCTGGGTGCCGGTGGCGTCGAGGGTCTTGGAGAAGAAGGACCGCGCCGCGGCGGCCAGGACGACGTCGAGCACGTCGGCGTCCGACAGGCCGAGCGTCCGCAGCTCGTCGACATCGGCCTGCGTGACCGTGTCGGCGGCGAGTGCGACCTTCCGCGCGAACGCCATCACCGCGCGGTCGACCGGGTCGTTCGGCGGCTCGTCCACCAGCGCCACGACTTCCTCGGCGGTGTAGAACTTGTCGGCCAGCACCTGCCCGTGCGCGAGGCTGCAGTAGCTCGACTTCAGCGCGGTCGCGGCGGCCAGCGTGGCGAGCTCGTAGCGGCGCAGGTCCATGGACTCCTTGATCGCGCCGTTGAGCTGTTTCCAAGCCTCGTAGACCGCGGGCCGCGCGGCGAACGCGTGGACGAAGTTGGGCACGTGCCCGGCCGGCGCCCGGTTCGCCTCGAACAACTCCGGATCGTTCGGCGTCTCGATGAATGCCATCGTGGTTTCCCCCCTCAGTGGCTTACCTCAAGGTAAGTGTGGGGTACCGATCCGGCAACGGTCTTGGGGAAAGGGCACCTGGGTCTGGGTATGGTTCACCCGGTCGGTCGTGAGGAGACGTGGGATGGGCGGAATGCGGCGGGTGCTCGCCGTGGCGCTGGCGATGGTGGCCGGGGCCGTCTCGCTGACGGCCTGTGCCACGGACCCGGCGCCGACCGACGTCGCCGTCGCGTGGGCGCCGAACGGCCGGCCGGCCGTGGTGGTGACCTGGAAGGACACCGCCCAGCCGAACCGGATCACGATCGAGGGCGTGCTCAGCGAGAGCCCGTCGTACGTGAAGTACATCCCGGCCGGTGATCCGAACCGGTGGGAGATCCCGACCTCGGCGTTCCCGCCGGACGGGAACTACAAGATCGCCGTGGCGACCGGGACGTCCCAGGGCGGCGTGACCAGCGATCTGACCAGGTCGCCGGTGTTCGACACCGACGGGCCGGTGCTGCCGAGCGCGGCCGCGGTGGCGCCGCAGGGCCGCGGGATCCTGGTCAGGTGGTCGGTGCCGGCCGCGCCGCAGGACTTCACGCCGAACGATCCGCTGGACGTGAAGGGCGGCAAGACCCAGCGGTACGTGCCGATGATCGGGCGGCCCGGCCAGATGCTCAAGGTGATCGGCCCGGCGACGACCTCGAACCGGCAGGTGGTCAAGAGCGTCAAACCGCCGTACGTCTTCCAGTTGCGCACCCAGAACGAGTGGAGCACCCGGACCGGCGGGCAGGTGCTCGGGCTGACCAGTTCGATCAACGCGGCCGTCCCGGCGCTGGCCCAGTTCAGTGTGCCGATCCGGATCCGCGGGCGGGTCATCCTGCACCAGGTCGGCTGCGACCTCGAGTCGCCGTGCACGAGCAGGCGCGCGACGCCGGCCGGCGTACCGGTCGTGGTGCTGACCCAGGTCGCGCCGGGCGCACGGTGGACCCCGGCCGCGCGCGGGTCGACGACGGGTGGCGGGTACTACGACATCGCGGTGCCGACCGGCGGCAGCCGCCCGTACAAGATCGTCGTTCCGGAGTACGTCAAGGGCGGGATGCTGACGGGAACGTCGACCAGCAGGCCGGCGTACACGAAAAGCGTCGTCCGGGTCGCGTCGGCCGGTTTCGCCGGCGGCGACACCGCGGTCGCCCGCGGCTCGACGGTGACCGTGTCGGTGGCGGTGAAGCCGGCCATGAACACGATCGTGATGCTGCAGGCGTGGAACCGGCAGACCCGGCGGTGGGTGGACTCCAAGGCGCTGCCGATGCGCCGCGGCCAGGCGGCACTGGCGTTCAAGGCGGCGCAGCCGGGCGACTTCGTCTACCGGTTCGTGATTCCCGGCGCGATGATGTTCGGCCGGCCGATGGACGGGACCACCACGCCGCAGTTGGCGCTACACGTCCGCTGACTCGACCGCGGGGGCGACGTCGAGCGCCTCGGTCTGCTCCCGGCTGCGCTTGCGGACCTTGCGGACGACGTACAGCACGACCACCGCGACGCCGACCGCGATCAGCGCGCCGACCGAGACCCGGCCGAAGATCTGGTCGGCGTTGTCGCCGATCTTGTACGCGACGACGCCGATCGTGGTCGCCCAGGCGATGCCGCCGGCCGCGTTCGCGGCCAGGAACCGCGGGTAGTGCATCCGCAGCATGCCGGCCATCGGGCCCGCGAAGATCCGCAGCAGGGCGACGAACCGGCCGAAGAACACCGTCCAGACGCCGTACTTGTGGAAGTACTTCTCGGCCCGCACGATCCGGTCTTCGGAGAAGTGGTGGAAGCGGCGGCCGAGCCGTTCGAACAGCCGGCGGCCGGCCTTGCGGCCGATGAAGTAGCCGATCGAGTCGCCGACGATCGCACCCACCGCCGCGGCCAGGATCACGAACTCGATCTTCAGGTGGTGCTGCTGCGACGCGAGCAGCGCGGCGGCGATGAGCGTGGTCTCACCGGGCAGCGGCACCCCCATGCTCTCCACGCCGATGACAAGTCCGACCACCAGGTACGCCAGGACGGCCACCCCGGACGGGATGGCGATCGCCTGCGCGATCAGCAGAGGTTCCCCCATGCACCCATAGTGACATCGTGGGACAACCGATTTGGTGACCGGGCAACTATCCCCGGGAGATTTCAGGGTCGTGGCCGTTGCCGGACGGCACCTGGGACGGCACCTGGGACGGCACCTGCGGCGCCACCGTGGGGGCCTCGCCGTTGAACGCCTTGGTGACGTTCTGCAGTGCGGTCGTGACCTCGGAAGGGATCACCCAGAACGTGTTGCCGGGTCCCTTGGCGAGCTCGGGGAGCATCTGCAGGTACTGGTACGCGAGTAGCTTCGGGTCCGGGTCGTTGCGGTGGATCGCGTCGAACACGGTGTCGATCGCCTTCGCCTGTCCTTCGGCCCGCAGGATCGCCGCCTGCCGGTCGCCTTCCGCGGTCAGGATCCGGGACTGCCGCTGCCCCTCGGCGGCCAGGATCGCGGCCCGCTTCTCGCGCTCGGCCCGCATCTGCTTCTCCATCGACTCCTTGATCGACGCCGGCGGCTCGATCGCCTTCAGTTCGACCCGGTTCACCCGGATGCCCCACTTGCCCGAGGCCTCGTCCAGGACGCCGCGCAGGATCGAGTTGATGTGCTCGCGCGACGTCAGGGTCTTCTCCAGGTCCAGCGCGCCGATGACGTTGCGCAGGGTGGTGACGGTGAGTTGCTCGATCGCCTGGATGTAGTTCGCGATCTCGTACGCCGCCGCGCGCGGGTCGGTCACCTGGAAGTACAGCACCGTGTCGATGTGCACGACCAGGTTGTCCTCGGTGATCACCGAGTTCGGCTCGAACGACACCACCTGTTCGCGCAGGTCGATCAGCTGCCGGGGGCGGTCGACGAACGGGATCACGATGTTCAGCCCCGGTTCGAGCGTACGCAGGTACCGGCCGAGGCGCTCGACATTGCCCGGGCCTGCGGCACGATCCGTACCGTCCGCAGGACCAGGACGACGGCGAGCAGTGCGGCGACCAGTCCGATGATCAGTTCGGCCATGGTTCCTCCTGGGGATGCACGAGGGCGGTGGCCCCCTCGATCGCGAAGACGTCGACCCGGGTGCCCGCGGGGATGTGCAGGTGCGGGTCGTAGGAGCGTGCGCTCCATTCCTCGCCGCCGATCCGGACCCGCCCGGCGTCCCGGTCGCAGGCGGCGAGCACGACGGCCTCGCGGCCGACCAGCGCGGCGACCCCGGTGCGGAGCTTCGGGTGGCCGGTCAGGTGCCGGCGCGCGATCGGGCGGACCAGGGTGACCATCGCGGCGGCGGTGACCACGAACGCGAGCACCTGGAAGCCGACGCCGAGTCCGAGGGCGGCGATCCCGGCCGCGGCGAGCGCCGCGATGGCGAGCAGGAGCAGGTCGAAGGTCGCTGTCATCAACTCGGCCGAGCCGAGGACGGCGGCGATGATCAACCACAGGATCCAGGACTGCATGACAACCACCCGGCGGAGAAACACCCTCTGCTTCGAAGGTACTCCTGGATACGCCGCCAGGCAGCTAACGGTTCAGCTGCCTTCCGGCGCCTTCCCGATCGGCACGACGGCGATCAGCGAGCTGACCTGGCGCGCACCGGCCGGATGATCGGCCTGCGTCCGGTTCTCCTTGTACCGGTCGACCAGGTCGTTGAGTTCCTGGCCGAACCGCCGGGCTTCGTCGTGGGTCAGCCACAACCGGGAGCGGCTCATCGAGCTGACGTCGTCCCACGGATCGTCCTCGGCCATCTCCGCGAACTGCTCGAGGACCCCGTCCACGGCCGTCCGCATGATCGCCTGGCCCGCCAGTCGCCCGGCACCGCCGCTCTGCGAGTCGATCCGCAGGCTCGCCGCCCGGGCCCGCCACGGCCGCTCGCGGCCGTCGGCAGTCTCGTCGGCGCGCTCGATGATGCCCCACTTCTCCAGCGCGCGCAGGTGGTAGCTCATCGCCGACGGCGTCAGCCCGGCGATCTCGGCGCACTCGGTCGCGGTCAGCACCTGGCCGTTGTAGAGCTCGTCGATGACCCGCTGCCGCGCCGGGTGCGCCAGGGCGCGGATCGCGTGCGGATCGGTGATCACCACCGCGGGCTTCTGCTTGGCCACGACGTCAGCGTAGCGAACCCCTTGACGGATGAAAATGTGAAGCATTAACTTCATAACTATGAAGCAAATACTTCAGACCTCGATCTGGTCGCACCGGGACATCCGGCTCGTACTGCCCGCCCGCGCGCTGTCGTTCGCGGGTGACTCCATCGCGCTGATCGCGCTGATGCTGCGCGTCTCCGAAGGTCACGGCCCGGCCGCGATCACGGCTCTCCTGCTCGCGTTCGCCGTGCCGACCGTGGCGATGATCCCGTTCGCGGGGCGGATCGTGGACGGCTTCGACTCGCGGACGGTTCTGGTCTGGTCAGGGCTGCTGCAGGTGGTGGCCGGGGTCGGGCTGGCGCTCGTTCACGACCTGGCCAACACGCTGGCGCTGGTGTGTGTGCTGCAGGTCGGCCAAGCGGTCTCCGGGCCCGCGTGGGGGGCGCTGATCCCGCGAATCGTCGGCGAGGATCTCGTCGGTCGCGCCACCGGGACGAGTCAGGCCCTGATCGGGGTCGCGATGCTGGCGGGTTCGGCGGCCGGTGGTGTGCTGGTGGGCTGGGCCGGGACCCGTGGCGCCCTGCTCGTCGACGCCGGGACCTTCCTGGTCCTGGTGCTCGTGGCACAACTGGTCCGGACCCGTCGGCGGCCGGAGCCCGGCAGCGCCGACGAGGGCGGCGGGGTGTCGGCCGGCCTGCGCGCGATCTTCGGTGACGACCTGCTGCGCGTTCTCGTGCCGGCGATCTGGCTGTTCGTGGTCGCCGGCGAGGCGGTCAACGTCGTGGAGGTCTTCCTGATCACCGGCGAACTCGGTCTCGGCCCTTCCCTGTACGGCGCGGCGGGCGCGGCGACCGGCGCCGGGGCGATCCTCGGCGCCTGGTCCAGCGGCCGGCTGAACGGTGACCGGTCCAGGGCCGTCGGAGTCGTCGTGGGGATGGCGGCCATCGGCGGGTCGAGTGTGCTGATGGGGCTGGCCGGCAACCTCGTCACGCTGATGATCGGCGCCACCGCGATCGGCGTCGGCAGCGGGATGCTGAACGCGGCCGCCAACGCGCTCGTGGTGACGAGGTCCGCGGAGACGGTCCGCGGCCGGGTGATCGCGGCCCTGAACGGCACGGTCCGGTCGTTCAGCATTCTCGCGATGCTGCTGGGCGGTCTGGCAGGTGCGGTGCTCGGTCCGCGAGGCACGTTCGTGACCTGTGGACTCGCGTGCGCGGCGGCCGCCGCGGTGCTCGGCGCCGTCGTCACCCGGAGCACGGCCGGAACAAAGGATTCGGAGCTGGAGGCGGTCAGTCACTAGCCTTTGGGGCATGACTGATGCACACGTGGACCCGGTGAACCCCGACAGCGGGCAGGACGACCTGCCCGAGCAGATGCGGGTCCGCCGGGAGAAGCGTGACCGGCTGCTGGCGGAAGGAGTGCCGCCGTACCCGATCTCGGTGCCGCGGACGCACCTGCTGAAGGACCTGCGGGCCAAGTACGACGCGCAGGACCTGGAGCCCGACACGCGGACCGGTGAGCAGGTCTCGGTGACCGGCCGGGTGATCTTCCTGCGCAACACCGGCAAGCTCTGCTTCGTCCGGCTCCGCGAGGGTGACGGGACCGAGCTGCAGGTGATGTTCTCGCTCGCCGACCTCGGCGAGGAGGAGCTGGCCCGGTTCAAGCAGCTCGTCGACATCGGCGACCTGCTGTCGGTCCAGGGCGAGGTGATCACCAGCCGGCGCGGTGAGCTGTCCGTGCAGGCGACCACGTGGCAGATGGCCGCGAAGACGCTCCGCCCGCTGCCGAACGAGCACAAGCCGCTCAGCGAAGAGGCCCGTGTCCGGATGCGGTACGTCGACCTGATCGTGCGGCCCGAGGCGCGCGAGATGGTCCGCGCGAAGGCGGCCGTTCTGAAGGCGCTGCGCGCGACGTACGACGAGCGCGGCTTCGTCGAGGTCGAGACACCGGTGCTGCAGTTGACCAACGGCGGCGCCGCGGCCCGGCCGTTCTCGACCCACCTGAACGCCTTCGACCAGGAGATGAAGCTGCGGATCGCGCTCGAGCTCGACCTCAAGCGGGCGATGATCGGCGGCGTCGACCGGGTCTACGAGATCGGCCGGACGTTCCGCAACGAGGGGCTGGACTCCACGCACTCGGCGGAATTCTCGATGATCGAGGCGTACGAGGCGTACGGCGATTACGACACGATGGCCGAGCTGATCCAGGAGCTGATCCGGAACGCGGGCCGGGCGATCGGCCGGACGACGATCACCGGGCGCGACGGTTCGGTCATCGACATCGAGCAGCCGTTCCAGCACGCGACGCTTTTCGGGCTGCTCTCCGAAGCGGTCGGCGAGAGTGTCGACGCGAGCACCGACCTGGCCACGCTGACCAAGTTGGCCGAGCAGCACGACGTCGAGCTGCAGCCCGGCCGGAATGCCGGCGAGATCGCGGTCGACTTGTTCGAGAAGCTCTGCGAGCACACGCTGATCCAGCCCACCTTTGTCCGCGACTATCCGGAGTCGGCACGGCCGCTGGCGAAGCCGCACCGGGAAATTCCGGGCCTGGTCGAGGCCTGGGACCTGTTCTTCAACGGGGTCGAACTCGGGGTTGCGTACTCGGAGCTGAACGACCCGGTGATCCAGCGCGATCGCCTGGAGGCACAGTCGTTGCTGGCCGCGGCCGGCGACCCGGAGGCGATGGACCTGGACGAGGACTTCCTGCGCGCGATGGAATTCGGGATGCCGCCGGCCGGCGGGATGGGGATGGGCCTGGACCGCTTGGTGATGTTGCTCACCGGGACCGGTATCCGGGAGACGATTCTGTTCCCGTTGCTCCGCCCGGAGTGATTTCGGCAATCCCCGCGCGGGTCGTTGCATAGCACAACGGACGGCCTTCGCAAATCCAGGGACCGAATTCATTCCGGCCGGGCCGGATCGAACCGGGTGAATACTCAAGGTAACCGAGGATGCGCAGCGTCGATGAATGACAAGTGCCTGGTTTGTGCGGTACAAATCAGGTGCTAACAATTCGGCAGGGGGATTGTGCCCGATGGCGGGCGCGGAAAGGTTGTCATCGATGGCGCAAAGGGTGCAGGTGGTTCTCGAGGACGATCTCGACGGCGGTAAGGCCGACGAGACCGTGACCTTCGGGCTGGACGGAACGACGTACGAGATCGACCTGTCCAAGAAGAATGCCGCCAAACTGCGCGACGCCCTCGCCGCGTATGTCGGCTCCGGCCGCCGGGTGGCCGGCCGCCGCGGCGCGACCGGCCGGGCGCGGGGCCGTGGCCGGTCGGCCTCGGACTCCGCGGACATCCGGGCCTGGGCGAAGGAGAACGGCTACGAGGTCAGCGAGCGCGGCCGGATCTCGGCCGAGGTGCGCGCGGCGTACAACGAAGCCAAGTAATTTCCAGCTGCCGCCGGTCCCGGCACCCGCTTCGGGTGTCGGGACCGTCCGCATTCCGGTTGTTTCACAGAGTGGGACACGGCGTGTCGGATGCGATCGCTGAGTCGGCAGGTAGTTCGGCGGAATTCGCTGGTGGCGAACACGCTGTCGGATCACGGTGCACCGGGAACACGCTGGTGATCAGTGCGGTTGTTCCCTTGTGATGCCGACCTGAGGGCCGACGGACGCGTGATCGGGTGTTCGCCGAGAGCGAGCCTGTCGGCACCGGGGACTAGCATGCAGGTACGGGGGTCGGCCACCACGGCACGTCCGACTCCTCTGAGGCAAGGAGCGCTTTGGCGATGTTTGAACGATTTACGGACCGCGCCCGTCGGGTAGTCGTCCTGGCACAGGAAGAGGCCAGGATGCTCAGCCACAACTACATCGGGACCGAGCACATCCTGCTCGGCCTGATCCACGAGGGTGAGGGTGTCGCCGCCAAGGCTCTCGAGAGCCTGGGTATCTCGCTCGAGGCCGTTCGTTCCCAGGTCGAGGAGATCATCGGCCAGGGGCAGCAGGCACCGAGCGGGCACATCCCGTTCACCCCCCGCGCCAAGAAGGTGCTGGAGCTCTCCCTGCGTGAGGCCCTGCAGTTGGGCCACAACTACATCGGCACCGAGCACATCCTGCTCGGCCTCATCCGCGAGGGTGAGGGTGTCGCCGCGCAGGTCCTGGTCAAGCTCGGTGCGGACCTGAACAAGGTCCGGCAGCAGGTCATCCAGCTGCTGAGCGGATACCAGGGCAAGGAGACCACCGCCGCCGGCGGTGCGCCCACCGAGGGTGCGCCCAGCAGCTCCCTGGTGCTCGACCAGTTCGGCCGGAACTACACCCAGTCCGCTCGTGAGGCGAAGCTCGACCCGGTGATCGGGCGCGAGACCGAGATCGAGCGGGTCATGCAGGTGCTGTCCCGGCGGACCAAGAACAACCCTGTCCTGATCGGTGAGCCGGGCGTCGGCAAGACCGCCATCGTGGAGGGTCTGGCCCAGCAGATCGTCCGCGGTGACGTCCCGGAGACGCTGAAGGACAAGCAGATCTACTCCCTCGACCTGGGCGCCCTGGTGGCCGGTTCGCGCTACCGCGGCGATTTCGAGGAGCGCCTGAAGAAGGTGCTCAAGGAGATCCGCACCCGCGGCGACATCGTGCTGTTCATCGACGAGATCCACACCCTCGTCGGGGCCGGCGCGGCCGAGGGCGCGATCGACGCGGCGAGCATCCTGAAGCCGATGCTGGCCCGCGGTGAGCTGCAGACCATCGGCGCCACCACCCTCGACGAGTACCGCAAGTACGTCGAGAAGGACGCCGCGCTGGAGCGCCGGTTCCAGCCGATCCAGGTGGCCGAGCCCTCGATCGCGCACACGATCGAGATCCTCAAGGGCCTCCGCGACCGGTACGAGGCGCACCACCGGGTGACGATCACCGACGCCGCGCTGGTGAACGCCGCGCAGATGGCCGACCGGTACATCTCGGACCGGTTCCTGCCGGACAAGGCGATCGACCTGATCGACGAGGCCGGCGCCCGGCTCCGGATCCGCCGGATGACCGCTCCGCCGGACCTGCGCGAGTTCGACGAGAAGATCGCGACCGTGCGCCGGGAGAAGGAATCGGCGATCGACGCGCAGGACTTCGAGCGCGCCGCGCGGCTGCGCGACGACGAGAAGAAGCTGATCAACGCGAAGTCCGAGCGGGAGAAGCAGTGGAAGGCCGGCGACATGGACGTCGTCGCCGAGGTCGACGAGGAGCTGATCGCCGAGGTGCTCAGCACGGCGACCGGCATCCCGGTGTTCAAGCTGACCGAGGAGGAGTCCTCGCGGCTGCTGGACATGGAGAAGGAGCTGCACAAGCGCTACATCGGCCAGGAAGACGCGGTCAAGGCGCTGTCCCGCTCGATCCGGCGCACCCGCGCCGGCCTGAAGGACCCGCGGCGCCCGAGCGGCTCGTTCATCTTCGCCGGCCCGTCCGGTGTCGGTAAGACCGAGCTGTCGAAGGCGCTGACCGAGTTCCTGTTCGGCGACGAGAACGCGCTGATCAGCCTCGACATGTCGGAGTACTCGGAGAAGCACACGGCCTCCCGGCTGTTCGGTTCGCCTCCTGGGTACGTCGGCTACGAAGAGGGCGGCCAGCTGACCGAGAAGGTGCGCCGCAAGCCGTTCAGCGTGGTGCTGTTCGACGAGGTCGAGAAGGCCCACCCGGACATCTTCAACTCGCTGCTGCAGATCCTGGACGAGGGTCGTCTGACCGACGCCCAGGGCCGCGTGGTCGACTTCAAGAACACCGTGATCATCATGACCACCAACCTGGGCACGAAGGACATCGCGAAGTCGGTCTCCCTCGGCTTCTCCCAGGCGAACGACGTCACGGGTTCGTACGAGAAGATGAAGGCGAAGGTCACCGAGGAGCTGAAGCAGCACTTCCGGCCGGAGTTCCTGAACCGCGTGGACGAGATCGTCGTCTTCCACCAGCACACGATGGACGACATCGTCCGGATCGTGGACCTGATGGTGGCGCAGATCGAGCAGCGCCTGAAGGACAAGGACATGGGCATCGAGCTCACGCCGGCGGCGAAGGAACTCGTCGCCAAGCGCGGCTTCGACCCGGTCCTGGGCGCCCGCCCGCTGCGCCGCGCACTGCAGCGCGACGTGGAGGACGTGCTGGCCGAGAAGATCCTGTTCGGGGAGCTGCGTCCCGGCCAGATCGTGCTCGTCGACGCCGCGCCGGAAGGCACGGTCAACGACGACGGCCTGACCGAGTACTTCACCTTCACCGGTAACCAGAAGTCCTCGACGTCCGACCTGGAGCTCACCGACCTGACCACCGGCGGCTCCACCGGCAGCACCGGCCTCCAGGACAGCTGACCCACAACCGACCACCACACGAGACGCTCGGACGGCATCCCCGCCCGAGCGTCTCGCACGTCCACACCCGTACCCCCCGCTCGCCCCACCTCCGCCCCGCTCGCCGAGTTGTGGCAAATGGCTCTGGGGTGTGGCAACGAGTCGTGGATATCGGCTGTTCGGAGCAGCCAATATCCACGACTCGGCGGCGCGGGGGGTCGCCGATTGCCACGACTCGGCGAGCGCGAGGCCGGGGGCGGGGTGGAGTGGTGGTGGAGTACTGCGGTGGGGTTCGGCGTACGGAAGACACGCCTGATTTGCGTGGATGCTACTGATTGGTCGTATCGTCCTGCGGAGCGTGATCATTTCGGTGCCCAGACGGCTTCCGTCCGCCTTCGGTTCGATGGGAAGATCGCGCGACTGCTGATGAAGCAGTTACCTACCGCCTGTCTACCGCGTTGTTAACCCTGTGAGCACGCTGTTCGGACCCGGACTGTCGGAAAGGGGGCCGGGAATGGAATCATCTCGTCGCATGGACGCTCCGCGTCTGCCACTGACCCAGGAACCGGTCGCCGACACCGGTTCCTTTGGCGTGCGGCAGGCGGGCGGGGTGCTCGAGCGGGCCCAGCGGATCGCCGACACCCTCCGCGAGCAGGCCGAGCACGAGAACGATCTCGCCCGCGACGAAGCGCGCCGGACCCGCGCCGAGACCGAGCGGCTGAAGGCCGACGCCGAGGCCGCCGCGAAGAAGCTCCGGACCGACGCGATGACGGCCGCCCAGCGCGTCCTGAACGACGCCGAGCGGGCCGCCGAGCAACTCCGTGTCGAGTCCGGCGCCGAAGCCGAGCGGGTCCGCTCCGAGGCCGAGGAAGCCGCGGACCGGCTCCGCGCCGAGTCCACCGCCGACGCCGAGCGGGTCCGGCGGGATGCTGCCGCCGCGGCCGAGCAGCTGACCTCCGAGGCGACCGCCGAGGCCGAGCGGGTGCGCCGCGAGGCGGCGGCGATCGCCGAGCGGCTGAAGGTCGAGTCGGAGTCCGCGGCCGAGCAGCTCCGGGCCACGGTCGCCGAGGAGGTGGCCCGGCGGCGGGCGGACTCGGAGCTGGCGGCCGACCGGCTGCGCGCCGAGAGCGAGGCGGCCGCCGAGAAGTTGCGGGTCGAGTCCCAGGCGGCGGCGGACCGGCGGCTCGCGGCCGCCGAGAGCGAGGCCGCCCGGCTGCGGGAGGAGGCCGACGACCTGCTCGAAGAGGCCCAGCTGGCCCGGGAGTCGGCGCAGGCGATGGTCGACCGGGCCGGTCGGGAGGCGCAGCAACTGGTCGCCGACGCCGGTGAGCAGGCCGCCCTGGTGTCCCAGGCCGCGGTCCGCAACGAGGCCGATCTGATCGCCCGGGCCGAGACCGAGGCGAGTGAGCTGCGGGCCGCGGTCGAGCGCGAGGTCGAGACGGCTCGCGAGCGGTCCCGCCTCGAGATCGCCGAGGCGCATGCCGAGATCGAGCGGCTGCGCGGCGAGAACCGTACCGAGCTGGAACGCCGGACGGCGGAGCTGGAGGAGACCGAGCGGGCCAAGCTGGCCGCGATCTCGCTGGAGATCGACAAGCTGCGGGCCGAGGCGGTCGCGGAGATCGCCGAGCGCAAGGCCGAGACCGAGGCCGGCAACGAGCGGCTGATGGCCGACGCCCGAGCCCAGGCCAAGCTCGTCGTGGACTCGATCGAGGCGGACCGCCGGACGGCCGCGGCCGAGGCGCAGCGGATCGTCGAGCAGGCGAACAAGGCGGCCGAGGCGGCGCTGGCCGAGGCCGAGAAGCAGACCCTGTGGAGCCGGAAGACCGTCGACGACCTGATCGCGGCCGCCGAGTCCGAGGCGCGGTCGATCCGCGAGCAGGCCGCCGCCGACGCGGACAAGTACCTGAAGCAGAAGCGCGCGCACCTGCGGCGCGTGGTCGGCCGGTCGACCAGCCGGCTCAGGCAGACCCAGGAAGCGATCGCCCGGGAGAACGCCGAGCTGACCCAGCTCGCCGAGACCACGCTGTACTCGGCCGGCGAGCAGGCCGAGTCGACGCTGGCCGCGGCCAAGCAGGAGGCCGAGAAGGTCACCGCCCAGGCGCAGGCGCGGGCGGACCGGCTGCGGACGTCCGCCGCGCAGGACGCGCAGGAGATCATCGAGCGGGCGAACCGTCGCGAGGCCGAGGCCGAGGCGAGCACGCAGGTGCTGCGCGAGCGCGCCGCCAACGACCTGTCCGAGGCGCAGCGCCAGTCGCACGAGCTGATCCGCAAGTCCCGCGCCGAGGCTCAGCAGATCGAGGCCCAGGCCCGCGAGCACGCCGACGCCCTGCGTGCCCAGGCCCGAAAACTTCTCGCCGACGCCGAGGCGAGGGTCGCGGCGCTGAACCAGCGCCGTGATGAGATCACCAAGGAGCTCACCCAGCTTTCGGGTGTGATCGAGGCACTCGCTGTACCGGGGTTCCGCCCAGGTGGTGGAATGTCTTCCAGTGAGGGTTCCACGGGGGAATCAGGATGAGGACGTGACAGTCAGATCCTTGTCAGTGACAATGTGTGATCCACCCACCCATCGAAGTGAGCATCGGAAAACATGAGCAGTGAAAGCCCAACCCCGTTCCGTACCGTTCTGCGTGGCTACGAGCCTGCCCAGGTGGACCAGCACATCCGTGAGCTGACCACCTCCCTGACCGCCCTGCAGCAGCAGTCCGAGCAGCTGCAGCGCCACGTCCAGGAGCTGCAGTCCCGCACGGACGCCGCGGAGGCGGCCGTCATCTCCGCCCAGGAGGACTCCAAGGACCGCGCGCCGACGTTCACCGAGTTCGGCGAGCGCGTCGCGAAGATCCTCTCGCTGGCCGACGACGAGGCCCGCGACCTGGTGACCCGCGCCCGCACCGACGCGGAGGCGATCGTCGCCGACGGTGAGGCGCACGCGAAGAAGGTCCGCAAGGAGGCCGAGCAGTACTCCCTGGACTGGAAGAGCGAGGTCGACGCCGAGGCTGCCCGGATCCTCGAGGAGGCCCGGACCCAGGCCGACGACATGCGCGACGAGGCCGAGCGCGACGCGACCGCGCGCCGCAGCGAGGCCCAGGCGCTGTACGAGCAGGAGCGGGCCAAGTCCGCTCAGGCCGCGGCCGCCTTCGAGACCACCCTGGCCGAGCGCCGGGGCAAGGTCGAGCAGGAGTTCGCCGCCCGCACGGCGCTGGCCGAGCAGCAGCTGGCCGCCGTCACCGACCGCGCCGCGCAGGTGCAGCGGGAGGCCGACCGGTCGCGGTCCGAGGCCGAGCGGCTGTCCCAGCAGCAGCTGGCCGACGCGAACCGGCAGGCCCAGGAGATCGTCGCCGCCGCGAAGGACAAGGCCGAGCGGATCCGTGCCGAGTCCGAGCGTGAGCTCGCGGCCGCGACGCAGCGCCGGGACAGCATCAACGCGCAGCTGACCAACGTCCGCCAGATGCTGGCGACGCTGTCCGGCCAGCCGGCGATGCCGCTCGACCTGCTGGCCGACGACGAGGCAGACGCCACCACCGGCAGCAAGAAGAACTGAAGTACCAACCACTCAAGAAGCCGGCTCGAGACCTTCGAGCCGGCTTCTTGGTGTGTCAGCCCGGCAGGCGGTAGCGACCGCGTGCGAGGGGCTCGACGAGGCCGTCGGCGACCAGTCCGTCGAGGGCGCGTTCGCGCTGGGCGGCGTCGGGCCAGGAAGCGTCCAGGTCGGACTTCGGTACCGGCGCCGACGCGGACCGCAGGACGGCCAGGAGCCGGCCGCGGGCCTGGCGGTCGGTGCCTTCGTACGTCTGGCCGCGCCGCGGCGGGCCGTCGTACGGCGGGCTTCCGGCGCGGACCCAGGCGCACCGGGACCGGATCGGGCAGTCGGCGCAGCGCGGCGTCCGGGCGGTGCAGACGAGCGCGCCGAGCTCCATCGACGCCACCGCCCACCGGGCGGCTGTGGCCTCGTCGGCGGGCAGGGCGCTGACGGCGAGCCGCTGGTCGGCCGCGGTGGGGGAGATGCTCGGCTGGGCGACGCCGGTCAGGGCCCGGGCGAGGACCCGGCGGACGTTCGTGTCGACGACCGCGTGCCGTTGACCGAACGCGAAGGACGCGATCGCGGCGGCCGTGTAGGTCCCCACTCCGGGCAGCGCGAGCAGGGCGTCGTGGTCGTCCGGCACTTCACCGCCGTGACGCTCCACAATCGCCTGAGCGGCCGCGTGCAGGCGGAGGGCGCGCCTGGGGTAGCCCAGCCGGTCCCAGGCCCGCACAGCCTCACCAGGAGCCTCTGCGGCCAGGTCCACCGGCTTCGGCCAGCGCGCCAGCCAGCGGCGGTACGCCGGCAGCACCCGGTTCACCGGTGTCTGCTGCAGCATGAACTCGCTGACCATCACGGCCCACGCCCCGGCGCCGGGCTCCCGCCACGGCAGCTCCCGCGCGTTCGCGTTGTACCAGCGCAGTACTGGGTCGTGGATGGCCAACGGCGAGCCTGAATGGTCCTGCACAAGGCCGATATTAGAGTGCGCTTATGAGCAGCCTGCTCCGTCCGGTCGGGCACCTGCCCGCCAGCGTCTACTGGTTCCGGCGCGGACTTGTGCTCGCAGTCGTCGTGGTCCTGGTCATCCTGATCTCCCGGCTGTTCGCCGGCGGTGGCGACGACACCAAGAACGCCGCCTCGTCGGACCCGCAATCGAACCCGACCGGCGCCGCGCCGGCCTCCACCCCGACGCCCACCCCGAGCGCCGGACCAAGCACTGCGTCGGGCACGACGACGGCGTCCCCGACGCCGAAGCCGACGAAGACCACGCCGCGCGGCGACCAGCCCTGCGAGGGCTCGGACCTGACCGTCGCGGCCCTGCCCGCCAACCGGAAGATCGTCTCCGGCTCGGTGCTGAACTTCGTCGTCCAGCTGAACCCGGTCGACGAGGGCTGCAAGGCGACCGTCAACGCCGACACATTGACGGTCACGGTGACGTCCGGCAAGGACCTGATCTGGAGCACCACCCAGTGCGACAAGGTGGTCCAGGCCGCCACCCTCGTCGTTGCCAAGGGCAAACAAGCGGCCGTCACCGTGCCCTGGAACGGACGTCGGTCCAGGCCTGGCTGTCTTCCGGGTCAACCGGTCGCCAAGCCCGGAACCTATGTCGTCAAGGCCGAGTACGACGGCCGCTTGTCGAGCCTGCAGGCCTTTCAGGTGGTCTGATCAGCCGGCTGCGCCGACTCGGCGGGCTGCTTCTTCAGGTGGCTGGGTGCGGTGAACATCAGCGCGGCGGCCAGGCCGATCAGCAGCACGAGTGCCGGCAGCACCAGTGACTGTGCCATCGCGTCACTGAACCCGGGCCGGATCATCTCGGGCAGCTGCCCGGTCGAGAACCCTTCACCCGCGGGTGTCCCGCCGGCCGCCGCCGGCAGGTTGTGCGCCAGCCGCGACTCCATCAGTACGGCGATGCTCGCGCTGCCCAGGACCGCGCCGACCTGCCGGGTCGTGTTGTAGACGCCCGCGCCGGCGCCGGCCTGGTGCAGCGGGAGGTTCCGCGTGGCCGTCGTACCGATCGGCGCCCACATGAAGCCGTTGGCGACACCCAGCAGCGCGATCGGCAGCAGCAGCTCCCAGATCGGCATGTCGGGCTCGATCACCTGGCTCATCCAGAACAGCGACGTCGAGCAGCACAGCAGCCCGAACCCGGCGATGAACCGCGGCGGCGTCCGGTCGACCAGCCGCCCGACGAACGGCGCCAGCGCGCCCGAGATGACCGCCATCGGGACCAGCAGCAGCGCCGACCGGGTGGGGGTCAGGCCGCGGACCGCCTGGGCCCACAGCATCAGCGGGAACGCCATCGCCGTGATCGCGAACCCGACCGTGGTGATCGCGACGTTCGCCAGCGAGAAGTTCCGGTCCTTGAACAGGCCGAGCGGGAGCAGCGGCTCGCCCCGGTTGCGGGACTGCCAGAAGACGAAGGCCGCCAGGACGACCAGCCCGGCGATGATCAGCGACCACACCGAGATCGGGCCCTTGATCTGGCCCCAGTCGTACTTCTGTCCCTCCTGGATGCCGAACACCAGCAGGAACAACCCGACCGCGCTGAGCACGACGCCGATCAGGTCGAACTTGTGCTCGTGCGTCGGCAGGTCCGGCACCAGGCGCATCGCCAGCACGAACCCGACCACGCCGACCGGCGCGTTGATGAAGAAGATCCACTGCCAGCCGAGGCTGTCGACCAGGACACCGCCGAGGATCGGGCCGACCAGCGTGGCGACACCGGCGGTCGCACCCCACAGGCTCATCGCCCGGCCGCGCTGGTCCGGCGGGAAGATCCGGGTGATCACCGCCATCGTCTGCGGCGTCATCATCGAGGCGCCGAGGCCCTGGAACACGCGGGCCACGATCAGCAGCTCGATCGTGTTCGTCAGGCCGCACCACACCGACGCCAGCGTGAACAGCGCCAGCCCGGTCAGGTACAGCTTCTTCGGGCCGACCCGGTCGCCGAGGCGGCCGGTGATCAGCAGCGGTACGGCGTACGCGAGCAGGTACGCACTGGTGACCCAGACGACCGTGCCGACGTCGGAGCCGAAGTCCTCGAGGATCGCCGGGGTCGCGACCGAGACGATGGTGGAGTCGACCAGGATCATGAAGAAGCCGAGCACCAGCGCCCACAACGCCGGCCACGGCCGGATCTCGGGCGTCACGGATTGTTGCGGGGTTGCCATTCCAGATCCTTGCTCTCGATACGTTCGATGGTGGTGACGAGCCAGTCACGTTCCGCGGCGATCTGCCCGCGGACGTAGCTGCCGGCCATCCAGTACGGCTCGGGTACACCCCTCGCCGCGGCGCCCGCGAGCGCGTGGTCGATCTCGTCCAGCTGCAGTCCGAGGTCCTCGACGCGACGGCGGAACCGCAGCACGGCGTCGTCGGCGTCCAGGTTGTGTGCCTCACTCAGTACCACCGGGAAAAGCGGGTACTCGTAGACGTACTCCTCGATCGCGGTCTCCACCCGCAGTCGCAGCGCCGTACTGCCCTCCGGCGTGATCTCGTACGTCGTCCGCTCCGGACGGTTGCCGGCGCGCTCGGTGCCGGTGGCCCGCACGTACTTCTGACCGGCCAGCCGTTCAACCGTGTGGTACAGCGAGCCCGGCCGGACCTTGAGCAGCCGGTCGTTGTGGCGCGTGATCAGCAGTTGGTACATCTCGTAGGCGTGCATCGGCCGCTCCTCGAGCAGCGCCAGCACGGAGATCGCCAGCGGGGTGAGGTCTGCCATGCTGCTCCATCTGGATTGTTCCGCGCGAAATGTTCCATGTGGAGTATTACTCTGAAACGGATTTTCAAGCAAGCCGAAGGAGCACGGACACGTCCTCAGTGCGGAGAAGGCTTATCCGCTCGTGGTGAGGGTTCTCTGCTCGTATGCCAACGAAGAACCCCCAACACGAGGGAAGAACCATGTCCAGGCGCGTACTCAGACGTAGCGTTCGAGGATGCTGGACTCGGCCAGCCGGGACAGGCCCTCGCGGACCGTGCGGGCCCGGTTCTCGCCGACGCCCTCGACCGTTTGCAGGTCGTCGATGCTTGCCGCGAGCAACTTCTGGAGGTGGCCGAAGTGGTCGATCAGCCGGTCGATCACGGCGCCCGGCAGCCGCGGCACCTTGGCCAGCAGCCGGTAGCCGCGCGGGGTGACCGCCGCGTCCAGCTGCTCGGCGCCGCCGAGCTGCAGCGCCCGGGCGACCTGGCCGATGTCCAGCAGGTCGGTCGGGCTCACGGCGTCCAGCTCGAGCAGCACGTCGTCCGCGGTCTTGGGCCGGCGACCCGTGGCCGGCGGCAGGTAGTCACGGACGACCAGCTCGCGTTCACCGGCCACGCCCGCGACGAGTTCGTTGAGCTGCAGGGTGAGCAGCCGGCCGTCGGTGCCGAGCTCGACGACGTACCCGTCGATCTCGGTCGCGATCCGGCGGACCATCTCCAGCCGCTGCGCGACCGCGGCCACGTCCCGGACCGTGACCAGGTCCTCGATCTCGAGCGCGGACAGCGTGCCGGACACCTCGTCGAGGCGCAGCTTGTAGCGCTCGAGGGTGGCCAGGGCCTGGTTGGCGCGGGACAGGATCGCGCCGGAGTCCTCGAGCACGTACCGCTGGTCGTCGACGTACAGCGCGATGATGTGCATCGACTGCGACACCGAGATCACCGGGAACCCGGTCTGCCGCGCGACGCGGTCCGCGGTCCGGTGCCGGGTGCCGGTCTCCTGGGTGACGATCGACGGATCCGGCATCAGGTGCACGGCCGCCTGGATCAGCCGGGTGGCGTCTCGGTCCAGGACGATCGCGCCGTCCATCTTGCTGAGCTCGCGCAACCCGGTCGCGGTGAACTCGACGTCGATCTCGAAGCCGCCGGTGGAGATCGCATCCACGGCCTTGTCGTGTCCGAGCACGATCAGCGCGCCGGTCCGGCCGCGCAGGATCCGTTCCAGGCCTTCGCGTAGTTCGGTACCGGGCGCCACCGCCGCGAGCGTCGCGCGGAGCCGGGCGCCGGTGCTGTTCTTGTCCGTGTTCGCCGCCACGGAACCTGAGTCTATGCGGTCCGGCGCGTGCCGACGCGCCGATATCCGCGGGCTCGTCCGGTCCGGCCGCCGCCGATCGGCGAGCGGCCGCGAATGCGCGTGCACCCGCCCGTGCATCGGACCGTGCAGTCCCCGTTTCCCGCGTGGATCCGGCGTCGGGAGGGCCGACGCCTGTCACGTCAGGGGCAGCGGATGACCTGACCGGCGTACGACAGGCCGCCGCCGAATCCGAACAGCAGTACCGGCGCGCCGGACGGGATCTCACGCTTCTCGACCAGTTTCGACAACGCGATCGGAATGCTCGCGGCCGAGGTGTTGCCGGACTCCACGACGTCCTTGGCGACCACCGCGTTGACCGCGCCGAGGCGCTTGGCGAGCGGCTCGATGATCCGCAGGTTGGCCTGGTGCAGGACGACGCCGCCGAGCTCCTCCGGCTTCAGGCCGGCCTTCTCGCAGACCTGCTTGGCGATCTCCGGCAGTTGCGTGGTGGCCCAGCGGAAGACGCTCAGGCCCTCCTGCTGGAACGGGCCCTCGCGCCCTTCGATGCGGACCGCGTCGGACATCTCCGGGACCGAACCCCAGACCACCGGACCGACGCCCGGGTCCGCGTCGGCGACCAGCACCGCGGCGCCGGCGCCGTCGCCGATCAGCACGCAGGTGGTGCGGTCGGTCCAGTCGGTCCAGTCGCTGAGCTTCTCGACGCCGATCACCAGCGCCTTCGAGGCGGCGCCGGCCCGGATCGCCTGGTCGGCGGTGGCCAGCGCGTACGCGAAGCCCGAGCACGCGGTGTTCAGGTCGATGGCGGCCGGGTTGCCGAGGCCGAGCCGGGCGGCGACCCGGGCCGCGATGTTCGGCGACCGGTCGATCGCGGTGCAGGTGGCGACCACGACGTAGTCGATCTCGGCGACGTCCAGGCCGGCGTTCGCGATCGCCTTGTCGGCGGCGCGCCAGGCCATCTCGTCGACCTGCTCGTCCGCGGCCGCGATCCGGCGCTCGCGGATGCCGACCCGGCTCTGGATCCACTCGTCGTTGGTCTCGACCATGGTCGCGAGCTCGTCGTTGGTGAGCACCCGTTCCGGCTGGTAGTGGCCGAGCGCGACAACTCTGGATCCGGTCATCAGGTCTCCTGGGGTCATCGACGTACGCCGGTGCTCCACACTGAACCCGGCGAGGGGCGCCCCCAGCGTACGTTCCCGGACCAGCGGGTGTGGATCCCCCGTCTCAGCTGTGGCGCGCGCCACAGGGGCGTCAGGCCAGGCCCGCGGCCATCAGGGCGGAGCGGAGATCCGGGGCGGCGAAGGTGCGCAGGCCGTACTTCTTCTGGATGTCCATCGGCTTCACGTCCTTGCTCCGGTTCGGGATGTCGGCGGGGACGATCGCCTTGGTGAACCCGAGCCGGGCCGCTTCCGCGAGCCGCTTCTCCAGACCGCCGACGCGCCGCACCTCGCCGGCCAGGCCGACCTCGCCGATCGCCACCAGGCCGGGGTGGATCGGCTTGTCCATCACCGAGGAGGCGACCGCGATCGCGACCGACAGGTCCGCGACCGGTTCGGTGATCTTCACGCCGCCGACGGTGGCGACGTAGACCTCCTGGTCGGCCAGCTTCAGGCCGGCCCGGTTGCCGAGCACGGCGAGCACCATCGCGACCCGGGACGACTCCAGCCCGGACGTGGTCCGGCGCGGCTGCGGCGCGGCGGACGGGCCGACCAGGGCCTGCACCTCGGCCAGCAGCGGGCGGCGGCCCTCCATCATCACCGTCACGCAGGTGCCGGCCACAGGCTCGGCGTGCTCGGAGACGAACAACCCGGTCGGGTCGGTGACCTCGACGATGCCGGTGTCGACCATGTCGAAGCAGCCGACCTCGTCCGACGGTCCGAACCGGTTCTTGGTCGCGCGCACCATCCGGAAGCCGGAGTGCCGGTCGCCGTCGAACGCGAGCACCACGTCGACCAGGTGCTCGAGCATCCGCGGGCCGGCGATCGCGCCCTCCTTCGTGACGTGGCCGACCAGCACGACCGCGATGTGCCGCTCCTTCGCGAGCCGGACGAGCGCACCGGTGACCTCGCGGACCTGCGTCACGCCGCCCGGTGCGCCGTCGACCTCCGGGTGCGCCATGGTCTGCACGGAGTCGATCACCAGGAACGACGGCTCGACCGCGTCGACCTGGCCGACGACCGCGGACAGGTCGGTCTCGGCGGCCAGGAACAGGTCGTCGACGAGCGCGTCGGTCCGCCCGGCACGGAGCCGCACCTGTGCGGCCGACTCCTCGCCGGACACGTAGAGCGTGCGCTGGCCGCCGCGGGCCGACTGCGCCGCGACCTCCAGCAGCAGGGTGGACTTGCCGACGCCAGGCTCACCGGCGAGCAGGATCACGGCGCCCGGCACGACGCCGCCGCCGAGCACCCGGTCGAGCTCGCCGATCCCGGTCGGCCGGGACTCGGCCTCGATCGCAGACACCTTGGCGATCGGCATCGCCGGCGACGTCACCGGGCCGGCGGTGATCCGGGCGGCCTTCGGCGCACCGATCTCCGCGACCGTGCCCCAGGCCTGGCACTCGCCGCACCGGCCGATCCAGCGCGCCGAGGTCCAACCGCACTCGGAGCACGCGTACGCCGCCTTGCTCTTGGCCTGAGTCGCCGCCTTCGCCATGGGCCCAACCTATTTCAGCCCGCCGACAAAACGTCTCAGGGCGCGGCGCAGCCAGGTGCGCGGCGTCCGGCGGGGCGGGTCGTCGGCGACGACCGGGAGTTCCGAGGTCCGCCGGGCCGCGTCGAGGTACTTGGTCAGGATCTCGCTCTCCGAGGTCCGCAGCATCGAGCTCTGTTCGAGCAGGTCGAGGGCCTTGTCCAGGTCGCCCGCGATCACGGCCGCGGAGCCGAGGTGCTGCAGGCAGCGGGCGTGGCCGTCGCGCTCGTCGACCTCGGCGTACAGGTGGGCGGCGTGCTCCCAGCGGCTGCCGGCCTCGTGCGGATTGCGCCGCATCCACGCGGCCACGCCCATCAGCTCCAGCGCGTGCGCCTGGCCGCTCAGGTCACCGGCCGCGGTCGCGCGGGCGAGGGCCGGCCGCAGCTGTTCCAGGGCGCCCTCGCCGTCGTACTGGTACAGGTGGACGACGGCGAGGTTGATGGCGATCGCCACGTCCGCCGCGAGGTCCGGACCGGGGCGGGTGAGCCGTGCGTCGTCCAGCCGGTCGCGGGCATTCAGGACGGCTTCGTCGCGGTCGCTCCCGGCCGGTGCGCGATCGGCGCGCGCCAGGTGCAGCAGGGCGCGTTCGACCTGACGCCGCATCTTCAGCGCGGCCGCCGTACGGCCGTGGGCGGCGATGTTGCTCGAGACGCCCAGGCGGGTGGTGGCCGCGTCCAGGTCGCCGAGCATCCGGTACGCCGTCGCGGCGCGCGCCGCTGCCAGCTCGGCGAGACCGCGGCGACCGCTGGACTCGGCGGTCGTGGTCAGGAGCTCGCTCAATTGCAGCAGCGCGTCCGGATCGGGGCGTCGTACGTACCAGGCCTCGAGGGCGTCGCAGATCCGGGCGAAGTCGTCGACGGCCGCGTTCTGCGCCTTCTCGTTGGCGAGCAGCTCACGCAGCCCGTCCTCGTGCAGCGTGAACCACTCGGCCGCGGCCATGCCGCCGGCGTCGGTCCCGAGCGCGATCATCCACTGCTCGGCCTCTTCGGCGGCCGCGTGCAGCGGACTGGCGGCCTGCTGCCGGCGTCGTCGCGCCCGTCGGGTGCGGGATCGGATGCGCAGGAAGGAGATCAGCACCAGCAGGCCGGTCACGGAGTACCCGACCCACTGGACGATGCCGCGCTGACCGAAGCTCTGGTTCAGCAGCTGCGACGTGAGGTCCGTCAGCAGACCGGAGGCGACGGCGCCGATCGCCAGCGAGAACTCCTGTGTCCGCGACGGCTCGTCCTGCTCCGTCTCTTCGCTCATGGGCGGCTCCCGGTCGTCAGCCCGCGGACGACGATCCGCCAGAACGACAGCATCAGCACCACAGGGACGACCGACGCGACAACAGCTGCGGCGGCGACCGGTCCGCTCGATGTGGAGAACTGTCGCGCCTCACCCCACAGCACCAGCGACAGCGGCGTCGTGCCCGGGCCGCTGATCAGGAACCCGACGATGAAGTCGTTCCACACCAGTGCGAACTCCAACACCGCAACAGCAACCAGTGCGGGCCGGTACGTCCGCTGCACAGTCGCCAGTACGGCGCTTTGACGCGCAGGACCCTGCAACGCCTCGGACACCAGTGCGGGCGGTGCGGACGCGAAGGCGGACCTCAACAGCAGTACGGCGAACGGCAGACCAGCAGCCGCATGTACCAGGGCCAGCGCGACCCGGGACCCAGCCAGGCCGGCTGTGTCGATCGCGTCCCGCAGCGGTGCGGCGTACATCTGCACAGGTGTCACGGCCAGTACGACGAACACGCCCATCGCGATCCGCCCGAGCCGCGTCGGCAGACCGCCCCACGCGACCAGATAGGCCGTCGGTACGGCGATCACGAGCAGGACAGCTGTTGCCGCGGCCGCGATGACCAGCGTGGACAGCAGCGCCCGGAACAGCCCGACGTTCGCCGCTGCTCCGAACGACGTGAACCCGAGCCCCGAGAACGACCACCAGCCGTGCAGCCCTGCCCCCCGCGGCGAGTGCAACGCCGTGGCGACGAGCACGACGGCCGGGAAGATCCACACCAGCGCGACAGCGAACCCGATGAACCACCCGAACCGTCGCACCACCCTGGTGGGCTTGGGACGCCCCAGCGACGGATCCGGCCGTACGACGGTCACCGGCATCGCCCACCGGCGCCGCCGCAGCCCGCGGACGCCGATCAGCCCGACCGTGGCGACAATCGCGAACAGCACGACACCGAGCGCCGCTGTCCGTCCGGAATCGCCGCCCGTGGTGGTGGCCCGCCACCAGTTCAGCCCCAGCACGTCGGCCGACCTCTGCATGGACCCCGGTACGACGATGAGCACCAGGTCGAACACCCGCACCGCCGCGATGACCAGCGTCAGCGTGATCACCCCGGTGATGGGACGCAGCAGCGGAATCTCCAACGCCCGCACCCGACGCCAGCCGCGCACGCCCTCAGCGGTGATCGTGCGGGTCACGTCATCGGGGATCGCGTCCAGGCCGGCGCGAAACAGCGAGACGACGTACCCGAGCCAGGTCCAGCCGAACGCCGACACCAGGACCAGCCAGAACAGACCAGGGCCCAACCACACCGGACTGGAGCCGAACAGCCAGGTCGAGACGGCCGTGACGGTCCCGCGCTCCGGAGTCGGGTCGAAGATCAGCCGGAAGGTCGCACCGGATACCAGGATCGACACGGCGAACGGAATGACCAGCGCGGGCTGGAGGAACGTCGTGACCGCCGGGAGCCGATAGCTCAACAGTGCCAGGAGGAATCCGACGCCGACCGTCCCGAACGCGACCAGCACCCACAACAGACTGTTGCCCACGGCATGCAATGCGGAGGGGTCACCCATCACCGCGAAGTTGCCGAGACCGAAACCGCCGTCGGTCCGGAACGCCGTCACCACGGTCACGCCGATCGGTATCAGCAGCAGGCAGCTCAGCAACAACGCCGGCAGCCCCAAGAGGTACGGGCCGGCCGGTCGGCGTGGTCTGCCTTGGACCGGCCGGCCGGTGATCTCCCGGCCGACGACCTCGAGTGACAGGCCGTTGGTGTGCAGGCCCATCAGCTCTCCTCCACCTTCCGCAGCTCGGCCATCGCCTCGTCCACCGCGTCGTCCACCGCGTCCGGTACGACGGCCCCGGGCCGGCCGACCGCGATCAGGAAGTCGGTCAGGACGCGCCACAGACCGTTGATGTCGCCGATGCGCCCGAGCTGGTCGGACAGGTCGAACCGCAGTTGCTCGCCGGGCTTGGTGAGCTGCTCTGCCAGCCGGGTGAGCTCGGGGGAGTACCCACTGGTCCGGCCGTCGACCAGGAACCCGCCCTCCGCGATCCAGGGGTCCGCCGCGGTCGGCGCGGACAGCCGGCGGACCAGGTCGCGGGCGTCCTGCGTGGTCGGCTTCGGCAGCACCATCACGTCACCTCCGACGACAACTGGTGCCGCAGCCCCTGCAGCCATGGGAGGGAACGTGAAAAGCCCTATGTCGTCAGGGTCTGCGGCAAACGAGCGCACGACCGGCTCGGCGAAGTCGGAGGCGAGCACCATGGCGGCCCTGCGATGCCCGAAGACCTCCACCAGTGCATCCGGGAACTGCTGGACGAGCGACTCCTTCACACCGCCGGCCAGGACACCGGGCGCCGACCACATGGTGCCCAGCAACCGAAGCGCGGCTGCGACCTCCGGCTGCTGCGACGGACGCGGGTCGGTCGCTGTCGCGAGTCCGGCGTACACGGACGGCGCGATACCCAGCAGGATGTTCTCCAAGAAGTCCGTCAGCACCCATCCGTCACCCGCGGCCAGCGCCAACGGTGTGACACCGGCCTGGGTCAGTGTCCGGTTGAGCGTCAGCCACTCGCTCCACAGCCGCGGCGGCTCGACGCCTGCCTGGCGGAACACCGACGGCCGGTACCAGACCGCTGACTTGTGCGCCGTCTTGAACGGCACGCCGTACGTCGTTCCTTCGTGGACCAGGAGCTCTTTCCACAGGCGCGCGCGGCCGAGCTGTGCGATGTCGTCGGGGACCGGCTCCAGGTCGGCCAGGTGCCGCGGGACCAGACCTGGCTGCGGCAGCATGACGATGTCCGGCCTGCGGGTGGAGCGCGCGCCGAAGGCGGTGGAGATGTCGTCGCCGAGCGGCACGACCTCGACCGGGTAGTCCAACGCACCCAGGCCGTCCAGCACCTTGTGGAACGCGCGCAGCTCCTCACCGCTCCAGCTGACCGCCACCCGGACCGCGCGCCGCAGTCCCAGCACGTCACTCGAACATCCGGTCAGCAGAAGCGTTGCCGCTGCCCCCAGGAACACTCTGCGGCTACTCGGCATCGACGAATCCCGCCGTACGGGCCGCGCTGGTCGTGATGAGCAGCAGAGCGGCTGAGGCGAGGTCGGGGTTGGGCCGCAGCGACAGCAGGGAGCCCCAGGTCGGCAGGCCGTTCGCGTCCTCCAGCACGATCGCGCGAGGGTACGCGCCGAGCGCGCGGGCCACTCCGGCCAGGCGACGACGGCCGGGCGTGATCTCGTACGGGTAGCGGTCCAGGACGTCCTCGAGACCGCAGCCGACGGCCTTGACCAGACTCGCTTCCCGGGCAGCTTGTTTGGTGACCTGCTGCGAGGTGCGGTGTCCGTGCATCACGTTGTCGAGCACTGTGAGGTGGGGGAGCAGACCGCCTTCCGCGGGCACCAGCCGGACCGCTCCGCCGGTCAGGACCAGTGCTCCGGGCGGTGGTTCGTCCAATCCGGTCACGACGTCGGCCAGCCTGCGACGGTCGGCTGCCTGAGGCACCACCACCGCACGCTGCTCACCGACGTCGACCCGGAGCCTTTCCGGCAACCCAGGCACTCGTTCGAGCAGCAGTCCGTCCATCCGTGCCTGGCGCCTCCCCAGAAAGCCCCGTCCAGCGGTCCGTCAAGTGGTTCGTCAAGTGGTTCGTCAACCCTATGAGGCGGCGAGGTCCGTGCGCAGGCGCCCGAGTGTCGTCAGAAGCTCCGGCTCCAGAGGTTGACCGCGTAGTCGACCTCGACGCCCGTGTGCGACGCGAGGATCCGCCGGGCGTCCTTCGGGGTGAACTCGATCTTCACCACCGCCTCCAGGTCGGCGCGGGTCTCGAACCGCCAGCCCATGTCGAGCGTCGTCCGGTGCCAGCCGCGGTCCGCCCAGAACCGCTCCACCTCCGGCGGCTTGATCATCGGGTACGACGTCCTGAACCACTCGCCGAACGTCGAACGGCTCCCGTCGTTGTCGATCACGAACGCGGTCCCGCCGCGGCGCATCACCCGGTCCAGTTCGGCCAGCCCGGGCTCGCAGCCGGGCCCGAAGAAGTACGCCCAGCGCGCGTGCATCACGTCGATCGACGCGTCCGGCACCGGCAGGCGTTGCGCCGCACCCTGCCGGACGTCGACGTTCGGCAACGCGCTCGTCCGCCGCCGGGCCGCGTCGGCGAGTGTTCCGTGCGGCTCGACGCCGATCACGCGGGCGGCGGTCGACGCGAACATCGGCAGGTGGAAGCCCGTGCCGCAGCCGATGTCGAGCACGGTCGCGCCGGCCCAGTCGCGGATCGCCCGCATCGCCGGTTCGATCACGCCGTTCGGGTCGACCGCGCGGTTCTCGACCTCGTACACCTTCGGGTGCTGCCAGATGTTCGGGCTCGGAATCCCGCCTTCCGCGATGCTCACACCGCTAGACCCTAGCCATTGCCTGTTTGGTGGTCGCGGCGAGCAGGGCGGCCGGAACGAGCAGGATGCCGCAGAAGACCGCCAGCCAGTGGAAGCCGAGATAGGCGAGGACCGGGCCGGCAGCGGTGCCCGAAAGGGAAGCCAGCACGCCCATGGTGAGATCCGACAGGCCCTGTGCCGACGTACGGATGTCGTCCGGGACCGACCGCGACAGCAGCGTCGACCCGGCGACCAGACAGGCCGACCAGCCGAGGCCCAGCGTGAACAACGCGAGTCCGGTCAGCGCATGCGCGTCGTCCGGCGCGACCGCGGCCAGCGTCATCGCCACGGCCAGGACGCCGAGGCCGATGCCGATCGTGGGGATCCGGCCGAGCCGGTCCGCCAGCCAGCCGGTCAGCGGCGACAGGGCGTACATGCCGGCCACGTGGCCGCTGATGACGAAGCCGACGATGGTCAGCGAGGCGCCGTGGTGCCGCAGGTGCACCGAGGTCATCGACATCACGCCGACCATCACCGCATGCGCGGTCGCGATCGCCAGCAGGCCCAGCCGCGCGTGCGGGATGCTCAGCACCTGGCGGAACGTCTCCGCGAGCGGCTGGCGCTCGACCTTGGCGGGCCGCACCTGGCTGCGCATCCCGACCCACACCGTGGCTGAGCTGAGGCCGAAGGCGACGACCGAGAACACGTACGGCCCGGCCAGCGCCAGGAGGCCGAGCGACGTCCCGACCGAGCCGCCGACACCGGTCAGGTTCGGTCCGACGATGACTCCGATCGTGGTCGCCCAGACGACCAGTCCGAGCGACCTGGCGATCCGGCTGGGCTCCGCGTTGTCCGTTGCGGCGTACCGCGACTGCAGGTTGGAAGCCGAGCCGCTGCCGAACAGACAGCCGGCGGCCAGCAGCAGTGCGAGTGAACCGATCTGCGCGGCCACGATCGTCAGCGCGGCGCCGGCGAACGCGATGAGGTAGCCGAGCGACAGCGAGACCCTTCGACCGGAGGTGCGGGCAAGGCCGGCGAGGGGGACGGCCAGGACGGCTGCGCCCAGCGTGGTCGAGGTGGCGACCAGGCCCGCGAGTGACGTCGAGCCGGAGACGTTCTCCGCCAGCAGCGCGGCTACCGCGAAACCGCTGGCTGTTGCGACGCCGCCGAGCGCGTTGCTCGCCACCAGGACCCGGAGAGTTGTCCGCTGCTGCTCGCTCGTCACGGGCAAACCCTCTCATGAACCTGACAGGGAAGCCGCTTATAGGATCGTCCTGACATAAATCGACCCGCGCTGCTTCCCCTGGAGTCCGGATGTCCGACATCGCGATCGTTCCTGCCCCGCGCGAACTCACCGTCCACGACGGCCGCTGGGTGACCGCCGACCCGCTCGGCGAGGCCGTCCGGGACGTCGTCGAGAACCTCGGCGCCGCCGAGTACCGGATCGAGATCACCGGCGAGGGCGCCCGGTTGACGGCCGGCTCCGAGGACGCGCTGCGGCACGCCGAGACGACGTACGCCCAGCTCGTCGAGGCCGCCGAGCCGGCCGGCGGCGGCAAGGTCGCCGTACCGCTGGCGCACGTCGCGGACGCGCCGCGGTTCGGCTGGCGCGGCATGATGCTCGACGTCGCGCGGCACTTCATGCCCAAGGAGTTCGTGCTCCAGATCATCGACGTCCTCGCGCTGCACCGGCTGAACGTGCTGCATTTCCACCTCACCGACGACCAGGGCTGGCGGGTCGAGATCGAGGCGTACCCGCGGCTCACCGAGGTCGGCGCGTGGCGGGCCGGGAGCATGGTCGGCAGGATGTCGCACGGCCAGACCGAGTTCGAGTACGACGGGACGCGGCACGGCGGGTTCTACACCAAGGCCGACCTCCGCGAGATCGTCGCGTACGCCGCAGAGCGTGGCATCACCGTCGTCCCCGAGATCGACCTGCCGGGGCACATGCAGGCGGCGATCGCGGCGTACCCCGAACTGGGCAACCACCCCGACCGGCAGCTGTCCGTGCGGCAGGTCTGGGGGATCAGCGACGACGTGCTGAACGTCAACGACGCGACGGTCGAGTTCGTGAAGACCGTGCTGCGTGAGGTGCTGGACATCTTTCCCGGCGAATACATCCACCTCGGCGGGGACGAGTGCCCGTCGGTGCAGTGGGCGGAGTCGGACGCGGCGCAGAAGCGGCAGGCCGAGCTGGGGCTGGACGAGCCGGGGCAGCTGCAGGGCTGGTTCACCGCGCAGGTCGCGGAGGTCCTGGCCGAGGAGGGCCGCCGGCTGGTCGGATGGGACGAGATGGTCGAGACCGACTGCCCGAAGGATGCGGTCATCATGGCGTGGCGGAGCGCCCAGCGCGGCGAGGTCGCGGCGAAGGCCGGGCACCAGGTCGTGATGGCGCCGTGCGAGTCGGTGTACTTCGACTACTACCAGGGCGACCCCGCGACCGAGCCGCTGGCGATCGGCGGCAAGATCCCGCTGGAGAAGGTGTACGACTTCGAGGTGGTCCCGGCGGCGCTGTCCGACGCGGAGAAGGCGCTGGTCATCGGCACCCAGTGCCAGATCTGGACCGAGTACATGGAGGGTCCGGAGCAGGTCGGCTACATGCTGCTGCCCCGGCTGTCCGCCTTCGCCGAACGTGCCTGGGGCTCCCCGAAGGTCTCCTACGACGAGTTCCTCGGCCGGCTCCGCCCGCACCTCAAGCGCATCGAGGCCCTCGGCCTCAACCACCGCCCCCTCGACTAACAGCCCACCCCGCCCCACACCCCGCCCCACCCGCCCCCGCCGAGGCGACTTTGTGCACCGGATCCGTGGTTTTCGGTGTGCGAGGCGCGGATCCGGTGCACAAAGTCGTGGATCGAGGCGGTTGGCGTAGGGGCAGGTGTGGACGGGCGGGGGCCCGGCCGCGACGATGGGTCCGGAGACCGGACCGGGAGCGGAGGGCGCATGACCGCGGTGGGGCCGCTGGATGCGATGTTCCTCGGGGGCGAGACCCGGGAGCAGCCGATGCATGTCGGCGGGCTGATGCTCTTCGAGCTTCCGGAGGGGGCCGGCCGGGACCACGTGTTCCCGGAGTCGTCGCGGGACTTCGTGTCGCGGCTGTACCACGAGATCGTGGCGGCGCCGGAGGTCAACCCACTGTTCGCGCGCCGGGTGCGGAACCGGGTGGTCGACCTCGGCTACTGGTCCTGGGAGCAGGACGACGAGATCGACCTGGAATACCACGTCCGGCTGTCCGCGCTGCCGCGGCCCGGACGGTTCCGCGAGCTGTTCGAACTCACCGGCCGCCTGCACGGAACCCTCCTCGACCGGCACCGCCCGCTGTGGGAGATGCACCTGATCGACGGCGTCGAGGGCCGCCGGTTCGCGATCTACAGCAAGATCCACCACTCGATGATCGACGGCGTCACCGCACTGCGCTGGATGCAGGACACCCTCACCACGGACTCGACCCGCACAGGTATGCCGGCCACCTACGCTCTGCCGGGCCGGGGGGAGCAGCCGCTCCGCGGCGAAGGCGCCGGGCCGAGAGTCGGCGACGGGGTCGCGCCTGGTGCCGCCGGCCCCGGGCTCGGTGCTGCCCCGGGAGGGGCCTTCGGTGGGCTGCCGACTCCTGCGGGGTTGCTTGCCGCTCTCGGTCGCGTGCCTGGGCGCACGCTCGGTGCCGCTGCGCACGGGGCCGGCGCCGCCGGGCACCTGCTGGCGGAACTGGCCGGACTGCCCGCGGCCGGGTTGAAGGGCCTGTTGGAGTCGACGATGCCGTTCCAGGCGCCGCGGACGATCTTCAACCAGCCGATCACCGGCGCTCGCCGGTTCGCGGCGCAGTCGTGGCCGATCGAGCGGCTGGAGAAGGTCCGGGCGATCACCGGCGCGACGCTCAACGACGTCCTGCTGGCGATGTGTTCCGGGGCCCTGCGCAACTATCTGCTCGAGCAGAACGCCCTGCCGGACAAAGGGCTGACGGCGATGGTGCCGGTCTCCCTGCGGACCACGGACGACGCCCCCGGCGGCGGCAACTCGCTCGCCACCCTGATCGCCGACCTCGCCACCGACGAGGCCGTCCCCGAGCGCCGGATCCACCGGATCATGGCGTCGACCGCGCACGCCAAGCGCGTCCTGTCCGGCCTCAGCCCGCTGCAGAACCTGATCGTCGGCGCGCTGGGCTTCGGCGTCGCCGGTCCTGCCGCGATCCTTCCCGGCGTGGCCGGCCGCACGACGCCGCCGTACAACGTGGTCATCTCGAATGTGCCGGGCCCCGCCGACAGCCCGCTCTACTGGAACGGCTCACGCCTGCTCGGGATGTATCCCGCGAGCATCGTCCTGAACGGCCAGGCGCTGAACATCAGCGTCACCAGCTACGCGCACGAGCTGCACTTCGGCCTGGTCGGCTGCCGCCGCACCGTCCCGCACCTGCAGCGCCTGCTCGGCCACCTGGAGACCTCCCTGGCCGACCTGGAGATCCTGCACTGATTCAGATCCGGACCGGGCCGTTCGGCGTGCTGAAGGTGGCTGCGACCAGGCCGGGCTGGCCGTTCGGGCCGGCCCAGGTGACGTCGAGGTCGTCGAGCAGATGGTCGGCGGGGTGGCCGATCCAGTCGGTGACCCGGGACGGGTCGCCGGCGATCTCCAGGCCGGTGAGCTCGAGGTCCTTGCCGCCGATCGACGGGTGCTCGGCGAGGTCGTCCCAGTGGATGAAGAACGGCAGCTGCGGGTCCGCGATCAGGCCCTTCACGCCGATCTGCCGCCAGGTCAGGTTCACCCCGTCCGGCCGGTGCCGGTTGCCGGGCACCGCCTGCCGCCCGAGGCGCTTCTCCATCGCGGCCATGTCGCGGACCGCGACCACCCAGCCCAGCCAGCCGCCGCCGAGCTCCTTGCGGGCGCGGACCGCCTGCCCGAACGGCGCCTTGTCCGACGCCGGGTGGTCGAGCACGTCGACCACCTCGATGTAGCGGTCGTTCTCCAGCGGCAGGATGTGGTTGACGGTGCCGAACCGCGGGTGCACGCCGCCGTCCTGGAACTCGGCGCCGAGCAGCGCGGACAGCCGCTCGAGCGTGGCCGCACAGCCATCGGGTCCGCACGCGTACGACAGATGATCCAGACGCATGTGAGTCATTGTTACGTCTCGCACCGACAGCCGACACACCCAGGGTGTGTCGGCGCTATTTCGAGGCGGGGTGCGGCAGCAACGGCCGCGCGGCCTCCAGGCGCTGCCGGCACAGGTCGGCGAGGACGTCGTACGCCTTCACGCCCATCAGCGTCTGCAGCTCCACCTTGCTGGACTCGAACACCGGCTCGACGGCGATGTGCGCCTCGGTGTTACCGGTGCAGTACCAGTCCAGGTCGTGCCCGCCCGGACCCCAGCCGCGGCGGTCGTACTCCCCGATGCCGACCTCGGTGTACGTCGTACCGTCCGGCCGCTCGACCTCGCGGAACGTCCGGCGGATCGGCAGCTGCCAGCACACATCCGGTTTGGTCTCGACGAAATGGATCCCGCGCTTCAGCGCCAGCCCGTGCAGCGCGCAGCCGGCGCCGCCGGGGAACCCCGGCCGGTTCAGGAAGATGCACGCACCCTCCCAGACCCGGGTCTTGCGCTCGCCGTCGTCGTCGGTCTCGACCCAGCCGTTCGCCCGGCCTTCCTTGCGGAACTGCCAGTCCTCCTTGCCGAGCTCCTTGGCGTACTTCTTCACCCGCTTCTCGTCGTCGGCGTCGGAGAAGTGCGCGCCGAGGGTGCAGCAGCCGTCGTTCGGACGGCCCTTGTAGATCCCCTGGCAACCGCCGCCGAAGATGCAGCTCCAGTTGGAGGTCAGCCAGGTCAGGTCGCAGCGGAAGACCTGGTCGGGGTCGGCGGGGTCGGTGAACTCGACCCAGGCACGGGGGAAATCGAGAGAAACCTCAGGCACCTGAAAAGCGTACGCGCCGAAGGCGCGCATGCGTGAATGCACCGCGAGACGCACCCTGTGCGGTTGTCCAGTAGCGTGAGGGTATGCGGCTCGGCGTACTCGACGTGGGATCCAACACTGTTCATCTGCTCGTGGTGGACGCGCACCGTGGCGCCGCGCCGCTGCCGGCGTACTCGCACAAGACCGAGCTCCGGCTGGCCGAGCACCTGGACAAGGACGGCAGGATCGCCGAGTCCGGCGCCGACGGGCTGATCGCGTTCACCAAGGAAGCCGTCGAGCTGGCCGAGGACAAGGGCTGCGAGTCGGTGCTCTCGTTCGCGACGTCCGCGCTCCGCGAGGCGCCGAACGGCGAGAAGGTGCTGGCCCGGGTCCGGGACGAGACCGGCGTGGACCTCGAGGTGCTGACCGGTGAGGACGAGGCCCGGTTGACGTTCCTGGCGGTCCGGCGGTGGTTCGGCTGGTCGTCCGGGCGGCTCGCGGTGTTCGACATCGGCGGCGGATCCCTGGAGATCGCGGCCGGGTCGGACGAGCAGCCGACCGTGGCGGAGTCGGTGCAGCTCGGCGCGGGCCGGCTGACCCGCGAGGGGCTGACCACGGATCCGCCGGACAGGGACGAGGTCCGGGCGCTGCGGCGCCGGATCCGGCTGGAGCTGGCCGCGGTCGCCGGTCCGGTCCTGCGGGCCGGCAAGCCGCAGCGTTCGGTGGCCACCAGCAAGACGTTCCGTTCGCTGGCCCGGATCGCAGGCGCGGCCCCGTCCGCCGACGGGCCGTACGTGCCGCGCACGCTGAACCGCGACGATCTGAACGAGTGGATCCCGAAACTGACCAAGATGTCGGCCGCCGAGCGGGCCGCCCTGCCCGGGGTCTCGCCCGGCCGCGCCTCCCAGCTGACCGCCGGCGCGCTGGTCGCGGACGCCGTGATGGACCTCTTCGACCTGCCCGCGCTCGAGGTCTGCCCGTGGGCCCTGCGTGAAGGCGTCATCCTGTCCCGGCTCGACCAGCTGCAACCCCGGTGAACGAATGAACCCCCGTACGACCGCGAAGATCGGCCTGTCCACCGCCTCCGTCTACCCCGAGTCCACCGCCAGCGGCTTCGAACTGGCCGCCCGGCTCGGGTACGACGGCGTCGAGGTGATGGTCGGCATCGATCCGCTCAGCACCCAGATCGACGCAGTCCGGCGCCTCGTCGACTATCACCAGTTGCCGGTGCTCGCGGTGCACGCGCCCTGCCTGCTGATCACCCAGCGGGTCTGGGGGACCGACCCTTGGGGCAAGCTCGAGCGCAGCGCGGAGGCGGCCAAGGACCTCGGCGCGGACGTGGTCGTCGTACACCCGCCGTTCCGCTGGCAGCGGGAGTACGCGCGCGGCTTCGTCGAGGGCATCGCGCGGCTGGAGGCGGAGACCGGCGTGATCTTCGCGGTCGAGAACATGTACCCGTGGCGGGCGCCGGGCAAGGGCCTGCAGGCGTACGCACCGAGCTGGGACCCGACCGAGCAGAGCTACGCGCACACCACCCTCGACCTGTCGCACGCGTCCACCGCGGAGCAGGACTGCGTCGAGCTGGCCGCGACGATGGGCAAGAGTCTCACCCACGTGCACCTGACCGACGGCACCGGCTCCGCCAAGGACGAGCACCTGGTGCCGGGCCGCGGCACGCAGCGCGCCGCCGACCTGCTGACCGCGCTGGCCAAGCAGGACTTCCGCGGCCACATCGTCATCGAGATCAACACCCGCCGCGCGGCCAGCCGGTCCGAGCGGGAGATCGACCTGGTCGAGTCGCTGGAGTTCACCCGCAAGCACTTCGTGAAGGCAGGCTCCCGCCGGACGCCGTTCGCGGTCACCCCCGAGGGGGAGATCTCGGAGCTGACTCCGTGACGATCGCCCGCCGTACGCCGGGACGCCGTCCGGGCGGGCCCGACACCAGGGGTGAGATCCTCCGGGCGGCCCGGGAATCCTTTGCGGACAGGGGATTCGCGGCCACCTCGATCCGTGCGGTCGCGCGCCAGGCCGGTGTCGACGCCGCGCTCGTCCACCACTACTTCGACAGCAAGGACGAGCTGTTCATCGAGGCGATGGCGTTGCCGCTGGATCCGCGGCAGGTGGCCGCGGCGATCCTGGACGGCTCGCGCGAGGACCTCGGGCGGCGGATCGCGACGGTGTTCCTCGGCGTCTGGGAGTCGGACGAGGGGCAGCAGCGGATGAAGGCGATGCTGCGCAGCGTCGTGACCAGCGACGAGGTCGCCCGGATCATGCGCGACGGAATGACCCGGATGATCCTGGAGCCGGTCTCGCGGTTCCTCGACGTCCCGGACGCGAAGCTGCGGGTCGCGCTGATCGCGAGCCACCTGATCGGCCTGGCGCTGACCCGCTACGTGGTCGAGCTCGAGCCGGTGGCCTCGGCGGGCCTGGACGCCCTCGTCGACCGGATCGCGCCGGCGATCCAGCAGTACGTCTCCGGCTGATGGAGATCCCGACCGACCGGGAGATCCGCGCGCTGCACCGCGACCACGCGCCGAGCCGGTCGTCGTTCGAGCTGGTGTACGAGCATTGCCGGCTGGTCTGTTCGGTGGCCTCGCAGTTCTTCGCCGGCCTGGACCTCGACGCCGACCTGGTGCGGGCGGGGGCTCTGCTGCACGACATCGGGGTCTACCGCCTGGACTCGACGGCCTATGTGCGGCACGGCGTGCTCGGGCACGCAGTGCTGGCGTCGCTCGGGTTCCCGGCCGAGATCTGCCGGTTCGCGTCGTGTCACACCGGCGTCGGGATCACCCGCGAGGACGTCGTACGTCAGGCGCTGCCGATCCCGGTCGACGACTATCTGCCGCGGACGCCCGAGGAGGAGCTCGTCCTGTACGCGGACAAGTTCCACAGCAAGCGGCGGCCGCCGGTGTTCCTGTCCGGTGACACCTACGCCGCCGAGGTCGGCCGCTTCGGCGCGGACAAGGTGACGCGGTTCGCGGCGCTGCGGGAGCGGTACGGCGACCCGTCGCTGGACGCGCTGAGCCGGGCCACCGGGTACGCCGTCGTCTGAAAATCTCCCTGTTGCCGTCGGTCACGGTTCGCGCTAAATTCATCATATGATGAAAAACGCGGTGAGCTGCCGTGCCGTCGTCGTGGTGCGCGGCGACCGGGAGGTCCTGCACGGGATCGGGTTCGACCTCCGGGCCGGGACCGTCACCGGGCTGCTCGGGCCGTCCGGCTGTGGCAAGACCACGCTGATCCGCGCGATCGTCGGCCTGCAGGCGCGGGTGACCGGCGACGTCTCGGTCCTCGGGCTGCCGGCCGGCGCGCCGAAGCTGCGCGGGCGGATCGGCTACGTGACGCAGGAGCCCAGTGTGTACGGCGATCTGACCGTCACCGAGAACCTGCGCTTCTTCGCGGCGGTCCTCGGGGTCGCGTCGGGCGACATCGAACGGGTGATCGAGGCCGTCGACCTCGCCGACCATGCGGACGTCCGTGTCGACCGCCTCTCCGGCGGTCAGCAGTCGCGGGCCTCGTTGGCCGCCGCGCTCCTCGGCGATCCGGAGTTGCTGGTGCTCGACGAGCCGACGGTCGGACTCGACCCGGTGCTGCGGCGCGATCTCTGGGCGCTGTTCCATCGGCTCGCCGACGGCGGCGCGACGCTGCTCGTCTCCAGCCATGTCATGGACGAGGCCTCCCGCTGCGACCGGCTCCTGCTGATGCGCGAGGGCGAACTGCTGGCCGACGACACGCCGCAGGCCCTGCTCGCGTCAGCCGGCGCCGAGGAGATGGAGCAGGCGTTCCTCACCCTGATCGACCGGAAGGCTGGTGCGCGATGACCCCGCGGGTGACGTTCGCCGTTGCGGCCCGGGTGCTGGCGCAGTTGCGCCGGGACCACCGGACGGTGGCGATGCTGATCGTGCTGCCGACCCTGCTGGTCACCCTGATGTGGTGGATGTTCACCGACTCCCCGATGGTCTTCGACCGGATCGGCGGGCCGCTGCTCGCGGTCTTCCCGTCGATCGTCATGTTCGTGGTCACGTCGGTCGCGACGCTGCGCGAACGGTCCAGCGGCACCCTGTCCCGGCTGTTCACGATGCCGATGGGCAAGCTGGACTTCCTGCTCGGGTACGCGCTCGCCTTCGCGTTGATCGCCGTCGTCCAGGCGCTGGTGGTCGTCTCGATCGCCTTGTACCTGCTGGATCTGGACATCCAGGGCGACGCCTGGCAGCTCGGTGTGGTCGCGGTCCTCGACGGTGTCCTCGGTACGGCGCTGGGCCTGTTCGCGAGCGCGTTCGCGGCGACCGAGTTCCAGGCCGTGCAGATGATGCCGGCCGTGATGATCCCGCAGATCCTGCTGTGCGGACTGCTCGTTCCCCGCGACCAGCTGCCGCCGGTCCTGCAGGCGATCAGCGACGTCCTCCCGCTGTCCTACGCCGTCGACGCTGTCCTAGGAGTTGCTAAAGGCAACGGATTCACCACCGGGACCGGTGGCGACACCCTGGTCGTGCTCGGCTTCATCCTCGCCGCGCTCGGGTTGGGCGCCGCCACCCTCAGACGTCGTACGGCCTAGCTCACTCGCCGAACAGCCAGTCGGATTTCACCGGCGGGGCCCAGCGGAAGTAGCTGGGGTCGGCGAAGGTGCCCGGCACCTTTCCGTGGCCGGTGATCGACGTCTTCGCCCCGTCCGCGTGACCGAAGGTGTAGAAGTACGCCGATTTGGCGTCCTTGTCGATGCCGACGACAACGGTCCCGTAGTTGCCGCAACCACCGGCGACGAGCGTCTCGAATCCCTGCCAGGTCGCGGACCGCACCTTGGTGACGACCGGCCGCAGCTGGGAGTTGACCGGGATGCGGATGGTGTAGAGCGCACCGCCGCGGGTGTTCGCCAGGAACGTGTCGTACGCCGCGGCCTTGCTGATCAGCGTCATCGACTTCACCGCCGCGAAACCGGAGGCCGATCCGTACGCCTTCCAGGCGCCGGTGTCGCCGACGACCCACCGGAACAGCACGCCGTCCGAGCGGAGCGCGTACTCGTAGGTCCGCGGGTGCGCCGGGTCGTCGTTGAACACCGACGTCTCGTGGTCGACGAACTTGCTCCACCCGCCGCCGATCCGGGCCAGCTCCGACGACGTCACCTTGCCGCTCTTGTCGAGCTCGAGCCAGTGCTGGTACATCGAGTCCCCGAGCACGACCCGCCCGTACCGGGAACTGCCGGTCGCCGTCGCCTCGTTGACGAGTGTCGCGACCGTCCGCACCGCGCCGTCGGCGTACACGTTCGGTACGACGCTCCGCGCGCCGGCCACCGGCGGCGCCGACGCGGTCAGCCGTTGCAGCGTCTGGTCACCACCGGCCGTCACCGAGCCGAGGTTCAGCCCGCAGGACGCGGTGGCTGCCGTCGTCGCGGCGGCGGCGGTGTTCACACCCGCGGCGGCCAGTCCGGCCGCCGCGAGCAAAGTCAAGGTCGTCCGCAGTTTCCCCATGTCTCCCCCTTCGAAAAGTTCGATGGGTAAGACCTACGGCACCGCTGTTCGGTTGATAACTATTCGAAGACTTTGACGATCTTCCCGGCCTTGTCGTACGCCGCGACCTTCGGGAACGTGCCCTGCTTGTACTTGGCCGAGCTCTTCCAGGTGTAGGCGAACCAGCCACCCTCGCCGACCGGCACCTGGTAGATCGGGCCCTTCCCGATCCGCAGGCGGACCACGACGGCGTCCTTCGACGCGACCCGGCCCCAACCGGACATGCCCCACCCGTTGCAGACTCCCGCCGTGCAGGGCCCACCACCACCCCCTCCGACGTACATGTCGGTCCGGCCGGACTTGTCGGCCGGGTTCAGCACCGGGTCGCTGCCGGTGAGGTTGGTCAGCGTCGCGAACGTCGTGTTGCCCTGGAGGCCGGTCGCGAGCGGGACGTTCGTCTGCAACGAGCACTCCATGACCTTGTGGCCGGTGGGGGAGACCGCGACCACCTCGGCCTGTCCGAGCGTCTTCGACTCGTCGGACGCCACGACCTGCCAGCCGGTCACGTCGACCCAGGCCAGGACGGAACAGTTGCGCAGCTTGGCGGTCATGCTCTTCGGCAACGGATCCTTGTTCGCCGCCGCGACCAACTCGGGCGACGGCTTGTCGCCGCCGGGGACGATGCACAGGTTCTTCTTGTCGCCGACCTTCAAGTCGTACTGCGCCACGTGGCCGGACCGCGCGCCCTTGGTGTCCCGGAGCTTGCGTTTCTCGTCCGGATTCCGCAGCTCACAGCGGCGCTGCGCTTCGGCCATGGTGATCCGCTGGTCCGCGCCGGCCTCGCCACGCGGAACTCCCGGCACGGGCTCGAACTGATCGGGAGGGTTGCCGGCGATCCCCGGTTGGTTGCCGGCCGAGCTCAGGTTGGGCAGCAAACTGGCGCCGAGGGCGATCACCGCGACTCCTGCGACCGCGCCGCCCGCGCCCAGTAGCTTGCGGTGGCGCCTGGTGCGGCGGCCGCGGGCCAGTAGTTCGGTCGTGTCCAGCGGCTGCATCGTCTCCGACTCGGCGAGCCGGTGCAGTTCGGCGCTGATCTCTCGTACGTCTTCCATCTCGTTCTCCTTCACAGCGCTCGGCTCGCCCGCCGCTGGTCGATGGCTCGTCGGAGAGTTTCGAGGCCACGTGCCGACTGGCTCTTCACGGTGCCGGTGGAACAGCCGAGGATTTCCGCCGTCTGCTCGACGGACAGGTCCTCGTAGTACCGCAGCACGACGCACGCCCGTTGCCGTGGGCCCAGTGAGCGCAGCGCCGCCAGGACCTCGTCGCGGTCGGCGTGCCCGACCGCGAAGTCGTCGTCACCGGCCCGGTCCGGTACGTCGGCGATCGCCACCTCCCGGCGCCACGGCCGGCGTTTCCCGTCGTACGCCGCGTTCACCACCGTCCGGCGCGCGTACGCGAACGGGTTGCCGGTCCGACGCACCTTCGGCCAGGCCAGGTACAGCTTGTACAGCGCGTCCTGGACGATGTCGTCGGCCCGGTGCCGGTCACCCGACACCAGGAACGCCGTCCGCCGCAAGGCCGCCTCGGCTCCCTCGACGAACTCGACGAACTCCCGGTCCCGCTCCGCCATCCGCGCCTCCACTCTCCATCTCCCCCTCAAGACGAAAGGCCCGGACTCCCAGGTTGCATCACCCCGACAGGTGCGCGACGTTCTGCCAGGCGGGGTCGGGGGAGGCGGTCAGCGCCACCTTGCCGTGCGGCCAGCCGGTCGTGGCGGCCTGGAGCTGGGCGTCGGCGGGCGTGGTGCCGTCGACGTAGTAGTGCAGGATCCGGACGCCGGCGGACGTCTCGTGGGCGAGCAGGTTGCCGGAGCCGCCGAGGCGGTCGGTGAGGTGGTCCTCGAAGGCGCGCAGCTCGTCGAGCATCTCGGACTCGGGCAGCCCGTCCTCACGGACCACGGGATAGTGGATGGCGACCGCCACGTGGGTGTCGAGGTGCGGCCGGCGGATCGACCGCAGCGGGTACTCGGCGGTCGCGATCACCCGCTGTCCGTCGCGGGTCCCCTCCAGCATCTTCCACGCCGGACTGCCGTCCTCGAGCGTGTGCTCGGCGGCGAACCCGGCCACCGCCGGCAGCAGTTCGGTCACCGGTACGGCGTCCTGCGGCGCGTCCGGCAGCGTGTCGATCGCGCCCACCCACGTCTCCACCATCTCCTCGCCGAGCACCAGGTCGAGGATCAGGAACGTCACCCGCCGCTGCGCGTCCACCGACAGCGACGGGAACAGCGGGTGGTGGACGCCGACGTGCACGGCGGCCGCGTCGGGCTCGATCGACACCAGCGACTCGTCGATCGCGACCGGCGGGAGCCCGTCGAACTGCAGCGTCGCCGCGGGCCCGGGGCGGCGCAGGTCGGCGTACTCCCAGACCGGGTCCGACGGCGGGGCGGCGCGCAGCCAGCGGCGGGCGATCGCGCGCTGCGCCGGGTTGCCGGCCGCGGTGACGATCAGGACGTGCTCGGCGTGCAGCCCGGGGCCGAGCTCCCACTCCAGGTCGGGATGGATGCGGGCGACCCGCTCGTTCAGTTCCGCATTCGCGCCGGTCGGCTCCCGGCGGGTGACGGCGTCCGCGACGCCGGCCGCTCCGGTGCTCGACCACCAGGACCAGAACGCGCCGATCGGATCGGCCTCCACGACGTTCCGCCGGCGGCGCTTGAAGATGGGCATGGGCGCATCCTCTAACAAGCAGGGGTTGATCTGCCGCGGCGACAGGGTAGGACGCCGACTTCCTCGCCCGTCAAGCAGGGTGGGGAGTCGGCAACGGCTGAGTTGTGTCGGTGGGATCGGCGAGACTGCTCGTATGCCCGAAGATGCTGTTGTGCTCGACAACTACCCGAGGCTGCGGGCGTACAAGTACGCACTGAATCCGACTCCCCGTCAGGCTCGGTTCCTGGACGGGCACTGTGGTGCGGCGCGTAAGGCGTTCAACTGGGGACTTGGATGGGTCAGGGCGGTGATGGATCAGCGGGCGGCCGAAGCCAGCTACGGCGTCCCGACAGAGCTGATGACTCCGTCGATCTCGTGGTCGATGTATTCGTTCCGTAGAGCCTGGAACCAAGTGAAGGCGAGCGTTGCGCCGTGGTGGGCGGAGTACTCGAAGGAGGCCTACTCCTCCGGTCTGACCCAGTTGGCAGCCGCGCTGAAGAACTGGCGCGACTCGCGCACCGGCAGACGCCGCGGTCCTGCGACCGGGTTCCCGCAATTCAAGTCCAAGCGCAAGGCGGTGAAGTCGTGCCGGTTCACCACCGGTGCTATCGGTTGTGAGGAGCGGTACGCCGTACTGCCGCGGATCGGCCGGGTGCGGCTGCACGAGACCCCGGCAGCGGAATTGCTGGACGGCACTGCCCGGATCATGGCGGCGACGATCCGGTTCGAGCGCGGCAGGTGGTTCGTTTCGTTCACCGTCGAACAGGACACAAGCGAACGGGCTCCGAATCGGCCTGACGCAGTTGTCGGCGTGGACCTGGGCATCAAAAGCCTCGCTGTCCTGGCAGGACCGGACGGTGCTCCGCAAATGATCCCGAATCCACAGCATCTGGAGGCGTCGCTGCGGAAGCTCGGCAAGCTGTCGCGGCGCGTGTCCCGTCGCGTCGGTCCGGACCGGCGTAGCGGCCGGGTGCCGTCGAAGAGATGGCGACGTGCCAACGCTCAGCGCAACCGGATTCACCACCGCGTCGCGTATCAGCGTGCCGACGCGCTACACAAGCTGACCACGGCCGTTGCCCGCGAGTACGGGACGGTCGTCGTGGAGGACCTGAATGTTGACGGGATGCTGAAGAATCGGCGCCTGGCGCGGCGGATCGGGGATGCGAGTTTCGGCGAGATCCGGCGGCAGTTGGCGTACAAGACCGCGTGGAGCGGTGGGCGGCTGGTCGTGGCCGATCGGTGGTTCCCGTCGAGCAAGACTTGTTCGAACTGTGGAGTGGTGAAAGCCAAGCTGCTCTTGTCCGAACGCGAGTACAGCTGTGTGTCCTGCGGTCTGGTGATGGACCGTGATGAGAACGCGGCGAGGAACCTCGCCGCGCTGGCGGTCGCCGCGAGTGGTGCGGAGACGTTAAACGGACGTGGAGCCGACCAGAAGTCCCGGGTTGCCGGGCAGGTGGCTGTGAACCGTCTACCCGGCAGCCCAGTGCATGAGACCGGGACCGCCTCGCCAGAGGCTGTGAGTGTGTAGACGCTGACTACTGGCTTGCAACGGTGCGACTATCGAACCAGTGACCCCTGGTTGAGGAGGAACACGGAGTGCTTCGGCGAATGCTGCTGGGTGTGTCCCGCAGTCCCCAGATCAAGAAGGCGGTGGCGTCGCTGCCGGTGTCCAGCGGCATCGTCGCGCGTTTCGTCGCCGGGGAGACCGCTCCGGAGGCCGTGCTGGCCACCGAGAAGCTGGTCAGCAACGGGCTGCGCGTCACCCTCGACCATCTCGGCGAGGACGTCACCGATCCGGCCGCCGCGACCGCGACCGCCGACGCGTACCTCGAGCTGCTCAAGAAGCTGTCCGCCGCCGGCCTGACGAAGTACGCCGAGGTCTCGGTGAAGCTGTCCGCGGTCGGGCAGGCGCTGCCCGGCGACGGCGAGAAGATCGCGCTCGACAACGCGCGGACCATCTGCCTCGCCGCCCGCAACGCCGGGACAGCGGTGACGCTGGACATGGAGGATCACACCACGACCGACTCGACGCTGGGGATCCTCCGCGAGTTGCGCCAGGACTTCCCGGCGACCGGCGCGGTCCTGCAGGCGTACCTGCGGCGTACCGAGGCCGACTGCCGCGACCTCGCGTACGCCGGCTCCCGCGTTCGGCTCTGCAAGGGCGCCTACAAGGAGCCCGAGTCGGTCGCGTTCCAGGACAAGCGCCAGGTCGACAAGGCCTACGTCCGCGCCCTGAAGATCCTGATGAACGGCAGTGGCTACCCGATGATCGCGTCGCACGACCCGCGGCTGATCCGGATCGCCGGGGCGCTGGCCGACCGCGCGCGGCGCAAGCCGGGCAGCTACGAGTACCAGATGCTGTACGGCATCCGCCCCGAGGAGCAGCTCCGGCTGGCCGGCCTCGGCCACACGGTCCGCGTCTACGTCCCGTACGGCGAGGACTGGTACGGCTACCTGATCCGGCGCCTCGCCGAGCGCCCCGCCAACCTGCAGTTCTTCGCCCGCTCCTTGATCACCAAGAAGTAATCAGCACGGATAGCCGTACTGCGTGCCGTACCAGGCGCTCCAGCCCGTGAAGTTCCGGGTGTCCCCGTCCTTGAGCTCGTACATCTGCCAGCGGACGCACTTGCCTTCGACATGGTCGTAGTTGCACTTCCCCCAGCCCTCGGCGGATGGGAGCGCCTGGCAGTACCGGTCCTTGCCGTAGTTGGTCTGTACGTGCACCACGGCGGCCCAGCCGTTGGCGATGCCGTCCACCACCCACTGGTCGTCACCGACCCATTGGTAGCAGGTGGCGCCGATCTCGTAGCCGTAGAGGATGCAATGGTCGACCGGCGCCGTGTACGAGTAGCCTGCCGTCGACATCGCTGCGGGGGCGACCACGGTGGCCATGGTCGGGTTGGTCAGGGTTCCGGTGTCGCCGTCATCCGTGTCGGTGTCGGCGGCCTGCACGACGGCGGCAGCTCCAGGGGCAGCAGGGGCGGCTACGGCTTGTGCGGCGGCGGTGACTTGGGCCAGGCCGCTGGTCGCCAGGAGAGCGGCGGCGGAGACGGCGAGGGCGCGCAGCATTCGCATGGGCGGTCTCTTCTCGGGGCGGAGGAGTGGGAGAGGAGAGGCTATGTCCCGGCTGGTGGGCAGCGGGACCGGGATCTGAGCAGTTCGTCAGTAGTCTGTGGGCATGAGTGCAAAGGTGGCCGTTCTCGGGGCCGGGGTGATGGGGGAGACGTTGCTGTCCGGGCTGATTCGGGCCGGGCGGCGACCGGAGGACCTCCTGATCACCGAGCGCCGGGAGGAGCGCGCCGCCGAGCTGCGCGAGCGGTACGGCGTCGACGTCGTGTCGAACGTGGAGGCCGCGAAGCAGGCCGAGACGCTGGTCCTGGTGGTGAAGCCCCAGGACATGCCGGACCTGCTCGCCGAGATCGCCCCGGCGGTCCGGCCGTCGCAGACGGTCGTCTCGCTCGCCGCCGGTATCACCACCAGCTTCGTCGAATCGAGGCTGCCGGAAGGCGTGGCCGTCGTCCGGGTGATGCCGAACACGCCCGCCCTGGTCGACGAGGGGATGGCCGCCATCTCCCGCGGCGCGCACTGCGACGAGAGCCACCTGGAGCTGGCCGAGAGCCTGCTGGCCGCGACCGGCCGGGTGATCCGGGTGCCGGAGAAGCAGCAGGACGCGGTCACCGCGATCTCGGGCTCCGGTCCGGCGTACCTGTTCTTCGTCGTCGAGGCGATGATCGAGGCCGGCGTGCACATGGGCCTGCCGCGCGGTACGGCGACCGACCTCGTCGTGCAGACCGTGGTCGGATCCGCGAAGCTGCTGCGCGAGACCGGCGAACACCCGACGGTCCTGCGCGAGCGCGTCACCTCTCCGGGCGGTACGACGGCCGCCGCGGTCCGCGAGCTCGAGGACCACAAGGTCCGCGCCGCGTTCCTGTCCGCGATCGAGGCCGCTCGCAATCGGTCACGGGCCTTGGCCGCCGAGTAACACCTCTCGCGCGGGTGGCGTTAAGGTGGGCGCCGAGGTTTCCCACCATGTTCGAGGGATGAGTCCGCCCATGACTAATGGTTCGGTCGAGCCGGTCGCCGCGCCTGCGCCGCAGCAGGAGGTGCCGCCGCTCCCGTGGCGAGTGCCGCTGGACCCGGCGCCGTGGTGGGCCTGGACGCTGTTCGTGCTGCCGTTCGTCGTCGTGCCGGCGCTGAACTCGTGGCTGTGGATGGGCGCCCGCGACATGCTGGCCGTCGGGCTGCTGACGATCATCGGCGCGTCGGTCGTCCGGGTCGCCGGCGGCGTCGTGCTGTACCGCGTCGAGTTGTTCCCGAGCGGCCTGAAGGCGCGGACGAGCATGCTGATCCGCAGCCTGGCCTGGCAGGACGTCGGCAAGATCGAGGTCGGCGACGACAACGTCGTGCTCACCCGCGGCCCGGACGAGCACGAGATCAACGGCATTCCCACCGACCGCACCGCCGAGGTCGCCGCGGTGATGGAGGCCCTGCGCGAGCGTTCCCTGACCACCCCGGTCCGCCGGCACCGCCCGCGCCCCGGCATCGGCGCCGCGCTCGTCCTGCTCTACGTCGTGCTCTCCATCGGCGCCTTCCTGCTCCGCTGGCACATCGTCATCTGACCGCCCACGGCCCTTCCCCGGTCACCTTCTCGACCCGCACCCGCACGACCGTCGCGCCGGCGTACACCTGCTCGCTGCCGAACGGGAACGTCTCCTGGCCGAGGTACTTCCGCGTCAGCCGGTCCATCAGCGTCTTGTACGCCGGGTTGCCGGGCCCCTCCAGCTGCGCGGTTCCGCGCACGACCAGGTACTGCGTCAGGCCGCGCGGGCTGATCCGGTCGTCCTGTACGAGCAACGTGATCCGCGGGTCGCGGCGCAGGTTCCGGGTCTTGCGGTGCCTCTCCTCGACGCCGATCAGCAGGTCGTCGCCGTCCCGCCCGACCCACACCAGCGCGGCCTGCGGTGACCCGTCCGGGTCGATCGTGATCATCGTGACGTCCTTCGGCTCGTCGAAGAGCCGGTAGCTGCTCTCGGGAAGTCTGCTCATGCGGCAGACGCTAGACAGCGCCGTGGGAACCTCTGGGTACCCTGACCGCTGTGCACGGAGTGGAACCTGGCGACGTCTTCCTGGCCGACTGTCCGGCGCGGCTCGCGGTCGAGGTGATTGCGGACAAGTGGGCTGTCGTGGTGCTGTGGGGCCTCAACGACCACGCCCGGCGGCACTCCGAGCTGCTCGAACTGATCGGCGGCATCTCGAAGAAGGTGCTCACGCAGACATTGCGCCGCCTGCAGACGAACGGCCTGGTGACGCGCACGCACCACGGCGGCGTACCCCCTCGGGTCGAGTACGCGCTCACCGAACTCGGACGCACGCTGATGGGACCGGTCCGGCTGCTCACAGAGTGGGCAGAACAGAACGGCGAGGCGGTGCTGGAGGCGCAGGAGAGAGGATGACTGCATGGACTTCTCTTTGTGGCCTGCGGCCTCCCGGGACTGGCGGTCGGTGCTCGACGGCGCCGAGTACGCCGAGCGGACAGGCTGGCACGGCGTCTGGATAGCGGATCACTTCATGCAGAACGGTGACGACCTGAGCGTCCCGGTGAACGAGGCCCTGGCGCTGGTCGCCGGGCTGGTCGCGCGGACCGAGCGCGTCCGGGTCGGCACGATGGTGCTCGGCAACACCTACCGGCACCCGGCCGTGGTGGCGAACGCGGCCGCGACCATCGACCAGATGGCGAACGGCCGGTTCGTGCTCGGCATCGGCGCGGGCTGGCAGGTGAACGAGCACGCGGCGTACGGCATCGAGCTGCCGGCGATCGGGCCGCGGCTCAAGCGCTTCGAGGAAGCCTGCCAGGTGATCAAGGGGTTGCTGACGCAGGAGCGGACGACCTACGACGGCAAGTACTACCAGCTGTCGGACGCGCCGTGCGAGCCGAAGCCGGCGCGGCTCCCGATCCTGATCGGCGCGTCCGGCGAAAAGGTTGCCCTCGGCATCGTTGCCAGGTATGCGGACGAGTGGAACCACTGGGGACGTCCCGACCTGGCGGCGCACAAGGGCGAGGTGTTCGCCCAGCACTGCGAGCGGGCGGGCCGCGATCCGCGGACCGTCAGGCGGTCGGCCCAGACCTTCCTCGAGATCGTCGAGCCGGGGGACGCCGAGGCAGCCGAGCGGAAGGCCCGGTTGGAGGAGCGTGGGGCCCACGTGGTGATGGGATCGGCCCAGGAGGTGCTCGACGTGGTCGCGCAGTACCCGGCGGCCGGGATCGACGAACTGCTGGTCCCGGACGCGTTCCTCGGCGAGGGCAGCCGGCGGTTCGACGCGCTGGAGCGGCTGCGCGAAGAGGTGCTACTGAAGTTCTAGCGTCGCGAACAGCGGCCAGTGGTCGCTCGGCACACGGCCGTCCGGGCGGTAGTGCGAGACGGCCGCGTCGGTCACGGTCCACTCCTTCGTGACGAGGATGTGGTCGATGCGGTCGTCGTCGGTCGCGCCGGTGAAGTCGTGCCAGCTGCCGCCCGCGGCGGCCGGTACGGCGAGGCGCAGCCCGGAGTCCACCAGCGTCTTCAGCGGCGGGGAGTCCGGTGTCGCGTTCAGGTCACCCATCACGATCCACGGCAGCGACCCGGTGATCCAGCGCGCGATCAGCCGGGACGACTGCAGTTGCGCGACCTCGCCCGCATGGTCGTAGTGCGTGTTGACGAGGCCGACCGTCGTACCGTTGCGGTGCCGCAGCCACACCAGGGTCGCGACCCGCGTCAGGTCGGCGTCCCACCCGATCGATCCCGGCGTCCCGGGGTCGTCGGACAGCCAGCGGGTCTCCTGCCGCTCGATCCGCCAGTCGCCGGGCCGGACCAGGACGGCGGCGTGCTCGCCCGCGTTCATGCCGTCGTCCCGGCCGGCGCCGACCAGCTCGTGCTTCGGGAACCGCCAGCGCAGGTAGTCGAGCTGGTCGGGCAGCACCTCCTGCAGCCCGACCACGTCCGCGTCCAGGTGCTCGATCGCCGCCACCGTCGCCTTCCGCCGGACCGGCCAGGCGTTGTCGCCGTCGGGCGCGGAGGAGTTGCGGATGTTGAACGAAGCGGCGCGGATCTTCATACAGGTGATCCTGCCAAACCCATCGCGACCGACGCCGCCCGGAGTCGGGGAGTGCTCGCCTCGAGCGCCCGGTCCCGGCCCTGCGCGAGCAGGTCCTCGATCGCGCCGCGGTCGGTCATGAGCCGCGCGTACTCCTTCTGCAGCGGCTCGATGACCGCCAGTACCGCGTCCGCGACGTCCTGCTTCAGCGCGCCGTACGACGCGTAGGACTTCGCGAGCTCGACCGGATCGCCGTCGGTGCAGGCCGCGAGGATCTCCAGCAGGTTCGTGATGCCCGGCTTGTCCGCCTCGTCGTGCCGGACCTCGTTCCCGGAGTCGGTGACGGCGCGCATGATCTGCCGGCGGATGACGTCCGGCGGGTCCAGCAGCCGGATCGTGCCGATCGCGTCGTCGGCGTCGGACTTGCTCATCTTCGCGGTCGGGTTCTGCAGGTCCTTCACCCGGGTCGCGAGCGCCGCCTTGTTCAGCCGCGGTACGACGAACGTGTCGCCGTACTCGCGGTTGAACCGGATCGCGATGTCCCGGGCCAGCTCGACGTGCTGGTCCTGGTCACCGCCGACCGGGACCTGCTCCGCGCCGTACAGCAGGATGTCCGCGGCCATCAGGCACGGGTACGTGAACAGCGAGGCCCGCGTCATCGGGCGGCCCTTGCCCTTCTCCTTGTACTGGATCATCCGGGACAGCTCGCCGACGTACGACGTGCACTCCAGCAGGTAGGCGAGCTGGGCGTGCGTGGGGACGTCGGACTGGACGAAGACGGTGCCCTCGGGGACACCGGCGGCGAGCATCAGGGTCGCGAACTCGCGGGTCAGCGCGGCGAGTCTTCGCGGTTCGTGCTTGGTCGTCATCGCGTGCAGGTTCGCGACGAAGTAGAAACCGTCCGGATCGGTGAACCGGCGCAGCGCGCCGAGGTGGTTGCCGAGCGTCAGCCGGCCGGACGGGGTGATACCGGAAAGCGAGGTCATGATCGTGCCCTTTCGGTGGTGTGTGAGGCCCCACCGAGGACATGAAAAAGGCCGCCTCGGCGAGGCGGCCTCAGTGGCTGCGTGCGAACACGCCGGGGGACCGCCCTAGGCGGCCCACCACAGCTGCAAGTTCGTGTTCACGCTGCCAGCATATCTCACCGACCGGGGCGGTGGGACGGGGAAGGAATTCACCGCTGGACGAGCGACTGGACGATCAGCTCGTTGCGGGCGTCCTGGCCGAGCGGCACGGTCGGGTGTACGCCGTCGCGCAGGTAGTTGAGCAGCCGGTACGGCTTGACCCAGAGCCACTCGGCCCAGCGGATGATCCGCAGGTTCGGGTACTTCTCCTGCTGGTCGTACAGCTGCATGTTCAGCCAGGAGCTGTTCCGCTGGTCGGCGAGCTGCATCGTCGAGGTCACGCTCTTGCGGACGACCTGGATGTTGACCCAGTACAAGATCCGGTTCTGGCCGACGATGCTGACCGCCCGGGCGACCTGGGCGGCGAACTTCGGCGGGTCGAAGATGTCGTTCGAGCCGCTCGCCATCAGGACCCGCCGCGGCAGCCCGTACGCCGACGCGCACTGCTGGAGTGCGTCGACCGCGCCGGAGGTCGGCCGGCTGGACCAGTTGTTGACGGCCAGCGGGCTGCCGTCGCGGTCCTGCAGCCGGATCGCGAGCGCCTTGCCGTCCTGCACGGAGATGCTGTCGCCGAACATGAACACGCCGTTGGTCTCGCGGGTGTGCTGGAACTGCGCCGCGGTGGAGATCGCGCGGGTCGCTCCGGCCCAGGAGCCGAGCACGCCGGAGCCGTACGGCCCGGTGTCCGACGACGTGCTGGCGGACGCGCTCTCGGTCGAGGCGGCCACCGTCGCGGCGGCCGCGGCCGCCGCTCCTACTGTAAAGATCTGCCGCCGGTTGGGTCTCATTTGCCTCACCGGAGAACTGTGGCGGCCGACCGAGGGTACTCGCAAGTCCGAATCTCACTGTCCGCAGTCGCCCGACGCCACGGCCGACCCAGAATCTGCGGTTTCTGCGCCTCCGACGGCAAAATCTGTAACGCTTTGCAGTCCGGCGCCGATGAATCGACTGTTGGACCGCTGGCGGGGTCGGCGCGGCCAGGGAGGGGTGTCGCGCCGTCCGTGCCTGTTGAGCCCGGACCCCGCTCAACCCGGTGGTGCGGCTTCGGACCCGCGCTTGCGCAGGCGCGACGGTTAAGGTCGAGGGCATGAGCGGTGAGGCATTGCTGGTGTTCGACGGCGGGCTGACGGCGTACGACTTCGGCCGTGGCCACCCGATGAGTCCGATCCGGGTGGAGCTGACCATCAAGCTCGCCCGCGAGCTCGGCATCCTCGACCACCTCAAGGTCGCGCCCGCGCCGACCGCCGACGACGCGCTGCTCGAGACCGTGCACACCGCCGAGTACGTCGCCGCGGTGAAAGAGGCCGGCGACCACCCGGACGAGGCCGATCCGGTGCACGGCCTGGGCACGTCGGACACGTACTGCTTCCCGCGCATGCACGAGGTCTCGGCGCGGATCGCCGGCGCGACCGTGGAGGCGGCCCGCGCGGTCTGGGAGGGGGACGTCCTGCACGCCGCGAACATCGCCGGCGGCCTGCATCACGCGATGCCCGACCAGGCCAGCGGATTCTGCGTCTACAACGATCCGGCGATCGCGATCCGGTGGCTGCTCGACCACGGCGCCGAGCGGGTCGCGTACGTCGACGTCGACGTCCACCACGGGGACGGCGTACAGACCGTCTTCTACGACGAACCGCGGGTGCTGACCGTCAGCCTGCACGAGTCGCCGACCACACTCTTCCCCGGCACCGGAAGCGCCGGTGAGACCGGCGGGCCGGGCGCCGAGGGTACGGCGGTCAACGTCGCGCTGCCGCCCGGCACCGGGGACGCGGGATGGCTGCGCGCGTTCCACGCCGTCGTACCGGACGTGGTGAAGGCGTTCCGCCCGAGCGTGCTGGTCACGCAGCACGGCTGCGACTCGCACGTCGAGGACCCGCTGGCCCACCTGACGAAGACGATCGACGGGCAGCGGGCGGCGTACGTCGCGCTGCACGACCTCGCGCACGAGGTGGCGGACGGGAAATGGGTCGCCACCGGCGGCGGCGGGTACGCGATCATCGACGTCGTGCCGCGGGCCTGGACGCATCTGCTGGCGATCGTCGCGGGGACGCCGATCGACCCCGCGACGCCGGTGCCGGACGCCTGGCGCGAGGAGGTCCAGCTGCGGTTCGGGCGGGTCGCGCCACTGCGGATGACCGACGGCCGCGACGCGTCGTACGTCGACTGGTCGACCGGTTACAACCCCGACACCTGGCTGGACCGCGCCATCAAGGCCACCCGCGACGCGAGCTTCCCGCTGCTCGGTCTCGATCCGAGCTGGTGAGACACCTTCTCCGCCGCACCGCCCGGTCGAGTCACACGAGTCCCCCTCTTTCCCATTCGTACCAACAGCCACTAGGCTCATGACATGCACGGACGGAGGTGCCGGAGGGGAAGCCGGCGCACGATCCGTGCTGGAAGTGCGGTGCGCAATGGCATCAAAGAAGTCCGGTGGTGAGCAGCCGCTCGCCGAGGTGAAGTTCCTGACCGTGGCGGAAGTCGCCACGGCCATGCGCGTGTCCAAGATGACGGTGTACCGATTGGTGCACTCCGGTGAGCTGCCCGCGGTGCGGGTAGGTCGTTCGTTCCGGGTGTCGGAGGACGCCGTGCACGACTACCTCAAGGGCGCCTTCTTTCAAGCCGGATAACAACGAGAACGAGGCGGCTCGGCCCTTAGGGGTCGGGCCGCCTCGTCGTTTGTCCACGCAAGGTTCACCGGCGACGGGCCGACAGGCCTCGTAGCGCGGCGGTGGCCGCCTCCAGCGTGTCGGCCGGGACATCGGCCCACAGCTCGGCGTGGGCGGCTGAGCTGGCCTTCACAGCCTGCTCGGCGAGGCTGATTCCCTCCGGGGTCAGCCGGACCTGCGTCCCGCGACCGTCGTCCGGGTCGGGCTCGCGGACGACCAGGCCGCGGCGGACCAGCTGGTTCGTCACATTGCTGGTGCCGCCCGAGGACAGCAACAGGATCCGGACCAGGTCGGACGGCTTCTGGCGGTACGGCGCCCCGGACCGGCGCAGCGAGACGATCACGTCGAACTCCGCCATCGTCAGCTCCAGGTCGCGGAGCACCCGCCGGGTCGCCGAATTCAGCTCGCCGGCGAGCAGCATGATCCGCTTCGTCAGCTCGCTGGTCGGATAGAGCACCTCGGGCAGCTCGTGCTCCCAGGAGGCGATCACCCGGTCCACAGGGTCGTCGGTCACGGTTGACAGCCTAGCTTCCTTTGATGATAGCTTTTCACAAAGCTTTCTACTGAGGGAGATGCTCGTGAAGCTGCTGCTGAAGGGCGGGACGGTGATCGACACCTTCCCGGAGGTCGTCGTCCGCCGGGACGCCGATGTCCTGATCGAGGACGGCCGGATCGCCGCGGTCGGGCCGGGGCTCGACGTCGACGCGGAGGTGATCGACGCGCGGGACCGGATCGTGCTGCCCGGCTTCGTCGACACCCATCGGCATCTGTGGCAGACGGCGCTGCGGGGGATCGCGGTCGACGCCGGTCTCGGGACCTACTTCGAGCGGGTGCTCGGCGCCCACGGGTCGCGGTTCCGGCCGGAGGACGTTGCTGCGGGCAACCTCGTCGGCGCGCTCGAGTGCCTGGACGCCGGGATCACCACCGTGCAGGACTACTCCCATGTCCAGCGCACCCCTGACCACGCCGACGCGGCGCTGGACGCGCTGGAGCGCAGCGGCATCCGGGCCGTCTTCGGCTACGGGCCGTCGCCGTTGAGCGGCGGCGCCGTCGATGCGGGGGAGATGCGCCGGGTGCTGGCCCGCCGCTCCGGGCGGCTCGGGCTCGCGGTGGCGGCGATCGGGCCGTCGTTCGCGCCGTTCGAGACCGTGCGGGCGGACTGGGAGTTGGCGGACGCTCTCGGCGTGCCGGTCGTCGTGCACATCAGCAGCAGCTCGGACGTGCCCGACCCGGTCACGCGGTTGCGGGACGCCGGGCTGGCACGCCCGACCACGCTGTATGTCCACGGCAACAACCTGCCGGACTCCGAGCTGAAGGTGATCGCGGAGACCGGCGCAGCCGTCTCCGCGACCCCGACCGTCGAGGCCCGCATGGAGCTGGGCCGGCCACTGGCCGGTCGCCTGCGAGCGGCCGACGTCGACTTCAGCCTCAGCATCGACGTCGTGACAACAGCCGGCGGCGACATGTTCCGCGCCATGCACGAGGTGCTCTCCCTCGGCTACCAGACCTTCACCGCCGCGGAGATCCTGCAGTTGGCGACATCCGCCGGCGCGCGGGCACTGGGCCTGTCCGACGTCGGATCGTTGGCCATCGGCAACCAGGCCGACATCATCCTGCTGCGCACCACAGACCTCAACCTCGCCGGTGGTCTCCACGACCCAGTGGCCACTGTGGTGTCATCCGCCCACCCCGGCAACGTCGACACAGTCCTGGTCGCAGGCTCCCCGGTCAAGCGCGACGGCCGCATCATCAGCACGTCGCTGCCGGACGCCCTCTCCGAGCTCGCAGAGTCCGCGGCGTACCTGGAGGGGCAACCGTCTAACGCTTGAGGAGGGCCCGGATGGCTGTGGTGATCTCGGTGGGGGATTCCTCGGCCATGAAGTGGCCGGAGGTCGTGGTTTCGTGGTGGAGGTTGGTGGTCCAGGTCTTCCAGCGGGCGGCGGCATCGAAGCCTAGGGCGGCGCCCCAGTCCTGCTGGATCACGGTCACCGGCATCCGCAACTTGTTGCCGTGAGCAAGGTCTTGCTCGTCGTGGGTGATGTCGACGGTCGCCGTGGCGCGGTAGTCAGCGACGATCGACGGCACCGCGCGCCGGCAGGCCGCCAGGTACACCGCGCGGACGTCGGACGGGATCGCCGCGGGATCGTTCACCCACTGATCCAGGAAGTATCCGAAGAACTCGTCCGAGCTGGCCGCGATCATCCGCTCCGGCAGGCCGGGCGGCTGCGCCATCAGGTAGAGGTGAAAGCCGACTGCAGCACTGGCCCCGTGCATCACGTCCCACATGTCGAGGTTCGGCAGAACGTCCAGACACAGCAGATGGGAGACGGCATCCGGGTGATCAAGACCCGCGCGGAACGCCACCAGCGCTCCCCGGTCGTGCCCGGCCAGGGCGAACCGGCGATGACCCAACCGACCGGCCACCGCGACGATATCGGCCGCCATGGTCCGCTTAGAGTACCCGTCGGCCGGTTTGCCGCTCTCGCCGTACCCGCGCAGGTCCGGGCAGATCACGGTGTGATCCGCGGCCAGCGCCGGAGCAACGTGCCGCCACATCAGGTGCGTCTGCGGAAACCCGTGCAGCAACACGATTGGCGGACCGGATCCGCCGACGGCCACGTTCAGTTCGACCCCGTCCGTGCCCTCGACCTGCTGGTACTCAAAGCCTTCGATCAACATGCCGACCAGCGTCGCGGATCCGGATGAGCAACGGATGAGCGCTACCGTGGCCGCGTGGAGTTCGGTGTGCTGGGGCCGGTGGTGGCCCGGGACGGGGGGCCGGTCGACCTGAAGGGCCGCCGGCACCGGGCGGTCCTCGCGCGGCTGATCGTGGCGAGAGGGCGGGTCGTGCCGGCGAGCGTGCTCGTGGACGATCTGTGGGCCGATCCGCCCGAGGGCGCGCTGAGCGCCGTGCGGACGTTCGTGGCTGCGCTGCGCCGTGCGATCGAGCCCGACCGAGCGCCTAGGCAACCGGCCCAGCTGCTGGTGACGTCCGGCCCCGGCTACGCCTTGAAGACGGACAACGTCGACGCGTGGCGGTTCGAGACGTCGGCCAGGGCCTCGCTGCCACCGGAGCAGCTGCTGCCGGAGCTCCTGGCCGGATTGGCCTTGTGGCGAGGGCCCGCGTACGTCGAGTTCATGGACGAGACGTGGGCGTCGGCCGAGCGTGCCCGGCTGACCGAGCTGCGGTTGCAGGCGATCGAGCGGGTGGCGGAGACGCGGCTGGAGCTGGGACGAGCGGCCGAGGCGGTGCCGGATCTCGACGCACACGTCACCGAGCATCCGTGGCGCGAGGACGCGTGGCGGTTGCTGGCGCTCGCGCTGTACCGGAGCGAGCGCCAGGGCGACGCTCTCGCCGTACTGCGCCGTGCCCGGGAGACCCTGGTGGATCAGCTCGGCGTCGACCCCGGTCCCGCGCTGAGCCGGCTCGAGGGCGACATCCTCAACCAGGCAGCGCATCTGACGCCGGCCGGCACCGTGTGGGCCGAGACCACCGCCGCGTACGACCGTGCCGTCGGCGGCACGCGCGCCCGGATCGAGTCGACGGTCGGCCTGCTGCGCAACCTCGCGGTCACCGGAGGCGGCGGCCTGGAAGCGGCCCGCGGGCATCGCCTCGCCGCCATCTCGGCGGCCGCGGAACTCGGCGACCCCGATCTCACCGCGCGCGTGATCGGCGCGTACGACGTACCGGCGATCTGGACCCGCTCCGACGACGAGGCGCAGGCGGCCGCGATCGTCGCGGCGGCGGAACGGGTGCTGCCGACCCAGGACCACGCCGGCCCCCGCGCGCGGCTGCTCGCCACGATCGCGCTCGAGTCCCGCGGTTCCCGGTCGCCGCGGGCCCGTGAGGCAGCGCTCGAGGCCGAGCAACTCGCCCGCGGTCTCGACGATCCCGCGCTGCTCGCGTTCGCGCTGAACGGCCTGTTCATGCAGACCTGCTACCGCGCCGGCCTGGCGCCCGCACGCGACGCGATCGGTGCCGAGCTCGTCACGCTCGCGCAGCGCCACGACCTCTTCACCTACGAGGTTCTCGGCCACCTGATCCGTCTGCAATCCGCGTGCGCCAGAGCCGACCACACCACGGCCGACGACCATGCCGCAGCCGCCGACGCGTTGGCCGCCAGGCACGAGCTGCCGCTGGTCGCCGTCTTCACCCGCTGGTACGCCGCGCTGCGCGACGACACCCCGGAGTCCTACCGCGCCGCCGCCGCGCTGCTCGACGGCGCGGGCATGCCCGGCCTGAGCGAGGGGCTTCTCCCGCTGGCGTTGGCCGCGCACGCCGTACGGCATGACGAACCGATCCCCGAGGCCGACTACGGACCGCACGCCCCGTGGGTGCACGGATCGCCGGATCCCCCGCCTGGGCTGCTGTTCGAGGCGTACTGGGCATTCACCGCCCACAGCACCAGAGACCCCGAGCTGGTGGCGAGAGCGCGAGCTGCTCTCGCGCCGGCGGCCGGCGAACACGCGGCCGGCAGCGGCCTGCTCACCCTCGGCCCGATCGCCGACTATCTCGGCTAGAGATCGTCGGGAGAACTGGACTCGGACTTCCGATCGGCTTGCCGGCGCAGCTCGTGGTGCGACTGGTGTGCGGTCGACCGGTACGCCTCCTCGTACGCCGCCAGCGCGCCGGCCACCCCGGATCCGCGCCCGTGGCGCGTGGCCCACCGGGCGAACCAGGTCAGCCCCGCGAGCACCGCCGCCAGGCCGGCGAGAAACACGACGTACGCCATGCCGCTACGGTACCCGGGCCTCCCAGGGACCTCCCAGGAATCTCGCAGCACCGTCGCAGGCCGTGAGACCAGGATGGAATCACCAACCTGAAGGAGGCTCCCGATGCCGATCCGTTTCGTCAAGACCGTTGCCGTAGGCACCATCGCGACCCTGGGCCTGGCCGCCGTCGCCTTCACCCCCGCCGCCTACGCGAGCACCAGTACCAGGACCGCCACACCCCACCTGGCGGTCCTGACCAAGCCGATCGTCCCGGTTGCGATCCGGAAGGCCGCTTAGGCCCTAAGCCTTCCGCGCCCGGAACGCGAGTGCGTGCGGGATGTCGTAACCGCCGGGCTCCTCGAAGCGCTCGATGACCAGACCGCTGGCCACGACGGCGTTCAGGTAGTCGGCCAGGGTGAGGTGGGACATGCCGATCCGCCGGCGGATGCCGTCCTCGCCCCACCACGGCATGTCGGTGTGCCAGCCCGACTGGCGGTACGTGGGATGCACGGTCCGGCGACCGTCGTCCTCGTAGACGACATGCGGCCCGTTGAAGCAGGGGTGCACGCCGTACGCGACCAGGACGCCGCCCGGCCGCAGCACCCGGGCCGCCTCCCGCAGGACGGCGCCGAAGTCGTCGACATCGGTCGAGATCCACATCGAGACCGCCGTGTCGAAGGACGCGTCGGCGAACGGCAGGACCGCGGCGTCACCGTGCAGCAGCGGGCCGTCGGTGCGCGTCCGGGCACGGCCGAGCTGGTCGATCGAGTAGTCCAGCCCCACGGGGGTCCGGCCGCCCGCCCGGATCGTGTCGAAGTTACGTCCGGTGCCGCAGCCGATGTCCAGGCACGGCCCGGATCCGGGTCCGAGCAGGTCCAGCAGACCGGGCTGATGCGGCTCCGCGTCGCGCACGAACCGCTCGTCGTACCACTCCGCCAGACCGTCGTACCGCGCAGTCTTCCGGGCCTTCATCGAGCCTCCCCAGGTCTCCGTCCACCCTACCTGTGGAGCCTGCTTTAGGTCGGGGAAGCGACCTCCGGGTAAGCTTTGCCGACGTTCTCTTTGAGTTTGGATGGTCCACTGTGGGTTCCGTAATCAAGAAGCGCCGCAAGCGTATGGCGAAGAAGAAGCACCGTAAGCTGCTGAAGAAGACGCGGGTGCAGCGCCGCAAGCTCGGTAAGTAAGCAGGTCTGCCGCGCCCGGTCCGGCTGGGAGTTGCCCGTGGCACAGGTGGTGATGGTGACCGGCGTCTCGCGAGACGCCGGCGCTCGCTGTGCCCGCAGACTGGCCGAGGACCCCTCGATCGACACCGTTCTCGGTATCGATGTGGTTCCTCCGCGCGCGGAGCTCGGGCGGGTCCGGTTCGTCCGGGCCGACATCCGTAACCCGGTGATCGCCAAGGTGATCGCCGCCGAGGCCGTGGACACGGTCGTCCACACCGGCGTCGTGGCCACTCCCGGCAGCGCCGGCGGCCGGTCGTCGATGAAGGAGATCAACGTCATCGGCACCATGCAGCTGCTCGCCGCCTGCCAGAAGGCGCCCGGCGTGGCCAAGCTGGTGGTCAAGTCGTCCACCACGGTGTACGGCTCGGGTGCACGGGATCCGGCGATGTTCACCGAGGAGATGGCGCCGCGGGCGATCCATCACCACGGGCTGAGCAAGGACGCGGTCGAGGTCGAGGGGTACGTGCGCGGCTTCGCCCGGCGCCGTCCCGACGTCTGCGTCAGCACGCTGCGGATGGCGAACTGGATCGGTCCCAAGACCGATTCCCCGATCACGCGGTACTTCGGCCTGCCCGTCGTCCCGACCGTCCTGGGGTACGACGCCCGCCTGCAGTTCCTGCACGAGGACGACGGCGTCGAGGCGATCCACCACGCGACCGTGAACGACCTGCCGGGGACGTTCAACCTGGCCGGTGACGGCGTGCTCTCGCTGTCCCAGGCGATCCGGCGGCTCGGCCGCCCGACGCTGCGGATGCCCTCGTTCACCGCATCCGGCACGGCCGCCGCCGTCCGGCGGGCCCGGCTGGCGGACTTCTCGCCGGACCAGATCACCTTCCTCACCTTCGGGCGCGGTGTCGACACCACGCGGATGCGCACCGAGTTCGGGTTCGAGCCGAAGTACACGACCGCGGAGGCCTTCGACGACTTCCGGCGGTCGCTCGGGACCGGCGCGATGACGCGGGTGTCGAGCCTGCTCACCGCGGGCCTGGGGGCGCTGCGTGGCTGACGCGGATGTGATCCCGATCGGCTCCGGCGGTCGCCCGGGCCGGGGCACCGGACGCCGTACGACGCCCTCGGCCGCGGCGCGGGCGCTCGCCGGACAGGCCGGCCGCCCGAAGAAGGGCCGCGCCGGTAAGAGCGCCGACGACGTCGCCACGGGTTCGCGGGCGGCGGAGCTCCAGAGCGAGCCGGCCGGCGCCGTGCCGGACGTCGACGGACCCGAGCTGCCGCCGTTCGACTTCGCGGGACTCGAGCGGGCTGTCCGTGGGCTGTTCGGCGAGGACGGCGAGCGCCGGGTCGCCGAGTGGCTGGCGTTCCTGCGCCGGCGGCTGACCGGCGACTACGAGCTCGACGAGTTCGGGTACGACCGTGACCTGTCCGACCAGGTGCTGCTGCCGATGCTGCGGCCGATGGTGGAGAAGTGGTTCCGGGTCGAGGTCCGGGGGATCGAGAACATCCCGTCCGACCGCAGCGCGCTGATCGTCGCGAACCACTCCGGCACGATGCCGCTCGACGGGCTCGTCACCCAGGTGGTCGTCGCGGACCACACCGGACGGCCGCTGCGCACGCTCGCTGCGGACCTGGTGTTCCAGACGCCGTTCGTCGGCGAGCTGTCCCGCAAGGGCGGCGCCACGCTGGCCAACAACGACGACGCCGAGCGGCTGCTCCGGCAGGGCAACCTGGTCGGGGTCTGGCCGGAGGGCTTCAAGGGACTCGGCAAGCCGTTCTCCGAGCGGTACAAGCTGCAGCGCTTCGGACGCGGCGGCTTCGTCAGCGCCGCGATGCGGACCGGCGTACCGATCGTGCCGTGCTCGATTGTCGGCGCCGAGGAGATCTATCCACTGGTCGGGAACATCGCCTCGCTGGCCCGGCTGCTCGGCGTCCCGTACATCCCGATCACACCGTTCTTCCCGCTGCTCGGGCCGCTCGGCCTGATCCCGCTGCCGTCCAAGTGGCTGATCGAGTTCGGCGAGCCGATCCGCACCGACGAGTTTCCGGACGGGGCCGCCGACGACCCGATGCTGGTCTTCAACGTGACCGACCAGGTCCGCGAGACCATCCAGCAGACCCTCTACACCCTTCTCATGCAACGCCGCAGCGTCTTCTTCTGACCCCCGCGCCTGCTACCCGCGCCTGCCACCCGCGCCTGCCACCTGCCGCCACCCGCAGACCGGCCCGTCCCGCACGCTCGACGGCGAGCTCGAGTTCGGCTGGCGCCGGAACGAAGCGGGCCTCCTCCGGCTCACCGACGCGACCACCCACTTCCTCGCCCTGCTCGCCACCCTCCCCACCCGCGTCGGGCTCACCGTGCGGCAAGGGCCGGCGGCGGGCGGGACGGTGTGCACGGACGACAGGTAGTGCACCGGCGAGACACCGTACGCGCGGACGGATTCACCCTCGGGTGCACTACCTACCGAACTGACACGTCCTGTCCAGCTGACACGGCCCCGACCTACGGCACGCGAGGGATATCCCTTCGCGTTGGGGGTTCTCGGTGGGTATGCGAGCGAAGAAGCCACAACACAAGGGGGTATCCACTGGAATGCAGTACGCCGGTGCGGTGATGGCGGGGAGCGGCGTACACACGGGCGGCTGTTACGCGCAGGCAGGATGTGGTGAGCGCGGCCGTGGTAAGCGCGAGGCAGAGGTGGCGTGAGGCAGAGGTGGCGTGAGGCAGAGGTGGCGTGAGGCAGAGGTGGCGTGAGGCAGAGGTGGCGTGAGCGGAGTGGCGCGGTGGGGCAGGTGGCGCGCACGGGGTCGGGTGGGCGGTGCGCACGCGGGGTGCGCACGCGGGTTGGGTGCGAGGTGGGGTCGGGATACGACGCAGCCCCCGGCGCGTGTTGTGCCGGGGGCTGCGGGTGCTGGGGTCCTGCTACTTCCAGGGTGGAAGCAGGGTCTGGATGATGCCCGGCAGGTTGATCAGCGGTGTCGTCGGGAACGGCCACGGCCAGGACGGCGTGGTCGGCGTCAGTGAAGGCAGCACCGTGGGCGTCGCAATCGGCGAGTTTGACGACGACGGCGGAGGTGGCGTCTTCAGGTTGGTCGGTGGTGCGGTGGACTCGCCCACGATGGTGGTGTTCGGCACCTTCGTCGGCAGGGTGGACGGCTCCTGGGTGCTGGAGCCGACCGGTGTCGGGATCGTCGTCGACGCCTCCGGGCTCGACGACGCCTTGACCGGGTTGCTCGACTCGGCGCCGGTGCCGGGCGTGGTGCGGCCCGGCTTGGTGTTGCTCGTGGTGCCGGTGCCCGGCGCGCCGGCCGGTTTCGGTGACGCGCACTTCGGGCACGCCGCCGAGGTGAGCTGCGTCAGCTGCTCGATCGTGGCCAGCGCCTCGACACCGGACTTCAGTGATTCCGGCGGGAGGTTCGGCGTCGCCGCCACCAAAGCCTGGCGGGCACTGGTGATGAACGAGGTGATCGCGGTTCGAGCTCTCGTCGCCGTTCTGCTGGTACGAGGCGAGCAGTCTGGACACACCCTTGCGGGCCTGTGCCGAGAAGTCGTCCAGGGTCGCGTTGATCGTGCCCACGGACCCGCCGTTGCCGGCCAGCTCGCGGACTTCGGACAGTCGGGTCATCGCGTGCTCGAGATCGCGCCGGCCGCGGGAGTCGTCGCCGACCCCGACATTGGTCGCCACGTTCTCGATGCTGCGCTTCATGCCGTACAACGTGTCGCCGGGCATGGCCTGCTGCGCGGCGGCGGCCGAACCGATGCCACCTCCGAGCAGCACCAGCGCGGCGGTGCTGGCCACCAGGCGGATCCTCCGGCCCTGGCGGCGACGGATAGCTGTCACGGACGCGCCAACGTCCTCGCTCCCCGGCGGGTCGTCCGAGTCGTCTGGTGCGGTGTGCACCGTCAGCGGAGTCGCAGTGGTCGCCGCGCGCGCCGCCGCCTGCTCCAGCAGGCGGTGCCGCAGCTCGGCACTGAACTCCGGTCGCGGTGCAACTGCGCCGGCGGTCCTCAGCCGTCCGACCAGTTCCACAGCTTCCAGTAACTCGGGGTCGTCGCCCAGTCGCGTGGAGTGACGGGGCCCGTGATCGACGGCGTGCGCGAAGGCCTCCGCGCGCGCTCGAGCCCTGTGTAGGTCACTCATGAGTTCTCGTTCTCCTCAATGGCCAGTCGGGGTCACCGACAGGTCCTCACCAGGCAAACGAGGTAACTCCCTGACGGGTTACGAAAGACGTTCGTTGTCATCCGCCTCATCTCAAGTCCTTGGGGATAACCTTCGCCAAGTGCCGTACGGCCCTCAGTTGCAGTTGCTTGACGGCGCCTTCGGATTTCTCCAGCGCCCTGGCCGTCTCGGCGATCGACAGACCGGCGAAGAACCGCATCGTCAGACAGTCGCGTTGCTCGTCGGGCAGGCCGGCGACCGCGTCCCGGAGTACCTCGGCGGTGGCCGCGGCCAGCACGTCGATCTCCGGACCCTCGGTCTGCCGGTCGTGGGTCTCGATCTCGTCCGTGACCACTTCGAGCCGGACCCGGCCGGACTTGTAGTGGTCGGTGATCAGGTTCCGGGCGATCGTCACCAGCCAGGCGCCGAAGTCCCGGCCCTGCCAGCGGAACGAGTCCAGTGCGCGCAGCGCCCGGACGAAGGTCTCGCTGGTCAGGTCCTCGGCGAGTGCCGACGACGACACCCGCGCGTAGATGTAGCGATAGACGGTGAGCGAGTACTCGTCGTACAGCTCGCCGAAGGCACCGACGTCCCCGGCCTGGGCGCGATCGACGAGCTCCGCACGTCGCATCCCGTCCGGGCTTGGTTCCGGCGTGGTCAAGTGTTCTCCCCGTTCAACTGACACGTCGTTCGACACATCCGCGAATGGCCACAGCGACTGGACAGCACCGAACGTTACTGCTCGGGCACGTACTGTCAACAGGCTGGGGCGTGCCGCCTTCCGTCCGGTCCGATGGTCACGAATGCGCCAGCGGACTGCCTCCGTCGACGGAGCAGTCTGCTGTCGGGGGTGTTGCATCGCGCATGAGGTCCCCGCGCGGCCGGGTTTCTGCAGTGTGAGGTTCAGCAGAAGCGCGCCCGCGAAGTCACCTGTATATCGGTGGTTACGCTCCGCTGCAACCATTCTGTGCAAGACGGTCGGTCCCGGGCCGGATCCCCGGCGTGACAGACTCGCCTGGTGATGGTGAATTTCGCGGACATTCTTCGTGACACAGCGCAACGTCACGGCGAGCGTCCCGCGCTGGTCGACGGGGATCGGCGGCTGACCTGGGACGAGCTCGACCAGGCCGTCGACCGGACCGCGCAGGGCCTCGCCGCGGCCGGCCTGGTGCCCGGGTACCGGGTCCTGCTGCTGGTGGCCAACAGCATCGAGTTCGTCACGTCCTACCTGGGCATTCTCCGCGCCGGGCTGGTCGCCGTGCCGCTCAACACCGGGCTCACCGAGGCCGAGCTGGCGACCGTGACGGCGCACTCCGGGGCCCGGCTCGCGATCGCCGGACCGGGGCTCGCGGACCGTTTCGAGGGCATCCGGACGGTGGCGCCCGACGAGCTCCAGGGTCACGCTCCGTTACTTCCGTCGATCGACCCCGAGACGCTCGCGGTACTCCTCTACACCTCCGGAACCAGCGGAGATCCGCGCGCGGCGATGCTCACCCACCGGGCGCTCGCGGCGAACGTGCGGAACCTCGGCGAGCTCGGCGAGGACCGGATGGGCCCCGACGACGTGGTGCTCGGCGTGCTGCCGATGTTCCACGCGTTCGGTCTGAACGCGGTCCTCGGCTGGGCGGTCGCGACCGGCGCCGCGCTCGTCGTCGAGCAGCGCTTCGACCCCGAGCAGACCCTCGACCTGATCCGCAGGTACGGCGTGACGCGGCTGCCGCTCGCTCCGCCGGCGCTGCACGCCTTGCTGACCCGGACCGATCTGCGCGACGCCCTCACGACAGTGAAGGTCGTGCTGACCGGCGCCTCCAGCCTGGACCGGGCGCTCGCGGACCGCTTCGAGCAGGCCAGCGGTCACCACGTGCATCAGGGGTACGGCCTGACGGAGGCGTCCCCGGGGGTCACCACGACGCTGGGCGAGGCCGAGCCGAAGCCGGGCTCGGTCGGCCGCGCTCTGCCGAACGTCGAGATCCGGATCGCCGACGAGCGGGGCGAGGACGTGGAGGGCGACGACCCCGGCGAGATCCTGATCCGCGGCGGCAACCTGTTCTCCGGCTACTGGCCGGACGGCGTCGACGGGCCGGACGCGGACGGCTGGTACCGGACCGGAGACGTCGGATTCCTGGACGGCGACGGCGACCTGTTCCTGGTGGACCGGCTGCGCGAGCTGATCATCGTGTCCGGGTTCAACGTCTTCCCCAGCGAGGTGGAGGACGTGCTGGTCGCGGCTCCGGGGGTCCGGGAGGCCGCGGTCATCGGCGTACCGTCCGAGGAGACCGGCGAGGCGGTGAAGGCGTTCGTGGTGCCGTTGCCGGACGCATCGGTCGACGTCGCGGCGGTCCGCGAGTACGCCGGGAGCCGGCTGGCGCGGTTCAAGTGCCCGGTCGAGATCGAGGTGGTGGAGAACCTGCCGCACTCGGTCACGGGCAAGGTCGCGAAGGGCCGGCTGCGGGGTGCGGACCGATGACCAGGGTGGTGATGTACGGGAAGCCGGGCTGTCATCTCTGCGACGACGCCCGGGAGATTATCCGGGCCGTCTGCGCCGAAACCGGTGCGGAGTGGAGCGAGCTCGACATCACCCAGGACGACCGTCTCTTCGCGCAGTACGGCGAACAGATCCCGGTCACCTTCGTCGACGGCAAGCAGCACGACTTCTGGCGCGTCGACGCGACCCGCCTCCGGAAGGCCCTTACTGCTTAGCCTGGTCGGCGCACGCCAGACGAATCCGGCATCCGGACCGGCCCAACAGCAGGGGATAACCCCGACGCGGCGGAGCCTGAAAACGGCGACCGGAGACCTGAAGTGGTAGGCGGAGACCTGTCAGGCCAGGTCCCCGGTCGCCGCGTCTGGTCCCAGGTCACACGGCCGGTCCCAGGTCACCACTCCCGGGCCCGAGTCACCACGGCCGGTCCCGAGCCGGGTCCGCAGTACCCACGGAAACGGCGGCCGAGCCGGATTTCCCCTGGAGCCGGCGGTGAGGTTGGCGGCGAACGGAGAGCGCGAGGGAGGTCCGCCACATAGGTACATGGATGCGGATGAGTGTGCCGCGTCACTTTCACCGATTTTGTTCTCACGTTCACAAGCTCCTAGAGTAAGAGAGCCGCCGGCCGTCAGACCGCGGTGAACCAACCGCTCCCAGGAGAATTGTGACGCGTGCCAGCAGCCGTCGCCCCGGCCCGCCGACGAGAACCGAACGCGGCATCCCCGAGGCGACTGTCGCGCGCTTGCCGGTCTACCTGCGGGCCCTGACCGCACTCTCGGACAGTGGCATCGCGACCGCGTCGAGCGAGGACCTGGCGACCGCCGCCGGCGTCAACTCGGCCAAGCTCCGCAAGGACCTGTCCTACCTGGGCTCCTACGGCACCCGCGGCGTCGGCTACGACGTGGAGTATCTGCGGTACCAGATCGCCCGCGAGATCGGCGTCACCCAGGACTGGGCCGTGGTCATCGTCGGGATCGGAAACCTGGGCCACGCGCTGGCCAACTACTCCGGCTTCGGCACCCGCGGCTTCCGGATCGTCGCCCTGCTGGACGCGGACCCGAACCTGGTCGGCGAGCGGATCGGCGACATGGAGGTCCGCGACTTCGCCCAGCTCGAGGAGATCGTCGAGGCCGACCGGGTCTCGATCGGGGTGATCACGACGCCCGCCGGTCCGGCGCAGGAGGTGTGCGACCGGCTGGTCGCCGCCGGCGTCACCAGCATCCTGAACTTCGCGCCGGTCGTGCTGTCCGTGCCCGACGGCGTCGACATCCGCAAGGTGGACCTCTCGATCGAGCTCCAGATCCTGGCGTACCACGAACAACGAAAGTCCGGAGAGGCGGCGCTCCCCCAGGTGCCCGAACTACCAGCGATGAACGGCCTGACGGATCTCCCGAGTGTCGGGGGAGGTGTCGGCGCGTGAACGAGCGGAGCGAGTTCACCGTTCAACACCGTGCGGTTCGTGCCTCATCGGCGCCCGGAGCGAAGCGAGGACGCCGATGAGCTATCTGGTCGTCGGCATCAGTCACCGTTCCGCTGCCATCGACGTGCTGGAGCGGGTCGCCCTCGACGCCGAGGCGGCCACCAAGCTCGCTCTCGCGGTCGGCAGTTCCTCGGCCGTCGCGGAGTCCGCGGTGCTTGCCACCTGCAACCGCACCGAGGTGTACGCGACGGTCGACCGGTTCCACGCCGGGATGGACGAGGTCACCGCGATCCTGTCCGACGTCACCGGCGTCCCGCTGCTGGACCTGGCCGAGCACCTGTACGTGCACTTCGAGGAAGGCGCCGTCGCGCACCTGTTCCAGGTCGCGGTCGGGCTGGACTCGATGGTCGTCGGCGAGAGCCAGATCCTCGGCCAGGTGAAGGAGACGCTGCGCGTCGGTCAGGACCTGGAGACCGTCAGCACCGACCTGAACGCCCTGTTCCAGCACGCGTTGCGGGTCGGCAAACGGGCCCGCACCGAGACCGGGATCGACGCGGCCGGCCGCTCGGTGGTCTCCGCCGGGCTGGACGCGGTCGGCGGCTTCGAGGGCCGCCGGGCGCTGATCGTCGGCGCCGGCTCGATGGCGTCCCTGGCCGCGCAGACCCTGGCGAACGGCGGCGCCCGCAGCGTGACCGTTGCCAACCGCAACTACGATCGCGCGGTCGCGCTCGCGGACCGGATCGGCGGTACGGCGGTCCGCCTGGCCGACGTACCGGCCGCGCTGCACGACGCCGACCTGGTCGTGTCCTGCACCGGCGCGCGAGGCGTCGTCCTGACCGAGGAGATGATCCGCTCCGCCGCGGACGGCCGGCCGCTCGGCGTGCTGGACGTCGCGCTGCCGCGGGACGTCGCAGCGGAGGCGGCCCGGATCCCGGGCGTCACCCTGATCACCCTGGCCGACCTGATCGGTACGGCGGGCGGTAGCCAGGCCGACATCGACGAGGTCCGGCGGATCGTCGGCGAGGAGACCGGAGCGTTCGAGGCGACCCGCCGGGCCGCCTCGGTGGCGCCGACCGTGGTGGCGCTGCGGGCGATGGCGAGTTCGCTGGTCGACGCCGAGCTGGCCCGCCTGGAGCGGCGGGTGCCCGGCCTCGACGAGCACGAGCGGCACGAGGTCGAGCGGACCATCCGCCGCGTCGTCGACAAGGTGCTGCACAACCCGACCGTCCGGGTGAAGGAGCTCGGCGGCGACCCGGGCGGACCGACGTACGCCGACGCGCTGCGGCAGCTGTTCGCGCTCGACCAGGCGGCCGTGGAGGCCGTCACCGCGCCGAAGGGGAGTGAGCAGGCATGATCCGCCTCGGTACCCGCCGCTCCAAGCTGGCGACCGCGCAGTCGACGATCGTCGCCGACCAGCTCCGGGCCCTCGGCCACGAGGTCGAGCTCGTGCTGATCACGACCACCGGGGACGTCAACCGCGCACCGGTCGAGCAGATCGGCGGCACCGGCATCTTCGTCAGCGCCCTGCGGGACGCCTTGCTGGCGAACGAGATCGACGTCGCGGTGCACTCCTTGAAGGACCTGCCGACCCAGCCGGTCGACGGCCTGACGCTCGGCGCGATCCCGGTCCGCGAGGACCCGCGCGACGTCCTCGTCGCCCGCGACGGCCTGACCCTCGGCGAGCTGCCGCACGGCGCCCTGATCGGCACCGGCGCGGCCCGCCGGGTCGCACAGATCGACGCGCTCGGCCTCGGGGTCGAGTGCACCGGGATCCGCGGCAACGTGGACACCCGGATCGGGCTGGTCACCGACGGCAAGCTGGACGCGGTGGTGGTCGCGCGGGCGGGGCTGGCCCGGCTGGGACGGCTCGGCGAGGCGACCGAGACGCTGGACCCGATCCAGGTGCTGCCCGCCCCCGGGCAGGGCGCCCTGGCGATCGAATGCCGCGCGGACGACACCGGCGTACTGGCTGCGCTGGCTCCGCTGGAGGACCCGGCCACCCGCGCGGCGGTGACGGCCGAACGGCAGCTGCTGGCCACCCTCGAGGCAGGGTGCACGGCTCCGGTCGGCGCGCTCGCCGAGGTGGTCGAGGGTGAGGACGGCCCCGAGTTGTGGCTGCGGGGCGCGCTCGGCCAGGACGACGGCGTACGGCGGCTCAGCGCGAACGGGCCGGTGGACGACCCGGTGTCCCTCGGCAAGGCGCTGGCGAACGAGTTGCTGGAGCGAACATGACACCGGCACAGGGCACGAGTACGGCGGCCCATCAGCAGGCCAAGAAGACGGCCCACAGGACGAGCAGGAAAACGACGAGGGCGAAGGCAGACGTGAGCGCGAAGACAGCCGCCACCGCGGCACCGCAGAAGGCCGCGACCAGTACCGTCAAGCAGACCAAACCGCTCGGCCACGTGACATTCGTCGGCGTCGGTCCCGGTGACCCGGCACTGCTGACGCTGGCCGGCCGGGACGTGCTCGCGAACGCCGACGCGGTCGTCGTCGAGGGACCCGAGCACGACGCGTTCCTGAGCTACTGCAGGCCGGGTGTCGAGGTCGTGGACGGCTCCGGCGCCGAGGGCAGCCGCGCGCTGCGCGTCGCCGCCCGCGCCCGTCTGGTCGTGAAGACCGCCAAGTCCGCGGCGAACGTCGTCCGGCTGCTGAGCGGCGACCCGTTCACCTTCTCCAGCGGCGCCGAGGAGGCGGCCGCCTGCAAGAAGGCGGGCATCGCCTTCAACGTCGTGCCGGGTGTCAGCGAGGTGAGCGCGGTCCCGACGTACGCCGGGATCCCGCTGACCATGAAGGGCGACCGCGAGGTCACCGTCGTCGACCTCGCCGAGAACAAGCTCGACCTGACCCGCCTGCAGCCGAAGCAGACGCTCGTCCTGCTGAACGCGATGGACGTCCTGAAGGAGACCGTCGGCGCGCTGGTCGAGGCCGGCTTCGACGCTTCCACGCCGGTCGCCCTGACCGTCGGCGGTACGACGACGTCGCAGACCAGCGTGGTCGGAACGCTCGAGACCATCGTCGCCGACCTGCGCGCGGCGAAGGTGACCGGCGAGGCCGTGGTGGTGGTCGGCGCGGTCGTCGAGCAGCGCGAGGCGCTGTCGTGGTTCGAGACCAAGCCGCTGTTCGGCTGGCGGATCCTGGTGCCGCGCACCAAGGACCAGGCCGGTCCGCTGATGGACCGCCTGCGCCGGTACGGCGCGATGCCGGAAGAGGTCCCGACGATCTCGGTCGAGCCGCCGCGCAACCCGCAGCAGATGGACAAGGCGATCCGCGGCCTGGTCGAGGGACGCTACGAATGGGTCGCGTTCACCTCGGTCAACGCGGTCAAGGCGGTCCGGGAGAAGTTCGACGAGTACGGGCTGGACGCGCGGGCGTTCTCCGGGCTGAAGATCGCGGCCGTCGGCGACAAGACCGCCGAGGCGATCGGCGCCTGGGGCATCCGTCCGGACCTGGTCCCGTCCGGTGAGCAGTCCGCCGCCGGGCTGGTCGAGGACTGGCCGCCGTTCGACGAGGTGCTGGACCCGATCAACCGGGTCTTCCTGCCGCGCGCCGACATCGCCACCGAGACCCTGGTCGCGGGCCTGACCGATCTCGGCTGGGAGGTCGACGACGTCACGGCGTACCGGACCGTGCGGGCCGCCCCGCCGCCCGCGCCGACCCGCGAGGCGATCAAGTCCGGCAAGTTCGACGCGGTCGTGTTCACCTCGTCCTCGACGGTGCGCAACCTGGTGGGCATCGCCGGCAAGCCGCACGCGTCGACGGTGATCGCGGTGATCGGCCCGGCGACGCTGAAGACCGCCGAGGAGCACGGCCTGCGGGTCGACGCGATGGCCGAGACCCCGTCCGTCGAGGAGCTCGCCGACGCTCTCGCCCGGTTCGGCGCCGACCGGCGTGACACCATGGTGGAGGCCGGGGAGCCGGTCACCCGTCCGTCCGAGCGTCGCCCGGGTTCTCGTAGAAAGAGCTGATGCTGTGCCTGGTTTCCCGGAAGTGAGGCCCCGGCGGCTCCGGTCGTCGGCGGCGATGCGTCGTCTGGTCGCGGAGACGGTGATCGAGCCGCGGCAGCTGATCCTGCCGATGTTCGTCCGGGAAGACGCCCGGGAGCCGATCGCGATCAACTCGATGCCGGGCGTCGTCCAGCACACCCGGGACACGGCCCGCAAGGCGATCGCGGAGGCGGCGCAGCTCGGCCTCGGCGGCGTGATGCTGTTCGGCGTACCGTCGTCGAAGGACCCGCAGGGATCCGGCGCCCTGGACCCGAACGGCATTCTCAACGTCGCGATCCGGGACGCGGTGTCCGAGGTCGGCGACGCACTGCTGATCATGTCCGACCTCTGCCTGGACGAGTTCACGTCGCACGGGCACTGCGGCGTCCTCGACTCCGCGGGGCGCGTGGACAACGACGCGACGCTGAAGATCTACGCCGAGATGGGCGTCGCGCAGGCGACGGCCGGCGCGCACGTCGTCGGGCCGTCCGGGATGATGGACGGCCAGGTTGGTGTGGTCCGTCAGGCGCTGGACGCGGCCGGCTTCATCGACACCGTGATCCTGGCGTACGCCGTGAAGTACGCGTCGGCGTTCTTCGGCCCGTTCCGCGAGGCCGTCGACTCGTCGCTCACCGGCGACCGGAAGACGTACCAGCAGGACAACGCCAACGCCCGCGACGCGATCCGCGAGGTCGACCTCGACATCGCCGAGGGCGCCGACATCGTCATGGTCAAGCCGGCCCTCGCCTACCTGGACATCATCCGCCAGGTCCGCGACCACGTGAACGTGCCTGTTGCCGCCTACAACATCTCCGGCGAGTACGCGATGGTCGAGGCCGCCGCCGCCAACGGCTGGATCGACCGCGACCAGGCGATCCTCGAAACCCTCACGTCGATCCGCCGCGCCGGCGCGGACACCATCCTCACCTACTGGGCCGCCGAAGCCGTCCACCTCCTCGGCAACAGGTAACCAACCCGGCGCGCCGGTCGAGGCCGGGCGGGTCGCTTGACTTCCTCGAGCCTGGTTGGTTCCGTCGAGCAGCATGACGGCGATCGAGGGGTTGCGTACGGCGGGGGAGCTGGGCGATGCCGAGGCGGTGGGTCGGCTGTTGGCCGATGAGGTGGTGTTCCATTCACCGCTGACGGATCGGGTCACGTTCGTGGGACGGGACGAGGTCGTCGCGTTGCACCGTGACATCTTCGCGGTGCTCGAGGACATCAGGACGAGTGAGCCGCTCACGTACGGCGACCGGCAGGCGTTCTCGTTCCGGGCGCGGGTCCGGGGCGGCGTCGAGCTCGAAGCGATGAATCTGGTGCGGACCGACGACGAGGGCAGGATCGTCGAGCTGACGGTGTTCATCCGTCCGCTGCCGGGTCTCGCCACGCTGTTCGCGACACTCCCGCCGCGGGTTTCCGCCCGGCGTCGAGGGCCGCTCGTCGGCGGGCTGGTGGCGTGTGTGGCGCGGCCGCTCGCTTTCGCCTTCCGTACGGCGGATCGGCTCGCGCCGCGCTTTCTCTAGCGCACGATCGTGTAGTCGGACTGGGTGAAGCCGGCCTTCAGGGTCCGGGTGGCGTTGTGGTTGAGGGGGATGTCGGCGGGGACGGGGCCGAACAGGGGGATGCCGGCGCCGAGGAGGACGGGGGCTGTGGTGATGGTGAGCTCGTTCAGGAGGCCGGCCGCGAGGAAGGTCTGGATGGTGGCCGCGCCGTCGGCGTAGATGCGTTGGGCGCCGCGGTCGTCGAGTGTCTCGACCAGGGCGTCCAGGGTGCGGTGGACGAGGATACGGTCGTCGGTGTCCGGGTCGAGCGTGGTGCTCAGCACCTCGACCTGCTTGCCTTCGTACGGCCAGCTGTCGAAGGTGCAGGCCAGCTGGTACGTGTTCCGCCCGAGGACGACGGTGTCCACCGACGCCAGGAACTCGTCGTACCCGGTCTCGCCGGCGTGCTCGGCCCGGCTGGTGAGCCAGTCGATGGAACCGTCGGTTCGCGCGATGTACCCGTCGAGGCTGGTGGCGATGAACGCGGCCGCATGGAAACTCACACACCCATTTTTCCACGCGGCCGCGAGCCGTTCCCTCGCCGGTGGCCGGTCGGCACAATGGCAACGGGGAGGAGACGGTGGCGGCTGAGTTGTTGCCGATCGTGGCTGACACGCCGAGCGAGCAGCCGACGATGGGGTTCCAGGCGTACGCGGAGGCGATCGCGGCCGCGATCCGGGGCGGGTCGCCGCCGCAGTTCACCGTGGGCATCTACGGGTCCTGGGGCAGTGGGAAGTCGTCGCTGCTGAACGCGATCCGGGCCGAGCTCGCGAAGGACGCCGGCGTGCTGACGGTGCCGTTCGACGCCTGGCGGTACGAGCGGGCCGAGCACATCGTCGTACCGATGCTCAACGCGATCTACAGCGCCAGCCCGGGGCTGAACGACCCGAAGCTGACCGAGAAGGTCCGGTCGGCGCTGGCGTCGGTGGTCCGCAGCGTGACGATCAGCCTCGGCCCGGTGAAGGTCGACCCCGGCGCGGCGTTCGCACCGGCGGCGCCCGACGCGGGGTACGCCGCCGCGCTCGACTCGGCCTACGTCCGGCCGTACCAGGACCTGCGGGCGATCGCCGGCGCGCTCGGGAAGCGGCGGATCGTGGTGCTCGTCGACGATCTGGACCGGTGTTCGCCGGCCAAGGTGGTGTCGTTGCTGGAGGCGATCAACCTGGTGCTGGACGTGCCGGGGTTCGTGTTCGTCCTGGCGCTCGACTACGACGTCCTGGTCCGCGCGGTCGCCGCGAAGTACCCGTACGCGTCGGGGCACGTGTTCATCGAGAAGATGGTGCAGGTCCCGTTCCGGGTGCCGCGCCTGGACATCCAGGCCGGCGTCTTCCTGAACGAGTTGGTGCCGGGGTGGAGCCCGCCGAAGGGATCGCTGCCCGACGACTTCGGCGGCATCGCGTACGACGTCGCCACGCTGGGGCTCGCGGTGAACCCGCGGCAGGTCAAGCGCTTCATCAACTCCTTCCTGCTGCTGCTCCGGATCGCCGGTGTCCGCGCCATCTCGGCGAACCCGCGGCTGATCGCCGGCCTCGTCGGACTGCAGCTGCGCTGGCCGGCGGAGTACCAGGACCTGACCGACGCGGTGTACGCCGAGGACGACGACCCGCTGTCCGCGCTGCAGTCGACCGACCAGCCCGATCTGGTCAGGTACGCGAAGGCGTTCTTCGATCCGGCGCCGCGCGTGGAGGAGCTGCGGGCGGTGCTGCACCTGACCGAATCGGTGGCGCAGCCCGAGTCCGCCAGCGGTTTCCAGACCGGTGAGTACGCCGTCTCGCACGTCAGTGCCCAGGATCTGCGTGACATGGCGGCCAGGGAGATCCGGGCGTCCCTGCTCGAGAAGGGCTTCACCGAGTCGGCGCGCGCCGCCGGGGTGTATCTGCACGAGAACCTGCCGTACCACCGCGTGCGGATCGGCAAGACTGTCGTCCGGTTCGAGGTCAAGGACGTGAACGGCAGGTGGTCGCTCGGCCTGTCCTTGTGGCTGACGAAGGCCATGCCCGAAGCGGTCAACCTGATCGGCAACTTCGCGGACCTGCGGCGGCGGACGAACAAGGGCGCGCGCAGGATCCGCGAGCTGCCCCCGGAGGCCGAGCGCGACTTCGGCTGACGGTCAGCCCTTCAGGCCGGTCTGGGCGAGGCCCTCGACGAACTGGCGCTGGGCCAGGACGAAGATGATCAGGACTGGCAGGGCGGACAGCGTCGCGGCGGCTAGCTGGGTGTTCCACATCGGCCCGCCGTACGCGTCGACGTACTGGGTGAGGGCCTGCGGGACGGTGAACTTCTGCTTCGAGGACAGGAACACGATCGGCTCGAGGTAGAGGTTCCAGCTGTGCAGGAACGTGAAGATCGACACTGCCCCGATCGCCGGCCGGGCCAGCGGGAGGCAGACCCGCCAGAACAGGCCGAAGCGACCCAGTCCGTCGACCCGGCCGGCCTCCTCCAGTTCGGAGGGCAGCGTGATGAAGAACTGCCGCATGATGAACGTCGCCAGCACGCTCGGCGCGCCGAGCATCGGGATCAGGATCAGCGGCCAGTGCGTGTCCACCAGGCCGAAGGCGTCGAACATCCGGTACAGCGGGATGATCGTCACCTCGTTCGGTACGAGGAGACCGCTGAGCACGATCACGAACACGATCCCGGCGCCGCGGAACCGGATCCGCGCGAACGCGTATCCGGCCAGCGCCGACACGGCCAGCGTCCCGACGGTCACGAGCAGCGCGATGTAGAGGCTGTTCAGGTACTGCCGGCCGAACGGCTGCAGCTCGAACACCTGGCGATACGCGTCGAGCGTGGGCGACGCCGGCAGCAGCGACGGCGGGAACGCGAAGATCTCGGACACCGGCTTCAGCGAGGTCGTCGCCATCCACCAGATCGGGAACACGAACGGCACACAGCAGACCATCAGTACGCCGTACACCACCAACTTAAGCCTCATGGAACACCCACCTACGACGCATCCGCCATTGGACGACGGTCAGCACCAGGACGATGAAGAACAGCAGCAGCGAGAGCGTCGCGCCGTAGCCGAAGTGATGGAACTGGAACGCCTGCTGGTACAGGTAGTAGACGAGCACGGTCGTCGACGTCTCCGGCCCGCCCTGGGTCAGCACGGCGATCTGCGCGAACACCTGCAGCGATCCGACGATGGTCAGGATCATCGTCAGCAGGATCGTCGGACTGATCAGCGGCACAGTCACCCGCCGGAACCGTGCCCACGCGGACGCGCCGTCGATCCGGGCCGCCTCGTACAGCTCCGCGGGGACACCCTGCAGCGCGGCCAGGAACAGCACCATGTTGAGGCCGACGTTCTTGAACAGCTGGACCACGATCACCGACGCCATCGCCGTACCGCCGGAGCGCAGCCAGTTCGGCCCGTCGATGCCCAGCAGATCCAGGAAACCGTTGATTCCGCCGTTGTCCTGGAGCAGGAAACCCCAGACGATCGTCCAGGCGACCAGCGTCACCACGACCGGCGAGAAGAACAGGGTCCGGAAAATCACCGTTCCGCGCAGTTTCTGGTTCAGCAGCACGGCCAGGAACAGCGCGAGGCTGAGGTTCAGCACCACCAGACCGATCGAGAACACACCTGTTGCCCTGAGCACCGGACCCAGCCGGGCGTCGGACGCCAGCGCCGCGTAGTTGTCGCCGCCGACGAACTCGAACGTCCCGCCGAGCACGTTCCACTCGTGCACGCTGTACCAGACCACCAGTCCGAGCGGCACGAGAACGAAGGCCACGATCCCGGCGAGCTGCGGCAGGACCATCAGCCAGCCGGCCAACGTGTCCCGCCGCCGCATCGTCCAGTACGGCGCGCGCTCGGCCGGCGCCACCGGAGGCGCCGGCTTGTCGAGGAGCAGGGTCATTTCGCCAGCAGGGGGTTGATCTTCGAGCAGACGCCGGACAACACGCTCTTGACGTCCGCGTCCGGCTTCCACAGCGGATCGAGCGCGGCGCGCACGGTCTGCTGCACCTCGGCGTACCCCGTGTGGCTGGGCTTGATCGTGCCGTTCTCGATGCCCTTGACCACGACGCTGTCCAGTTGGGCCGGCTTGAGCAGCGGGTTGGCCTTGGCCAGCGTGGCGGCGTTCAGCTGCGACTTGCGCGGCGGCGGGAAGAACTGTGCGAGCTTGGCGGAGTTCTCCGCGTTGCTGAAGTACGCCAGGAACTGCTTGGCGGCGTCGGCGTGCTTGCCGCGCTTGAAGACGCCGATCCCGGCCTGCCCGACCACGGAGTACTCACCCGACGGGCCCTTGGGCAACGGCACCAGATCCCAGTGGAACTTGGCCTTCTCGAGCAGAGCCGCGCGGCTGATCTGCGTCACCACCATCGCCGAGTCGCCGGCGTAGAAGTCCTTCGTCACACCAGGCCCCGGCATGCCCTTGTCGGTGAAGATCAGCTTGTGGACGAACGTCATCGCGTCCACCATCTCCGGCTGGTCGAACTGGCAGGTCTTGCCGTCCTCGCTCCACGGCCGCGCGCCCCAGCCCGCCCAGATCGCGTTCAGCGTGTCCCAGCCCTTGTAGTCGAAGTCGCCGACCACCAGACCGCCCTTGCCACGCGCCTGGACGGCGGCCGCGGTCTTGGCGGCCTCCTCCCAGGTCCACGTCCCGGAAGCGATCTGCTGGGCCGGGGCCGGCCGCCCCGCTGCTTTCACCAGGTCGGTGTTCACGAACACCCCCAGCGGCGAGGTGGAGAACGGGTAGGCGTACAGCTTGCCGTCCTTCTCCCAGTTGGCCGTCGTGCTCGGCAGCAGGTCGGCGTCCTTGTCGATCGGCTCGAGCGCGCCCGAGCTGACGAAGTCCGGCGCGTTGCTCTCGAAGATCCACGCCAGGTCGGGCACGTTGCCGCCGCCGATCTGCGTGGTCAGCGTGGTCGTGTAGCTGTCGAACGGGATCGACTCGAAGGTGATCTTGCCGATCTCCGGGTGGTCCTTCTTGTAGGCAGCGGCGATCTGGTCGAACAGCGCGACGTGCTTGGCGTTCGCGCTCCAGATCGTCATCCGCAGGTCGATCGGCCCGCTGTCACCCGAGCCCGAGCCGGAGCCGGACCCGCCCCCGCAGCCGGCCGCCGTCAGCAGTGCCGCGGCGGTCAACGCCGCTGTCAGGATCTTCATGGGAGTCCTCCATCAGTAGCCGGCGACGGCCGGCCAGGCGAGTTCGATGCCCTGAGCAACCAGGCGGTCCTGGAACTCGGCGAGCAGAGCAGGGGTGTTGCGGACCGCCCGCGGCGCGACGCCGCGGTCGAGGCAGTACGCCGCGAGCGCGCCGGCGGACTCGCCGATGTTCCACTCGACGGGGTGCAGCCGGTAACAGCCGTTGGTGATGTGCGTGGTGCCGAGGTTCTTGTTCGCCGGCAGCAGGTTCTCGACCCGTTCCGGGAGCAGGGCGCCGAGCGGGATCCGGAACGGGCTGCTCGCCACGTCGATGTAGTTGTCGCCGCCGGTCGACGGGTGCAGGTCGATCCGGTACATGCCGACGCCGACGCTGTCGTCGTACTCGACCGCGCCGCGCTCACCGCGGACCGCGACCGACAGATCCTGCTCGACGACGGTGTACTCCGCCTTGATCCGCCGGGACTCGCGGATGTACGGCGCCTGGGCCAGACCGTCCGTGGATCCGACCACATCCGCGCGCAACCGCAGTCCGGGGAAGCCGGTGCCGCCGTCGGGCCGCGGCGCCTCGGTCTGCAGCCAGTACAGGACGGAGTGCGAGAGCTCGCGCGCCGCCGCGAGATGCTTCGCCGCGTCCGGTACGTCGATCACCGGGCCCTCGAAGTAGTCGATCATCGGCCAGTTCACCAGGCAGATGTCGCTCGCGTACGTCCCCGGGACGAAGTGCCGGCGGGCGGCGATCCGGCGGAACGTCCACAGGTTCGTGTCACCGCCCGTCCGCCGCTGGTCCGCGACCACCGCGAGCGGATCGTCGTCGGGGTTCGGCGTGAAGGTCCGCCGTGAGGCTTCCAGGGTGCGCGGGTTCGGCGCGGTCCAGGACAGCAGCCGATCACCCCAGAACGACGGCTGGTAGTTCCGCCAGAACGCGTAGTTGGCCGGCTTGTCCCCGACCTGATCGCCGTCCACGTGGTCCACCGCGAAGCAGTACGAGACGGCCTGCATGTTCAGCGGCTGCGCCTCAGCGGGTGCACTCGGCTCGCCGGTCTGGCTCTGCGCCTCGAACCCGGTGACGTACTCCGTCCCGGTCAGCGGCAGCAGCTCGCCCGTCTCGGTCGCGTCGAGGATGTACGGCGCGGTCAGCGTCAGCCGCTCTTCGGTGTCGCGATGCTGCACGGTGACCGCGGTGACCCGGTCGCCGTCGGTGTCGGCCGCTACCGGACGGTACGGCTGCAGGACCTGGAGCCGGCGACCGGCCCGGTACGGCGCGAGCATCGCCTCCAGCACCGCGAGCGCGACGCGTGGCTCGTGGCAGAGCTTGGACACGTAGCCGGCGCCCGGATTGAGGTGGGCAGCGGCCCGCGACGCCTCGGTCAGCGGGTAGTGGCGGCGGTAGTAGTCACGGATGCCGTCACGCAGCGCCCGGTACGACGCGGTGACGCCGAACTGCTCGACCCACGTGTGCTCGTCCGGCGGGACGGCCTGGCTGGTCAGCTGGCCGCCGAGCCAGTCGAACTCCTCGGTCATGATCACCGAGCGACCGGCACGCAGCGCGGCCAGAGCCGCGGCGACGCCGCCGAGTCCGCCGCCGATCACAAGGACATCGGTATGCATTCAGGCACCTTCGGGTGGAGTGAGTGTGATTCCGTCGGTCAGTTCGCAGGGCAGCAGCAGTTGCTGCTCGGTGGCCGTGCCGCTGAGGACGGCCTCGAGCAGCTCGACCGCACGGACGCCCATCGCCCGCCGCGGGACGTGGAAGCCGGAGAAGTCCAGGTCGCTGGCCGCGGCCCGGGTGGCGTCACCGAGCGCGACCACGGACAGGTCCCGCGGTACGTCGATCCCGCGCTCGGCCGCCGCGGCGTACAGCGCGATCGCGTCCGCGCGCTCCTCGACGAACGCGGCGGTGATCCGGCGGTCCAGCAGGTCGTCGAGCACCTCGCCCGGCGGGCGGTCGAGCGTCGGCAGGTGCGGCGCGCGCGGGCCGGCCGCCGCCCGGAAGCCGCGCAGCCGGTCGGCCGACGACTCGGCGCCCTCGCCGAGCCCGACGAACGCGATCCGCCGGTGCCCGAGCGCCTGCGCCCGCTCCGCGACCGTCCGCGTGGCCGTGCCGTAGTCGGCGCCGACGTACGGCACCGGGCCGCCGGCGTCGTCGCGGCGGCCGACCGAGACGAACGGGTAGTCCTCGGCGATCAGCCGGGCCAGCTCGTCGGCCGGGATCTCGCGCCCGAGCAGCAGGCAGCCGTCGGCGATCCGGAGCCGGTTGTTCTCGTGGAAGATCCGCCGGTGGCCGTCGGTCACCGGAGCGCTGGTGAACAGCAACAGGTCCCACCCGAGCCGCTCGGCGCGGTCCTCGATGCCGGCCAGGAACGGGTGGTAGAAGTCGCCGCTCGCACTCGGGAACACCGACTCGTAGGTGAACACGCCGAGGATCTGGTTGCGCTGCTTGGTCATCCGGCGGGCCAGCGGATCGGCCTGGTAGCCCGTCTCGCGGATCACCTTCAGCACCCGGTCGCGGGTCTCGGCCGGGATCCGCGCGCTCGCGTCGCTGCGGTTGTTCAGCACCAGCGAGACGGTCGTCTGGCTGACCTTGGCCAGCCGCGCGATGTCGCGCTGGGTGAGTCGGGCGGTCGCCTTGTCCGGCATCGATCGATCCTTCGCAGTAATACGGATTGCCGGGGACATTAGAACACGTCCCCGAACGGCGTCAAGGGCTCGGTGCGGCTGCTAATTCGGATTACTAAAGCCGAGGTCTTGACCACGACTGGTTCGGCGCAGAAAACTCGCCGCAGTTCCGATCGTCGCGAGGAGAGCGTCCATGCTGAGTCGCCGCCACTTCACCGGCCTGGCCGCCGCCGCCGTCGCGGCCCCGTTCGTGCCGGCCGGCATCCAGCCGGCCGCGGCCGCGCCGGACACTCCGGGCTTCGGATCGGCGTACGACGCCTGTCCGCCGGACCCGACCGCCGTCGTCCTGGGGTCGCCGGGCTTCGAGGCCGGCGCGGACGCGACCGCCGCGCTGCAGGCCGCGGTCGACGAGGCGTCCCGGCGCGGTATCGCGAACCGCCTCGGCGACATCCTCGGCGGCGCCCGCGACTTCCCGCTCGGCGACGGCGGCGGTGTCGTCTTCGTACCGCCCGGGACCTACACGCTGTCGGCCCCGATCGACGTGCACGACTCGGTCCGCATCATCGGCTTCGGCCGGTCCCGGCCGCGGTTCGTGCTCGCTCCGAACAGCCCTGGGTACGCCGGTACGGCGCCGCGGGACGTGTTCTCGTTCCGGCGCCGTCCCGTCGGCGGTCCGGTCACGTACGCGAACAACGACACGTTCGGATCCGGTCTGATCAACGTAGACATCGAGATCGGCCCGGGTAACCCACGGGCGATCGCGGTCCGGTTCGGCGGGGCCCAGTTGTGCCTGCTGCAGGACCTCGACCTCGACGTGGGTGACGGCTGGGCCGGGATCGACCACAACGCGAATCTGATCCAGCGGGTCCGAGTCCGTGGCGGCGCGGTCGGGTTCAACGCCTACGCCGCCTCTGCCGGCTGGCCTACCACGCTGCTGGACTGTCGCTTCACCGGGCAGCGCGAGACGGCCGTCCGTGCGAACAACGACGCCAAACTGGTGGTCGTCCGCACCGTCCTGGCCGACGCGCCCCGTGGGGTCGAGTGCGTCCCCGATCAGTTCCTGCATCTGTATCTGCAGGGCTGCGTCCTCGAAGACGTTGCCGAGGGCATCGTCATGAACGACAGCGACCAGCTGCCCGGAGCCGCCGATCCGCGGATCCTCAACAGCAACCAGCTCAACCTGGTGACCAGCGTCGTACGCCGGACCCCGACCGTGCTCGCGCTGGCGCAGAGCGGTCGCCGGGTACCGGCCCGCGACGGTGGTATCGACCTCAGCTACGGACTGCGGATCATCGATGCACTGTCGGCGCGCGAGGCGCGGTCCGGCGGGGTGGTGATGTCGCAAGGAGCGCCCGGCCGCGATGTGCCGAGGAGCGACGTTCCGGATCTGCCGAGCGTGACGACCTGGGTCAGCGTCGCCGACGTGGCTGCGCGGATGGGCCGGACGATCGGCGCGGGCGCTGACGATCTTCCCGTCTTCCAGGAGGCCGTGGACCGGCACGAAACCGTGTTCGTCCCGATCGGCGAGTACGTGCTCGCCGGGACGTTACGACTGCGTCCCGGCTCGAACCTGATCGGTCTGCATCCTCGCCAGACCTGGCTGCGCACCCCCGACGGCACGGCGTACTTCGGTGATCCGGACCGGCCGCGCGCACTGGTCGAGACGCCGCTGGGCGGGCGCAACATCGTCCACGGCCTCGGTCTGGACACGGCCCGGAACACGCCCGGCGCGGTCAACGTCAGCTGGCGATCGGGCCGCGGGTCGTACCTCGCCGACATCGCCACCCAGTTCGTGAAGTGGCACCCGGACGACGTGCCGGGCGGCGACCCCGGCTACACGTACAAGGGCAAACACAAGTACGGCGTCTGGGTTCGCGGCGGCGGGGGAGTGCTGTCGAACATCTGGAGCTCGAACGGCTGGGCCGACAACGGGTTGCTCGTGGAGCAGTCGTCCGTGCCGACGTCGGCGTACGAGCTCTCGATCGAGCATCACCAGCACCGCGAGGTCGTCCTCCGGCAGGTCTCCGGCTGGCAGTTCTTCGGGCTGCAGACCGAGGACCACATCTACGGCTGGCAGTCGCAGGCCCTCGAGCTCGACCGCTGCCACCACCTGCTGTTCGCCAATTCCGTCTTGTTCCGGGTCGCGACCGTCCTCGGCCCGTACCCGTACGGCGCCGGTCTGCGGGACTGTCACGACATCGTTTTCCGCGGTACTCGGGGCTACCGCGACAAGACCCCCGAGTTCACCCAGTGGGGCGCCGCGGTCGCCGACGTCCGGAGCGGCCGCAGCGTGCCCGATCCCGAGTTCGCTGTTCTCACCGTCCGCTGAAAACTACTTCAGGAGCTCACTCATGCACGTCAAACGTCGTACCGTGCTGCTCGGTGCCGTCGGCGCCGGTCTGGTCCCCGCTGTGACGGCCGCCCCGGCCCGTGCTGCTGGGCTGCCGTTGCTGGCGGGTCTGCCGGCCGGCGCGCCGGACCGGCGGCTGTTCACGCCCGGCGAGCAGCGGTTCGCGGGGTACCTGGTGATCCTCGCGCCGATGACGAACGACATCGTCGACACCGACCCGTACGGCTTCATGGGCGGCGGCTGGTGGCGGACGCCGGCCCAGCCGTACAACTCCCGGGTCCAGGAACACGTTTTCACGCTCAGCTGGTTCTACGCCAACCAACGAGCCTGGAACCCGTACTACCGCGACAGCGCACTCCTCGGCCGGCTCGACGCGGCGCTGCAGCACTACCTGGGTCTGCAGAACCCGGACGGTTCGTGGCCGGAGTACTCCCCAGGCGAGCGCGGAAAAGCGTCCAGCGGTTTCGGAATCGGCTACCTGGCCAAGACACTGGCCAATCTGCGCCAGGCGAACGCCTTGCCGGCCCGGCGGACCCAGCTGGAAGGTGCCCTGCGCAAGGGCGTCGACTGGTACCTGGACCCGGGCAACTCGGTCGTCTGGGACGACCCGTTCGAGTACACGAACCAGGCCGTCGCCGGAGTGGCCGGCTCGGCACTGACGCTGCGGCTGCTGCCCGACCAGGCCCGGTGGCTCAAGCTGCAGGACCGGATCCGGTTCGTCGCGAAGTGGGCGCAGAGCCCGGCCGGGTTCTTCTACGACCCGCGCGGCATGGACATCAACTACAACTTCGAGGTCATGCTGCCGGAGCTGGCCGAGCTCTATCTGCAGACCAGGAACCCGCTGCTCGTCTCGATGACGCGCAAGTTCGCCGACTGGTTCGGGTACAACCTGCTCCGCGAGCCCGACGGCTCCGGCTGGCTGACGTACTACGCGGTCTCCGACCGGACCTCGGTCGCCTACTACGACGACGTGATCCCGGACCCCGACCGGAGCATCCTCGGCTCGCACTTCGTCCCCGCGGTCCCGAACCTCGGGGCGTTCTTCACCTCCCGCGAGGACAAGGCCGCGACCCGCCAGGCGTGGGCCGCCGACCCGGCGCCGGTGCCGGCCCTGGCCAAGCAGGACACGTCGCCGCGGATCATCGCGCACGCGCCGTACGGCGAGACGCTGCCGACCCGGTCCGCCAAACGCGCCGCGATCGCGAACATCCCGTACCTGAGCCGCGACAACTTCACCGAGCGCCGCCACGAGAACGACGGCAACCAGGACTACCTCTACGTCCGCCGGCCCGGTCTGTACCTCGGCGCGTTCTTCGGGGAGCGGCAGGGCGGCGCCGTGAAGGCCGGGACCGGGTTCCTGTGGCACCCGGCAGCCGGCACCGTGATCCACGCGCAGCAGACCGCGACCGGCTGCTGGGGCACGGTCCGCGACGGCAAGGCCGATGCCGAGACCAACCTGGTCGCGGAGTACCCGTCGAAGGACCTGGTCCGCTACCGCACGCCGGACGCCTCGGTGTCGACGGAGCTCGTCGTCGGCTCCCACTCGGTCAGCCGCCGGGTCACCGCGACGGGCGCCGCGACCGAGCAGATCCCGTTGGTGCTGCAGCCGGGCGACGAGGTCGTGTTCTCGGACGGCACCGTCGTGCCGTACGGCGAGACGCGGACGGCGACCGCCGACGGCCTCGTGATCCGCCGGGGTGCGGCCACGATCACGATCACCTGGTCGGCACGCCGTCCGGCGACGCTCAGCGCGTCGTCGCGGACGTATCTGCGGGACCAGCGGCGGCGCGTCCACGTACTGCGGATTCCGCACGACGGCTTGCTGGAAACCGTCGTGCGGACCGCCTGATCAGGATGTGCGCAGCCGGAGCACCTGACGCCCCGGTGTCCGGCCGGTCAGGTACACGCGGAGGCCGTCCGGGGTGAGGCTGCCGCCCAGATAGGTGTAGCGCTCGCCCGGATCCATCGCGACCCGGGCGGCGCCGTTGCCCGGGCCGAACTCGATCCGGTCCGTGCCGACGGTGTAGCTGCCGGTCCCCGACGCCAGCTGGTAGTTGCCTGCAGCATCCAACTGGTCCACGCCGGTCAGCGTGCCGCCGGGACGGAAGCAGAGCTCGACGGCGTAGCCGGTCTCGTCTCCGGCGAAGTCGAACGTCAGGTCGTAGCCGGACGGAACCTCGGCGACAGTGATCTCGGTCCGCAGCGCCCGGTACTGCTTGGGGCGGTGCGGAAAGTCCATGGATGCGTAGAAACGGCCGTCAGGAGTGAGTGCGTAGCGGCCGTCCGCCCGGCGATAGCGCTTCGGGAGTGGCAGGTGGTACGGGACCTTCACCTCCTGCTGCAGCTTGAACGTACCGGGCGCCGTACGCCGGAGTCCCGCGCTGCGGAAATGCCCGGTGCTGAAGAACTGCGGTGACAACCGGACCGAGTCGAGGATCGCCGCACCGTTGCGGAGCTTGAAGAAGGTCGGGTTCGTCGACAGACCCGACGAGATCACCGGGATGTCGTGGAAGTCGGTGCCGCCGAAAACGGTTGCCGTCCGAGCCTCGCGGCGGATCCGCACCGAGGCCTGCGACGGGTAGTGCTGCACGAAGTCCGTGGGCGCCGGGGTCGCGGTCGGCAGCACCGCGGACAGCTCCGGCCGCTCCAGCACCTCGGCGAGGAAATCCCCGAGTTCACCGGTCCCGCGCGCCTCGATGCTCTTGGCAACGGTCGTGAACCGGCCGTCTCCGGTGTGCAGCGCCAGCTCGCGGAACTGCGTCAGGTACCACCAGACGTCGCGGATGCCCTTCTGGTCCTGCCGGCGCGACGCGGTCGTGTCCACCTCGCCGTTCGGCTCGAGCAGGTACAGCGTGACGTCGAGATTCCGCTGCACGTAGTCGAGCAGGGCGGGCTTGTCGTACAGCCAGGCGATCGTCAGCAGGCACGGGTTCGTCACCTCGGAGGCGTACGTCGAGCTGCGCTCGCTGTAGATCCCGTCCGGGGTCGCGTCGATGCCCTCGTCGAGCCAGTCGTCGATCCGCGCCGCATACCGCCGGTCCGGGAACAGGTGGTGCGCCCTGGCCAGCGCCGCGGACACCTCCCACCGGTGGTTGGGCGTGTGCACGCCGCCGGACGCCAGCGCGGGTCCGGCCTTCTTGATCACCGAGGCCAGCGTCGCGCGCATCGACGCGGTCTCGGGCCGGCCGTCCGCGTCGAGCAGCGCGTACAGCATGCACACGTCCTGGATCGCGAAAGCGCTGTCCGGCGGCGAGTGCAGGTTGCCGACGTCGTACAGGCCGTCCTCGTGCTGTCGCGCGGCCAGCTGGTCCACGAGCCAGGCCAGCGGCTCGAGGAGCGTGGCGTCGTGATGGTACGGCGACCGTCCCCAGGCATAGCCGGAAACCAGCCGGCGGGCCTTGCGGGCCACGGTCCGGACACTGTCGGAAACGTTCTGAAAGTTGCCGAGCACGATCGGAATCTGTTTCCGGTTCGCCTCGGTGAGCAGGGTCAGGAAGTCCTCGTCCACGGCTGCCACCTCAGCACGAGCCGCACCTGGATGCAGCGCGCCGAGCGCGACCGTGGTCAGCGAACCGGTGAGAAAAGTACGTCGCAGCATCGGGATCTCCGTCGGTAAGCGGTTGCCAAATGCTCAGAACTGTCGCGCCGGAACTTTGTCCTGTCAATAGCTCGCAATCGGTCCGGGTCCGGCCGTTCCCTTCGTCGGTGAACCCTTGCGGGAACCGGTTTCTTGTACTAGCTTGACCGGCCAAGGCAAGCGCTTTCCTAAGCGTCGGGCCGGAGGCCGACGGGGACGGAAGAGAGGTGACCATGAGTGCGCTGGGTGAGCTGGGCAGTCTGCGGGGCAAGAAACCGGCAGGTCAGAAGAAGGACAATCTGGCCGGCTACCTGTTCCTGGCGCCGTGGTTGCTGGGTCTGTTCCTGATCACGATCGGGCCGATGCTGGCCTCGCTGTACCTGTCCTTCACGGACTACAACCTGATCCAGGCGCCGAAGTGGATCGGCCTGGAGAACTTCACCCGGATGCTGTCCGACGAGCGGCTGCACAACTCGCTGCGGGTGACCTTCACCTACGTGTTCGTCTCGGTGCCGCTGCAGCTGGCGATCGCGCTGCTGCTGGCCGTCGTCCTCGACCGTGGCGTCCGCGGGATGGCGTTCTACCGCTCGGTGTTCTACCTGCCGTCGCTGCTCGGCTCGAGTGTCGCGATCGCGATCCTCTGGCGGCAGGTGTTCGGCACCACCGGCCTGCTCAACCAGGTGCTGGACTTGGTCGGCATCGAGGGCAAGGGCTGGATCTCCGACCCGAGCACCGCGCTCGGCACGCTCGTCGTCCTGAACGTCTGGACGTTCGGGTCGCCGATGGTGATCTTCCTGGCCGGGCTGCGGCAGATCCCGACGATGTACTACGAGGCGGCGTCGGTCGACGGCGCCGGCGTCCTGCGGCGGTTCTTCAGCATCACGCTGCCGCTGCTGACGCCGATCATCTTCTTCAACCTGGTGCTGCAGATCATCCACGCGTTCCAGTCGTTCACCCAGGCGTTCGTCGTCTCCGGGGGCAGCGGCGGGCCGTCGGACTCGACGATGTTCTTCACGCTGTACCTCTACGACCGGGGCTTCGGGAACTTCGACATGGGCTACGCCTCCGCGATGGCGTGGTTCCTGCTCGTGATCATCGGGGTCTTCACCGCCGCGAACTTCTTCGCCTCGAAGTACTGGGTGTTCTATGACGACTGAGACGACGACCGAGACGCTGACCCGCACCGTCGCCACCCGCCGGTCCGCGGCCGTCAGTTGGTCCCGGATCCGGCCGCTGGTGATTCACGTCGTGCTGGCCGGCTCCGCGCTGGTGATGCTGTACCCGGTGATCTGGATGGTGGTCAGCTCGCTGCGCCCGGGCAACGAGATCTTCCGCGACCCGGGGCTCCTGGTGAAGGACCTGCGGATCGAGAACTACCGGGTCGGCTGGCACGCGCTCACCGAGCCGTTCACCCGCTACCTGCTGAACTCGGCGCTGGTGGTGCTCGGCTCGATCCTCGGCAACCTGGTGTCCTGCTCGATGGCCGCGTACGCGTTCGCCCGGCTGGAGTTCACCGCGAAGAAGTTCTGGTTCGCGATCATGCTGCTCAGCATCATGCTGCCGATCCACGTGGTGATCGTGCCGCAGTACATCCTGTTCTCGAACCTGGGCTGGATCAACACGGTGCTGCCGCTGGTCGTGCCGAAGCTGCTGGCCACCGACGCGTTCTTCGTGTTCCTGATGGTGCAGTTCATCCGCGGCATCCCGCGCGAGCTGGACGAGGCCGCCCGGATCGACGGCTGCGGCAAGGCCTCGATCTTCCTGCGGATCATCCTGCCGCTGATGGTGCCGGCCCTGGCCACCACGACGATCTTCACGTTCATCTGGACCTGGAACGACTTCTTCAGCCAGCTGATCTACCTGACCGACCCGCACATGTACACGGTTCCGCTCGCGCTGCGGTCGTTCGTCGACTCGACCTCCAGTTCGTCGTGGGGATCGATGTTCGCGATGTCGGTCGTCTCCCTCGTCCCGGTCTTCCTCGCCTTCCTGCTGGGCCAGCGGTTCCTGATCAAGGGCATCGCGACCACCGGCATCAAGTAACTCCCCGAAAGGTGCACTTCATGAGGCACATCCCACGCGCCCTGACGGCCCTGGCGCTGGCCACCACGCTGCTGGCGGCAAGCGCCTGCGGCGGCGACTCCGGCGGCCCGGGCGGGTCGTCCGACGCCGGCGGCAAGGTCACGCTCCGATTCACCTGGTGGGGATCGGACACCAGGACCAAGCTCACCCAGCAGGTGATCGACGCGTACCAGAAGGACCATCCGAACGTCACGATCAAGGGTGAGTTCGGCGAGTGGTCCGGCTACTGGGACAAGCTCGCCACCACGGTCGCGGCGAACGACGCTCCGGACATCATCCAGATGGACGAGAAGTACCTGCGGGAGTACGCCGACCGCGGCGCGCTGCTCGACCTGAAGAAGGCGCAGGGCCTGGACACCGGCAAGTTCGAGCCGGACACGCTCGGCGCCGGCGAGTTCGACGGCGGCCTGTACGGGCTGAACGCCGGCATCAACTCGTTCGCGGTGGTCGTCAACCCGGCCGCCTTCAAGACCGCCGGTGTGGCGATCCCGGACGACACCACATGGACCTGGGACGACTTCGCCCGGATCGCCGCGGAGATCACCACCAAGACCGGCGGCAAGATCACCGGGACCGGCACGCTGGGCAGCAACGAGGCGGGCCTGAACCTGTGGGCCCGGCAGAACGGCGAGTCGCTGTGGACGAAGGACGGCAAGCTCGGCGTCTCGCCGGAGAAGACCACCGACTTCTTCAAGTACATCCTGAAGTTGCGTGACGCGAAGGCGATCCCGTCGGCCGAGGCGATCTCGCAGGACATGAACGCCTCGCTCGACCAGTCCGCGTTCGCGACCGGAAAACTGGCGATGAGCTTCATCTGGAGCAACCAGCTGAACGCCTTCAGCAAGGCGACCGGCCAGCAGCTGAAACTGCTGCGGATCCCGAGCTCCGACGGCAAGGCCGCCGACAACGGCTCGTACTACAAGGGCTCGATGTTCTGGTCGATCTCGGCCCGTTCGAAGCACCAGAAGGAGGCCGCGGAGTTCGTCAACTACCTGGCCAACAGCACCGCTGCCGGTGACGTCCTGCTGGCCGAGCGGGGCGTGCCGCCGAACACCGAGATCCGCTCCGCGGTGGCGTCGAAGCTGAAGCCGGCCGACGCCGCGTCCGCGAAGTTCATCCAGGACATCGGCAAGGACCTCGGTGACCCCTCGCCGGCCCCGCCGGTCGGCGGTGGCCAGGTGGAGAAGATCATCCAGCGGTACACCACCGAGGTGCTGTTCGGCCGGCAGGCGCCCGACGCGGCCGCCAAGGCCTTCCTGGACGAGGTCAACGGGGAGCTCAAGTAGTGTTGCTGACGGCAACTGATTGCCGATGACGGGGGCCCGCGTGGCCGTGCTGGGAATCCACGGCCACGGCGCCTCCCATGTCCGTAACGTCGCCCGGCTGGCGCAGGCCGGCCGGGCCGAGCTGGTGGCGGTCGCCGATCCCCGTGGCGGCGGCGACCTGCCGCCGGGCGTCCGGGTCTTCGGCGGCCTGGACGAGCTGCTGGCGGCGACCGAGGTCGACGTCGTGGTGATCTGTACGCCGATCCAGACGCACGTTCCACTGGCCGAGCTGGCGATGCGCGCCGGCGCCGACGTCCTGCTGGAGAAACCGCCGACGGCGTCGATGGCAGAGTTCGAGCAACTGTCCGCGGTGGTGGCCGAGACCGGGCGGGCGCTGCAGGTCGGGTTCCAGGCGCAGGCGTCGGAGGCCACGCTGAAGCTCGCGGCGATGATGGCCGAGGGGCAGCTCGGCGAGATCCGCGGGATCAGCGCGGTGGGGAAGTGGGTGCGGACGGCGCGGTACTTCCAGCGCGCGCGCTGGTCCGGCAAGCGGCGGCTCGACGGCGTCGATGTCGTCGACGGCGCGGTGACCAACCCGCTCGCACACGCGACCGCGGCGGCCCTGCTGCTGGACGGTTCGACCGGCGTGGACGACGTACGGTCGATCGAGACCGAGCTGTACCGGGCGAACCCGATCGAGTCCGACGACACCTCGTCGGTGCGGATCACGACCGCGCGCGGTACGCCGATCCTGATCGCGGTCACGTTGTGCGCGGTGGAGCACCTCGAGGCGACGGTGATCGTGCACGGATCGGAGGGCCGCGCGGTGCTCACGTACCAGTCGGATCTGATCGGCGACACGAAGTACGGCCGGGCCGACCTGCTGGAGAACCTGCTCGCGCACCGAGCCGACCCCTCGGTGCCGCTGTACGTGCCGCTGGCCGCGACGGGCGGTTTCACCCGCGTGGTCGAGGCGGTTCGCACGGCCCCGGACCCGGCGCCGATCGCGCCGGAGCTGGTGCGCTGGGAGGGCGAAGGACTCGAGCGCCGGCCGATCCTCCTCGACGTCGAGCAATGGATCGACCGGGCCGCGGACGAGCTGGCGCTGTTCAGCGAGATCGGGGCGCCCTGGACCCAACAACGGGAGAGCTGAATGTCGCAGAAACTCGGCTGCAACCACGCCGTCAACCGGTCGATCCAGGTGACGGCGGGCGGCGGCGAGCTGTTCACCTATGTCTACAACGCGGACGACCCGCAGTACGAGTCGCCGCGGCCGTATTTCCACCCGATCCGCACGCTGACCGGTGACCTGGTCAGCGTCTACCGCCCGTGGGACCACCTCTGGCACAAGGGCCTGTCCTGGTCGCTGCCGCACTTCGGGCACGACAACTTCTGGGGCGGGCCGACGTACGCGCAGCAGGACGGGTATCAGCCGCGCGACAACAACGGCTCGCAGGAGCACGACCGGGTCGACGCGCTGGACGTGTCCGACGATCAGGTCCGGTTCGCGCACCACCTGTCGTGGCATCGGCAGAGCGGCGAGCACGTCGTCGGCGAGTCCCGCACGATCACCGCGCGGCTCGCGGACGACGGCTGGGTGCTGGTCTACGAGACCGCGATGACGAACGTGTCCGGCGCGACGATCCAGATCGGCAGCCCGACCACCGCGGGCCGCCCGAACGCCGGGTACGGCGGACTGTTCTGGCGCGGGCCGCGGGCGTTCACCAACGGCACCGTCCTCGCCCCGCAGGGCGGCGGCCGCGACGAGCTCCGCGGTCAGCGCGCGCCGTGGATGGGCTTCACCGCCCGCCAGGACGAGACCGACACCGCGTCGACGATCATCGTCGCCGACGCCGCCGACAACGTTCGCCATCCACCGGAGTGGTTCGTCCGCTCGGAGGACTTCGCGGCGGTCTGTCCCGCCCCGTTCTTCTCCGAGGAGCTCCCGTTCCCCGCCGGCGACACCCTCCGGCTGCGCTACGCGGTCCTGATAGCCGACGGCCTTTCCGACGACAACCGCGCCACTACCCTCGCGGCCCAGGCCACCAAGGCACTCGCCGCGAGCTGATCCGCCTCACGCCGGCAACGCCAGCGTGAAGCTGGTGCTGCCCGGGGCCGAGCTCAGGGTCAGGGTGCCGTTGTGAGCCTCGGTGATGGATCGGGCCAGGGACAGGCCGAGGCCGGTGCCGCCGCTGGCGCGCGTTCGGGCGGTGTCGGCTCGGGTGAAGCGCTGGAAGACGTTGGGCAGCAGGTCGGCGGCGATGCCTGGGCCGTCGTCGTGGACGGTGAGCAAGGCGGAGCGGTCGCTGCGGCCGGCCGTGACGGTGACGGTGGTGCCGGGTGGGGTGTGCCGGCGCGCGTTCGTCAGGAGGTTGGCGAGGACCTGGTGCAGGCGTTGCTCGTCGCCGACGACGACGATCGGCTCGGCAGGCAGGTCCAGCTCCCAATGGTGGCTGGGGGCAACGATCCGGGCGTCGGTGACCGCGTCCTGGGCGAGCCTCGACAGGTCGACCGGGCGGCTGTCGAGCGGCCGGCCGGCGTCCAGGCGGGCGAGCAGCAGGAGGTCCTCGACCAGCGACGCCATCCGGGTGGTCTCGACCATCACCTTGCCCATCGCGTGCGCGAACAGCTCGGGATCACGCTGGCGCAGGCTCAGCTGGGCGTAACCGTGGATCGTCGTCAGCGGCGTCCGCAGCTCGTGCGACGCGTCCGCGACGAACTGGCGGACCTGCTGCTCGCTGCGGTGCCTGGCGTCCAGCGCGCCTTCCATGTGCCCGAGCAACGTGTTGAGCGCGACGGCGACCTGTCCCACCTCGGTCCGTTCGTCGGTGAGCTGGTCGGGTACCCGGGCGGTCACGCCGATCTCGCCGGTGTCGAGCGGTAGCGCCGCCACCTCGCGGGCCGTCTGCGCGACGCGGCGCAGCGGCCGCAACTGACGTCGTACGACGAACACGGCGACGCCGCCCGCGGTGAGGACGCCGATCCCGCCGAACAACGCCTCCCACCCGATCAGGCTGTTGATCGTGTCCTGGATGTCCTTGGTCGGCAGCCCGGTGATCACGGTGACCTGGTCGAGGTTCGCCGCGCGCACCCGGTACTCGCCGAGGCCGGGCAGGTCGACCGTGCTGCTCCGACCGGCCGCGAGGTTGTCGAGCTTGCCGACGACCACGTCGGTGAGGTCGGTGACGTTGCCTTCGGCAGTGACGACTGTCCCGGCGGCATTGTCGCCCTGCGCGTAGACCGTCACCGTGCCGGCGTCCTGCCCGTGCGGCGCGTCAGGTGGTGGTCCCCACGAGCCGTTCTTCAACGCGCCCATGGCGCGCCCTTGCGCTGCCATCACCTTGCCGTCGAGCTGTCCGGTCAGGTACGAACCGATCGCGGCGGTCGTCAGTACGCCGATCACGATGCTCACCACCGCGACCAGCGCCACCATCGCCGCCGCGACCCGCACACTCAACGAACGCGCCGCGACCCTCATGCTCCCAGGATCTGCGGCCGGCCCTCGGACCCGCTGCACGTTTCCTGTCATCTTGCTGTGAACCGCGAAGCCAGGGTAATTTCCTGCTTCGTCAATAAATCTGTTCCGCAAAGAATTCATAGGTTAGAACTGGGACCGGAACGGGGAGGTTCGAGACGTTTCCGGATTCGCCTCCCCTTTCGGGGCCGGAAACCGGTAGCCTCGTGCAGCGCGCTATGGGGGCCGCCGTACCACCCACCCGACGAACTGCCGGAGAGCCCAAACCGGTCAGGAGTGCACGTCTTGCAGGAGAACACCAGCACAACCAGTACTGGCGAACTGGTCAACGTACCCCTCACCGGTGCGGACAAAGTCGCCTACGCTTTCTACGCGACCGCGGCTGCCGCGGCGCTGGTCGGCCAGGTCTGGGCCGGCGTGACCCATATCCCGTGGCCGGACAGCGGCTTCTCGACCCTGCTCAAGATCGTCCTCGTCACGCCCGCGGTCGCGGTGCTCGAGCTCGGTGGCGTGGCCACCGCGGCGCTCGCGGACCTGCGCCGCCGCAAGGGCGAGCAGGCCTACGCGTACCGGGCGATGTCGTTCTTCGCGGCGCTCGTCGCGGTCGTCTTCAATGTGGTCGGCCATTGGCGTCCGGAGGAGCGGTTCCTGGCCTTCGGCTTCGGCGGCCTGTCCGCGTTCGCCTACGTGCTCTGGCTGATCCACAGCTCGGCCCGGCGCCGGGACGCGTTGCGTCGCGCGGGCCAGATGCGCGACACCGGTCCGGTGTACGGCATCGTGCAGTGGATCCGCGAGCCGAAGACGACCTGGCTCGCGCGCTCGCTCGCGATCGAGCACGGCTACTCCCTCTACGAGAGCCTGCGCGCTGCGCAGCACCAGATCCGCAACCGCAGCCGCCGCGAGGCGATCGCCGGGACCGTTGCCGAATACATCCGGTCCGAGCACCAGGACGAGCGGCTGGCGAAGATCGCCGAGACGACGTACGACCCGGACCGGCTGGCCGGGATGCTCGAGGAGCGGATCAACTACGAGGTCATCACCAACAAGCTGACCAAGGCGATCTCGCCGCCGCCGGAGCAGCCCGAGGAACGTCCCGCCGTACCGGCGGCCGTCTGGGTGCTGGAGGGCGGGCAGCCGCGGCGTGCGGACAGCACCGGCGTCGGACTGCGCGACGACGACGCGTGGACCGGTGAGCTGATGGCGATCGTCGACCAGGGACCGGACACCGACGAGTCGGTCGCCGAAGCGGTCGTGGTCGAGGACGCCGGCGAGCCGCAGCACGTGGTCAACGGCAACGGTGCCGTGAACGGGAAGCTGAAGCCGTTCGCGCCGCAGCCGAAGGCCGAGCCGATGGTGGAGAAGCCGAAGCCGCCGTCGCCGTTCGCGGGGCCGGCGGACCCGCAGCCCCCCGCGCTGATCACCACCCCGAAGGTCGAGCCGGTCCTGCCGGACCCGGCGCCCGTCGTCGTCCAGAAGGCCGAGCCGGAGCCGGAGGAGGACAAGCCGGAGCCGACGGCGCTGGAGAAGAAGCGGATGCGGGCCTACGCGCTGCTGGCCGACTGGCCTGCAGGTCGCGAGCGCAGCGCGAAGACGCTGGCCGACGCGATCGCGTCCAGCGAGCCGATGGCCGCGCGGTTCATCGAGCAGTACGAGACCGAGCACGGAGTCGTGTTCGCCTCGCAGAACTGATTCATCGAGCTGCCGGTGGACCTCACAAGTTGAGGTTCACCGGCAGTTCTGCGAGACCGCTGACCAGCACGCGCCGCCACTCGAGCTCTTCGGCCGGCTTCGCGAGGCTCATCCGCGGAAACCTCTGGACCAGGGCCGCCAGCGACTCCTGCAGCTCGATCCGCGCCAGTTGTGCGCCGAGGCAGAAGTGCGGACCGAAGCCGAACGACAGGTGCTTGTTGTCCGGCCGATCCAGCCGCAGCTCATCGGGCGCGTCGTACGTCCGCGGGTCCCGGTTCGCGGAGTTGAGCGCGGCCATCACGCCGTCACCCGCCTTGATGCGTACGCCGTGCAGTTCGATGTCCTCGACCGCGACGCGGAGCTGCCCGACCTCGCTGAACCGGTTGAACCGCAGCAGCTCTTCGATCGCGGACGGGATCAACCCGGGCTCCTCGACCAGCCGCGCCCAGTTCTCCGGCCGGCGCAGCAGGGTGGCGACGCAGCTGGATATCTGGTTCGCCGAGGTCTCGTGCCCGGCGACGAGCAGGTTCACGCCGAACGCGATCAGCTCGTCCTGGCTGAGCCGGTCGCCCTCCGCGCGGGCGCGGACGAGTTCGTCGAGCAGGTCCTCGGCGGGCTGGTCGGTGTTCGCGAGCTTCTTGGTGACCAGGTCCTCGATGTACGCGGTCAGGTTGGTCATCGCGTCCTCGACCAGATCCTTCTCGGCCATCTTCATGCTGTACCCGAGCTCGGTCCACTCCCGGAACTGTTCACGGTCCGCGTACGGCACGCCGAGCAGCCGGCAGATCACCTGGATCGGCAACGGCAGCGCCACCAGCTGCCGGATGTCGGCGCCGTCACCGACCTGGGCCACGTCCTCGGCGAGCTGTGCGGACAGCTCCGCGACCCACGGCCGGGTCTGCTCGATCTTCCGGTGCGCGAACGTTGGCACCACCAATCGTCGGAGCCGGCTGTGCTCCGGGGGGTCGGTGGTGGTCAGGCTGTTCGGCATCGGTGTGGCCAGCGCGACCCGGGGAGCTCCCTGCTTCACCACCGCGGCGCGCGAGAAGCGCGGATCGGCGAGCACCAGTTTCACGTCGTCGTACCGGGTGACCAGCCAGACCTCGGCGCCGGCCAGCGTCCGCACCCGCGCCACCGGGCGGTTCTCCCGCAACGCGGCGAACGTCGGCGACGGATCGAACCGAAACGCGTCCTCGAACGGAATCTGCAAGACCGGCTCAGTCATACCCCGACCCTAGGCAACTTAGGTAACCCTTGCTTCGGATCCCGGTGTGTCTGCGGCGTGTCGGCGCCGGTGCGTGCAAGCTCGACAGGTAGTGCACCGAGAGACGGTGTACGCCTCGCGCTGAGGTGCACTAGGTAAGGTCCGGTACCTCCTGTGCAGAGTGCACATCCACCCGGGCGTGCCTCACCGCGGAACTTACGGCGCGGACCTTTGAGCCTGGATCCGTGGATTGGCCGGGTGGCACCTGTCAGCCGGCTGAGCAGCACCGGCAATCCCAAGGGGTTGTTCGGTCGCGTTGGGGGTTCTCTGCTGGTATCCGAGCGAAGAACCCCCAACAGGGGTGGAGAACCGCTGAGGTGAGGGGTGAAGGGACGCTTTCAGAGGTGAACCCCTGAAAGTTCTCCGGCGGGGCGGTGTGCCCGGCCGGCCGTCCGTACCGCCGACTCGTCCACGGATTCAGGCTGAGGTACGGCGGTACCGCGGCGGCTACTTGGTGCCGAAGGAGTAGATGGTGGTGGACTTGTAGGTCTCGCCGGGGCGCAGGACCGTGGACGGGAAGTTCGCGTGGTTCGGCGAGTCCGGGAAGTGCTGGGTCTCGAACGCGAACGCGTCGCCCTGTCGGTAGGCCTTGTTGCCGATGCCGAGGAACGTGCCGTCGAGGAAGTTCCCGCTGTAGAACTGGACGCCCGGCTGGTCGGTGAGCACCTCGATCGTGCGACCGTGCTCGGGCTCCCAGAAGCGGCCCGCGAGCCGCAGGCCGTCGTCGTCCGGCTCGCCGCCGATGACGAAGTTGTGGTCGTACCCGCGGCCGAAGATCAGCTGCTGGTGGTCGCCGCGCAGCCGCTTGCCGATCGCGGTCGGCCGGCTGAAGTCGAACGGCGTCCCGGCGACCGGGGCGATCTCGCCGGTCGGGATCAGCGTCGCGTCGACCGGCGTGTACTTCGGCGCGTTCAGCTCCAGCACGTGGTCGTAGATGGTGCCGTTGCCCTCGCCGAGCAGGTTGAAGTACACGTGGTTGGTGAGGTTCACGATCGTCGGCTTGCCGGCGACCGTCGCGTGGTAGTCGATCCGCAGGTTGTCGCGCCGGTCCAGCGTGTACGTGACGGTGCTGGTGAGCTCACCGGGGAAGCCCATCTCGCCGTCCGGGCTGACGTAGGTGAAGGCCACCCCGACGGCCTTGTCGCTCTGCACGACCTTGGCCTTCCAGACCAACTTGTCGAAACCGATCGTGCCGCCGTGCAGCGCGTTCTCGCCGTTGTTGACCGGGATCTGGTACGTCGTCCCGTCGAGCGTGAACCGCCCCTTCGCGATCCGGTTGCCGTACCGGCCGATGGTGGCGCCGAAGTACGGGCTGAGCTTCGCGTAGTCGGGCAGGTTGTCGAAGCCGAGGCTGATGTTCGTGGTCCGGCCGCGGCGGTCCGGCGTCTCGACGCGCTGGATCGTCGCGCCCCAGGTGAGCATCGAGATCGTCACCCGGCCGTTGGTGAACGTGTACACGTCCACCTGCTGACCGTCCGGTGTGGTGCCGAACGGGGCCTTGGTGATCTCGAGCTTGCCGTGGTGTCCGCGCATGCCGGTCAATCTATCCGGCGTACCAGCGGCCGAACCGGTTCGGGCGGCGTCGGGGCCGGCTTGGGCGGTGCTGGTGAGTGCGCCCGCGGCGGCGGCACCGAGGCCCAGGGCGCCGGCGGTCCGCAGGACCTGGCGGCGGGGCAGGTGATCGGGCATCGCAATCCCCTCAATCGTTGTAGAAACCAGACCCGGGCACGATAAGCACGCCAGACCAGTGTTTGGAACAGTTCGGAAGGGTGTGAATTCGTCCGATCTCTCCGCGCTGACCGGATCGTTCCGGTCCCGGCCCCGATCGAGCCTTCAGCCGGGTGCCGGGCGCGGGCGATGCTGGGGGCATGAGCCGAACCGCACTGATCGTGATCGACGTCCAGGAATCGTTCCGGGTCCGCCCGAACTGGCAGCTGGTGAACCACCCCGACATCGCCGGCCGGGTGGACCGGCTGGTGCGGGCGGCCCGGGAGGCCGGCGACCTCGTCGTCTGGGTGCTGCACACCGAACCGGGGACCGGCGGCGCCTTCGACCCCGCCAACGGGCACGTCCGGCTGATCGACGGTCTCGAACCGCTGCCGACGGAAATCACGATCCGGAAAACGTCACACAACGCCTTCACCACAACGAATCTGCAGCAAGTGCTCACGCAGAACGGCGTTTCCGAAATCGTTGTCTGCGGCATCCGGACCGAGCAGTGCTGTGAGACCACCGCGCGGGTCGGGTCCGACCTCGGGTACGACGTGGTGTTCGTCTCCGAGGCGACCGCGACGATGGCGCTGGCGCACCCCTCGATCCGCGACGAGGCGACCGTCGAGGAGATCCTCGCCGATCCGCGGACCCTCACCGCGGAGCAGGTCGTCGAGCGGACCGAGTACGTGCTGGCCGGCCGGTTCGCCACCATCCGGACCCTCGACGAGCTCACCGGCGTACCCGTGGCATCCTGACCGGATGCGTCCCACTCGGGTGGTCTTCGTGCTCGTGCCGAAGCTGCATCTGCTCGATCTGGCCGGCCCGGCGCAGGTGTTCACGACCGCGAACGACTTCGGCTACCGCTACGACGTGTTCTACGTGGCCGAATCCGACGAGATCGCGACCGCCCAGGGCGTGCCGTTGCGGACCTCGTCGGTCTGGCCGGAGCTCGAGCCGGGTGATTTGGTCGTGGTCCCGGGATGGCGGTCGCCGCGGCTGTCCCCGGAGCCGCCGATCGGGTCCGGGTTCCGGCAGCGGCTGCGGGCGCACCACGCGAGCGGCGGGTCGGTGGCGAGCGTCTGCTCCGGGGCCGACGCGCTCGGCTGGGCCGGCCTCCTCGACGGACGCCGGTTCACCACCCACCACGACCTGACCGACGAACTGGCCGCCCGCTACCCGCGGGCGACCATCGTGCGTGACGTGCTGTACGTCGAGGACGACCGCGTCATCACCTCCGCCGGGATCGCCAGCGGGATCGACCTGGCGCTGCACCTGGTCGCGGTCGGCCGGGGCGCCGAGGCAGCTGCGCGGGTCGCGCGCGAGATGGTCGTCTATGCCCGGCGCAACGGCGACGAGCTGCAGGAGTCCGTGATGCTGCGGCACCGGGACCACCTCAACGATCTGGCACACCGCGTCCAGGACGTCATCGACGTCCGGTACGCCGACCGGCTCCCACTGGCCGACCTGGCCGGGCAGGTCGGCGTCAGCGAGCGCACGCTGACCCGCCTCTTCACCGCCTCCACCGGTCTCACGCCGCTGCGGTACCAGCAGCTCCTGCGGCTGGAGCGGGCCGAACACCTGATCGGCCACGGCGCCACCGTCGAGTCCGCCGCCCGGACCGTCGGTTTCGAGGACGCCCGGATGCTCCGCCGCCTGCGCAGCCGGAATTCCGTCTAGTCCGGAACAACTTTTTCCGGAACCCGTACGTCTACCCGTGCACAACCGACGACGAGGGGGACGGAACATGAGGTTTGTTGCTCGGGGCATGCGCCGGGGTGTGGTTGCGACCGGTGCGGCGGCCGGCGTGCTGGCCGTGGGACTCACCGTTCTGGCGGCGCCGGGGGCGGACGCCGGTACGACGTCGACGGCCTCCGCGACGTCGGCGACCGCGCTCAGCCGGTCGCAGATGCTGACCGTCGCCGAGGTGCGGAAGGCGGACGCGCGGGCGGGTTGGCTTCGGCAGGTGGACAGGGGAATCCTGCCGAGGACCTACTGCGGACCGGCCTCGACCGAGGGCAAGCGGGTCGCGGCGCGGATGGCGCGCGGGTTCAGCAACGACATGAGCTCGTGGGGCGCGCAGTACGTCAGCCGGTACGCGAACGCGGCGAGTGCGCGGGCGGCGTACAACTCGATCATCGCGACGCTGAAGAGCTGCACGTACAGCAAGCCCGCGCCGACGCACGCGCGGAAGATCACCGAGAACCGGGTGGTGAAGGGCACCTCGGGTGACGTCACGCGGGTGATCCGGTGGTACGACTACCCGAAGCCGAACGACCCGGGCAGCGAGCCGGGCGGGTTCCCGTACGCCGTCACGCTCAAGGGCCGCAACGTCTCGGTGCTGGCGTTCCGCGAGATGGGCCCGGGGGTGCCCGCGCCGAACTTCGACAAGCTCGCGCGGCAGGCAGCGGCCAAGATCAGCCGCTAGGAGCCCAGCGGGGGGAAGGTGCTGGGCGGGGACGTGCCGGCCGGGACGGATGAGGGGTCACCGTCCCGGCCGGCACTCGTACTACCTGGCCGCGGCTGCCAGCTTGGCGACCGCCGTACTGAGCTGACCGCTGAGGAGGGCGTGGTCGGCGTCGGAGACGAGCTTCGACGCGGACTCGTCCAGGTTCTGCCCGATGTGGTTCTGCGCGATCCAGCGGGCCACGCCGACGACCGCGTCGTCCTCGGCGAACGTGTCCGCCTTCGTGCGCTCCAGGAACGTGGCTGACCGGGCGGCCGCGGCCAGCGCAACAGTTGCCTGCGGCCCCGACCAGTCACGGATCCCGAGCGCGGCGCTCGCCGTCGCCGCGGCCGCCACCGCGTACGGATCGTGCTTGCGCAGCAGGCTGTCGCGCGCTTCGGCCAACGCCTGCCGGGCGGCCGCCTGGGTGGTGAGGCCCCAGCCGAACGGGTACTGCGGATCGTAGGACGTATCGCCGACGTTCAGCGGCTGCTGGTCCTCGGTGCGCGGCCAGCTGACCGGCAGCCGGCCGCTGAACGGGACCTTGCCGAACAGTACGTCCGCGACGCCGGCGCCTTCGGTCCCCGGAAGCCAGGAGGCGACGAGCGCGTCGATCTCGCCGAGCTGGTCGGCGACGACCTGCGGCCGGCCGGACACGATCAGCACGACGCACTTCATCGCGCCGCAGACCTTGTCGACGGCCGCCTTGTCGGCAGCCGAGAGCAGCAGGTCGTGGCCGTTGCCGACGTCGCCGATCCCTTCGGCGTACGGGCGTTCGCCGACCACGACCACGCCGACGTCGTGACCCGCGAGCGGCGCCGACGCGTCCGCGCTGAAGGTCGCGTCCGGGACCATCTGCTTGATCCCGTCGAGAATCGTCGTGCCGGTGGTGGTCGCGCCCGAGCCGCCCTGCCAGCTGATGCTCCAGCCGCCCATCTGGTTGCCGAGGTCTGCTGCGTTGCTGCCTGCGACGTACACCTTGCTGGTCGATGCCAAGGGCAACAGATTGCCCTGGTTCTTCAGCAGCACCTGCGACTTCGCCGCGGCCTCGCGCCCGACGGCGCGGTGGGCGGCCGATCCGACCGACGCGGCGTTGGTCGGGTCGGCGTACGGGTGCTCGAACAGGCCGAGCTTGAACTTCTCGGTCAGGATCCGGCGGACCGCGTCGTCGATCCGCGGCATCTTGATCCGGCCGGCCTCGATCTCCGCGGTCAGGCCCTGGGTGAAGCCCTGGTAGTTGGTCGGCACCATGATCATGTCCAGGCCGGCGTTGACCGACGTCCGGATGTCGCTCGCGTAGTCGCCCGGGAGCTGGTCGATCGCCTGCCAGTCGCTGATCACGAACCCGTCGAAGCCCATCCGCTGCTTCAGCACGCCGTTGATCAGCTCGCCGTTGCCGTGCATCTTGACCGGCGTCGCGCCGTCGACGGACAGGCTCGAGTACGACGGCATCACGGTGCCGACGCCGAGGTCCACGGCGGTCTTGAACGGTGCGAGGTGGATGGCCTCCAACTGCTGGCGGGTGACCTGCGTGATGCCTTGGTCGATCTTGTACGAGCCCGTCGTCGAGCTGCCGTACGTCGTGCCGCCGTCACCGACGAAGTGCTTCGCGGTCGCGAGCACGTGGTTGTTGCGCGCGAGTTGACTGCCGTCGGCCCTGCCCTGGAGCCCGGTGACGACGGTCGCCATCGACTGGACCAGCGCCGGGTCCTCGCCGTACCCCTCGTAGGCACGGCCCCAGCGGTCGTCGCGGACCACGCACACGCACGGCGCGAAGTCCCACGGGATGCCGGTGGCGCGGACCTCGGTCGCGGTGACCTCGCCGGTCCGCCGGGCCAGGTCCGGGTCGCGGGTGGCGCCGATCCCGATGTTGTGCGGGAGGATCGTCGCGCCGATCACGTTGTTGTGCCCGTGGACGGCGTCGACGCCGTAGATCAGCGGGATCTGCAGGCGGGTGGCCTGCGCGTTCTGCTGGAAGGTGTCGATCATCGCGGCCCAGGCGGCCGGGGTGTTCGGGGTCGGGACCGAGCCGCCGCCGGACAGCAGTGAGCCGAGCGCGTAGGACGCGATGTCGGAACGGGACCGCAGCGCGTTCCGCTCGGCCTGGGTCATCTGGCCGACCTTTTCGGCCACCGTCATCCGGGCGAGCAGATCGTCGACGCGGTTGCGGATCGGGAGTTTCCGGTCCAGGTACGGCAGGTCGTGCGCGTCGATCACCACGACCGGCTGGGTCTGCGGGGCCTTCGCGCCGGTCACCGTGAGCTCGAGGGGAACGGTTTCCGCAACTTCCGCGGAACTGTCTTTCCGGGTGGTCACGGAAACGTTCTGCGACGTTCCGGAAACTGTTCCGGCAGGGAACGTGAGCGTTCCGGAAACCGGTGTGTAGTCGTCGGCGCCGGCGGTTCCGTCTCCGGTCCGGTAGGCGACGGTGACCAGCTCCTCCAGCGGCGTGCCGCCGGTGGTCGCGACGGTGACCTTCACCTGCGCGGTTCCGCCCTCCTTGATCGGGTAGACATCGGCGTCGGTGACCACACTGTTCTTCAACGCCGGGTCGGCCTTGCCGTAGACCTCGACCTGGTCGATCGCGAACTCACCCGGCGAACCGGCCGGCATCGTGAACGCGTAGCCCCACATCTGCGTCAGGTTCAGCACGTGGTCGATACCGCCGACCGGCTGGTAGTCGCCGCGGTACACGAGCTCGCTGAACGGGATCTCGACCTGGTGCCAGCCCTGCCAGTCGTCGGTGAAGCTCGTGTTCCACAGCTCCGACGCCTCGGCGTTCGCGCCGCCGTCCTTGATTTCGAAGAAGATCCGCTTCCCTGAGCCGGGCGGCAGCGGAGCGGTGTTCTGCCCGTACCACCAGAAGCGGATCCCCTTGTACGGCGACCAGTCGCCCGGGTTCACGTCGTACGTCACGTCGTGGCTGAACCCGCCCCAGCCGCTGATGTCGTAGGTCCCGTGCAGCACCTGCTCGCCGGCCGGCGCGTCCGCGCGGGCCTGGAGCTCGAGCGCCGGCGGATCGTCCGCGTCGCTGCCCCAGGTGAAGATCCCCGCGTTCGGCGGCGACGCGAACGGCTCCGCGCCCTCGAACGCGGCCAGCGTCACCGGCGCCGGATCATCGGCCACCGCCTCCAGCGGCAACATCCCCGCCACCAGCGCCGCCACCACAACCACACCAACCCGCCGCCACCCACGCATGGCCGCTCCCTCCCGGAACCCGGGCCCCACGCCCACGTCCGGCCCCGACTCTCAAACACCCACCCTCCGCGGTCAAGACCTCACCGGTTCCGGAACTAGAGCGCTCTCACAGGCGCGCCGGGCGCATGTGGGGACGTGGTCGGAGGTGGTGGTCGGAGCGGACCAGGTCGGCGGTGCGGATGGTGGTGGTGCCGACGGGGAGGTGACGGCGGGACTTGACCCAGGTGATCAGGTCTTCGGGGTGGGTGACGTCTTCGGTGAAGTGGAGGAGGTTGAGGTACCAGATGTCGCGGCGGTCGGGTTCGAACCAGGCGTCGGGGCCGAGTTCGGCGGTGAGGTGGTCGCTGAAGGTGTCGGCGGTGGTGTCGACCGCCTCGGCGCAGGCCATGACGGTGCCGGGGGTAAGGGTGAGGCCGGTGACGCGGAAGCCGATCGGCCAGGAGCTGCGGGCGGCCGCGCGGCCGAGCGCCGACCGGTAGCGGGTCAGCGCCGGGTCGTCGGGCGGGATCAGCTCGCGGCGCGGCTCCAGAGCCCGCACGGTCAAGTGGGCTGATCCGAGCTGCCCGGTCTGCCAGTGACCCGGCCCCGCCAGTTCGGCGGCCTCCCGGGTCAGCGCGTCGAGAGCGTATGCGACAGGCCCGGGCGCGGGGCGCAGTACGACGCTGACGGGCCAGCGGCCGCCGTCGCGCGGGATCTCGTCGCGCTGGTGTGTCCCGGCGCTGATCTGCGGGGCGGCGAGGGCGAACAACTGATCGAACTTCGTGGTCTCGATGATCCTGCCTCCTTCGCTCGGGTACGACGCGAGGTCTGGACAGGTGGTTCGTCGGTGGGTGACTGTTGTGCCCGGCGTCGAGTGGGGGAGGAATCGATGAAGCTCCGTTATGTCCTGAGCAGCGTGGCACTGATCGTCCCGATGGCGGTGGTCGCAGTCGTGACACCGGCCGCCGCGGGACCGGCTCAGGGCTCTGCTGCAAGCCCCGGTGCATCCGCGAAGGTCCCGTCGCTGTTGCGGGACGCCGCGAAGGCGGCCGCGGCCAAACAGACCGGCGTCAAGGCGCGCGCCCTGAGCGCCGACGCGAGCGGCGAGCGTCTCGGCGTACAGGTGTACGCCGCGCAGCCGGTCACCGCGCAGCAGCGGGCCGACCTGGCGTCCTTGGGCGTCACGGTCCTGAAGAACTCTGCCGACTTCAAGAAGGTGCCAGGTGTCGACCTGCCGAGCACCGGGCTCGTGTCCGCCTCGGTGCCCTACGACAAGCTCGACGCCGTCGCCGCGCTCGGCTGGGTGACCGCGCTGCGGCCCGCGCTGCGCCCGGCCGTCGACGTCGGACCGATCACCGCCGAGGGCGTCACGCTGCACAAGGCTGACCTGGCCCAGGCGCGCGGCCTGACAGGACGCGGCCAGAAGGTCGGTGCGATCTCCGGGGACGTCGACCACATCGCCGACTCGATCGCGCAGGGTGAGCTACCGGCCGACGTCCAGGTGCTGCAGCAGGCGGCGTCGTACGAGGACGACGAGGGCACCGCGATGCTCGAGATCATCCACGACCTGGCGCCGGGCGCGAAGCTCGCCTACGCCAGCACGCAGGACACCACCGCGCAGTACGTCGAGGCGTTCCACACGCTGGCCGCCGCCGGGGTCACGATGATCGCCGAGGACATCGCCCTCGACGACGAGCCCGCGTTCCAGCAGGGCATCGGCGCGGCGACGGCGGAGAGCCTCGCCAAGCACGGCATCTGGGTCAGCTCGTCGGCCGGGAACCTCGGCAACCGGCACGCACCGCGGGTCAAGGCGATCGGCACGGACAGCGGACCGGACGGCGCCACCGGCCCCTTCACCGGCTGCCCGAACGCCCCCGACAACGTCGTGCAGCTGCGCGGCACCGACACGACGTACAACCTCAACCTGCTGCCCGGTGCGACCGTGATGCCGACGCTGCAGTGGAGCGAGCCGCGGGCCGTCTACCCGACGGCCGGCCAGGGCGGCTTCACCGACCTGAACCTGTACCTGATGGACGCCGCCGGTACGACGTGCCTCGCGTCCAGCACCGGCGTCCAGGCGAACGGCGTCGGCGACACCATCGAGCAGTTCATCTACGAGAACACGACCGGTGTGGCGCAGCCGGCCAAGCTGGTCGTCGACGTCCAGGGCACGTCGTCGGCCGTGACGCCGCCGATCCTCGACCTGCGCTGGCGGGCGCTCTCGGCCGGCGTCCAGACGATCGACCCGCCGGAGCGCGCCGGTTCGATGAACCCGGACTCGAATTACCTGGGCTTCGCCACCAGCGCGGGCGCCGTCAACGCCAGCGTGTCGGTCGATCCGGCCGCCGCCCCGCTGGAGGCGTACAGCGCGGCGGGCCCGACGCAGATCGTGACCACGACGCGGTGTGCGGGCGGCAAGCCGGGACCGTGCCGCGGCATCGCCGGGAGCACAGCCAAGAGCTTCCCGGCGCCGTACTGGCTGGCGTCGGACGGGGTCTCCGTCAGCGGCGCCGGCGGCTTCGGCTCCGGCACCTGCCCGACCGCCGTCCAGGGTTCCTGCCGCTTCTTCGGTACGTCGGCGAGCGCGCCCACCGCGGCGGGTGTGGCGGCGCTGACCAGGCAGGAGTTCGGCGGCAGGCTGTCTCCGCTGACGCTGAACGCGATCCTCGCGGTCAGAGCGAAGCACCGCGACGGCGCCGGCGTGGGGGCAGGGGTGCTGAGCGCCCGCTGATTCAGAACCTGAAGTGGTCCGATTGAGAACGAATTCAGTACTCGTAGTCATGGACCGATGCCGCCATCCCCGGAAAGGATGGCGGCATGACTACACGTTTCGGGGTCTTCGTACCGCAGGGCTGGAAGATGGACCTGGCCGGGATCGCCGACCCGATCGAGCAGTGGGAGGCGATGACGGCCGTCGCCCAGCGCGCCGACGAGCAGTCCTGGGACTCGATCTGGCTGTTCGACCACTTCCACACGGTGCCGGAGCCGAGTGACAACACCACCTTCGAGTGCTGGAGCGCCACCGCGGCGCTGGCCCGCGACACCAAGCGGGTGAACATCGGTCAGATGGTCGGCTGCAACGGGTACCGCAACCCCTCGCTCTACGCGAAGATCGCCTCCACCGTCGACGTCGCCAGCCACGGCCGCCTGTACGCCGGGATCGGCGCGGGCTGGTACGAGCACGAGTGGAAGGCGTACGGCTACGAGTGGACCGACATCCCGCAGCGGATGGCGGCGTTCCGCGAGGCGACCGAGATCATCTACAAGATGTGGACCGAGGACAAGCCGGTCTACAACGGCAAGTACTACTCGATCGATGCCCCGATCAACGAGCCGAAGGGCGTCCGGAAGCCGCACCCGAGCTTCTGGATCGGCGGCGGCGGCCCGAAGGTCACGCTGAAGCTGGTCGCGCAGTACGCCGACGCGGCGAACATCGGCGGCGGCAACCCGGAGACCTTCAAGGAGAAGGCGGACATCCTGCGCGGGCACTGCCAGAAGGTCGGCCGCGACTACGACGAGATCATCAAGTCGACGAACTTCAACGTGTTCCCGATCGACAAGGGCGACGACCCGCAGAAGGCGACCGAGAAGGCGCTCGGCCCGATGAACCGGGAGAAGTTCGACCGGGACAACCTGATCGCCACCGAGGACGAGATCGCCGACAAGGTCGAGGCGGTCCTCGAGGCCGGCGCCGACTACGTGATCTTCTACGTCCCCGGCGTCGCCTACGACCTGGACCTGCTGGAGCGCGTCGAGAACATCGCGAAGCGCTTCGCCTGACGGCAGCCGCACCAAACCGCATTTCACTGGTCCACCAGCCAGCTTGGGGGTTCTACACCCGTAACCAGGGTGTGGAACCCCCCATTTGCCTGGCTCACCAGGCAAATGGGGTGGTGGTGGCCGGTATCAGTCATGGCGGATGTAGGTCAGGGGGAGTGGTGGACTGTGGCTGAGGGCAACTGACAGGCTCAGCGCGACGGCCTCGCGTGGGTCGGGCTGTCGGGAGGTGTCCACCTGTGTTTTCCCGATCGTCCCGAGCTGCGGCGGGCCTGCTCGCCGCGGTGGTCGCCGGTTCCCTGCTGCTGACGACCACCACGGCGAGTGCCGCCCCACCAGCCGGTCCACCCACCGGGTCCGCACCGGGCGCCCAGGCGACGCCCGGTGCGGGCAGCAAGCGGATCACGCTGGTCACCGGCGACGTCGCCGAGCTCACCACGAGCTCGAACGGCCAGGTCTCGGCCCGCCTGCTCGGTGACGAGCCGTACTACTTCGGCACCTTCGACGGAGACCTCACTCTGGTCCCGGCCGACGCATACCCGCTGCTCACGGCGGGCCGGCTCGACAAGCGCCTCTTCAACCTGACCGAGCTCGCCGCGCAGGGGTACGACGACGCGAGCAGCGACCAGTTGCCGCTACTGATCTCCGGCTCCACGACGTTGCGCAGTACGGCGGCCACCCTCCGCCGTACGCTGCCCAGCGTCGGAAGCAGCGCGGTCTCCGTACGGAAGGCCGACGCGAAGACCTTCTGGGACGGCATCAGCGGCCCGACGACGTTCAAGAGCAGCCAGGTGACCAAGATCTGGCTCGACGGCCGCACTCACGCCACCCTCGACCGCTCCACGAAGCAGATCGGCGCCCCGACCGCCTGGAAGCAGGGGTACGACGGCAACGGCGTCAAGGTCGCCGTCCTGGACACCGGGTACGACGCCGGCCATCCGGACCTCGCCAAGCAGGTCGTCGCGTCGGAGAGCTTCGTCCCCGACGAGGCCGTCCAGGACCTGCACGGCCACGGCACGCACACCGCGTCGATCGTCGCGGGCCTCGGTACGGCGTCCGGCGGCGTCCGGAAGGGTGTCGCGCCGGGAGCGGACCTGCTGATCGGCAAGGTGCTCGACAACAGCGGCGGCGGGTACGACTCCGAGGCGATCGCCGGGATGGAGTGGGCCGTCCAGCAGGGCGCGAAGGTGGTCAGCATGAGCCTCGGCGGCTGGCCGTCCGACGGCACCGACCCGATGAGCGAGGCCGTCGACCGGCTGTCGAAGTCGAGCGGCGCGCTGTTCGTGATCGCGGCCGGCAACTCCGGCGCCGAGGAAACCGTCGGTTCTCCGGGGACGGCGTCCGAGGCGCTGACCGTCGGCGCGGTCGACCGCGACGACAGCCTGGCAGCCTTCTCCAGCCGCGGCCCGCGGCTCGGTGACGGCGCCCTCAAGCCCGAGGTCACCGCTCCGGGTGTGGAGATCGCCGCCGCCCGCGCGGCCGGCACCGAGCAGGGGCACGTCCTCGGCCAGTACTACACGGCGATGAGCGGTACGTCGATGGCGACGCCGCACGTCGCCGGCGCCGCGGCGATCCTCGCGCAGCGGCACCCCGACTGGGCCGGTCCGCAACTGAAGGCCGCGCTGGCCTCGACGGCAGTCCCGTCCGCGGGCGCCCGCACCGACCAGCAGGGACTCGGCCGGGTCGACATCCCGAACGCGCTCGACCCCAAGGTCCTGCCGGACACCGCCAACCTGTTCTTCGGCGACCTGTCCTGGACCGGTCCGGCCGCGCCGGCGCCGGTCACCCGCAGCGTTGCCTATCGCAACAACTCCGACCGCGCGGTGACGCTGACGCTGTCGGTCGCCGCACAGTCTCCGGCGGGGGTGGCGGCCGGGCTGACGGTGAGCCCGGCCCGGCTGACCATCCCCGCCGGTGGTACCGCGTCCGCGACCGTCACGCTTGATCTGGCGAAGACCCAGCCGGCCAAGTACGCCGGTGTCCTGACGGCCCGGACCGGCGCCGCGGCGTACCGGACCGGCCTCGGGTTCGCGGCCGGTGGGCGGCTGAACCAGGTGACCGTGAAGGCGATCGGCCGTGACGGGCAACCCGCCACCACCAAGGCCGGCGCGAGCGGTGTCCAGCTGTGGAACCAGGACACCGGCGACGTGAACGCGATCGCGTTCGACGAGACCGGCAGCCGCACCCTCGACGTACCGACCGGGCGCTACAGCGTGATGGCGTACGCCGTCGGCGGCGACGAGGCGGACTGGGCGAACTCGATCACGCTGCTCGGTGATCCGGACGAGTGGATCGACCGTGACCGGACGTTCACGTTCGACGCCCGGACCGCGCACAAGGTGACGATCAGGACGCCGCGGCCGGCCGAGGCGCAGAGCATCGGGGTCGCCTGGCACCGCAAGGTCGGCGACCGCGACGCCGTCTCCGGCTGGGCGTACAACGGCCGGGTGGCCGACGGCGTCTACGTGCAGGATTTCGGAAAGGTCGCCAACGGTACCTTCCAGGTCGTGCAGCGCTGGGACCTCGCGCAGCCGAAACTGACCGTGGACGCCAACGGTGTCCGCCTGCCCACACCGGTCGAGGGTTCGGAACGGACCGTGTACGTCGGGCACGAGAAACTGCCGCTCTACAACGGCGGCGACGGTACGGCGGCCGAGCTCAACGGCGCCGACGGAGCGGCTGTACTGATCCGCTGGGGCGGGGACGACGCGACCGAAACACAGGTGGAGGCGGCCAAGGCGGCCGGTGCGAAAGTGGTGTTCCTGTACCACGAGCAGCCCGGCTATTGGTCGACCGGGACCGAGCAAGGCGTTCCGCTCTACCTGCTGCGCGCCGAGCAGGGCAAGCAGTTGCTCGGCCAACTGGCCGAAGGGCCCGTCTCGCTGCAGCTCAACGGCCTGCTCGACAGCACCTATCGGTACGACGTCGCGCTTGCCCCGCCGGTCGTGAAGGGCGCGCTGACGTACGACGTCGCGAAGATGCGACCGGCTGTCGTGACCACGGACTTCCAGCGCAACGACGCGTTCTGGCTGCACCGCGACCAGCGGATCGCACACCTGCCGGGGATCTCCACCGGGCTGACGGCGTCCCGGCTGATCGCCGGGGCGGTCAAGCGGACCGACTACCTCGTCACGGACGTCAAGGGCGTCACCTGGGACGAGAAAACGTCCGCGGGTGAGTGGAACGAGAGCGGCTTCGAGTCGACGATCACGCGGGCGTACCGGCCGGGCGAGCAGGTCACGCGCGGCTGGTGGGAGTCGCTGACGCGGCCCGCCGTACCGGGGTTGTCGGACGCCCCCGGTGACGAGGCGCAGGGCTGGCCGCCGGCACGGTTCGAGAACGCGTTGCGGATCGCGATCCCGCAGTACGTCAGCGGCGACCGGACAGTGTTCGGCTGGGGCGACCGCGGCGACGTGACGAGCATGCAGCTGAGCAGCAACGGTGTCGAACTCGGCAGCAAGAACTGGTCGGTCGCGCAGTTCACGGTCCCGGCCAAGGCCGCCTGGTACGACCTGACGCTGGACCAGAAGCGCGGGCCGAACAGCTGGGCGAAGACGTCTACGTCGACGCACACCCGGTGGCACTTCGTGTCGGCGCCGTCGAAGAGCCGCGCGGTCCTGCCGCTCGTCCAGGTCGACTACCGGCACACCAACGGCTGGCTCGAGCTGACGCCGAGGTACCAGCCGGGCGTGCGCGGCCTGGGGGTCTTCCGGACGACGGCCGAGATCTCGTACGACGGGAAGACCTGGACGAAGCTGGCGCTGCGCGGGGTCGGCACCGTGCGGGCACAGGTCCCGGCCGGCGCGTACCCGAGTCTGCGGGTGACCGCGACGGACCTGGTCGGCAACAGCATCACCCAGACTATCGACCGCGCCTGGGCGAGCTGAACGTTCAAAAAGAGCGACGCCACGAAGCGGGGGGATTGCTTCGTGGCGTCGCCAGGGGCGCGCCTAGGGAGGGGTGGGGGCAGGCGCGCCGGTCCAGTGAGGTTCAGCTGCCGAGAATGCCTCCGCCCAGGATGCCCAGCAGTCCAAGGGCGGACAGGAGACCGCGGATGACCTGGTCGACGGCCTTCGCGCCGCCGGTCTGGTAGGCGGTCACGCACTTCTGCAGCTGCTCCTGGGTCGGCTTGGTGATCGTCACCTTCGCCATCTCGGTCTGGCAGTACGTCGTGGCCTTCTGCAGCTCCTGCAGCGTGCTGCCCACCGTGCCGACGATCACGCCGACGGCCGTGGTGAGGCTGGTGACCCCCGGCGTCGTGGTCGTGGTGGTCGGAACCGTCGGCCTGGCGGTCGTCGGCTTCGAGGGCGACGGCTTCGACGTCGGCGTCGCGGTCGGCCGGCTGCTCGGCGTCGCGGTCGGCTCGGCGGTCGGCCGGGTCGTCTCGCGGGTGCCGCCGCGGCCGTCGGTCTGCGTCGGGGTCGGCGTGGCCGTCGGCGTCGGGATGTCGATCGCCTGCGGCAGGTCCTTGTCGGACGGCGCGTCGATCGTCGAGTCGCCGATCTGGTCGCCGGCCTCGTCGACGTCGTCACCCGCGGTGCCGTTGCCGACCGCGATCCAGCTGCCACCGGCGTACGCCTTGGCGATGCTCGTCACCAGGTCGACGTACTGCTGGGAGTGGTTGTAGCGCAGGACCGCCGCGTTCAGGTCGCTCGCGTCGGCGAGGTCGGTCTTGCCGGAGCACAGGTACACCCCGGTCGACATGGCCGCGTCGTCGATGTCCTGCGGGTTCCGCACGCCGTCGCCGTCGCCGTCCACGCCCATGGCCCGCCAGGTGCCGGGGATGAACTGCATCGGCCCGACCGCGCGGTCGAACGCGCCGTCGCCGTCGAACGAGCCCGCGTCGGTGTCCGAGATCCGGGCCATGCCGGACGAGCCGTCCAGCCGCGGGCCGAAGATGCCCGGGATCGCGACGCCCTGGGCGTTCAGCGCGTTGCCGCCGAAGCGGCCGTGGTTGGACTCGACACGGCCGATCGCGGCCACCAGCGTCCACGGCAGGTGGCACGACGGGTCCGCCTGGGCAAGCACCTGCTGGGCCCGCGAGTACGCCTTCAGCGCGGCGTTCGGGATGCCGTTGCGGGACAGGCCCGAGACCACCTGGGTCGGCTGCTCGCCGGGGTCGACGCCGTGGCCGACCACGCCCGGCACCGGCACGTTGGCCGGCTCGCGGACCGGCTGCTTCGGTACGACGACCGGGCTGCCGCCGGACAGGCCGTTCTCCAGCGACGCGGTCGCGATCGCCGGGTCGTCCGTGGCGCTGACGGTGAACGCGCTCGCGAACAGCGCCAACGGGATCAGCGGCGCCACCTGACGCCACCCGCTACCCGTGGCGCGGCGCTTGCCCTTCGCCATCGATTAGTCCCCTCCGTGACTCATCGACCAGCCCGGCCCCACGCTGCGGACAGTCTTTGTGTCGTTGTCGGTCGGCCGTCGTAATAGGTCTAACGTCCGCCCCGTTGCGTGGGTTACGCGTCGGACGCAGACCGTGTACGAGCGGTCACCGGGTACCCATACTGGCGCATATCAAGGGAAAAGCAACACGCGGAGTGAGGGATATCCCACGAATCTCCGGGTACTTTCTCAGTCTCGGGGTAGACCGGGTGTGATGCGCACCACCCGGACGGCAGCATGACCACCTCTAGCCTGGGGAGGCCTGACCCATGCCCGCCCGTCCGCCCGCTGCGCAACTACATCACGAGCTGCTCGACGACTGGGAGCTGTGGCTCCGAGCCGCCGACGCATCCGACAACACCGTCTCTACCCGCATCACCGGGGTCAAGCTGCTCTGGCACGTCGCCGGCACGCCTGACCCGGTGTCGATCCCCACCACGGCCGTCGTCAGGTGGCTAGCAGGATGCAACACGAAGTGGACCCGCTGCACGTACGCGGCATCCGCGCGAGCCTGGTTCAGGTGGCTCAACGATCGGGGGTACCGCAACGACAACCCGATGGTCGAGCTGCCGGTTCCGAAGGCTCCGCGGTCGGTGCCGCGGCCGGCGTCGACAGAGACCGTTCGCAGTGTGCTCGAGGTGTGCGGGCTGCGAGCTCGGTCGTACATGACGCTGGCAACGTTCCTGGGGCTGCGGGTCCACGAGATCGCGAAGATCCGCGGCGATGACTTCGACGACGAGGGCTGGTACTACGTCCGCGGGAAGGGCGGCGTGTTCGCCGCGATCCCGACACACCCCCTGGTCGAAGAGCTGCGCAAGGGCTACCCGCGGGCCGGCTACTGGTTCCCGGGCAAGGACGACGGCCATGTGCAGTCGTCGACGGTGACCTCGGTGATCGGCCGGGCGTTCCGCAAGGCCGGCTACCCGGTGACCGCGCATCAACTGCGGCACTGGTACGGCACCCATGTCCAGCGGGTCGGGAAGGACGCCCGCGCGACACAGACACTGCTGCGGCACGCGAACCTCGCGAGCTCGCAGATCTACACGCTGGTCGCTGACCGGCATCTACAGGAGATCGTCCGCCGTCTGGCGGTCTGATCTTGGCGGTCCCGGCCCGGTGTTGTGAGCACCGGCCGGGACCTCGAACGGACACCGGAGGTCCGAACGTGAACGACACCCTATCCACACCTGATCCGGCGATGCAGGTCGCCGCGGTCCGCGAGATCCTCGAGCAGCGCACGTTCATGCACTCGTGCGAGGCGACGCTGTTGGCGATTCGGCGGGTGATCATCCCGCCGCCGGATGAGATCGTGCCGCCGAAGCTCGGCGAGCGCGGCTGGCCCGAGCTGAAGCCGAGCGACCCGGGTTGGGAGGACACCGGATCCGGGCCCGGGCGAGGCACGGCGTGGGAACGCCACGACGACCCGGAGGCCTGAACCTGTAACGGTGGCATGGTGGTCCCCGATAGACGCGCCGTAACCAGGCTGTCGAGGGGGAACCATGCGAGGCGTCGCGGTGATCGCCGCTGCTGTGCTGCTGGCGGCGGGCTGCTCGAGCAACGACGAGGGCGGCCCGTCGCCGGCGCCGACCAGTCAGCCGCCCGTGGCCACGGCCGAGCCGACCGCGAACACACCGCCGGCCGAGGAGACCCCCGGCATGTCAGCGGCCCAGGTCGTCCAGGCGTTCACGAAGGCGAAGCTGCCGGTCAGGAACGCCCGCAACAACTCGGCGAACTGCGACGCGCAGCAGCTCGGCTGCCTGGAGCTGATCTCCACCGACGACGTCACGATCACGACCTGGGGCGACGCGGCGTCGATGGAGGTGTACGCGGCCGCGTTCGGGGCGGACGTGTTCGTGATCCGGAACGTGGTGTTGCAGTACGCCGCGGCCCGAACGCCGGCGACGCTGCGGCCGCGGTACCAGCTGGCGCTGACCAGGCTCGCGGGCTGACTCACCCGTCGACGACCCGGAACACTCCCGCCGTGCCGACGATCGTCTCCGGGTTGTCGGTCGCCCGGTAGCGCAGCTTCCAGTAGCCAGGCGTCGCGGCCGTGTGCAGCACGGCGACGCGAACGACGCCGGCGGCCGCAAGCGCGTCGTCTCGGCCGGCGGGTGCGGCCCAGTCGGACTGGGCTCCGGCCGGGTCGACGGTCGCGAGCTCGAACCCGACCGACGTCAGATCCTCGCCGCGCCGGTCAGTGATCCGCGCGTACACGTAGCCGGTGGTACCGACCTCGAGCGTGGTCGGTTCGGTGTCGATCATGCTTCGATCTCCATTCGGAAGCGGCCAGGTTCGACCGACGCGGCGAACCGGCCAGGCTCGACCACGACCCTCAGAGCCAGGTCTCGCAGGACCTCGTTCGGGTTGTGCGGCGTGACCGCCTCGTCCGTCTCCAGCGCGGGCTGGACGGGCGTGGCGCGGGTCTGGGCGGGCGACTGGGCGGTGTCGGTCTCACCGGCTGGGGCCGCCGGTACGACGCGGCTACGGGCCGGTGAGAGCGCCTGATCGGTCTCGGCGGCGCCCGTGGCCGCCGCGAGCCGCTGCCGGGCCGGCGTCAGGCCGGTGTCCGTCTCGGCAGCCGGGCTGGTCGGCGTGCCCGGCTGGCCCGGCGGTAGGGCGGTGTCGGTCTCGGTGGCCGGCGCCACGGCACGCTGCCGCTGCTGGCCGGGCGTGACCGCGGTGTCGGTCTCAGCGGCGGGCCCCGCGGCCAGCTGCCGCTGCCGGGCCGGGGTGATCGCGGTGTCTGCCTCGGTCGCCGCCATGACCGAGGTGTTGTTACTGCCGCCACCGGTGTCCGGCTTCAGCGCCAGCGTCGCGACGCAGATCTCGCCGTTCCCCGACACCGTGCCGCCAGACGTCGTCACCGAACCAGCCGCCCCAAGAATCCGGGTGTTGGTGTGCAGCACGCCATGGTCGAGCTGCTCGGCGAAGTTCGTCGGCGGCGTGGTCGACACGGCCTGGGTGGTGCCTGCCGAGTTGCTCAGCGCAGCCGCGGTCGTCGGTGTGAGGGTCGTCGACGGGTACCCGGTCGAGGCGGTCGCGACGGCGGCGCCGTCTGTCGGGTCGCCCGACGCGAGTACGCCGGACCACAGCTCGGCGTGCGCCATGTTCCAGCAGGTCGCCGAGAAACTCAGGTTCCAGCTGGCGTCCGCCGCGGTCAGCCGCTTCCACGCCTTCCGGATCGACTGGTTACCCGGCGACGACGTGGTCGCCATGGTGGCGTGTGCCGCGGCGACCTCGGTGAAGCCGAGCGCGGCCCAGTTCGTCACGGTCGGCTCGGTGGACGACGTCCAGGTCTCGACCGTGATGACGACGACCTTGCCGGCGGCCGCACCAGCCGGGGCTGGGACGGACTTGCTGTTGGCGAAGGTGTCCCCGGTCCCGGAGGTCGACGTGGCGTCGAGAGCGAGAGCCACGGGTCACACCTCCCTCAGGTGTTCCAGGTCAGCGTTTCGAGGATCGTCGTCCGGCCGGGGCCGGTCTCCAACCAGCGGAAAGTGGCGGTGACGTTCGCGGTGTTCAGCGCCAGCAACTGGATGTGGTCCTGGTCCTCTGTGACGGTCGCCCAGTCGAGCTGGCCGAGGACCATCTGTTCCCAGGTGACGCGGCCGATCACGATCGACTCCGGGGGCGGGTCGTTGTCGATCGTGACCGTGCCGTCCTCGAGCTGCGTGACGATCAGCTCGTCGGGCATCAGGACGCCCGAGCGAGGTCGTTGATGTTCGCGACCTCGGTCGCACCAGACGGCGTGACGACGTAGTCGACCACGACCAGCGGCACCAGCTGTGCATTGGTGGGCGACGCGACCGACGCGTAACACACGACCAGGTCGGAGACCGTGTCCGCGGCGTTCGTCGGCGTCCAGGACTGGTCGGCGATGTCGATCGGCATCCGGTCGTTGGTGTCGTCCGGCGCGAGCAGCGCGAGATCGGCCGACGTCAGGGTCTTGCGGTTCCAGCCGTTCGCGGTGCGCTCGGTGACGCCCGCGGTGACCATGGCGGCGAAGTCGTCGGCGTCGACCAGGGTCGCGTCCGTGACGGCGCCGGCCTGGATCGGGATCACGTAGAGCCGGGCGGCGGCGGGGTCGCCGGTGTCGACGCGGTTGTAGAGCTCGGCGAAACGGCCCTTCGCGATGTTCGGTACGAGGCTGCTCATGTCGTTCAGTCTCCGGTCGTGGTGGTGGGGTCGGTCGGCGGCACGCCGTCAGTGCTGATGTACTCGCGGCCGCGGTCGCCCAGCAGCGCTGGGCCTCCCGCGCTGACGGGTCCACCGGTGCGCAGCGGCACCAGCTTCCGGCCGGCCTCGTCGCGCGGGTCGACCAGCGGGGTCACCTTGCCCTGGGTGATGAAGGTGACCACCGCGGTGATGGTCAGGCCGAGCAGGCCGATCGCGGGGCCGATCCAGTCGAACTGCTCGGGGGTCAGCGGCGGCAGCCCGTTCGACAGGACAAGTGAGCCGGCCGCGATCCCGCCCAGGATCAGCACGGGCCGGGACTGGCTGACCGGGACGCTCATGCGTTGGCCTGCGCTTCCTTGATCGCCTGACGCAGGCTCGACAGCTTCGACTCGGCCGCGGCCATACCCGCCTGCTCGGCCGCGGCCTCCGTCTTGCCCGCCTTCTTCGCCGCGTCGTACGCCTGCTCGTACTCCTGCCGCGCCGCTGCGCGATCGTCCTCGGTCTCCAGGCCGTACAGCACCTGATACAGCGCCCACTTCCGGCCAGCCTTGTCGGTCTCGGAAGCGATGAAGTTCTTCAGCTCAGTCATCTGCTGCGGGGTCATGTCGTCCTCCGTGGGTGCGTTGTGTGCACGGACCCGTGCACGCATCTCGTCCATGCTGAAATTCGGATCGGTCTTCCGGCCGAGCGGCTCGGCAACTTCCTTGTGACCGCGGATCCGGGACACCGGCAGGTCGTAGCCCTCACACAACGCCCAGTTCAGCCGGATGTACGCGTTGTAGACCGCGGCCGGCCACGGCCCGATGCCGTCATGCTCGGCCTCGATCCCGATCGCGTGCCAGTTGTTCTGCCACGTCTCGAACGTCGCCCCGGCGTGGTAGCAGACACCGGCCGCGATGACGTACACCTTCCCCGACCGACCCAGGCCGAGCTGCGCGAGCGGCCCCGCCAGACCCTTCCGGCCGTCCCGTACGACGTGCAGCGACGGGTAGTCGCCGTCCGCGGTCTTCGGGGTCGCGGTGTGGTGGTTGATGATCGCCTCGACGCCGAGCATTTCGCCGTGGCCACGGGTCTTCCATCCGGAGACCTCGACGACCTCGAGCCCGGACTTGCGTACGACGTCGGCGAGGTTCGTGAGCATCATGCGCCGGCCCCCGTGGGAAAGAGGACCGTGTCCGCGGCCAGTTGATCCTCAGACGGGGCGCCGGGCTGCGGTGCTTCCGGGTCGTAGACGCCGCCGGCCTCGATCGGCGTCTCCGGTGTGTAGTCAGGTGCGAACTCGGTCACGTGTTCTCCTCCTATCCTCCGAGGCCCAGCAGCGGGCCCAACACAACGCCGACGAACGAACCGCCCAGCAACGCGACACCAGCCGTGAGCCACATGCGCCGCTCCAAGCCACGCAGCCGGGTCTCGTGATCGCCGAACGTCTGCACGCCGGTCTGCAACCGGCCTTCGATGTTGTCGAGCCTGCCCGACTTCTCCTCCAGCAGACGGATCCGGCCCTCATGGTCGGCGTGGTTCTGGTTGTAGGTGTCGAGCTTCGCTTCGATGCGGATCATGCGTTCGATCAGCGTCGGCAGCTGCTCGGCCGGGATGCTCATCACAGATCAGATCCTCACAGGTAGGTGCCGGTCGACGGCGGGTAGACCAGCGACATGCCGAACTGATCATTGTTGGCCCAGGCAACAGGGGCCGTGGTCGAGAGTCTGGTCCCGTTCGAGTCGACAAACCCGACCGATGTCGTCGTGCCCAGCGTCGCCGCGGCCCGGTGATAGGTCGTGTCCGCGCTCTGGTCGTAGTACGTGCACTGCCCCAGGTAGTGGTGATCCAGCTCGGCCCGGGTCGCGATCGGCAACGCCAACGCGTACGCCCCGGACTGCATGTTCGCCGTCGAGCCGATCACGAACCGCCAGTTCAGCTTGACCATGCCACCGCTGTACCGCCACCACGTGTTCACGATGGAGTTCGACACCGTCACCTGGTTTCCGCCCGCAGTGAACGCCAGAGTTGCGTTCTTCTCCGGGCTCCACCACGGAATCCAGTTCGACCCGTCCCACATGTACAGAACGCCGGTGTTGTCCGCCCAGGCGCACATGCCGACCTCGCGGATCCCGGCCGTCAGCTGGTTCGTGAGGGTCGTCGTCGTGCCGAACCGCATCACGGTCTGCCGCATCAGGTAGCCGTCGAGCTCCGACTCATACAGCGGCAGCCCGTCCGCGAAGTCCTTGAAGCCAGCCATGCGCGCTCATCCTCTCCAGATCACAGGGCATCGCCCAGGTAGGCCGGTTGCCCCTCGCGCCACAGCGCGGACGGGTTGGACGTGCCCGGCGTGGGGTTCGACGTGTACAGCACCCAGAACGTGTTCGCCGGACCAGGCGTGAACCAGTTGATCTGCCGCACCGTGCCGGGCGGCAGCGCCTTCGTCACATCCGCGCTGATCAGCAGCGCGTTGTCGGACGTGATTGGAACAATCGCGGTCGGGTTGGCGTACACGGCCTCGTAGATCGTCGCGTCGCTCGGATAGTTCGGCACCACCCACTCCAGGACCGTCAGCACGCCACCCGACCCAGGCGCCGGCGCATGCACGATCGGGGTACCCGGGTCGAAGTCGCTCGACCGGTCCAGCAGATGCGGCGGCCCAAGCGTGTACGCCACCGTCCACTTCTCCGGCGTGATGCTGTGCGACCGGCCGAGCACAGCGACCCGCTCGACGATGCCGTCATGCTCGAGCAGCGCCATGCCCGGCACCGTCCCGGCGAGCTGCTGCATCGACTGGAAAGGCGTGGTGACCGAGGTGGTGAACGGGGTCAGTGTCGCCTTCAGCGGCAGCGTGGCGGCCACCGCACGGGACAGCCAGTACGGGTTGGAGCTGGGCGACGCGACGTCGAGAGTGCCGAGATCGACCACCGCATCCGCGGTCGCCGCGCCGGACGCCTTGTACGGCCCGTACATCGTCTCGACCGGCTGACCGTCGGCCGGCGGCGACTCGACGTCGTACTGACCCCACCGGATCGACACCGCCGTACGGAACAGCGACGAGTCCAGCCCGACCGACCGTGACGTGTAGCCGACGTACCGGCCCAGGTGCACGTACTGGTCGCCCGGGTCAGTGACCTGCCCGAGCATGTGCGCCGGGTCGTCGGTGAAGCACAACGCCGTCGCGCCCGTCCCGGTGAGCCACTGGTTGTTCGGCTTCAGCACGAACTGCGGAGACTTCAGCGGCTGGTACAGGAACGTCATGTTCCGCAGCTTCGCCTCATTCCGCAGCGTGTCCAGCAGCGAACCGAGCTGGTCGGTCCCGCGGTAGATCTTGCGAACCGTCGCCGTGTCCCACCCTGCGTTCGCCCAGCCGACCGGCATATCGGCCGCCGGGCTCTGCGTCGTCACCGACAGCCCGGTCCAGGACGCGATCCGCTGCGCGAGCGTCGCCGTGGTGAACGTCCTCGCCGGCGTCGACATGGTCGCCAGCACGTCTTCGCCGTTCGTCGCGGTCAGCGACAGGCGGTAGGTCTTGGTCGCGGTGTTGCCGGGCTTGTACTCGGCGCCGACCTCGACCGACTCAACCAGCTGCGGTTCGCCCACGCGGCCGCGGAAGATCTCGGTCCCGAAGTACTTGATGATGATCCACTGGTTCCGCAGATCGATCTTCTCCGGCAGCGTCGCCGACAGGTTGCAGGTCTCGACCTCGCGGTGCACGAACAGCCCGTCCTCGACCGTGGTCGGCGACGTGATCGTGATGGACGTGAACCGGGCATCGATCGGTGTGTCCGCGCCGGCACCGCCAAGAGGGTCCACGCCGAGCAGGGATTCGCCGATGATGAAGCCGGGGTTCGCGGTGTACATCGTGAGGTGCGCGGGGTCGTAGTTGTGCCCCTTCGCCCAGGCCGGCCGCATCAGTTCCTCCAGCCGGAGCCGTTGAACCGCTCGTACTCCCGGATCGCCTCGACCGCGGCCCGGCCGACCTCCGGGCCGGACGTGAGCGCGTACACGTTGACGATCACCGGTGCGCCGCCACCGACCGGGCTGTCCAGCAGCGACGGCGCGATCTTCTCGTTCGGCGTGATGTACCCCGACATGCCGCCGAGCGTCAGCAACTCGGGGCCGTTCTCGCCGACCAGGTAGGTCTTGCGGGCCATGACCGGACCGCCCGATGCCCGGGCCGGGAACAGCCCGCCCAGGTCGCTGCTGCCGGGCTGCCCCTTCAGCGCGCCGCCCTCGTACTTCAGCTTCACCGTGATCGGGACGACCTTGCCCTTCAGGCTGTTGATCGAAGCCTGGGCCTCTGCCTTCTTCTTCAGCAGATCCTTGATAGTCGCGTTCAGCGTCGCGCGCCGCTCCCGGGTCAGGTCCTTCGAGTTCAGCGCGGCCTTCGCCGCGGCGATCTTCTGGTCGAGCGACTTCTTGTCGGCGTTGAGCTTCGCCGTACGGGTCGCGATCAGCTTCGGGTCACCGAGCTCGGCGATCGCCTTCGTCTTGTTCCGCTCCAGCTGCGAGATGTCCGCCTCGAGCTTGGCCCGCTGGGTCGCGCTCAGCTTCGGATCCTTCAGCATCTGCCGCGCCGCGGTGATCTTCTTGTCCAGATCATCGATCTTCGCCGTGAACTCGACCTTCGTCTTCGCCGCCTTGGCAGCTTGGCTCCAGGCCTGCAACTTCTCACGAGCGGTATCGAGTCCCTTGCTGGCAGCACCGAAAGTCTTCAACGCCTCGGCCTGCTCGAACAGCTGCTTCGACTGCTCCGGGTTGATGAACTTCAGCATCTCGGCCCTGAGTTCGATCAGGTGCCGGGCAAAGTCCACGAGCCCACCAAGCGTCACCTGGAGACCGCCGACCAGCGCATCAGCGAAATCCAGGATCGCGCCACCGGCATCAATCGCCCAGCCGAGTACGACGAACTTCCCCGGCCCCTGGAACCAGCTTGCGAACTCGTTCAGCTTGGGGAGCGCGTACTTTGAGATCGCGTCGACCACAGAGAACTGGATCGTCCTGCCGATCTGCTTCAGCTTGGTGCTGGTCGTGGTCATGTCGTCGTTGGCGCGGGACGTCGCGCCGGCCAGGTCACCGAGCGACTTCGCCGCCGTGCTCAGGTTCGCGTTCTTGACCGCGGCGCCCAGGTCTTCCCACTGGGTGCCGAACAGCGCGACGCCGGCGGCGTTGCGTTTCACCGGGTCGGAGATCGAGTTGACCGCGGTCAGAACCTGACCGAATGCGGTCCGGGCAGTCGGCCCACCAGCCGCGATCTTCTTCGCCATGTCGTCGGCGTTCAGGCCCAGCAGCTTGAAGCCCTGCGCGGTTGCCGTGCTGCCGTCGATCGCCCGGATCGAGAATTCCTTGATCGCGTCCGCGGCGACGTCGCTGTCCCGGGCGCCGCCTTGCAGCAGCTGGTTCATCAGGCCGAGCGCGTCGGCGGCGTTCAGGCCGAGCTTGCGGAACTGGGTGCCGTACTCGTTGAAGGTGTCCAGCAGGTCTTCGCTCTTGTTGATGCCGAGCTGCTGCCCGCGGGTCAGTACGTCGAACGCTTCCTTCGAGTTCTTCGCCAGACCAGTCTTCAGCATCTGCGAGACCGCGCGGGTGATCGGCAGCGTCTCCTCGCCCATCACCTGCGACAGCGTGAACGCGGCCTGGGCAACCCCCTGGATCTTGTTCTCTGAGTCGCCGATGCTGGCCAGCCCGGACTGGAACACGTCCTTCAGCACGTCGTTGACGTCGGAGATCGAATCGCCGTACGCCTGCTTGTACAGGTCGCCGGCGATCTTGCCGGCCTTTTTCGACTCGGGACCGGTCAGACCAAGCTGCGCCTTCAGCTTGCCGCGGGCATCTTCCAGGTCGAGGGCCTTGGTGAACCCGGCGATCAGGCCACCGCCGAGCGCGGCGCCGGCCGCCAGCATCGGCACACCCTTCACTGCGCCGAGCAGATCGCCCAGCCCGGAGCTCGCGGACGCCCGCAGCCCGCCGAACGACTTCGACACGCCCAGCCGCACCTTGTCGCCGATCTTCGCGAACGACGACTCGTAGGCGGCCGCGGTGTCCTTGGCTTCCTTCTTGGCCTTGGAGCCGTCACCGAGGATCGCGATCCGGATCGGACCTGCCATGGTTGGTCACCTCCTCCCGTAGCGTCTGTTGACCGCGGCGTTCAGCGCTTGGCGTTCGACCTGGGTCAGCTCGAGGTAATCGGACTTGCTCAGACCGGTGAAGACGATGACGGTTGCGAGCTCAGCGGCTCGCTCCCGGTCTCGGAGCCGTCTTTTCCCGACTCCGTGACCGGCTCGTCCTCGAGCACCTCGTCTTCCTCGTCCTCGTCGTCGAGCAGTTCACTCAGCTCCGACTGGGGCATCGCGAGGACCTTGTCCCACGCCGCCCGCAGCGTCACCTTGTCGTTGCGCGCGATGAGCACGGCGCCCATCACGCGGGCCAGGAGAATGTCACGGCTCGGCTTGGGGTGGTCCGCCGTGCCGCTGTCGACGATCTCCTCCAACGGCTTGCCGCACACTTGCTCGATGCCGAGCTCTTCGAACCCCGTCAGGGTCGGGATCAGGTCGCTGATCTTCACAGTCCGCTCCTCCGAATAGCGTCGTTGACAGCTGCCTCGAGCAACCGCACCGAGCGCGGTGCCAGCTCGGCGTCCGCCCGCTGCATGAAGCCCTGGGCAGGGATGTTGCGTCGCTTCCAGCCGTAGTTCTGCGGGCCGGCGTAGGGCACCGACGCCCGACCCGCGGTGATCACAGCCTTGCTCTTGGCGCGGTTACCGCGCAGCGTCCCGGCGAGCCTTCCCGACCGGGACCGGACGTGCGCGGCCGCGAGCCGGGCGCCTTCCGCGGCGATGGGGGCGAACGCGTCCTTCAGGTCGTCGACCGACAGGCCGAGCTTCTCCAGGCCGCGAACGACCTCCCGGAGACCCTGAATGCGTACGCCCCCGCCAGCCACTAGAACCCGACAACCTCACACGTCAGGCCGGTCTGGGCCGACGTGGTGTAGTTGATCCGGCCGGTCGCCGGGTCACGGAACCGGGCGAGCCGGGCCGCGTCGAGCCACACGTACCGCACGCCGGTCGTGGCCGGCACCGACACCGTGGCGTCCGGGTTGAACTGAGTCGCCGATTCCGGGCTGGTCGACGTCGGGTCGTCCAACGTGACGGTGATCGCCGAACCCGAAGTGTTCGCGAACCGCAGCAGCACCTCGTCGCCGATCGCGACGGTCACGTAGTTGCCCGTGGCATCCTGCGCGTTCGCCGTCGGCGTGATGAACAGCGTGCCCTTCTGCACCGTGAGCTGAGTAGCCATCTCTCCGGTCCTCTCAGCTCGTGTACTTCGTCGGCTTGGCGTTGCACGGCCACACGAACGAGACCGGCATCTTCGCCGTGGTCGACGCGTCGGCGTCGCCACCGATGAAGTCGCCGTCCGGCTCCTTCACCACGCACGCTGCCTCGAAGTGCGGCTGCGTCGGCGACGCCACCGCGTTGCCGTACGGCGCGATCCGCACGGTCACCGTCGTGCCCGGCGCGGACCACATCAGGTCCCACAGGGTGCCGGCCACCATGTCCTGAGCGATCGTCGCTTCGAAGTTGTACTGCCGGGCGCCGCCGGCGGCAGCGTCGGCGAACGTGACGAAATCGCTGTCCTGGTCGCCGGTCGTGAACTTGGCCGTCGCGCACTGGTCGGTCGCGCTGCTGCCGGCGACCGTCACGGTGAGCAGGCGGGTTCCTACCTTCGCCATGCTGGTTACTCCTCAGACTCTCTGTGGCCCTCGACGGCCAGGATTTTCTTGCTGGGGTTGTCGGTCTCCGGCGAGATCTGCGGGAGCGCCTGCGTGACGATCAGCTCCGTCTTCAGCGCGGCGACCAGCGCGGCCTTGTGCGCCTCGATCCACTCCTGTGCGGCGGCCGCGTCGGATGGAAGCGTGACGATCACCGCCCAGTAGTCCTCGCCACCGAGCCGGTTCGGGTACTCGGTCCGCATCCACTGCACGTACGCCTGACCGGGCGTGGTCTGGACCTGGTACGTCGGCGAGCATTCGACGCCTTCGACGGTCGAGGCAGCGGCCGCGATCTCCTCCCGCGCGGTCACTGCTGTGCCGCCTGGGCGTCGAGCTCGGCCGCGCGAGCTCCACCGATGACGAACTTGCCCTCGATCCCGATCCCGCACAGCTTCGCGATATCGGGGTCCTGCCGAAGGAAGTCGCTGCCGCCGAACTCGACGTTCTGGCTCGTGCCGAGCGGCGACGTGCGTCGCATCCACAGCCGGTGAGCGAGCATCGCCGTGCCGAGCTTCACCGCCGCGCCGGCAGTGAAGACCGCCGGTGTACCGACGAGCAGGTCGGGGCGGCGGCCCTCGATGTACTCGCGGGCCGCCGCCACGTCGCCGATCCATGCCGGATCCTCAGCGTTGGCGCTGGCCGAAACCAGCGCCTTCGCCTCTGCCGGCTCGAGCCAGGTCGTCACGAGATCCGCCGATCAGGTCGCGTTGACGACCTTGCAGAACGCGGTCGGCTTGATCGTGTTGTACGCCACGTAGCCGCCGTACGCGATCTGCACGCCGAGGATGGACGGGTTCACCGCCTGGAGCAGACCGATCCGCTCTTCGTACACCTCGGTCCAGCGCGACGAGCCGATGATGATCGTCCCGGAAGGGAACGACGGCACGACCGTCCGCGGCAGCTTCAGCAGGTTCCCGGCCTGGAAGTCGCCGATGTTGACCTGACCGAGGTCGTTGCCCATCGTCGGCACGGCGGACTCGATCTTCGGGCCGAGCGCGCCCCACATGTCCAGGCTCATCCAGATCCGGTCGGGCATCCGGCCCGCACCGGCGTAGGCGAGCGCGGCCGCGGCGTACAGGGCGACGGCGTAGTCGTTGAGCGTCGACGCCGTACCGGTACCGCCGACCTCGACCGGGGTGTTGCCCGCGGTGACGGCGGCCGCGAAGGCGTCACCGGCCGCGTTCTCGGTCACCAGGCCGTACTGCTCGCTGAAGTCGTTCAGCAGCGCGTCCCACGCAGACGGCGACGTCCAGTCGAGGTCCTGACGGGACACGTCCAGCCAGCCGCCCCAGGTCTCCTTCGCGAAGGTGACCGAACCGATGATCATCTTCTGCGAACCGAGACCGGTCGTAGCCGCCTGGGTGGTCTGCTTGCCCATCGCAACGTGCTGGGTGATCAGCGGCCGCTTGAAGGTCTCACCCGCGAAGTCGAGCGGCTTCGCGCCCAGCGAGTTGATGAACGGCCGGGCCGCGTCGACGTCGCTCATCACCGCGCCCACGATCGGCACGGGGATGATGCCAGGCATGTCGCCCGACACCTGGGTCGCACGACCCTCGGTCTCGAACCGGGACCGGATCTGGTCGGCGTGCTTGTTCGCGTTCCGGATCTGGTCGTCGGTCGGGCTCGGCGGGATGACACCGTTCGCGATCAGCCGGTCGCGGGCGTCGGCGTCCGGGATGCCCTGACCGAAGTTGGTGCCGGACAGGCCGGCCGCGCGGATGTGATCGACGATGACCTCACCGCGGGTCTTGTACTCCTTGACGCGCGGGTTCGTGCGGGCCTGGTCGCCGCCGAGCCCGGCCGCCGGCTGACCGGCGCCCGTCGGGCCGGTCTGCTGGGGGGCGTAGGTCTGGGCGAGCTGCGCGGCGCGGGCCTTGTCCTCCTCGAACGCCAGCAGCGGGGTCAGCTGGTCGTCGAGCTCCTTGATGCGCTTGCGCGAGTTGGCGAGCGTCTCGGACTCGGAGGTCGACAGGTCACGCTTCTGCGTGTTCGCCTCGTTGACGGTGCGCTCCACGAAGTCGAGCGTCGACTGCCGCTCGTCGAGCAGGCGCTGCACCATGGGCATGTGCTCGACGGTCTGGGTGCCGTCGGCGCCGACAACCGGCCAGATCGGGCGGCCGTCCTTCCGGTAGCCGATCGCCTGGAGACCGTTCTTCGCGATGGGGAGCCCGTGCCGAGCGGCGTTGGGCAGGTGGAACGTCATGGAGCCCTCCCGGGGCACTCGAAACGGATTGGTGATCCGGTCGGGTGTTCTTCCGGGTGCTCCCAGGTGCCCTGTGGGCGGCGTGGGGGCGGCGCGGTGAACGGCGCGGCCTGTCAGGTCCAGATGGTACGGCAGCGGCCCCCTGACCGCCTCGGAGGAACCGGTCAAGGGGCCGCTGGTGTCGATCTCCCCAGGGATGCGCCCTTTCGACGACAGCAGGCTACTGCGGGCCGGCCTTGACCTGCTCCAGCCACGTCGACCACTCGTCGACCGCCCGCGCGCCGGTCTCACGCCCGGGCGCACCAGCAGACCGCACCCAGTCGACCGTGGCGCCGATGTAGGCCGGCGTGCTGACCAGCGACACCGACACCAACCGGGCCTCGACCCGCTCGACGTGATCCTTACCCTCCGGCACCGACGGATCCCAGTTCTCAGCCAGCTTCCACTGGTCCCGGATCGGCGCGAACCGGATCGACATGTAGCCCAGCGCGGCGTTGCCGTGCTCGTCCGGAGTCGCCAGCGCCCGCGCCCGCTGAGCCTTCACGTCGCTGTCGAACTTCCATACGCCGTACAGCCGTACGTCGTTGTCGTCCCAGCTGTCGGCGACGCCGATCGGCATGCCGACCATGCCTTCCATCGCCATGTCGTCGTGCATCAGGTGCAGCGGCAACGACCGCGCCGCCTCCTTGATCGATTTCGCCAGCGACCCCGGACGGAACGACTCGGTCATGAACCCGAGGTCGGTGTTCACGTTGTACGGGACCGCGGTCGCCGCGACGAACCCGCTGTCCGTGATGTCGAGGTCGACGACCTTCGCGGCGCGCCGCTCGGTCATCAGGGTTCCTGCGGTCATGCCGCCCCTTCCTTCCCGCCCGGCAGCGCCTCGAGCTGCGGGCCGTCCTGTTCGGTGGCCGGCGCCGCTGCTGGCGTGGCCTTCGGTTCGCGGAGCTCGCCGATCGTCGGCTCGGCCGGCCAGCCCATGTACAGCCGGGCTTCCTCCACGGACATGAGCCCGTCCGCTACCGCCTTGCCCAGCGTCTGAAGCGACGTCGCGAAGTCGTCACGCGTCAGCTGGTTCCGGTTCAGCCGTACTCGGGCGTTCTGGTGCGGGTACCACTTGTTCGACCAGACCGAGTCGAGGTCGTTCATCACCGGCTCGAGCGAGACACGCTGGAGCTCGAGGAACATCGGGCCTGGCGACCGGTACGTGTGGCTCGACTGCGGAGCGCTCAGCCAGAACGAGTTCAGGTTGAGCATGTTCGCGACGTCGGTCAGCGACATTTGCCGGGCCAGCGTCGCCTGCTGGTCCTCCGGGCTGAACGACAACGGCTTGATCTCCGTGCCGTTCGGGAACACGCCCGGCCGCCGGCTCGACCCGCCGAACCGCTTCTCGAACTGCTCGGCCGCCTCGTCCGCCTCGGTCTGGGTCAGGTTCTTCTGCGGAGCGATCACCGCGACCGACGGCACAGATCCGCTGCGGAGGGCATTCCGCTCGGCCGCTTCCTGGAGCGCGACCCGGTCGAGGCTGTTCAGGTACCGCTCGAAGATCCCCCAGCCGCGCCACGGCTCGCCGGGCGCGTTGCCCCACTTGACGTGTACGACGTCCTCGCGCCGGTTGATCTTCTGCCCGTTCAGGTAGTAGTCCGGGAACCCGCGGCCGTGGGAGGCATCCACGGACCATTCGTTGGCTGGGAACCAGGTCGTGTTGCGGACCGCGCCGAACTTGTCCCGCGAGGACACCAGGTGCAGCGCGTTGCCGTGCACCAGGTAGTCCTCGACGTGGAACCGGACGAACGCGGCCAGCGAGTCGAGGACCGTGTCGGGGTTCGCCAGGAACGGCGGCCGCGGCGTCGTCACCACCGGCCCGTTGTACAGGTCCAGGTCGCACTGAGAGATCAGGCCCCCGTACAAGGCGAGAGCGCGTCCGACCGCCGGGATCTGCTGGGCGGTGACCGTATCCCAAACCTGACGGCTGAGAGTTGCCGGATCGACCACCGGCGGCCAGAGCTGCTGCACTTCCCCTCCTCAGGGCCTGTTACTCGTCGGCGGTGGCGGTGGCGCGCCCCAGCAACTGCGAGCGCTCGACGGCGAGCTTCAGCGCCTGCTCGGGGGTCTGCGTCTTCTGCGGCGCGGCCGGCTGCATGCGCAGCGGGTTGACGTCGGACGCCTGCGCAGCCTTCGCGGTGGCGAGGGTCGCGGCGTGCGCGGCCTCCTCCGCTGCGGACTGGGGCTGCTCCAGGCCGAGCGCGGCCGGCGCGTCGTCCGGGTAGGGCTCGGCCGTCGTCCCGGCGTCACCGGAGGCGTCCGGGTCGTCGACGGTCTTCGCCTCGTCGGCCGGCGACTCCTGCCCGGTCGCGCGCTCGTTCGGGCCCGCGGCCTCGTCCGCCGCCACCGCCGCCGCGGTCTCCTCCTGGCCGGAACCGGAAATGATGCCGACGCGGTTCTTGCCCTCGCGCTCGGCCTGCACCACGCGGTCGTACTCGTCGCCGGTGACGTCGCCCCCGTTCAGGAACTCGTTGACCTCGGCGACCGTGTGGTCAGCCGGGTTGCTCCCGGCCTCGAACTTGCCCATCGTGTTCGTCCTCTCGTCAGTAAACCCGGAACGGTCCGAGTTCCTCGGTCTCGCGTGGGTGATCTGCTGCCCACAGTGCAGCAGTCACGGCGACCAGAGCGGTGATCGACACGGATGGGTCGATTCTCCATGCCCAGGCACCGCTTGGCCCAGTACGCCGCTTGGTGACGTGCTCAACCGCCGAATTCAGCACAGCCTGACCGATGTGACGCGTCTTCGGCATGCCCTTCGCTGTCACCTCGCTGTGGAACAGGGCAGACGCCGCGCTGAAGTCCATCTGCGACAGTCGAAGCACCTCCATCCCGCCGGCGATCAGGCTGTCCGCGACGTGCCTGGCCGGCCCCGAGTTCTGCACGGCGACCTGTACGACGCCCCAGCGCGTACACAGCGCGGCGACGTCCGCAGCAACCCAGGTCGCACCGTCCTGCACCTTCACCACCTCGACCAGGCCGCGGCCGTCCGGCGCCCGCCACGCAACCGCGATCGCAGCATCCCGGCCGTCCGGATCCACCTCGAACCCCAACCCCACCGGCACACCGGGCGGGATCGGACGGTCGGACATCGCCGCGACCCATTGCGGCTGTGCGATGACCTGCCAGCCGCCCACCGAAGACTGCAACCTGTTGCCGTACGCCCTGATGAACTCACGCCGACCGAGCGTCTTCAGCTCGCTCGCGATGTGGTGCCGCATCTTGTCCGCCGGCGCCACCGGGTGGAACCCGATCGCCGGATGGATCTTGATGCACTCGGCAATCAGCTGGTCGTCAGAGAGCTCCTCGATCGGGATCCCGCCCGGCTCGTCCTCGAGCGACCACTCGAAGTAGGCGATCCCGGTCCGCTTGTCCATCTCGACCGCGGCCCGGCCCTTCTTGACGTCCTCGTTCAGGCCGGCCGACTCCTCGGTGCCCATCGTCGAGGTCTTCCAGGCCTGCGCGTTCTTCGTCAGGAACCCCGGCGAATACGACGCCACCAGGCCCTCAGCCGCCACGGCATCGAACGCCCACCACTCGTCGACGTCGACCAGGTCGGGAGACTCACCATGCATGTTCTCGTCGTCGGGAGCGAACGGCACCAGCTGGGCGCCGGTCGGCATCCATCGCAGCCGTTCACGCGCCACCGTCACCCAGCGCTTCAGATACGGGTTCAGCTCGGGGATGTTCAGCATCGCCATGCTGGCCTTGTCCCACCGGGTGACGGCCTTCTTGCCGTTCTGGGCCGTCATCCACAGGTCGCCGCCCGGCGTGATCTGCATCCGGTGGGCGTACAGCGGAATCTTCAGCGTCGTCTTGCCGGCCTGCCGTACGACGGTCACGACCACCTCGTCGTACGCCCACCATCCGGTCTGGGGATCGACCTCGTTCGCTACGTCGTGGACGTACGCCTGCCACGGCATGAACGGCAACCGCAGCGACCGGGACAGCCGGGCGAGCTCGCCGCCGTACGTCGGCCTATGCGGGGAGCGCGGTGTCGCCCACCTCGGGGCCGGACCCCACTCCGGACGCCAATCCAGCGGGGCGTGAGTCTCCCGAGCCGGCGCGACCGGCGGCAGGATCAGTTCCGTCATCGCCGGCCCCCTTCGGAGCGGTCTCAGGGGCCAGCGGCAGCCCGTTCAACAGCTTCTGGAGCTCGCCGGAAAGCCTCACCAGCTCACCGGACGGCAAATCGCGGGCGTCCATGGCCTTCGCGACCTTCAGAGCGACCGCGGCGCCCGGTTCGTGGCACGGTTGGAGCCGATTTCCGTCACGAGCGGCCTGAATTGCGGCGGCGACGGCAGAACGGACCGTCCGCCCACGAGTCCGCGCCGCCGTCGCCATGGCCAGAGTGTAAGCGGCGAATGCCGAAAACCCCGTCAGCGGTCATTTCCGGTACGGCGGGGCAATCGACCGAAGCCACTGCTCCAGCGTCACCCATTCCGAGTACGTCGCGGTCACCCGGAATCCCCACATCTGGTGCTCACCGCACACCGTCGCCTGGCAGCGGGCCCGGGAATGCCCCTCGTGCTGCAAATCGAGGGCCTCCCAGTCGAGCCCGGTCGTCGGCAGATGCCGCCGCACCTGGTGCTCCTCGAGCGCGGTCCAGACGACGAACTCGCAGACCTTGGCGTCGGTCATCACGGCTCCAGATCGTAGCGGGGAGAGAGATTTTCGGAAGGGCGGCGACTTCCAGCGGCCAAGGCTGGAGGCCAAAACGACCACTCTCTGTGAGCATCGAAGGTTGCTGACAGTTGTGCGAATGTGTGCGCTCGTCCTGGTCACTGGTCGAGCCAGTCGCGTCGAGGTCCGCGAAGTGTTGCGTCGGTGCTGGGCTGGCCGGCGTCGGCGCCGTGTGAGTAGTTGCCTCGGCAGTCGAAGCCGTGCTGCTCGATGGTTCGCTTCTCGCCGTGTTCGGCTCGGAGGTTTGTGGGGTCGAGGGCTAGGTGGGGGTGGGTGGCTACGGGGAGGACGTGGCCTGCTGTGTCGGCGCCTGTGCGTCCGCAGCGCCAGCAGATCCCGTTGTCGCGTTGGATGATCCAGGCGGCGAGGGCCTGCCACTTGCGGCCGGTGCGTGGATCGCCGGGGGTAGTCACACTGCCGAATGGCAGAGGCGGCAGGTACCGCGGCCCTGGTCGTCGTACTCGATGACGGTGTGCCTGCAACCGGGGGTGGGGGTTGCGAGGCGGGTACGTCGCGGTTCACATGCGGGGGTGCACTCGGTGCGGGGGTGCTTGCCCTTGGCCGTGCGGTGGTACTTCTCGGCGTCAGCGCGGACGGCGCGAGCGAGTTCGATCAGGCCGGCGCGGTCCTCGTCGGTCAGATGGTCGGGCGGCACGGTGAGCTGGAAGCGGACGGGTTCGCCGTCGACGTCGAGGACGATGCAGTGGCCCATGGTCAGTGCCCCCGTCCGTTGCGTCGCTGAGCTTCGCGGATTGCCTGGCTGACCTTGTCGACCAGGTCGGGGCCGACCTCGCCGTTGATGTTGATGACGGCCACGGGCCCTGTCTCGCCGCGGTGCTGGGTGGGTGGCTGGCTGGTGCGGGTGGCTGGCTGTGACGTCTGCCCGACGCTGGCGGCGTGCTCGCATCCGCAGATGTGCAGGCGAGGGTCGTGGCTGTCGAGACGCTGGCTGCACAGGTGACGTTCGCCAGGGAAGCGCTCGACGAGGACTGGCCAGGTGCGCGAGCAGAGTGCGATGTGGCGGGTGGGGTGCTCTTCGGAGACGTGGTGGCGGCTGCTGTCGGCGGGGTTGCCTGCGAGGTCGGCGCGGATCACGTCGTCGAGCGGTGTCTCGCCGGGCCACAGGTCGGCGCGGTGGGTGGCTGGCTGCGAGCGGACCGCGCTGAACCGGTCGGCGAACTCGCGAGCTTCCTCCTCGCTGACGTCCGGCGGCATGTCGACGATCAGCGAGGGCGGCATGCGGCGGCAGTACTCGGTGTGGGGGTGCTGGCCAGCGATGGTGTGGCAGCTGGGGCACTCGTCCGGCTCGGCCGCGCTGGCGATGACGTACGGGCCGGGTCCGGCGTACGCGCCATCGCCCTGGTCGCGGATCTCGAAGTGGATGCTGGCGACGTCGGCGTGGGGGGCCATGCGGAGCAGGCGGCCGAGGGCGATGGAGGCGGCGAGGCCGGCGGATGTGGCGCCGATCGGGGCCTGCGTCTGGTACTGCTCGCGGGGGTAGTTGTCGTGCCCTGTGCTCATGAGATCTCCAACAGGCTGAAGTGCATTCCAGTAGCCTAAAAGATGTCGCCGAGGTGGCTCGCGCAGATCTTGTGGACGGGGCCTGCGGGAGTGGAGCACTGGAAGCCGGTGAGTGTGTCGATCTGCATGCAGGTCAACGGGGCAATCTGCGGACCGGCGACCTGGGTGAGTTTGTCCTCTTCGATTTCGAGCTCGAACCGTTTGGGGAGTTCGTTGCCGTGCTCGGGCGTGAACTCGGCCGTCACGATGAACGATCGGATCGTGATGGTGATGTCGCCTGCCCACAGGCGTTCCGGCAACTCGCTGGCCTGCTCGTTGACGGCGTGCAGGAAGGTTTTGATTGCTTGCTCTCGGGTCTTATCGCTCATTTGAGTTCTCCGTTTCGCGTTTTCCACAGGCGTTTCTCGTGCGCGTTGGCTAAGTGTCGGATTCGGGCGGGGGGTGAGGGGGAGGTCTCCGTCCGTCCGTTAGTCCGTCCGTACGTTGCGATCCGATCTGGAGATCCGATCGGACTCCCCTAGGCGGATTCGGATTCGTTCTTCCAGCAACCACACTCCTCGCCGTGCCAGCGGACGCAATTTGCCTTCCGACCTGCCGTTGAGAGGCGAGCTCGGGCCTCCTCCGTGATCGCGACGGACTGCTGTCGCTCGGCCCAGTTCTTGATGTTCCAGCCGGTTCCGGTGCCGTTTTCGGTCCAGAGGCCGTACTTCACGAGCAGGCGTGCGGTGGTGGTTGTGGCGTGTATGAAGGGCAGAGCTGACATCGGGATGCGCCCATCGGTGCCCTGCTGGCCGGACCAGCCGAGTGCGAATATGTACGACGAAATGGCCTGCCAGCGTTTCGGTGAGGGGTCTGAGAGCAGGGCTAAGACCTTGTCGTGGCTGGCGATCGATGAGTCGAGTCGCACCCATGGGAGTGGCATTCTCAGCCCCTTTCTTCTGTTGTGCTGGTGGGTTGTTCGACCGCCCTCAGCGGCCGGGACGTCACTGTGGTGCCCCTGGCACCGCCTGGGCGACGACGGCGGCCAGGAACGCGCACCCGTCAGCGTGGCCCGTCCCGGCGGCCGTCCAGGGGTGTACGCCGTCCTGGAGGTAGTACGACAGCGCCCGGCCGCGGTTCTGTGCGGCGGTGAGCGCGTCGGCCCAGCGCACGACCCGGCTCTCACCGGCTGCGGCGTGAATGTAGCTGTTGACCTGTCCGGAGTTGCGGGTGTCGGCGGTAGCGGTCGCGGGGCGTCTGACGTAGGTGTCGACCCAGCGCCAGTCGGTGCCGGCTGCGGTGAGGTCGGCGGCGAGCTGGGTGATGGGGCTGCGCGCGGCGGGCGGGTCGAACAGGTCGTTAGTGCCGGCCTCGACGATGACCCGCGACGGGAGGTGTTCGGCGGACCGGATCGCGGCTGCGATGCCGCGGGTGTTCTGGCCGGACCAGCTCCAGGTGTAGACGGTGTGGCCTTTGGCGGTGAGCGCGGTGGTGAGGTCGGCGCGGCAGCGGCTGGTGATGGAGTCGCCGAAGATCGCGATGTCGGCGGTGGTGGGGTCGCCGGTTTCGTTGGGTGCTCCGAGGGGTCCGCCCCAGTAGCCGGATCCGTAGTTGATGCGGGGGCGGGGGAGGTAGACGGCGGTGGTGGGTGTGGCGATGCCGAGCGTGAGGGCTGTGGCGGTGGTGAACGCGGCGCCTGCGCGTTTCAGGTTCATGGTTTCCCCCGGCTGTGGGTAGCGGTGTGGATGGGTCAGTTCGGCCAGCGGACGGCGTCCATCGCGGCCAGGTGGGTCTTGGGTAGGTCGTCGATCGGCGCGCCGAGGTGGCGTGCGCCCATGGCGGCGAGGATCAGCGCATCGGCTTCGTCGTTGCCGGTGACATCGACGTCGGCGTACCGGCGTACGACGGCGGCGAGGACGGCGTCTTTCGAGGCGTTGCCCTTGCCTGTGGCGTACTTCATCCGGCCGCCGGTGGTGACCTCTGCGACGTCGTACCGCCCGCAGTAGTCGAGCTTCTCGATTACCAGCCACCACAGCCCGGAACGGTCGTGTGTGCTGCCGGTCTTCGACGAGTACGCCGGTGTCTCGATGACGAAGAGGTCGGCGTCATTGCTGACCTGGACGATCTGGTCGCGCAGCGTCGTGAGCCGATTGGTGCGCTGTTGCAGCGTGGGCGGCAGAGGTTTGCCTTTGGGGCCGCGCTCGGTGGGCGGGGCCTTGCTGGTGATGCGTGTGACGGTGGCCGGCGTCAGCGACGTCGTGTTGATGCGGGCGATTCCGGTGCTGGTCAGGCTGAGGTCGAGGCCGACGACGATCACTGAGGTCTCCTGGTGGGTATGTGGTTGGGGTGGACACCCCCGCCCCCGTTGCCTGCCGGGGGTGTCCACCTCGTCAGCGGCCGAGCGGGTCGCGGTACCAGCTCGGCGTGTACTTCCGGGGCGGGTGGGCGAGCGTGTGAAGCATCCGCGCACGCTCGGCCGGGGTGAGCTCGAACGGCTGCCAGTGCGGGCAATTCCCGCAGTAGCAGACAGCGAGGCAGTACCGTCCCGGGGCGTCCATGTCAGTCCGCGGGGTTGGTGGCGTCGGGCAGCTCGACGTCGACGACCGCCGGCGGCAGCTCGAGCGAGCCGGGTTCGCCGGACAGATCGAACGTGAGGATGAGCTTCCGGGCGCGCGGCTGGAACTCGACGTCGGCCGCCTGGAGGACGTGATCGGCGATGCCGTTGCTGTCCTGGTTGTCCCAGAGGATCTCGGTTTCGGGTTCGGCGAGCAGTTCGCCGATGACGGCGTACGCGACGGCCTTGCTGTCGATCGCGAGCTTCCGGGCCATCAGAACGGCACCTCGTTGTACTGCGTGCCGTCGCGGTCGACGTGCCAGCTTCCCTGATCGGCGTGACCGTCGCCGAGACAGCACTCGCGCTGGTCTTTCCCGTCGCGCCACTGGAACCCGCACACGATCGCGTCGTCGACGAGCAGGAACGCCGCGACGTCGAGCACGTCCGAGGTGAAGACCTCGCCCTGAGCCACGACCCCGGCGATGGCGTACGCGGCCTGGACTGCCTGTGTGCGGCGGATCATGCGCGGATCGAGTACCGCGTTCAGCTCGGCGACCTCGTCGCGGCTGAGGGTTCGGACCTCCATCAGTCGTCGTCCTCGTCGTCTCGCGGGGAGACCTGCTCGAACGGCAGGGCCTGCTTTCCCAGACGCTTGTCCGCCATGGCCGCGACCGCCTCGCGGATCTCGGTCGGCACCGACTCGGCGTCACCGATCGGCTCGAACCGCCGTACCTCGATCGTCGGCACGTGGTCCCCGGTCGCGACGATCTCGCGGACGTCGTACACGTCGTACCAGACGAACGCGCACCGCACCTTCTCCGGCGTCGCGATCAGCTCGGCCGCGATCGCGTCCAGGCCGTTGATGTCTGGATTCCCGGGCAGCTTCGCCCGGAGCTTGGCTACAGCGCTCACGCTGTGGTCCTTCCTACTGGTTGTCGAACAGCGAGTGCTGCTCGTGGGGTGGGGGCGGCGCCTCGACACACACCAGCTGGTGCGGGCGGAACGCCTGGTATCCGTCGATCAACGGGCGAGTCTTCGTGAGGCGGTAGCCGATCATCTGGCCGGCGATCACCCGGGCGGCGATCCATCCGGGCTCGCCGACACGGCCGGTCACGGCCCGCTCGATCGGCACCCGCGACCCGTCGTCGCGCAGCGGATCGGCTTTGAGTACGACGATCTCGACGGGGTCGCCGCATGCGCCGCACTCGGCGCCCGACCAGCGGATCAGGCCGGGGCGCCGAGTGCGGGGAGTGGACCAGCCGCGGGGCACTACTTGCCCTTGCTCTTCGGGGGCTGCTGCTTGCCCTGCTGCTTGCGGCCCTGGTCGATGTCTTTCTGAGCGTCCTTCAGGACCTGCTTGGCCTGCTTGAAGCTGCCGAGTCCCTTCATCCCTGCTCACCTCCCGCGCGCTGCTGCTCGGCCAGCTCGATCAGGGCCTCGACATGCTCGCGGGTCTTCGCGGTGGACATGGCGGTCGTCATCCAGGACGCCTCGTCCCAGGTGAGCCCATTCCAGGACGGCTTCCCGTCGGCGTACGGCATCCGGCCGATGAGGCGAGCCGTGTACTGCATGCGCTCGTCGTCGTCCTCGATACCGATGCCCTTGAACAGGGCGAACAGGCCGCGCTGCTGGGCGCGGGTGTTCATCCGCACCTCGGACGGCGACGAGGCAGGGTCCGGGCCTTCGTCGCCGTCCTCGGATGCTGCCGAGGCATGCACACGGTTGTCCACCGCAGCGCTTTGGGCTGCGGGGGCCTCGGCCTCTGTGAGCGGCAGAATCCCATCCGAGTCAGGGCCAGCTATAACCGCCGTTCCACGGGCGGATGAGGAACCCTGCTCGGCAATGCCGTCCACCGAGTCGTAGCCCGGCTCCCCGGGCAGGGGCGGGAGTGGGGGCGACGACGGGGCAGCTGACGAATCCGTCCCCGAGGGAGGTAGGGAGGGGACTGCCCCGTCGTCGGTCTGTGGGGTGGTGCGCTTGCGCTGCACCTTCGCGCGCTGCGCGGGCGCCGGCGCAGCGCGCGGGTCGTCGTCGAGCTCCTCGAGCTCCTCGGCGGACGCCATGCCGCGGATGACGTCCGGGAACAGCATCCGGCACAGCCGCGTCGACGCACGCGCGATGAGCATGTCGGTCGGGTTGTTCCGGTAGTTGCTGTTGTTGAGCAGGCCGGCCGTCTTGGCGTCGTCGATGCTGTACGCCACCTCGGTCCAGTTCGTCGACCCGGAGCGGCGGCCGGCGATGACGCAACGCCCGGCGTTCACCTCGCGGTACTCGATCTCGTGGCCGGCCGACAGAACCAGCGCGCGCTGCATCTCGGCCGAGATCCCCACGCGGCCCTTGATGACGTGCGTGGTCTGGAGCGTCGTCATGGGCGGGAGGCCGATCTCGCGGCCGTAGAGGATCGCGGCCGCCGTGCCGGCGATGTTGTTGCGCAGACCCTCCGGAACGAAGGTGGTCGGGGCGACGGACTCAGCGAGGTAACCGACGTCCTTGACGACCTCGACCCAGGAATCGGTGTCGCGGACAACTGGGGCGGAAGCCGCGCGTACGGCGGGAAGGTTGTCGGTCATGACGCGAACGCCTCCGGGAACACGGCCTCACCGATCAGCGGGTCTTCCTTCGTCAGCTCCTGGTGCCGGTGCAACGCCAGCGCGTACAGGAACGTCCGCCACTCGTCCGGCCCCGCAACCACCGGCAGAAGCCGCACCGTGTCGGGCAGGATGTGCGCGACGTACACCGCCTCGACCGGGCCCCGCTCGGTCTCCGAGTCCGGGCCGTCCGGCTGCCACAGGTCGGCGTACCGGTACGCCGCGAGCTGCAACGCGGCCTCGCTGTAGACGCCCTTGCCGGTCTTGATATCCATCAGGACGTCCTGCCCGGTCCGGCCGATGTGCGCCCAGCCGTCCGCCGTACCGGCGTACTTGTACTGGGTGTTACACACCGGGGTCTCGGTGGCGACCATCTCGATCTGCCACTCATCCAGGAACCGCGCGTACGCCTCGACCGGCCCGCGGAGCTCGTCAGGGACCTCGACCTCGACGCCGTGCGAGACCTTCTCGCCCAGGTCGTGGATCCGGGTGCCGCGCACCGCGGCTTCCTTGACGGTGTTCCACCGGGCGTCCTTCAGCTTCGTCAGCCGCTGGGCGACCGGGAGCGGGTGCAGTTCGTCCCAGTTGTCGACGGCGTACTCGGCGGTGACGCGCGCGGCCCAGTCGACGAGGGCCGGCTTCGAGATCGCGTTGAGCGCCGTGGTGACGCCGACGGCCTTCTCGCCGTCGATGCGGTAGCTGTGGCCCTTGCCGTGGTTGCGGCGGGCGAGCCGTGGTTTGGTCACTTCTTGTTGCCCTTCTTCGGGTCGGTTGGTGGCGCGGTCTTCTTCACGACTCGCGCAAGGCCGTGCAGCCGGTTGAAGGTGTCCCGGTCGTAGGCCTTGGACTGCTCGGTCTTCGGCTTCTCAGCCACCGGTCGCCGCCTTCCTGTGCTCGGCGCGGTGCGTGCGGGCGCGGTCCTCGACGTACGTCTTGCCGCTGTTCGCCATGGCCCAGGTGCAGCCCGGCTCGTAGCACCAGGCGATGTACTGTCCGGCCCAGATGCCGGGCCGGACCTGGACCTTCGGGGTCCGCTTAGGCATCGGTCTCGGCCTCCGCGGTGGTGCACCCGTCGGTGACCTGGTTCAGGCCGTCGACCAGCAGGTCATAGGCGCCGGACACCAGCTGTTGCACCCGCTCGTCGGCGCGGCGACGGATGCCCACAGCAACCGCCCGGCGGATCACCTGAGCGAGCTCGGCGGTCTGGGCCGGGCCGAGCCGGTCGAACACGAGCTTCGACAGCCGCGGGGCCTGGCCCTCGAGCGCGGCCGCGAGCTCTTCCTGCGCGGTGGTGAACCGTGTCGGCTCACCAGTGCGGTACGGCGCGGGGCCGGCGAGGAACCGGGCGAGGGCGGCGTCTTCGATCTCGATCGTCATTGCGCCGCCTTCGGCAGCAGCGTCGCGATGATCGCGGCGACCACCATGTCGACCCCGGTTTCCGGGGGCACCTGGTGATCCATCGGGGCCGTCCAGACGTAGCCGGTGCGCAGGTCCTCGTCGGGCAGCCACACGGTCACGGTCACGAGCGGGGTCTCGGTGGCTTTGCGGTGCTTCATGCGGGACTCGACACGGACGGCGAGGCCGTTCTCGACGGGTTTGGCGATGAGTACGCCGGTGTCGTTGAGAGCCTGGGCTAGCCGGTCGGCGGGCTTGGTGGACGCGTTCGCGTCAGTCGTCGTGCTCACGGCTCGATCCCCCGATCAGCGCGCGCCGCCTGCTCGACTCGGTCGGCCAGATCGGTAGCGACCTCGGCGAGCTTGCGCAGGTACCGCACCGTGTCCACCGGGTCGTACTGGTTGAACTGCACCTTCAGCTGGGCATCGCTGCCGTACTTCCGGGTGAGATAGATCGCCGGGATGTTGTCGTTCTTGCTCGGGTCGAAGGAGGTGTTCGGCTCGACGCCGGGGTCGGGCAGGAAGCCGACCGTCAGGAAGTCGCTCATCGGACCATCACCCACAGCCCGCAGCCCTGCGAGGTGAACGCGAAGTCTGTGGCCCGGACCTCGACCAGCTTCGGGCCACGCCTGAACCCGCCGTTGTCCAGCAGGTCCTCGTACGTCCCGGACAGGCCGGCCAGGCGTTCCCAGTAGCACGACACCCCCGCGTCCGACTGGTACACGCCCGGCTTCATCTGCTTGCCGACGATCCACATGCCGTCGCCCGCGAGCTGGTCGGGGAGCGGCGGCGAGTACTCCGGCGCGTTGCGGGCCGGCGGTGCGGCGGCCGGCTTGGCGACGACGGCGGCGTGGTCGGCCGCGCCGCGCGCCGGGTTGTCGTGGGCAATGACGTACACCGGCACGGCCGCGATGACGGCGACGAGCCCGGTGACGATCCAGCCGGGATGCCGGTCGGCCCAGCGCAGCGCGCGGCGGAACCGAGACGGGTGCGCGGCGGCGTAGCTGAGCTCGTAGTGCTCGGGCCTGGGGATTGGCGGTTCCTGTGTGTGGTGCATGACGTTCTCCGGTTCGTCAGGCGGACGGATGAAGAAAGGGGGTCGCCCCGGCCCGGGGAGGCGATACCGGCCGGCACGGGGGGGAATGCGGCACGGCGAACAGGCCGGGGCGACCGATCAGGTGGTCAGCAGCAGCGAGGCTTCGACGCCGAGCGCGTCGGCGATGAGGTGGGCGTCGTCGGGGGTGATCGGCACGGCACCAGTGGTGCGACGGGACACCCACGCCGCGGACTTCTCGAGCTTCGCCGCGAGATCCCGGGTCGTGACGTTCCGCCGGGCCATCTCGGCGCGCACCGTCGCTGCAACGGTTGCGTTCGGCGTAGCAATCATGAGCGGTACGTTGACACGCTTTGCGTTGCACGTCAAGCATGAAGAGAGTCACTGGCGCGTCTTGCGTTGCGGATTTACATCTAGCCGAGACCCCGACCGGGCGTTACAGTGTCACGCATGACGAACACTGCAATCGCTCCTCGGGAGGGGGCGTCCGCGCTTATCGCGCGGGAGGTGCGCGCCGAGCTCGGCCGCCAGCAGATGTCGAACAGACGTCTGGCGGCGGCCCTGGGGGTCTCGTTCATGTGGGTCAACCGGCGGATCTCCACCGGTGAGACCGACCTCACCGTGGATGACACGGAACGGATCGCGGCGGTCCTCGGGGTACCGCTGCGGCAACTGCTCGACCCCTGGCTCAACTACGCCGGGTCACCAACAAGGCCGTTTACTGGCGCGTAACAAAGCGCCTGTGAACCCCTCGGGAACGATCGGTACCAGGAATTGGCCCTGCCCTGCCCGCCGGGCCGCTCGCCCGGTCGGGGAGAATGGCCCGGTGAGTGACCTTGGGCCCGACCACACAGAACAGTCCGCCGCGCTCTTCGACAGGGCCTCCGCCGTGACGCCGGGCGGGGTCAACTCTCCCGTCCGCGCGTTCCGCGCCGTCGGCGGCGTGCCGCGTTTCATGGCCTCCGGTGACCGATGTCACATGACCGATGTCGACGGCAACCGCTACCTCGACCTGGTCTCGTCCTGGGGCCCGCTGCTGCTCGGCCACGCGCACCCGGAGGTGATCGCCGCCGTCCAGGCCGCCGTCGGCCGCGGCACCTCGTACGGGACGCCGACCGAGACCGAGGTCCTGCTCGGCGAGGAGATCGTCGCGCGGACGCCGGTCGACAAGGTCCGGCTGGTGTCGTCCGGGACCGAGGCGACGATGTCCGCGCTCCGGCTGGCCCGCGGGTTCACCGGGCGCGCCAAGATCGTGAAGTTCGCCGGCTGCTACCACGGCCATGTGGACGCGCTGCTGGCCCAGGCCGGTTCCGGCGTCCTGACGCTGGGCATCCCCGGGACGCCGGGCGTCACCGAGGCGACCACGGCCGACACCATCGTGCTGCCGTACAACGACCAGGCGGCCGTCAGCGCAGCGTTTTCCGAGTACGGCGAGCAGATCGCGGCCGTGATCACCGAGGCGTCGCCGGGCAACATGGGCGTCGTTCCGCCGCGCGACGGCTTCAACGCGTTCCTCGCCCGGATCTGCAAGGAAAACGGTGCACTGTTCATTTCCGACGAGGTCATGACCGGCTTCCGGATCACCCGCTCGGGCTGGTACGGCGTCGACGGCGTGCAGCCGGACCTGATGACGTTCGGAAAGGTGATGGGCGGCGGTTTTCCGGCCGCGGCGTTCGGCGGCCGCGCCGACGTGATGGCGCACCTGGCGCCGGAGGGCTCGGTCTACCAGGCCGGCACGCTGTCCGGGAACCCGATCGCCACCACCGCCGGCCTGACCACGCTGCGGCTGGCCACCGACGAGGTGTACGCCAAGCTCGACGAGACCTCGCTGACCATCCAGCGGCTGGTGTCGACCGCGCTGGACAAGGAAGGTGTGCCGCACGTCATCTCGGCGGCGGGGAACCTCTTCAGCGTCTTCTTCGTGGAGTCCTCGGAGGGACCTGCCGAGATCCGGGACTTCGCCGGAGCCAACGCCCAGGTGCTGCCCCGGTTCACGGCGTTCTTCCATGCCATGCTGGACGCCGGTGTCTACCTGCCACCGAGCGCGTTCGAGGCCTGGTTCGTGAGCGCGGCGATCGACGACGACGCGCTCACCGAGCTCGAGTCCGCCCTGGCACCGGCAGCCCGCGCGGCGGCCGCCGTACGAGAGTGAAGGGACAGCGGTGACCGAAACGACGGTCGTGCACCTGATGCGTCACGGCGAGGTGCACAACCCGACCGGTGTGCTCTACGGCCGGATCCCCGACTTCCACCTGTCCGAGCTCGGGCGGGCGATGGCCGACCGGGTGGCCGAGCACGTCAAGGGCCGCGACATCGTGCACCTGGTCAGCTCGCCGCTGGAGCGGGCCCAGGAGACGATGCAGCCGATCGCCGAGGTGTTCGGGATCACGCCGGACATCGACGAGCGGGTGATCGAGGCGGCGAACCTGTTCGAGGGCAGGAAGTTCGGCGTTGGTGACGGCGCGCTGCGCCGGCCGAGCGCCTGGTGGCTGCTGCGGAACCCGTGGAAGCCGTCCTGGGGCGAGCCGTACAACCAGCTCGTCCGCCGGATGCGGGACGCGATCGAGACCGCCCGGCAGAAGGCCGCGGGTCACGAGGCGCTGATCGTGTCGCACCAGCTGCCGATCTGGATCGTCCGGTCCGCCATCGAGGGCCGCCGGATGCTGCACGACCCGCGCAAGCGGCAGTGCAGCCTGGCCAGCCTGACCTCGTTCACGTTCCACGGCGAGGAGATCGTCTCGGTCGGGTACTCCGAGCCGGCCAAGGACCTGCTCCCGGTGAAGAACCCGAAGAAGTTCGTCGGAGGGGCCTGATGCGTCGTCGCGTCGTCGTGCTGGTCACCGGTCTGATGCTGGCGGTGACTGCCTGCTCGTCGGGGCAGCAGTCGGCGCAGAACCGCGAGGGCCAGGCCGGATTCGTCAGTGGCAACGGCAACGTGTCGATGTTCGCAGCGGCGGACCGGAAGCCGGCGCCGCAGCTCACCGGTCAGACCCTGGACGGCAAGACCTGGACCCTGTCGGACCAGGTCGGCAAGGTGGTCGTCCTCAACGTGTGGGGTTCGTGGTGCCCGCCGTGCCGCAAGGAGGCCCCCGACCTGGTGGCGGCCTCGAAGGAGCTGGGGCCCTCGGTGCAGTTCATCGGGCTGAACACCCGCGACCTGGACAAGGCCCCGGCGAAGAAGTTCGTCCAGGAGTTCGGCGTACCGTTCCCGAGCATCTACGACCCGAACGGCAAGGCGCTGCTGCGCTTCCGCGGGCAGATCTCGCCGGCGGCGATCCCGACCACGCTGGTGATCGACAAGTCCGGCAAGGTCGCCGGCCGCGTCGTCGGTGAAGTCACGAAGCAGACGCTTCTGGGAATGGTGGCTGAAGCTCAATGAGGTTAGGCGCAGCCTGATGGGACAGTGGTTCGCCGACTCGATGACGGGTTCGATGCTGGTCGCACTGCCGATCGCGGTGCTGGCCGGCGCGATCTCGTTCTTCTCGCCGTGCGTCGTCCCGCTGCTGCCCGGCTACCTCTCCTACGTCACCGGCCTGTCCGCGGCCGAACTCGGCTCCGAGAAACGCGGCCGGATGCTCGCCGGTACGGCGTTGTTCGTGGCCGGCTTCTCCGCGGTGTTCATCCTCACCGGCGTGGTCTTCGGGACCGCGGGCGACCTGCTGATCGACCACCAGGCGACGATCACGAAGGTGCTCGGCGCCCTGACTGTCGTGCTGGGGCTGGTCTTCCTCGGCGGGTTCGGGTTCCTGCAGAAGGATCTGCGGGTGCACCGGGTGCCGGCGGTCGGGATCGCGGCGGCGCCGCTGCTCGGCGTGCTGTTCGGCTTCGGGTGGACGCCGTGTATCGGGCCGACGCTCGGGACCGTGATGACGCTGGCCACGACCGAGGGCAGCACCGGCCGCGGCGCGGCGCTCGCACTGGTGTTCAGCCTCGGCCTGGGGATCCCCTTCATCGTGGCGGCGCTGGCCTTCCGCCGGATGCTGGGCGCGGTCGCGTGGGTCCGCAAGCACCAGCTGCTGGTGATCCGGATCGGCGGCGTACTGATGATCGCGGTGGGACTGCTGCTGCTGACGGGAGTGTGGGATGCGATGACCGCGGACCTGCGGCAGTGGGTCGCCAACTTCGGATCGGCGGTCTGACATGTCGGAAGTGAAGGACCGCATCGCGGCCGCCTCCGGCCCCGAGGAGCCGGGAACCCCGCCCGCGCTCGGCCTGATCGGCTGGCTGCGCTGGATGTGGCGGCAGCTGACGTCGATGAAGACGGCGCTGGTGCTGCTGTTCCTGCTGGCGCTCGGCGCGGTGCCGGGATCGCTGATCCCGCAGACGCCGATCGACCCGATCAAGGTGTCGGACTTCCTCGCCGCGCACCCGAAGCTCGGCCCGCTGTACGACAAGCTCGGCCTGTTCGACGTCTACAAGTCGGCGTGGTTCTCGGCGATCTACCTGTTGCTGTTCATCTCGCTGATCGGCTGCGTCGTCCCGCGGCTGTCTGTCTATCTGAAGGGTCTGCGGGCGCGGCCGCCGAAGCCGCCGCGGAACCTGAACCGCCTGCCCGGGTACGAGCGTTTCGAGATCCCCGAGGCCGGCGACGTCCTCGAGGTCGCGACCCGCGAGTTGCGCAAGCGCCGTTTCCGGGTGCAGGCGTACGACGGCGCGGTCGGTGCGGAGCGCGGCTACCTGCGCGAGGCGGGCAACCTGCTCTTCCACTTCTCGCTGATCCTGGCGCTGGTCGGGGTCGCCTGGGGATCGCTGTTCGGCTATCGCGGCACCGTTCTGGTTGTCGTGGGCAACGGTTTCTCCAACTCCGTCGCGCAGTACGACGACTTCACGCCCGGCCGCGCGTTCAGCGGTGACGACGATCTGCCGCCGTTCTCGCTGACCGTCAAGGACTTCCAGGCGAAGTTCCAGCAGGACGGTCCGCAGAGGGGCGCGGCGCGCGAGTTCAAGGCGCAGCTGACGTACCAGGAGACGCCGGACGCGCCTGAGAAGCCGTATCTCCTCGAGGTCAACCACCCGCTCCGGGTGGACGGCAGCGATGTCTTCCTGCTCGGTCACGGGTACGCGCCGCGAGTGACGGTCCGCGACGGGCAGGGCAACGTGGCGTTCTCCGGTCCGGCGCCGTTCCTGCCCCAGGACGCCAACTTCTCGTCGTTCGGCGTGATCAAGGCGCCGGACGCGCGACCGGCCACCCTCGGGTTCGAGGGCTTCTTCCTGCCCACGGCCGTCATCGGCCAGCAGGGGCCGGTGTCGATGTTCCCCGACGACCTGAACCCGGCGCTGGTGATGACCGGGTACTACGGCCGCCCGCAGCCCGAGACCGGGAAGCCGGAGTCGGTGTACCAGCTCGACAAGACGAAGCTGACGCAGTTCACCCAGAACGGTGACAAGTGGCGGTTCCAGCTCGCCCCCGGGCAGAGCGTCCCGCTCCCGGACAAGGCCGGGTCGCTCACGTTCGACGGCTACAGCCGGTGGGTCAAGCTGCAGATCAGCGACACGCCCGGCAAGAACCTGGCGCTGGGTGGCATCCTGCTGGCGATCCTCGGCCTGATGGGCTCGCTGTTCGTGCACCCGCGCCGTACCTGGGTAAGGGTCCGCGACGAGGACGGGCGTACCGTTGTCGAGGTCGCCGGTCTCGACCGGGGACTGGAGCGTGGACTCGGTGACGAGATCGGCGCGATCGTGAAGAGCCTGAAGAAGCAGGAGCAGGTATGAACCCGTCCACCCTGGCATCGCTGTCGAATCTGCTGATCCCGACCGCGACGATCATCTACGGGCTCGCGATGCTCGCGCACGCGGTGGAATGGGCGAGCGGCCTGCGGGTGGTGAAGAAGGACGCCGAGGCGAAGGTGCTGGTCGCCGCGGACGGCGGGGAGGTTCCGGACGCCCCGGCCGATGCCGCTCCGGCCGATGCTGTCGCGGACGAATCGTCGGTGCGCGGCGACCAGGCGAGCCGGATCGGCATTCTGCTGACCGTGCTGGCCTTCGCGCTGCACGCCGGCGGTGTGCTGACCCGCGGACTGGCCGCCGGGCGGGTGCCGTGGGGCAACATGTACGAGTTCTCCATCACGGCGTCGCTGGCGGTCGCGATCGTGTACCTCGCACTGCTCAAGCGTCAGCGGCTGCAGTGGCTCGGTCTCGGGGTCACCTTCGTCATCACCGCCGCGCTCGGCATCGCCGTCCTGGCGTTCTACGTCCCGGCCGGTGACCTGCTGCCGGCGCTGCACTCGTACTGGCTGGTGATCCACGTGTCCGCGGCGGCGATCGCCGGCGGCGGGTTCACGCTGGGCGGGCTGGCTTCGGTGCTCTACCTGATCAAGTCCAGGGCCGAGGCCCGGGCCGTCGACGGCAAGCCGATGCCGGCCGCGCTGCGCCGGGTCCCGTCCGCCGAGTCGATCGACGCGGTCGCTTACAAGGTGCACGCGTTCTCGTTCCCGATCTGGACCTTCGGCGTCCTCGTCGCCGGGCCGATCTGGGCGTACTACGCCTGGGGCCGCGCGTGGGGCTGGGACCCGAAAGAGGTCTGGTCGCTGGTGACCTGGGTGGTCTACGCGGCGTACCTGCATGCCCGTGCGACGGCGGGCTGGCGCGGACGCCGCGCCGCTTGGGTGGCGATCGCCGGGTGGGTCGTCTTCCTCTTCAACTTCGTCGGCGTCAACCTGCTGCTGTCCGGCTTCCACGCCTACTCCGGTCTCTGAGCCGGGGCTACCAGCAGATCACCCCGGTCTGATAGCGCCCGACGACACTCCCGCGGGCGTCGTCGTACTGCACCATCACTCCACGCCCGCACACGAGCGGAGGAGCCGGCCGCTTGGTCCCGGGGAACGGGTACTTCCAGGCGTAGTACTTGGTCTGTCCGGCAGCCTGCCTGAACTTCCCCAGGTCGTGGCGAGTACCGGTCAGAACGGTGCCCTGCTTGTTCACGAACTCCCAGGCGAAGCGCAGCGTGACAGGATTCCCGCGCTCCTTGTGGTAGCGGATGTTCACCTGCGAGACAGCTGTGGTCGAGTAACTGCACAGCCCGGTCTCGAGCCGTCCGGAGGTCAGGCGGTTGCTCGCCCTGTTCTGATAGGTGCCGTACTGGCAGTCGGTGATCCAGTCGGAGGCCGACGGCGTCAGCAGTGTGCCGACCAGGGCGAGTGTTGCTGTGACGCCCAGCATCAGAAGGTCTTGTAGGAGGGGTCGGTGCCCTTCTGGAAGTGGACCCCGCTGCCGCTGTAGCTGACGCTGAGGAAGCCCCACCCGGCCGAGGCGCTGAAGCCGGACTGGCCCTGGTTGTGCTCGTAGGTGTACTGCGCGCCGTGGCCGTGCTTGGAGCAGCCCCTGGGCCGGGTCAGGATCACGTCGGTCACACCGTGGTCGGTGACCATCTTGTGGCCCGAGGTCGCGTCCTTCACGGCACTGATCGGCGCGTTGGTCCCCAGGCCGCCGTGATACAGGTACGCCGCATTCGGAGTCTGCTCGTTGGTGTAGTCGTAGGTGCGGGTGATCGTCTGCTTGATCCGGGTGCAGCCGAGCGACAGTTGCACGCTCGAGAGGTCCTCGGGCCGCACGCCACCGACGAATCCGTCCCGGAAGTCCCAGATCCCGCGGGCGACGGTGCCGACCCAGACGAAACCGACGCTGAGGTTGTCCGCCGGGTTCTTGCCGGCCTTCCGTGCCGCCCAGCGCCGGTCGAGGATCTCTTGCGCCGCTGCGCCGGTCACGGGCTTGGCGATGCCGTTCAGCTGTACCTCGATACCTGCTCCGGTGTGTTGCCGGGAGACGCGGTCGAGACCGGCGAGGTCGAGGGGGTGAGCCACCGCGTACTCGTACACCGGGTCACCTGCCGGGACTGCCGCGGCCGGAACTGGAGCCACTGCCAGCGCGAGAGCGCCGACGACGACGGCAAGACGCATCATGCCCACCCCTTTCACGATGTGTAGTCCTTCGGTTTCGGATTGTAGTCGGGGTGGGGGGTCGTCGAGGCGGGGTCAGCGGCTGTGTGATGCTGTGAGGCGAGGAAAGGGATCGCTGTGAAGGAATTCGCCATCTACACCGGCCTGCGGGCCGCGCTGTTCGCCATCTGCTTCGCGGTGCTGTGGTTCGCGTTGAACAACTGGCTGACCGTGTTCCCTTTGCTGCTGATCGCCCTGATCCTCTCGTCGATCCTGTCGATCTTCGTCCTCCGGGCCGCCCGCGACCGCCTGGCCGGCAAGATCGAGACCCGCGCCACGAAGATCTCCACCCGCCTCGAGCAGGCCCGCTCGGCCGAGGACGACGACTGACCCACCGCTGATCTGTGCGGCGGCGCCGACGGCAGGATGGCCGCCGGCGTCCGCGGGTGGGTCATGCCGCGTCGAGGGCTTCGGTGATCTTGCGGATCATCTCGGTCATGGCCGGGCCGGTCCCGCCGCGCTCGGCGCGGGCGCCCGCCTCGACCGCGGTGAGGACAGTGCTGCGGAAGTTGGCGGCCTCGGCCTGATCCTGCTGCTGGAGCAGGCTCATGGACGCGTTCAGCGCCGGCAGCACCGTGTCGGCGAGTTCGGCGGTGGACTTGCCCTTGAGTTTCACGCTCTTCTGCTTCTCGGTGAGCGCGTGCCCGACCGGGCCGGTCGCGGCGGACAGGGCGAGGGCGCCGGCGACGGCGACCTTGCCGGCCGACTTCACGCCGGCCGCGGTGATGAGCGTGATCGCGCCGTGCGCGGCGGTGGCGAGGGTGAGCTTGTCGTCGTCGGTCAGGGTGATCGAGGAAGTGCTGTTGTTCGTCATGGGAAGACCATCGCGGTCCCGGCTGACACCGGTCTGTCCGCGCCCTGACACGGCCCCGACATGGCCCGGCACCTCTGCGTACCAGTCGAGCACTGGTACGCAGAGTGATTTACGCCACTGGTGAATTTCCGGGAAAATCGTTTGTGCACTCCTTCACATGAGTCGTAACGTGGTGGATGAAACGAAACCGTTTCGTTCTATCGGTGTTCTTGTAGCTACTCAGGGTGATGACTGTGGATGTGGTGCGCCAGCGGCCGCGGGTCGAAGGCGGTCGGGAGGAGGAGATCCTCGACGCGACCGTCGCGGTGGTGGCCGAGCTCGGCTACGACCGGCTGACCATGGATGCGGTGGCGACGGCGGCGAAGGCCAGCAAGGCCACGCTGTACCGGCGCTGGTCCACCAAGGCGGAGCTGGTCGTGGACGCGATCAGCCGGGCGAAGGGCTGCCCGATGCCGGAGGACGTCGACACCGGCAGCCTCCGCGGCGACCTGGTCTCGATGGCGTGCGGCGACGGCGGTTTCACCGACGAGATGCCGATGTCGGTGGTGGCCGGCCTGCTCACCGCGCTGCACCGCGACGCCGACCTGCAGAAGGCCTTCCGGGAGCGCTTCCTGGCGCCCCGCAACGAGCTGACCAACAAGGTGTACGAGCGTGCCGTCCAGCGCGGCGAGATCGCGCCGGACGTCGACGTCGCCCTGCTGTCGGTGACGCTGCCCGCGGTGATCATCCACCACGCCTACATCCTCGGCGTCGAGCCGACCGACGACCTGATCCTCCGAGTGATCGACAACGTGATCCTGCCTGCGGCGCGGGGGTCGCAGGTGAGCTGACCGGTGAGGGGCCGGTCCGCGATTCAACCAGGCAAGTCTGCCCAAGAGGGGAAACACTCATGTCCGAAGAAGTCATCAACGCCGATCCGCCGGACGGCCGGCCGGTCGACGCTGTGGCGGCGACCGGAGCCAACGCGCACGGCCATCGCAACCTCGGCATCGCGCTCGCGCTGATCTGCATGGCGCAGCTGATGGTGGTGCTGGACGGCACCATCGTGAACATCGCGCTGCCGCACATCAAGAACGAACTGGGCTTCAGCGACGCGTCGCTGCCGTGGGTGGTCAACGCCTACGCGCTGGCGTTCGGCGGTCTGCTGCTGCTCGGCGGCCGGATCGGTGACATCGTCGGCCGCCGCAAGGTGTTCGTGTTCGGCGTCGTGCTGTTCGGTCTGGCGTCGTTCGTCGGCGGTATCGCCCAGAGCGAGGGCGTCCTGCTGGCCAGCCGGATCGCGCAGGGCATCGCGGCCGCGGCCGCCTCGCCGAACGCGCTGGCACTGATCACCACCACCTTCCCGGCCGGCAAGGAGCGCAACCGGGCGATGGGTGTGTACGCCGCGATGTCCGGCGCCGGCGCCGCGATCGGCCTGATCCTCGGTGGCGCCCTGACCGAGGCCGACTGGCGCTGGACGTTCTTCATCAACACCCCGATCGGCCTGCTGGTGGCCGTCGCCGCGTTCCGATTCCTCGGTGAGTCGGAGCGACAGACCGGCAAATTCGACCTGCCGGGTGCGATCACCGGAACCCTCGGTCTGACTTCGCTGGTCTACGGTCTGACGCACGCCGCCACCGAGGGCTGGGGCGACACCTGGACGCTGGTCTTCATCCTCGGCGGCCTGGCGCTGATCGGGCTGTTCCTCACCATCGAGGCGCGGTCGAAGCACGCGCTGATGCCGTTCCGGATCCTCGCGAACCGGACCCGCGGCGTGAGCTTCTTCGTGATGCTGATCGTCGGCGCGGCGATGTTCTCGATGTTCTACTTCCTGGGCATCTTCGTGCAGTCGATCATGGGCTACAGCGCGATCAAGACCGGTCTGTCGTTCCTGCCGTTCAGCTTCGGCATCGTGGTCGCCGCCCAGGTCGCGTCGACGCTGGTGGCGCGGGTCGACCCGCGCTGGATCTCCGGCGCCGGTGGCGTGTTCGTCGCGGGCGGCATGTTCGGGTTCAGCCAGCTCCAGGTCGACTCGTCGTACCTGACCGACCTGCTGCCGTACATCCTGGTCCTGTCGTTCGGCATGGGCCTGATCTTCGTCCCGCTCACGCTGACCGCGGTCAGCGGTGTCGCGGCCGAGGACTCCGGTGTCGGATCCGCCGTCCTGAACACGGTGCAGCAGATCGGTGGTGCGATCGGTCTGGCGCTGCTGGGCACGATCTCCACCAGCGCGATCAAGGACAAGTTCGCCGAGCTGGCCCCCGGCCTGCAGAAGGCGGCCGAGTCCGGGCAGTCTCCGGAGCAGATCAAGCAGCTGCAGGGCCAGTTCACCGCGCTCGCCACGACGCACGGTTTCACCCGGGCGTTCATCTGGTCGGCGTTCCTGGCGCTGGGCGCGGCCGTGATCACGCTCGTCGGCCTGTCGATCAAGCACAAGGACCTGGCCACCGACGGCCAGAACGCCGTCCACATGGGCTGATCGGCCGCAGTACTCGAAGGGCCTGCTTCCCGGGAGGGGGGAAGCAGGCCCTTCGTCTGTGTCCACAGTGTCCACAGTGTCCACAGTGTCGCCAGTGTCTACAGTGTCTACAGCGGTTTGCGCATGACCAGTTCCCGGCGTACGCCGTCGGCCATCAGGTCGCCGGGCTCGTCGGTGTCGACGTAGCCGTGACGCAGGTACAGGTTGCGCGCCGGGTCGTTGCCCGGGACAACGGACAGCTTCAGCGTCGCGGCGCCGATCCCGCGGGCCCAGTCCTCGATCGCGGTCATCAGCGCGTTGCCGACACCCTTGCCGCGGCCCGCGGGCGCGACCCACATCGAGACCAGCTCGGCGGTGTCGTCGGCGCTCGGGAACCCGCCTGCCATACCGGCCGGCGTACCGTCGATCGAGGCGAGCACCTGATAGCCGCCGGGCGAGCTCAGCCGCTCCCGCCAGCGGTCCTCGGTGGCGTCCACCCAGTCCGCGTACTGCGAACCGAAGGCGAACGGCGCCTCCGCGAGCGCGGCGAGCCGGAGCTCACGCCACGCCTTCCAGTCGTCCGGGCCGATTGCTTGTACGTCGATCACCGGCACAGGATCGCAGCCCGGGCGGAGCGCGGGCGAGTCAGTTTCGGGGCGGGAACTTCGACGACACCCAGTCGCGGACGCCGCCCAGGCCGTCGCCGAGGTCGCGGAGGAACTTGGCCAGCGGGTCCTGCGAGCGGTTGAACGCCTCGGTGTACGACTTGGCGGCGTTCTTCGCCTCCTGCGAGATCGACGCGTCGCCGTCGTCCTGCCGCTTCGGGTAGTCGCCGGAGACGACCGTCGTGTACTCGCCCTCGTCGACCCAGCGGCGCAGCTCGTGCGCCCGGATGACGGCCATCGGGTGCGACTGCGCCTCGAGCAGCAGCAGCTTCAGCACGCTGTCACGCAGGTCGCCGGCGCTCTCGTACTCCGTGCCTTGGGCGAGGAACGTGGTGGTGTCGAGTTCATGGAGCTGACCGCCGCTGGCGAGCTTCATCTGGACGCGCAGCGCGACGGCCGGGTCCTGGACCGCGAGCAGACCCGCCCGGTCACCGGAGAGCTCTGCCTTGCGGTGCCACTCGTGCAGCGCGGCGATGATCGCCCGGAGGCCGAGCGCGCCGATCGGCATCCAGCCGACAGCTCCGGTCAGGCGCATCAGCCAGAGCAGCAGTGACTGGTACAGCGCGTGCCCGCTCTGCGCGTGGCCGAGCTCGTGACCGAGGACGAACCGCAGCTCCTCCTCGTCCAGGCCCTTGATCAGAGCGCTGTTCACCACGATGAACGGCTTGTCCATGCCGATCGTGACCGCGTTCCAGATCGGGCTGTTGGTGACGTACAGCTCGGGGAGCTGGCGGACGTCGAGCGTGGAGGCCGCCTCGGTGAAGAGCCGGTGCACGGTCGGGAACTGCCGCTCGTCGACCCGGATCGCGCCACCCAGGAACTGCAGCCGGAACGCCCGCTCGTTGATCATCCCCGACATCTTGCGCAGGACGTAGTCGAAGCCTTTCAGCTGCCGCAGCGCGACCAGCGCACCCCGGTCCGCCGGGTGCTCCCACGCGCGCGAGCTGATGTCGGTCAACGTCACCCGCTGTCGCGTCGGCCGATCACTGTTCTCACTCATCGTTCCCCCTGCTGCCCGGTCGTCGTGGATTCCCAACCTAGCTCGCCCTCGGGGTCCAGCGGGGGTTGAGCGCCGCGGCCAGCAGCCCGGTGGGGATCCAGCCGATCGGTACCGCCCACCAGCCGAGGCCCTGGCCGGCCGCGACTGCAGTCGTCCCGACCGACAGCGCCGTACCGGCGAGCCAGTACCAGAGCGCGTTCCAGCCGGGGCGCCGGGTGCCGCGGCGGTAGCCGACCCAGGCGAGCGTCAGGGTCGCGGGGAGGGCCAGGGCGATCGCGCCGACGGTGAGGATCGCGAGGATCATCGCGACCTCGGCCGGCGAGAACTCGATCGCGCCGAGCGGGATCACCGGGGCCGCCCGGCGTACTGCTGGGCGTGCAGCGGCTGGTACGGCTGGTACGGCGGGTACCGCGGTTGGTACGACTGGTTCTGGGGATGCGGGTGGGGTGGGCGGCGGTGCAGGAGCCGGGCACGGTGCTCGTCCGGAAGCAGATACCAGGCGACGGTCCAAAGCAGCGCCCAGTCCAGGACGGCCGCGACGAAGAAGATCCGCAGCACGATGCACGCGGACATGATCGCGGCCGAGACCACGGTGCTCCACGCCCAGTACCAGACGGCGTTCCGGTACGGGTGGCGGCCGGCGCGCAGGTACCCGACGACCGCGAGCGGGCCGCTCACCGGGAGCGCGCCGCCCAGCGCCAGCGCCGCGACCATGAGCGCGACGAACCAGTCAGGGAAATCGATCATGGGACCGATCCTCGCGGCCGGGGCGGGTGGTTGCAGAGCGTAGGAATACTCAAATCGCGCCGTACGTCCTAGCCTGGCCCGCATGAGTGAGGTAGACGGGGTGTGCCGTGAGGTCGACCGGCGCGACGACAAGGCGCGGGCCTGGGTCTCCGAGGCGATCCGGATCGTCGACGCCGACGCGAACCGCAGCGCCGACACGCATCTGCACGTGTTCCCGATGCCGGAAGGTTCCGGCGTGGACCTGTATCTCAAGGACGAGTCCGTCCACCCGACCGGCTCACTCAAGCACCGGCTCGCCCGCTCCCTGTTCCTGTACGCGCTGTGCAACGGCTGGATCCACGAGGGCACCACGGTCATCGAGGCGTCCAGCGGCTCCACGGCCGTCAGCGAGGCGTACTTCGCCCGGCTGCTCGGCCTGCCGTTCATCGCGGTGATGCCGGCGTCCACGAGCCGCGAAAAGGTCGAGCTGATCGAGTTCTACGGCGGCCGCTGCCATTTCGTCGAACGCTCCGGCCAGATCTACGGCGAGGCCAAGCGGCTGGCCGAGGAGACCGGCGGGCACTACATGGACCAGTTCACGTACGCCGAGCGGGCGACCGACTGGCGCGGCAACAACAACATCGCCGAGTCGATCTTCGGGCAGCTCTCGCTCGAGGCGCACCCGATCCCGACCTGGATCGTGGTCGGCGCAGGCACCGGCGGCACGTCGGCCACCATCGGGCGGTACGTGCGCTACCAGCGGTACGACACGTCGGTCGCCGTGGTGGACCCGGAGAACTCCGCCTTCTTCCCCGCCTTCGAGGCCGGCGACCACGACTTCTCCACCGGCCGCCCGTCCCGCATCGAAGGCATCGGCCGCCCGCGCGTCGAGCCGTCCTTCGTCCTCGGCGTCGTCGACCGGATGATCTCGGTCCCCGACGCCGCCTCGATCGCCGCGATGCGCTTCTGCTCCCGCGTCACCGGCCGCCTCGTCGGGGGCTCCACCGGCACCAACCTCTGGGGCGCCCTCCGCCTGGCCGCCGAGATGCGCCGCACCGGCGCCCGCGGCAGCATCGTCACTCTGCTCTGCGACAGCGGCGAACGCTACGGCAACACCTACTACGACGACACCTGGCTCCGCACCGCCGGCATCGACATCACCCCCTACACCACCACCCTCGAAACCTTCGCCACCACCGGCCACTGGACCGAACCGGAGTAAACAGCCGTGCTCGGTCAGGGCAGGAGTGCGACTTTGCCCACCGTGGCTCGGGAATCGAGTTCGGCGAGGGCTTTCGGGCCATCGGCCAGGTCGTAGGTCGTGGGCTGGGCCGGGGGGGAATACCCCGGTGGCGATGAGGTGGAACAGTTCTGCCATCACCTCGCCGAAGATCTGTGGTGTGTGCCGGATCAGGGTGCCGATGTTGAGGCCGATGAGGTGGAGTTGGTGTTTGTAGACCAGGTCCCAGTTGGTGATCGTGGCTTCTCCGGCGGGGAGGCCGGTGACGACTACCCGGCCGGTGACGCGTTTGGTGGCGGTCAGACTGGTCTCGAGGGCGGGGCCGCCGATCGACTCCAGGGTCAGGTCGACACCGGCGCCGTGCGTCAACCGCAGCACTTCGGCGGCCAGGTCGGTGCTGCGAGAGTTGAGGACGTGGTCGGCGCCAAGGGCGCGCACGACGTCGTGCTTCTCGGGGGAGGCAGTTGCGATCACCGTTGCGCCGTAGTGCTTTGCCAGCCGCACGGCGGCTTGGCCGGTTCCACCTGCCGCGGCGTGGACCAGCGCGGTCTGGCCGGCGGTCAGCCTGCCCAACGGCCGGAGCGCGGCCAAGGCGGTCGGCCAGTTGACGACCAGACCCAGTGCCTGCTCGTCGGTCCATCCCGCAGGCACCGGCACGGCCGCGACCGTGGGCAGCACCAGGTACTCGGCGAACGCTCCGCCGCCGATGCTGACGCCGATCACGCGAGTGCCGACCGCGAGCTTCACCCCGTCACCGACGGCGACCACCTCACCGGCGGCCTCGATGCCGGCGACGTATGGCGGGTTCGGGCCGCCTGCGAAGGTGCCGCGGGACTGGGAGATGTCGACGTAGTTGAGGCCGGCGGCTGTGACTCGCACGAGAACCTCGCCGGGGCCGGGCTCCGGGATCGGTACGTCGCTCAGTTGCAGATCCTGGGGTCCGTTGAGCGACATCTGCTGCAGTGCCCGCATGGCGCCCCTCCTTTGTTGGTCGATTGACCAACAAATCGTGACACCGCCGTGTGGGCCGGTCAAGATAAACTTGGTCGATCGACCAACAAAGTCGGGGAGGACCGATGGCAACCCGCGGCCGGCCGCGGACGTTCGACCCGGACGTCGCCTTGCGTCAGGCCTTGGACGTCTTCTGGGAACGCGGGTACGAAGGCACGTCGCTCAGCGATCTCGGCGGTGCGATGGGGATCCGGTCCGCGAGCATCTACGCGTACTTCGGCAGCAAGGAAGACCTGTTCCGGCAGGTCATGGCCCTGTACGGGACCACCGCAGGCGAGCCGCCGCGCCGTGCCCTCCGCGAAGGACCGACCGCCCGCGAAGCGATTCACACCATGCTGCAGGCGACCGCGGAGCAGATCACCCACCCCGAACATCCGCACTACTGCATGCTCGTCCTCGCCGCCCCGACCGGGGCCATCGAGAATCACGCAGTACGCGAGTTTCTGGCCGAGGGACGCCACGGCCAGTACGTGGAGATCAAGGACCGGCTGTCCCGCGGCGTGACCGACGGCGACCTCGCCCCGACTGTCGGCCTGGAGGCGATGGCCAGGTACTACGCCACCGTCGTACAAGGCCTTTCGATCCAGGCCCGCGACGGCGCCACCCGCGCCGAACTGGAAACCGTCATCACCTGCGCGATGGCTGCCTGGGACACCCTCGCCGCATGACCCGCATCCTGATCACCGGTATGCGGCGCGGCGCTTGAGCTCGACGGGCGGCGGTCGGTCGCTGACCTTGCCGACACCGTGGAAGGGCTGCTCGACGAAGGCAAGCGGACACCGCGCTGGACCTGCCCGAGTATCCGTCAGCTGCCCAGGGCGAGGCCCACGCCGAGGCCGATGGCGTAGAGGAGTTCCGTCAGGCCGGTGAACTTCAGCACCGGGATCAGGGCGGGGCCTACCGCATCGCTCAGGATGATGCGGGTGGACTTCACGGCCAGGGGGAGCGCGATGAACGCCAGCAGGGTCCAGGGCGTCGCGATGACGGAGACGGCGGCCAGGACGAACGCCAGGGCGATCAAAGCGGCGTAGAAGCGGCGGGAGAGTGCGGCGCCGAGGACCACGGCCAGCGTGCGTTTGCCGGTGACCGAGTCGGTCGGGATGTCGCGGAGGTTGTTCGCGACCAGGAGAGCACAGGCGATGGCGCCGATCGAGACGGCGCCGGCCGCCGCGGTCCAGCTCAGGGCCTCCGCCTGGACGTACGTCGTACCGAGGACGGCGACCAGGCCGAAGAACAGGAACACGCTCACCTCGCCGAGGGCGCGGTAGCCGTACGGACGCTTGCCGCCGGTGTAGAACCAGGCGCCGAGCAGGGACGCGGCGCCGGCGACCAGGAGCCACCAGCTCGACGTTGCGCAGAGGACGATGCCGAGGGCGGCGCCGATACCGAAGCAGGTGAAGGCCGCGGTCTTGACTGCCCGTGGCGTGGCGACCTTGGAGCCGACCAGGCGGAGCGGGCCGACGCGGTTCTCGTCGGTGCCGCGGATGCCGTCGCTGTAGTCGTTGGCGTAGTTGACGCCGATCTGCAGCGCCAGCGCGACGCCGAGGGCCAGCAGCGCCTTCCACCAGACGAAGCCGTCGAGGTACGCGGCGGCGCCGGTGCCGACGAGCACGGGGGAGATCGCGGCGGGCAAGGTGCGGGGGCGGGCGCCTTCGATCCACTGGGCAGGGGTAGCCATGACCGTCGATTCTGTCAGCCGCACGGCCGACCGCCCGAAGCGCCCTCCCGCCGCCCCGGCGGGCGGCCGCCGGTAGGCCGGTCCGATGCGACCGGCTGGGCGGGTGGGCCGTACGCTCGGAAGGACATGTCTAGGTTGCGGCTGGTTCCGGGGACGCCGGACGGGGTGTTGGCGGCGCTCGCCGGTGTGCTCGACGGCAGTGGTACGGCGTTCGCGCCGGTGCCGGAGGACGCGGTCGGGGCCGCGCGGGTGCAGCAGGCGGCCAGGCCGGACGAGCCGGTCGAGGACGGGACCGCAGTGGTGCTGACCACATCTGGGTCCTCGGGGGAGCCCAAGGGTGTGCTGCTGTCGCGGGACGCTCTGGTCGCCTCGGCCACGGCGACGCACGAGCGGCTCGGCGGCCCGGGGCAGTGGTTGCTGCCGATGAAGCCGTACTTCGTGGGCGGGCTGCAGATCCTCACGCGCTCGCTGGTCGCCGGTACGACGCCGGTGCTGCTCGGCGACAGCTTCACCGAAGCCGCCCGGCAGCTGACCGGCGTACGGCGCTACACGGCGATGGTGCCGACGCAGCTGGCCCGGTACCTCGAGACCGACCTCCAGGCGCTGCGCTCGTTCGACGCGATCGTCATCGGCGGGGCGTCGACGCCGGAGCCGCTCAAACAACGCACCGCGGAGGCCGGCGTGACGGCGATCCCGGCGTACGGGATGACCGAGACCGGCAGCGGCTGCGTGTACGCCGGTGTGCCGCTGGACGGCACCGCGATCGACCTCGGCGCCGATCAACGCATCCTCATCAAGGGCAGCACGCTGTTCTCCGGCTACCGGTTGCGGCCGGAGCTGACCGCGGAGGTGCTGCGCGACGGGTGGTTCCGGACCCAGGATCGCGGTGAGCTGGTGGACGGTCGGCTGCGGGTGATCGGCCGCGTCGACGACGTGGTCATTTCCGGTGGCGTGAACGTCACGCTGACGACGGTGCAGGCCCGCCTGCTCGAGCACCCGCGGGTGAACGACGCCGTAGTACTGGGCGTTCCGGATGCTGAGTGGGGGACGCGCGTCGTGGCGTTCGTCGTCGGCGAGCCGACGCGCGACGAGGCTCGGGACTGGGTCAGCCAGACCCTGCCGCGAACCTGGGCTCCGCAGGACGTCGTACAGCTCCAGGCGTTGCCGATGCTTGCTTCGGGCAAGGTGGATCGGCAACGGCTCCGGGAGGGCGTGCGGTGATCACGTACTCGCTCGGCCTCAAGAACAAGTTCCGTGGCATCACAGTGCGCGAAGGGATGCTGTACGAAGGCCCTGCGGGCTGGGCGGAGTGGAGCCCGTTCTTGGACTACGACGATGCCACCTGCGTGTCTTGGCTGCGGGCCGCTCGCGAGGCGGCCGAGGTCGGCTGGCCGGCACCAGTACGCGACCGTGTGCCCGTCAACTGCACTGTGCCCGCGGTTGGCCCTGAGAAGGCAGCCGAGATCGTCAGAGCATCTGGCTGTAGTACGGCGAAGGTGAAGGTGGCTGAGCCGGGTCAGACGCTCGCTGACGACTTGGAGCGCGTGGAAGCAGTACGGGACGCCATCGGCAGCGGACAGGTACGCATCGACGCCAACGGGCTGTGGTCGGTGGACCAGGCCGTCCAGAACCTCAAGCAGCTGCAGCGATTCGACCTGGAGTACGTCGAGCAGCCGACCGCAACCGTGGAAGAGCTGGCCGAGGTCCGGCGCCGGACGGACGTACCGGTCGCGGCTGACGAGTCGATCCGGCGCGCCGAGGATCCGCTGCGGGTCAAGAAGCTCGACGCGGCGGACATCGCCGTACTGAAGGTGCAGCCGATCGGTGGCGTCCGTGCGTGCCTGGACATCGCGGAGCAGATCGGACTGCCCGTCGTGGTCTCGTCAGCACTGGAAACCTCGGTGGGCATCGCAGCCGGCGTCGCGCTCGCCGCCGCGCTGCCGGAGCTGCCCTACGCCTGCGGCCTGGCCACGGTGTCGATGTTCACCCGGGAGGTCACCACTGAGCCGTTATTGGCCAAGGACGGTTACCTGCCGGTCAGACGCGTCGCACCGGATCCCGAGCTGTTCCAGCAAGCGCGGGCCGACGCGGACCGGACCAAGGTGTGGGAAGAACGCCTGTCCCGAGTAAGGAGTGTCGGATGAACCCCTCCACGGCGTTTGCGACAGTCGTGGTCGACGAGCTGATCCGCTGCGGCGTACGCGAGGCAGTGGTGTGCCCCGGCTCGCGCAGCGCCCCGCTGGCGCTGGCGTTCGCGGCCGCCGACCGGGACGGCCGGCTCAGGCTGCACGTGCGGATCGACGAGCGTACGGCGGGCTTCCTGGCGATCGGCCTGATGCGCGGCAGCGGTCTGCCGGTGCCGGTCGTCACGACCTCGGGCACTGCGGTGGCGAACCTGCACCCCGCCGTACTCGAAGCGTCGCACAGCGGTCTCCCGCTGATCGTGCTGAGCGCGGACCGGCCTCCCGCGCTGAGAGGCAGCGGCGCGAACCAGACCACCGATCAGATCAAGGTGTTCGGCTCTGCGGTCCGCCTGTTCCACGAGATGGGTACGCCGGTGCGTGAGGCCGGTCAGGTGGCGTACTGGCGGTCGCAGGTCGCGCGTGCCGTGGCCAACGCGACAGGTGCGCGTTCTGCAGACCCTGGGCCGGTACAGCTCAACTGCCCGCTCAGTGAGCCGCTGGTGCCTACTGACGGACCTGAGTGGCCGGAGCCGTTGCACGGACGCAGCACGGGACCGTGGACTGCTGTGCACGCTGCGAGTGCTCAACCCGCGGCCGTGTCTCCAGGGCCGAGGACCGTGGTTGTTGCTGGTGACGGGGCCTCGCAAGCGGCGCGGCTGGCTGCTGAGGCGGGGCGGTGGCCGTTGTTCGCGGAGCCGTCCAGCCGGGCGCGGACGGGCCCGGCGGTGGTCAGTGCGTACCGGCTGTTGCTGCAGGCAAGCCCCCTCGCCGGTGAGATCGAGCGGGTGCTGGTCTTCGGGCACCCGACCCTGTCGCGACCGATCGCGAAACTGCTGGCGCGGGCCGATGTCGAGCTGATCGTGGTCGCGCCGACCGGCCTGTGGCCGGACCCGGCCCGCCGCGCGGCCTCCGTGGTCGCCGGGCTGACCGTCACCGGACCCGACACCACCGACTGGCTGCAGAGGTGGCAGGACGCCGACCAGGCGGCCCGTCCGGAGATCGACAAGGTGCTCGCGGACGGCCTCAGCGGACCGCGCGTCGCGGCGCTCGTCGGTGCGGCGGTCGGCGCCGACGGGATGCTCGTGGTCGCCTCCTCGAACCCGGTCCGCGACCTCGACCTCGCACCGGTCGTCCCGATCCGCACGATCGCGAACCGCGGCCTGGCCGGGATCGACGGCACCGTCTCGACCGCGGTCGGCGCCGCGCTCGCGAACGCGGGCCCGACGTACGCGCTGATCGGCGATCTGGCCTTCCTGCACGACAGCACCGGGCTCGTCATCGGGCCGGACGAGGCCCGGCCAGACCTGCGGATCGTGGTCGTGAACGACAACGGCGGCGGGATCTTCTCCACACTGGAACAAGGCGACCCGGACCACGCGACGCACTTCGAGCGGGTCTTCGGCACACCGCACAACGTCGACCTCGGCGCGCTGTGCGCGGCCAGCGGTACGCCGTACACGCTCGTGGAGACCGTCGACGAGTTGCAGGCCGCGCTGGCGCCCACGGTCGCCGGCCTGGACGTCGTCGAGGTGCGGATCTCCCGGGACGGTCACCGCCCGATCGGCGCGGCGCTGGTCGCGGCGCTCAGGCAGCTGTAACCGGCACCTTTCGCGCGGGCTGCAAGGTCCTGAGGTGGCTGAGCAGCGGTACGGCCATCGCGATCACCAGTGCGGTGGTGGTGAGGATCGGGATCGTCGCGCCGCGCAGTGACGAGTTGAGCGGGGCGGCGATGGTGAAGATCAGGCTGACCGCGGTGATGACCGTGGTCAGCCGGCGACCGGGCCGGGCGACGGCCAGGAACGGCAGACACCACAGGAAGTACCAGTCGTGCGCGCTCGGCCCGAGGACGACGACCGCGAGCAGTGCGACGCCCACAGCCCTCGCCGCGTAGTGGATGGACGACCGGAGACTCAGCCACGCGATCAGGCCGAGCGCTGCGACCATACCGACCAGGCGGACGATCTGGAGAGCCTGTTCGGCCGCAGTGTCCGCACCGAGCCAGCCGAGGACGCCGGACGCGGCCATGCCGATCAGGTTGGCGATGGAGAACGGTGAACGGACCAGTCCAGGGACGTCGAGCGCCCCGAGCCAGCCGGAGCCCACTCCGGTCAGCGCGCCGATGGTGACGAGCGTGAGTACAGACACCGCACCGGCAACGACCAGGCTGGCGAACCGGTGCAGCCGTCCGGCGAGCGGGCTCATCACTGCGGCAATCGCGATCGCCACCAGGCCACCGGGAAGCTTCACTGCGGCCGCTGCGCCGGCAATGACAGCCGCCGTACCCCAGCGGCCGGTCAGTGCGAGCGCGAAGGCGCTGCAGGCCAGCCCGAGCATCAGTACGTCGTTGTGCGCCGCGCCGATGCCGTGGGTGATCAGCATCGGGTTCAGAACGACCAGCCAGGTGGCGACGGCTGGGTCGACGCGGCATGCGATTGCCAGCCGCGGCACGGCCCAGGCGATGAGGGCTATGCCCAGTACGGCGAGGAGGCGGTGCGCCAGCATCAGCGCGTACGGGTCCATGGTGAGGTGGGCGAGCAGACCGCCGTACGCGAGCGGCAGGGGACCGTACGGCGCGGGTGTCTGCATCCAGATCGGGTCGACGGCCTCGATGATGTGGCCGGACAGCACGCCGGGGCCTACGTCGTACGGGTTGTAGCCCTCGGCGACCAGGGCGCCCTGGGCGGCGTAGCTCCAGGCGTCCCGGCTGAACAGCGGCGGGGTCAGGAGGAGCGGTGCGCTCCAGCACGCCGTCATACGGAGCAGGGGGGTACGTACGCCGGCTATTACCTGCCTGCCCACGGTCAACCAGGCCCAGGCCATCAGCCCGAGCCCGGCGACCATGAACGTCAAGCCGACCATCCGACCGGGTAACGAGTGGCGAAGCGGAACCGCGGCGACCCACGACGACGCCGGCACCACCGACGTCACCAGGCTCGCCACCGCGACTACGACAGAGCCGACGACCCCACGGACCACCGGCGAGCGCATGAGCGGACCGTAGCCCGCCCATACGACACACCGATGAACATCAAGCGGATTCCTTGCGGAACGTTCTTGCGCCGACAGCGAGTCCGATGACTGTCAGCAGGACCACCCAGAACAGGCCCCAGAGCGAGGACGAGCTGCCGATGTCGCCGCGGAACAGTGCGCGGACGCCGTTCACCACGTGCTTCAGCGGGCTGATGTCGGACAGGTGTTGCAGCCAGGCCGGGCCGATCTGCATCGGTAGCAGGATGCCGGACAGCAGCAGCAGCGGCATGGCGATGCCGTTGAGCAGCGGCGCCAGTGCGTCCTCGCTCTTGGTGATGAGCGCGACCGAGTACGACAGCGAGGCGAAAGTGGCGCCGAGCAGCGCGACGATCACCAGCGACAGCAGTACGCCGCTCCACGGGGCCCGCAGACCGAGGGGGAGCGCGGCGAGCAGCAGGAGGATCGACTGCACCACTAGGACGACGACGTCACGCAGTACCCGTCCTGCCATCAGCGCGATCCGGGAGGCCGGGGTGACGCGGTCGGCCTCGATGACACCGGCCCGGTACTCCGCGATCAGGCCGAAGCCGACGAACATCGCGCCGAACATGCCGAGCTGCACGATCAGGCCGGGAATGAACACCTGGTAGGCGTTCGTGGTCGCGCCCTGGCTGATCTGGGCGGTGATCGGCTTGAGCAGCGGGCCGAACAGGAACAGGTACATCAACGGCTGGCTGAGCATCAGGATCGACCACATCGGGTTTCGCAGCGACAGCCGCATCGCGCGGTGGAAGACGATCCAGGTCTCACGCAGGACGGTCATGCCGCGGTCTCCTCGTCAGCTTCGGGGGCCGTGTCCTCGTCGCGGAGGGAACGGCCGGTCATGGTCAGGAACACGTCGTCGAGGGTCGGCCGATGCACCTCGACACCGTGCAACTCGATGCCCTGGGCATCGATCGAGCGCAGCAGGCCGGGCAGCACCGAACCGCCGCGCGGGATCCGGAAACCGACCACGTCGTCCGCCGCCTCGACCTCGCCGGCGCCGTCGAGCTCGCGGACGATCTTCATCACCGCGGGCGCCTGTGCACCGTCCGCGAGACGCAGCCGGACGGCGTCCCCGGACACCTGCTCCTTGAGGGTTTCCGGCGTTCCGGAGGCGACGATCCGGCCGTGGTCGATGACCAGGATCCGGTCGCAGAGCGCGTCCGCCTCGTCCAGGTAGTGGGTGGTCAGGAAGATCGTCGCGCCCCGGTCGCGGAGGCCGCGGATGTGCTCCCACAGGTTGGCCCGCGCCTGCGGGTCGAGGCCGGTGGTCGGCTCGTCGAGGAAGATCAGCTTCGGGTCGTGGATCAGGCCCATCACGATGTCCAGGCGCCGACGCTGACCGCCGGACAGCGTCTTGCACTGCCGGCGCCAGAGGCCGGGCAGGTCGAGCTCCTCGAACAGCCGCTGCCCGTCCGCGGCCGCCTTCGCCTTCGGTACGCCGTACAGCCGGGCGTGGTCGACGACCTCGTCGCCGGCGATCGCCTCGGGCAGCGTCGACCCGCTCTGCGGCACGTACCCGATCCCGCGCCGGACCCCGACCGGGTCCTTCGCCAGGTCGCAACCGGCCACCGTCGCGGTCCCCGCCGTCGGCGTGATCAGGGTCGCCAGCATCCGCATCGTCGTGGTCTTGCCGGCCCCGTTCGGCCCCAGGAACCCGACGATCTCCCCGTCGGCCACCTCGAGATCAACCCCCTGCACCGCCTGTACAGGGCCTCTCTTCGTCTTGAACGTCCGCACCAGCCCGCGCGCTTCGATCATCATGCGGGCCAGTGTGACTAATCAACTTTGACTAGTCAATCTTGATTATCGCGATCGGGGGCGTCCGGGATCTTGCCCCAGTGGGTCACCATGCCCGGGTACGGCTCCCAGTCGGCGGGCTCGCCGGCGAAGGCGTAGGCGCCGCCGCGGATCCGGTCGAGGAACTCGCGGGTCCAGCGCAGTTCGCCCGCGTCGCGGGCCTTGGTGATCCGGAACATCTCGACCACGTGGTTCGGCGTCCCGGGGTCTTCCTGGATCTGGCGCTCGGCGAAAGGCTCCGACTTGAGCCAGGACTCGATCTGGGTGATCCGCGCCTCGAGTGCCGCGATCACCTCGTCGCGGCGCAGCGACCACAGGAAGCTGATCGTGGCCTGCATCTTGTCGGGATGGAACCCGTCCACGGTCCACAGCATGCCGCGCAACAGCGAGAAGTACTCCGTCTCGCCGTCCGCGGTCAGCTTGTACGACGTACGCCCGGGCCGGTGCGCACCGTCCTGCTCCAGCTCCTGCAGGTACCCGTGCTTGGCCAGGGTCCGAAGGCCGGTGTAGATCGAGCCGGGGTTGATATTCGCCCAGTTCTCCACCTGCCACGTCATCAGCTCGCGCCGCAGCTGGTACCCGTACGCCGGCTGGAAGATCCGCACGACGCCGAGCAGCAACAACCGCGTGGTGGACATGCCCGCAGTGTAAATCCGCAGGACCGGCCGGGCGCCGCAGGCGTACGCTCCAGGACATGGACGTCCGGGTGACGAGTGATCCGCGTGCCTTCGAGCAGACCGCATTCCCTTTCCTGCAACAGGATCCGGTGCTGCACAACCTGGTCATGACCGTCGTCCACGAGCGGGTGACGGGCCGGATGCGCGACACCGAGCCGGCGTTCTACGTCTCGGTGCACGACCCGGACGTGGTCGGTGTCGCGATGCGGACCCCAGGACGTTACGTGTACCTGGGCGCGCTGCGCGAAGACCTCGCCGTATCCGTCGCCGACGCGTTCGCCGGCGTACTGCCGCAGGAGGTCCCCGGCGTCGCGGGAGACCGGCCCGTCGTGACCGCGTTCGGCGAGCGGTGGCGCGAGCATCGCGGCGGCCGGATGGACGTCGTGCGCGGCACCCGGCTGCACAAACTGATGGAGCTCACCCCGACCGCGGCCGACGCCGGTGGCCCGCGGCTGATGACCGCGGACGAGGTCGACCTGGTCGCCGGGTGGGGCAAGGACGGGTTCGCCGAGGAGTTGCGCATCGGTTACCGCGAATGGGCCGAAGGGCACCTCGAGCACCGGACCCTGTGGATCTGGGAGGTCGACGGCGAGCCGGTCAGCATGGTCGGTTTCCACCGGCCGGTGTTCGGTGTCAGCCGGGTCGGCCCGGTCTACACGCCTCCGGAACGGCGCAGGCACGGGTACGCCGGCGCGCTGACCAGTCACGTGACCGCGCTGATCCTTGCCGACGGCAACCAGGCGTGCCTGTTCACCGACCTCGCCAACCCGACCTCGAACAAGATCTACCACCAGGCGGGCTACCGCCCGGTGGCCGACTTCGTCGAGGCCGAGCTCAGCTGAGCTCGAGCGACTGGCCGGGGGCCAGGCCGTGGTACGGGCGGCCGCCGGCCTCGCCGATCCAGCGCTTCATCATGCCGAGGCCGATGTCGCTCAGCAGGGCGTTGTGAATGCCGACGGTCTGCTCCGCCTTGACCGAGCGTGCGTACTCGACCGCCGCCGGCAGTGCGAACCACGGGCCGGAGATCGGCACCAGGTTGGTGTGCACCTCGCGGTCCGGCCGGGTGAACGAGTCACCGGGGTGATAGACCGCGTCGTCGACCAGGTACCCGATGTTCTCGCACGGTACGCCGAGCTCCGGCAGGATCACCGCGTGGTCCTTGCCGTAGGCACGGACCACGAACCCGGCCGCGTCGAAGGACTGACCGTCCGACACCACCGTGACCCGCTCGTCGCCCAGTTGGCCCGCGACACCGGCGGTGGTGAAGATCGGCGCCTGCAGCCCACGCAGCCGCTCGACGTCGACGTGGTCCGGGTGCTCGTGCGTGATCAGCACGGCGTCCGCGGTCTCGAACGCGGCGTCCTCGCTGAACGTTCCGGGATCGATCAGCAGCACCTTGCCGTCCTTCTCCAGCCGGACACAGGCATGTGCGAACTTCGTCAGCTTCACCCTCAGTCTCCCAACGCGTCTCTCATCGGCACCAGCTTGGCGTTCGTCTCGGCCAGTTCGGCGTCCGGGTCGGACCCCGCGACGATGCCGGCGCCGGCGAACAGGCGCATCCGGCGCGGGTCGTCGGAGTCGGCCTGGCCGCAGCGCAGCGCGATGCACCACTCGCCGTCGCCCGCGGAGTCCATCCAGCCGACCGGTCCGCTGAACCGGCCGCGCTGCATGCCCTCGATCTCACCGATCAGGTCCCGCGCGACCGGCGTCGGCGTACCGCAGACGGCCGCGGACGGGTGCAGTGCGGCGGCGAGGCCGAGGGCGGAGGCGCCGTTGTTCGCGACCCCGGCGACGTCGGTGGCCAGGTGCATCACATTCGGCAGGTGCAGCACGAAGGGGGTTTCCGGCACGTTCATCGACGTGCAGTGCGGCTCGAGCGCCTCGGCCACCGACCGGACCGCGAACTCGTGCTCCTCGAGGTCCTTCGACGACCGGGCCAGCGACGCGGCCAGCGCCAGGTCGTGCGCGTCGTCACCGGTGCGGCGGATGGTCCCGGCCAGCACGCGGGACGTGATCAGGCCCTTCTCCCGGCGGACCAGCAACTCGGGCGTGGCGCCGATCAGGCCGTCGACGGAGAACGTCCAGCAGTTCGGGTACGCCGTGGCGAGCCGGTGCAGCGGCCAGCGCTGGTCGATCGGCTGCTCGGCGATCGCGATCAGGTCGCGGGCCAGCACCACCTTGTCGAGCTCGCCGGCGGTGATCCGCCGGACCGCGTCGGCGACGATCGTCGACCAGTCGGTACCGGTCCGGGCCCCGTCCGCGAACGTCACGCCGTACACCGGCGACGGCTCGTGCCGGACCAGCTCCGGCGGCGCGGCCAGCGAACTGGCCGGCGAGATCGTGGTCACCCAGGTGGTGTCGCCGCGCCGGCCGACGATCACCTCGGGCACCACCAGCTCGCTCGGGTCGGAGTCGGTGAACCCGAAGGACCCGAAGCAGACCAGCCCGGAGCCCGGTACGCCGATCTCGTCGCGGACCACCGCGGCGCCGGTCAGCTCCCGCCACCAGGTCACGGCCTGCTGGAAGCGGTTGCTACCAGCAACGTCCAGCCGGGCGGCGACGCCCCAGCCGACGTGGCCGTCGCCCCGCCGTACCCACGCGAGTCCGCCCTCGGCCGGCAGATGGTCGATCAGGTGCGCCGACACCCCGTCCACCGGCTGACTGCGAACCACCAACTGCGGTGCGGGGCCTCGGGTCGCGAGGGCCGCACGGCTACCTGGAGATGCACTCACGAGATGCAAGCGTATGCCTCCTGTCCGTCCGCCCACCCCTCGCGTGATGAACTAGACAGGTGACCCGCGCAGATCTGACCAAGGACCCGCAGGCCGTCGCGGCCATGTTCGACAACGTGGCCGAGGGGTACGACCGGACCAACGCGGTCGCGACGATGGGGCTGGAGAAGTACTACTGGCGACCGGAGACCCTCAAGGAGATCGCGCCGCGGAAGGGGATGAAGATCCTCGACCTGGCGGCCGGGACCGGTGCGTCGAGCATCAACCTGCGTGCGGCCGGCGCCGAGGTGGTGTCCTGCGACTTCTCGGTCGGCATGCTCCGGGTCGGCAAGCGCCGGCATCCCGAGCTGGACCTGGTCGCGGGCGACGCGCTCCGGCTGCCGTTCGCCGACGACACGTTCGACGTGGTGACGATCTCCTGGGCGCTGCGGAACGTGAACGACGTGGCGGCCGCGCTGCGGGAGATGCTGCGGGTCACCCGGCCGGGCGGGCGGCTCGTCGTCCTCGAGCAGTCGCACCCGACCTGGAAGCCGTTCCGGGTGGTGTACCTGGAGTACATGATGCGGGCGGTGCCGGCGGTCGCGAAGGTGGTGTCGACCAACCCCGAGGCGTACGAGTACCTCGCGGAGTCGACCCGGGCGTGGCTGCCGCAGGAGCCGCTGGCCCGCGCGATCGAGGACGCCGGCTGGATCCGGGTGCAGTGGCGGAACCTGACCGGCGGCCTGGTGGCGATCCACCGCGGGGTCAAGCCCAGTTAATTACGCAACGGAAGTTATGCGAAAATCGCTTGTCCGCAAGGGGGTCGGGGCGAGTTTCGTGTCCGCGTCAGGCAGTCCTAGACTGTCGAGTGAAGAGGGTTCGTGAATGCCTTCACGAGCGCACAACGCCCCCAACATCCAGGCCGGGAAGAGATGAGCCAGAGCGTGCCGAGCGGGCAGCAGGCGGAGACCGCCGATGTGATCGTCGTCGGTGCCGGACCCGCCGGATCGGCTGCGGCGTACCACCTGGCGAACGCCGGACTGGACGTCCTGCTGCTGGAGAAGACCGCCTTCCCGCGCGAGAAGGTCTGCGGTGACGGGCTCACGCCGCGCGGCACCAAGCAGCTCATCAACATGGGCATCGACATCTCCGAAGAGGCCGGCTGGATCCGCAACTACGGCCTGCGGATCCAGGGTGCCGGGCACCAGCTGCAGCTCGACTGGCCGGATCTGGCCAGCCACCCGAACTACGGCCTGACCCGCAACCGGATGGACTTCGACGACATGCTCGCCCGGCAGGCCGTCAAGGCCGGGGCGCGGCTGCGCGAGCGGACCAACGTCAGCGGGCCGATCCTGGACGACCGCGGCCACATCGTCGGTGTCACCGCGAAGCCGGTCGACGACAACGGCCGGCGGGCCGGCGACGACCTCGAGTTCCGGGCGCCACTGGTGATGGCGGCCGACGGCAACTCGTCCCGGCTGAGCATCGCGATGGGCCTGCACAAGCGCGACGACCGCCCGATGGGCGTCGCGGTCCGGACCTACTTCACCAGCCCGCGGACCAACGACGACTACCTCGAGTCCTGGCTGGAGTTGTGGGCCGACGACCCGAAGCAGCCGGGCGGCAAGGTGCTCCTGCCCGGGTACGGCTGGATCTTCGGGATGGGCGACGGCACGGTCAACGTCGGGCTCGGCATCCTGAACACCTCCGACGCGTTCGGCAAGGTCGACTACGCCGACCTGCTGAAGGCGTGGCTGCGGAACACGCCGCCGGAGTGGCAGTTCACCGACGAGTTCCAGACCCTCCCGATCCGCGGGGCCGCGCTGCCGATGGGCTTCAACCGGCAGCCGCACTACACCCGCGGCCTGATGCTGCTCGGCGACGCCGGCGGCATGGTCAACCCGTTCAACGGCGAGGGCATCCCGTACGCGATGGAGTCCGGGGCGTTCGCCGCCGAGGTCGCCGCCCAGGCCCTGCGCCGGCAGCCGAACCAGCGCGAGCGCGCGCTGTCGGCGTACCCGAAGGCGCTCAAGCAGGAGTACGGCGGCTACTACACGCTCGGCCGGATCTTCGTGAAGCTGATCGGAAATCCGGAGGTGATGCGGCTGTGCACCAAGTACGGTCTGCCGCGCACCACCCTGATGAAGTTCACCCTGAAGTTGCTGGCCAACCTCACCGACCCGCGCGACGGCGACGTGATGGACAAGATCATCAACGGCCTCACGAAGCTCGCTCCCGCGGCCTGAAAACGGCGGGGCGGGTGAGCTGAGCCACAACGCAACTGATAACACAGTCCTGGTACAGGGCTGACCCGATAGACAGAACCAACCGGCTGAAGGAGGGAGCACGCAGCGATGCACCCCTACACACCGATTCTCGCTCTAGGTGTGCTCGCGGCGCTCTTCGTCGCGGGCAGTATCGCCGTCAGCGCGCTGGTCGGCCCGAAGCGCTACAACCGGGCCAGGCTGGACTCGTACGAGTGCGGCATCGAGCCGACCCCGCAGCCGGTCGGCGGCGGCCGCTTCCCGGTGAAGTACTACATCACCGCGATGCTGTTCATCGTGTTCGACATCGAGATCATCTTCCTCTACCCGTGGGCGGTCGCTTTCGACCAGATGGCGCTGTTCGGGCTGGTCGAGATGGTCATCTTCATCGTCACCGTCTTCATCGCGTACACCTACGTGTGGCGCCGCGGCGGACTGGAGTGGGACTGACATGGGTCTTGAGGAACAGCTTCCGGCCGGCGTGCTGCTGAGCACCGTCGAAGGACTGCTCGGCTACATGCGCAAGGCCTCGTTGTGGCCGGCAACCTTCGGGCTGGCCTGCTGCGCCATCGAGATGATGACCACCGGCGCCCCGCGGTACGACGCCGCGCGGTTCGGCATGGAGGTCTTCCGGGCCTCGCCGCGGCAGGCCGACCTGATGATCGTGGCCGGCCGGGTGAGCCAGAAGATGGCCCCGGTGCTGCGCCAGATCTACGACCAGATGCCCGGCCCGAAGTGGGTGCTGGCGATGGGCGTCTGCGCGTCGTCGGGCGGCATGTTCAACAACTACGCGATCGTCCAGGGCGTGGACCACGTCGTACCGGTCGACATGTACCTGCCCGGCTGCCCGCCGCGGCCGGAGATGCTGCTGGACGCGTTCCTGAAGATCCACGACCAGATCCAGCACATGAAGCTCGGCGCGCACAAGAAGGCGCTGCAGACCGAGCAGGAGGCCGCGGCCCTGACCGCCGCCCCGACGATCGAGATGAAGGGTCTGCTCCGGTGAGTGACTCCCAACCTGAGAACCTTCCGGCGACGTCCGCGGCCGGGGACGCTCAGACCCCGGGCGCCGAGGTGATCGACCAGCGCGAGGGCATGTTCGGCGTCCGCGGCACCGGCGACACCTCCGGCTTCGGCGGCCTGCGCCGCCAGGTCGCGCTGCCGGGCAGCACCCCGCGGCCGTACGGCTCCTGGTTCGACGGTGCGGTGGACCGCCTCGAGGACCTGGTCGCCGACGGCGCGATCGAGAAGGTCGTCGTCGACCGCGGCGAGCTGACGCTGCACGTCAAGCGCGAGCACATCGTCGAGGTGTGTCAGCACCTGCGCGACGACGAGGCGCTGCGGTTCGAGTTCTGCTCCGGTGTCAGCGGTGTGCACTACCCGCACGAGACCGGCCGCGAACTGCACGCGGTCTACCACTTCATGTCGATCACCCACAACCGCCGGATCCGGCTGGAGGTGGCGGCGCCCGACAGCGACCCGCACATCCCGTCGATCGTCGCGGTCTACCCGGCCAACGACTGGCACGAGCGGGAGACCTGGGACTTCTTCGGCATCGTCTTCGACGGACACCCGGCGTTGACCCGGATCCAGATGCCGGACGACTGGCCGGGTCACCCGCAGCGCAAGGACTACCCGCTCGGCGGTATCGACGTCGAGTACAAGGGCGCTGTCATCCCACCGCCCGACACGCGGAGGTCGTACAACTGATGACCACTACAGACCCCTACGCGACCACCCGGGACACCACCGAGGGCAAGGTCTTCACCGTCACCGGCCAGGACTGGGACTCGGTCGTCTCCGGTCTCGGCGAGGAGCCGGAAGAGCGCGTCGTCGTCAACATGGGTCCGCAGCACCCGTCCACGCACGGCGTGCTCCGGCTGATCCTCGAGCTCGACGGTGAGAACGTGACCGAGGCCCGCTGCGGCATCGGCTACCTGCACACCGGCATCGAGAAGAACATGGAGTTCCGCTCCTGGACGCAGGGCGTCACGTTCTGCACCCGGATGGACTACCTGTCGCCGTTCTTCAACGAGGCGGCGTACTGCCTGGCGGTCGAGCGGCTGCTCGGGATCGAGGACCAGATCCCGGAGAAGGCCAACGTGATGCGGGTGCTCCTGATGGAGCTCAACCGGATCAGCAGCCACCTGGTCTGCATCGCCACCGGCGGTATGGAGATCGGCGCGCTGACCGTGATGACGATCGGCTTCCGCGAGCGCGAGAAGACCCTGGACCTGTTCGAGCTGATCACCGGCCTGCGGATGAACCACGCGTTCATCCGCCCGGGCGGTGTCGCGCAGGATCTGCCGCCGGGTGCGCTGGACAAGATCCGCGAGTACATCACGTGGATGAACCGGCACCTCAAGGAGTACGCCGAGCTCTGCAACGCCAACCCGATCTTCAAGGCCCGGCTGCAGAATGTCGGCTACCTGGACCTGGCCGGCTGCATGGCGCTCGGCATCTCGGGCCCGACGGTGCGCTCCACCGGCTACGCGATGGACCTGCGCAAGAGCCAGCCCTACTGCGGCTACGAGACGTACGACTTCGACGTACCGACCTGGGACTCCTCGGACTCCTACGGGCGGTTCCGGGTGCGGCTGCAGGAGATGCACGAGTCGCTGAAGATCGTCGAGCAGTGCGCCGACCGGCTGGAGAAGATGGACGGCAAGCCGGTGATGGTCGCCGACAAGAAGATCGCCTGGCCGAGCCAGCTGGCGGTCGGCGCCGACGGGATGGGCAACTCGCTCGACCACATCAAGCACATCATGGGCGAGTCGATGGAAGCGCTGATCCATCACTTCAAGCTGGTCACCGAGGGCTTCCGGGTGCCGGCCGGCCAGGCCTACGTGCCGATCGAGTCGCCGCGCGGCGAGATGGGCGCGCACGTCGTCTCCGACGGCGGCACGAAGCCGTTCCGGGTGCACTTCCGTGACCCGTCCTTCGCAAACCTGCAGGCGATGCCGATCATGTGCGAGGGCGGCCAGGTCGCCGACGTGATCGTCGCCGTCGCCAGCCTTGACCCGGTGATGGGTGGAGTGGACCGCTAAATGGCCGAGAACCACACAACTTCTACCGACAAGACGGTGCCCTACAGCACCGGCGACTCGAAGATCACCGATGCCACGCTCGCCGAGATGCGCGAGATCGCGGCCCGGTATCCGGTCGCCCGGTCCGCGCTGCTGCCGATGCTGCACCTGGTGCAGTCGGTCGAGGGCCGGGTCACCCCGGAGGGCATCGAGGCCTGCGCCGACGTGCTCGGGTTGACCGGCGCCGAGGTGTCGGCGGTGGCCACCTTCTACACGATGTACAAGCGCCGCCCGGTCGGCGACTACCACGTCGGCGTCTGCACCAACACGCTGTGCGCGGTGATGGGCGGCGACCTGATCTTCGACCGGCTCAAGCAGCACCTGGACGTCGGCAACGACGAGACCACCGAGGACGGCAAGATCACCCTCGAGCACCTCGAGTGCAACGCCGCCTGTGACTACGCGCCGGTGATGATGGTCAACTGGGAGTTCTTCGACGACATGACGCCGGAGTCCGCGACCCAGCTGGTCGACGACCTGCGCGAGGGCAACGAGGTGAAGTCGCCGCGCGGTGCGACGATCTGCACCTGGCGCGAGGCGGAGCGGGTGCTGGCCGGGTTCCCGGACGGCCGCGCCGACGAGGGCCCGACCGGCGGCAAGGCCTCGCTGGCCGGCCTCCGCCTGGCCCGCGAGCGCAACTGGTCGGCGCCGGGCGGCAACGGCGGCGGCTCCGGCCGCGCGGCCGAGACCACGGTGTCGCCGGAGGCGGCGGCCGGTCCGCGGCCGTCCGACCAGCCGGGCAAGGAATCGCAGGCAGTCGACGGTGACGACTCCCGGAAGGAGGACTGACGATGCTGACCCCCGTACTGTCCGACAACTGGGACCAGATCAACGCCTGGCAGCTCTCGTCGTACCAGCGAACCGGCGGGTACGACGCGCTGCGCACGGCGTTGCGGATGGAACCGGCCGACGTCGTCGCCGCGGTCAAGGACTCCGGTCTGCGCGGCCGCGGCGGCGCGGGCTTCCCGACCGGGATGAAGTGGTCGTTCATCCCGCAGGACAACCCGAAGCCGAAGTACCTGGTCGTCAACGCCGACGAGTCCGAGCCGGGCACCTGCAAGGACATCCCGCTGATGATGGCCTCGCCGCACACGCTCGTCGAGGGCGTCGTCATCGCGTCCTACGCGATCCGCGCGTCGGTGGCGTTCATCTACGTCCGCGGAGAGGTCCTGCACGTGATCCGCCGGCTGCAGCAGGCGGTCCAGGAGGCCAAGGACGCCGGCTACATCGGCCAGAACATCCTCGGCAGCGGCTACGACCTCGACGTGGTCGTGCACGCCGGCGCCGGCGCCTACATCTGCGGCGAGGAGACGGCGCTGCTCGACTCGCTCGAAGGTCGTCGCGGTCAACCCCGTCTGCGTCCTCCGTTCCCCGCGGTCGCGGGCTTGTACGGCTGCCCCACTGTCATCAACAACGTCGAGTCGATCGCATCCGTTCCCGTCATCCTGAAGAACGGCGCGGACTGGTTCTCCTCGATGGGCACCGAGAAGTCCAAGGGCATGACGCTGTACTCGCTGTCCGGGCACGTCACCCGCCCGGGGCAGTACGAGGCGCCGCTGGGCATCACGCTGCGCGAGCTGCTCGACCTGGCCGGCGGGGTCCGTGAGGGCCACCAGCTGAAGTTCTGGACGCCGGGTGGTTCGTCGACGCCGCTGCTGACCTCGGAGCACCTCGACGTCCCGCTGGACTACGAGGGCGTCGGCTCGGTCGGCTCGATGCTCGGCACCAAGGCGCTGCAGATCTTCGACGACTCGGTGTGCGTGGTGCGCGCCGTGCTGCGCTGGACCGAGTTCTACAAGCACGAGTCCTGCGGCAAGTGCACGCCGTGCCGCGAGGGCACCTGGTGGCTGGTGCAGATCCTCGAGCGGCTGGAGAAGGGCCAGGGGACCGAGGAAGACCTGGTCGAGCTGCTCGACCTGTGCGAGAACATCACCGGCCGGTCGTTCTGCGCGCTGGCCGACGGTGCGACCGCACCGATCGCCAGCTCGATCGCGCACTTCAAGGACGAGTACCTGGCGCACTTCGAGAACGGCGGCTGCCCGTTCGACCCGATGGCAAGCACTGTCTTCGCGACTGCTGGAGCTAGCGCATGACGATCCAAGCGAACCCGCCGGCCGGGTCCGAGGTGGAGCGCACCGATCTGGTGACGGTCACCATCGACGACATCGAGGTCAAGGTTCCGAAGAACACCCTGCTGATCCGGGCCGCCGAGCAGATCGGGATCCAGATCCCGCGGTTCTGCGACCACCCGTTGCTCGATCCGGTCGGCGCCTGCCGGCAGTGCCTGGTCGAGATCACCGATGCCGGGAACGGCCGGGGGATGCCGAAACCGCAGGCCTCCTGCACGATCACCGTCGCCGACGGCATGGTGGTCCGGACCCAGGTGTCCTCGCCGGTGGCCGACAAGGCCCAGCACGGGATCATGGAGTTCCTGCTGATCAACCACCCGCTCGACTGCCCGGTCTGCGACAAGGGCGGCGAGTGCCCGCTGCAGAACCAGGCGATGAGCAACGGCGGCGCCGAGTCCCGGTTCCACGAGTCGCACGGGATCAAGCGGACCTACCCGAAGCCGATCAACATCTCGGCCGAGGTGCTGCTGGACCGCGAGCGCTGCATCCTCTGCGCGCGCTGCACGCGGTTCTCCGAGCAGATCGCCGGTGACCCGTTCATCGCGCTGATCGAGCGCGGCGCGCTGCAGCAGGTCGGCATCTACGAGAAGGAGCCCTTCGAGAGCTACTTCTCCGGCAACACGATCCAGATCTGCCCGGTCGGTGCGCTGACGAGTGCGGCGTACCGCTTCCGCTCGCGGCCGTTCGACCTGGTGTCGGTGCCGTCGGTGGCCGAGCACGACGCGTCCGGTGCGGCGATCCGGATCGACTACCGGCGCGGCAAGGTGATGCGCCGGCTGGCCGGTGACGACCCGCAGGTCAACGAGGAGTGGATCTCCGACAAGGACCGGTTCGCGTTCCAGTACGCGAGCACCGGCGACCGGCTGACCCACCCGATGATCCGGGAGGACGGCGCGCTGCGGCCGGCGTCCTGGCCGGAGGCCCTGACCTTCGCGGCGGAGAAGCTGAACGCCGCGCGCGGCAACGCCGCCGTGCTGACCGGCGGCCGGCTGCCGCTCGAGGACGCCTACGCGTACTCGAAGTTCGCGCGGGTCGCGCTGGGCAGCAACGACATCGACTTCCGGGCCCGCCCGCACTCCGCGGAGGAGGCGGACTTCCTGGCCGCCGCGGTGGCCGGCACCGGCCTCGGAACGACGTTCGCGGACCTCGAGAAGGCCGGCTCGGTGCTGTTCGCCGGGTTCGAGCCCGAGGAGGAGGCGCCGTCGGTGTTCCTCCGGGTTCGCAAGGGTGTGAAGGCGCACGGCACCAAGGTGTTCACGATCGCGGCGTACGCGTCGCGCGGCGTGGAGAAGCTCGACGGCGTCGTCGTCCACGCGTCGCCGGGCACCGAGGCCGCCGTGCTCGCGGACCTCGGCAACGCCGGCGAGGCCGGGGCCGCTGCCCGGGCCGCGCTCGGACCGGACTCGATCATCATCGTCGGCGAGCGGCTGGCCGCGGTGCCGGGCGGGTACTCGACGGCGCTCCGGCTCGCGCTCGACACCGGCGCCCAGCTGGCCTGGATCCCGCGCCGTGCGGGTGACCGGGCCGCGCTCGAGGCCGGCTGCCTGCCGGGCCTGCTGCCCGGTGGCCGTCTGGTCACCGACCCGCAGGCGCGGGTCGACCTGCAGGCCGCCTGGGGCGTGGAGAGCCTGCCGGCCCAGCCGGGCAAGGACCTCACCGAGATCGTGCGGGACGCCGGATCGCTGCAGGCGCTGGTCGTCGCGGGCGTCGAGATCGACGACCTGCCCGACCCGGCCGCGGCGCTGGCCGCGCTCGCGGCGGCGCCGTTCGTGGTCAGCTTCGAGGTCCGCAACTCCCAGGTGACCGAGTACGCCGACGTGGTCTTCCCCGTCGTACCGCCGGTGGAGAAGTCCGGCACCTTCGTGAACTGGGAGGGCCGCGAGCGGCCGTTCCCGGTCGCGCTGAAGGTGCCGGCCGCGATGCCGGACGTCCGCGCGCTGGCCGCGCTGGCGCAGGAGATGGGCCGCTCGCTCGGCTTCAGCACGCCCGACGGCGCGAAGCGGGAGTACGACGAGCTCGGCCGCTGGGACGGCGACCGGGCCCAGGAGCCGACGTACCAGGCCGGTCCGGCCCTCGGCGCGTTCGACTCCACCCGGCTCGCGACCTGGCGGATGCTGATCGACGACAGCCGCGCCTGCGACGGTGAGCCGCATCTGACCGCGACCGCGCGCAAGCCGGTGGCCCGGATCTCGCTCACCACCGCACACCGGATCGGGGTCGCCGACGGCGACGAGCTGGTGGTGAGCACCGACGCCGGATCGATCCGGCTGCCGGTCGTCATCACCCCGATGACCGACAACGTGGTCTGGCTGCCGACGAACTCGGCCGACTCGCACGTGCGCCGGTCGCTGCACGCAGACCATGGCTCGATCGTGACGATCGCCGGAGGGAACGCATGATGCCGCTTGCGGTACCGGACGCCGGGGTCGGGCACGACCCGTGGTGGGTCATCCTGATCAAGGTGCTGTTCATCTTCGTCTTCCTCGTGGTGCTGACGCTGTTCAACATCTGGTGGGAACGCCGGGTGGTGGCGCGGATGCAGCACCGGATCGGCCCGAACGTGCACGGCCCGCAGGGTCTGCTGCAGTCGCTGGCCGACGGTGTGAAGCTGATGCTCAAGGAAGACCTGATGCCGAAGGGCGTCGACCGGCTGGTGTTCGTCCTGGCGCCGGCGATCGTCGCGGTGCCGGCCTTCCTCACCTTCGCGGTGATCCCGTTCGGGCCGACGGTGAAGATCCCGTTCACCGACACCTACACCCGGCTGCAGCTCACCGACCTGCCGGTCTCGGTGCTGTACGTGATGGCGGTCGCTTCGATCGGCATCTACGGCATCGTCCTCGGCGGCTGGTCGTCGAACTCGACGTACTCGCTGCTCGGCGGTCTGCGCTCCAGCGCGCAGATGATCTCGTACGAGGTCGGCATGGGCCTGGCGCTGGTGACCGTGTTCCTGTTCGCCGGCTCGATGTCCACCTCGGAGATCGTGGCGGCGCAGTCGCACCAGACCGTGCACTTGTTCGGGGCCGACATCCCGCTGCCCGGGTGGTACGCGTTCCTGCTCTTCCCGTCGTTCGTGATCTACGTGGTCTCGATGGTCGGCGAGACGAACCGGGCGCCGTTCGACCTGCCCGAGGCCGAAGGCGAGCTGGTCGCGGGCTTCCTGACCGAGTACTCCTCGATCAAGTACGCGATGTTCTTCCTGGCCGAGTACATCAACATGGCGACCGTGTCCGCGCTGGCCACCACGCTGTTCCTGGGCGGCTGGCGGGCGCCGTGGCCGATCTCGCTCTGGGACGGCGCGAACTCCGGCTACTGGCCGGTGCTGTGGTTCATGGGCAAGCTGATGGGCTTCATCTTCTTCTACATCTGGCTGCGCGGAACGCTGCCGCGACTGCGCTACGACCAGTTCATGAAGCTCGGCTGGAAGGTCCTGATCCCGGTCTCGCTGGTCTGGATCCTGCTGGTCGCCACCGTCCGCGCGGTCGGCCGGGAGACCAACTTCAGCCGGACGACGCTGCTGGTCGCGGCCGCGATCGTGCTGGTGCTCGCCGTGGCCAGCATGTTCGCTCCGCAGAAGCCCAAGCCCGAGAAGGTGACCGAGGCGGACCGCGCGAAGGACTTCGACGCCTTCGCCGGCGGCTTCCCGGTGCCACCCCCGATGGCCGTCAACACTCCGAGCCGAAGCGAGACTGCGGGTCTTAGCAAGGATGGCAGAAATGGCTAGTGTCAAAGAGTCCCTCTGGGACCCGGTAGCCGGGTTCGGGGTCACCTTCCGGACGATGTTCCGCAAGGTGTTCACCGAGCAGTACCCGTTCGAGAAGAAGCCGACCGCGCCCCGGTTCCACGGCCGGCACCAGCTGAACCGCTGGCCGGACGGTCTGGAGAAGTGCGTCGGCTGTGAGCTGTGCGCGTGGGCCTGCCCCGCGGACGCGATCTACGTCGAGGGCGCGGACAACACCGACGGCGACCGGTTCTCGCCGGGCGAGCGGTACGGCCGGGTGTACCAGATCAACTACCTGCGCTGCATCCTCTGCGGCCTGTGCATCGAGGCGTGCCCGACCCGGGCGCTCACGATGACCAACGAGTACGAGCTGGCCGACACCAGCCGCGCGTCCCTCATCTACGAGAAGAAGGACCTGCTGGCGCCGCTGCTCCCGGGCATGCAGGAGCCGCCGCACGAGATGCAGCTGGGCAAGACCGAGAAGGACTACTACCTCGGTCTGACCGGCGCGGCCTCGAACGGCCAGGACATCCAGACCCAGGGGAGTGACGCGAAGTGATCGGTCTCGTCACCGGCCCGCAGGTCGCGTTCTGGCTGCTGGCTCCGGTCATGATCCTGGCCGCGATCGGGATGGTCCTGGTCCGCAAGGCGGTGCACTCGGCGCTGCTGCTGGCGACGGTGATGGTCTGTCTCGCGGTGCAGTACGCCGCGCAGGACGCGCCGTTCCTGTTCGCCGTCCAGATCATCGTCTACACCGGCGCGATCCTGATGCTGTTCCTGTTCGTGCTGATGCTGGTCGGCGTCGACGCGTCCGACTCGCTGGTCGAGACGATCCGCGGCCAGCGGCTGCTCGCCGGGATCGCGTTCCTGGGCTTCGGCGTCCTGCTGGTCGCCGCGGTCGGCAACGCGGTCTACGGCAACCCGATCGGCCTGGCCGGCGCGCAGCCGGACGGGAACCCGAAGGCGATCGCGAACTTGCTGTTCAGCAAGTACGTCTGGGCCTTCGAGGTCACGTCGGCGCTGCTGATCACCGCGGCGATGGGCGCCATGATGCTGGCCCACCGCGAGCGGCTGACCAAGAAGCGCACCCAGCGCGACCACGCCGAGGAGCGGATCCGCAAGTACGCCGAGCAGGGCATCCACCCCGGCCCGCTGCCGACCCCCGGTGTGCTGGCCCGGCACAACGCCGTCGACACCCCGGCCCTGCTGCCGGACGGGTCGATCGCACCCACCTCGGTTTCGCGCGTGCTCCAGGCACGTGGCACCGTGTTCCCCGAGACCGAGGAGCGCGCGGACGTCGAAGAGGTGCGCGAGCTCGACCTGGGCGAGGCGTACCCGTCCGAGGCGGAGAGCACCGACACGACCGGCTTCGTCGGCGAGGAGGACAAGAAATGACGACCGAGCCGTACATCGTGCTCGCGGCGATCCTGTTCAGTATCGGCGCGCTCGGCGTGCTGGTCCGCCGCAACGCCATCGTCGTCTTCATGTGCGTCGAGCTGATGCTGAACGCGACCAACCTCGCGTTCGTCAGCTTCGCCCGCCAGCACGGCAACCTCGACGGCCAGATCGCCGCCTTCTTCGTGATGGTGGTGGCCGCGGCCGAGGTCGTGATCGGGCTGGCGATCATCATGGCCATCTTCCGCACCCGTCGCTCGGCCTCGGTCGACGACGCCAACCTGCTCAAGTACTGAGGTAAGCACCCCATGAGTCATGAGCTGACGTGGCTGCTGGTTGCCGTACCAGCGGTGTCCGCGGCGATCCTGCTGCTCGGTGGCAAGGCCACCAACGCGTGGGGTCACCTGCTGGGCACGCTGGCGCCGGTGATCTCCTTCGTCTTCGGCGTCGTGCTGTTCGTCCAGATGCGCGGCTTGTCCGGCGAAGAGCGGTCCGAGACGGTCAACCTGTTCGAGTGGTTCTCGGTCGGCCACATCAAGGTCGAGTTCAGCCTGCTGATCGACCCGCTGTCGATCCTGTTCGTGCTGCTGATCACCGGTGTGGGTTCGCTGATCCACGTCTACTCGATCGGCTACATGGAGCACGACCCGCGCCGGCGGCGGTTCTTCGGCTACCTGAACCTGTTCATCGCGGCGATGCTGCTGCTGGTGCTCGCGGCCGACTACCTGCTGGTGTTCGTCGGCTGGGAGGGCGTCGGTCTGGCGTCGTACCTGCTGATCGGCTTCTGGCAGCACAAGACCTCGGCCGCGGTCGCCGCGAAGAAGGCCTTCGTGGTGAACCGGGTCGGTGACATCGGCCTGTCGCTCGCGGTGATGAGCATGTGGGTGCTGTTCGGCTCCTCGGCCTTCTCCACGGTGTTCGCCGGCGCCGACCAGCTGTCGAAGACCTGGGCCACGCTGCTCGGCCTGATGCTGCTGCTGGCTGCCTGCGGCAAGTCCGCCCAGGTGCCGCTGCAGTCCTGGCTGCTGGACGCGATGGAGGGCCCGACCCCGGTGTCGGCGCTGATCCACGCGGCGACCATGGTCACCGCCGGCGTCTACCTGGTGGTGCGGTCCGGGGTGATCTACGAGCAGACCGAAGCGGCCTCGACCGCGGTGGTCATCGTCGGTACGGTCACCGCCCTGGCCGGTGCGATCATCGGTTGCGCCAAGGACGACATCAAGAAGGCGCTGGCCGGTTCGACGATGAGCCAGATCGGCTACATGATGCTGGCCGCCGGCCTCGGCCCGGCCGGGTACGTGTTCGCGATCTTCCACCTGCTCACGCACGGCTTCTTCAAGGCCAACATGTTCCTCGGCGCCGGATCCGTCATGCACGGCATGAACGACGACGTGAACATGCGCCACTACGGCGCGCTGCGGACGGCGATGAAGATCACCTTCGTGACCTTCGGCTTCGGCTACCTGGCGATCCTGGGCATCCCGCCGTTCGCCGGCTTCTTCAGCAAGGACAAGATCATCGAGGCCGCGTTCGCGGACAACACGGTGATCGGTCTGTGCGCGCTGCTCGGCGCCGGGCTCACCGCGTTCTACATGACGCGGGTGATGATCATGACGTTCTTCGGCAAGAAGCGCTGGGCCGAGGACGTGCACCCGCACGAGTCGCCGAAGGTGATGACGTGGCCGCTGATCATCCTGGCCGCGCTCTCGCTGGCCGGCGGTGCGCTGTACTTCGCCGGTCACTGGATCGTCGACTGGCTCGAGCCGGTGGTCGGGCACGAGGAGGAGCACGCTCCGGTGAGCGCCGTGGTGATGACGATCATCACCCTCGCGGTGGTTGCCGTCGGCATCGCGATCTCGGTGCTGATGTACCGCCGGGAGGTGCCGCGGGAGGCTCCGGCCGGCTCGCCGCTGACCAAGTTCGCGCGTCGTGACCTGTACGGCGACGCGCTGAACGAGGCGGTCTTCATGCGCCCGGGCCAGTACTTGACCCGGACGCTGGTCTGGCTCGACAACCGGGGCGTCGACGGCCTGGTCAACGGCCTGGCCGCACTCTTCGGCGGGCTGTCCGGCCGGCTCCGCCGGGTCCAGACGGGCTTCGTCCGTTCGTACGCACTCAGCATGGTCTTCGGCGCCGCATTCGTGGTCGTCGCCCTCCTCGCGGTGAGGTTGTCGTGAACATCGGTTGGCTGACCCTGTTACTGCTCCTGCCGTTCGTCGGGGCCATCGCGACGATGCTGGTGCCGAAGGCGAAGGCGCTGACGGCCAAGCAGGTGGCGCTCGGGTTCTCGCTCGTGACGCTGGTGCTGACCGCGATCGTCGCGATCGGCTACCAGCGCAACGGCGCCGAGGACTACGCCGTGACGCACACCTGGATCAAGGCTTTCGGCGCGCACTACGCGCTCGGCCTGGACGGCGTGGGCATCGTCCTGGTGGTGCTGACCGCGCTGCTGACGCCGATCGTGATGATCGCGTCCTGGAACGACGCGCAGCAGGGCCGCTGGTCGGAGAAGTCCTTCTTCGCCTGGATCCTGGGCCTGGAGGCGCTGTCGATCGGCGTGTTCGCGGCCACCGACGTGTTCTTGTTCTACGTGCTGTTCGAGGCCACGCTGATCCCGATGTACTTCCTGATCGGCGGCTTCGGCGGCCCGCAGCGTTCGTACGCCGCGGTGAAGTTCCTGCTCTACTCGCTGCTCGGCGGTCTGCTGATGCTGGCCTCCGTCGTCGGTCTGTACGTCGTCTCCGCGCGGCAGGGCGACCCGTCGTACCTGCTGTCGGACATGATGAAGCTGGACATGAGCCAGAACACCGAGCGCTGGCTGTTCCTCGGCTTCATGTTCGCGTTCGCGGTGAAGGCGCCGATGGTGCCGTTCCACACCTGGCTGCCGGACGCGGCCGGTGAGGCGACGCCGGGGACGTCGGTGCTGCTGGTCGGCATCCTGGACAAGATCGGCACCTTCGGGATGATCCGGTTCTGCCTGGGCCTGTTCCCGAACGCGTCCGAGTGGGCCACCCCGGTGGTGCTGGTGCTGGCGCTGATCTCGGTGCTGTACGGCGCCCTGCTGGCGATCGGGCAGACCGACATCAAGCGGCTGATCGCGTACACCTCGATCTCGCACTTCGGCTTCATCGTGATGGGCATCTTCGCGCTGACGTCGCAGGGCCTGACCGGGTCGACGCTGTACATGTTCAACCACGGTCTCTCGACCGCGGCGCTGTTCCTGGTCGCCGGGTACCTCGTGTCCCGGCGCGGGTCCGCCCGGATCGCCGACTACGGCGGGGTGGAGAAGGTCGCACCGGTGCTCGCCGGGACCTTCCTGTTCGCCGGCCTGTCCAGCCTCGCGCTGCCCGGTCTGTCGCCGTTCATCTCCGAGTTCATGGTGCTGGCCGGGACCTTCAGCAAGCACCGGACGATCGCGGTGATCGCGGTGGTCGGTATCGTGCTGGCCGCGCTGTACATCCTGCTGATGTACCAACGCACGATGACCGGCCCGGTCCGCGACGGGATCGAGAAGCTCAAGGACCTGAACGTGCGTGAGGTCTTCGCGATCGCACCGCTGATCGTCCTGATCATCGGCCTCGGAATCTTCCCGAAGCCGATCGTCGACATCATCAAGCCCGCGGTCGAGGCGACCATGCAGCATGTGGGCGTCACCGACCCGGCACCGGAGATCCCCGCGACGGAGGGACAGAAGTGAGCGCGTTGTTGCTGCCGCTGGCGGACTTCACGGCGCCGAAGATCGAGTACAACGAGCTGGCTCCGCTGCTCGTCGTGTTCGGCGCGGCGTGCGTCGGCGTCCTGGCCGAGGCGTTCCTGCCGCGGCCGTTGCGGCACCTGGTGCAGCTGGCGATCACGGTGGTCGCCCTGGTCGTCTCCGGTGTCCTGACCGGCATCCTGATGAACGACAAGAAGGAGCTGGTCGCCGCGCAGGGCGCGATCTCGGTCGACGGCCCCGCGCTGTTCACCTGGATCGTCCTGCTGGCGCTGACGCTGATCAGCGTGCTGCTGTTCGCGGAGCGCTCGATCGACGGCGGCCTGTCCGCGTTCGCCGGTCAGGCGGCCGCCGTACCGGGCTCCGAGGCCGAGCGCGAGGGCACCGCGGCACGCATCGAGCACACCGAGATCTTCCCGCTGACGTTGTTCGCGGTCGGCGGCATGATGCTGTTCGCGGCGTCGAACGACCTGCTCGTGCTGTTCGTCGCGCTCGAGGTGTTCTCGCTGCCGCTGTACCTGCTGTGCGGGCTGGCCCGCCGGCGCCGGCTGATCTCGCAGGAAGCCGCGATGAAGTACTTCCTGCTCGGCGCCTTCTCGTCGGCGTTCCTGCTGTTCGGGATCGCGCTGCTGTACGGGTACGCCGGCACGATGTCGCTCGGCGGGATCGCGGACGCGCTCGGCACGCAGACCGGCGGCGACGCCATCCTGCTCGCCGGCACCGGCCTGCTGGGAGTCGGCCTGCTGTTCAAGGTCGGCGCCGTACCGTTCCACTCTTGGACGCCGGACGTCTACCAGGGCGCGCCGACGCCGGTCACCGGCTTCATGGCGGCCTGCACCAAGATCGCCGCGTTCGTCGGGCTGATGCGGGTCTTCTACGTCGCACTCGGCGGGACGCGCTGGGACTGGGCGCCGATGATGTGGATCGTCGCGATCCTCACCATGGTGGTCGGTTCGATCGTCGCGATCACGCAGACCGACGTGAAGCGGATGCTGGCGTACTCGTCGATCGCGCACGCGGGCTTCCTGCTGACCGCGTTCGTCGGCCTGGCGCAGGCCGGGAGCGGCGTGCACAACGGCATCACCTCGACGCAGGCGGTGTTGTTCTACCTGGTCTCGTACGGCTTCCCGACGATCGGCGCGTTCGCCGTCGTGACGCTGGTGCGCGACGCGGGCGGCGAGGCGACGCACCTGTCCCGCTGGGCGGGCCTGGGCAAGAAGTCGCCGCTACTGGCCGGGATCTTCGCGTTCTTCCTGCTGTCCTTCGCCGGCATCCCGCTGACCGCGGGCTTCACCGGCAAGTGGGCGGTCTTCAGCGCGGCGTGGACCGGCGGCGCGTGGCCTCTGGTGGTCGTCGCTGTCCTGTCCAGCCTGGTCGCCGCGTTCTTCTACGTCCGCGTGATCGTGCTGATGTTCTTCTCCGACCTGCCGGCCGACGCGCCGGACGTGGCGCTGCCGGGCTGGCAGACCACGAGCGCCGTGGCGCTGGGTCTCGCTGCCACCGTCGTCCTCGGTCTGGTCCCCGGACCGGTGCTGGACCTGGCGGCCCGAGCTGGTGAGTTCATCCGTTGAGTCCGACCCCGCTGCCGGCCGAGAGCCTGGGATTCGAGTTCGCCGACGCAGGCCTCGAGTCCCGGGTCCGTGCTGGGCTGGAGCTCGTCGAGCAGGCCCTGCTCGACGCGACCGAGTCCGAGGCGCCGTTCGTCACCGCCGCCGCGCGGCACGTCATGGTTGCCGGTGGCAAGCGGTTCCGGCCGCTGCTGGTCCTGCTGGGGGCGGAGTTCGGCGCTGACGCCGGCGCGGACGACGTGGTGAAGGCGGCCGTGGTCGTCGAGCTGACCCATGTCGCGACGCTGCACCACGACGACGTGATGGACGAGGCGGCGCTGCGCCGCGGCTCGTCGACGGCGAACGCGCGCTGGGACAATTCGGTGGCGATCCTGTCCGGCGACTGGCTGTTCGCCCGGGCGTCGGACCTGGTCGCGGACCTCGGGCCGGAAGCGGTCCGGATCCAGGCCCGGACCTTCGGCCGGCTGGTCGAGGGCCAGATCCGCGAGACGCTCGGCGTCGGCGAGGGGCAGGACCCGCTCACGCACTACCTGTCGGTGGTCGCCGACAAGACCGGCTCGCTGATCGCGACGTCCGTCCTCTTCGGCGCCCGGTACGCCGGCGCCTCGGAGGAGATCCAGGAATCGCTGCGGGCGTTCGGCGAGGAGATCGGCGTGGCGTTCCAGCTGGCCGACGACCTGCTCGACATCGCGTCGGAATCCGGTCAGTCCGGTAAGACGCCCGGCACCGACCTGCGTGAGGGTGTGCCCACGCTGCCCGTGCTGATCTTCCGCGCCCAGGCAGACCCGGCGGACCCCACGGACGCCCGCCTCCTGGAGCTGCTGGACTCGGACCTGTCCGACGACGCCCGCTTGTCCGAGGCGCTCGACCTGCTCCGCTCCCACGCCGCCTTCCGCCAGGCAGAGGACGACGTACGCCGCCGCGCCGCCGACGCCCGCAAACTCCTCAGCACCCTCCCCGAAGGCCCCGGCCGCCAGGCCCTCGACACCCTCTGCGACCTGGTGGCCACCCGCTCCGTCTGACCTGAGCCCTGGGCCGCTTCGCGACTCTGTGCGATGCTGTGCCGACTATGGGTGAGCGGGATGTTGTGTTGCCGGTGGTCGGGCTGTCGGTGGAGTCGCTGGCCGAGAGTGTGTTGCTGCATCTGCCGGCGTTGACCGACGCGTTGGTCGAGACGATCTACGCGCAGAGCCCGGCGTACCGGGTGATGGATGCGGTGCCGCGGCAGGATCTGTGGCGGTCGTGTCATGACAACGTGGCTCGGGTCGTGCAGATGATCGCCGACAACGACGACCGCTTCGACGCGGCGCAGGCGACCGGGCGGCGGCGCGCCGAGCAGCGGATGCCGCTGGACGACGTCCTGAAGTCGTTCCGGCTCGGCGGGCGGCTGGTGTGGGAGGCGATGATCGAGGAGGCCCGCGCCCAGGGGGCGGTCGACTCGGAGGCGCTGCTGGACGTCGCGTCCAAGGTCTGGGAGGTCGTCGACCGGACGTCGTCGCAGGTCGCCGCGGCCTATCACGTCGCCGAGCGGCAACTCGTCCGGGCCGACGAGCGCCGCAGGTCGACGCTCTGGGAGGGGCTGCTGCACGGCCGCGGGAAAGACCGCGCATTCGTCCAGGAAGCCGCCACGGTCCTCGACGTACCGATCGACGGCCGCTACCTGGTCGTGGCGATCGACAACCTGGTCGACGACGAGTGCACGACATCCTCGTTCGTACGCCGGTTCGCGGCAGTCCGGGTCGCCTCCGCGTGGCAGGTGCGTCCGCAGACCGTCGTCGGCTTGCTTGCGCTCGGCACCGAATCGCTGCCGAAGGCACTCGGCATCCTGCGCGACGTCGTGCACGCACCCGCGGGTCTGTCCGGTGTGGTGAACGGGCTGGTCGAGGTCAATCTCGCGTACCGGCAGGCGATGCTGGCCCGGCGTACGCTGCCGGCCGGTCAGATCGACGTGGCAGCTCTGACGGAGCGGCTGCCCGAGGCGTTGTTGCTCAGCGCACCGGAGTTGGCCGGGCAACTGGTCCAGACCTGGCTGGTTCCCCTGACCACGGTGCCGGCATCGGAACGCGACCTCCTGCTCGACACCCTGGACAAATGGGTGACAGCGGCCGGATCCGTCCGCCGGACGGCGGATCTCGCGCACTGTCACCGGAACACGGTCATCAACCGCCTGCACCGGGTGCATCAGATCACCGGCCGTGACGTCACCGAGGACGGTTGTCAGCTCGAGCTCGGCCTTGCCCTGCGGGCGTTCAAGCTCTTCCCTGCGTGACCGATGGGTGTGCCTGTGCGTTGTGCACAGTGAACCCCCGCAAAACCTGGGCATTGCGGCCATGCCGCCGCCGCGGCGGCGGTGCCAGACTGCGTTCCCAGCATTGCTCGAGCACGGAGGACCCAGATGACCGAACGCAGCGAGAAGCCGGCCGGCGGACGGCGCCTGCTGGGCAGACGCAAGGTGCTCGGGTACCTGATCGCCGCCCCCACACTCGCGGTCGGGGTCAGTTGGGTCACCAACGAATCCGACCCGCGGTCCGCGGATGCGGCGGTTCCCTCGCTGCCGCAGCCGGAGGACATCTTCGACCTGGGCGATCTGCAGAATCTCGCCGCGGCGCCGACATCCGGCCTGATCACCGTGGAGCTGAAGACCGACGGGACCGCGCACTTCGCGGTGCCGCGCTGCGAGGTCGGCCAGGGCATCACGACCGCGTTCGCGATGATGGTGGCCGAAGAGCTGGATCTCCCGATGAGCAAGGTCGAGATCACCCTCGCCGACGCGCGGCCGGAGCTGTTGATGAACCAGCTCACCGGCGGCTCGAACTCGATGCGCAGCATGTACCTCCCGGTCCGGACGGCGGCCGCGCTCGCCCGGCAGCGCCTGGTGGAGACGGCCGCCGCGCACTGGGACGTCGACGCCGGCAGGCTGACCACCCGCAAGGGCGTGGTCAGCGGCCCGAGCGGTCGTACGGCGTCGTACGGATCGCTGGCCAAGGCAGCGGCGACGCTCAAGACGGTCGCGTTCGCCGCCGAGCTCAAGGATCCGTCCGAGTTCAAGGTCCTCGGGCAGCCGCGGAACCGGGTCGACGGCCACGACATCGTCACCGGTCGCAAGGAGTTCGCGATGGACCTGCAGGTCCCGGGCGCGAAGCCGACGATGGTGGCCAGGCCGCCGACGATCAACGGGACGCTGCGGTCGATCAACAACCTCGCGGCCCTGCGGGCGATGCCGGGGATCACCGATGTCGTTGGTATCACCCACGGCGTCGCGATCCGCGGCGAGACCTTCGGGCAGTGCATCGACGCGATCCAGAAGGTCGACGCGACCTGGGGCCCGGGCACCGTCGACGACGAGTCCGACGCGACGGTGCTGGCCAAGCTGCGGGCCGCGCAGCTGCCGATGGCCGTTCCGCCGGTGCTGGCGCAGACCATCGACGCCGAGTTCGTGTTCGCGTTCGCCAGCAACAGCCCGCTCGAACCGGACTGCGCGATCGCCGACGTCCGCCCGGACGGCGCCGAGATCTGGTCGTGCCTGAAGGTCCCGATCGTGGCCCAGGAGGACATCGCCAAGCAGCTCGGCCTGCCGATCGACGCCGTCAAGGTGCATGTCGTCCAGGGCGGCGGCTCGTTCGGCCGGCACCTGTTCCACGACGTGGCGGCCGAGGCGGCGGAGATCTCGCAGAAGATGGGCAAGGCGGTGAAGCTGTCCTGGTCGCGGACCGACAACTTCCGCCAGGGCCGCACGCACCCGATGTGCACGTCCCGCGTCCGGGTGAACTACATGGCCGGCAACGTGCTCAGCTACGAGCAGCGCCATACGAGTGTGCAGACCGACTTCGGCCACGGTCTCGGCGAGATGATCACCGCGTTCGCGGCGGACCTGCCGGTCGGCGGCAACCTGTCGTTCGCGGAGACGATCTTCGCGCTGACCCAGTCCTCGCCGTACAACTTCGGGGTCACCACGCAGTTGCTCAACGAGATCCCGCTGAAGTTCAACACCGGCAGCATGCGCAACATCTACTCGCCGAACGTGGTCTGCGCCGAGGAACTGGTGGTCGATCAGCTCGCCAGGAAGATGGGCCAGGACCCGGTCCGGTTCCGGCGGAACTTCCTCAAGGACCAGCGGTTGCTCGCCGTGCTGAACAAGGCGGCCGAGGTCGGTCACTGGGGCAAGGCGATGCCGAAGGGTACGGCGCAGGGCATCGCGGTGCATTCGGAGTACCGGGCCGCGGTCGCGACCCTGGTCGAGATCGACTGCCGGCCGGAGACCGTGAACCGGCCGGTCGAGGGCGAAGCGGTGACCGGTCCGCGGGTGACCAAGGCGGTGATCGCCGTCGATCCGGGGTTCTGCATCAACCCGCGCGGCCTGGAGGCCCAGATGATCGGCGGCCTGCAGGACGCGATCGCGCTGGCGCTGACGTCGAGCCTGCACATCAGGAACGGCATCCCGCTCGAGGGCAGCTGGGACAACTACTTCTACACCCGGGAGTGGAACACGCCGCTGGACGTCGAGGTGGTGATCATGCCGAACACCGGCGAGAGCCCGAGCGGCGCCGGTGAGCTGTCGGTGGCCCCGGCGTTCGCCGCGGTCGCCTGTGCGTACGCGCGGGCCACCGGCACGCTGCCGACGTACTTCCCGATCAACCACGGCACGCTGAGCTTCGAGCCGTTGCCGGTGCAGCCGTCCACTCCGCAGTCGCCGACCGACGGCCTCGACCACACGTTCTGAGGAATCCCATGCCAACGCACACTTTCAAGCTCAACGGCCGGCAGATCAGCGTCGAGGCCGAGGACAGCGTCCGGCTGCTGTGGGTCCTGCGCGACCTGCTCGGCGTCACCGGGCCGAAGTACGGCTGCGCGCTGGAGGTGTGCAAGTCGTGCACCTCGCACATCAACGGCAAGGCGTTCAACCCGTGCTCGGTCCAGGTGAAGGACATCGAGCCGACGGACGAGGTCACCACGATCGAAGGCCTGCCGGCGACGGTCGGCAAGGACCTGCACCCGATGCAGGAGGCCTGGCTGAAGTACGACGTCGCCCAGTGCGGCTACTGCCAGCCCGGTCAGATCATGGCGGCCGTCGCGAAGGTGAAGCAGGCCCGCGCGGAGGGCCGCGACATCACCGACGCGGACCTCGACGAGCTGCGCAACATCTGCCGCTGCGGCACGTACTCCCGGATTCGCGAGGCCGTGAAGGCCGGCGCGGAGGACATGGGTGCGTGACGTCGTCGCGCAGGTCCGCCCCTGGTACGGCGAGAGGTTCGCACTCGCCACGGTGATCGGCACGTTCCGTTCGGCGCCGCGGCAACCGGGCGCGTCGATGGCGGTGTCCGGCGCCGGGACGGTGGTCGGCAGCGTCTCGGGCGGCTGTGTCGAGGCCGACGTGTACGCGGTGGCCGAAGAGGTGATCCGGACCGGGGTGCCGGTGGTCCGGCGGTACGGGATCTCCGACGACGACGGGTTCACGATCGGGCTGACCTGCGGCGGTCTGCTCGACGTCCTGGTGGAGCCGGTCGACCCGGCGTCGTACCCGGAGTTCGGCGCGGTCGCGGAGGCGATCGCGACAGGCCGGCCGATGGCGGTGGCGACCGTGGTCACGGCGGGCGAGCGCCTCGGCCGGCGCCTCGTCATCGGCCCTTCGGTCACCGGCGCGGTCGAGGTCCCCGTCGATGTCCCCGTCGATGTCCAGGGCACCCTGGGGGACGCCGGTCTGGACGCGGCGGTGGTGCAGGACGCGCTGGCGATGATCAGCAGCGGTTCGACCGCGATCCGCGAGTACGGCGTGCACGGGGACTGCGGGCGGACCGACGTCGCCGTGTTCGTCCAGGCGCTGACGCCGCCGCCGCGGATGTTCGTGTTCGGGGCGATCGACTTCGCGGCGGCCGTGGCGCGGGTCGGCAAGTTCCTCGGCTACCACGTGACGGTGTGCGACGCGCGCGGCATCTTCGCGACCCGCGCACGGTTCCCCGAGGCCGACGAGGTCGTGGTCGACTGGCCGCACCGGTTCCTCGCCGGGTCCCTCGACCAGGTAGACCGCCGGACGGCGCTGTGCGTGCTGACCCATGACCCGAAGTTCGACGTACCGCTGCTGCAGGTGGCGCTGCGGACGGACGCTGGCTACATCGGCGCGATGGGGTCGCGGCGTACCCACTTCGACCGGCTGTCGCGGTTGCGCGCCGCGGGCGTCACCGAGGACGAGCTGGCCCGGCTGACGTCACCGACCGGCCTGGACCTCGGCGCCCGGACGCCCGAGGAGACGGCGATCTCGATCGCGGCCGAGATCATCGCCTCCCGCAGCGCGGCCAGTGCGCGTCCGCTGTCCACCACGACGGGCCGGATTCACGGCGCGATTCACGGCGCGCTCATCGCGACGTGAGCTGACGAACCGACGGGCGGTGGTCCTCGACGTACCCGCCGTCGGGGCGCCGGACGATCCGGCCGGTCTCGATGCCGTGCGTCGCGATCTCCTGCTCCTGCTGCTGCAGGCCGAGGCAGACGCGGCGGGTGATGAAGAGGGCGGCGGGCGGACCGACGATCAGCAGGATCTGGAACAGCCGCAGCAGCGTGTTGAACGAGAGATGGAACTGTACGGCGATCGTGTCGGCGCCGGCGGCGGCCCAGAGGACGCCGTAGAACACGATGCCCGCGACGCCGATGCCCGTGCGCGTCGGGTTGGCGCGCGGTCGCTCGAGCTCGTAGTGATCCGAGCGGTCACCGGTCACCCGTTCCTCGATGAACGGGTAAACCGCGACGAGCAGGAGGAAGAGCGTGCAGAGCGCGACCGGCAACAGGACGGCCAGGCTGATCGTCTTTCCCCACCAGACGACCTCCCAGCCGGGCGCGAGCCGGAGCGACCCGTCCAGGAACGCGAGGTACCACGCCGGGCCGACGCCGGCCGAGGTGTCCGCCGGGTCGGCAGGACCGTACAGCCAGACCGGGTTGATGGTCGCGGTCGCGGCCATGACGAGCGAGACCCCGACGACGAAGCAGAACAGGCCGGCGCTCTTCACCACGTCGACGCGTCCGGCGGTGCGTTCGGGCTTCGGCGCGGTCTGCTTCGCGGGTTTGCGGAGCGCGAGCAGGACGAAGAGCCCGATGATCGCCACCGGAAGTACGACGATGTGCAGCGGGTAGAACCGCGAGATCACGTCGCCCGGGAACTCGCCGCCGAACAGCAGGTGCGACAGCGCGGAGCCGACGAACGGCGTCGCCTGCAGGACACCGTCCAGGACGGCGAGGCTGGTGCCCGAGGCCATGTCGTCCGGGAGCGAGGTCCCGGTGAGGCAGGCGCCCAGCGTGAGGACGAGCAAGCCGAAGACCACCAGCCAGTGCAGCCGTCGCGGCCGGCGGAAGGCCGCGGTGAAGAACAGTTGCAGCAGGTGCAGCATGATCGCCGCGACCATGATCAGCGTGGCCCAGTGGTGGACCTGCCGGACCAGGAGCCCGGCACGGGTCTCGAAGGTGATCGCGAGCGTCGAGTCCAGCGCCCGCGACATCTCGGTGCCGCGCAGTGGTCCGTACGGCCCGTCGTACACGACCGGCTCGACGGACGGCTTGTAGTCCACCATCAGGACGACGCCGCTGATCATGATCACGACGAAGCTGTAGAAGGCGATCTGGCCGAACAACAGCGACCAGTGGTCGGGAAACACTCTCGCTCGCAGATTGCCCAGTCGACTCTGCATGCTCGACCTCCCTCGGTCATACATACGACACCGCAGCGCACGCGACTGTGACGCGACGTGCTGCACCTCACGTGCGCGGGCCATGGCCGGTTGCGGACGGTTGCCGGACGGTCTCTGCAAGTTCGGCGACGGTGGAACTGTGGGCAGCTAAGGTCCTGGGCGTGACCGAACGCACCCTGGGTAACGGCCGCTACGTCCTGAGTGAACCGCCGCTCGGTGTGGGTGGGACGACGGCCACGGGGTCACCGCGCTCGTGTACGACGACCAGTCCTACTGGTACCTGTACGACAGCTACCTCAACTCCGAGGACACCTCGGGTGTCGGCGTCGAGAGCCTGTTCGACAACGTGGTGATCGAGACCAAGCTCGAACAAGCGGACGACAAAGGCAGCCCGCCCGCTGCTGAGGTCCAGGCACTGGCCGCCGACCTCGCGCGTCAGGCCGCCCAATACCCACCCCAGCGCTGAGTCGGCAACCTCCGAAGCCCAACTTCAGGGGCCGGCGTGTGGGTGTGGCCGAGGTGGGACTTGGTGTGTGCCGGTGTGGTCGACGACGAAGCGGAATCCGTGCGGGCTGGTCCATTCGATTCCGCCGGTGGGCAGGCGTCGGCTTCTCCAGCCGCCGAAGGTTTTGGCGCGGTGATGGAGCCGGCTCTGCGGTATGAGGTTGTCGACGCTGGTTTGACCGGGCAAGCCGGTGCCGTCCAGTGAGCGTCTCCGGCCAGGTGTCCGCGCTCCGGCGCGCGGGACCGGAGTCGCAGGTGGGCGCGTTGAGCCCGGTGGCCTTGCCGATGCCGACCGCATCGGTGCCGCAGGCGCTGGCCGCACAGGTGCTGGTGCTGGGCCAGTGTGGTCGTACGGCCTGATGTGGTCCTGATCCATCGAGACCGTGGCTTCGGCGCCGCTGTACGGGAACATGTCGACCGGGTGCCGTAGGCGGACGCGTTCGCGGATGCGGTCGGGGATCTCATAGCTGTGCACGCTGACTTGGTCGTGCAGGTCGATCACGGGCTTGATGATCACCTGGTCGTGTCCGAGCAGTTCGCTGAGTTGGCTAGCGAGCAGGGGGCCGAGGTCCTCGACCCGAAGTACGCCGGTGCCGGTGGCAAGAGTCTTGTCGGTGAGGTGCACATACAGCGTGTGTTGGCGCCGGCGGCCGGGTCCGCCGCTCGCTGCGCCAAGACCGTTGCTGTAGGCATCGCATTTGATCGTGGCCAGCCGAGCCGGCAGGCTCCCGCCCAGCGCCTGCCGCGTGAACGCGTCCATGCCGTCGGAACAGTCGGCGTGATTCGCCTCGGTATCTGGTGCAGCGGTGTCCGTAGCGTCCGTGCGGGCCGGTTCGCCTGGCGCGGTTGTGGCTGTGGGACGGGTGCGGGCGAGATGGCGTGCGACCTCGATCAACTGGTTCGCGGCGGCGGGATCGCAGATCCAGCCGATCGCCTTCGCCCGGCGCTGATCGAGGCCGTCGGTATCGCCGAGCATCTTCAGGGCCCAGGCCAGATCGTCAATGGTGGCATCGAACCGGATCACATCGCCGGCGGCTGCGCGCACCCAGATCCGTTTGGTGCCGTGCTCATCGGATTGAGCGACGAACACACCGCGGGCCTTGGCGGCCGCCTCTGCATTCGCGTTGGCCTGCTCGGGATCGGCTTCCCAGATCGCCGCGCTGGCGATGGACTTGAGCTTGCGCGGAGTGACGGTGTTCACGATCCCCGCAACCCTGCGGTCCACGATCGCTGCGGCCTCCAAGGACAGCGACAGGCACGCCTCGGCGATCTTGCGGGCGCGCCAGCTGAGCGCGTGCCCGGACAGCACCGCTGCCCATACGCGAGGCAGCCGGTGCCGCAGCGCCAGCGCCTCGCCCATCAACGAGGCCGCCGCACCACTCGACATGCCCAGCACGGCACCGAACTCGACCGGCGCGAACTCCGCCACCTCCGGACAGCCGTCACCGCCGTACACGACGAACCGCTCACACCCGGGCAGCCGCTGGTAACCCGGAATCGTGGCATTGCGGTCCGCGAACGCCAGCGCTGCCCGCAAGACCCCGACCGCGGCGTGTTCCTGATCTCGACCGTACTCAGCGGCCGCGGCCAGCAAGGCCGTGTCGCTGAGTTCATCCAGATCGGACTCGAACATGTGTTCGATTGTAGATCACGAACAGGTTACGGCCAAACCGGCAATGGCTGGGAATCCCTTGTGCGTAAGGTGAATGGGCCAGGATGGCCGCCGGCCGGCCGAATGTCGTCAGCGGTTCTGCCAGGTTGGGCTTTCGACGTAGTGGTTGTCGTAGAGGTCGCTGGTCTTGGCTACCTCGGGCCAGTCGGTTTCGCCTCGGTAGGCGGATTCGAGGAGGCGGTAGTAGCCGAAGCGGGGCTTGGCGTTGGTGAGGACGAAGAGGACCTCGGCCGTTTCGTTGCCCGCGGCCTCGAACGCGTGCGGCGTGCCCGGCGGAACGAGCAGGTAGTCGCCCTGGTTCAGTTCGACGAGCTTCTCGCCGGTGAGGACGCGCAACGTACCACCGAGAACGAAGAACAGTTCGGCGGCCTCGCGGTGCAGGTGCGGGGGAGCGCCTTCCGTGCCGGGCCGGAAGATCGACCGGTGGCTGGTCAGGTGCCCGCCGGTGTCGCTCACGTCGGCCAGCAACGTGACTCCGCTCGCGGACAACGTCTCGGCTTCACCGGCGCGGATCAGTACGGTCATCGGAGTCTCCTTTGTTCGGGATATTGAATGTCCAGAATCGATGCATGAGAGCAGGTCGCGGGAGGAGGCTCAGAGGTTGGCGAACCTGTTCCGGGTGTTGCCGGGGGCCTCCGGGTTGAGGCGGACCACCCCGTCGGCGATGTCCGCGATCGACCGGTCCGCGAGCTCGCGGCGGTAGGTCAGCTCGGCGCCGCGCATCGCCTGCGAGATCACGCAGACCTTGGTGTAATCGGCCTTCGCGTCCGCGCCCGGGCCGCCCTTCAGGATCTGCGTGCAGCGGAACGCTTCGTCGGGCCCGTCGATCGCGACGACGATGTCGAGCAGGCTGATGTCACGCGGGTCGCGAGCCAGCTGGAAGCCGCCCTTCGGTCCCGAGACCGACGTGAGGATGCCGGCCCGGGTGAGCGCCTGGAGCTGCTTGTTCAGATAGGCCGTGGGCAGGTCGTAGAAGGCCGCGAGCCGCTTGGCGGTGACCGCCTCGCCGGGGATCCAGCTCAGATTCACGCAGCTGTGCATCACCCACTCGACGCCTTCGTTCATCCGCATAATCTGGATATTAGATGTCCTGAATACGGTGCGTCAAGAGAGACCTGAGCCGATGAGATGCCCGGCAAGTCAGACCGCCGACGCGGTCACCGCCGTACGTTCGAGGGCGACCGTCCGGCGGCGGCGGGTGCGCAAACTGTCGACGGTGAACAGCGCCAGCGCGAGCCACACCAGGCCGAAGCCCAGCCAGCGCATCGCAGTCATGTGCTCGCGGAAGACCACCAGGCCGAAGACGAACTGCATGATCGGCGCGATGTAGTTCAGCAGCCCGAGCGTCGTCATCGAACTGCGGGTCGCCGCGGCGCCGAAGAGCAGCAGCGGTACGGCCGTGATCGGCCCGGTCAGGATCACCAGCACGAGGTACGCCGTCCCGTGCTCGGTGACCGTCGTGTCGCCGTGTATCCCGAGCGCGACGATCCCCGCGATCGCGAACGGTACGACGGTGCCGGACTCGATCGCCATCCCCTCGATCGCGCCGGCGCCGGCCTGCTTCTTCGCCAGCCCGTAGAACCCGAACGAGAAGGTCAGGATGATCGCCACCCACGGCGGCCGCCCGTTCTCGATCGTCAGGCCGGCGACGGCCACGAACGCGATCCCGAGCGCCGTCCACTGGACCGGGCGGAGGTGTTCCTTCAGGACGAAGACGCCGAGCAGGACCGTGAACAGCGGCGTGATGAAGTAGCCGAGCGAGGTCTCCACGACGTGACCGGTGCGCACGCCCCAGATGTAGGTCCCCCAGTTCGCCGAGATCAGGAACGCCGCCGCGATCAACGGCCACCGCCGGCGCGGCTCCGCGAGCAGGGCCTTCACCGCGGCGAACTTGCGCAGCATTGCGACCAGGACGACGAGCGTCACCAGCGACCAGAGCACCCGGTGGGCGAGCAGTTCGAGCGGGCCGGACTGGTCGAGAAGCTTCCAGTACAGCGGGAACAGCCCCCAGATCAGATAGGCGGCGAACCCGTAGATGAACCCTCGTCGCTGTTCCGGCACCCGGCCAGCCTAATCGCCTGACATTCGCATCCACCGGCTTTGCTCATGACGTGAGACGGCCACGGCCCGTCCATCGGCTGACGCGGGGCGTGAGGCCGCTGGTGTGATGCGGTTGGATGGAGGGGTGGACACCAGGAGGCGCGCGTGGGTGTGAGGACCGGTCTGGTCTCGGTGACGTTTCGCCAGTTGCCGGTCGACCAGGTGGTGGAGGTGGCGGCGAAGTCGGGGCTCGCGGCGATCGAGTGGGGCGGTGACGTGCACGTCCCGCTCGGCAATCTGGTCAACGCCAAGCGGGTCCGCAACCTGACCGAGGTGCACGGCCTGCAGGTCGCGGCGTACGGCTCGTACCTGCGGGCCGGCAGCGTCGACCGCGAGGAGATGCGCTCCGCGGTCGCCACCGCCCAGGCGCTCGGCGCGCCCCGGATCCGGGTCTGGGCCGGCAACGTCGGTACGGCGGACGCGGGCGTCGGGGACCGGATGGCGGTGACCCGCGGCCTGGGTGAGCTCGCCGACATGGCCGCCGGCGCGGGGATCGAGATCGCGATGGAGTTCCACCGCAACACGCTGACCGACGAGGTCGACTCGACGATCACCCTGCTGCTCGACGTGGGCGCGCCGAACCTCACGACGTACTGGCAGCCGCCGGTCGACCTCGACGACGCGGCGTGCCTGCAGCAGCTCGAGTCGTTGATGCCCTGGCTGAGCACGGTGCACGTTTTCTCGTGGTGGCCGTCGAACAACCGGCTGCCGCTCGCGGCTCGGGAGTCACTGTGGCGCCCGGTCCTGGACCGCCTGGCGGCCGAGCCCCGCGAGATCAACGCGCTGCTCGAGTTCGTCGCCGACGACTCGCCCGACCAGCTCACCAAGGACGCCGCGGACCTGCACAGCTGGGTCTAGGCCCTAGGGCATGTCTGATAATCCAGCGCCTACTGCGGGGCACTCGGCACGGCAGCTCGCCGCACGTGAGCAAAGGCCACGATGCGCCGCATCGAGACCTTCGCTCCCGCACGCCGAGCTACCGCACCGAGCACCTCCTCGCGACGGCGCTGGATTATCAGACATGCCCTAGTCGGGCACGTAGATCGCGAGGATCAAGGTGCCCTTCGTGGGCTTGTCCTCGGAGATCGTCAGCGTGGCGTGCCCGGCCGGGCCGGCGCCGTGCGGGTCCCAGCCGACGCCCGGGCCGGCGGCGCCCGCCGCGACTTCGGCGCTCATCTCGGTCTCGCCGACCGTGAGTGCGGTCCGGAACCGGCCGGTGCCGAGCGCCGAGGCGCTGTAGGCCACCACGTACGGCCGGTCCGCGGGGGTCTCGGTCGTCAGCCGGCCGTCGGGGGCGGGTGCGGTCTTCAGCTCGGCGAGCCTGTACGTGTAACCGCCGATCTCGGTCCGCTCCGGGAGCTGCGTCCCGTCGACGACGCGCTGCGGCCCCTCGAAGTACACGCCGAGTCCGAGCCGGACGTTCGACGGGACCGCCGGGCCCTTCGGGTGGGTCGGCACAACGCGCGCGACCACGTCGACGCGCTGCCCGGCCGGCACCGGCGAGTCGACGGTCAGGCTGCTGCCCTGCGAGCCCGCGTCGACGGAGGCAGCCTGGCAGATGGACCCGTAGGGCCGGCCGCCGATGCGCATCGACACCGCGTACGGTGGGTCCGCGGAGTCCGAGCCGGCGTTCGCCGTACAGAAGTCGTGCAGGACCAGCTTGGCTCCGGTCGCGGTGAAGCTGAAGCGCACCTCGTTCTGACCCGGGTCCCCGATCTGCGCGGCGGCCAGGGTGTTGCCGCCGATCCTCGTCCGGTAGGTCAGGCCGTCCTTGCGATAGTCGTCCGGACCGGGCGGCGCGATGCGGACTGGGGCGCCGTTGACGACCGAGGCCGGCTCCGTGGAGTAGATGCCGAGCGAGATCCGGGCATTCTCCGCGTCGGTCCGGTGGGTGTCCATGTCGACCACTTCGGCGGTCACCCGGGCCGGCTTCCCGACGGGTGAGTCCAGCCAGAGGGCATCGTCGGGCTCGACCGTGGCGGTGCTGCCCATCGACCAGGCGTCCGGGCCGGTGTCGCACACGCCCGAACCGACGTACCAGCCGTTGATCGTGTAGCGGATCGCGAACATGCCGCTGCCGGTGGTCTCACAGTTGGAGTGCAGTGCGATCGAGTCCGTCGTCGGTGTCCAGACGAACGACACCTTGTCCTGGCCGCGGTCGCCGATCCATGCCTTGAGCAACTTGTCGTTGCGGACCGTGCCGGGGACCGTCTGGCCGTCGCGGGTGTAGTCCGCGGGCGGCGTGTCGGCCGGTGGCGTCGTCGAGGTCAGGGTCGGGGCGAGCCCGGCGGCGACGGCCGCGAGGACGGCGGCGGCGCCGAGTGCCGTGACGGCGCGGCGCCGCTTGGTGCGGCGGATCTTCCGCTGTACGCCGGGGAGCGGGTCGCCGGCGTGGTGGTCGGCGTCAGCGGCGCGACTGCTGAGCTCGTCGCGGAGGTCCTGGAGGTTCATCGCGGCGTCTCCAGATCTGCCGGGGTGGCGATGGCGGGGTCGAGGCGGAGCCTGGCGAGGGCCTTGGCGGTCTGGCTCTTCACGGTGCCGACGGAGCTGCCCATCAGCCGGGCCGTCTCGGCCTCGGTGAGGTCCTCGTAGAAGCGGAGGACGACGACCGCGCGCTGCCGGCGGGGGAGACGGCCGATGGCGTCCCACAGGTCGAGCCCGTCCGCGTCGCTCGGGGTCGGCGCGTCGGGCAGCTCCTCGGTCGGGATCTCACCGTTCCAGCGGCGCCGCCACCAGGAGGCGTACGTCGTGACCAGGATCCGCCGGACGTACGGCTCCGGGTTGTCCTCGCGGATCCGGGACCAGTGGAACCAGGCCTTGGCCAGCGCGGTCTGGACGAGGTCCTCGGCGAGCGCGTGGTCACGGGTCAACAGGTAGGCGGTCCGTAGCAAGGCCCGCGAGCGGGCGGCGACGAACCGGTCGAAGCTCTCCGTGCCGTCGCGCACCGCGGTCACCCCCGTGGCCAGTACACCGTCGTCGATGCTCACATCCTGAGGGACCACCCGGCCACCCCGGAAAGTTGCCCGGCAGTTTGGCGGAAAGTTCCGCCGAGTACTGGTCAAACGGCGGAAAGTGACGGAATCCTGTCCGAGAGAGGTTCCTTCACCGCCCCGGAGGTGTCCGATGTCCCTGACCAGGCCGTTACCGCGCTTACTGGCCGTCCTCCTGTTGTTCCTGGCGACGCTGACCGCGTCGCAAGTCGTTTCCGCGACCGTCGCGCACGCCGACGGCTGTTACACGTGGGGCCGGACGCTCAGCCAGGGCATGTCCGGAACTGACGTCCGGCAGTTGCAGATCCGTGTTTCCGGCTATCCCGGGTACGGCGCGCACCTGGCGATCGACGGCGAGTTCGGCCCGGCCACGAAGGCCGCCGTGCAGCGCTTCCAGGCGGCGTACGGGCTGGCCCAGGACGGCATCGCCGGGTCCGCCACGTTCAGCAAGATCTATGCGCTGCAGGACGACGACTGCACGCCGATCCACTTCACGTACGCCGAGCTCGACGACGGCTGCGGCGGGTCCGGGTACGACGGCGGCCCGCTGTCCGAGGCGGCGACCAGGGCCAACGCGCTCGAGACGATGTGGCACCTGGAGGCGATGCGGCACGCACTCGGCGACGTGCCGCTCAACATCAGCAGCGGTTTCCGCAGCTACTCGTGCAACAGCCAGGTCGGTGGCGCCAGCGACAGCCAGCACCTGTACGGCCGGTCCGCCGACCTGGTCGGCAACCCGTCGTTGTGCACGCTCGCCAAGCAGGCCCGCTACCACGGCTTCGGCGGCATCTTCGGCCCCGGCTACCCCGGCCACAACGACCACACCCACGTCGACATCCGCACCTCCAACAGCTGGAGCGCCCCGAACTGCGGCATCTAATCCAGCGGACGGTCCCCGAATTCGGTCAGCGGCGGTAGCCCGAGAGCTACCGCCGCGGCCAGCCGCTCCCAGCCGACCTGTCCGAACGGCTCCACGCCGGCCGCGAAGTCTCGCTCCAGACCGCGCGCGGCGTCCTCGGCCGCGTCCCGCTCGGCATCGCTGATCAGACCGGCCGCGTGAGATTCGGCGAGCTCCTCCCAGTCCTCGGTGCCGATCGTTCCGTCCGGCTGCCGAAACGGGTCCAGCTCCAGGTCGTCGAACGTCCACTCGGCCCCGACCAGCGCCGGCGTCGTACTCACGTCGACGTGCAGGAGTCCGCTCTGCCGGAAGTAGGCGAACCACCACCCGTCGTGCGGTGCGAGCTGTACGCAGTGCTCGCCCGGCCCGCCCGGGCCGAGTTGGGCCATCTCGCAGAACTCGCCGTCGTCGGCGCGGAACAGCGAACGCGTCGGTGTGTAGAACCAGGTGCCGAAGGCATCGGTGTCGAGCAGGTACGCCGGCCACAGGCCCGAACCGCGCGGGCGCTTGCGCTTGCGGATGTAGGTCGGGGTCACAGCAGCTGGCTGAGGGTGTGGATGGTCAGGCCGACGAGGGCGCCGACCACGGTGCCGTTGATGCGGATGAACTGCAGGTCGCGGCCGACGTGCAGCTCGATCCGGGCGGCGGCCTCGCGGCCGTCCCAGCGCTCGATGGTGTCGGAGATGACCGAGACGATCTCGCGGCCGTACGTGCGCACGACGTACCCGACGGCCTCGCTCGCCCGGGCGTCGACCTTCGCGCGCAGCCCCTCCTCGTCCTGCAGCCGCTTGCCGAGATCCTGCAGCGCCCGGATCGCCCGGGTCCGGAGCGTGCTGTCCGGGTCGTTGATCGCGTCGATCAGCGCTGTGCGCATCGCGTCCCAGACGGCGGCCAGGCTCGAGCCCATGTCCGGGTGCGTCAGCATTCGCGCCTTCCACGCCTCGAACCGCGCCATCGTGTCCGGGTCGTGCTGCAGGTCGTCGGCCAGCTGCCCGAGCAGCCGGTCGACCGCGCGCCGCGCCGGATGCGACTGGTTGTCCCGGACGTCGGCCAGCCAGGCGAGCGCCTCGCGGTGGATCCGGTCGATGACCAGCCGGTCGACCCACTGCGGCGACCAGCGCGGCGCCCGCGGCCCGACGACGTCGGCCAGCAGGTCACGGTTGGCGGCCAGCCAGTCGTACGCCTCCACGAGCAGCAGGTCGAACAGCGCGTGATGGGCGCCGTCCTTCACCACCGACTCCACGAAGTGGCCCGCGATCGGGCTCAACGGCTCCTTCACGAACCGCGGCAGCAACGACCCGCGGACGAAGGCCGTCACGTCCTCGTCGCCGAGCTTCGGCAGCGCCGCCCCGACCGTCCGCGCGCCCTCGGCCACGATCCGCTCGGCGTGGTTCCCGGCGGCCAGCCACTCACCGGCCCGCCGGCTCACCGCCGCCGTGCGCATCTTCTCCGCGACGACCTCCTCGGAGAGGAAGTTCTCGGTGACGAACTGCTCCAGGCTCTCGGCCAGGCTGTCCTTGCGCGTCGGCACGATCGCGGTGTGCGGGATCGGCAGCCCGAGCGGCCGCCGGAACAGCGCGGTCACCGCGAACCAGTCGGCCAGCGCACCCACCATCGCCGCCTCGGCCGCCGCGTTGAGGTACGCCCAGCCGCCGTCGCGGTGCAGGGTCGCCACATAGATCGCCGCGGCCAGCACCAGCAGCGACAATGCCACCGAGCGCATCCGCCGCAGCCCGCGCCGCCGTACCAGATCGGCGGCGCCCAACGTCAAGGTCGCCATACCTTGATCTAACCAAGTGAGCGGTGACGAAACCCTCAGGCAAGTACCTGAGTCGACCCCCGGCGCTCCATCAGGCCGGAGATCGCGGCCAGGGCGAGGCCGGCCACCGCGAGGCCGGCGCCGAGGCGGCTCGGCCATTCGTAGCCGTAGCCGGCGGCGAGGACGACGCCGCCGAGCCAGGCGCCGAGCGCGTTGGCGATGTTGAGCGTGGAGTGGTTCAGCGACGCGGCCAGCGACTGGCCCTCGTGCGCGACGTCCATCAGGCGGGTCTGCAGCGCGGGTACCAGGATGCTCGCCGAGCACCCCAGGGCGAACACCGCGACCAGCGCCCCCGGCTTGCTCTGCGCCAGCCAGCCGAACATTCCGAGTACGACGGCCACCGCGACCAGCCCGCCGTACACGCTGCCCATCAGTGAGCGGTCGGCCAGTCGGCCGCCGAGGACGGTGCCGACCGTCATGCCGACGCCGTACACGCCGAGCACGATCGTCACGGCGGACTCGGAGAAACCGGACAGTTCCGTCATCGTCGGCGTGATGTACGAGTAGGTCGCGAACATGCCGCCGAAGCCGACCATCCCGACCAGCAACGCCATCCACACCTGCGGCCGGGCCAGTGCGCTGAGCTCGCTGCGCACGTTCACGTCGCTCCCGACCGGCTGCGGCGGCACCCAGAACCAGACGGCGACCAGCGTCAGCAGGCCGAGGACGCCGACCGCGAGGAAGGGCACCTGCCACCCGAGTCGCTGGCCCAGCAACGTCGTGACCGGTACGCCGATGATGTTGGCAACCGGGAGTCCGACCATCGTCATCGACACCGCGCGCGCCCGCCGGCCCGGCGGCACCATCGACGCGCCGACCACCGCGCCGATCCCGAAGAACGCGCCGTGCGGCAGGCCGGACAGGAACCGCGCGGCCAGCAGGAACTCGTAGTTCGAGGCAACCGACGACAGCACGTTGCCGGCCACGAAGACGGCCATCAGCCCGAGCAGCAACCGTTTCCGTCCGGTCCGCGCGCCGAGCGCCGCGATCAGCGGGGCGCCGACCACGACCCCCAGCGCGTACGCCGAGACGACGTGCCCGGCCGTCGGGATCGAGATCTGGACGCCGTCGGCGATCTGCGGCAGCAGCCCCATCGTGACGAACTCGGTGGTCCCGATCGCGAAGCCGCCGGTCGCCAGCGCGAACAACGCCAGGTTGACGTGCCGCGCCGTGCGCTCGTCAGGAGCCACTGAACTTTTCACACCTGATTGTCGCAAACACGCTGCTGACGGATGTCATGGCGTTGTGAAAGCATCCGGCATGGCCAACTTCGGGGACTACCAGTTGCAGATCTACCTGCAGGGCATGCTGCAGGGGGTGACGCCGGAGATCACCACCGACCTGGCGCGGCTGGAGTCGCAGGCCGCCGGGAAGCTGCCGGCCGAGGCGATGGGGTACATCGTGCCGAGCGCCGGCGAAGGCTCCACCGCGTGGGCGAACCGGGCCGCTTTCGACCGCTGGCGGCTGGTGCCGCGGATGCTTCGCGGCAGCACCGAGCGCGACCTGTCCTGCCGGATCCTCGGGACGCCGATGCCGGCGCCGGTGCTGGTCGCGCCGATCGGTGTCCAGACGCTCGCGCACCCGGACGGCGAGCTGGCGACCGCCCGCGCGGCCGACACCCTCGGCCTCACCTACACGCATTCGACGCAGGCGAGTCACGCGATCGAGCAGATCGAGGCCTCGAACAAGTGGTTCCAGCTCTACTACCCGACCGACCGGGACGTCTGCCTGAGTTTCCTGCAGCGCGCCAAGGCCGCGGGGTACGCCGTCCTGGTGGTCACGCTCGACACCGGGACGATCGGCTGGCGGCCGGCCGACCTGGACCGCGGGTTCCTGCCGTTCCTGAAGGGCGAGGGCCTGGCGAACTACTTCAGCGACCCGGCGTTCCGGGCGAAGCTGGCCAAGCCGATCGACGAGGACGCCGGCGCGGCGGTGATGCACTGGGCGCAGATGTTCCCGAACGTCGGGCTGTCCTGGGACGACCTGTCGTTCCTGCGCGACAACTGGGACGGGCCGATCGTGCTCAAGGGCATCACCCACGTCGAGGACGCCAAGCTCGCGGCCGAGCACGGCGTGGACGGCGTCGTGGTCTCGAACCACGGCGGCCGCCAGGTCGACGGCGCGATCGCGGCACTGGACGCGCTGCCGGCGATCGCGGACGCGGTCGGTGAACAGCTGACGATCCTCTTCGACTCCGGCATCCGCACCGGATCCGACGCGGCGAAGGCTCTCGCCCTGGGCGCCAAGGCGGTTCTCCTCGGCCGCCCGCTCCTCTACGGCCTCGCCCTGGCCGGCCGAGCCGGAGTCGAACACGTCCTGCGCTGCTTCCTCGCCGAACTCGACCTCACCCTCGCCCTCTCCGGCTACGCCAACCACCGAGAACTCAACCGCGACTCGGTGGTCCGCGCGTGAAGGCGGTCGTGTTCGATCTGGACAACACACTGTTCGATCACACGGGCTCGGCGACGACCGCCCTTCGCCGCTGGGTGGCGGAGCTGGGCGTTCCGCCGTCCGACGAGCTGGTCGCCGAGTGGTTCGTGATCGAGGACCGCGTCTACCCGCGCTGGCTCTCCGGTGAACTCACGCACCAGGGCCAGCGGCGCGCCAGGCTGCACGAGTTCCTGCCGCTGATCGGCCACCCGGTGCCGTCGGCCGAGGACGCGCAGGACGAGTTCTTCGAGCGGTACCTCAGACTCTACCGGGCCAGCTGGACCGCCTACCCGGACGCCCGCCGGGCCCTGGAAGTTGCTCGCGGCAACGGATGGCGGATCGGCGTACTCACCAACGGCAGCACGACCCAACAGAACGCCAAGCTGGCCGCGACCGGGCTGGCGGAGCTCGTCGACGTGGTGTGCACGTCCGAGTCACTCGGCGTCAGCAAGCCCGATCCGCTGGCCTATCAGCGCGTCTGCGAAGCGCTCGGCTGCGAGCCGTCCGACGTACTGATGATCGGCGACAACCTCGACCTGGACGTCCTGGCCGCCCGAGCAGCCGGCCTGGCCGCGCGCCACCTGGACCGCGCGGCCGGGACCGTGCTCACCGATCTGCTCCGAGTTCAGCGCGCGAGGTTGCTCCACTTGGGGCCCTGCTGATGGCTCGCCGCCGCGCCGTCCTGGCGCGGAGCGGGTGCGGCGTCCGGCCGGCGGGCGACGGCGCCGGCCGCCGGTGCGTACGGGTCACGGCCACGGCCGAGGTCCTCCTGGCGCCCGGACGGCAGGTGCTGCTCCAGCTGCCCGGCGAACTCAAGGACGGCCTCGATCTCCGCGCCGTCGCTCCCGCGAACGCCGTACCGCTGCCCACCGCCGAGATCGTGACTCACGACCACCGCGGAGTCGTACGTCTCGTCCGCCCGGATGTAGGCGTCGGTCTTGTTCGGCGTGACGAGCACGTTGTCGTACTCGTACGACGACGACCGCCCCACGGCGTACAGATGACCGTCGTCGTACCGATGCTGCTGCACGAACGACCGGTCGTCACCGCACGCGGCCCGCACCGCCTCGATCACCTCGCTGCCCTTGAGTGGCCGATCGAACTTCACCGTCTTCTTGGCGATCGAATCGCTGATGTCAATCACACGGCCAAGCCTCTCGGAGGCCGGGGTCACCAGGTGGCCGCAATCAGTTGACCGTCCAGGTGTCCGAACCGGTGACGAGCGCCTGCAGATCGCCGGGGCCCTGGGCTTCCTGGGCGGTGGTGATCTGCTGGCGGACCATGTCGTCGTACGACGGACGCTCGACGGACCGGAACACGCCGACCGGTGCTCGGTGCAGCACGCCGCCGTCGGTGAGGCGGGACAGGGCGAACGCGTACGCCGGGTCCTCGGTGTGGGCGTCGTGCACGACCAGGTCGGCCTCGCCGTTCGGCAGGTCGGCGATCTCCTTCACGGCCAGCGAAGCGAACCCGTCGCGGACCACACCGAGCCGCCCGTCGGTGCCGAACCGGATCGGTTCGCCGTGCACGAGCGGGATGATCGCGTCGTCCCGGGTCTCCGGGTCCTTGAACGCCTCGAACGCGTTGTCGTTGAAGATCGGGCAGTTCTGGTAGATCTCCACGAACGCCGTACCGCGGTGCTCGGCCGCGGCCCGCAGCACCGAGGTCAGGTGCTTGCGGTCGGAGTCGACCGTCCGGGCCACGAACGTCGCCTCCGCGCCGAGCGCCAGCGACACCGGGTTGAACGGGTTGTCCACCGATCCCATCGGCGTCGACTTCGTTACCTTGCCGGGCTCCGACGTCGGCGAGTACTGCCCCTTGGTGAGGCCGTAGATCCGGTTGTTGAACAGCAGGATCTTGAGGTTCACGTTCCGCCGGAGGGTGTGGATCAGGTGGTTGCCGCCGATCGACAGCGCGTCGCCGTCACCGGTCACCACCCACACGCTCAGGTCCGGGCGGGCCGTCGCCAGGCCGGTCGCGATCGCCGGCGCGCGGCCGTGGATCGAGTGCATGCCGTACGTCGACAGGTAGTACGGGAACCGCGACGAGCAGCCGATACCGGAGACGATCGCGACGTTCTCGCGCTTGATCCCCAGCTCGGGCAGGAAGCCCTGGAAGGCCGCGAGGACCGCGTAGTCACCGCAGCCGGGACACCAGCGGACCTCCTGGTCCGACACGTACTCCTTGCGGTTCTGCGGCTCGGTCGCGGCCGGGACGCCGCGCAGACCGTTCGGCAGGCTCGGCATGCCGAGCTCGACGGTGCTCATCGTGCTCCCTCCTTCAGGTGGCCGTGGCCGTTCTGGTCGGCCAGTGCCTCGCCGTGCTTGACGGCAGCCGCGGCCGCCCCCAGGTGGCGGGCGTCGTCGTCGATCCCCGCGGTCTCCTCGACCAGGTTGCCGATCACCTCGGCCAGCTCCGCGGCGCCGAGCGGCATCCCGCGGACCTGCGCGTAGGAGACCACGTCGACCAGGTACTTCGAGCGCAGCAGCAGCGCCAGCTGGCCGAGGTTCATCTCCGGGACCAGGACCTTGTCGTACGACTTCAGCACGTCGCCGAGGTTCTCCGGGAACGGGTTCAGGTGCCGCAGGTGCGCCTGCGCGACCTTGCCGCCGACCCGGCGGACCCGGCGCACCCCGGCGCCGATCGGGCCGTACGTCGAACCCCACCCGAGCACCAGGACCTTCGCCGTACCGTCCGGGTCGTCGACCTCGACCGGCGGGATCGACCGCGCGACCGCGTCCACCTTCGCCTGCCGGGTGCGGATCATCAGGTCGTGGTTGGCCGGGTCGTAGGAGATGTTCCCGGTCTTGTCCTCCTTCTCCAGACCGCCGATCCGGTGGTCCAGACCCGGCGTCCCCGGCACCGCCCACGCTCGGGCGAGGGTCTCCGGATCGCGCAGGTAGGGGAGGTACTTCGGGGCGCCGTCGTCGCCGGTCGCGTTCGGCTCCAGCGTGAAGTTCGGCTCGATCGCGGGCAGCTCGTCGACGGCCGGGATCTGCCACGGCTCGGAGCCGTTGGCCAGGTAGCCGTCGGACAGCACGATCACCGGCGTGCGGTAGGTGACCGCGATCCGGGCGGCCTCGATCGCGATCGCGAAGCAGTCCGCGGGGGACTGGGCAGCGAGCACCGGCAGCGGCGCCTCGCCGTTGCGGCCGAACATCACCTGCAGCAGGTCGGCCTGCTCGGTCTTGGTCGGCATACCGGTCGAGGGGCCGGCGCGCTGGATGTCGCAGACCACCAGCGGCAGCTCGAGCATCACGCCGAGGCCGATCGTCTCGGACTTCAGGCTGATGCCCGGGCCGGACGACGTGGTGACGCCGAGCGCCCCGCCGAACGACGCGCCCAGGGCGGCGCCGACACCGGCGATCTCGTCCTCGGCCTGGATCGTGGTGACGTTGAACCGCTTGAGCTTCGACAGCTCGTGCAGTACGTCGGACGCAGGCGTGATCGGATACGCGCCGAGGACCAGCGGCAGCCCGGCCCGCTGGGCGCCCGCCACCAGGCCGTACGCCAGCGCGAGGTTGCCGGAGATGTTGCGGTACGTGCCGCTCGGCATGCTGGCCGGCTTCACCTCGTACCGGACCGAGAACTCCTCGGCGGTCTCGCCGAAGTTGTAGCCGGCCCGGAAGGCCGCGATGTTCGCGTCCCGGATGTCCGGCTTGCTCGCGAACTTGGTCTCCAGGAACGTGATCGTCGACTCGACCGGCCGCTGGAACAGCCAGGACACCAGACCGAGCGCATACATGTTCTTCGCCCGCGACGCGTCCTTGCGGGTCAGCCCGAACTCCTTGACCGACTCCACCGTCATGCCGGTCAGGTTCAGCGCGACCACGTGGTACGCGTCCAGCTCGCCGGTCTCCAGCGGGTTCTCGTCGTACCCGATCCGCTTCAGGTTGCGCGCGGTGAAGTCGGCGGTGTCGACGATCAGGGTCCGGCCGCGCGGCACGTCCTTGAGGTTCGCCTTCAGCGCCGCCGGATTCATCGCGATCAACACGTCGGGTGCGTCACCCGGCGTGAGGATGTCGTGATCGGCGAAGTGGAGTTGGAAGGAGCTGACGCCCGGCAGGGTCCCGGCTGGTGCCCGGATCTCTGCGGGGAAGTTGGGCAACGTCGACAGATCATTGCCGAACGATGCCGTTTCCGCTGTGAACCTGTCCCCCGTGAGCTGCATCCCGTCGCCGGAGTCGCCGGCGAAGCGGATCACCACGCGGTCGAGCTGCTTGACCTCGATGGTCACTGTTCTGTTCATCTCCAAGTCGAAGCTTGGGTCGGTCCGCCGTCTCGTGGACGACAGATCGATCCCCCCAGTCCAGGGCGATAACCCCAATATTAGTTCGCCCTTAGTACGGAACCATGCGGAAGCCCCGGTGGTCCACAGCCTGGGACACGGTGTTAGAAGGCGAGATCGTGCGGTAACGCCGAGGTGTCACCGTGCGCAAGCGCTCGCTTGCGATCCGAAGTGAGAAGCGGCAGGGTGTCGTCATCCAGTTGTGACCTCAGGGAGTTGCTTCATGCGCCGTGTGCTGATCGGACTGCTGTCTCTGCTCCTGCTGGGCTGCGCCGTCCCGCTCGCCTCGGCGCAGAGTGCGTCCACCTCGCCCGCACGGACCGCGAAGATCTACAGCATCCGGACGACGGACGCGACCAAGGGCGTGATCACCGTCGTCGGCACGCTGTCGCCGGCGCCCGCCGCCGGGACCAGGATCCCGCTGCACCAGTGGATCCCGTCGCTGAAGCGCTGGCAGGAGGTCGCGCACGGGTACTCGTCGGGCGGCAGCGTGACGATCACCACGGTGCAGCCAGGTTCGGTCCGGACCTATCGGATCGCGATCGGCCCGCAGGCGCCGTACGCCGCGGCGATCTCGCCGATGATCAGCTTCAAGCACTACGTCTGGCGGGGCATGTTCGCGAAGGGCCTGGTGCGGGCCGGCGGGGCAGGACAGCCGCAGTTCACCGTCGTACCGCCGGCGGACGGGCCACGGCGGGCCGAGGCCGACCTGCTCGCGAACCAGGGCGGGTACGTCTGGGGCGAGGTCGACTCGACCGGCTGCCGGTACTCGCGGAACTGGCTCGGCAACCTCACCGATGGGCTGGTCCGGGTGTCGCTGCACAACGGGACGACGGCGCTGACCTCGGTCCGGATGCAGCAGGAGACCGAGACGTGGCTCAACTACGACATCTCCGGCGTGACGCGGTTGAGGCTGCAGGCCGCCGACATCCGCTCCGGCTACGGCCCGTACGTCTCGGTCGACTCCCTGCTGCTCTGCACGAACTAGACTCTTGCTCGTGTCGGACAGCTATGGCGTCATCGCCGCGGTGGTCGCGCTCGGCCTCGTCGGGCTGCTCGGCGCCTTCGCGCTGAACAAGGCGCTGACGGTCACCTATCCGACCGAGGGCAAGCTCAAGACGTACGAGTCGGGCGTCGACCCGGTCGGCGAGGGCTGGGCCCAGGTCCACATCCGGTACTACCTGTTCGCCTACCTGTACGTGATCTTCGCCGTGGACGCGATCTACCTGTTCCCGTGGGCCACCATCTTCGCCGCCCTCGGCTTCGCGACGCTGATCGAGATGTTCGTCTTCCTCGCCTTCGTCGCGGTCGGCCTGCTGTACGCCTACCGCAAGGGCGTCCTTCGCTGGACCTGAGCGGCTCCGCGGCTACCGTCCGGCGAGCGCGGCGGCGATCGCCCAGTCCTGGCAACCGACGCCGACGGACTTGAAGACCGTGCGGCCCGACGGCGCCGGCGGGTCGGCGAGGGCGGGGCCGAGCTCGACCAGGTCGTCGGTGGTGATGCTGCCTGCGCGGACGGCGTCGATGACTTCGCCGGATTCTTCGAGGGCGGCTTCGCGCTGGTCGACGAGGACGGTGCCGGCGGAGGCGATCAGGTCGCGGGGGAGTTCGCGCATGCTGGGGCGGAAGGCGCCGATCGCGTTGACGTGGACGGTGGCGGGCAGGGTGTCGGCGGCGAAGAGCGGGGTGCTGGACGACGTCGCGCAGCAGATGACGTGCGCGTCGGCGACCGCCGCGTCGACGTCCGTGCCCGACGTGAACCGTACGGCGGGGAATTCGGCCGCGAGCTCCTGCGCCAGAGCCTCGGCGCGGCCGGCCGAGCGGCCGGTGACGGCGACGTCGGCGATCGGGCGGACGGCGAGCACCGCGCGGATCTGATCCGGTGCCTGTGCGCCGGACCCGATCACGGTCAGGCGGGTCGCGTCGGCCGGGGCCAGCAGATCGGTCGCGACGCCGACGACCGCGCCGGTCCGCAGCGTGGTGATCGAGCTGCCGTCCGCGACCAGCTGCTCGCCGCGCCCGGTCCAGATCAGCGTCGCGCGGATCGCCGGCACCTGGTCCAGCGCGATCCCGATCTTCTTCACCACCGCGGTCCCGGTCGGGGAATGGTACGCCGACATCACCAGCACCGCGCCGTCGCCGAAGATCTGCCGCGGCGGCAGCACGAAGTGCCCGGCCGCGAGCTCGCGGAACGCGTCCCGCACGGCGTCGATGGCCGCGCTCATCGGCACGGCCCGGCGGACGTCGTCAGCAGACAGCACTCTCACCGGCCCGAGCATATTCCCCTCCTCCTGAGTCACTGAGAGTAATCGGCGGCCCAGGTGGTCACCTTGTTGCCTGATCACCGTTTGTGATTGCCCGACGCAACAAAACGCGAGTTTCAAGCACCGGTGTCAACGGAATGCGTACGGCCGGTCGCCAACCGCCGATATCGGGGCTATGGTGATTACTCGGGGGAACGGGGCGAATACGTGGCGGTGAGGCTATGTCGTGGCAACTGTGGGTGCTGATAGCCCTGGCTGCGGCCGGACTTGTGCTCCTGGCCGCAGCGCGGATGCGGCACGCCCGCAAGGTCTTCGACGACATCACCGAACTCGATCGGCCCACACCGGCGCCCGCAGAACCGGCATCTGCCGGTGACGAACTGGCCCGCGCCCGGGCCCGGCACCTGTATCCCCAGCCCGACCGCCGCCGCAGCCACGGCTGACCGCGGCGGGTCCTGGCTCAGTCCTCGCCGAGCAACCCGTCGCGGCGGGCCACGGCGGCGGCTTCCGTGCGGGAGCGGACGCCGAGCTTGGCAAGGATGTTCGAGACGTGCACGCTGACCGTCTTCTCCGAGATGTACAGCTCGCGGGCCAGTTGCCGGTTGGTGCGACCCTCGGCGAGCAGCCGCAGTACCTCGGTCTCGCGCGATGTGAGCGCACTCGCGCCGCCGGTGTCGACGCCGCCGGCCTCCTCCAGGAGCGGGCGGGAGGTCAGCTCGCGCCCGACCTCGGCCGCCAGCGCGGTCTGCTCGTTCGCTTCGCCGACCCGGCCCGCGGCGCGGAGAGCGGCCGACAGGCGGATCCGTGACCAGGCCTGCTCGAAGACATACCCGTAGCCGAAGGCTTCCGTGGTGCGCTGCCAGGAGGCGACGTGCTCCTCCGGCGTCGGCGCGTCGATCCCGGCCAGCCAGCGCAGCCGGTCCCACTCCGACTCCAGCCGGGCCAGCCAGGCGAGCCCCTCGACGCCCATCAGGCGCCCTGGCGGCAGGCCCTTCTCCGCGGTTGCCTGCCCGGTTGACACCAGCTCCGCACCGCGCGCGACCAGCTCCGCGGCGGCCGACGGCTCGCTGACCGCGCGGTGACACAGCAGTTGCAGCCCGAGCGTCGAGAACCGGATCCGGCCGAGGAACCACTCGGTCTGGAACACGTCGGCGCACAGCGCGGACACGTCGGTGATCAGCTTCTCGGCCTCGGCCGGCTTGTCGAGCACGCGGTAGGCGTCGACGGCCGGCTGCAGCCCGAGGATCGGCAGCATCACGTCGAGGTCCCACCACTTCCGGGACAGCTCGAACTCCTCCGCGACCGCGGTGTCGCCGCGCCCGCCGCGGACCGAGAAGTCCACCGCCCGCAGCGCCGCCGCGGCCGCCGCCGGCGTCATCGCGTCGGTCCTGGCGGTCGCCGCCGCCGCGTCCCACTCGCCGAGCATGAACTGGGTCAGGGCCAGCATCCGGCGCGCGTCGAACCCGTACGCCGCCCACTGGCGCCCGAGCTCACCGGCGCGCTTCGCCGCGAACGACAGCGCGGCCTTCGCGTTCAGCAGGTCGCCCTGGTCGTAGTGCGTCGATCCGACCAGGAACCGGCTGCGCACCTCCGCGGCGGGGTCGCCGATGAGCTGCGCCCGGACGGCGGCCTCCTCGAGCTGTTTCACGGCGGTCTCCGGGTCACCGGCCCGGCGACGCAGCTGCGCCAGCGTGATCCCGGCGTCGCTGGCCGCGGACTCCTGACCGGCGTCGCGGGCGATCTCGAGCGCCTTGTGCGCCCAGCGCTCCGCCTCCATCGGACGGCCGAGCGCGTCGGACACCCTGGCATACAACGACGCGACCTGCGCCTTGAACACGCTGGCGGGCTCGTCCTGGACGAGTTTGAGGGCCTGCGTGATGGCTTCGTTGGCCTCCTGGTCCTGGTCGATGACCAGGGCGATGTCGGCCAGCGGCAGCAACAGCTGCGCCCGCTCCAGCTTCGGGGCGTCCGGCGGCAGGTCGGCGAGCGCCTTGCGGAGGATCTTCACCGCCCGCAGGTGCTGCGACGACAAGGTCGCCGCGGTCGCGGTCGAGACGATCAGCGTCGTCTTGTCGATCGCGTGGTCGGGCGCCCGGTTCGGGAACAGCTCCAGGGCGAGCTCGTAGTGCTTCAGCGCGTCCTGCGGTGCGGCCACCGAGATGGCCTCCTCGCCCGCCCGGACCCGGGCCTCGAACGCGACCGGCAGGTTGTGCGAGCGGGTGGCGTGCCCCGCGAGCTCGGCCGCCGTACCGGCGACGGTCTGGTCCTTCAGCGCCTGCACGTACGCCGAGTGCAGGCGGACGCGCTCGCCCGGCAGCAGGTCGTCGTACACCGCCTCGGCGAGGAGGGCGTGGCGGAAGTAGTACCGATCGCTGGTGGGCTGGTCGATGATGTGCGCGTCGATGAGCTCGCGCAGCGCCTCGTCGAGCTCGCGGTCGGGGAGGTCGGCGACCGCGGTCAGCAGGGTGTGCGGGACCCGGCGGCCGGCGACCGCGATCACCCGCGCGACCTGGCGGGCGTCGTCGGACAGCGGATCCAGGCGGACGAGCAACAGGTCGGCGAGATCGGGCGGCACGACGTCGCCGTCGCCCATCGACGCCGCGGCGGCCAGCTCCTCGGTGAAGAATGCGTTGCCGCCCGCGCGCTCGAGGATGCGGCGCTCCTCGACCGGGGGCAGCGGGCTCCTGAGCAGCGAGTGCAGCAGGGTGCGGGCCTCGTCGGCGTCGAGGGGGAGCAGGTTGACCCGGCGGACGCGGGGGTTGCGGGACCACTCGGCGATCGGGCGGCGCAGCGGGTGCCGGCGGTGCAGGTCGTCGCTGCGGTACGACACCACGAGCGCCAGGCGTTGCGAGGTCAGCCGGGTGATCAGGAAACCGATCAGGTCCCGGGTCGAGTCGTCGGCCCAGTGCGCGTCCTCGATGATCACCAGCTGCGGCTCGCTGGTGGCGAGCGCGGTGAACGCGCCGAGGACGGCGTCGAACAGCGCGGCGCGGTCGAGCTGGCCCTCCTGCGGCGTCGGCTGGGCGCTCAGCAGGCGGTGCGCGGGCAGCAGCCGGCCGATCGCCGGGAAGTTCCGCAGGACGCCCTCGACGAGGTCAGGGCGGTCACCGGCCAGCCGGCCGAAGATCTCCGAGAACGGCTGGTACGGCAGGCCGGCGTCGCCGAAGTCGGTGCAGTGCCCGACGAGCACGCCGAACCCGCGCTCGTGCGCGCCGGTGGCCACCTCGTCCAGCAGCCGGGTCTTGCCGACGCCGGCGTCACCGGACAGCACAACGGCGCCGGCCCGACGAGTCTTGGCGTCGTCCACGGCGCTCAGCAGGGCGGCCATCTCGGTCGAGCGGCCGACGAGAGGTGTCGAATTCCAGGGCACGTCGTCCATCTTCGCCCCTGGCGCCGACACAAATCGACGGCATCCCGTCCGCGGGTGTCTCCCAGTCGCAGAAACGCCGTCCCTGATCGCGATTTCTCGCTCAGGGACGGCGGTTTCGGCGGTCATGCGGCCGGACGGGGTCGCAGGGCGTGCCGCGGCTCGGGCTGGGAGCCCTTCGCCGGGCGCCGACGGCGGCCCGCGAGCCGGAAGTCACGCTTGGCGCGCTCCAGGCGGTACTCGGTCTCCGCCTTCATGGCGTCGGGGGTGATCGGAATCGTCAACATGGTTGTCCTCCCTTCAGGCTTTCCGGCCGAACAGGTGGCTGATGGTCCGGCGGCTCCGGGTGCTCCGGGTCTGCCGGAAGTCACGGGCGAGGCGCTCCCTGCGGTAGTCGACCTCGGCCTTGACCGATGCGTTCGTGTACATGTGTTCCTCCGTTGTCTGCGCCGGCTGCCTGCCGACAGAGGTAAATCTGCTCGTCTGAGGAGGACCCGCACATCGGAAGTCCTCCCTATCCCCGCGAGCAGCCCTCCCTTAGGGCGACTCAGGGGGTCCTAGGACCCCGGAAAGACAGTGGCGCGGCCGGCTCCGGAGAGCCGGCCGCGCCTTGGGGGGAGGGGGCCTGGGGCGGTGATCGTGCGGTCACATCGCGGGACGTGCCCGCAGTTCGGGCGCGCAGGGCTGGGGCGGCTGCGGTGCACGCTTGCGCTGGAACCAGAAGGGGCGCTGGAAGTCGCGGCGGATCCGGTCCTGGCGGTACGCCATCTCCGCTCGTACCGCCTCGGTCGAGTAAGCGAACATGATCTCCTCCGGCTGTTCTCTGTCCCAGAACAGTGCGCGCCTGAGGAAGCCGCCCACATCAGCACAACTCCCTATGCCCCCGGCAACGAACCCCTTAGAGGCCTTACACCGGCGCCGAGCCGCTGCGGCGGGCCTCAGCTGCGGTAGGTGAGGTTGAGTTCGTAGTGGGTGGGGTCGAGGAGCTCGTCGGCGTACTCGGCGAACTGGTCGGTGGCGGTCCAGCTGGTGCGGGTGGTGTGCAGGAACCAGGTGCCGTCGGGGCGGGCCAGGTGACCGGCTTCGACCGGCGTGAGGGGACGGCCGCGGAGGCGTTGTTCGCAGTGGTCGAGGTACAGGCCGGCGCGGTTCAGCGTGACGCTGATCGAGCCGTTGTCGAGGCCGCGTTCGGGCAGGTCCCGCAGCGCCTCGACGGCCGGGACCCGGCTGCGCTCGAGCGAGATCGCCGTACCGTCGGTGAGCTGCCGGACCCGCTCGATCACCACGACCTGCGACGACTCCAGCCCCAGCCGGCCGGCCAGCGCGGGATCGTCCTCGAGCTCGATCCGGACCGTCCGCATCCGGGTCTGCACGCCCTGCTCGGACAGCGCGTGCGTCCATCCGAGCCGCCCGTCCAACGGCCGGCCGTCGAACAGTACGTACGAGCCCTTGCCGGTGCGGGTCGCGATCAGCTCGTCGTCGGCCAGGACGGCGAGGGCCGCGCGGACCGTGTTCCGGCTGACCGCGAACCGTTTCGCCAGCTCGACCTCGCCGGGCAGCTGGGTGCCGCGCCGTACGACGCCGGACTTGATCTCCCGCGCGAGCACCCGCGCGATCCGCTCGTGCTTCAGGGAGACCCGCCGGATCATCGCAACTGCTCCACGCTCACGATCTCCAGCATCGGCGCGTACAGCCGCATCACGTCGATCGCCTTCGCGTGGTTCTCCGCGGTCGACCCGGCGCAGGCCTCCTCGACGACCTGGACCCGGACGCCGGCGTCCACCGCGGAAAGCGCCGTACTGATCACGCAGCAGTCGGTGGACACGCCGGCCAGGACGAGCCGTCCGTCCGCCTTCGCCGCCAGCTCGGGGCCCCAGGCGCCGAACGTGGTCTTGTCGAGCGTCGGAGCGCCCTTGAACTCGTCGACCAGCTGGTAGTCGTCGGCGTCCGGCGGCTGCAGGGCGAACGGAAACTCCTCGTAGTAGCCGACCCACGCCCCGGTCGGCCGCCGCGGCGCGACGAACCGGGTGAACACCACGTCGGGAGCGAAGATCCTGATCAGCTCACGCGTCGGCTCGACGACCCGCCGGAAATCCGGCGCCGCCCAGCCGGACGCGGGGTCCGCGAAGATCCGCTGCAGGTCGATCAGGGCCAGCACCGTCAAGCCTCCTGCCGCCGTACGGCGGGCCGTCCGCCGAACCACTGCACGACGAAGCCGAGCACCAGCGCCACCAGGACGCCGAGGTTCGCGTAGGCCCACGCGCCGTCCTTGCCGCCGAGGCCGAAGGCACCGAGCAGGTAGCCCTGCCAGGTCAGCCACGACGCCAGCGTGTTCGTGACCAGGCCCCATCCGATGCCGGTGGCAACGAGCATCGTCAGCACCGGCAGCCACCGGACATCGCCGTACCGCCCGGCCGGCCGGTACAGGTCGTCCTCGGCGTAGTCGCGGCGCCGGGACGCGATATCGGCGAGCATGATCCCGCACCACGCCGCGATCGGTACGCCGAGCGTGATCAGGAAGCCCTGAAACTCGCCGAGGAACTCGCCGCCGTAGAACACCACGTACACGGTCCCCGCGATCATCACGACACCGTCGATGAACGCCGCGACGTACCGCTTCACCGGCAGCCCGAGCGACAGCAGCGCGAGGCCCGACGAGTAGATGTCCAGCACGGCGCCGCCGACCAGCCCGAGCACCGCGACGATCACGAACGGGACCAGGAACCAGGTCGGCAACGCCTCGGCCAGCGCACCGATCGGGTCGGCGGCGATCGCCTTGCTCAGCTCCTCCGACGATCCCGCCAGCAGCAGACCGAACACCAGCAGGACGACCGGAGCCAGCGACCCGCCGAACGTGGTCCAGCCGACCACGCCGCGGCTCGACGACCGGCGCGGGAGGTAGCGCGAGTAGTCCGCGGCCGCGTTCACCCAGCCGAGTCCGAAGCCCGTCATCAGGAACACGAGGGCGCCGACCACCGCCTGCGCGGACCCGCTCGGCAGCGCAGAAACCGTGTTCCAGTGGATCTGGTCGGCGACCAGGACGATGTAGACGACCGTGAGCACGCCGGTCACGATCGTGATCACCGTCTGGGCCCGCATGATCAGGTCGAACCCGAGCACGCCGCAGGCCACCGTCAGCAGGCCGACGACGATCAGCGCGACCACCTTGGTCACCGAGCCGCCGCCCCAGCCGAGCCGCTCGAAGACGGTGGCGGTCGCGAGCGTCGCGAGGATCGTCAGCACGGTCTCCCAGCCGACCGTCAGCAGCCAGGAAACGAGCGACGGAATCTTGTTTCCGCGGACCCCGAAGGCGGCCCGGCTGAGCACCATGGTCGGCGCCGAACCACGTTTTCCGGCGAGCGCGATCAGCCCGCAGAGCAGGAACGAGAACACCACTCCGATCAGCCCGGCCACCACCGCCTGCCGGAACGAGATCCCGAACCCGAGCGCGAACGCGCCGTAGCTCAGTCCGAGCACCGACACGTTGGCGCCGAACCACGGCCAGAACAACTGGCTCGGCCGCCCTTTCCGGTCGGCGTCCGCGATCACGTTCAACCCGTTGCTCTCCACCGCGAGCGCGCGGGACTGCTGCACCTCGACCTGTTCGGTCATTCCGGCTCCTTCGATGGACCTGTTCAGTCCTGTTCAAACGACGGTAGGCCCGGCCGGCGGCATGGTCAACAATGGGGCGCATGCTGAGCGAAGCGGTGGACGGTTTCCGGCTGGCCTACGACCGTGCGGGCGAAGGTCCCGCGGTCGTCCTGCTGCACGGTTGGCCGGGTGACCGGACGGACTACCGGTTGCTGGCGCCGATGCTGGTCGAGCGCGGGCTCGAGGTGGTGGTGCCGGACCTGCGCGGGTTCGGCGCGACCAGCGGGCTGTCGGCCGACGTCACGCAGTACGGCGTCGACGCGCAGGCCCGCAGCGTCGTGGCGCTGGTCGAGGAGCTCGGGCTGGAGCGCCCGGTGTTCGCCGGGTACGACATCGGCAGCCGGATCGCGCAGGGCATCGCCCGGAGCCGGCCCGGCCTGGTGGAAGGAATGGTGGTCGCGCCGCCGCTGCCGGGGATCGGGAAGCGGGTGTTCTCCGAGCACGCGCAGGCGGAGTTCTGGTACCAGGCGTTCCATCGACTGCCCGTGATCGAGGAGCTGATCGACGGTCGTGAGGACGCTGTGCGGTCCTATCTGACGCACTTCTGGACGCACTGGTCCGGGCCGGTCTTCCAGCCGGACCTGGAGCATCTGGTGTCGGTGTACTCGGCGCCTGGCGCGTTCACCGCCTCGCTCAACTGGTACCGGGCGGGCGCCGGGTCGGTGGCCGTGTCGGCGGCCGAGACCGCGCCCCCGTCGTACGACCGGATCGCCGTACCGACCGTGGTGCTGTGGCCGGAGTTCGACCCGCTGTTCCCGCGCCATTGGTCCGACCGGCTCGACGACTTCTTCAGCGACGTACGGCTGCGTCTGGTCGACGGCGTCGGCCACTACGCGCCACTCGAGTACCCGGAAATCCTCGCGGAAGAGATCGTCGGACTAGGCTGAGGACATGGCCGAGATCGAGCTGGGGATGCCGACCGTGCGGCCGGCGGTGGGTGCGTTGGCGAAGCTCGCACCGCAGCCGGTCCGGTACCTGTTGAACTGGGGCCGGAAGTACTCGCTCTGGGTGTTCAACTTCGGGCTGGCGTGCTGCGCGATCGAGTTCATCGCGGCGTCGATGGGCCGGCACGACTTCATCCGGCTCGGGGTGATCCCGTTCGCGCCCGGTCCGCGGCAGGCCGATCTGATGGTGGTGTCGGGCACCGTGACCGACAAGATGGCGCCTGCGATCAAGCGGCTCTACGATCAGATGCCGGAGCCGAAGTACGTGATCTCCTTCGGCTCCTGCTCGAACTCCGGCGGGCCGTACTGGGACTCGTACTGCGTGACGAAGGGCGTCGACCAGATCATCCCCGTCGACGTGTACGTGCCCGGCTGCCCGCCGCGGCCGGAGGCGTTGCTGCAGGGCATCCTCAAGCTGCAGGAGAAGATCGCCGGCGAGAACGTGACCTCGCGGTACGACGAGCCGTCCGCGGCGGCGCTGACGCGGGGGCTGGTGCAGCCTTGAGCGCCGATGCACTCGAGGCGCTGACGAGCGCCGGGATCGCCGCGACGGCGGCGGACAGCTTCGGCCCGACCGCGGTCGACGTACCGGCGGAAGCGTGGGTCGCGGCGCACGAGGTCCTGCGGGACGCGGTCGGTCTCACGTTCTTCGACTTCCTGAGCGCGTCCGACGAGCTCAAGGACGGGTTCCGGGTGGTGACGCACCTCGCGGACTTCTGGGGCGGATCGCATGTCGACCACGTCCTGGTGCGGACGCTGGTGCCGCGCGACAACGCCGTCCTGCCGTCGCTGTCGGAGTTGTACGCCGGGGCGAACTGGCACGAGCGGGAGACGTACGAGATGTTCGGGATCGCCTTCGACGGGCATCCGAACCTGACTACGCTGCTGCTGCCGGACGAGTTCGAGGGGCACCCGCTGCGCAAGGAGTTCGTGCTCGCGTCACGGGTCGCGAAGCCGTGGCCGGGCGCGAAGGAGCCGGGCGAGTCCGACCACGCACCCGCCGGCGCACCGAGCCGCCGCCGGACGCTCCCGCCCGGCGTACCCGACCCGGAGACGTGGGGCCCACGCCAGCCCGGCTCACCCGACCCCGATCCGCTCGCCCCGGCGGAAGCAGCCGCCACTCCGGCCCGCCCCCGCCGAGGCGCCGCACCGGGAGAACGCCGCACCCGCCGCCAAACCGCCACTGCCGACCCAGCCGCACCCGCCGCCCCAGCCGTACCCGCCGCCCCGGCTTCGCCCGCCGCCGACGAGGCGCCTCCGGAGCCTGCGGGTGGCGACGGTTCGTCGGCCGAGTCGTGATCCCTTCGGCCGAGGAACTGGCCCGGTACACGCTCGAACGGCAGCACCCGCTCACCCGGACCTGGGTGGACGACGCGCGACGGCTCGCGATCCTGGCCGAGGAGCACGCGGCCCTCGACATCCTGCTGGCCGAGGACCTGGACATCGCGGCCCAGCGCGCGCACCGCCTGGCCCCCGGCAAACCGGCCGGCTCGATGCTCAACCAATGGGTTGCCGTCGGCAACGACTTGTCCGTGATGTTCAGCATCCGCTTCGAGCACCTCGACGCGACCAGGCCGTTCGTCGACGCAACCCCCATGAGCCGATCGCCCGAACCGCCGGACCTGCCCGCCCTGACCGCGGCCGCGCTGGACTACTACGGCATCCACCACCCGCTGTACGTCCGCCTGTGGAGTGCGGCCCCCGGCGTCGACGGCACCGTCCCCGACCGCCGCTTCCTCGCCGCACCGATCCGCGAGCTCCGGCCGCACGACGTACCGCCCGGCCTCGCGCTCCGCCCGGCGAAGAGCGTCGACCACTACGACGAGGCCCGCCGCGCGTACGCCGCGGTCGACGCCGACCACCCTGACCATGCCGAGCAGGCGATCCTCCAGGACCACGAGGACCTGCAGGACGCCGCGGACGAGGGACTCCTGTTCGACGTCACGGTGCACGACGAGTGGGCCGGGTACGCCGCCGCGGTGATCAAGCCCGACGACGCCCTCGGCCTCCCGGCGTACGTCGTCCGCGAACTGATCCTCGCCCCCGACCATCGCGGCCACGGCTACGGCCCGCACCTGAGCACCCTCCTCGCCCAGGCCCTCCCGGACCCCACCCGCATCCTCGTCGGCACCATCCACCACGCCAACCAGTCCGCCCGCACCGCAGCCCTCACCGCCGGCCGCCACGACATCGGCGGCTGGCTCCAACTCCCCCTCGGTCAAGCCTGAGGGAGTCGCTCCGTCGGCTGGCCGGTGAGGTCGGCGATGAGTTCGAAATGCTTGTCCAGGTGGAGGAGGACAAGGCCGGTCTGCTCGGCTGTGGCAGCGATCAACAGGTCCGCCACCGAGGGTGCCCGATGCTGACCCGCGGAAGCGAGCTGGGACTGCACGACGACGGCGCGACGTTCGGCTGCAGGCGTCACGTTCTCCACCGGCATCGCCGCGACAGGTGGCTGTCGCAGAAGCGAGCGATGTTCGTCCGCGGATCGGGAGGAGAATCCGACCTCGAGCAAGGGCATGGTGGTGATGTGGACGAGCCCGCGGTTGATCCGGCTCGCCCAGTCCTCCCAATCGGGAGCGGTGCTCAGGCGCACCAGGGCCGACTTGTCGATCAGCCAGCGCCGGGAGCCGAGCGTCGGTGTCATGACCAGGCCTGGTCCATGACCTCAGGATCCTCCACGTCGCGGGCCAGTTCGGAGAGCCGCTGGAGGTCCGCGAGCGTCACGGCAACCTCGGAGCGGGCGGCCTCCTGGCTGAGCTGCCGGCGCAGATACTCGCTCCTGGACAGGCCCTGGCCGGCTGCTCGCTTGTCGATCACCGCGAGCACGTCGTCGTGCACGTCGCGAATCAGTACGTCGCTCATACGCACCTCCTCTCGTTCGATATCTAACGATATCGGGAGCGCGGCGGGGTGTAGTAGAAGACCTCCTCGTGGGTGATTCGGCCGGCGTCGACCGTGAAGAGGGACAGCTTGGTGGTTCGGGAGCGGGTGCCGGTGCGGACGTCGAGTTGGTCGAAGGTGAAGCGGATCGCGAAGTGGTTGTCGAACAGGAGCGGGCCGACGACGTCGACGCCGAGGTACTCGATGTCGGCGTTCAGGCGGCGGGCGTTCTCGAGGATGGCGTCGGTGCCTTTGATCTCGACCTCTTCGCCGCCGGTCTCGAGTGGTGCGACGCGGACGACCTCCGGTGCGGTCAGCGCGACGGCCTGGTCGAGGCGGCCGGCCGACAGCGCGTCGACGTACCGTTGCGCGACCTCGGCCGTGGACAGGACCCGGAACTCGGCGGCGTGCTCGGCGGCCCATTCGGCGAAGGTCAGGGCGGGGCGACCGGTGAGTTCGGTGACGGTCGTGGTGACGGGCTCGGGGTTGTCGACGAGCGAGGCCCAGTAGGCGACCGAGCTCTCGGCGAGGATCGGGTCGGCGCCGAGGTCGAGCATCGCCTGCCGTGCTTCCGCGTCGGTCAGCGCCTCGACCCGCATGTCCTTGCCGATCGCCCGCGCGACGGTCCGGATCTGCTCGGCCTGGGTCAGGACCTCGGGCCCGGTGAGGTCGTAGGTCTGGCCGATGTGCCGGTCGTCCAGGATCGTGAGGACGGCGACCGCGGCGATGTCGCGCTCGTGGATCAACGACCGGCCCGCCTCGGGAGACGCGACGCGGACGACGTCGTCGGTGCGGAACGCGTCCGCCCAGCCCTGTGCGTTCACCGCGAACCCGCCCGGCCGGACGAACGTCCACTCCTTGCCGGCGTCCCTCAGCAGCTGCTCGACGTCGCCCCACACTCCGCCGGACGGCGCGCTCAGCGAGGACAGGTACACGACGCGCCGGGGGAGTTCGCCGATCACGTCCGCGGCCCCGTCGGCGCTGAACGACGGCCAGAGCAGGAAGGCCGCGTCCACGTCGGCCGCGGCCCGGCGTACGGCGGTGGGGTCGTGGATGTCGCCCCGGATCAGTTCGACGTCCGGCGGGAACCCGGCGAGGTCCGGCGTACGGACGAGGGCCCGGACGGTCACGCCCGCGGCGCGCAGCCCGTCGACGACATGGCGGCCGACGCGGCCGGTGGCTCCGGTGACAAGAATCGTGGTCATACGACCCACCCTCAGACCTGAACGTTGGTTGAGGTCAAGCCGGACGCACTACGCTGATGCGCATGCTGGAGTTCGTGGTGCGGGTGGTGGGCGTCCTGGTCGCCTTCCTGGTGGCGCCCTTGCTGGTCGGGCAGGCCGAGCACAAGGTGATGGCGCACATGCAGTCGCGGCTCGGCCCGATGTACGCCGGCGGGTTCCACGGCTGGGCGCAGCTGGTCGCGGACGGGGTGAAGTTCGTCCAGAAGGAGAGCGTGGTCCCGGCCGCCGCCGACAAGCGGGTGTTCGAGTGGGCCCCGATCGTCGCGATCCTGCCGTACCTCGCCGCGCTCGCCGCGATCCCGCTCGCGCCGGGCCTGGTCGGCGCGGACCTCGACTCCGGCCTGTTCTTCGTGCTCGCGGTGATGAGCATCGGCGTCCTCGGATCGCTGATGGCCGGCTGGGGCAGCGGGAACAAGTACAGCCTGCTCGGCGGGCTCCGGGTCGCGGCCCAGCTGATGAGCTACGAGCTGCCGTTCGTACTGGCCGCGGCGAGTGTGGCCGTCGCCGCCGGGTCGTTGAGCCTGACCGCGATCGGCCACGCCTGGAACCCGTGGTGGTTGCTGTGGCAGCTCCCCGGTCTGGTGGTGTTCTTCGTCGCGGGTCTCGCCGAGTTGCAGCGGCCGCCGTTCGACATGCCGGTCGCGGACTCGGAGGTGATCTTCGGCCCGTACACGGAGTACACCGGGCTCCGCTTCGCGATGTTCCTGCTCGCGGAGTACGCCGGGATCGTGGTTCTCGCGGCGCTCACGACGGTGCTGTTCCTCGGCGGCTGGAGCGGTCCCGGGCCGGAGTCGATCGGGTGGATCTGGGCGCTGCTGAAGATCGCGTTCGTGTCGGTCGTGGTGATCTGGGTGCGGGTCTCGTTCCCGCGGATGCGCGCCGACCAGCTGCAGAAGCTGGCCTGGCAGGGCCTGGTGCCGGTGGCGCTGGTCCAACTCGCGCTCACCGGCATCGGCGTCGTGGTGTTCTGAGGCGGACCTGCAGCACTCACAAACCGCGCTGTTGGCCGGTCCTCGGCGGTCGGCTGAGCGTGGCCGTCGACGAGCTGCGGCGGTTGGTGAGTGCCTGGGATCCGCTAGGGCGTCGCCAGTGCCTCGGTCGGGGACAGGCGGGACGCGCGGACGGCCGGATACAGCCCCGCGAGGCCGCCGATCACCAGTGTCGCCAGCACGCCGCCGGCCAGTGCCCAGACCGGGATGACTGTCAGCCAGTTCTGGTACGACGCGTAGCCGGTGGTGACCGCGGAGCCGAGGATCGCGCCGCCGATCCCGCCGAGCGCGGACAGCAGCAGCGACTCGGTCAGGAACTGCGTCCGGATCTGGCCGCGGGTCGCCCCGAGCGAGCGGCGCAGGCCGATCTCGGCGCGACGTTCGAGCACCGAGATCACCATGATGTTCGCGACGCCGACGCCGCCGACCAGCAGCGCGACGGCGCCCAGGCCGAGCAGGAGTCCGGTGAATGCCTGACCGGCGGCCTGCTTGGCGGCGAGGGCGTCGGACGGGCGCGACACCTCGACCTCGTTCGGCGCCTCGGGGTTGGCCGTTGCGCCGAGCACCGATCGGACCGCGGGCACCTGGGCGTCGTCCGACCGGGTGTAGATCGTGGTCGGATGCCCGTCGAAGGAGAGCTCGCCCGCCGCCGGCCAGCCCATCAGCGCGGCGCTGTCCAGCTCCGGAGCGAGCGCGGCCGGTTCGAGGATGCCGAGCACGGTGAACCAGGTGTTGCCGATCAGCACCTGGGTGTCCGGTCCGGCCTTGGTGATCCCGAGTCGCTCCGCGGCGGCGGCGCCCAGGACGGTCGCCGGGTACGAGCCGGTGGCGGCGTCGATCCACTTGCCGCTGCGGATCGTGGCCCCGATCGTGTCGAGCAGGTTGGTTCGGGCGGCGTACGCGATGATGCCGTTGGTCTCGACGTCGGGGATCTTGCTGGTCCGGTACACCGAGGCGTCGTCGACCTTGCCGATCGCGGACTCGGCGCGGACCGGGGCGATCCGGCGGACCATCGACTCGGCCGCGAGCGGCAGCTGGGCCTGCTCACCGGTCAGCCGGGTGCCCGGCGTGACCGTCAGCAGGTTGGTGCCCAGGGCATCGAGTTGCCCGTCGAGCTCGGCCCGCGACGACGACGAGATGCCGACCACGGCGACCATCGCCGCGATCCCGATGGCGATGCCGAGCGCGGACAGGAACGCCCGCATCGGCCGCGTCCGCAACCCGACCGCCCCGACCCGCACCACGTCCCGCAGCCCCAGCGTCGCGGGCCTCAGCTCCCGGCCGCTTTGTGCACGACGTCCGTGCTTTTCGTCGGAACTCTTGCGGATCTGGTGCACAAAGTCGTCGTTCATGCGTGGATCTCCTCGACGATGTGGCCGTCGCGCATCCGGATCTGGCGGGGGAGGGAGGCGGCGATGTCGCGGTCGTGGGTGATGACGACGACCGTGGTGCCGGCCGTGTGCAGGTCGCGCAGGAGCTGCATCACGCCGGCGCCCGACGCGGAGTCCAGGGCGCCGGTCGGCTCGTCGGCCAGCAGTACGGCGGGTTCGCCGGCGACTGCCCGCGCGACGGCGACTCGTTGCCGCTCGCCACCGGACAGTTCGTGCGGCTCATGATCGAGGCGGTGCGCGAGCCCGACCCGTTCCAGCGCGGCCGCGGCCCGCTTCCGTCGTACTGCGAGCCGGAGGCCGGAGTAGAGCAACCCGTCGGCGACGTTGTCGACCGCGCGCACCCCGGCGGCGAGGTGGAACTGCTGGAAGACGAACCCGATCCGGGTCGCCCGCAGCGCGGACAACCCGGCGTCGGACAGCCGCGCCACGTCGTACCGGTCGATCCGGACCGTCCCGGACGTCGGCCGGTCGAGCGTGCCGAGCACATTCAGCATCGTGGACTTGCCGGAGCCCGACGGGCCGACGATCGCGACCAGTTCGCCGCGGTCGATCCGCAGGCTGACCCCGCCGAGCGCGTGCACGCCTCCCGGATACACCTTGGTCACCTCGGTCAGCTCGATCACTTCGGGATCCCCACCGCGGTGCCGGCGGTGATGCCGGCGCCGCTGATCTCGACCTGACCGCCCGCGAACAGCCCGGTCTTCACCGGCACGTACCGCGACGTCGTACCGTCGATGACCTCGACGCCGAACCCGCCCTCGCGGAGCGCCACCAACGCCGCGACCGGGACGGTCAGGACGTTCTTGCGCTCCGACGCGGTGAACGTGACGTCGACCGCCGCGGACGACCACGCGGCCACCGCTTTCTGGTCGGCGACCGAAACGATCACCTCGACCTTCGTCTCCGGGTCCTGGTCCGGACTCTCCGCCGGGATGATCACCGTGGAAACTTTCTGGATCTTTCCGGCGACCGACTTTCCGTCCGGCAGCCCGACGGTGACCGCGGCGTTGAGCTTGGCGAGCCGCTGGTCGGCCGCGTCGAGCTGCACCGTGACGGCCCGGGTGGTGCCGGTGTACGTGAGCACCGGCTGGTTCGGTCCGAGCGGCGAGCCCTCCTCGGCCTGCACGCTGTCCACCCGCAGATGACCGGGTGCGAACAGCACGCTGCCGAGCTCCACGGCTCCTGTCTCGTCCCTCCCGAGATCCTCCTGCCACTCCTCGACGGCCTCGGCGGTCGCGTCGGTGTACTCGTCGTCCACCGTGAAGCCGGTGTACCCCATCGCCTTCAGGTTCTGCTCGAGCTGCAGGACGTCGGTCCCTTCGGTCCCGACCGTGAGCCTGCGGTACGCCGGGAGCGCGCCGTACAGCAGCGTCGTCGGGACGTTGTCGATGCTGTAGACGGTGCTGCCGCGCCGGAGTTCCTGCCCGCTGTCGGGGACGAAGGTGACCGTGCCGGCCACCCGGTTGACCGCGGAGGACGACGTGCCGAAGCCGAGCCGGCCGTCCTCGGTCTCGGTGTCCTTGAGGGTCTGCCGGGTGACCTTCGTGGTGTTGACCGGCACGGCCTGCGCGGTCTGGTCGGATGCCTGGCTGGTGTCGCCCCGGCTCACCAGGAAAGCGCTGGCGGCGCCGCCTGCGGCCAGGACGACGACAGCCGTCAGTGCCTTGCGCATCAGCGCGCCGCCAGGATGCTCTGGCAGGCGTCCTGCGCCTTCGTGAAGTCCGGATCGTCCGCGACGCCCGGGCCGATCATGATCCCGCGCTGGTCCGGCTTCGGGTCCGGGAACTTCTCGACGCCGTTCTTCCGCATGCACTCGGCGTACTTCCGGCCGTTCTCCTGCTGCTGCGGGTTCGCGCTGCCCTGCGCCTGCGGGTCGTACTGCCGGCACGCCTCCATGGCCTGCTGGACCTTCTCCTGGGTGACTCCGGAGTTCTTGTCGAACTTCAGCATCGGCCCTTTGCCCGGCTCCGGGTCCGGCACGTTCAGGCCGTTCTCCCGCAGGCACTGGGTGAACTTGACCGCCATCTCGTCGCGGCTGAGGCTGGCCGGCGCGCTGCTCGGCGCCGCCGACTGCTGAGCTCCGGTCCCGGAGGCGACCTGGGCGTCGGGCTCGTCGGCCCCGCACCCGGTCAGGATCAGGCCGGCCGCCAGGACGGAAACAGCCAGAATGGTCTTGCGCATCATTGCTCCTCTCGTTTCCGGAAACCTTTCTCGGTGCCCCGTTTCCGGGCCGTTTCCGAGTCCGGAAACGCGGCGGAAACAGAGCCGTCGGGGATCATGGGGTGCGTGCGGGTACTGGTGGTCGAGGACGAGCCGTTGCTGGCGGCAGCGATCGCGGAATGGCTGCGCGACGATTCACATGCCGTCGACGTGGCCACGGACGGCGGCGCGGCGCTGGAACGGTTGTCGGTGAACGCGTACGACGTCCTCGTGCTGGACCGCGACCTCCCGGTCGTCCACGGCGACGAGGTCTGCCGGCAGCTGGTCGCGTCCGGGTCGGCCACGCGGGTGCTGATGCTGACCGCGGCGGCTGCGGTGACGGACCGCGTGGAGGGGCTCGGGCTGGGCGCCGACGACTACCTGACCAAGCCGTTCGCGTTCGCCGAGCTGGCCGCGCGGGTGCTCGCCCTCGGGCGGCGCAGCCGGCCCGCCGATCCGCCCGTCCTGCGCCGCGCCGGCGTCACGCTGGACCCGGCCCGGCACGAGGTTTTCCGGGACGGCCGGTACGTGCCGTTGTCGAAGAAGGAATTCGCTGTCCTCGCGGAGCTGCTGCGCGCCGACGGCGCGACCGTGTCGGCCGAACAACTGCTGGAGAAGGCATGGGACGAGCACGTGGACCCGTTCACCGGAGCGGTCCGGCTGACGATCCTGAAGCTACGCCGGAAACTGGGCGAGCCGGGACTGGTCGAGACGGTCGCCGGCGTCGGTTACCGCATCCCTTGAAACGACTGTCGCTCCGCGGCCGCCTGACCCTGCTGTACGGCGGGCTGTTCATGGTCGCCGGCGTACTGCTGCTCGGCGTCACCTATGCGCTGTTCAACGCGAACCTCGGCCAGCAGTACCGGGTGATCGTCAAGGGCACCTATCTGAGCAGCCCGTCCCGCGGCGCCACCGCTCCGCCGGCGCCACCGACCAACGACGTGTACGTGATGAACAAGGACGGCGCCGTCCTGACCGGCTCGGACGCGGAACGGGTGCTGGAACAGCAGCGGCAACAAGTACGGCAGGCAGCGATCAAGTCGTTGCTGGCCCAAGGGAGCATCGCGCTGGTCGCGGTCGGCGCGTTGGCAGCGGGGTTCGGATGGCTGGTGGCCGGGCGGGTGCTCGCGCCGCTGCACCAGGTCACCGACACGGCGCGCCGGATCGCCGCGTCGCCCGCGGCGCTGCACGAACGGATCGCACTGAAAGGCCCCGACGACGAGGTCAAGAACCTGGCGGACGCGTTCGACACGATGGTCGAGCGGCTGGACCACTCGTTCGACGGCCAGCGGCGGTTCGTTGCCAACGCATCCCATGAACTGCGGACGCCGTTGACGCTCGGCCGCGCCCTGGTCGAGGTCGCGATGCACCGGCGTACGGCGTCCCCGGACGTGAAGGAACTGGGCGAGAGCCTGCTGACCATCAACGCCCGGCACGAGCAGCTGATCGAAGGGCTGCTGATCCTGGCCGACTCCGAGAAGCAGTTGACGACGGTCTACCCGGTGAACCTCGCGGACGTGGTGACGCACGTGACCGGCCAGCTCGCCGGCGAGGCGTCCGCGGCCGGCGTCGAACTGATCCGCGGTCCGGGCGACGCGCCGACGCGGGGCGATGCGCTCCTGCTCGAACGGCTCGTCCACAACCTGGTGGAGAACGGCATCCGGCACAACACGCCCGGCGACGAGCGCTGGGTCCGGGTGATCAGCAAACGCGCCGCCGACCAGGTGCGCGTCACCGTGACGAACACCGGGCCCGAGATACCGCCGTACGAGGTCGAGAGCCTGTTCAAGCCGTTCTACCGCCTGGGCGCCGAGCGGCTGGTCGGCGGGAAGGGCGCCGGGCTCGGCCTGTCGATCGTCCGGTCGGTCGCCGAGGCCCACGGCGGCACCGTCACCGCCGCGCCCCGCGCCGGAGGCGGGCTGGAAATTACTGTGGTGCTGCCTGTCGATCCAGGCTGAGGCCGTTCGTGTAGAGGGCGAGAAGGAGGCGACGATGAACCAGTACCTGCTCAGCATCTACCAGCCCGGTGGTCCGGCTCCGGAACCCGAGGTGCTGGAGCCGATCCTGCGGGACCTGCAGGCGTTGAACGAGGAGATGCAGGCGGCCGGTGTGTGGGTGTTCGCGGCCGGCCTGCATCCGCCGGAGACGGCGACCGTGCTGAAGGCGAGTGGCGACGACGTGCTGATCACCGACGGGCCGTTCACCGAGGGCAAGGAGCATCTCGGCGGTTTCACGGTCATCCAGGTCGAGGATCTGGACGCTGCGCTGCACTGGGCCAAGCGGCTGGCCGAGGTGCTCCGCAACCTGTCTGTCGAGGTCAGGCCGTTCCAGTCGTGACAGCTGACCTCGCTGCGATCTTCCGGGCCGAGCACGGGCGGGCGGTGGCTGTTCTCACGCGCGTGTTCGGTGACCTGGAGATCGCCGAGGACGCCGTCCAGGACGCGTTTGCGACGGCGCTGGAGAGGTGGCCGGACTCCGGCGTACCGCCGAGCCCGGCCGGATGGATCATCACGACCGCGCGCAACCGCGCGATCGACCGCCTGAGACGCGAGGCCGCACGGTCCGGCAAGCACGCCGAGGCCGCGCTGCTGCACGCGGAGACCGAGCCGGTGGAGGAGGGTGCCGTGCACGACGATCGTCTGCGGCTGATCTTCACCTGCTGCCACCCGGCGCTCGCCCTGAACGTCCGGGTCGCGCTCACGCTGCGCATGCTCGGCGGCCTCAGCACCGCCGAGATCGCGCACGCGTTCCTGGTCCCCGAGCCGACGATGGCGCAACGCCTGGTCCGTGCCAAGGCCAAGATCCGCGCCGCCGGCATCCCGTACCGCGTCCCGTACGAGGCGGACCTGCCGGAGCGCGTCCGCGGCGTCCTCGCCGTTGTCTACCTGATCTTCAACGAGGGGTACGCCGCCTCGTCCGGCGACACCCTCGTCCGCGACGAGCTCGCCGCCGAGGCGATCCGGCTGGGACGGCTCCTGGTCGGCCTGATGCCCGACGAACCCGAAGCGGTCGGCCTGCTCGCCTTGATGCTGCTCCAGCAGTCCCGGCGCCCGGCCAGGGTCGCGCCCGACGGAACGCTGATCCGCCTCCGCGACCAGGACCGCACGCTCTGGGATCGTCGGCTGATCGACGAAGGCCACACGCTCGTACGGCGATGCCTGCGCCGCAATCAGCCCGGTCCGTACCAGCTCCAAGCCGCGATCAACGCCGTCCACGCCGACGCCCCGACCCCAGAGGCCACCGACTGGCCGCAGATCCTCCAGCTCTACGACCACCTGCTCGCCCTCGACCCCACGCCCGTCGTGGCGCTCAACCGAGCCGTCGCCGTCTCCGAAGTCGAAGGCCCCGCCGCCGCCCTCGCCCTGGTCGATGCGTTGAACCTCGACTCCTACTACCCTTCCACGCCATCCGGGCCGATCTCCTCACTCGGCTGGACCGTTCTGTCGAGGCTCGCGCCGCCTACGAGTCGGCGCTGGACCTCACCTCGAACGAAGCCGAGCAGGACTTCCTCAAGACCCGGATGAGATAGCCCCGCCGGCGACGCGCACCTTCGGTAGGGTCCCGAGGGTGTTCGAGTTGATCTGTGAGGTGGAGCCACCGACGCGGCCGGACCTGAAGAAGGTGCGGCACCAGATCGGCGTGATGAGTCCGATCGCGGACGGTTTCCTGATCCCGGACAACCACATCGGGCGGGCGACCGTGTCGAGTGTCGCGGTCGCCAACGAGGTGCAGCTGATGGGCGCGCGTGGGATCGCCTGCCTGAACTCGCGGGACCGGAACCTGCTCGGTTTCCGGCGCGACCTGCTGACCGCGGCGGCGTACGGCGTCGAGCAGTTCCTGTTCGTCCACGGCGACGACCCGGCGGAGGGCTCGCGCACGAGCCAGCTGACCGTACGGCGGATGATCGAGCAGACCCGCGAGACGACGTACCCGGGCTGTGCCCCGTTCAAGGTCGGCGCGGCCACCCGCTTGTCGAAGGTCCCGCGCTGGAAGGCCGAGGCCGATTTCCTCTACGTCCAGGTCAGCTACGACCTGGACGAACTGCTGCGCTGGCGTGCGTCGGTCGACCTCGACATCCCGGTGTACGCCGGGGTGATGGTGCTCGCGTCCGCCCGGATGGCCCGCAATCTCGCCGGGCTGCCGCAGCTGACGATCCCGGCCGAGCTGGTCGACGCGGTGGAGCGGGACCGGGACGCCGGTGTCGACCACGCCTGCGAGCAGATCCTGAAGATCCGTGACTCCGGGGCCTTCGAGGGCGTTCACCTGATACCGGTCAGCCGGTACCGCCAGGTCGCGGCCCGCCTCGAACGCGAGCTGTAAGGCGTGCAGATCGGCTAATGTCCTGCTAAGAGACGGGAGGTGGAGCGTGGGACTGCCTGGTAAGGGCCTGGTCGAGGGGTTGAAGGTCACCGCGAAGACCCTGGCCCGTCGTTCCGTCACCGAGCAGTACCCGGACGTCCTGCCGGAGCTGCCGCCGCGCAGCCGCGGCGTGATCGCGCTGATGGAGGAGAACTGCACCTCCTGCATGCTGTGCGCCCGCGAGTGCCCGAGCTGGTGCATCTACATCGACTCGCACACCGAGACCGCGCCGTCGGTCGGTGAGCAGGCCCGGGAGCGCAGCCGGAACGTGCTGGACCGGTTCGCGATCGACTTCAGCCTCTGTATGTACTGCGGAATCTGCATCGAGGCCTGCCCGTTCGACGCGCTGTTCTGGTCGCCCGAGTTCGAGTACGCCGAGACCGACATCCGCAACCTGACCCACGAGAAGGACCGGCTCCGCGACTGGATGTGGACGGTGCCGGCGCCGCAGCCGATCGACCCGGGTCCCGAGGAAGAAGCGTGACAACGGTCCTGTTCTCCGTCGCCGGCGCGGTGGCGGTGCCGGCGGCCGTGCTCGTGGTGGTCTCCCGCCGGATCGTGCACGCCGCGCTCTGGCTGGTGGTCGCGCTCGGCGCCGTCGCCGGCTGCTTCGGCGCGCTACACGCCGAGTTCGTCGCGCTGGTCCAGATCCTGGTGTACGTCGGCGCGATCGTCGTCCTGGTGCTGTTCGCGCTGATGCTCACGAAGGCGCCGACGAATCCGCTGCCGGAGCTCACCACCGGGCGCAGCCCGTTCGCGGCCGTGGTCGCCGCCGTGCTCGCGCTGATCCTCGGGGCCGGCGTAGTTCTTGCCTTCGGCAACGAGAAGATCAAGCCGGTGAGCAGCGGGTCGGCGACGGCGATCGGCACCCAGGTGTTCCGGAACTGGGTGCTCCCGTTCGAGGTCCTGTCGGTGCTGCTGCTGGCGGCGCTGATCGGCGCGATCGCGTTGTCGCAGCGCAAGAAGGAGGACTGACGGTGCCGCTGATCCTCCCGCTGCTGCTGGCCGTCGTCCTGTTCTGCATCGGTGTGTACGGCGTCCTCGCGCGCCGCAACGTGATCACGATGCTGATGTCGTTCGAGCTGATGCTGAACGCGGTGAACCTGAACCTGGTCGCCTTCGACGCCTGGCGGGTGGATGAGGCCACCGGTCAGACGCTGGCGATCTTCGTGATCACGCTGGCCGCGGCGGAGATCGGTCTCGGCCTGGCGATCGTGCTGCTGCTGTTCCGCGGTCACGGTCATGTCGACGCCGACGCGGCCCGTGACCTGGTGGAGCGGCCATGATCGCGACGGTCTGGCGCGTCACCGGCGTGGCCTTCTCGCTGCTGATCCTGTTGTTCGCCGCCCTGCTGTACGGCGCTGCCCCGGATCAGGCCGCGTTCCTCAACTCGCAGGTGGGCGACCTCACCATCGGCTTCGCGGTCCGCACCGACGACCTGACGGTCCTGATGCTCGCGGTCGTCGGCGTGATCGCGACCTGCGTCCAGGTCTACTCGCTCGGCTACCTGCACCAGCGCCCCGCGTCGTACCACGCGCTGGTCACCTTGTTCACTGCCGCGATGGTGACCGTCGTGGTGTCGGACAGCCTGTTCTTCCTGCTGATCGGCTGGGAAGTGATGGGCGCCTGCTCGTACCTGCTGATCGGCCACTACTGGGAGCGCCGGGACGCCCGCTCGGGCGCGGTGAAGGCGTTCCTGATGACCCGGTTCGCCGACGTCGGGTTCCTGTTCGGAATCTTCGTGCTCGGGGTCGGCGCGGGGACGTTCCGGATTTCGGAACTCGATCCTTCGCGGATTTCCGCCGGGGTGCTGACGACCGGCACGCTGCTGCTGCTCGTCGGGGTCATCGGCAAGTCGGCGCAGGTCCCGTTGCAGACCTGGCTCCCGGACGCGATGCCCGGCCCGAGCCCGGTCAGCGCCCTGATCCACGCGGCCACGATGGTCGCCGCCGGCGTCTTCCTGATCGCCCGGCTCTACGACGTCTTCGCCGCGTCGGAGACCACGCTGACCGTGCTCGCGATCGTCGCCTGCGTGACGATGCTCGTCGCCGCGCTCTGCGCGTCGGCGGCGGTCGAGGTGAAGCGCGTCCTCGCCTGGTCGACGGTGAGCCAGCTCGCGATCATGTTCTCCGCGCTGTCGCTCGGCACGGCCGAGGGCCGGCACGCGGCGCTCTTCCACCTCGTCACGCATGCCGCGTTCAAGGGTCTGCTGTTCCTCTGCGCGGGAGTGCTGCTGCACCAGGTCGGCAGCGCGGCCCTCGTCGTCCTGCGCCGCTACACGCGCCGCGGAAAGCTGCGGAAAGCGCTGCAGGTGACATTCCTGACCATGACCGTCGGTCTCGCGGCGCTGGCCGGCGTCCCGGGGTTCGCCGGGTTCTTCTCCAAGGACGCGGTGATCGAAGCGGCCTGGGAGCAGGCGCACGACGGGTCCGTCGTCGGGTGGGTCGTGCTGCTGTCCGTCTGCCTGACCGCGGCGCTGACGGCCTTCTACTGCGTGCGGCTGTGGCTGTGGACCTTCTTCCGGACGCCGGCGCTGGCCGGCGGCATCGGCGCGTTCGAGGACGGTGACGCGGCGGCCGACCTCGACGAGCCCGACACCTCCAAGCTCCGCGACGCGCCGTGGGTGATGCTGGCGCCGCTCGTGCTGCTCGCGGTCGCCTCGATCGTGCTCGGGTACGTCGACGGCGTGCACCTCAACTGGGTCATCGGGCTGGTCTCGACCGCGCTGGTGCTGCTCGGCGCGCTCCCGGCGTACTCGCTGTGGCGGCGCGGGGCGGACCCGCGGCCGGTGGTGTTCGAGCGCGAGTTCGGCGTCGACCCGGCGTACCACGGTCTGGTCGTCGTGCCCGTGCGATGGCTGGCCAAGCTGACCGTGGCGGGTGACCGCGACGTCATCGGTGCGTACGTCCGCGCGGCCGGCCGGACCGGGACGCTGGCGTCACAGGGGTTCCGCCGGCTGCAGACCGGGAACGTGCAGACCTACCTGACGGCGGCCGTCATCGGCGCGGTCGCGCTCGCCGTGCTTGCGGGGGTGATCGGCTCGTGAACGCGATCCTGCTGGCGATCCTCGTGCTGCCGGCGCTGGCCGCCGGAGCGTTGTGGTCGATCCCGGCCGCGATCGGGGACCGCCTCGCGGCGGCGTACGGGTCGGTGATCTCAGGGCTCGTGCTGGTCGGTGCCTTGATCCTCTGGCCGCGGACCGGCGGATGGTTCGCCTATGTACCCGCGCAGGAGCAGTTGCTCGGCGACGCCGTCCACCCGCTCGACGCCGTCATCGACGTACCGTGGATCCCGTCCCTCGACGTCCGGTTCCACATCGGCGTCGACTCGATCTCGGTGCCGCTGATCGTGCTGACGGCGCTGCTGACCTTCCTGTGCTGCCTGTACTCGCTGAAGATCACGCCGCGGATCGGCCGGACCCGCTCCCTGATCGCGCTGCTGCTGGTGATCGAGACCGGCGTGATCGGGACGTTCTCGGCGATGGACCTGGTGCTGTTCTTCGTCTGCTTCGAGATCGTCCTGATCCCGATGTGGCTGGTCATCGACATCTGGGGCGACCACCACGACCCGGCCGGGCGGAAACGCGCCGCGAACACGTTCGTGCTGATGACCGTGTTCGGTTCCGCGCTGATGCTGCTCGGTTTCCTGCTCGTACAGCGGGTGACGGGGACGTTCGACATCGTCGCGCTGACCAACGCGCCGGTCGCCGGCGGGCACGGGATCCCGCTGGCCGCCGCCGTACTGATCGCGGTCGGGCTGGCGGTGAAGGTGCCGCTGTGGCCGCTGCACATCTGGCTGCCGGACGCGCACGCGAAGGCGCCGACGGTGGGGTCGGTGCTGCTGGCCGGCGTGCTGCTGAAGCTCGGGACGTACGGCCTGATCCGGATCCTGGTCCCGGTGCTGCCGGACGCGACGGCGACGATCGCGCCGTACCTTGGGGCGTTCTCGACGGTGGCGATCGTCGCGGGGTCGCTGGCCTGTCTCGCGCAGACCGATGTCAAGCGGCTGATCGCGTACTCGAGCGTCGGGCACATGGGCTTCATCGGGCTCGGCATCGCGACCATGTCGCCGGCCGGCCTGCGCGGCGCGCTGTTCGCGAACATCGCGCACGGGCTGATCACCGGGCTGCTGTTCTTCCTGGCCGGAGCGATCAAGGACCGGCACGACACCAGCGACCTGCGCGCGATCGGCCGGGCCTTGTACGCGCGGTTGCCGCGGATCGCCGCGCTGCTGACGTTCGCCTGTCTCGCCTCGCTCGGGCTGCCCGGGCTGGCCGGGTTCTGGGGCGAGATGCTGGTGCTGCTCGGTGCCTACGACCCGGCCGCGTGGTTACCGCGGAGCACGTTCCTGGTGTTCATGGTGATCGCCGGACTCGGCACGGTACTGACCGCCGCGTACTTCCTGCGGCTGGTCCGCAACCTGTGCCAGGGCGACCCGGCCGAGAACCCGCCCGCCGCGTTCGCGGTCGACCTCAGCCGGATCGAGCTGATCACCTGGGCGCCGCTCGTCACGCTGACCGTGCTGCTCGGCGTCTGGCCCGGCCTCCTCCTGCAACAGTGGAGTGCGCTGTGACGCTCACGTGGACCGACTGGCAGGCGATCGCCGTACCGCTGGTGCTGGCGATCGGCGCCGTCGCCGTACTGCTGGTCGACAGTTTCTGGAAGAGTGCCTCGGCCGAGCTGCGGCACACCGTCGTGACCTTGCTGACCAGCGCGGTCATTCTGTTCGGGCTCGTGTTCGCGTGGGCGCAGCGCGACGACTTCAAGCCCGCGTTCTGCCGGCCCGCGGTCGAAGGGCCGGCGCAGTGCAGCCTGGTCTTCGAGCCGTTGACGGCCGGGTTGTGGGCGGTGCTGCTGATCGGCGGGCTCGGCGTCGTCGGACTCTCGGCGTACCGCCTGCTGGCCGCGGACATTCCGATCGGGGAGTACCACTTCCTGCTGCTCAGCGCGCTCACCGGCGCGACGGTGCTGGCCGGCGCGCGGGACCTCGCGACGCTCGTGATCGCGCTCGAGGTGGTGTCCCTGCCGAGCTTCGCGATGGTCGGGCTGCGCCGGGACCGGCGCGGTTCCGAGGGCGCGATGAAGGCGTTCCTGGTCTCGGTGCTGTCGACGGCCGTGATGCTGTTCGGCATCTCCTACGTGTACGGCGTGACCGGCTCGCTGTACCTGTCGACGATCGCGAACCGGCTGACCGGGCTGGATCCGGACCTGGCCCGGGTGGCGTTCGCAGCCGGGCTGTTCGTGATCGTCGGGTTCGCGTTCAAGATCGCGGCGGTGCCGTTCCACGCCTGGCTGCCGGACACCTACGTCGGCGCGCCGGTGGAGGTCACCACCTTCCTCGCGGTGGTGTCGAAGTCGGCCGGCGTCGCCGGGCTGCTGGTCCTGGTCACGTCCGGGATCGCGCCGGACGGCTCCCAACTGCGCACCGTGGTCGCGATCCTCGCCGCGGTCACGATGACGGTCGGAAACCTGGCCGCGCTGCGTCAGGTCGAGGCGGTGCGGCTGCTCGCGTGGTCGTCGATCGGGCAGGTCGGCTTCCTGCTCGCGCCGCTCGCCGTCGACGACGCACAGGCCGTCGTCGGGTACCTGGCGGCGTACGTCGTCGTCACGCTCGGCGCCTTCGGAGCGGTCGCTGTCGTGCAGCGCCATCGCCCCGGGGGACTGCTCACGGACTACCGCGGCATGGTCCGCTCCGAGCCCGGCCTGGCCGCCGCCCTGATCTTCTTCCTGGTCGTCCTGGCCGGACTTCCGCCTGGTCTCGCGGGTCTGTTCACGAAGTTCGCCGCGTTCCAGGCCGTGATCGACGGCCATCTCGGCTGGCTCGCGATCGTGATGGCCGTCAACGTCATGATCGGCCTCGCCGTCTACCTGCGCTGGATCGCCGAGCTCTTCCGCCTGCCCGCCGACGATCCGTTCTCGGTGGACATCGAGACCCCGGCGGTCACGATGATCTCCCTCTGCACCGCGGTGGCCGCCGTCCTCTCCGTCCTGCCCAGCATCATGTTCGCGCTTGCGACCTGACGAAGTCCTCGTACTGCGACCAGACGCGGCGCCACAGCGCGTCCCGGTCAGCGGCGGAGTAGTGCGGCAGCGGCAGGCGGAAAACGTCCGCGAGGGCGGCGAAGTAGTCGGCGGGGGTGTCGAGCAGGGTGCTGTCGACGCGGTCGGAAAACGTTTCGCTCAGCCCGACGGAACGCAGTACGAGAACGGATTCCGGCGTTCGGCGGAACGCGGAGGCGAGTCGGACGAACGGGGACGCCGGGTCGGCGGAAAGCTGCCTGTGCTGCGCGGCGAACGCGTCCAGGGTGACCGGGGCCGACTCGAAGTCCATGCCGATCAGGTTCGCGCGCGGATCGTGGTCGAGTCGCCAGCCGTCGGTCTTGTCCGACGGGCGCAGGCGCAGCGTGAACGGGTACTGCTCGGCCTCGCCGGTCTCCAGCGGCATCGGATGGCGCAGACCGTCGCCGAGGCCCGCATCGACGAGCCACCAACGCTCCGGGTCCTCGACCAGTCCGCTGACCGTCAGGACCATGTGGCTGCCGTCGATGTCGCCTGGCCGGTTGACTGTCTGTACGCCGCCGCGGTGCATCCGCACGCGGTACCCGAGCTCGGTCAGCAGCAGCGCGAACGTCCCGTTCAGCTGGAAGCAGTACCCGCCGGTCTCGCGCGCGACGATCCGCTTCGCCACGTCCTCCGGCTCGAACGCGCCACCCGGCGTGAGCTGGTACTGCACGGTCTCGTACGGCACCTGATCCACGAACGCCGCGTGCAACTGATTCAGACCATCCAGCCGCGGCGGACCGTCGTACCCGCTGAGTCCGACTCGCCGGAGGAACGCCCTGGTGTCCATGGGAACCTAGGCTAAGCGGGGTGATCGACGTGTTCGACCGAGTTGCCGCTCTCGATGTCGCGGGCGAGCTCGGCGAGGTGTTCGCGGCCGCCTTCGGCGCTCCGGGGTACGACGACGAGCGCGCCGACGCCCAGCGGTTCGCCGGCGAACAGCTCCCGGCCCACGCCGCCCGCGACGACTTCAAGCTCGTCGTCGCGCGGCTCCCCCGTCCTGTCGGCACGCCGCGCGCCGGCGTCGGCGTCGGCGCGCTCGACGTCGCGGACGTGATGGCTGGCAGCGGCCCGATTGCCGGATTCGCCTACGGTTTCACCGGGCACCTCGGGCAGTGGTGGTCGGACCGAGTCGCGGCGGCGATCAGTCCCGAACTCGCCGCGGAGTGGATCGGTGGGCACTTCGAGGTGGTCGAGCTCGCTGTCCTGCCCGCCGCCCAGGGGCACGGCCTCGGGACCGCGTTGATGCAGGAACTGATGCGGGATCTCCCGAACCGGAAAGCCTTGCTGACGACGTACGCCGACGACCGGCCGGCGCCGCGGCTGTACCGGCGGTTGGGCTGGCGGCTGCTCGTTGCCGACCTCGGCTGGGGCTCAGCGCTCTACGGGATGGACAGAGGTGTGCCCGTCAGCTCCTGACCTGGCAGGGTATGAGCCATGACCTCTGAGCGGATCTATGTCGGGAGCTACACGAGTCAGACCGGCGGCGGGGAGGGAATCGCGTTCGGGCCGTTGGACGGCATCGTGACGGTGGCGACGATCGCCGACCCGTCGTTCCTGGTCAGGTCCGCGGACGGGCGGTTCCTCTACGCCACCAACGAGGAGCCGGACGGCAAGGTCTCGGCGTTCGCGATCGGGGCGGACGGAGCGCTCGAGCTGCTCAACCAGCAGTCCACCGGCGGCATGCACCCGTGCCACCTGGACATCGACCCGTCCGGCCGGTTCCTGCTCTCGGCGAACTACACCTCGGGCTCCGTCGCCGTGCACCCGCTGCGCGCGGACGGTTCGCTCGGCGAGCGGGCGTACTTCGTGCAGCGGTCCGGGACCGGGCCGAACGCGGAGCGCCAGGAGGGACCGCACGCGCACCAGATCGCGTTCGACCCGGCCGGTGCGTACGTGTTCGACGTCGACCTCGGGTCCGACACGGTCTACTCCTCGACTCTCGGCGAGGACGGCGCGCTCCAGGAGGTCGACCGGCTGCGGATCCACCCGGGCGCGGGGCCCCGACACCTGGTGTTCCACCCGACGGCGGCCGCGGCGTACGTGATCAACGAGCTCGACTCGACGCTGACCGTCTGCAGCTACGCCGACGGGAAGCTGACGATCGTGCAGACGGTCTCCACCCGGCCGGCCGACTCGCCCGGCGAGAACTTCCCGGCCGAGCTGCTGATCTCCGCCGACGGCCGTTTCCTGTACGGGTCGAACCGCGGCGACAACACGATCGCTGTCCTCGCGATCGCGGCCGACGGGCTGAGCGTGGAGCTGGTGCAGACGATCGGGTCCGGCGGGGACTGGCCGCGGCACCTGGCCTTCGGAAACGACCGGAACACGCTGTACGCCGCGAACGAGCGGTCCGGTCAGATCGCGACCTTCACGATCGCCGACGGCCGGCTCACCCAGGCGGGCGAGCCGGCCGCGTGGCCGAAGCCGGTGTGCGTCCTGCCTGTCTAGACGAGCTTCTCGAAGAAGAACTCGTGCTTGAGGAAGGACACGTCGTACTCGTGCCCCGGGTACGGCGGGTTCAGCTGGGCCGCCTGGAACAGGCGCCAGCCGTCCTTGAGCGCGTCGAGCCCGGTCTCGTACGGCGGTACGTCGCTGTCACCCGTCGTCGGGTGCGTCTGGCCCGTGCCGTCGTACACCGACCAGCCGACCACGCGCGCGTCCAGCGCCGAGGAGGCCAGGTAGAGGACCAGCACCTGCTGGCGAAGGCCCGTCTGCTGCGGCGTCTCTGCGGTCGCGGTCATACCATCTCCTTCTTCGCTGCGTGCTTTGCTGCATGCGGGTTGTTCGCGCGGTCGGCCACCACGCGCTGCGGGCGGTTCGAGACGCGGGTGACCCAGTAGTTCGGGTCGTAGGTGTCGTCGCCGCTGATCGCGCGCCACAGCATGATGCGGTTGTACCGCTCCAGCCGGCCGGTGGCGTTCTCGTACCAGGGGAAGTTCTGCTCCAGCTCGGCCGCGACCTGGTCGTCGTACAGGTCGTCGGTGTTCCACAGCCGCACCTGACGGACGGTCGGGTTGAACCGGATCTTGAACATGTAGCGGTCGATGTCGCTGTCGTTCTTGCGGCCGCCGTGCCAGATACCGTGGTGCAGGAACTGGACGGTGCCCGCCGGGCAGACCAGGCGGGTCTGGCCGAGCAGGTTCTGGTAGCGGCCGGTGTCGGACTCGTTGGTCCGGCGCAGGTGGCTGCCGGGGACGCTGAGCGTGCCGCCCATCTCCAGCGTCACGTCCTGCGGGTAGTACATCAGCTGGACGTCGAAGGCGTCGGTGCGGACGTCGATGATCGCGTCACCGTGCAGGTTCTGCGCCTCGCCCTCGTGGGCCTTGCGGATGTGGACCGCGTGGTGGTCGACGGTCGGCTCCGGGCCGACCAGGCTGTGGATCGCGCCGGCCACCTCGGGCAACTGCACCAAGCGCTGGACGAAGTCGCTGTCCACGAACGCCTCCGACAGCGGGGTGCCGTACGGGACCCCCGGGATGCCGGCCTTCAGGACCTCGATCGCCTGCTGGTTCATGTCGTCCGGCACGACGGCGTCCATCCGGAGCGCGCCGGTGGCCACGAAATGCGCCATCTGTACCGAGGTGAGCAGGTGCTTGCGATGCGGATGGGGCATGAAAACTCCCATGGTGGAGTGGTGGTTGCTACTCCTCCAGGCTAGGTACGGAAAGCGAGTTCTCGCGTGGGTTGTGTTCACCACTGCTGGTAAATTCTCACCATGATCGCGTTGCACCTCATGCAACCCCCGGAGGTGCTGAACGTCGGCGCGGGGATCCACGGCGTGCGCGGACGGCGGGACGTCTTCCGCCTCCCGGACCTGTGGCAGCTGCACCTCTACAACTACTCGGCCGAGCTGACGCTGCTCGGTACGACGTTTTCCGTCGCGCCCGGCTACGTCTCGCTGACCCCCGCGGGCACGCAGGTGCAGTTCGACTACCACGGGCGTTCCGAGCATCTTTACGCGCATTTCCGGCCGGTCGTCGCGGGCGTCCCGTCGTCGGTCCCCGTCGTCCAGGACGCCGGCGAGGCCGCGCCGCTGCTGTCCGGGCTGCTGCGCTCTGCGATCGAGTCCTCTCCGTCCGGCTCGTCCCGCACCACCGCGGACGTCTGGAGCGCGCTGTGGCGGATCGCGGAGCTCACGCCCGCCACCGCCGAGACCCGGCATCCGGCCGTCGCCACCGCGATCGCGCACATCGAGGCCAACCTCGCCCAGCCGCTCACCGTCCCCGGCCTGGCCCGGGTGGCCGGTGTCTCCCACAACCACCTGACCCGCCTGTTCCGGTCCGAGACCGGCGCCACGGTGATCGCGTACATCCGCCAACGGCGCATGACCCGCGCCCGCCACCTGCTCGTCTCCTCCACCCTGTCCATCCCCGCGATCGCCGCGTCGGTGGGCATCCCCGACCTGCAGGCCTTCAACAAGACCTGCCACCGCGAACTCGGCACCTCACCGCGCGCCGTCCGGGGGAAAGCGGTGGCCGGTGAACGGGTGGGTGGTTAGTGTCCGGGGCATGTACGAACTGATCCCGGTGGCCGAGGCGCCCGAGCTGGACGAAGAAGCGGGGCAGCGGTTCGCGGAGGAGTGGCCGGAGTTCATCTTCCACGACGAGGGCGTGAAGCCGTTCCGCGAGCGGCGGGTCGAGTATTTCCGCGACTGGGAGTTTTATCTCGTCGACGAGACCCGGCGGCTGATCGCGGGCTGCTGGGGCGTGCCGCTCGCCTGGGACGGCACCGTCGAGGACCTGCCCGGAGGGTTCACGGACTCGCTCGCGCGGTCGGTCACGGAGTACGAGGAAAACGTCGTACCGAACACGTTCGTGCTGATGGCGGCCGCCGTGCGTTCCGACGAGCAGGGGCAGGGCCACGCCGGCCGGGTCATCACCGCCGTTCGCGACCGCGCCGTCGCCTCCGGCCTCGGGCAGGTGATCGCGCCGGTCCGCCCGACGCTGAAGTCGCGCTACCCGCTGACCCCGATCGAGACCTTCATGACCTGGACCCGCGAGGACGGCCTGCCGCTGGACCCCTGGCTGCGCACCCACGTCCGCCTGGGCGCCACCCACCTGGCGCCGGCACCGGCCTCACAGACGATGACCGGCTCGGTGGCCGACTGGGAGAAGTGGACCGGAATGCAGTTTCCGTCCTCCGGCACCTACACCATTCCCGACGGCCTCACCACGCTCGAGATCGACCGCGACGCCGGCACAGGCAGCTACGTCGAACCGAACATCTGGCTCCGGCACGCCTAGGCCGAGTGCGTGCGGGGGAACGCGGTCGCGACCGCGGCGGTGCGGCTGGTGACTCCGAGCCGTTCGTAGATGTTCTCCAGGTGCTTGCGCACGGTGCCCTCGGCGACGAAGAGGCGATGCGCGATCTGGGTGTTGCTGTGCCCGTCGGCGACCAGTTGCAGCAGCTGCAGCTGGCGCGTGGTCAGGTCGGGTACACGGGCTCGGCGACGTTCGTGCGCGCGGAGCACCTCGATGAAGTGCGGGCGGAGCATCGTCAGCAGCAGCCGCTCGCGCTCGGTGAAGTCGCGGCCGGCGGTTCGGAACAGCAGGATCCGGCGGTCCTCTGCGCCGCGCACCGGCAGCGGTACGGCGATCTCGTGGCGGGCGCCGATGGCGCGGAACCACTCACCGACGATCGAGTTCGCCAGTTGCCGGCCGGACAGATAGTCGGACACCTTCCAGACGGACCGGTAGTCGCCGGTGAGCTGCGGCCGGCAGCACGTCTCACCTTCCCAGTAGGACCGCCAGAACAGCTCCTCCCAGCCGTCCGGGAGCGGGTCGGGCACGATGCCGAACTCCTCCAGCGCGACGACCGCGCGGTCCAGCGGACGGCTCACCTGGAAGCTGATCTCCTCGGCCGGGACCAGTTCGGCGAGCGCGGCCAGCAGTTCGCGCGGGAACAGCTCTCCAGGATCCGCCCGACGGCCGGAGTCGACGACGTCGAGGATCTGACGCAGATCGCGTTCGGTGACAGTCATGACCATCCCCCCTCCTCAGGCTAGGCCGATCCGGCCGATTGCAATACGGCGAACGTCGTATGGCTGTCGGCGATCGGCCGCGGTGAGCTTGCAGCGTGGGGCAGCGCCGTGCTGTTCCGCTGTTCGGAGGGGAACATCATGAGAGCGCTGTTTCGCCCAGCCGTATTGCTCATCACCGGCACGTTGGCGTTGGCAGGTTCCGTCGTCGCACCTGCGAGCGCGGGTCGGGTGGACGCGGCGCCGGTGCTCGACTGGAGCGGGTACGCCACGCAAGTGATCGTCACGGGCCGTCCACCGGCCAGTTCCGAGGTACTGCTCGGAATCGTGCACGTGGCGATCGCGGACACCGTGGCCGGGCTCGGGTACGGCCGGCCGTTCCAGGTCGCCGTACGACCGGAGCGGAAAGCGTCCGCCGCGGCTGCGGTGGCCACCGCGGCGTACGACGTACTGCGGGCCCGCGTACCGTCGCCCGGGCTGGAAGCGACGTACGCCGACTACCTGGCCGGTGTGCCGGACGGGGACGACAAGACCCGAGGGATCCAGCTGGGCCGAGCTGTGGCGGCGGGCGTACTCGCGTGGCGCGCGGGCGACGGTCTGAGCAACACAGTGCCCTACATCCAGGCCCCACCAGGCCCAGGCGTGTGGGAGCCGACGGCCGCGACACCGCCCGTCGACATCGTGCTCACGCAGGTCAGGCCGCTGGCGCTGCGCTCTCGTGCGCAGTTCCGCCCGGCCGGACCGTATCCGCTGGCCAGCAAGCGTTACGCGCGTGACGTCGCCGAGGTGGCTTCAGTGGGTCGCAAGGACAGCCTGACGCGTACGGCGGTCCAGACGGAAACGGCGATGTTCTGGTCCGAGCAGACGGCTCAGCAGTGGAGCCGGGCGCTGCTGCAGTTGGCCTTTGACCGCCACCTCTCGCTGGGTAGTGCCGCGCAGATGCTCGCGCTGGCTCACGTCTCGGCCGGCGACGCGGTCATCGCCTGCTGGGACGCTAAGTTCCACTACCTGTCGTGGCGGCCGGTCCACGCCATCCAGCGCGCCGATACCGACGGAAACCGTCGTACTCAGGCCGATCCGACGTGGCAGGCCCTGCTGAACGTCAACCACCCGGAGTACCCGTCCGGCCACGCATGCTTCACCGCGGGCGTGACCGGTGCGTTGCAGGGCTTCTTCCACACGGGCAGGGTCCCTCTGACGATGACCAGTCTGATCACCAATACCACCCGCTCGTAAGCAGACCTGGCCGCAGTACGCAGCGACGTCCGTGAGGCCCGGATCGTGTCCGGTCTGCACTTCCGCCACTCCATGCTCGACGGCGAGGTGCTGGGCAGCCAGGTGGCGGCGTGGGTCGCTACTGGCCGGCCAGGGCGGCCAAGCCAGTCGTGAGGATGCCTTTGGTCACCTGGAGCGCGTAGGGCTCCTCCGGGCCGGTGATGGCCTGGTGGGACCAGCCGACGACGTCTTCGAAGGCTCTGACGTGCCGGTAGTAGTGGACGGCTTCCTGGTCGACGGTATGGGGCCCGTAGCCGGCCAGGAAGGCGTCCAGCTGGTCTGTCGTGGTGGGGCCGACGTCGCCCATGCCGCCGAGCATGAACATCAGGTCCTGTTCGCGGGGCGCGAAGATGACGTCGTCCCAGTCGATCAGGTGCAGCCCGTCCCGGATCAGGACGTTGCCGAGATGCGGGTCGCCGTGGCAGACGACCCGCGGGCCGGTCGGCGCGGGAGGCCGGTTGGTGAGCAGGTCCTCGATGATGTGGTCGTACTGCTTCCACACCGCCGCCAGCTCCTCCTCGACCTCACCCTCGGGCGTCTCCAGCCGCGTCCGCACCTCCACCGCGAGCGCCGGCGTCCGCGCGTCGATATGGCTGTGCTTCGGCAGCGCGTCCCGCAGCCGCTGGGGTGGCTCGGCGTCGTGCACGCGCCGCAGCAACGCGCCGTACTCGGACCACTGCTCGTCCGTCAGCCCCGTCCGCGCCGCCCGCGGCCCGTCGATCCACGGCGTGATCGTCAACCGCTTCTTCGCGTGCACGCTCCACAGCCCGCCCTCGACGGTCCGGATCATCTCCGGTACGCCGGGAAGCCCGGAATCGGCCAGGAACGCCGCGACCTGATGCCCCGTGTTCGTCCCGGCGCCGCTCCACTTCACGGCGTACACGTTGGTCGCCGTACTCGCCCGCCACACCTGCGCGGCGATATCCGCGCCGTCCGCCACCGGTGTGAGCTCCACCACGTCGAGCCCGAAGTCCGCCAGCAACCACTTCCGCAACAACGTCTCACCCACGACGCCAGCATGCCCGGCAAACAGGTCCGCAGCGAACCGATTACCGGGCAGGGCGCGTCAGCGGTAGTTCACGAACTGGACGGCGAAGTCGTAGTCCTGGGACTTGATCAGGGACTGGACCGCCTGCAGGTCGTCGCGGCTCTTGCTGGACACCCGCAGCTCGTCGCCCTGGATCTGCGCCTTGACGCCCTTCGGGCCCTCGTCGCGGATCAGCTTCGAGAGCTTCTTCGCGTTCTCCTGGGTGATGCCGGCGTCGATCGTCGCGTTGATCTTGTAGATCTTCCCGGACAGCTTCGGCTCGTCGGCCTGCAGCCCCTTGAGCGAGATCTGCCGCTTCACCAGCTTGTCCTTGAACACGTCCAGGACGGCGCTCACCCGCTCCTCGGTGTTCGCCTGCATGTCGATCGCCTCACCGGACCACTTGATCCCGGCGTCGACGTTTTTGAAGTCGAACCGCTGGCTGATCTCCTTCGCCGCCTGGTTCACGGCGTTGTCCACCTCCTGACGGTCCACCTTGTTCACGATGTCGAAGGAGGACTCCGAAGCCATGGGCACTTCCTTTCCGATTTGCTGTCAGGGCCACTACCTGTTGTATCGTCTCCCACGCCGGTTCACGAACCGGCAGCACCCTGGCGGGTTGCCCGAGCGGCCAAAGGGAGCAGACTGTAAATCTGTCGGCGTATGCCTACGCAGGTTCGAACCCTGCACCCGCCACACGCAAGAAAAAAGCCCCTGACCTGCGGAAACGCAGACCAGGGGCTCTCTTGCTGTGTCCGGTTGTGTCCGGTTGACACCGGGGGATCTATGGCTGTCCGTGCGGAAGTTTGATCCTCGGTGACTCGCGGCGACATGCTCTCGTTGAGCGCCGCTTGGATCCGCCACCTCGCCAGCTCGTCCGGTGGAGGCACTTTGGCTCAGACCGTCAGCAGCACGCGGCAGCTGTGTCCGGCCCACTCGGCAGCCGGGCTCGCCGGCACCAGGGTGGGCAGTCACCGACGCGGTCGGGTACTCCCCTCCGCTCGGTTCTCGAGTGCTGGAGTACGAACGCCGAGCTTCACCAGGACTGCCTCGACCGTGGATTCGGGCATGTGCGGACCTGTAAGGTTGCAGCGCGTTTGAGTCGCACGCTCTTTCAGAAATGCATGAGAAATAGCGAGGCAGCTGATGAATGACGATGGGACTGGATCGCATGCGAAACTGTGCAGGCGAGAGCAAAGCTTGATGGCGTCGATCCCAACAGTCTAATGGTGGTAATCGACACCAACATTCTCGATGGCATGCCACTGAGGTCTTCTCACCAGGCGTTGGTTGGCCGTGTGATGCCGTTGCCTGAGGCGACGTTGTGGTGAACAGGGGCGTGTCCTGCGTGGGGCTTGCTCGGTTGCGGAGCGGCGCCGGGGGCGCGCCCTTGATGTGTGGCGGGCAGGCGGTGTATGTGGTTGGCCACCGGGGCCTCATCGCGCCGCTAGCGATCTTGCGGATGCGAGCGCCGCGTTCTGCGGCGGAGACTGCCGAGGCGTGGAGGGCGACGTCATGTGCCGCTCGGTGCATCTCTTGTGGCCTCTTCGTACCCGTATATCAGCCGACGTGAAGTCGATTCCGCAAAGGAGTAGAGTGCGCACACTCGTCATGAAGAAGAGACTGGCGGCCGTTGTAATGGCCGCGGTGATGGCCACACTGGGATTGGGAGCCCTTGCCACCAGTTCGGCGGTGGCCGCGCCGCCTACCACCGCGGCCGTCACGAAACCTCCGTCCCCCAGGACCGCCGCCAATCTCACCTCCTCCTGCCCGGTGGTCTCCGGGCAGCGCGTTAAGGAAGCGTCGTACTCGTCCGTGTACCTCGTGGACCCCTGGGGTTATCTCCGCTACATCCCCAGCGACGTATATTTCAAGCTCTGGGACAGCTACGCCGGCATCCAAACGGTTGCCAACGACTCCCTAGATTCCTGCGTTTTTGGGACGTCGATGTACGGTGCTCAGCTCGTCAAGGAGTCCGGGATCAACGCGGTCTATATCTGGGACAACGCCAACGCCGGTTACCCTTCCGGATTTGACTGGATCACGAGCTCCGCAGTTTTCAACAAGTACGGGTTTTCTTGGAGCAAGATCACCACGTATAACTACGTCGGGCCGAAGAACAACTTCAACTGGTTCCAGTGACCCCTTCCGGCCTTTGCGGTGTTTCGCAGTCTCCGTGGCGTGTCGCTGATCGGTAGACTGGGAGGTCTCCGATAAAGAGGGGGCACCGCTGGGCCAAGTGCAAAGTCAGATCTGCGAAGGTCACTAAGCGTGTCCGCAGAGCACGACGATCGGCCCCCAAGCCCAGTACGGGTTTGGGGCCCGATCGTCGTCTCCGGGACTATTATCGATACTGAGGTTTTCTCACCTACTTGGTTTGTGAAGGTGGAGTGGGACGAGCGCGGCGGCGGTGATCGCGCCGATTCTCCAGGGGTCCAGGGTGATCACGCGGAATGCCCGCAACGTGCTTTTGAGCAAAGCGTTCGCGCGTTCGGCTGGTGCGCGCAGTGCGTTGATCATGGCGTCGCGGCGCCCGGTTGCCGGTGGCAAGCTTGTCGCCCTTCAGTTGCAGGAACGATCCGCCAATGACCGCGCGCTGTATGCAGTTCGTCGGGCCAATCTCATGGCCGGCCTGGCAGTAGTTCTCGGGGTCCTCTTTGGTTTGCCTGCGATTGCTCAAGCTTTCGACGTGATCAATCGCCTGCCCAGCTCGGGATTCGCGCAGCCACTCCTAGGGCCGTTGAAGGCGCTGGCGAGCCAAGGCGACCGAGGAATCTGGCTGACGTACGTCCTCCTCGGGACCGCAGTCTTGTTGATTCCTCTCGGATCATCGACGGCGCGGCGCATCAGGGCGGCTGCCCGCAAACCGCGTCGCACGCGGTGCCAACCGAGAATCGAGTTGCCGCTTGGCACCGTCAAGCCAGTCGAGGTGAGCGAGAAGAATGAAGCTCGGGCTGAGTCGCCGTCAGGCCCGTTCTCGTTGGGTTAGCGCGACCGCTGCCCGGATGTGAGCGAGCGTCCTCATACCCAAACCGCGCCCAGAGGCCCTGGCGCAAGCGGCTGGATTCTCGAGACGAGGGTGGCGCTGTGCGGGCAGATGACGAACCTATAGAGGTAATGGCTGCCCACGCATAACCCAGCGAATGCTTCGAGGGGACCTCGAAATCGTGCAAGCCTGCACGAGCTCGGCATGGTCTGTGCGGCACCAATGCGGACGTTTGGCGTCCGGCTCGCATCGACGCAGGTCAGCGCGCTTCACGTCACCCTCTGTAAATCTGTCGACATATGCCTACACAGGTTCGAACGCTGCGCCCGCCACCAGCTTGTCGCAAGCGTGAAAATGGCCCCTGATGCGGAAACGCGGATCAGGGGACATTTGCATCCGTCGTCGATGTCTGGCTGTGTCCGGATGACCACGGCGATCCACGGGTACCCGTGTCTAATACGTGTCCAAGTCAGGCAGCGTCCTTTCGAGGCTCGTCCTTGAACGCTAGTGTCCTGCTTCTGAAGTTCGTGGCATAAGTCGATCTTGGGTTGTTTGCCCGGTGACGCGTTGGAGGTAGCGGCTGAGGGAGTCCAGGATTTCCTCGGCGGTCTTGGTCCAGATGAACGGTTTCGGGTCGTCGTTCCAGGACTTCACCCAGGCGCGGATGTCGGCTTCCAGTGCCTGGACGCTCTTGTGGGCTCCGCGGCGGATCTTGTGGTCGGTGAGGTAGGCGAACCAGCGTTCGACCTGGTTGAGCCACGATGTGATGCGCCCCGCGTTTTCCGGACAGGTCTTCAATGGGTGATTTATGCTGCGAACCGCCGTTCCAGGTATTCGTCGTGGGCCTGTCGTGGGGTCCGGTAGCCGAGTCCTGAATGGCGACGTCGTGAATTGTAGCGGAGTTCGATATAGCGGGCAACGTCATGGTAGGCGTGTGCGCGGGTAGGGTACTGTGTGCGGTGGACGCGTTCGTTCTTCAGTGCGGCGAAGAACGATTCCGCCATAGCATTGTCGTAGCAGATCCCGGTTCGCCCGACCGATTGCCGGATGTTGTATTTCTCCAAGGTCTCGGCGAACTGGGTGGATGTATAATTGCTGCCGCGGTCGGAGTGAAAGATCGCGCCTTCGGCAAGCTTGTGGTTGCGGGCAGCCATGCCGATGGCGGCCTCGATGAGCGGGGTCTTGTAATTGTCATCCATCGCCCAGCCGACCACGGCTTTGGTGTGGCAGTCGATGACGGTCGCTAAATAGACCCAGCCTTCCCAGGTCTCGATATACGTGATATCACCGACCATTTTCTGCCCGGGAGCGTCGGCGGTGAAATCGCGGCCGACGAGGTCGGGGATGTCGAGTGTCCGGCCGTCGTTGTCGGTCAGGCAGGTCCGCCAGGGCTTGGGCTGGCATGGCTCCAGGCCCAGCTCACGCATCAGGTTGCGGACGAGCTCGGGCCCGCACTGTACGCCCAGTCGGCCAGGTCGGCATGAACCCGGCGGTAGCCGTAGGTGGCGTCGGAGTCCTCGAACGACTTGGTGATGAGCAGCTTGAGTTCTTCGCGTCGTTGCGCGGTGGCTGACGCTGGCCGGTGTTTCCACTCGTAGAATCCGGACCGGGACACTTCCAGGAGTGCGCACATCTTGACGATGGACAACGCGGCTTCGGCGTTCATGGTGTTGGCTGCGTGCTCCGCGTCGATGAACTCGAACTTGTCGCTCACCGATGATCCTTGGCAAAGTACGCCGCGGCTTTTTTCAGGAACAAGTTCTCCTGCTCGAGCTCACGAGTGCGACGCCGCAACTCCGCCAGCTCCGCTCGTTCCGACACACCGAGCACCGGCTCCTCGCCGGCATGCTCCCGACGATACGCGTTAACCCAGTTGCCAAGAGTTCCCGGGTTAATCCCCAGCTCCTTAGCCACCTGAGCGATCGGACGCGAGGTCTCAATAACCAACCTCACGGCCTCAGCCCGGAACTCAGGCGAGAATTCCCTCTTCGGACGCGGCAAAGTCTTTCCTTTCCAGACAACCCAATCTTAGTCGGGTCGCTGTCCGGGAGCTTCGGGGCACCTCAATGACCCGGTCGGGGTGAAGTGCATGTGGAAGCGGGGGTGTTTGGCCAGCCAGGCCTTGATCGCCGGGGTTTTGTGGGTGCCGTAGTTGTCGGCCACGATGTAGATGTCCAGGTCTTCGGGGACGGTCTTGTCGATCGTGGCCAGGAACTTCTTGAACTCACTCGCGCGGTGCTGGCGGTGCAGCTCGGTGATCACGGTGCCGTCGGCAACGTTGAAGGCCGCGAACAGTGACGTGATCCCGTTACGCCGGTAGTCGTGCGTGCGGCGCTGCGGCATGCCCGGCATCATCGGCAGCACCGGCTGCGACCGATCCAGCGCCTGGATCTGCGACTTCTCGTCCACACACAACACCACCGCCCGTTCCGGCGGATTGTGATACAGCCCGACGACATCGACGACCCGCTCCACGAACAACGGATCGGTCGACACCTTGAACCCGTCCACCCGGTGCGGCTGGAGACCGAAATCGCGCCAGATCCGCCCGATCGTCGAACGCGACAAACCAGTCCGCCTCGCCATCGACGACTGCGACCAATGCGTGGCGTCAGCCGGCCTCGATTCCAGCGTCGCCACGATCACATCCTCAACCTGATCCAGACTCACCGACGACGGCCTACCAGGCCGATCCTCATCAACCAGACCATCAAGACGCTCCGCCAGAAACCGGCGCCGCCACTTACCCACCGTCGACTCACCACACCCCAACGCCGCCGCCACTTCCTTACTCACCGCCCCCGGCACCGCACAGGCAAGAATGATCCGCGACCGCAACGCCAGCACCTGCGACGACTTCGCCCTCCGCGCCCAACGCTCCAACTGCGCACGCTCATCAACACTCAGCACCAACTCGGCCTTCGGCCGCCCAGTCCTAGGCATACAACCCACCCTGGACTTATGTTGCGAATTTCAGAAGCAGGACACTAGCTCGATCCGTCGTTTAGCCGCCTCGTCCTGCCCGTCGATGCATGAGGCGGAGACCTTGAGCAGCACGTTGACGCTGTGCCCAGCCCACTCGGCCACCTGCGTCGCCGGTACACCAGAGTTGAACCAGAGGCTCACACATGCGTGCCGGAGGTCGTACGGCCGCCGTGCCAGCGGTGACGCGTACTGGGCAGCGCTCAGGGCCTTCTTGCGAGCCTTGTCCCAGAACCGCGTCGACGTGTTCGGATGAACTGGGTTGCAGTACGCCTTCAAAGGCACCCGTCCGAACGGGCCAGTCTGTGTCACGAACAGTCGCCCGCCCGGCCCGGTGCCGAACTCCTTCAAGTGGGGCGCCTCAGCAACGCCACCAGCTCAGGGCAGGCGGGCACTATACGCGTACTCCTCGCGGAACGGTGCTTGAGCGGTCGGTCCTCGCGGTGGTCTGCGAGCTGGAGTTGGAGTCCCCCAATGCCGCATCATAGTCGGCGCGTGACAGCCGTGGATAAGGTCGGGACTACGTTGCACCCGGTTCGGGGTTGTTTCATCCCGGTCATACCCTTTCGCTCTGGCATCGGTCGCGCACGGGGTTGTGCCCGGTCAGATGCCACGTGCGCACCGGGCTCAGCTCCTGCCTCCGCGCCCCGTCGCCCTCGGTGCTGTCCTCCGCTGGTAGGCAGTTGGCCTGGCCGGTGGGCTCGTCTGAACCGACGGCTTCCGGCCCGGGCCGACCGGCAGGCTCGCCGTCTCCGACAGGCCCGTTGACTTCGTTGGCTTCTCTGTTGGCGTGCCTGTCCGCTTTGGCGTGACTGGCTTCTTTGAACTATCCATCGCTTCATGTTCTGTTGACATGGTATCCCTTCCTGAATTCGGCGGCTACGACAGCGGTGGTGAGGCTCACGGAGTCAACCTGGGCGTCTCGGGCCTGTTTGGCGGTCCGCATGTCCTGTAACGGCCGATGGGCCGAATGCCACAGCGCCCGGCCCGTTTGGTATTCATCGTCCACAACGTTTCCACGACTCTGAGGAAGTGGCGGAGGATACGAGTTTCGACTCGTGAGGGTTGCCTCCAACGCGCTTGCCAATTCCTTGAAAATCCGTTCGGGAGTGGCTCGACGCGTTCATATCGACCAGAGCATCCGGATTCGCTGCCTCCGCGAACTGGCGAACGGTCACGGATGACACCAAAACCGAGGCCAGATCCGGGGTGTTTGCCGATCAGACCGAAGTCTCATAGATTTCGGCTCAATCAGTTTACCTAGTAATACCGTCCATTCTGTCGCGAGCAGCTTTCCTGATCGAATCTGCACCTTGCGCTGCCCTCTTGTCATCCAGCCGTTGCTTTGCCTCGGCCGCGGCCTTGGCCGCGTCCGAGGCCTCGGCCGCGGCCGCTTGTTCTGGAGTCTTTGTCTTTTCATTCGCCATGAGAACTCTCCTCACATTTGACATTTACTGATTTGGCCTGGTGTTTGCGTGTCATGCCGTGATGTACGACCCTGCCGGGCTATTCTGCATTGGTGCTGCCTTCCCTCGAGCACAGAAGTCTCAGCTCATTCCCTCCCTCTTCTGGTGAGGGGGTTTGCTTTGCGTTGGCGCTCACGATCAAGATACCTCATTCCTGCCACTGCATGCTGGGATCTCTTGTCAAAGGCTTCCAGTTCCGCGGCCTCGGCCGCGGCCGCTTGTTCTGGAGTCTTTTTCTCTTCATTCGCCATGAGAACTCTCCTCACATTTTGACATTTACTGATTTGGCCTGGTGTGCGCGTGCCATGCCGTGATGTACGACCCTGCCAGGCCAGGCTGCATGGGTGCTGCCTTCCCTCGGGCCCGCCGAAACGAACCAACGCGGGAACTTGACGCCCGCACAGAGGTCTAGACCCGAGCCGACAGGCGGGCATGAAGGCCGGTCGTCGCGGGCCCAGAAAACGTTACGAGCCACCAAACGCCGTGGATCGGGCCGGTAAGAGCCGCCGACACTTCACGGCAGCGCCCGCATGCCGCAGCGCCGATACACGTAAAAGACATCACGATGCGTGACCCTAGGCATCTGACCGCGCGACGGCATCTGTAACATCGCCGGTAACCCGCCCAGCAGACAGTTCCTGCTTCTCAGGTCCGTGTCGAGGGCGTGTCCGGGGCGGTCCAGTGGGACCCGTTCCCGCTGGTAAGTCGGTCCAACGCGCCGGTCTGTGAATCTGTCGGCGTATGCCTACGCAGGTTCGAACCCTGCACCCGCCACGAAGGCGATGGGCGAGGTGTGTCGCGCAGTTCCTGCGCTGACCGCCTCGCCTTCGTCGTGTTGTGCGGCTGCGCTTCGCTTGCCGCCGGCGGGGGCTCCGCCACCCGCACCCCCGGCGCCTTCGCTTCGCTCGGCGGTTGGGGCCGGGTTCGGGTGTTACTCACGGGTTGCCGTCAAGGGTCAGGCGTCCGGGTCAGGTGTTCTGGGGAGAACTGCTCGATGAAAGCTTCGGCGCTGTGCGCTTGCTCTGGCTGCGTTCGGACTGGTGGCTGCCAGCACCATCAGCACGGCTTCTGCGGCGCCCGCGGCCGCGGCGCAACTGTGCTCCAACTCGGTCGTCTGGCCGACCAGGGCGAACGTCGTGGACACGGCCGACATCACCACGCACAAGCCGCCGACGCCGGTGACGCCGGTGACGCCGCCGTACGTGTACTCGAGGTTCTTCGCCAGCCGCTACATGGACAGGTGGTACTCGGTGTGGAACGCCGCGGGCAGGCAGTACTACGCGTTCGGCCAGTTCCCTGCTGGGCTCGAATCTGTACCGGCAGACGACCGTCTTCTCGGGGCCGAGTCCGTGGCAGTCAAAGGCGGTTCGGGTTGGAACCGGGTGGGGGAGCTTCAAGTCCATCGCCACCTCGAACTATCCCCTCAAGGGGTCCCGGCCCGCGTACCTGTACGGCCTGAACACCAACGGCAACCTGTACCGCTACGCCCCGAACCGCACCGGCTACCGGTCGGCGGGCTCGTTCGCCGGTTTCCGGGGCTTCAAGGCGATAACGATGATCAGCGAGGAGCGGACCTACGACACCCTGCTGATGACGACGACGGCCGGCGCGCTCTACACCATCCACATCCCGATCACGGCCGGTGCGAAGCCGGTGGTGAAGCTGGTCCGGAAGTCCGGGTGGACGGCGTTCGAGTCACTGGCCGTCGACAAGTGCGGCGTCAATCGACCGACGGTCATCGTCGCCGTCGACCACGACACCCAGGCCGGCTACCTGGACGGCATCAGCAAGTTCGACGGCACGGCCACCGCGATGGTGTCGTAGGGCAGGGCGCCGGTGGTCTTCAACGGGCTGAATCACACCTCCCAGGTCGGATTCCAGGACATCCCCCCATGGGCGAGTAACGGCCTCGGACCGCAGGGAATAGGGTCGGCTCGGGCGGGAGTTGAAGGTTGCGACGGAGTGTCTGAGCGAGGAGAACGATGAAACCCACCGAGTTCGTGAAGGTGAACGGTCAGTTCTGGGGGGAGCACCTCAAGGGAGTGGCCGGGCATCTGCCGGTGAGTCACCGCAGCGAGTTGCCGGGGCCGATGCTGTTCCCGCGGATGATGGTGCTGACCGAGACGCCGGACTGGAACATCCTCGAGCTCGTCGGGCTCAGTCGCGAGTACCGCAGCCTCGAGGTCCGGCGGCAGAAGGTGGGCAGCATCGAGGAGTACTTCGGGCTCGGCGGCGGCCGCACGGTGGTCGCGAACCTGCAGGGGCAGAACTGGTTCAAGGACGCGACGATCGCGACCGAGGCCGGCCGGAAAACGCTGGTCGAGCAGTTTCCGAAAGCCGGAAACATGCTCGGCGAAGAGCTCGTCGGCCCGGCCGACGAGTTGCTGCGGTTCGCGCCCGGAAACTACTCGACGTTCGACCGCGCCCTGCTCGTGCAGACGTCCGGTGACTCGCTGCGGGCGCACTGGGTGTTCTTCGCGCTGGCGATCCACCGGTCGGAGCCGGCCGACAAGTACCTCGATTTCCTGCGGAACTATGTCAACTCCCGCCCGCACCTCGACCCGGTCGGCACGATCAGCCTGCCGATCGACCCGGCCGCGCTGAAGGCCGACGCGTTCGAGAGCACCTACCTCGCGCACGGCCTGCAGGACAGCGGCGTGGACGATTTCCTGGACAAGCACGAGAGCATCCTGCTGTCGGCGTTCGACGCGACGAAGCTGGTCCGCCGGCCGGCGCTCGGCGACCTGCACCCGGACTTCATCCTCGAGCGCGCCGACGGCAGCCACGTCGTCGGACGGCTCGAGCTCCCGGTCGTCGACACCGTGAACGGAAAAAAGCGGCGCCGCGTTTTCCGTACGCCGGTGCAGGACAGCGCGGCCGAGCTCGCGCAGTACGCCGACTACCTGAAGGACGCCGAGAACCGCGCGCAGGTGAAGTCGAAGTACGACGTCGACGTCGCCGATCCGCGCCAGGTCGTGATCGTCTCCTCCCAGGAGCCGGTCGCCCCGGCAGCCGGCGTGGAGGTCATCGACTACGACACCATCCTCCGCTTCCACCTCGCCACGAACGGCTGACCGCCTGCTCGCCACCGTGTCCCGGCCGGTACTTCCGTAGGGTCTGCCTATGGAGTACTTCGTCTACGGCCGGGACGCGGTGGATGGTTTCGAGATCAAGGTCGCTCTGAACGAAGAGCACTGGTCCTTCATGGACAGGTACGCCGACGGGCTGATCGCCCGCGGCCCGACGCTGACCGAGGACGGCGAACGGGCCACCGGCAGTCTGCACATCGTCGACCTGCCCGACGACGAGGCGGTCCGGTCCTTCGCGTACGACGAGCCGTACTACCGCGCCGGCGCCTTCGAGACCGTGGAAATCCACCGTTTCCGCAACCGCTACCCGGGCCGCACGATGTGGGACTTCACCGGCACCGGCGAACGCCGCTACCTGGCACTCACCAAGGACGCCTCGCGACCGTTCACCTCGGACCACCTGATCATGTACGGCGACCTGCTCGACGGCGACACCCACATCGGTCGCGCCGCACTCCTGGAAGCCCCGTCCGCCGAAGCAGCCGCCGCACTGATCCAAGCCGACGCCGCCGAAGTACACCCGTGGGAGTTCGGCGGCCGCCGCTAGGTCCTGTCAGACGCGACGCGACGACCGTCAGCCGACGCGTCGCCCAGCCCGCACGTGCTGTGGTTCAGCCCCTCGAACTCCAGGTACTCGAACCCGATACCTTCCAGCACCGGCTGCAGCCGCCGGAGACGACGGATCGCCGGGTCTGCCGTGCCCAGGTAGGCAACCTTGGCGCCGCCGTACAGCCTGAGCTCGTGATGCCAATCGAACGAACGGTACGCCCGCCAGAACTCCAGTGCAGCACGCGGCAACCGAGGCTCCCGTTCCATCCGCCGCATCTCGCCGTCGGTCGGAAACCCGATCGGTGTGACTCCGCCCATGACGAGCGCGACGGCCCGGTCCGTCGACCTGGCAACGAGTGCCGCCATGCAGGCCGGCTGCGAGAATCCCCAGATCCCGAACCGGCCGATCCCTTCGTGATCGAGAACCGCGAGGACCTGGTCGCCGACGGAGCCGAAGTCGTAGTCGTCCGGCCGGTCACTGGAGCCGAAGCCGACCGGATGAATCTGCAGCACCCGGAACCGCTGTGCGAGCGGGGTGACGACCGGATAGTCCAGCGGGCGGCGACTGTTCTTCATCAGCACGAGGGCCGGCCCGGCGCCGCTCACCCGGTACGCGATGCGCGCGCCCGAGCGCTCGACGTACCGGTAGGTCATCAGATGATGGATTGCAGGGCGGTCGCCAGGGTTTGGCGGGTTGAGGCGGGGAGGTTTGCCGTCAAGGTGTTGATGCGGTCGACGACGGCGTTGTGGGCGTCGTGGGCCAGGGACAGGCCCTCGGGGGTCAGTTCGATCTGACAGGCGCGGCGGTCGGTGGGGCTGGGGATGCGGGTCACCAGGGTGCGGCGCTCCAGGCGGTCGACCATGCTCGTCAGGCTGGAGCGTTCGATGCTCAGGATGCGGCTGAGCTCGGTCATGCCCAGCGGGCCGGCAATCAGCACGCACAGGAGGTGCGCCTGCTGCGGGGTGAGGCCGAGCGGGCGACTGGTCTCGGCGTGCACGTCCTGCAGCCGGTGCATGGTCTGCACCAGCGCACTCGCGAGGTCGGTGTCCCGGGCCGTCGTCGTCTCCATGCCCCCATGATAGTCCGCTGACCTAATAGTTTGCGGTTCGAATGATTCGTGCTACAACTAGTTAGAACAGCGAACTACTTGAGGAGTGCGACATGAACGTGCGGTTCGGATACGGCTCGCCGGACGCGGTGCGGGAGGCCGGCGCGATCGTCCGGCTCGCGCAGCAGGCGGACCGGGACGGTCTCGACCACGTCAGCCTCGCGGACCACCCGTACGTCGCGGACATGCTCGACGGGTGCGCCGCGATCGCATTCGTCCTCGGACGCACCGAGCGGTTGTCCGCGTTCGTGAACGTGACCAACCTGCCGCTACGGCCGGCGCCGGTCCTCGCCCGGACGGCGACCTCGCTGTCGGCGCTGTCCGGCGGCCGCTTCGTCCTCGGACTCGGCGCCGGCGGAGCATGGGACCGGATCACGACGATGGGCGTCCCGGAGTTGCGCCCGGCCCAGGCGGTCGAGGCGTTCGAGGAGGCCATGCAACTCGTCCACTCGCTGTCCGACGGCGGTACGCCGGCGCCGACCAAGCACTACCCGATCGGCACGCTCCGCCCGGCCGCCGTACCCGCGCCGCTGATCTGGACCGGCTCGAACGGCCCGAAATCGCTGGCCGCGACCGGCCGGAACGCCGACGGCTGGATCCCCGGCCACGCCGCCGACTGGCTCAGCGACCGGTACCACTGGTCCCGCCCGATCATCGACGAGGCGGCCCTGTCGGTCGGCCGGAAACCGTCGGACGTGGCGACCGTCTACAACTTCCCCGGCGCGATCACCGCGACCCCGCTGCGTCGTACCCGCGACGAGGATGGGCGCTGGCTGGGCGGCTCGCCGGAGCAGTGGGTCGAGGAGCTCAGCGACGCGGTCCTCAACCACGGCGCGGCCGGTTTCACGCTGTTTCCGCGCGGCACCGACCCGTTCGAGACCCAGCTCTCCCGCTGGTCGCAGGAGGTCGTCCCCGCCGTCCGCGCCGCGATCAACTGACCGGCGCGAAGCCGGCCGAGCCCAGCCGAGGGCGCGAGGTCACCCGAGCCGAGCCGAGGGCGCGAGGTCGGCCTCGACCCAGCCAAGGGCGCGAGGTCGGCCGAGCCCAGCCGAGCGATGCGAGGGATCAGCTGAGGGATGCGAGCTCGGCAGCGGACAGCTCCAGCTTGCCCGCAGCGACGTTCTCCTCGAGGTGCCGGACGCTCCCGGTGCCAGGAATGGCGAGGATGTTGGGGGAGCGGTGCAGCGTCCAGGCGAGGCGGATCTGTTGAGGTGTGGCGTGGTGCGTCGCGGCGACCGCGTCGACGGCGGCTGAGGTGGAAGCGTCGGTGATGGAACCGAAGGGCACGTAGGCGATGCCGCGCTCTGCACAGAAGCTGATCACCTCGTCCTCGGAGCCCCGACGGTCGACGGCGTAACTGTTCTGAACGCACACGACGGGCGCGATCGCGAGCGCCTCCCGGACGTGCTCGAGCCGCACGTTCGAGACGCCGAGCTGCCGGATCAGTCCCTCGTCCCGCAGCGCCGCGAGCCACTCGAACCGTTCGGCGAGCGAGCCGTCGCCGGTGATCCGCAGGTTCACGACGTCCAGACGGTCGACGCCGAGCTGCCGCAGATTGGTCTCCACCTGCGCGCGCAGCTCCGCGGCTGTCGTCGCGTTGTAGAACCCACGCTCCGGATCGGTGCCCGGACCGACCTTGGTCGCGATGACGAGCCCGGCCGGGTACGGCGTCAGCGCCGCACGGATCAGCTCGTTCGCGGACCCGTAGAACGCGGCCGTGTCGAGGTGGTTGACGCCGAGCTCGACCGCGCGGCGCAGTACGGCGATCGCCTGGTCCGGGTCCGTGAGCCGCATCGCGCCGAAGCCGAGCCGCCCGACGGTGACGTCACCCAACCGCCACGTGGTCACTCCTCGATCGCTCCCCGGACCGCGCGCAGGTGCTGCCGGAAGGTCAGGGACGGGTCGGCGGCCCGGCGCTCGAGGTACTGTGCGAAGCTCACCTGCTCGCGCAACGACCGCCCGGCCCGGATCGCGTCCGCCTGCCGGCGCTCGGTGTCCCGGATCGACTCCGCCAGCCCGAACAGCTCCTCCAGCCGGTCTGCCGGGACGAAGATCGCGCCGTCCTCGTCCGCCAGGACGACGTCGTCCCGGGTCACCGTCCACTCGCCGATCGTTGCCCTGGACAAGGCATCGGCCGGCTGCGGGTCGAGCCGCAGCGGACCGGTCGGCAACGCGCCGAGGCTGAACACCGGCAGCCCGATCGCGGCGAGCTCGACGGTGTCCCGGTGCAGTCCCCAGATCACGATCCCCACGACGCCGGCCGCGGCGGCCTCCAGCGCGGCGAGGTCGCCGACACAGGCCTCGTCCCGACGGCCGCCGTTGTCGACCACCAGTACGTCGCCCGCGTGGGCGGACTCGAACGCCTCCAGGAAAACGTCGACACTTCCGACGTGCTGCGCCGGCAACACCCGGCCCGCGACCCGGCCGGCGCCGGAAACCGCCGTCACCGAGACCGTCCGGACCGGAACCTTGGCCCGCACGCAGGCGTCCGCCACATGCGCCGTCGTCAACCCGGCAAACCGCTCCAGCATGCCCATCACCCTCCAGGTTGTGCCCTAGCGACAGGAGGTCTCCGCCGGCCGCTCTGTCCTCCCTGCTCGCAGTTTGCTCCTGAACGGCGCCCGGTGGGGACACATCCTGTCGTTAGGTACCTCACTCCCGACGCAGGAAGGCGAGAATCCCGTCCAGCGGCGGCTCGGTGCTGGTGTCCACGGTCAGCGAGGGGACCGGGAGATCGACGGCCTGGAAGGCGTTGTGGGTCCGCAGCCGTGCGTCCGGACTGATCTGCTTGTCCTCGTGCGCGGCCCGGCGCGGGTCGTTGGTGGTCCGGGCGGTGATCCGCTCCAGCGCGACCTCCGCCGGGACCGTGCAGTGCAGGATCCGGAGGTCGGCGCGGCCGAGCAGCGGGCTCAGACCAGGCGTCCACAACCGGTCCTGGAACGCCGCCTCCGCGACCACCGTCGTACCGCGGCCGACCAGCAGGCCGATCACGTCGAAGAACGTCGACAGCGTGCGCATCGTCAGCGGGTCGCCGGGGCCCGGCACGAATCCGGGGGTGGCGTGCGCCATGCCTTCCTTGATCTCGTCGCGGCAGATCGCCGGGCAGCCGATCGCCGTCGCGATCCGGTGCGCCAGCGTCGTCTTGCCGGTCCCGGGAGGACCACTGACCACGACGAGCATCGGTTTCGGCTGCACCCGCCGTACCTTATCCGGCACCGCGGACGCTCGGTGCAAACCGCGTGTCAGGAACTGTCGGAGGCCGCCTCTAGCGTGGTTTCCGTGACCACGTACTCGGCGGTGCGGACGACCGGCATCTACTGCCGGCCGGGCTGCGGAGCCAAGCCGCTCGCGGAAAACGTGAGCACGTTCGAGCTGCCCGCCGCCGCGGAGGCGGCCGGGTATCGCGCCTGCCTGCGCTGCCGGCCGTACCGGGTGGCCGGGACGGTCGCGGACGAGACCCCCGAGCTGGTCTGCCGCGCGGTGCAGCTGATCATCGCCGGCCTGCTCGACGAGGCCGGCGAGGAGGCGTTGGGGGCGCGGCTGGGAGTGTCGGCGCGACACCTCCGGCGGATGTTCCACGAGCACCTGGGGGTCACGCCGGACCAGTTCGCCCGCTCCCGCCGGGCGCATTTCGCGCGCCGCCTGCTGGACGACACCGACCTCGGCATCGCCGAGGTCGCGTTCGCGGCCGGGTTCGGCAGCCTGCGGCAGTTCAACCGGGCGATGCGGGAGATCTTCCGGGCCACGCCCCGGGAGCTGCGCGACCGGCGCCGTCGCGGCGATCGCCTCGCGGCCGACGGCGGGCTGGTGCTGCGGCTGCCGTTCACCCCGCCGTACGACTGGGAGGCCATGAGTTCGTACCTCGGTGCGCGGGCGGTCCCGGGCGTCGAGTCGGTCGTGGACGGTGTGTACCGGCGGACGATCTCGCTCGACGGCGAGCCCGGCCTGCTGGAGATCGGTGCGGGCGGCGACGACCACCTGATCCTGTCTGCGCACCTGCCCTTCTGGGAGGGCGTCATCCATGTCGTCGACCGGGCCGCGCGCCTGGTCGGGCTCGACGGCGAACCGGTCCGTGCGCGTGCGCAGCTGTCCGCGGATCCGGAGCTCGGGCCGCTGGTGACGGCGCGGCCCGGCGTTCGCGTGCCTGGGGCGTGGGGCCCGTTCGAGGTCGCCGTCCAGGCCGTCGTCCGGGACGGGCTCGCTCCGGACGAGGCGAGTGACGCGCTGCGCAAGCTCGTCGAGGTGTACGGCGTGCCGGTGCCCGGGCTCGGCCATGGCCTGACGCACGCGTTCCCCGGGCCGGAGGCGCTGGCCGCGGCCGAGCTGGTCGGGCCGCTCGCCCGAGAAGTTGTCAATGGCAACATCAGGCTGGAGGACTCGGAGAGGCTGGTTCCGGCGCTGGAGACCGTCACCAGCAGCCGGGCGGCGCAGGAGATCGCGCTGCGCCTCGGGTCCCGGGATGCCTGGCCGCTCGGCGGCGAGGTCGAGCACCTCCGCCCCTGGCGCTCGCTCGCCGCCGTCTACCAACTGGTCGCCTAGGGCATGTCTGATAATCCAGCGCCGTCGCGAGGAGGTGCTCGGCACGGCATCTCGCCGCACGTGAGCAAAGGCCACGATGCGCCGCATCGAGACCTTCGCTCCCGCACGCCGAGCTACCGCACCGAGCACC